>NZ_PIPM01000009.1 GCF_003987175.1 Aliidiomarina sanyensis | reverse complement strand
CCAAAATACAACAGCGTATAAATCTCAGGCCGCGTAAGATATTAGGGTTTAAGCAACCAGATGTAATTTTTAAAGAGCAATTGCAGTACGCGCAGAGCGAGTGTTGCAGTTATTAATTGAATCTAGGCATCAATTTTGTCTGAAGACCCCAATGTGGTCCGTCATATTTGCGCTGAAAACTGCGGCGCACATAGCCATAAAAAGGCCAGAGGATCGCTCCAACTGGCCTTTTATATTCTCAGACTTTGATGCTGATGCGTCGCTAGTTGCTACCCGTCAGATCATCAAAGAACTTCTTCACTCCATCGAAAAAACCGCGCTCTTTCGGCCGATAACGGGCCGCCTCATCGCCACTCCCCATCGAGTCTTCAAACTCTTTCAGAAGTGCTTTTTGCTTGGCAGACAAATTCACCGGAGTTTCGATCACGGCTTTACACACGAGATCGCCGACCACCCCTGAACGAACTGACTTTACACCCTTACCCCGGAGTCGGAACATCCGTCCGGTTTGTGTCTCCGCTGGAATTTTCAACTTGACCCGACCATCGAGGGTCGGCACTTCTACTTCGCCACCGAGTGCAGCATGGGTAAAGCTTACCGGAACTTCACAGTAGAGATTGTTGCCATCACGCTTGAAGATAGGGTGTTCACGAACACGCACCTGAACATACAAATCGCCACTCGGTGCGCCATGCTCTCCGGCCTCTCCTTCGCCTGACAAGCGTACCCGATCCCCGGTATCCACACCCGCCGGAATTTTAACATTCAACGTTTTGGTTTTCTCAACACGCCCCTGACCATGGCAGCTGCGACATGGATTTGCGATAACCGTGCCACGTCCATGACACTTCGGACAGGCCTGCTGCACCGCAAAGAAACCCTGACGCATTTGAATCTGTCCAGCGCCTTGACAGTAGTCGCAGGTTTTCGGTGCTGAATTGTCAGCGGATCCAGTGCCATCGCAATCATCACAGGTGCTTAGTCGCGGGATTTTAAGATCAACGGTTTTTCCGCGAACCGCTTCTTCAAGAGTTAGCTCTAAATCGTAACGAAGATCGGCGCCACGCTGCGCCCGACGACCACCACCACGGCGTCCGCCACCAAAGATATCGCCAAAAACGTCACCAAAAATATCGGAGAAATCAGCGCCACCGAAACCGCCGGCACCGGCACCACCGCGCGCTTGATCGAACGCATCGTGCCCATATTGGTCGTACATTTGGCGTTTCTGCGGATCACTCAATACTTCGTAAGCCTCTTTGACCTCTTTAAATTTGGTCTCGAGCTCTTTATCTCCCTTGGTGCGGTCCGGGTGATATTTCATTGCTAACTTTTTGTACGCTTTTTTAATCTCGCGTTCGTCAGCCCCTTTGCTTACCCCAAGGACATCGTAGTAGTCAGTCTTCGCCATAGGTCCCCATACTCTTGCTCTTAATTTAGACGCATACACGGGCGCTCCAGTGGAGTACGCCCGTGTTGCATTTCAGTGAGAACGACTTACTTCTTCTCGTCGTCTTTCACTTCTTCAAACTCAGCATCTACAACATCGTCTGCTGCATCACTCGCGGCATTTTCTTGTCCGCTTGCTTGCTGCTGCTGTGCTTGTTGTTGCGCAATCTCCATCAACTTCTGAGACTTCTCCATCAGCGCTTGTGACTTGGCTTCGATCGCCTCTTTGTCACTTGCTTTGATAGCATCTTCAAGTTCACTGATCGCTCCCTCGATCGCAGACTTGTCGTCCGCAGGCAATGCTTCACCTGCCTCTTCCACCTGCTTCTTCGTTGCGTGGATCAGCGCATCCGCTTGATTACGAGCCTGCACCATTTCTTCAAACTTTTTGTCTTCTTCAGCATGAGCCTCTGCATCCCGAACCATGCGCTCGATCTCATCATCATTCAGGCCAGACGATGCTTTGATGGTGATTTTCTGTTCTTTGCCTGTATCTTTGTCTTTTGCAGAGACGTGCAAGATACCATCCGCATCGATATCGAACGTCACTTCGATCTGCGGAATACCGCGAGCTGCCGGACGAATTCCCTCGAGGTTAAACTGACCCAGCGACTTATTATCCGATGACCGCTTCCGCTCACCTTGCAAGACGTGAATTGTAACCGCTGACTGATTGTCTTCAGCCGTCGAGAACGTTTGCGACTTCTTCGTTGGAATGGTGGTGTTCTTCTCAATCAACGAGGTCATCACGCCACCCATCGTCTCGATTCCGAGCGACAACGGACAGACGTCTAACAAGAGCACGTCTTTCACGTCACCCTGTAGAACACCAGCCTGAACCGCAGCACCGATTGCAACAGCTTCATCTGGGTTCACATCTTTGCGTGGTTCTTTGCCAAAGAAATCCGTCACAACCTGTTGTACTTTTGGCATCCGTGTTTGACCACCGACGAGAATAATGTCGTTCACGTCGCTCACTTTCAAACCGGCATCAGAAAGTGCTTGCTTCACAGGTTCTAAAGTTTTCTTCACCATATCTTCAACCAACGACTCAAGCTTTGAGCGCGTCAGTTTGATCGCCATATGCTTTGGACCGCTCGCATCTGCTGTGATGTACGGCAGGTTTACTTCTGTTTGTTGCGCAGAAGAAAGCTCGATCTTGGCTTTCTCGCCAGCTTCTTTCAAACGCTGCATTGCCAATGGATCTTTACGCAGGTCAATGCCTTGGTCTTTCTGGAACTGCTCAACGAGGTAGTTGATTACACGGTTATCGAAGTCCTCTCCACCAAGGTGGGTATCACCATTGGTTGCCAGAACCTCAAAGGTGTGTTCACCGTCAACTTCATCAATCTCAATGATGGAAATATCGAACGTTCCACCACCAAGATCATACACCGCAATGACATTGTCGCCTTTCTTGCGATCCATGCCGTAGGCAAGTGCTGCAGCGGTCGGCTCGTTAATAATCCGCTTCACTTCCAGCCCAGCAATGCGCCCAGCATCTTTCGTGGCTTGACGCTGTGCATCGTTAAAATATGCAGGAACTGTGATGACCGCCTCGGTGACTTTTTCGCCAAGGTAGTCTTCCGCGGTCTTTTTCATCTTCTTCAAGACTTCAGCTGAGATTTGTGGTGGAGCTTTCTTCTCACCTTTCACCTCAACCCATGCATCACCGTTGTCGGCCTTAACAATACCAAATGGCATAATGCCGATATCGCGCTGCACTTCTTCGTCTTCAAATCGACGTCCAATCAGACGCTTGATTGCGAAAAGCGTGTTACGTGGGTTGGTCACTGCCTGCCGTTTTGCTGGCGCGCCAACCAGAACTTCTCCATCTTCAGCGAACGCAACAATCGACGGCGTTGTGCGATCACCTTCCGCATTTTCAATAACGCGGGCCTTGTCGCCGTCCATGATTGCAACACATGAATTTGTCGTGCCGAGGTCGATACCAATAATCTTACCCATGTCTTTCTCCGAACCTTTCAATTTGTTACCGGGATGTCTTGGATATGGGGACAGCCCTAAACGATTTCAATAGAAATAATGTGGTCTTTATTCCGTCGCCGCTGCGCGGGTGACCATAACCATTGCTGGGCGCAATAAACGTCCGTTTAGCAAATAACCTTTTTGCATCACATACAGCACGGTATTCGGTGGGAGTTCCGCATGTTCTTGCATCCCCATCGCCTCATGATGCTGAGGATTAAAAGGCTGTCCTTGCGGATCAATGACTTCCATTCCAAACTTCTCGATCGTGCTTAAGAAGCTCTTGTGGGTCATCTCAATTCCCTCTGCAATCGTCGCCTGAGCTGCATCATTCTTATCAATGGACTGCAGTGCCCGCTCAAGGTTATCGATCACCGAGAGCAATTCACCAGCAAACTTCTCAATCGCAAAGTTCCGGGCTTTCTCCGCTTCTAACGTTGCCCGACGCTTCACATTTTCAGCGTCAGCTGCAATCCGCAGGCCTTTCTCTTTTTCTTGCGCAAGCTCGTGCGCAAGAATGGTCAGTTTGCGCTCTAGCTCGGTAATACCAGCGCTTTCTTCGGTCGCTTCACTTGCGATTGTATCCTCTCCTTCGGTTTCCGAATCGAGTGCTTCCGCTTCCCCTTCATGGGGTTGCTTTTGCTCGCTTGGTTCAACGTGTTCGTCTGCTGGGCGTTGCTCGCTCATGCCATACTCCATTTGCTCAATCAGGAGGCCTCGCCTCCAAATATCAACTGATTTGTGTGCTGGAAGGGATATGGGGACTGGTTTTTTTAATTCAAGAATAAATTTCAGGTTTTGCGCTCTTGATCTCTCTGCTTAAACTCCGTAGTTTTGAGACATTCGCCGGTATCCGGAGCGCTGCATGAGTCACACCAACACAACAACGTCCAATTTCTCGGTGATCGGTTTGCTGTGTCGAAACGAATCGACCTCCGCATCAGAAACGCTCCATGCACTGCTCAATGCCCTGACCGAGTCGGGTTATCAACTTCTACTTGAAGAGAACGCACCGGAATGTGCTGAACACCCGGACATTACTCGGTGCTCGCTTGACGCTTTAGGCTCACAAGCGGATGTAGCAATCGTCATTGGAGGCGATGGCCGAATGTTGGGTGCTGCGCGCACCTTAAGCTTATACAATGTTCACGTAATTGGTGTGAATCGAGGAAACCTTGGTTTTCTCACCGACATTTCTCCCGATGATGCAGTCAACCAAATTCTTGCGGTTCTCTCCGGGGAGTATCGGACCGAGTATCGATTCTTGCTCGATGCCACTATTGTTCGAGACAACGAAGTCCAAGCGCAAGCGAACGCAATGAATGAAGTAGTGCTCCACTCCGATCAAGTCGCACACATGCTCGAGTTTGAAGTCAATGTCGATGGCCAATTCGTGTTTAGCCAACGTTCCGATGGGCTCATTATCGCCACACCAACCGGTTCGACTGCTTATTCGTTGTCCGCCGGTGGACCCATTCTGACGCCAGAGCTCGATGCGATCACCTTGGTTCCCATGTTCCCGCACTCTTTGAGTAGCCGACCGATTGTGGTTCCGGGCAGCAGCGAAATTAAAATCCGTATTGCACCTGACGAGCAACCTTTGCACATCAGTTGTGATGGCCATATTCAGCTTCCCGTCCATCCTGGATGTGAAGTGATTATTCGGCGCCAACCTCACCAACTCAAACTCATTCATCCGCTTCACTACAATTATTACCATGTGCTTCGGAACAAACTGAATTGGGGCAGTCGGCTGTTCTAAGCTATTTTTTAACCACCCTCTTGCGCTACTGGATAAACACTGTATATTTACTGTATAGATAGACAGTGTTTACATTTAATTCGCTGGAGGCACCTCATGCTGACTCAACTCGACATCCGTCAGTTCGCCATTGTCGACCATTTAATTATTGATTTTAAATCGGGCATGACTGCCATCACGGGTGAAACCGGGGCAGGTAAATCGATCGCGTTGGACGCATTGAGTTTGTGTCTCGGTGCGCGGGCTGAGAGCGGTATGGTTCGACCTGGCGCAAGCAAAGCAGAAGTGATCGCAAGCTTCCGAGTCCAACAACTCCCAGATGTCATGGCATGGCTTGAATCGAGAGACTTAGCCCTCGATGATGCCGAATCGGACGAGGATAACTGCATTGTGCGGCGCACGCTCTCTGCCGAAGGCCGTTCAAAAGCATTTATTAACGGCATTCTGGTCCCAGTTAATTTGCTAAAAGAACTCGGGAATATGCTTGTCAGCCTTCATGGCCAACACGATCATCATCTTCTCATGAAGCCTGAATATCAGCTGACGCTGCTCGACCAATATGCAGGTCACTCGGACGCTCTCGAAAAAACTCGAGTCGCTTACTCCACATGGCGCCAATTAAAGCGCGAGCAGAAAGAGCTGCAGTCCCGTGTCGCACAGGAAAATGCACGCCGCCAATTGCTTGAATATCAAGTGACCGAGCTTGACGAATTCGCCCCGCTCGAAGGTGAGTATCAACAGTTAGATGATGAGTATCGTCGTTTAGCAAATGCATCGACCTTGCTCGAAGATGCGCAATTTAGCCTAGGTTCTTTATACGATAGCGAACACAATAATGCATATAGTCTGATACAAAGCGTTAAACAGCGCCTAGAAGATAGCGTCTCTTTAGATGCCCATTTGCAGCCGATTGTTGAGTTACTCGAGTCAGCGAGCGTGCAAGTGGAAGAGGCAGTCCACGAACTGCGTCACTATCAAGATTCTGTTGAGCTAGATCCGGCCCAATTAGCGGAGACAGAGAAACGGCTTCACGCCATGATGCAGCTTGCCAAAAAACATCAGGTCGACCCGGATAAATTGACTGAAGTGCACCAAGCGTTAAAAGCAGAGTTGGATGGAATTACGCAGTCCGAAAATCGGCTGGAAAGTCTCACACCTGACATTCAGAAAGCATGGGATGTATTCCTGAGCGCGGCAGATACGCTTTCACAAAGTCGCAGAGCGTCAGCAAAATCGCTTGCTCAGGCAGTGACCGAAAGCCTTCATGCACTCAATATCCCGGATGGCGAATTTGAAGTGCGTATTGAGACTCATGCAGAACAACATCAAAGTGCGTCGGGCATTGATCACATCCAATTTGTGGTAAGCGCGAATGCCGGTCAGCCATTACAGCCCATCAATAAAGTTGCATCCGGAGGTGAGCTTTCCCGTATCAGTTTGGCAATTCAGGTTTTAACTGCGGGCCAAGGAAACCTCCCTACCCTGATTTTCGACGAAGTTGACGTCGGTGTGAGTGGTCCAACTGCTGCGACAGTTGGCAAGCTTTTACGTTCGCTCGGCAAGCACAATCAAGTGCTATGTGTCACGCATCTGCCGCAAGTCGCTGCGCGCGCCCATCAGCAGATGTTTGTCCGAAAACAAAAACAGAACGGTCAAACCATCACCTCAATGGAAGCACTCAGCGAGTCACATCGTATCGAAGAACTTGCTCGGCTTCTTGGAGGAGATACCATTACTGAACATACCTTAGCGAATGCGCGTGAGTTGCTAGCAGGCTAAATCCAAGCACTCGGTACAACAATGGAACTTTTCATTGAAAGGAAAGACCAATATTCACCTCGGGCGACTGGTGTCCGAGGGGTCTTTTACGCTAAGATTTAGCCCTTACTCTGAGAATTGCGGTTTTACTATGAGAATAATCACAGCTTTTGCTTTCGCGTTGCTCCTTTCGGCCTGTGCGGTTTTTGATCCTTTGGTTTATAAAATTGATATACCCCAAGGAAACTATATAGAACAGCAGGATGTTGATCGGCTTCGCATTGGCATGAGCAAAGAACAAGTTCGCTACGTGTTGGGATCGCCTGTTTCTGAAAATGCTTTCCGCGCGGATGATTGGCATTACGTCTACCATCTGAAGCCAGGTCGCGGTTCGATTTATCAGCGAAACCTCACAGTTCACTTCGAATATGGAACCGTTGCGCGGCTCTCTGGGGATTTTGAGGTTCCTGAAGCCTTTTACACTCCCCTAGAGAATTAAGTTTTTCTCACGGGTCTGGACTGGCATCGTCCACGTGCGTGCAGGCACGTCTGCCGGTCAGCGCATACAGAGGCATTGACTGAGAGACCATGACACAAGCACGCACTGATTTCATACCAGAATCAAGCCCCCACGACCCCCATGAATACAAATGGATCTGGTTGCAGGGGCACTTTCCCGTACTACTCGTCCATATGCCTGAAGCGCAACAGAGCGCGGCTGCATTCGCAGTCAATGCAGGTCATTTTCATGATCCGGACGATGCACCAGGTATTGCCCACTTTTTAGAACACATGCTGTTCTTGGGTTCTGAGCGTTGGCCAGCCCCTGAATCCTTCGGTCAGTTCATTCAACAGAACTCAGGCCACTACAACGCATGGACCGGAACAGAACACAGTAATTACTACTTTTCTGTGCAACCTTCCGCCTTTGCCGAAGGGCTCGATCGATTCAGCTCCCTTATCCGCGAGCCCCGCTTTGATCTAGACTGGGTTGAGAAAGAACGCCAATCGATTGAAGCCGAATACCGATTGAAGCAAAAGGATGAGCTGCGGCGTTTGTATGAGGTGCACAAAGCAACGGCAAATTCGTCACACCCTTTTGCCAAGTTTTCTGTAGGCAATGCGGAAACGCTCGCAGACCAACCGGATCGCGCGATCCGGGACCGTCTAAAAGATTTCTATATTCAGCACTATTGTCCACGCAACAGCACACTGGTGCTCACCGGCCCTCAATCTCTAATAGATCTTGAGAAACTTGCGCATGCGTATTTTGATGAATTTGCCATGCTTCCCTCGCCTCAACGCCCATCCCTCCCGGATGTGCCAATGTACAACGAGAGCGATCATGGGCAAGTCATCTACGTTCGCCCGATCAAGCAAGCGAATCGCCTCATTGTAACCTTCCCATTACCGGGGATTAATCATGACTACATGCACAAAACGACGTCATTCATTGCTCATTTACTCGGGCATGAGTCGCCTGGAAGTTTGTGCTTCTGGCTTCGCGATCAGCTGCTGATTACCGAGCTGAGTGCCGGTGGGGGGATGAGTGGCTACAACTTTAAAGATTTCACCCTCAACATGCAGCTCACCGATGCCGGCATGATGCGAATTGATACGATTTTGCAAGCCTGTTTTCAGTTTATCCGCACCATTGCTCAAAAGGGCTTGGTTGATGAATTGTATCAAGAGCGTCAACAGATGCTTGCGCTTGCCTACCGGTTTCCGGAGAGTATTCGTCCAGTGGATTTTGCATCGCAGCTTGCAATCAACATGCTGCATTATGATCCTATCCACGTGGTCAGTGGTGATTATCGAATGGATGGTCTTAATCGGTCCTTCGCCGCTGGGATTTTGGAAAAAATGACACCGGAACGCGCACGCGTCACAGTGATTCATCAGAGTGTCCCGGTCAGCAAACGAACGCAGTATTATCATGCCGAGTACAGCGTGAGCCCGTTACGGGTCGAGCAGATTGAGTTGTTTCAAAAAGATCTAGCGCAAACCAAGTTTTCAATTCCAGCGCCCAACCCTTACATTCCAAAGCGTGTTGAGCCGTTACCGTTTCGTGGTGATTTAAGCGAAGATCGAGCACCCGAATATTACAATCAAGCCCCGGGTGTTCAACTATGGCATCGGCAAGAATGTACAAGCGCAGCCCCTCATGCACACGTGTACTTATCACTACAGCTTCCTTTAGCAAACGCGAGTGTCCGGAATCATGCCATCAGCAGGCTCTGGTGTGAGCTAGGTCAAGATGCTTTGAATGAACGCTTCTACGATGCCGAAGTCGCTGGTATTCACTTTAATCTATACGCACAGGGTTCTGGAATTACCCTCCACGTTGCTGGATTTTCTGATCGTCAACCAACGCTCTTGCGTGATTTATTGACCACCCTAGCTACCTTACGACCCAGTGCCGAGCAGTTTTACACCACGCGAGATCACATGTGTCGTAACTGGCGGGCGATGCATCAACACAAGCCGATCAACTACTTGTTTTCTCTCCTGCACCATAGGTTACAAAAAGGGTCCTACACCGCTCAGCAACTAGCCGAAAGTATTCGCGATCTGGACTACGAGCATTATCTCAATCTGTTGCCGGGTATGTTGCGCGACGCACAAGCGCTTTTACTGACAATCGGCGATATCGAAGCGACTACATCGATCGAACTTGCCCATTGGATCGCGAGTAACTTCCCTGTAGAAGCCATGCCAAAGTCTCGGGTTGCGCGCCATGTGACACGGCTCGAACGCGGGTGCGCAGACGTTCCGTTTGTCAGTGCCCATGCTGACGCAGCATGTGCATGGTTTTTCCAAGGGCAAACCACGCAACTTAAAGAAAAGGCGAATTTCCTCGTCTTAAATCAGTTGTTTTCGCCGCAATTCTTTAACCAACTTCGCACCGAACGACAATTAGGATATCTCGTGGGATCGAGCTATGTTCCGATGCACGGATTGCCCGGTTTGTTGTGCTATGTCCAAAGTCCGCATTATTCTTCCAACGAAATTCATCAGGCGATGTCAGATTTTATTGATGATTTCATGAAGAATATTGAAAATTTAGACGAGGAGACCTGGCTACAAGCCAAACAATCCGTAATGAGTCATTTATCGGAGCGCGCTGTAGGGCTTCGAGCACGGGCGCAACGAGCATGGAGCTCCATTATCAACAACCAAGGCGAATTTGGATTGGCAGAGCAAGTCATCGCAGAAGTACAACAATTACAACGTGAAGCATTCCCCACGTTCATTGAGAGTAGACTGCTAAGCGAAGCGAGCAGCATGGTCCTGCGCTCAGTGAATCAAGCCGAGAAGTAAGTTCCGTGAAATCCTCTCGCTTTCATGATTAACATCCGCTGATGTGTTCTAAACATCGGGAAAAGGAACGGACCGAGCAACAGCCCGAAGAATGCCCACCGCCGGCGACCCATTCCAAACTTCCAAGCTTGGATGTAGAAAAACACGGCAAACACCAAACTGAGCAAGAAGAATACCAGCACAACATGCCCCACATCGAATCAATCTGATATCTGTAATCGTAACAAAAGCGCGTCACATATTCAGGTTTGCAGGTGTTATAAAAAAAGCGCTGATCGCAACACTTTATTGACGTATCAGCGCTCCATTCGGTCTTAACTCAGCATTACAACGGCTCTATAAAATCAACCTTTTGGGTAAAACGACCGCCCTTCAGACGCCATATCGAGGAGTAAAGCGCATGGCTTAAATCGATCACCTTCGGTTTTCGCAAAGTGCTCGAGGCGCTCCACCACATGAGCAATGCCTAAGCTATCCATGTAGCGGAACGGTCCGCCACGGAATGGTGGGAAACCAATGCCAAAGATCGCACCAATATCTCCATCACGAGGCGAACGAATAATCTCCTCTTGAAGACACCACGCTGCCTCATTGAGCATCGGCAGGACGCATCGCTCAGCAATTTCATCTGCCGGTAATTTGTTTGCTGGCGAAATCCCAAATAACTCATAAACCGACTTGTCAACTTGCTTACCACTTGCTTTGGCGTCGTAACGATAAAACCCCTTTTTCGATTTACGTCCCTTGCGCCCATCATCTAGCAATTTGCTGAACGCATCGGGGGCTCTAAATCGGGCTCCTAACTCATCCGCAAGAATTGGGGCAACCTTTGCCGCCACGTCAATTCCGACTTCATCCAACAGCGTGACTGGACCCACTGGAAAACCAAACTGCACCAAGGTCTTGTCCAATGTTTCAATTGGCTCACCGGCGAGAAGGAGACGCGCGGCCTCATTCATATAGGGCGCCAGAATTCGATTCACGTAGAAGCCAGCCCCATCTTTCACAACGATCGGTGTTTTGCCCTGTTTCTTGGCGAACTCCACTGTGGTTGCGATTGTCCCATCGGACGTGCCTGGATGGGTGATGATTTCTGCCAAGGGCATCTTTTCGACCGGTGAGAAATAATGCAAACCGATCACTTGGTCTGGACGTGCAGCCTTTGCAGCAATCTTCGTAATCGGTAACGAGCTGGTGTTGGTTGCAAAAATAGTGTGCGATGCCGCGTTCGCTTCAACATCCGAAACCATCTTTTGCTTCAGGTCCAAATCTTCGAAGACCGCTTCAACAACAATATCTGCATCCTTAAAGCCGCTGTAATCAAGGGTCCCTGATAACATCAACAACTCTTTCTGCACCTCGGTAGGGCGCATTATTTTTCGCTTCAACTTTGGTTGCAGTAACTTGTTGTGGTACGCCAACGCGTTCTTAATCCCCTCATGGTTGATATCTTTGAGGCGGACAGGAATCTTCGCCTTGTTAATCGTGACATGGGCAATTCCCCCACCCATCAAGCCACCACCAAGAACGGCCGCTTTCTTGACCTTTTTAGGCTGTGTTCCTGATGCGCCAGTTTCCTTTTTAATCTCAGTCGTCGCGAAGAAGATATTGCGCAATTGATAGGATTCCGGTGACATGGCCAATTCACCAAAACAGCGTGCTTCATATTCAAGTCCCGCTTGCATGCCTTTGGTCATGCCGTGTTTTACCGTATCAATAATTTTATCAATTGCTGGGTAATTTCCTTTCGCTTTCTTCTGAGCTTGCTCGCGTGCTTTTGAATAAAGCACCGAACTTAAGGGGCCCTCGAGAACTTTTCCGACCAAGTTAAGTTTCGGTTTGCGCGCTTTCGGTTTTCCAGCAAGCGCCTGCTTTACTGCGGCTTCCAGCAAAATGCTCTGGGGTACAATTTCATCAACGAGGCCAAGCTTTAACGCCTGCTTAGGCCGTAATTGCTTACCGGTCAGCATCAACGTCAGTCCTTGTTGAATGCCCACCAACCGCGGCAGCCGCTGTGTTCCGCCTGAGCCCGGAAGCAGCCCTAGCTGCACTTCAGGGAGTCCAAGGACGGTTTTCGGCGAATCACTTACTACCCGCTTATGGCAGGCTAAAGCCAGTTCCAAACCACCACCAAGCGCAGGCCCATGAATTGCTGCAACGACAGGAATCTGCAGCGCTTCAAGGCGGTCAAAAAGTGCCTGCCCTTGACGAGCCAAACTCTCCGCGTCGGCTGCTGTTTCACATTCACTGATCATACGAATGTCTGCACCTGCAACAAACGAACTCGGTTTGCCACTGATAAAAACAAGTCCTTTGAGTGCCTCACTGGATTCAACACGCTCCATCAGATCCGCCACTTCATCGGCGAAGGTTGCTTTTAAGGTGTTCATGCTCTCGCCAGGGACATCAATCGTTACCACCCCAATACCGTCCTCTCGGATATCGAGTGAGAATGCACTTTTAGCTTTATTCATTATTCAGTCTCCAAGATGACAGCGGCGCCAAGTCCACCCGCAGCACAGGCAGTCGTCAATGCGGTGCCTCCACCGCGTCTTTGCAATTCACGGAGCGTCTGCGTCAACATCCGCGCCCCAGTCGCAGCAAACGGATGCCCATACGCAATTGAGCCGCCCAACACGTTGAATTTGCTTTCATCAATCTCACCAATCGCTTCGGTTCGATTTAGCTTTTCTTCTGCAAACTTCTGGCTGGCAAACATTTTGACATTCGCTAGGGTTTGGGCTGCAAACGCCTCATGCATGTCAATAAGGTCCAAATCGCTCAACTTCATTCCCGCCCGATCAAGTGCAAGTGGCGTTGCATAAGACGGCCCCATCAGCATATCTTCCATGACATCAATGGCACTAAACGCATAACTGCGAATGTATCCAAGCGGCTGGTAACCCAATGCTTTCGCACGGCTTTCGGTCATCATAAGAATAGCCGCGGCGCCATCTGTTAGTGGTGTCGCATTTGCTGCGGTGACAGTTCCATGCCTGCGATCAAATACTGGCCGCAACTTAGCATATCCAGCCAATTCTGAATTCTCACGAATGTTATTATCTCGCTCAAGATACGCTTTGAATGGTGGGACATGCGCAGTCATTACTTCATCGGTCAGCAGCCCTTGTTCCCATGCTTGGTGCGCAAGTTGGTGAGACCGGTGCGCCAACTTATCTTGGTCCTCGCGCGAAATCCCATGGGACTTTGCCATTTGTTCTGCCGTTTGTCCCATCGACAAACCCGTTGAGTATTCTGCCACCGCAGGCGGAACCGGCATAAGATGACGGAAGCGCAGACGCTTTAAAATGGCAAGTCGCTGTCCGAGCGTTCGAGCCTTATTTAAGTCGACGAGTGCGCGCGCGAGGGTTTTCGAGACGCCAATCGGAAGGACCGACGAGGAGTCTGCGCCCCCGGCAATTCCGATTTCGATTGTTCCCGCAAGCATCGATTCAGCAACATTAACTGCGGACTGGAAGCTCGTAGCACATGCGCGACTCACACTGTACGCGTCGGTCTTCACAGGAAGACTGGTTGCGAGGACTATCTCCCGTGCGATATTCGGTGCCTCTGGCATCTGGACGACTTGTCCAAACACAAGTTGCTCAACCAAATCAGGGTCGAGCCCAGTCTTTTGGATTAAGTCCTGTACCACCATTGCACCCATATCAAGTGCTGGCACGCCATGAAAAAAGGTGGCTTGTTTTGCAAACGGTGTCCGCAAGCCCGCGACAATAGCGATTCGGTCGCCTTTCGGTGTGCGTAAGCTTTGTCCTGAAGCCGACATAATAATCCCCTGCTGTTGGAGTGGTCTGACCACAAAATACTCCCCGATTCTACTGATAAACGCTTTGAATTAAAACCACTGTCTACGAGGAATCATTGCGGTAGCATCTCGAGTCTCAATTGGATACTCTTCAAAGATAGAAACTTTCAGAGCGAACTGCACGTATTGGGAACTGTTTTTCGCTTTACATGCTCTATGGATGTATTCGCTTTGGGCGAGATTTTTAGGTGAGGTTCGATATGACCGCAGCGGTCGCATTTCAACAATTAGAAGACTATCTCAATCACGAAGTTTTAGGGCAACCTGGGCTTGTTCAGCATCTCCTCATCGCAATTCTTGCGGATGGGCACCTGTTAGTCGAAGGCCCTCCCGGACTTGCAAAGACACGCGCAGTTCAGGCGTTATCAAAGGGAATCGAAGGGAATTTTCATCGCGTTCAATTCACCCCCGATCTTCTCCCTGCGGATTTGACGGGGACCGATATTTATCGGCCAGAAACCGGCGAATTTATTTTTCAGCAAGGTCCGCTCTTCCATAATCTCGTGCTTGCCGACGAGATCAACCGCGCTCCAGCAAAAGTTCAATCGGCTCTGCTCGAAGCAATGGCCGAACGACAAATTACCGTTGGGCGCGCAACCTACCCATTGCCCGCTTTATTTACCGTCATGGCGACGCAAAACCCGATTGAGCAGGAGGGCACCTATCCACTCCCCGAAGCGCAGTTAGACCGATTTTTACTCCATTTAACGCTCACCTACCCCGATGCAAACACAGAGCGCCACATTCTTGCCCTCAACCGAAATGAGCGACTTAGCGGTGAATCGACTATGGCCACACCGATACCTCAGGCAACTATTTTTGAGGCCCGCAAGGCGCTCTTGGGCTTGCATATGGATCCAGCTGTCGAAGCCTACCTTGTCGCGTTAATCATGGCGACGCGAGAGCCTAAAAAATACGATGCTGAACTTGCTCAATGGCTGACTTTTGGCGCGAGTCCGCGCGCAACAATTGCACTCGATCGATGTGCTCGTGCACGCGCTTGGTTGGCAAATCGAGAATTTGTAACACCGAGCGATATAAGCGCATTAGCGCATAACGTGCTTCGTCACCGGATTATCCTCAGTTACGAAGCTGAGGCGGACGGAATTACCCGCGATCACGTGATCGATCGAATTCTCGAGGTTGTTGCTGCTCCATAGCGTGTTGAGGGCTTTTGTAACACCTCCGAGAATTGATAAGTCAGGAATTTGTATGAGACAACGTCAAATACCATCAGCGGCCAACTCCTCAGAATTATCTCTGGCGGTGCTCCGCAGCAACGGTGCAGAGCCTAGCATGCCTGAACTGTTGCGCTATCGCGGGCGACCCTTACCATTACCCATCCCGATTCGTCAGGGGTCGGTGATGCAGAGTGGGCATAAGGTGAGCCGCTTTCGAGGCCGCGGTATGGAGTTTGATGAGGTACGTCATTATCAACCAGGCGACGATATCCGAGCGATCGACTGGCGGGTGACAGCTCGGACCGGAAAAACCCATACCAAACTCTTTCGAGAAGAAACGGAACGTCCTTTATTCTTATGCGTAGACTATGGGCAAAGCATGGTGTTCGGTTCTCAATTTCTCTACAAATCTGTCCAAGCAGCGCATATTGCCGCAGGAATTACTTGGTATGGGGTGCAACGCGGAGATCGCGTGGGTGGGTTGATATTCAACGCCGGAGGACATTACGAGCTTAAACCTCAAGGACGACAACATGGAGCGCTCATGCTGCTCAAGCAACTCGTTGCAATGCACCCTCCCACCCCTCAGCATTTCTCGGAACACCAGCCACGGGACTCTTTTGTCACGCAGCTTCAGCGGCTTCACCGTTTATGTCGTCCGGGTGCGGATGTAGTTATCATCAGTGATTTCTCTGAGCTATCTGAGGAGAGTATCGACCTACTGCGCGGACTCAAACGTCATCATGCGGTCACCGCGATTCTCGTTGAGGATCCGATGGAGTTAGCACTCCCGTCAGATAAACGAGGCCATGTTCGATTGTACGATGGAACGAAGCCTCACTCGGTGGAGCTTGCAAACCCACATTATGCACAGGCGTGGCAGAAACGCGCAGAGCAATGGCGAGCCGAGCGAATTCAGCAACTCCACCGGGCGAGTCTTCAGGCTCACTCTATTTCAGCCGCCTACCCTGTCGCAGATCAATGGCACGAGGTGCGTCGATGAATCCCCTCGATTCACTTCATGACATCGTCGCGCCTGAGCCGATCGGTTTATTTCCGCTGGCTCCAGCTTGGTGGGTACTACTCGTGATGCTGTTGTTGGGTCTCTCGCTGGCTGTCTTCTTTGCGATCAAACACTGGAAACGGGCACGCAAGGAAGAGCGTCCTCTTCTATGGGTTGACGCAACTTTGCGGGAGCCGGTATCCCAGATGAGTGACTTAACCTTAGTCGTGAAGAGTGCAATCCATTACTTATCCCCAAAACATCCGGCCTTAAATCTCTCGGGTCCGGCGTGGTGCGAGTTTTTGATCGAAACCATGCCTGCCACCGAGCAAGAAGACTTTGCAGCACAAATGCACCAAGTCGAACCGTATCTTTATCAAACCCATGGTACCGAGCACACAAACATATATCGGACGCTACTTCAGCGCTGGTGGGCTGCAAATCGAGGCCAATTCAAAGGTGGTCTAAATGATTGAATTCGGTCTCATTTGGGCACTCGTACTACTGCCTCTCCCGCTGCTCGTTCGTTTTCTGACGCCGCGCGTAAAACGAATGCAAACTGCGATCTGGATGCCTCAAGCCCGTCATACGGCCCCGGATGCCTCCGTCCTACGGACTCCCCCGTGGCGTCGTTGGATCATCCCCGCTCTCATTTGGTCACTGTTAGTCGTTGCCTGCGCACAGCCACGCTGGGTTGGGGAGCCCATTACAATCAATCCTGAAGCGCGGGAGATCATGATTGCACTGGATTTATCCGGCAGTATGCAAATGGATGATATGGAGTTGAATGGGCGCTCTGTGACTCGCCTCGAGGCCGCTCACAGCATTCTCGCCGACTTTATCCGTCGCCGGACAGGGGACCGGATTGGTTTAATTGTTTACGCAGACTCGGCACATGTGTACGTTCCGATTACCTCGGACTTAGAGACCGTTGCGACCATGGCTGAGGAGGCTTTTATCGGCCTAGCGGGTCAACGAACCGCCCTGGGTGATGCGATAGCCCTGTCCATTCGCTACTTTATTGAACGAGATAGCCCCAACCGACTTGTTCTCATGCTGACTGATGGCGCCATTAACACCGGGCAGATTAATGCAGAACAAGCGATCGAGCTCGCCCGAAGTCACGATGTAAAGATTCATACTATCGGAATTGGCTCTGACGAAGTCACGGTGCGTGGAATCTTTGGCGAACGGCGACTGAACCCAAGTGTAGACCTCGATGAGATCTTTTTAAATGAGGTCGCCCGCGCAACCGGTGGCGAATACTTCCGAGCGCGCAGTACACAGGAAATGGAACGGATCTATGCATTAATTGACCGTCTTGAGCCAATTGCTCGCGATGATGCCTCGATTCGTCCTCAACGCAGTCTGGCTCACTTCCCGTTGAGCCTCGCGTTCATCTTGTTTCTGAGTCGTTGGATAGCCTTATCGTTGACATCTGCGAGTAGCATAAAGCGAGTTCAGGGAGGAGCATCATGGAAATAACCTTCCTTGGAGTTCACTGGTTGCGCCCGCTCTGGCTCCTCACCCTGATCCCGTTGTTCATCTTGTCGCCTTGGATCTGGCGCAGGGCAAAATCTGATCGCATGGCAACACAAGTGATTGCCCCTCATTTAGCGCATCACCTTGTTCGTATCCAAGGTAAGCACAACGCGTGGGCACGACCATTGAGCGTGCTGACCGCGGTGATGATTTGCATTGTCGCGCTCGCAGGCCCCGCCGTGGAGAAAATTGATGTTCCAACGTTTACCACAGACCGCGGCGCTGTTCTTCTCTTTGATGCCTCGATCGATACGCGAGCCCAGGACGTGGTCCCCGATCGACACACGAGATTGCGATTCAAAGCCGTGGACTTAGTGAATCGGATGCACGAGGGGCAACTTGGACTCGTCGCCTATGCTGGGGATGCGTTTACGGTAACGCCCCTTACGCGAGACAACCGAAATATACTGCAGAGTCTGACGGTGCTCGAGCCGGAAGTCATGCCCACAGATGGTAATTATCCATTACTTGGTTTTGAGGAAGCCAGCAGGCTGCTTCAAGCAGCAGGATATCGAGATGGTGATATCTTTTGGTTTACTGGCGGCATTCAACAACGGGATATGGACGATATTCGACGCCACCTGAGAGACAAAAATTGGCGTGTTCATATACTTGCAGTGGGCACCCCCGATGGTGCGCCCATTCGCGGCGCCGATGGTGAGCTGGTCCGTGATCCCCAGGGCAGAATTATCATTCCACGGCTCATTCCAGATTATCTTCAAACCATCACCCGTGTAACCGGTGGACGTTATCAAACATACACACAAGATCATCAGGATGTGGAGCAACTCATTGCCGCCGCGGCACGTGATCAGACAGACTTTGTCGAAGCTTTTGAACAGGGAGACGCTTGGCGTGACCTGGGGCCTTGGATTGCGCTGCTCCTTGTTCCATTTGCGTTATACGCCGCTCGGCGTGGTGTCTTATATGCGCTGCCCATTGTATTCGTCCCACTCATCATGTCCCCCACCAGCCACGCAGCGCCTCCGGCAGGGGACCTATCCCCTGTGAATCGAGCTCAGTTGTCTTGGCTCGAGCGGATGTTCCTCACCCGAGACCAACAAGCACAACGGCTACAGACGTTCGGCGATTATGCTTCGGCTGCAGATGTGTATCAAAGTGCGGAGCACCGGGCGTTGGCGCATTATCGTGCGGGACAATATGCTGAAGCGGCTGCACTCTATAGTGAGCTCCCTGGCGCGCATGCGCGTTTCAATCAGGGCAATGCTCTTGCTCAACTCGGTGAGTTTGATGCCGCGTTGGACGCATACCAACAAGCCCTAAGTAAACGTCCGGATTGGCAAGAGGCGCAAGACAACTACACCCTTATTAAGGCGCTTCGTGATCAGCAACCGCAAGGCGATGATGCATCCCAGGACGATGACAATGACGAACACACCGGTGAAACCGATGCGAGCAATGACTCCGACGCTGCCAATGACGGTTCGACTGAAGATGAAAGAAGGTCAGAGAGCGGGTCTGAGGACTTCGATAGCCCCAGTGAAACCCCAAGCGATGATCACGAGGGTGCCAATCAAGAGGAAGACACAGCGGACGAGTCGCGTGAGGAAAATGGCGACAACCAGGTGTATCAGGAGGCTCCCGAACGCCTTGAACGAACGCAAGAGGAGTTAGATGAACTCAATCAACTTTTACGCAGAGTCGATGAGGACCCTGCACTTATCCTACGGAATCGCCTGCAGCGCGAAGCGCAACGCCGGCGAAATCAGACACAACCACCACCTCGAGGATTCTAAATGACGTCCGGGCTCACTTTTCGGTCATATTTTAAACAGCCACGCGCGCGCTCGATCTGGATGTACCTTATCGCCAGTCTGCTTTTCGTGCAGTTCGCTTACGCAGACACAGGTGGACTGGAAATTCAGGTAACGCTGAGCGCAAATCCAGTTCTCGAGTATGAAACCTTTACCCTCATTGTTTCAGCGAATCAGCGGCTGCCAAACACTGCATTCCAGCCTGAGCAATTTCTTAGAGACTTTCGCATTCGCGGAACCTCGGTCAACTCGTCATCGCGAATCGTCAATAACGAATCCCAACATACCACCGAGTGGCGCGTTACCTTAACGGCTCCTGCTGTTGGCAACTATCAAATTCCGTCTCTCACCGTAAATGGTGTCCGCACGCAACCCATAGACTTTGAAGTCATCCCACGACAAGAGACGGACGGTGAGCAAGCAGACTATTTTCTGAAAACCGAGATCGAATCAGAACGGCCGTATGTTCAGCAACAGGTTCGCTTAACCGTGCGGTTGTTTATGGCTGCTGCTATCGAGAGTGGAAGTCTAGAACTTCCTGAACTAGAGCACTTTCATGTTGAGCAACTCGGGCAAGATCGGCAGTCTCAAGATATTGTCGAGGGCCGCCGCTATCAGGTACTCACCCGAACATATCTTCTCACGCCCCGCCGAAGTGGGACCTTCACCATTGAACCGGTTCGATTCGAGGGCATGGCACGTATTATTCCGAGTGGGAGCTTTACTACCTTTGGCCGACTGGAGAGTGTCCGAGCACTCGGTGAGGCGATCACGGTCGAAGTTCGCTCCCGTCCCGATGCGTTTGAAGGCGCTTGGTTGCCAAGTGAATTTGTGATGCTTGAAGAGCAATGGGATCCCAGTGAGAGCCTCTGGACCATGGGCGAACCCATCACCCGCACCATCACCCTCACCGCAGCCGGCGTCCGACGTGAACAACTCCCGGACCTTACCTTTGATTATCCTGCCGAAATACGTACCTATCCTGATCGAGGGCAGACCGATACGCGCATGTTACGCGGACAACCCGTCGCACGGGTCACTTACACGACAGCGCTGATTCCAGCACAAGCTGGCGAGTTTGTAATTCCAGCCATTCGGGTTCCCTGGTGGAATGTTCAAAAGGATCAGCTGGAATACGCAGAGCTTCCAGAACGCACCGTTCGGGTTATCGCTCCCCCCGGCGGGGTGCTGCCTCCAGGCAGTATGGACGTTGAAGCGCTCGAATCACACCGGCCATCCGCTCCATCAAGCGCAGAATCCGCAGATGAAGTCCGCCCGGCCGAGCATAGCACTTCCCACTGGCAGATCCTCGCCGCGGTTTTATTTATCATGTGGTTCGCGACCCTCGGCACATTACTCTGGTTTATTCGAGCCAATAGGCTTAACACGACTCAACGCTCAAAGCGCCCACAGCCACAAACACCTGAAGGCGCGCGAGCTGCGCTCCAAGCGATCAAAAGTGCCTGCAGAAAAAATGATGCGAATGCTTGTGCCCAGGCTTTGCGCGAATGGCACTACGCTCGTACGGGACGCCCTGCGACTTCCTTGCCGATGATTGGCACCGCAGTACCCTCAGCGGAGCTGACCGCGCTTTTGGAACGCCTTGAGAGTTCGTTGTTTAACCCCGTCGACACGTCCTGGAATGAAGGGAAAGCATTGTGGGAGCATCTGACTTCCCTGCACCTCACACGCCAACAAGCAGGTGAAGACGGCGTCCCACCCTTGTATCCGGAGTAACTGGACCTTCGAACCTGTTTTATGCGGCTAGAATTACCACGTGGCGTGCCACGATTAATACCCATAAAAAAACCGAACTCCATAGAGTTCGGTTTTTATTTTTACCACGCTCATTGATTCAGCAATGTAACTAAACCTTACAGGCGACGCTCGATCTTCGCTTGCGCTTTCAGCCCTTCCATCAGCGCGCGATACGCTAGCTCAGCGCGTTGCCCCTCGATCTGACGACCAAAGCGCTCACGCTCGGCTGCATCGACGGCTCCTGGAGTGACGTCCGTCAGTTGAACAATCGCAGCGTCCCCATTACTCAAAGTCACTGTCGCATATGCTTGATCGGTTAGTGCCATGCGAAATAGCTCTTGTCGAACAGAGCCCGGCAGCTCGCCACCAAAACGAGGCGTTGATTCAATGGTACGGAACTCAACCGCTTCGCCTTCAATCGATTCACCAGCCAAAAGTTGCGCCAGAAGCTGTTGAGCGTAATCTGCAGCTTGCGCCTCAGCTTGTTGCTCAGCCAGATAAGCTTCAATGTCACCACGCACTTCCGCTAAATCACGGACACGAGCAGCTTGGTAATCTTGTGCACGGACAACAATCGACCGCTGATTTAGCTCGACAAGCTCACTGTTCATGCCCATCTCACGGACGTCATCAGAAAAAGCTTCTGCGAGAAGGCGGGGATCATCATAGCCTTCAGGTGCTTGATCACGACGAATCCAAGGCGATGTTTGAATTTCCAAGCCAAGCTCTTCTGCTGCTACATCAAGCGTGTCTGGAATTTCAAATGCCATCCGAGCAAGCGTTTGCTGCTTCTCAAAATAAAGCCGCTCGGCTTCGGCCTGCGCTAAATTTCGACGAATGTCATCCGCGACATCGGCAAACTCGCTGCGCTGAGCAGGAACCAACTCAGTCAACTTCACCAAATGGAAGCCAAATTCTGAGCGAACGATATCAGAAACATCACCTTCAGCTGACAGGGCGAAGCCAGCCTCTTCAAGGTCTGGATCCAACATACCCGCTTCTAGGCGACCTAAATCACCACCATCTTCACCACTGAAAATATCGTCCGACTCTGCTGCCGCAAGATCAGCAAAGTCTTCGCCGTCATTAAGACGCGTTTGAATGTTTTGAATACGCGCAAGGGCTGCGTCTTCATCATCACCAAACTCAACAAGGATGTGCGAAATCGAGCGAGTTTCGGTGGTCGCAAACGCCGCAGGATTGCTTTCAAAGTAATCTCTGACTTCATCCTCATCAACGACCACAGAGTCCACGACATCGGCGAACGACAGCTCAATGTAGTTCAAGCGAATCCGTTCCTCTTGCCGGAAGCGATCTTGATTATCGAAATAGAAGTTTTCGATGTCCTCGTCGGAAACCTGAATATCTGCAAGAAATTGCGCAGCTGAAATCGTTGCAAAACGACCAGAGCGGCGCTCATTCTGTAACACTTGCATCCGCTCAATCTCATGCGGAAGTGCAAATTCAGAACCCATGACGCCTTGTAACAGCATCACGCGGCTCATTTCGGTCTGCAAATAGTCACGGAACATTTCAGGTGTGAAACCAGCATTATTCAACAACCGAAGGTACAGGTTGTTGTCAAACTGGCCCCCCACTTGGAACTCAGGCATCTGTCGAACTTGCTCACGCAGTGCAGCCGATGATTGCTTCAGACCAAGTTTGCCGGCAAGCTCAACCGCTAGCTGCTCTTCAATCATGCCCTCAAGCACGTCACGACGAAGTTGACGCATATAATCTTCGTCTGCCGCTAACAGATTAAACATGTCACCAAACTGCTGCTCCATCATCGAACGCTGATTTTGGTATTGGCGTTCGAATGCAGCACGACTGATTTCTTGATCATTTACTTTAGCTACGTAATCTGACGAACCGCCGCCGAGATATGCGCTTACACCAGTAAATGCGAATGTAATAATAATTAGGAACAGGATGACCTTAACAACCGGGCCCTGCGCCCCTTCACGAATCCTATCGAGCATGGTTTATCTCTTTTCAACACTAACCGCAGTTATGTAAACCCTTGACATGAAAAAAGCGCATCAGGCGATGCGCTTCCTACAGTCATCGCGCCGCAAATTATATCACACTATTGCGGCGTTTCTGAATGGGTAACTTCTTAGTTGACCGCGTCTTTCAGTGCTTTACCCGCTTTGAATGCAGGTACTTTAGCGGCTGAAATTTGAATTGTTTGGCCAGTTTGTGGATTCCGACCAGTACGCGCTGAGCGCTCACGCACGGTGAAAGTACCAAATCCAACCAGAGCAACTTGGTCATCATTCTTCAGTGCTTCAGTCACTGCACTGATAAAAGAGTCCAGAGCACGACCTGCTGCTGCTTTGGAAAGTTCTGCGTCTGCTGCGATTTTGTCAATTAGCTGAGACTTGTTCACAGTATCATCCCCTTAGATTGTTATTATGGAGTTCCGTGGTTCCATTTTAAAAATGGGCCAACAAAGTTTATAACAAGCTTATACCATTAGTTCAAGCATCCAATATGCTTATTTCAAGGCACCCCGTATTCCCTGTGTGCCTTTAGCAACAAGGCGTGGGCGACTTTCTCTAGGCTATCACAGTGATTTTTATTGAAAAGCCTTTTTTCGTTAAAAATTAACAATTTTTTCCGGAAGCCCCGTTTAGCTGGGGCTCCCGACCATTGGCTTATTTTGATTTTCTCTTATTTTTCGGTGACTTATAAGGCTCATCAGCCAGTGCTAACGTAAGAACTTCATCAATCCATTGCACCGGAAAAATTTGTAAATCCGCCTTCACATTGGCCGCAATCTCCTTAAGATCGCGCTCATTCTCCTTCGGAATAAGGACACGTTTGATGCCACCGCGATGTGCCGCTAGTAATTTTTCCTTCAAACCACCGATGGCAAGCACTTCACCACGTAGGGTAATTTCACCGGTCATGGCCACATCGGCCCGAACAGGATTACCCGTCAAAGACGAAACTAATGCGGTCACCATGGCAATCCCGGCACTGGGTCCATCTTTCGGGGTTGCCCCTTCAGGAACATGCACATGCACGTCGCGCTTTTCATGAAAGTCATCCGCAATACCCAGCTTTTCCGCACGGCTCCGAACGACCGTCATCGCGGTGCTAATGGATTCCTTCATCACATCACCGAGCGAGCCGGTGCAAACCACTTTTCCTTTTCCTGGAACACTTGTGGCTTCAATCGTCAGCAAGTCGCCGCCCACTTGAGTCCACGCAAGGCCTGTCACCTGCCCAATTTGATTCTCTTCTTCTGCTTTTCCGAAATCGTGGCGACGAACACCGAGAAAGTCCTCGAGATTCTCTGCATTGATTTGAACCTTTTTGAGCTTCTTATCAAGTAAGATTCGGCGAACCGATTTACGACATAAAGTAGATATCTCGCGTTCCAAGTTACGAACACCGGCCTCACGTGTGTAATATCGGATGATTCCGAGAATCGCATCGTCGGCAATCTCTAGCTCCCCTTTTCGCAACCCATTGCGTTCCATTTGCTTGGTCAGTAAGTGACGCTTCGCAATATTGAGTTTCTCATCCTCGGTGTAGCCCGAAAGGCGAATCACTTCCATCCGATCCAGCAAGGGCGCTGGAATATTCATACTGTTTGAAGTCGCTACAAACATAATGTCGGACAGATCGTAATCGACCTCCAAGTAGTGATCATTAAAACTACTGTTCTGTTCGGGATCGAGAACCTCAAGCAGTGCGGACGAGGGGTCACCTCGCATATCCGATGACATCTTATCGATTTCATCAAGGAGAAAGAGTGGATTACGGACACCGACCTTAGCCATCTTTTGCATTAATTTGCCCGGCATCGAACCAATGTAGGTCCGACGGTGGCCTCGAATTTCGGCTTCGTCCCGCACGCCCCCGAGGGCCATGCGGACATACTTACGACCCGTCGCCTTCGCAATCGACTGTCCCAAGGAAGTCTTTCCGACTCCAGGCGGTCCAACAAGACATAGGATCGGACCACGGACTTTCTTACTTCGCTGCTGAACCGCCAAGTAGTCAAGAATGCGTTCTTTCACTTTTTCAAGGCCATAATGATCTTCATTGAGGATTTTCTCAGCGTCCGCCAAATCTTTCTTCACCCGTGATTTCTTCTTCCACGGTACGCCTGTAATCCATTCAATATAGCTGCGAACAACGGTCGCTTCTGCAGACATCGGCGACATCATTCGCAGTTTTTGGAGCTCAGATTTCGCCTTGTCGTACGCTTCCTTCGGCATCTCAGCTTCGTCAATCTTCTTAGCCAGCGCCTCAAACTCGTCAACACCGTCTTCGCCCTCTCCGAGCTCCTTTTGAATGGCTTTCATCTGCTCATTCAAGTAGTACTCGCGTTGACTCTTTTCCATTTGCTGTTTGACGCGATTACGAATCTTGCGCTCGACCTGCAGAATATCAATCTCGCCTTCCATAAGCGCCATCAAATGCTCGAGGCGCTCCTGAACACTTACGATCTCAAGAACTCGTTGCTTGTCGGCTAATTTCAACGGCATATGCGCCGCCATGGTGTCTGCTAAACGATCCGCATCGTCAATCCCATTTAAGGACGTGAGCACTTCAGGCGGAGTTTTCTTATTGAGCTTTACATAGCCTTCAAATTGATTGAGTGCTGAACGCACCAACACCTCTTCTTCGCGCTCTTCGATGCCGTCGCTCACAAGCGCCTCAACATCTGCACGGAAAAACTCACCCTCAGGATTCCACGCTTTCACGCGCGCCCGCTGGGTCCCCTCAACGAGGACTTTAACGGTGCCATCGGGCAGTTTGAGAAGCTGAAGGATCGTTGCAATCGCACCGACTTCGTAGATGTCGTCTGCTGCCGGTTCTTCCACTGAGGCATCTTTTTGTGCCACAAGAAAAATTTCTTTATTGTCGTTCATCGCTGCATCAAGGCAGCGAATGGATTTCTCCCGTCCCACGAAAAGCGGAATCACCATATGCGGATAGACTACCACATCACGTAATGGTAAGACCGGCATCCCTTGACGTTGACCGCTCGCTTCTGTCATCTCTGATCCCATTATCGTTGTCCGAAAAAACTGTCTTAATCTCTAATATGCGGCTTCGTACGGAAAGTTCAATGGCTTTTAAGAAAAAGGGAGCCTCTTGGCTCCCTTTTGCTGTTTTATTCGCCAGATGCCTGTGCATCTTTGCTGTTGTGGTAAATCAGAATGGGATCGGAGTCTCCCCGAATCACTGATTCGTCAATGACCACTTTACTGACGTTTTCCATCGATGGAAGCTCATACATGGTCGTGAGGAGCACGTCTTCCACGATTGAGCGTAAACCACGCGCTCCTGTCTTTCGTTGCATCGCTTTTCGTGCAATGGCACGGAGTGCATCTTCTCGGAATTCCAGCTCAACATTCTCCATATCGAGCAATGCTGAATACTGTTTCGTCAAAGCGTTCTTCGGCTGACTCAAAATCTGTACTAGCGCATCTTCGTCAAGCTCGGTCAGGCTTGCGACAACCGGCAAACGACCAATAAACTCAGGAATGAGTCCATATTTGACTAGGTCGCCAGGCTCAACTTCGGTCAGAATGTTACTGTTCTCTTTTTCTTTAAGACTCTTAACTTCTGCACCAAAACCGATTCCGGTACCGGTCGCAAGGCGTTGCTCAATCACCTTCTCCAGCCCCGCAAATGCACCACCGCAGATAAAGAGGATTTTTGATGTATCTACTTGCACAAACTCTTGCTGGGGATGCTTGCGCCCCCCTTGCGGAGGAACAGATGCAACGGTACCCTCAATTAGCTTCAGGAGTGCTTGCTGTACCCCTTCCCCACTAACATCGCGAGTAATCGATGGGTTATCTGACTTGCGAGAGATTTTGTCAATCTCATCAATATACACGATTCCACGTTCAGCTTTGGCGGCGTCATAATCACATTTTTGCAGCAGCTTCTGGATAATGTTCTCAACATCCTCGCCCACATAACCCGCTTCGGTCAGTGTGGTGGCATCGGCCATTGTGAACGGAACATCAAGGAATCGAGCTAACGTTTCCGCCAGGAGCGTTTTACCACTGCCCGTAGGACCAATCAGCAAAATATTACTTTTGCCCAACTCAATCTCATCGTGAATCCCAGCATTACGTAACCGTTTGTAGTGGTTGTAGACTGCAACCGAGAGCACACGCTTCGCACGATCTTGACCAATGACATAATCATCAAGGTGTTTGCGAATATCTTTCGGTGTGGGCAAAGAATCATCTGCACTTTTCGGTGCGATGTTCTTAATCTCCTCGCGCAAAATATCATTGCACAAATCGACACATTCATCGCAAATAAACACCGAAGGACCGGCGATCAGCTTTTTCACTTCATGCTGACTCTTGCCACAAAAAGTGCAATAGAGTGCTTTGGTACCTTTGCCGTTTCCGGTGGTTGAATCGGTCATCTACTTCTCCAGACGTTCATCTGAAACCCTAACAGGTTTCCGTTATTTCTTTTGCTGGCCGCGCTTTTCCAATACTTGGTCTACGAGGCCATAATCCCGCGCTTTCTCGGCACTCATGAAGTTATCACGATCGGTGTCCTGCGCAATCCGGTCAAAATCCTGACCCGTGTGTTCAGAGAGCAAGCGATTGAGCTTCTCTTTAATATACAAGATTTCTTTCGCATGGATCTCAATATCTGATGCTTGTCCCTGAAATCCTCCGAGCGGTTGATGAATCATGACCCGTGAATTTGGGAGGCAGAAACGTTTTCCTTTTGCACCACTGGCTAACAGAAATGCGCCCATACTTGCCGCTTGGCCAATACAGATTGTCGAAACATCATTTCGGATAAATTGCATGGTGTCGTAAATTGCCATACCCGCAGTGACTGAGCCACCAGGAGAATTGATATACAGGTAGATGTCTTTTTCTGGATTTTCAGACTCAAGAAACAGCATCTGCGCCACAATTAGGTTAGCCATCTGTTCTTCGACTGGCCCACACAAAAAAATGATGCCTTCTTTCAATAAACGTGAGTAGATATCAAATGAGCGCTCACCCTTTGCGGTTTGCTCGATAACCATTGGAACTAATGCCGCCATCGGGTCAGGCGTCGAATCTCGCATCATGCACAACTCTCCTCAAAAAAAATGGCTCGGATGCTTCCATCCGAGCCATTAAACCAATTCCTGAGAAATTCAGCAAACGCTTATTTACCTTTCGGGTTCATCACGTCATCAAACGAGAGCTGCTTCTCAGTGACTTTTGCTTTCTCAAGCACCAAATCAATCGCTTGATCTTCCAATACAACATTTTGTACTTGCTGCATGGCTTCTGCGTTTGATTTGTAATATTCAACCACCTGCGCCGGCTCTTCATACGCAGAGGCTGTGCTTTCAATCATTTCTGCAACGCGTGCTTCGTCGACTTTGATCCCGTTATCACGGATCACTTGGCCTAACAGCAGCCCAACTTTCACACGCTCATCGGCCTGTTCTTTAAACAGTTCTGCGGGCAACTCAGGCATATTCTTCGCATTACCACCGAAGCGTTGCATGGCTTGCTGACGCAGGACATTCACTTCCTGCTCACGCAATGCTGATGGAACTGGCACATCGGCGTTAGCAGCTAACAAGCCTTTAATGACTTGCTGTTTCACTTTGCTCTTCACCGCACCTTTCAGTTCACGTTCCATATTTTTGCGAACTTCAGTCCGCAATGCATCTAAGCCACCGTCGCCGATACCAAACTGAACCGCAAACTCATCGTTCAACTCTGGTAACTCAGGTGCTTCAACCTTCTTGATCACCAGGTCAAACTGCGCAGGTTTGCCTTTCAAATCTTCCGCGTGATATTCCTCTGGGAATGTCACCTCGATCGTTTTCTCAGCACCCGCTTTAAGGCCTTTTACGCCATCTTCGAAGCCAGGAATCATGCGGCCTTGGCCCATTTCCAGTTCAAAGTTTTCTGCTTTCCCGCCTTGGAACTCTTCACCATCAACACGACCAACAAAGTCCATGGTCACTTTGTCGCCATCTTTCGCGCCACGCTTCACCTCTTTAAATGAAGCATGCTGCTTGCGCAAAGTATCCAGCATGTTGTCGACGTCTTTATCCGTTACTTGAGCAACCGGCTTTTCCACTTCAACCTTGTCCAAGTCTTTCAATTCGACTTCTGGATAGATTTCAATGATGGCCACGAACTCGAGGTCTTTGCCTTCTTCATCCACATTGGCTTCAAAACGCGGCGAGCCCGCTGGATTGATTTTCTCTTGAACCAACGCTTCGATATAGTGACGTTGAATTTGTTCCATCACCACATCTTGACGAATCGAAGGGCCGAAACGCTTCGCGACGAGGCTAACGGGGACCTTACCCGGACGGAAGCCGTCCATCCGTACGGTGCGAGCACGTTGCTGAACCTGTGCTTTCACTGCTTGATCAATTTTCTCAGCCGGGATCGTGATGGTAATCCGGCGCTCTAAACCTTCAGTTGCTTCTACAGAAACCTGCATTGCGTTGTTACCTCTGCATCACTTCATGGTGCATGTTCGTGTTCCCGCAGCCGCACAACAGCGACTACTCCAAAATTCCGAGGGTTCTCTCAACGGACCCGCACGAGGCAGGAGTCAAAGACGAGTAACCCCAATTCCCTCAAGGACGCCGGAGCGCTTCTTGAAAAAATGACGCGACATTATAACGATCAGATGCCAATGAGTCGAGCGAGAGTGTGCATTAATTCCTCGAGAATACCAAGCCCCTACGCAACAACCGGGACTCAGTCGCGTGCAATCATTGACATTTATGCAACAAATCCGCACCCTATCTGTAAAATAATAATAATTAAATTCGATTTTCGAACAGGGTCTATTTTATGGGTCGCCTTTTACCCGAACATGCCGCACTTGTCGCCCTTATCGACGCACTCCCTGTCGCGGTTTTTTACGCGCAGACCGATTCAACGCCGCCGAATACAGCGAACTATTATTGTAACCAAACCGCTTCAGATATGTTTGGTCTTTCGGACCAGTCCGAACTTGGGCAGCAAATCGAAGCACTCGAGTTTTCGGTCGATCATGACCTGGTCAGTGCGCCAAACCCAACGCGCCCAATTGCATCACCGCTTCTCGCTGGTCTACGGGGCGAGTATATCGAGCGTCGGGATCTAGTCTTCAAACAGCTGCCGTTAAATATGCAAAGTGTATCACTTGATACGCCCTCAGGGTCGATCCACGCTATTTTTATCCAGCCACGTGATCATCGGCTCTTTCGTCATGGGGGACAGCCTCTCGACACCCTGACGTCTGAGATTTCACTGCGTGACCTCATCGCTTTCGACAAATTAATCTCTGAGCTCTCCACAAAGCTTATCAATGCACAGGGTGAAGATGCTGAACGTCACATTCAGAACGCGCTTGGTGCACTTGGACAATTTTGCCAAGCGGACCGCACTTATGTGTTCTTGTTTGATTACGACTTCAGCGCCATGTCGAATACCCATGAATGGGTTCGTGATGGGGTGACAAGCCACATTGACGATCTCCAAAACGTCCCAAAAGAAGCGCTCCCTTGGTTTTTCGAAACCATCGAGCAAGAGGGCTTGTTTGTTGTTCATGATACCCGTGCGATTCCTGAGCGAGGAGCAGCCGAGCAGGAGGAGTTCGATCGCGAAGATATTCGCTCGGTTCTGTGTGTCGGCATGTATGCGGCCGGCGAATTGATCGGCTTCGTGGGCTGCGATATGGTTGCGCGGCTTCGTCATTGGTCTGAGGCTGATATCAGACGATTCAAACTGGTTGGAGAAATGATCGCAAACGCGATTCAGAATCAACGTTTCTATAGTTCACTGCAAACCTCTCAAGAACAGTTAATTGCGGCTAATGACGCGTTGCGAGAGCTTGCCTTGCGAGATGGGCTGACAGGGTTGGCAAATCGTCGACAGTTTACCGAACGACTCAGTGAGGAAATTGCGCGTTCTCGGCGCCAGGGCTTCCCGTTAACTGTCGCGTTATTTGACCTCGATGCATTCCGTAAATATAACGAGCACCATGGATTACAGGCCGGGGATGGTCTGCTGCAGCGCCTCGCTGAACGGTTAAAAACTCATTTCCGGCGGCACGGGGAATTGGTCGCTCGTTATGATGGTGCCCAGTTTGCTGTCCTCATTCCACACGTTGAGTTCCACTTGGCACAATTGCGCGCAACCAGCTTTCTTGACGTGTTGCAGGGGATGGCGATCGAACATCTTGGTGTGCAAGAGGGCCAAGTCACAATTTCCGCCGGCGTCGCTGGGTTAAGTGCGCAATCCTCTCCGGAGGAATTGATCGCAGCTGCGGAAAATGCGCTCAACATGGCGAAATCAAAAGGCCGCAATCAAGTCTATCCAAGCCCTCAGTAAATTGCTGTTAAATGTTAAAAAATAGTCTATTGTGAGTAGCGTGCATCTGCGCCGTATCCGGTGCACTTCTTTGAAAACAACATTGAAGTAAACAATAACAATGAACTCATACTCTATTGAGGAAGCACATTATGAACAACCCACTCAATAAACTTGGTCAATATCAGGGTGAAGTACTTGGTATTCTGCGCATTACGACCGCTTGGATGTTTTTATTACACGGAACAGCAAAGGTCATTAAGTGGCCTGCTGTCGATATGTTCGCACAACTTCCACTCATGTCGTTCTTTGGTTTTGTCGGTATTCTGGAAGTCGTTCTTGGCATTCTGGTTCTTATCGGCTTCCAAACACGAATCGCCGCATTTTTAGCATCTGGGATGATGGCCGTGGCTTATTGGGGCTGGCATGCGCTTGAATATGGGAATTGGTTTTTACCCATGATGAATGGCGGTGAGCCTGCTGCGCTATTCTGCTTTATTTTCTTGTTTTTGGCCGCAGCTGGCCCAGGCAAATGGAGTCTTGATGGCAAGTAAGTTACCGTGGCTCGCAGCTTCTGCTGCGAGCTTTTTTCTCGTATTACAACTGACCGCGTGCAGCAGCACACCTGAACGCGAGGAAGCTGCTAATATTCAAGTTTCCAACGGTGTCGCGCTGCTTGACGGACGCATCAGTGTCGCAAGTTTTTATCGGCTCCGAGACGCCGTGAGCGACGGCTCAGTGCAACGACTCGCTGTCAATAGTGAGGGCGGTGACCCGATGGCCGCGATGCAAATTGGCTATCTATTGCAGCGGGAACAAATGACCTTAGACATTCGGGGCGCTTGTGAACGTGAGTGCGCGAATTACCTATTTACCGCAGCTGCCCAACGAAGAGTTTATCCCGACGCCATTATTAGCTGGTCCGGTGGCGCCATTGAACAAAGCGTTATCTTGTCGTGGGAATCCTATATCCTGCCGGGAATTCGAGATTTTGTGACTCGTTATAGTGACCAATATTTGCGCCGCGAAACACGCTTTTTCGAACGAATCGGTGTCGATCAATATATAACTTCATACGGTTTCCACCCGCGGCTTGGCTGTACCGATAGCGCGCGTTTCTATTACAGTTGGCCTGACTTAATCAGTATGGGAATCGGCCCCACAGAATTCGTTGGAAGAAGTTACGCGCGAGCTTTTGAACACTACCCCAGCGATATTTGCCGTGTAGATTTGAGCAACCGACAACTGCTGCTCGAACCCTAGGATGCGATCCCATCACTCAGTTGATGGGTGTCGTACTGATGTTGCTCACACCACCTTACCCATGCGTCTGAATGTGCGCTTGGAATACCCACATGAAGGCTGACCTGATTGCCATAATCGACATCAATCAACTCGCCTTGATGTTCAAAAAGCCAATGGCGAAAGATTTGCTCATGTGCAAAATCAAGACAGACTCGGTACTGTTCATGACGCACTTGGGTGTGCGTTTTAAGTCCGGACATTGCAAGTTCCGCCGTATGAGAGTATGCGCGAACGAGTCCCCCGGCTCCGAGTTTAATGCCACCGAAATAACGCACCACGACCACCATAACATCTCCGATACCTTTGTGTTGTAGCACATTAAGAATCGGTTTCCCCGCCGTACCTGAGGGCTCCCCATCATCATTTGCTGCCGCGCTTGCGGCTGCACTCGGATCCCCAATCAGATAAGCCCAGCAATAATGTCGCGCATCGGGGAAGCGCGCTCGCAACGAAGAAACAACTGCAAGTGCCTCCTCGCGCGAGGTGACCTTTTGCGCTACCCCAATGAAGCGACTTTTCTTCACGAGGTGCTCAATTTCGACCTGATCAAGCGGAACGGGATACGACAAAAATAGAGCCTTTAAGTTAATGAGCGCTGTCGATGGCTTGGAGCAGGTCAATGAGAAGTTCACGCGGATCTTCTATTCCGACCGATAAACGAAGTAAATCGTCGGGAACCGGTGTCCCCTCTCCTTCAATACTTGCCCGATGCTCAATCAGACTCTCCACTCCACCAAGTGACGTTGCGCGTTTCCACAGGCGAGTCTCCGCTGCTACCTTGATTGCGGCAGACGCGCCTCCCTTTAAGCGAATGGAGAGCATGCCACTGAACCCTCCATGCATTTGTTTTTTTGCAACGTCATGTCCTGGAAACGAGGGGAGTCCGGGATAAAGCACCTCTGTGACTGACTCACTTTTTTGCAGTTCTTCGGCCAGCCACAAAGCTGAGCGTGAGCTTTCGCGCACTCGCAAGTGCATCGTCCGCATTCCGCGTAGGAGCTGATTCGCGTCCTGAGGGCTCAATACCGCGCCTCCTTGCTTACGGACCAATCGGATTCTCTCCCATAACGGATTGATCTCACCCGTAACAAGTGCGCCAGCAATAACATCAGAATGTCCGTTCAAATACTTTGTTGCAGAGTGCATGACAAAATCTGCACCAAGCTCCAGAGGACGTGTTAACAGGGGCGTTGCCACGGTCGAATCGACAGCCACGTAAATTTCATGTGCTTTTGCTAACTCACAGATTTTTTCTATGTCAGACACGGTCCACATCGGATTTGCCGGTGTTTCAAGCCATATCAGTTGGGTCTCAGTCGGCCGTATGGCGGCCTTCAACGCATCAAGGTTCCCCGTATCAACAAAGCTCAGCTGCAATCCCCAACTTTTTGCCCAGCCCAACAGCCAAGCCCGGAGCGCCCAATACATGACCGTCGGTGCAATCACATGTGCCCCTGGCTGTAAAGCTTGAAACACCGCCGTCGCAGCAGCCATCCCTGAACTAAAAAGAAGCGATTCGGCTCCCCCTTCGAGACTCGTTAAGACGCGCTCTACCGGCACATAGGTTGGATTATCGGCGCGTGAATAAACCCGCCCACTTCGATACTGGTTATCCTCGTCACGCAAATAGGTGGTGGATGAATAGGTAGGAGGGACGAGTCCGTCGGAGCTTTCGTCAATATAGCCCAACGCCTGAGCTAAACGGGTTGCAGCGCTGTAATGGTGATCAAGTTTTTGACGCATTCTGGTTCTCTTTTCACGCGGGGGATGGCCCGTCAGTTACACCGTTAAGGGATGAGTGGACGATAGTCGTTCTCAAGTTGTGCAAATGAGAAATCACCCAAGAATCGTCCCACGCTCAACCACGTTGCGAGACCTCGCAAATCTTTGAAGTGAGGTGGAACATAATGTGGACTCGTGATCACACCGCTATCGTGCAACTCACAGATGAGACGAAAATCGTCCACTGCAATTTTGCCCGTAAGCAACAATGGAAGCCGTTCAATTTTTCCAAGTTGCACAGCCACGCGAATGAGGTTGTAGACCAATACAAAACCGCGAATATACGCAAGGTCTTTGGTAAAAGGTTTGCCCGTCGCGGTGCTACCGCGGAAAACACGTTGTGTCAGCGTATAAGCTTCCTCATCTCGCATTCCCTGCTCTTGGCATTTACGAAATACCTCAACAAACTCTGCGCCATCAGCAGCGAGCGCCACCGCATGTATGCGTTGAACCAACTTTGCTAATCGGCGTGGTGTCGAGCGAAGGGTAATGACTTCTGTAAGGACTGCAATCCCCTCTTGCGTAATAGTTGCACTGGGCGTTCCTTTACTCAGGCACGTTAAGTAAGGCTGCCGAAGTCCATTTTGCGTGGTGCCCACATGAATCCAGCCTTCATGCACCTCAAGAATATCCAATTCGCGTTGCGAAAATTTCACATCTTGATTGAGCTTGATCCGATCACTTCCCGCAGCCGCATCACTGACGATTCCATCGGACAACATCACCTGTACATCAACGCCCTGCATGCTCTCTTTCAGTTGGGATTGCAAACGTGATACTGCTTCAGCGGCGTCGATATTTTTACTCTCTTCCGGCAAAGCATCGCTCGCCAGCAAAGAATCAAGCGGGCTTTGCAACATATGCGCAAGCTCAACGAGTGAGGGCTCATTGGCGTGAAACACATCATCGGGATGACCAAATAATTCAACGGACAGCTCATGAAACTCTGACGTACCTCGCGCTTCAAGCATTCGCACCACATCGCGATATTCACGACAGGCGCGACTCATTAATTGCGCGATGGGGCTTAAGCGACCCAATTGGCGGGTAATATCACGTTGAAGTTCAGCGAGCTCGTGTCGTAATGACGCCGGATCAAAACCGAGTGCTTTGCGTTGGTAAAAGTCACGATCAATTGCCGGGTTTTTCTGTGCTTTGTTGGCAAAGAATTGCTCTCGAGTCCCTCGGTCCCAATTAATGGCATCGAGAATTCGGATCGGCGCTTGCAACTGAACTAATCGATCGGACAACTCGCGCGCACGAAGTAATAAATGTTGTTCTACCATGGAATACTCAATCTGCTAATGACGATATGAGCTTATCATAGGGAGTACTGACGAGGGATGCGATTTTTACCGTATCACTTGAAAAACAAAGAAATGGTCGGCGAGACTGGATTCGAACCAGCGACCCCTTGGACCCAAACCAAGTGCGCTACCAAGCTGCGCTACTCGCCGCCGACATACAGAGGGATTTAAAAGATGGGGTGGATGATGGGACTCGAACCCACGACAACCGGAATCACAATCCGGGGCTCTACCAACTGAGCTACACCCACCACTGACTGAGCTTGCGCTAACCGCGTCTGATTAATCCAGATACCTGCAAGCCTGGCACGCCCGGCAGGATTCGAACCTGCGACCGACGGCTTAGAAGGCCGCTGCTCTATCCAACTGAGCTACGGGCGCGCTGTTCTTCCTGCGGTGACGCTGGGAAAAAAATGGTCGGCGAGACTGGATTCGAACCAGCGACCCCTTGGACCCAAACCAAGTGCGCTACCAAGCTGCGCTACTCGCCGACAGCTGTTGCCACGACATTTCATGTCAGGGCGACAACGGGGGCGAATATTACCTATCTGACTGGTCATCGTCAAACAATTTTTCAGAATACATGACCGTCTGCCTATTTTTAAGACAAAGACAAGAAAAAGAGTCCTTTTTCCGCGCAAAGTTCGCTCATTCCGTTGTCCTGCGGCGCTATTTTCTGCGACAATATGGACCCAGTCAGCCACCCTACGATTCCGGAACGAGACCATGACCTCCCCGAACGCCGCTCAACTGATTGATGGCAAAAAAATAGCCCAAGGCATCCGCGACCGAGTGAAAGCAGGTGTCAAAGCGCGTCTTGACCACGGCCGTCGTCCGCCTGGTCTCGCTGTGGTGCTCGTCGGACAGGACGCTGCATCACAAGTCTATGTTGGCAGTAAACGCCGTGCGTGTGAGGAGGTCGGTTTTATCTCCAAAGATTATGACTTGCCGGTCACCGCATCCCAAGCATCTTTAGAAGCCTTGATAGACTCCTTGAACGACGATCCAGAAACCGATGGTATCTTAGTACAGTTACCCCTCCCCGCAGGCCTCGATGCAACGCGCATTCTTGAGCGGATCGATCCCAAAAAAGATGTCGATGGTTTTCACCCCTACAATATTGGCCGCTTATCACAACGAATTCCTTTGCTCCGTCCTTGCACTCCGTATGGTGTAATTCACCTCCTCGAAAGCACCGGGGTGGACTTACATGGCATGCATGCAGTGGTCGTTGGTGCTTCGAATATTGTCGGCCGGCCCATGAGTCTAGAGTTACTACTCGCCGGGGCTACAACCACCGTGTGCCACCGTTTCACAAAGAATCTAGAAGCCCACGTCCGCGCCGCGGATGTCCTCGTGGTGGCGGTGGGCAAGCCGTCATTTATTCCGGGCGATTGGGTGAAGCCTGGCGCAATTGTGATTGATGTGGGCATTAACCGTCGTAGCGACGGTTCCCTGTGCGGAGACGTAGAGTTCGCTCCTGCACAGCAACGGGCCTCATGGATCACGCCGGTACCGGGTGGTGTCGGCCCCATGACGGTTGCTTGCTTGATGGCCAATACTTTGCAGGCATGTAATCAGTTTCATGATCCATTCGATGCACCACCGCTTTTCTGATGTCTCGCACCGAAGGTCCCCTAGCTCGTGACCACTGGGATATGTCTCCAAAGGTAGCTTGAAACTGTTTGTCCAACCTATGGCGGCAGAGCTGTCTCAAGTGGCACTGTGGCACGCACCTGAATGAAGAAGGGGTGAGAAAACCACGGGACGTGTTGACAGCTTGCCAATGGCGTTTGCTTTCGCTGTATCAATGAGAGTAAGTCACGAACGAGTGGCGTTTTTAGGTCTAAGCAATGAGTAAACTCAAGGGTCAGTATGCGACTCCGCAGGTACTTCTCTTGGCGATTAGAATCTAATTCGGCCATTCGAGGGCGATCAAATCCAGCCGTCATTGGCCGATGTTCAGTAAGGGGTTGCAGTACCTCAAAACTAAACATGTACGGTTCAATTCCCGGAATGCGCTGCAATCGATCCACGTAGGTTTCTGAGATCCGCATCGGATCAAGTGAGCTCCGTGCACCATCTTTGGCGGCATAAATTGCGGCAGCTTGTACGAGCTGTTGCAGTGCAAATATCCACAGAAGCTGCACCGCAGCAGACAGCAAAATTGAGATGGTGAACAAGACAACCAAGGTTTCGACAAAAGCCTGCCCCCGTGTTTTGCTTCGAGTTGGCTCGGGCATTTTACTGACATCCGCCAGATTGAACACAGGCTGTCCATAACGATTCAAAGTCATTCAATCGTTGGAGTGCATCTCCAAGACTCCCGTAGGGCGTAACGACATCGGCTGCATACACCAAATTGGCTATAATCTCCTGTGAAACCAAGGTGCCCGACACATGGGCCTCGCTCGCATACAGCACATCAAACGATGCAGAGTCAGCAGTCAAGGATTGGGTTTCAATGGACTCAAACTGAGCAGAGTTCACATACACAGAATCAATATAAGCATCAAGCGCTGTCCAGTGGTCTGCCACGATTTCGAAAAACTGCGCCTTTTCTCCATGTAACTGACCGGAAACCGAGAGTGCATGGACATCGAGCAGGTCGGCAGACAAGACGTCTCCCAACAATGTTCCCACTGACACCTCATGTAATGGCCCTAGAAAATCATGGACAGCCAGATGGGCGAAGTGTGCATCATCCGCAAAAAGTGTATCGAATACACCCTCCTCACTGAAGAGCAACGTTGTAGACAATGTTTCAGTCTGAATCGATTCAGCCTCCAGTCCATCAACATACAGAGTTTCTCCATACGCGACTTCAGCCCATAACTGGTCCACGCTCATACTCTGCGCATCAAGTGAGTTGATCGCTGTAATTGCATGACCTTGCATATCAATATGAGTGGCCATCTGATTGAGTTCGGGCTGACCAGGAATTGCCACTCGATGGAGCGCATTTGTTGCGTCTTGCGCTTGCACGGGAACGGGAATTCGGGTGAATACACGCTCCCCCTCAACACCGGCGTTCGAAAGCCGGTTTGCAAGTTGCTGAGCGCGATGCGCTTGAGGGACTTCCGTGGATAGTTGTAGGCCAAAGCGATCGGATATAAAAACATAGGGTCGATCCCACGGATTTAACAGAGGCCCAAGATACAGCCCCTGGTCCATCAACATTGCCAAATCAATTCCCTCAGCAGGCAGTGGATTATGCATCAGAAAATAATGCACCACCTCCTTTATTCCGGCCACCTCGAGTGCAACGGTCGAGAGCGTGCTTTCCATGCGTTGAACCCGCTGCAGGTGAGCGAAGCTCAATAACATCGTAGCCACCAAGCCTGCAGCTATAACAAATTCAAGCAGCGTAAAACCCGCATTTCGTTTAACCCTCAATGAAAATGGATGAGGAATTTTCCTCCTGGCGAACACTGTCCTAGTCACATGAAAACTCCCTGTAGGCATTCTGTTGCGCAGCGAACAATATGCGCTCTTGTTCAGCACGTTGCATGTCACGAACTGACAACCAACATGCAGGTCTCACGATCGTTTCATCATGAGCACGCGAATCCGGTGAATCTGCATTGCGTGGCCAGACCGAAATAACCATCGCACTGCTACTGAGCAATGCGAGTACTAAGATGAGCTCCAGCAGGGTATAACCACGCATTTGCTTCAGCCTTGAAACGTTGCTTCAAATGTATTTCCAGAGAAGCTCACCGACTCAGCGATAGACGAAAAGTCACGACTAAGTCGCTGTCCCTCTTCGCTCACGCGAATATTGGTCAAGCGAACGATATAGCGAGTCGCATCGGTGGAGTCCACACTTATCTGGATATCCCCACCCCAGGGGTTAATGGAAGAACCATCACCCCATGAGATGGGAAGCGATGCAACTTGTGTTAATGCATCGACCGAGACACCCGTGTAGACCCCATTCCGAGGTCGCCATTGCTGAACACCGGACTGAATTGCTGCCACTTGCGATTTCGCCTCAGAAATTCGTGCATTACTGGTTGCCCAATCGCGCAAGGCAAGTACCCCCAAGGTTGCAAGTGCAACAATACTGAGAACTGCGAGGACCTCGATAAAGGTGAAACCTCCCATCCTGCGATTCCGCGATACGAGACGCCGTGCTGAGCCGAAGCGCCCCATCCCCCGAGGACTTGTCAGAAATGTATGTGATAATTGCATGATGTGACTCCTTGTCATCGTTAGTTGACTCGCATTCATTGCAAGTCAAGACACTGGTGTAGAATTAAGAATTTTACATCGCCCCTTGTGCTAAAAGCCGCATCATAGTGGCAAGGGCTAGAAATAGCAGAATCATGAAGCAACCTGCGAGAAAGAAACACGCCGCCGCAATGAGGTGTTGAGCACGTACTAACAGTCGATCGAGATCCCCTTCAACATAAACCGCTAACGTATCCAAACGTTCATTAAGTGGCAGCTTTGGGTTCTGACACTGCAGTCGAAACAAGATGGTTTTATCTACTAAAGGACTGCGCAGTAGCTGTGCCACCTCAAACTCTCCACGCCGAACACGCGCCAAAAAAATCGTTAAATAGTGGCGAAGATATGGAGTCGATAACGCCTTTAGTTCTTGAAGAATTGCTGCGAATGAAACGTTGTGATGCAGCAAAATTGAACTCGTACGCAAGAACGATATCAGTTGCGTACGCCGATAGACGCGAAATATATAAAGCGATTCGAGATGGCGTCGCCACGGGGCTGCCACTGTAGGTAACAGCCAACGTAGCCCAATCGCAATCAGGATGCCAACCCCAACAATCAAGGGAAGGCCGATCAACAAAAACTCCGCGAGTCGATGCACAATCTGGGCGGTTACAGTCATTTGATGCGCATCGTCGAAGACCCCTTGATCCGCAAAACGTGGAAGCACCTGTGTGCCAATAAAGATGAGTGCGATGCACGATACGAGACATAACAGCAGCGGATAGCTCATTTTCTTCATCCACAACACCAGTCCTGCTCGTTCCCGCTGATTTTGTGCATTGAACGCGCTCAGGATAGGCCCCAAGCAGCCATATTTCTGCCCCAACCGCATCACCATCACGAGTTGTGGTGAGAAATCGGCCTCCATACCCTTTGCGATCGGCTGACCCCGCTGAACCGTTCGTTTGATACGCTCAAGCCACAAGAGCTCCCGTCGACTCCCATGTTCTTTCAGAGCCATCTCGAACCCTAACATTGATTTTTCAATGCCAGAACCGGATCCCAACCATTCATGCAGCCCCGTAACGAAATTAACTTGTCGTTTCAGAGATACGCTCATTCTGAGCACCCCCATGCAGGTCATTCAATAGGAGCTGACTTAGGCCCGGAACCAACTCACTTGCATCATGCCAGTCAACCGTTCCCTGTCGTACGAGTGTGTAGGCATCTTGTGCCAAACTCCGGAATCCACGCTTTGTCATTGATTGGCGCCATTCCTGAGTATCCATTGTGCGGATAAATGCGCCTCCCTCATCACCAGGCACGATCACCTCACAGACCAAGACACGCCCCTTCACACCAGCATAATGGCAAGCTGAACACCCTTTGGCATTTCTTCGATAGACACCCTGTCGAGCTCCCTCGCTATCGACACGGCGACATTCACTGCATAGTTTCGGGAGCAAACGTTGAGCAATCAGTCCGGCAAATAGCCCCGGTTGTGCCAAATGCGCCAGTGGCACCCCAAGATCATGAAGTCGTGCAATGATGCCAATCGCATCCGTTGCATGAATCGTAGACAACACCAAGTGGCCCGTGAGTGCCGCGCTCAATGCAGCTTGCGCAGTTTCCAGATCACGAATTTCACTGACCTCAACAATGTCAGGGTCTTCCCGCAAGGCGACCTTAAGTAATTCCGCGAAGCGCTGACCCGCCTGCTGAACAACTAGTTTTTGATCAACGCGGGGCTGAATAATCTCAATCGGGTCTTCAAGGGAAATTATTTTTCGCGTTGCGGGTACCGCCTCATTCAATGCAGCAAGAGTGGTTGTTTTTCCATGCCCCGTTGGTCCCGAAATAAAAACAATTCCACTGGGTTGAGCCATGAGATGTTGCATCGTTTGTCGATGTGATTCATCCAGCCCAATTTGAGCCAATGTGGGAACCTCTCCTTGCCCAATGCGCTGTAACCGAAGTGTGACGGTGAATCCGTCTCGGCACGGCGACTTTTGAACTCGGAGTCGAATCGGTTGTGCCGGGACACCCACCTCCAGACTAATGGTTGCAGAGGATATTTGCCGTTCATCAAAGATATCGACATGGTCATCCGACTGCGTCTGTAACGCCGCAGCAACGACTTCGGTCACGAAAACGCGACTTCGATCAAGCTGTGGGATCAGCAAGCCATCGACTCGATAGCGTATCTGCGCAGTGAGTCCACTCAAACGTATATGAATGTCACTCGCTCCTTGCGTGAGTGCGTCATTTACCATGTCATGCAAGGATTGAAGCGCCAAACTGGAACCTTCTGAATCACCGACAAATTGCTCTCGCGCACGTCTTAACCCATCAGCGTCCGTTAATAGCGTACGAATTAAATCAGCCGAGGCACGATGCCAAGGGGATGGTTGTTCCGCATTGATATACCGGTATGTTAACGCGAGTAACGCGGGCATTTGCTGTTGCCAGCTTGTTTCACTAGCAAGCACTCGACCATCAGCCAAAACGACAACAGCGCAGGCGTCATCTTCAGCCGAGAGTTCAAGACAGGTGGTCAGTGCGTCCTCATGAACTTGGCTATAACCGAGATCACTCAAGGTTTCGATAGTGTCCATGACGACTCCCCTTGTAATCGATGACGTCTTCCGTTGTGTACGAGCGTTACCCCGTCCTTGCGAACTTGCACATTGACTTGATTTAGAAGGACATCTCCATCTCGGGCAAAAAATACCCGACTCCCATACAGGATCCGAGCAAACCATTCGTCACCAAAATACAAAAGGGCAGCAAGTGTCATCCTCTCGAGGTCAATCTGATAATCCGGCTTGCTATCGCGCACGGAAGGATCTGAGTTATGCGTGATGGAATCCTGCTGACGACTCAAGTTTTGAATGGCCGAAAGGGCTTCCGCGGCCTGCAGCTGAAACATCAATTGGCGCGCTTTTGACTCAGCCTGCTTTTCCAATATCTGTTGGTTTCTAAGAGAAAGTGCGAGATTTCGGTGTTGAGATCGCTCAGCTTCACGCAACGCCATTCCATCCAAAATAGAATCGCTGTCGAGTGCAACAGCTGTGTGGGCAAACAACCCAAAACCTACCATCAGAAGCGTCCCTGCTCTGTTCATGTTTAGTCTCCTACGTACTCAAATGTCATTTCCCCGCGGCCCACCCACGGAAAGGCGTGCGGTCGTGTTACTTCGTACTCCAAGGCTCGAAGCACGACCGGATGCGCGGCTAAAAGATCGGCTAAGCGGTCAAAGTCGTAAAACGAAAAGTCATCAAAACGGAGTCTAAAGCGCCCTCGTTGCTCCAAACCTGAATGCTCTGTGACTCGTTGGCGGTGGAGTGCTAATCCTGGAAACTGACGATGAATCAGATCCTCTAACCAATCGCCTTGTGCTGCAAACGGTAATGTTGGCGTCACAACATGAGAGCTTGGTTTGTCTGTTGCCCAGTATAAAGCTCTCCCACCCTCTTCGTGTTGAATCTGAATCCCTTGCCCCATGGCGAATTCATGGAGGTCCAGCAGGTCGCCGGTATCGGCTCGAACTTGAACGAGGATTCCCTTTCTATCCCAGCGAAAGTTCACAGGTGCCCACCCCGGCAACTCAATGAGCGCGTTTAATACGATCGTGTGATGCGCTAACGCATCACGCACGTGCGGGTCTTCGGGCCGGGTCTGCGAAGGAGTATTCTCCCGCAACTCCACGATGTGCTGGGCCGGATTCGTCGACGGAGCCTCCTCATTCGACAATTCCGGCCAAACCCACGCGACCGCGAAAAACGCGAGACTTGCGACCACCGCCGCGGATAATTTTGGGGTTCTCTGTAGCACCGGAAGCGTGTTCAGATCATCCCACTGGAAGTCAAGCGACTCCCACTGAGTTGAGGGCAAACAAGCTTCCAAAACACAACGCTCAAAGCCTTGAGGGCAAAACCCGTATCGAATGTGGTGTTTCATTGAAGACTCCACAATCCGTAACGTGGGTGCCAATGCCCCACGATGAATACAGCGCCATAACTCGATTCCCGTCTCCGTCCACACAATCACCGCGACCAGATCGCGATCCGGAAACGGAACAACCAAAATACCCGGCAATGTATGTTTTCGTGACGAAATCAGCGGCCAGAAATTGGGCGTCTGCTCTCGTGCGACTAAGGCACAGTGAGCCTGCCCCCACTTAACACGCAGGCCAAACTCAGCTTGATACGGCTTCGCAATGGTGGCTAAGGATTGCCAACGTTGCCAACGGCGCAACGTAATACATAAGACATCCAGACTCATAGCATTCGTCCTGACGGTAAGATTCTGGGTGTTAGGATGAGGAGCGTTTCCGTATGCTGAGTTGATCGCGATCGGGAGCCACCCAGAATGCGCGACATCAACGAGCGATCATATTGATAATGCGACCGGCTATTTTGCAGGCCGGATATCAGCAAGGATTCTTGATTTTGCACGATTGCCTTCATAAAGAACTTTTTTCGGCTGGTTTGCGGGGTTTGAATCGTCGTATCTCCCGAGCTCACCTCATTGATGTTTTTTAAATCAGATAACGAGGTAGACAGCTGTAGGAGAACTTGATCATTCGCCACTTTAGGCAGGAGATAGAGCTCAAAACCGGTCCGGACAACGCCAGGAATGAGGAGGTCATTTGATCCTACATTCGCCGTTGAAGAGCTTCCGGCAGATGCAAGATAGGTGACATTATCCTCAAGGATGATTTTTGAAATCTGATTATTGAGAGTCACCAGCCGGGGATGATTACTGATTTCAACCACGCCTTGTTGCGACAATGCGCGTAACAGAAGCTGCGATCCTGCCATCGGACCTTGCAGTCGTTCATACCCCAATGAAAGTCCATCCCTTGAAAGCTGGCCTACATGACTTCCAAGGTTAAAGGCTCCACTAGCCTCCGTTGCCTGATAGATTAAGTCCCAATCAACAGCTGACTGTGTTGAATCGTTGAAGGTCACATCGATGACTTGCACATCGACTGCGACTTGACGGGTGAGTCGCTCATTTTGCTGCATCAGATACTCGCGAACTTGCTGGACATATTGCGGCAAATCACGCACCAGTACAGACGTAGAGCTTTGATTGATTGCTATTTCACCTTCCGTTGAAATCAACAATTGCAGTGCGCGAGCGAGATCGTCCCATACTGAGAGGGCGTCGCTTGCAAAGTTTAAGTATTGCCCAGAGTCATCGTTAAGCCCCGTATTCAAAGGAAGCCCCTGCGCACCCTGAGGCATCGAGGGCGCACCCATGGTACTTCCATCTCCCCCAAGAAAGAAATTCGTGGCGCCAGCCAAAAAAGCGACATCGAATTCTGCCATTTCATATTGTCTCCACGTTAACAAGCGCTCTTCCGCGGTGAAACTTAAACCAGTCGTCAATGCAATCTGTTCAATAGCTTCTGCGAGGGTTCCCGAATGTTGCATGGTGAGAGGAAGTTCCGGATCAATATTGTCAAGCAGCCGAACACTCACGCCGATAGGGCTCGTAATATCCAGTAAAGCGTTACGTAAGGGGTAGTCAGAAAAGACGAACTGGACCGGTAAATTGAACCAACCCGGCGTATTGTTTTGTGGATGATTGAGCGGAGGAACAAAGTATCCCTGCTCATGCATGATATGGACATCTCGCGTACTGGGCACGACTGCCCGCTCACGAGCGCTATTTAATCGTTCATTTGCTGATGCGCTTATCGCATCGAATTCTGACGTTGCGAGGCAGCCACTTAGCAATAGGATACAGATACCAAACACGGTGAATCGAATCACAAAGCGCCTCCTGGGAGATAATTAACAACCGCCGTATGATTATGATGAAAGGTGACACGCAGACGATAGGGCGTGAGGAGCTGTTCAAGCAGTGCATTCTCATTGGCAGCGTGCATCTCATAATGGGTTGGCCAATAATGTTCTTGAGCCGCATACCACACAACATTCTGCACACCCCACTGCGTTTTTAGCAGCGCCTCTAACTGTGGGCGCAGCAATGCGGGTCGTAATGTCACCGAAACATTATTAGCTGATTGCGCGGCAGTTGGCGTCCGCTCAGTCCCGTGGGGAGCATGGAACGTCAGTGACGGACAAGGGGCGTAAGATTGGCCCGCCACAGGCGAGGACCAATAAAACAAAAGTAATGAAATAACGGCCCAAACGGGCCATTGATTGGATACCATAGCAAACCTCCGTGTTCAGGTAGGCGGACATCCTATCCGCCTCTCCTCAGCGCACGCAGGTTAAGTTGATTTTGCCTTTCCTGCGGCCTTTTTGGTTTTTGTCACTGACTTTTTACGTGTGGTTTTTTTCGCACTGGGCTTGCTGCCCTCCTCGATTGACCACGCCGTACCATCATAGTGTGCAACCCAACCCGTCGCTTTGCCATTTTCTTCAGTCATAACGTACTGATTTTTGTTTTTGCGACTAAACCGAACCACTGCGTCGTTGCCCTGACTGTCCTCGTTCGGTGCTTCCGCCAGATAATGAAACTTCTCTGGGATCCGATCTTTAAATCGTTGCAGTTCTTTAACCGTAACAGCTCTCGTTTCTCGCGATTTAGGGAAGGTGTTGGCTGATAGGAACACCCCTGAGGCACCATCGCGTAAGACGAAATAAGCATCAGATTTTTCGCACGGCAACTCAGGTAAATGCACGGGGTCTTCCCGCGGTGGTGCAGGCTGTCCGTTTTTCAGGAGCTTTCGTGTGTTCTTACATTCGCTGTTTGTACAGCCAAAGTACTTACCAAAACGGCCCGATTTAAGCTGCATATCACTTCCACAGCGATCACACTCAATCAGAGGCCCATCATAGCCCTTAATTTTGAAGCTCCCATGCTCGACGACGTGACCATCACACACGGGGTTGTCACCACAGACATGCAACTTGCGCTCTTCATCAATCAGGTAACTATCCATCGCGGTATTGCATTTTGGACAGCGTTTTTTAGCGCGCAGCGCAAGCGCTTCTGATTCATCGTCCTCATCGTCAGATAGCTTAACGGCCTCTTCTCCTGGTACCAAGTTAAGCGTTTGAGTGCAACGCTCCTTCGGTGGTAGGTTATACCCCTCGCACCCTAAAAATACCCCTGTGGATGCCGTTCGGACGCCCATTTTGCGACCACAGGCCGGACAGTCAATGTCTGTCAGGACCATTTGATTGCTGCGCATTCCGCCCGATTCTTCCTCGCTTTCTGCACGTTCCAGCTGATCCTTGAAGTCTGCATAAAATGCGTCAAGCGCTTTCTTCCAATCTTGTTTTCCAACGGCGATATCATCGAGCCGTTGTTCCATCTCGGCCGTGAAGTTATAACTCATCAAGTCGCGGAAATTTTCAATCAGACGGTCTGTAACGATCTCGCCCATTTTTTCCGCAAAAAAGCGACGTTGCTCAACTTTCACGTAACCGCGATCCTGTATCGTGGAGATGATTGATGCATAGGTCGACGGACGCCCAATTCCGCGTTTTTCCAGCTCTTTTACTAATGATGCCTCGGAGTACCGAGCGGGCGGCTTGGTGAAGTGCTGCTGTGGGTCGAGCTTCTCAAGCGCCAAGGCTTGTCCTTTCTGTAAATCAGGGAGTGACGTATCTTCGTTACCTTTGCGGCCCATTGGCGGCTGCACACGTGTCCAGCCATCAAAACGTAAGACACGGCCCCGCGCCCGCAGCTGATAATCGCCCGCGGTCACTGTTAGTGTGGTTGCATCATATTTTGCTGGCGTCATCTGGCAGGAAACGAACTGTCGCCAAATAAGTTCATATAAACGTTCAGCATCCCGCTCCATCCCACTTAATTGGGACGAGCGAACCCGCGCATCGGAAGGACGGATCGCCTCGTGCGCTTCTTGCGCATTTGATTTGGCTCCATAGAAGTTTGGTTTTTCTGGCAAGTAGGCCGGCCCAAAATCTTTTTCAATCAAGCTTCGGCAGGCATTCAGCGCATCCCCACTCAAATGCGTCGAGTCAGTCCGCATGTATGTAATATACCCGGCTTCATACAAACGCTGCGCCAGCATCATTGTTTTCTTCACCCCAAATCCAAGGCGAGTACTCGCAGCCTGTTGCAAGGTTGACGTGATGAAAGGCGCTGATGGGCGACTTTGGGTCGGTTTATCTTCTCGCTCCGTGACCTGATAAGGCAGTTTCTGCAATTCGTTAACAGCAGCCATCGCATCAGTCTTGTTCGTGGGGCGAAATGCTTTGCCGGCATGTTTCACCACTTCAAACCGAGCGGCCTCGTTCGCATTGTGCTGCGCATGCAGCTCCGCATGAATATCCCAATACTCTTCAGGAACAAATGCACGTATCTCTCGCTCGCGCTCAACGACAAGGCGTACAGCGACACTTTGAACCCGCCCTGCGGATAATCCCCGTGCAATTTTCTTCCAGAGCAAAGGCGACAACATAAATCCGACAACACGATCAAGAAATCGCCGGGTTTGTTGCGCATTCACCCGTTCAACATTCAGTTCGGCGGGGTGGGCAAAAGCGTCCTGAATCGCTTTTTTCGTAATCTCATTGAACACGACGCGCTGATACTGGTCCTCGCTCCCACCAATCAGCTCCTTTAGATGCCAAGCAATTGCTTCTCCCTCGCGGTCCAAATCCGTCGCGAGATAAATACGATCCGCCTTCTTAGCGAGCGACTGAAGCTCCTTGACCACCTTCTCTTTACCGGGTAGCACTTCATAATGCGGCTCCCAACCATGCTCAGGATCGATTCCCATACGGGCGACCAGATTCTGATAATCGCGCTTCTTTTTATATGCTTCTTTTTGTTTCGGCGTCATTTTACGAACTTCAGCCGGAGACTTTGTCGGAGCCTTCGATATGCTTTTGGTCGGCAAATCCCGCACGTGACCGACGCTTGACTTCACCACAAAGTCTGGGCCGAGGTATTTATTAATCGTTTTTGCTTTTGCGGGGGACTCAACGATAACCAGCGATTTAGCCATGAAATCCGATATCTCTTCTTTGAATGCGAATGGAGAGGGCGTAAACAGGCACCTGTATAAACCTTCAGTTACAATAGTGCAAGCCCAATCGGTGTACGTTCTCTTATTACAGATATATAGGGAATATGGTTTTGGCACAACCCATCGAATGCTGACAGATTAAAAACAAATCAAATTTGCATAGATAGTCAACCGCCTTGGATACCGAGCTAGGCCCCGAAATATTGGGGCTTTTCAGGATCAAATGCTCGCGTATAATGACCCATGAACACGGGCGATTTGCCACATATGAACCTCAGGGAGTGCGTGACAACCATGCAGCATTTTGAAGTCAATTTTGACGGTCTGGTGGGGCCTACACACAATTATGCGGGACTTTCATTCGGGAACGTTGCGTCATTAAACAACGCAAAAAGTTCATCCAGCCCAAAGTCTGCCGCCAAGCAAGGGCTGCGAAAAATGAAGGCCCTCAAGGATATGGGATTGGTTCAGGGCGTGCTCGCCCCACAAGAGCGTCCAGATATTTATGCACTTCGCCGTTTAGGTTTCCACGGCAGTGATAAAGAAGTCCTCGCGGCGGCAGCAAAAGAAGCCCCAGCGATTTTCCGAGCGTGTTGCTCTGCCTCTAGTATGTGGACTGCCAATGCGGCAACCGTCTCCCCAAGCGCAGACACCATGAATGGGAAAATTCACTTTACCCCGGCCAATTTGACCAATAAATTTCATCGCTCACTAGAACCAGATACGACGGGTCGGATTTTGCGCGCCATGTTTGCGAATAGCCGATATTTCGAACATCACCGTCATCTGCCCGACAATGAGCACTTCGGCGACGAAGGTGCGGCAAATCACACGCGTTTTTGTTGTGATTATGGTTTTGCGGGTGTGGAGCTATTTGTGTACGGTCGACACGCCTTCGACGATAGCCGCCCTGCACCCAAGAAGTTTCCGGCCCGACAAACCTATGAAGCCTGTGCAGCGGTCGCACGATTACATGGGTTGAGCGACGATAACGTGGTATTCCTTCAGCAAAATCCTGATGTCATTGACAAAGGTGTCTTTCACAATGATGTCATCGCCGTCGGGAATCAAGATGTCTTGTTCTATCATGAAGAAGCATTCATTGGTCAGGAAGAAGCGTTCCGAGCGCTCGAAGAAAAGCTTGGTCAATCCATGCACTTCATTGAAGTTCCAAGTGCACTTGTGAGTGTTGAGGATGCTGTAAAAACTTATCTGTTTAATACCCAACTGGTTACGTTAAAACCCGGACATATGGTGATTATCGCACCGACGGAATGTCAGGAAAGCGACGTAGTATCTCGTTATCTGGAAAATCTCGTAACGCAAGGAACTCCCATCAAAGAAGTTCGCTATTTTGATGTGAAACAGAGCATGCGTAACGGGGGTGGGCCGGCATGTTTGCGTCTTCGCGTCGCAATGAACGACCAAGAGCTTGCAGCAGTGAATCCTCATTGCATTCTGACAGACAGCTTATTCGCGCGATTAAATCAGTGGGTGGACAAACATTATCGGGATGAACTCTCTTCAGACGACCTTGCCGATCCGGCGCTGCTCGACGAATCGAGAATGGCGCTTGATGAGCTAACCCAAATTATGCACCTCGGTTCGGTATATCCGTTTCAACGGGGCTAAAAAAACCGGCGAAAGCCGGTTTTTCTTTTGTTTACTCACCCGAATATTCATCCCAAGGGGTGACCGAGAACCCAGCCTCTTGAAAGCGTGTTTTAAGGCCTGTTTCTCCACCGATGTGACCTGCCCCAACAGCGATGAATAGCTCGACGGGTTCGGCCGGCTGAATATATACGGATTCAAGGTACGCAAACCAAGCAAGATTCCGTGCATCGAGAATCGCGTACAGTGACTCGGTCGTTTCCTGGGCATAAATGGCATCCATCAGACGATCGAGGTCACCCGCGCGCCACGAAGCTTCAAGACGGGTTAACTCTTCGTGTAAGCCTTCGGCATCCTCCATAAGCCGTTTCGCTAGCTCTGCGTCATCATAGCGGCTAAAGGTTGCTCGCAGTGCCTCGACTTGCGCGGCTGTTCGCTCAAGTCCCCGTTCTTGAATCTGCTGCTGAGCGAGACGCCCGTAGAGTGGAGCCTCAATGCCATAATGGGCAAAAAAGCCAGCTTTCTGCGACATTTGCGCAGACAACAACGTAGTGACTAACCACATTTCCAGTTGATTGATTTGAGCACCCGGCATGCCATGCGCTCGAGTAAACGCCGAGAACTCCTCCCATAACTGGGGGCCGAGCACCTGCTCGAGCGTTCCTTCTTGACGTCGACCCGCCCGCATCATGTCAAACAAGCCACTCTGCAAGTCACGCATAGTGAGTTCAAAATACACATGATCTGCACGGAGCATAGAATCCGCTACTGCGTCACTTAGGCGTGTTTCAGGCCCTGACCCAAGATGAATCGTGCCAACCAAAATATAACGTTGATGGTCTTTCTCAGCGACATACACAATCTGCGCTTCCGCGCGGGGCATGACACTCAATATCAGTAAGCCCAGCAACACAACCCCATGCCATGCATACCGCTTAAACCATGGAATTTCTCGCTGGGCTTGCTTCATTAACTTGCTCCTGAACTTGCGCTGTTCAACGGGTTGTTTCACTAATCGTCTTCGTTATGAACGTCGGGGTTTGAACCATGATTATCGGCGTCCTGACGCGCATCATCATTGCGCGATGCATGCAATCGATCAAGGTAATCCTGGCTAATATCACCGGTTACATACTCACCGTTAAATACGGAAGTCTCGAAACGCTCTAGGGACGGGTTTTCCTGTTGCACGGCTGCAACGAGGTCAGAGAGATCTTGATAGATAAGACCATCTGCACCGATCAGCTGGCAAATTTCCTCGACTTCTCGCCCGTACCCAATCAATTCGTTCGCGCTCGGCATATCGATTCCATATACGTTCGGAAAACGAATTTCCGGCGCAGCGGATGCAAAATATACCTTTTTGGCACCCGCCTCTCTCGCCATTTCGATGATCTGTTCAGATGTCGTACCGCGAACAATCGAGTCATCCACCAGCAAAACCGACTTCCCTTTAAATTCAGCGCCAATCGCGTTCAATTTACGACGGACTGATTTTCGGCGCTGGGTCTGACCCGGCATAATGAAGGTTCGGCCAATATAGCGGTTCTTGACGAATCCCTGACGATACGGAATGTTCAGAACACGGGACATTTCAAGCGCGATATCACAAGCCGTTTCGGGAATCGGAATAATCACGTCCACGTCAAGATTTGGAAGGTCCCGTTGAATTTTCTCCCCGAGCTTACGCCCCATGTTAATCCGGCTAGCATAGACTGATACGCCATCAAGAAATGAGTCTGGGCGGGCGAAATAAACATACTCAAAAATGCAGGGGTTGTGCACCACACCTTCTGCACACTGACGGCTGAACATCTCACCACTCTCAGAGATGTAAATCGCCTCTCCCGGCTCGACATCTCGAACATACTGAAAGCCTGTGCCGTCAATCGCAACGCTCTCTGAGGCGACCATATACTCGGTTCCTTGCGGTGTTTCACGCTTTCCGAGAGCCAGGGGACGAATACCATGCGGGTCACGGAAGGCCACCATCCCGTGGCCAATCACCATGGCAACGACCGCATACGCACCTTTGACCTGTTCGTGCAGTTTCCGCACTGCGGCAAAGATATCCTCAGAGGTCAATTCCAATTGATCCGCTTGCATTAATTCATAGGCAAAGATGTTAAGAAGAATCTCAGAGTCAGATGATGTGTTGATATGGCGACGGGCCTTTGCAAACAAGGTTTCTTGAAGCTGCTCGGCATTCGTGAGATTTCCATTGTGCGCCATGGCAATGCCAAATGGTGAGTTCACGTAAAAAGGTTGCGCTTCAGCAGAACTGCTTGAACCCGCGGTCGGATAGCGCACATGACCGATACCGATATTCCCACTCAAACGACGCATGTGGCGCGTATGAAACACATCTCGGACCAACCCATTCGATTTACGCAAGCGTAAGGTTTGACCATCGACTGTCATAATGCCTGCAGCATCTTGCCCACGATGCTGCAACATCGTCAGTCCGTCGTAGAGAGCCTGATTAACGGGTTGATTCCCTACGATACCGACAACACCACACATGTTAATTCCTCACGAAAGTTAGTTTTGCTGTAGAAAACTGGATGTATTCTGCAAGTAGTCAAAAAACCACTGAATATAGATTTCGAAATGGGGGATGAGTGACGCATTCAGCCACCAATCGGTACTTGCTGACTGCGTAAATGAATCCATAAAAAACAAGATCGCACAGACAATGAGTACGCCTCTAAAGGCACCAAAAATAGCACCCAGAAGGCGGTCCGTACCGGTTAAACCGGTTTTCTGCACGAGAGTGGCTGCAATGTGCGTCACGAGCGCACCGACGATCAGGGTCACGACAAACAGAATTGCGACCGCAATCCCATTGCGTACCATTGCATCTTCGAACCCTGAAAAGTACACGGCGAGATGCTCGTAAAATCCACTCGCTACGAAAAATGCCGCGATCCACACTGCGAGCGACATAGCTTCTCGGACAAAGCCGCGAATCAAGCTAATAACTATCGAGAGGCCTATGACGCCTAGAATTGCAAAATCAATCCATTCCATCGTGGGTATCGCCTTGAGCAAAGTGCGCGCATTTTACCAGAAGAGTCTGCCCGCTGTCCGCTACTGTTTAACGTGTCGGTGAATATGCGACGACACGCCCCTCTAAATTTGTTAACTCTTTTAGCTGAGGAAGCATGTCGTTCAAACGCTGTTGATTAAGATCCGGCCCGACCATCAGTAAGGTCAGAGATTGACCCGCGCTGTTCTGAGTGGTTCGGCTGTAGGCTTGAAAACCTTGCGCTTGCAACTGCCGCACAAGATCAGCGACGGTATCGGCATTTCTGAACGCGCCAAGCTGAATTGCGAATGCATCACCTGTAATGGCTTCCTGTGCAGACGAAGAGGCGGTTGAAGACTGATTTGCGGGACGCGCAGCCGGTGTTAATTGCGCCTCACGCATTTCAAGCGCCGGCGCATCGTCTTGCACATCACCCTCAAATGGTTCGGGAACACGGGTTGCTTGTTCTGAAAAATCAGGAGGGAACTCGGCACCACGTAATTCAAGTGCAACTTCTGGGCGCAATGGAGTGACCTGAAACTCCTCTTCAGGCGTGTAGTTTTTCCCGGAGAGAAGATCAGGCAGCACGATGATGGCGATCGCACCAACAATCAAAGTGCCGACAATTCGGTTCTTCAGTGGGCTCCCCAAAACTTCCCCCTTCATCCTGTCATGGTTGTATTTTATGGATGGCTGCGACGGTTAAAAACGAGCCGAAACATAATACCACATCATTTGTGGACACAGCACGGATTGCCTGGGTAAATGCATGTTCCACATCAACCGCCAGTGTCACATCGGCACCCTCAGGAAGCGCTTTGCGCAGGTCGGCCGCGGCGTATCCTCGGGGCCCTTCAATTGAGCCCAGATACCATTCAGACACCAAAGGACACAAAGGTTTCAATGTGTCAGCATGTTCTTTATCCCGAAGCATCGCACAGACGGCCACAATGCGCCGGTCAGGAAAGCGACGTACGAGTTCAGCGGCAATGTAGGTGGTCGCATGCGGGTTGTGTCCGACGTCAAGGAGAACGGTCGGTTCTTCCCGAATTTGTTCCATTCTTCCGGGAAGTGTTGCCATCCGCAACCCTTGGCGCACTGAATTGATATGAATGGCTAATCCGCTGGATTGGAGAGCGGCAAGCGCGGTGCTGGCATTGACCAGCGGCAACGACGGATAAGGTAGTTCATCCCATATCCCCTGCGGACCATGAAACGTGAAATGATCCGCTGACTCCGTGACATGAAAGTCTTGCTCACAAAGAAGCAAGTTTGCTGAAATCGCGGTCGCCTGCTCAACTAAGCGTTTAGGCGGTTGGGGATCGCCACAAATTGCAGGCTTGCCGGTCCGATACACGCCGGCTTTCTCGAATCCGATCCCCTCGCGATCCGGGCCAAGAAACTCAATATGGTCAATACCGACACTGGTGACGATCGCAACATCACCATCGATGATGTTCACGGCATCGAGTCGGCCTCCCAGGCCAATTTCGAGCACAAGCACATCTATAGGCTGCTGCTGGAGGAGAAATAACGCGGCTAAGGTTCCGAACTCAAAATAGGTTAACGATATTTCGCCACGTGCACGCTCTACAGCAAAAAATGCTTTGGCGTGTGCCGCATCATCGAGTTCGGCACCGTTAACGCGCACGCGCTCGCGATAATCAATCAGGTGAGGTGAAGTATAGGTTCCAGTGGTGAAGCCTGCTTGCTGGCAAATGACTTCTAAATACCGAACCGTCGATCCTTTTCCGTTCGTCCCTGCGACAATAAAGACCGTGCCGCTCGGTGAAAGCAAGTCCATTCGCTGCGCGACAGCGCGCACACGATCAAGCCCCATATCGATCGGACGATGATGTATCTGCTCGAGATATTCAAGCCACTGAGAAAGACTCCAGGCCGCTTGTTGCTCTGGAGTCGTATCGGACATCTTCATATGAACTCGCGACTACTCGTCGCTCGCGTAGGTCGTTGGAAGATTCTGTAGTTTAGCGAGAATACCCGCCAAACGATCCCGCATTTCACGTCGATCAACAATCATATCGACAGCACCATGCTCGAGCAAGAACTCTGCTCGCTGGAACCCCGGAGGCAGCGTTTCACGAACCGTTTGCTCAATCACGCGAGGTCCCGCAAAACCAATCAACGCTTTAGGTTCCGCCACGTTAATATCCCCCAACATCGCGAGACTTGCAGAAACACCTCCCATGGTCGGGTCCGTCAGAACCGAAATAAACGGAATCCCTTCTTCAGAAAGACGTGCGAGCGCTGCTGAAGTTTTTGCCATTTGCATCAAGGACAGCAATGCTTCTTGCATCCGCGCACCACCTGAAGCCGAGAAGCAAATCAAAGGAATTTTCCGTTCGAGACTCACTTCGGCCGCCTTAACAAAACGGGCTCCAACGACCGAAGCCATTGAACCACCCATAAAGTCAAACTCAAAAGCCGTCGCAACAACTGGGTTTCCCTTGAGGGTTCCGCTCATAGCGACCAACGCATCCTTCTCACCTGTTGCTTTTTGCGCTGCGCTGATGCGATCTTTATATTTCTTGGTATCTTTAAACTTCAGCTTATCTTGCGGCTCAAGTTCAGCTCCAATTTCTTGTGGAGTATTCGGGTCGAGAAACGCGTAAAGCCGCTCGCGAGCACCGACACGCATGTGGTGGCCGCATTTAGGGCAAACATAGAGATTCCGTTCGAGATCAGCCTTGTACAAAATCTGTTCACACCCACCGCACTTGCTCCATACCCCTTCCGGGATATTCTTACGCTTTGGTGACTGTGGCTTCGCTAGAATTCGTTCAATCCAACTCATAAAAAATCTACTCTCTCGTCGCTGCACGCTTCACGTGGCAGATATGAGCTGCATCATCTGCAGCTGAAAATCCGGAATCAGGGCTGCACATTAAAGCACAATCCGCGCTATGTGTGCAGCTTCAAGTGGTCTAAGCACTTTATTTCTATGCTAGGTCAACAAGTCTATCGGGAAACCATAGCGGACCAAGCGTTGACCGAGGAAGTCCGATCGATTCAGGATAAAGTACATCAACTAAGTATAAACCATGCGGTTTCGCAGTTGCCGCCGCCTGCGTGCGGTCTTTTGCCGCGAGTACCTCCGCAAGCCACTGTTCAGGCTGCTCACCCTTGCCAATCACAATCAGACTTCCCACGATGTTGCGCACCATATGATGCACAAATGCATTCGCTTGCACATCAACGACAACATAGTCTGCGATGCGCTGAACCGTTATGTGGTGAACATTTCGATACGGGCTATTCGATTGACATTGTGCCGCTCGGAACGATGTGAAATCTTGTTCCCCTAACAAACATTGAGCAGCTCGATGCATTCGCTTCGCATCAAGCTCTCCATAGACGTGTGTCACCCCAGCTTGCAGAATTCCGGGGCGTAACGTCCGATTATAAATGACATACCGATAGCGCCGTGCGGTTGCAGAAAAGCGCGCGTTGAAATCATCAGAAACTCCTGAGGCCCAACGCACCGCAATATCTTTCGGCAAATTCGAGTTTGCACCCATGGTCCAGGCCTGCATGGCGCGCAGCTGTGTTGTGTCAAAATGCACAACCTGTCCCGTAGCATGGACACCCGCGTCAGTGCGTCCCGCACATACAACTGAAATTGATTCATTTGCGACCTTCGAGAGCGCTTTCTCTAAAGCCTCTTGGACGCTGGGTACTGCATCTTGACGTTGCCAGCCATAATAACGACTGCCATCGTATTCAACCCCGAGCGCGATTCGCATTGCTTATTCTTTGTCCTCGATTTTTTTCAATAACGCGAGTGCCTCTTCGCGTAACTCGGCGTCGGTCTGATCAAATACTTCATCGATCGCCGCACGCGCCTCGGCAAGCTCGCCCATCTCTATATAAGCACGCGCAAGATCAAGTTGCGCTGCCTGTTGGTCACGTGAAAACGCGGCCGCTTCGTCTTCTGTTTGGCCCTCATCCACATCACTATCTGGGTCTGCATCGGCTTCTGCTTCTGCCAGAATTTCATCAATCTCGCGGAACGCCTCACGGGTACTTTCCGGTGCTTGAGATTCAAGCGCTTCGGCCTCCGAAGGCTCCGCGTCTTCGCCTGTTTCCGATGCCGCAACGGACTCGGATCGAGTGCGTTCGCTCGCATCATGCTCCGGCGTTTCTGTACTATCAATCTCAGCTACTTGTGGTTCGTCCTGTTTGCTCAAGTGGGCCGCAGTCGCAACTTTGTGCGGTGAGTCATGCACTTCCTTCCGGTCGCGGCCTCGACTCGCTCCCCGTAATGCAAGGAGTAAAAGAATCAGAAGCCCGACCGTGACCAAAACCCCAGGCCACTGAATAAACCAACGCCAATCAGGAACTTCAGCTTCGGAAACTTGCTGCGCGAGCTGCTCTCGCTCCTGGCGCGCTAAACGAAGTGCCTCTCCAGTTTCCTGCTCCAGTGCGACACTGGCTTCGAGTTCCGCCCGCACCTGCTCGAGAACACGCTCCAATTCCCGAAGGCGCGATTGCATAGCGTCATTGTCCGCAGCGTAACGCTCTGCGTCTTGCTGTGCTTGCTCGAGCGCTTCACGAAGCGTGACAAGCTGCGCTTCGCGTTCAGCTAACTCAGCGTTTTGCTGAGCGCGCGTGCGTGCCTGAACGGTCCCGCCCAGTTGCGGCACAATCCGCTGATACGCTTCTTCTGCATCAATTTGACGAATGCGATCGCCGGTTGGAATCTCCAAAAAGTGTCCTGCGTGCAAATCGTGGACATTATCCGTGGGGAATGCCTGTGGATTGGCATCCATAATTGCAGCCATCGTTTGATAGATGGTTACACTTCGATTTGGATGAAAACGATTGGCGATCACCCACAGGGTATCCAATGCTTGCACCGGGCCGTAGGTTTGAATGACGCGTTCTTGTTGATTTGTTTCCGATTCGGAGGCGACCTCCTCAGCAAGGGGGGTGAACCAAGCGCTGCTGATTAAAATCACAGCACAAGCACCCAGCCATCTGGGTGCTTTCCCAATCACAAAACGAGCTACAGGATGTTTCTTATTCATTATTGGTCCCTGCTGTATGGTCAATTCGAAACGACGCCCCTCTCCAACCTGCGCGGTTTAGAGCATGTGTGACTACCAGTAATCCCTTAATAGATGTTCGGCTATTTGCACGCTATTGGTTGCTGCTCCTTTGCGGATGTTATCTGCTACAACCCACAGGTTCAGTCCGTGAGGATGGGTATAGTCTTTCCGCACACGCCCGACAAACACGTTATCTTTACCTGCTGCACTGGTGACTTGCGTTGGGAAGTCCTCATTCGCTTCGAGCAAGGTAACGCCCTCGGCTTGCTGCAGTAGCGCTTTGACTTGCTCAACGTCTACCGGCATTCGCGTTTCCAAATGAACCGCCTCCGCATGCCCAAAGAACACAGGTACACGCACCGCTGTGGCATTCACCATGACGCCCTCATCTCCCAAAATTTTCTGGGTTTCCCAGTGCATTTTCATTTCTTCTTTCGTGAAATCATTTTCCAAAAACACATCAATTTGTGGAATGCAGTTAAATGCAATTTGGCGGCTGAACGCTTCCGGTTCCACGGGTTTAGCGTTCAACAGATTTGCTGTCTGCTTTGCTAATTCATCCATTGCCGATGCGCCAGCGCCAGATGTCGACTGATACGTTGCCACGTTAATGCGCTCAATACCAAAATGGTCATAAATAGGTTTCAATGCCACCAACATTTGAATGGTGGAACAGTTGGGATTCGCAATGATGTTGCGATTCCGAAACTCGGCGATCGCATGCGCATTCACTTCGGGAACAACTAACGGAATATCTGGCTCGTAACGGAAATGACTGGTGTTATCAATAACGACACAACCCGCTTCCGCTGCAATCGGTGCGTACTTCGCAGAAATCGAGCCACCGGCCGAAAAGAAAGCGATCTGAACCTGACTCCAGTCAAAGGTATCTGCGTCTTCAACGGTTAATTCCTCGCCCTTGAAATTTACCGATGTACCGGCTGACCGACTGCTTGCTAACGGGAACAATCGTTTAACGGGAAAGTTTCGCTCTTCAAGACATTCCATCATTTGCTTTCCAACGAGCCCCGTCGCACCAAGCACTGCCACATTGACTTCAATCGTCATTTTACTTCCTTTCCTACGTCAAGTTCAGAGCACACATCGTGTGCTGTATTCATGGATTTTCAAAGCCGCTTCAAAGCGTACCCTGATATTCTAATCAGATTCCACTGTAAAACCTAATGCTCGGAGTCGGCCTACGTGAGCTGACTCAGTATAGAAACGAAGTGCACTCAATTCACGCCGTTTCTTATATTGTTTTCTCAATTCATCAAATCCTTCCGGCGTCTGCCCGCGCGCCCGAAACTGTTGATCGTCAACACGAGGATCATAAATTGACAGCACAGCGTCAGTCACACGATCGATAAAATCCGGTGCATCCATCTCGGTCTCCCACCGGCCACCTTCCAGTGCAAGTTGTGGAAGGACCTTATTTAATGGAATCTTTTCGTCCGTCAATTGAAATTCAGCATGCAACACATCATACAACATATAGCTACCCCGCACCTTCCCTTCCACGCTATGGCCGGCAATATGAGGCGTGGCAATGGTGATGTGTGGCACTAATGGTGCCAGCACCTCGGGCTCCCCCTCCCACACATCGAGAACGACCGTGCGTGGCTCTTTCTGCAACAAAGCGAACAGTGCTTGATTATCGATGACCGCTCCCCGGCTCGCGTTTAACAACACTGCATCTGAGCGCATCGAATTCAAGACAGTCCCATCGAACATATGATGCGTTGGATGTGCTCCATCCTGTGTGTAAGGGACATGCAAACTGACTAAGTCCGCACGCTCAATCATTTGCATTCCACCGAAGCATCGCGAATCGTGCCCTGCAGCCAGAAATGGGTCAACGTAACAAACATCCATTCCCAGTGCCGCAAGCCGACGACCTGTGGCACTGCCGGTATTGCCGGCCCCAATGATGACTGCTTTCTTACCACGCCAATCACGCCCCTGCCGTACTTCAGGCGTGAGGATTGCTGCCAGAACATATTCTGCAACTGCAATCGCGTTGCAGCCCGGAGCATTTGAAAACTTGATACCCTGACTGATTAGGGCGGCTTGGTCGATATGTTCACTTCCTATTGTGGCCGTCCCCACAAAGCGTAAATGCGGTGCATCAGAGAGCACAGACGCATCAACCGAGGTGGTTGAACGCACTAATAAAACCTCTGCCTTCACAAGCAAATCCCGCGGAATCTCGCGGCCGGAGAAAAACTGCAGCTCACCCCAGGCCCCAAACAGGGACTCCGCGGCAAGCAAATTCTCATCAATCAAAAAGTTCATGTTTTTATTATTTGAAAACCCGTAGAACGCCCATTATGCACGCTTCGAACCAGAATACAAAAACTCTATTTTTGAGCTTCGCGTATAAAAAAAGCCATGTAAAACCGAGAGGTCTTACATGGCTTTCAACCGCGATAACGCGAACTAGCTGTAGCGTTTGAATACCAATGATGCGTTGGTACCACCAAAGCCAAAACTATTCGACATCACAAGGTTCACTTGTTTCTGAAGCGGCTCGCGCACAATATTCATTCCTTGTGCTTTTTCATCGAGTGTGTCGATGTTGATCGATGGAGCAACAAAACCATCGCGCATCATCAGTAACGAATAAATCGCCTCATGGACACCCGCCGCGCCAAGTGCGTGACCTGTCATAGCTTTCGTCGCGCTGATCAAAGGCGTGTTGTCACCGAAGACTTCGCGAATCGCCTCGAGCTCTTTTACATCACCCACTGGCGTGCTGGTACCGTGCGTATTGAGGTATTCAATCGGCTCGTTAATTCCGTGCATCGCCATCTTCATGCAACGCACCGCTCCTTCACCAGATGGAGCGACCATATCGTATCCATCCGAGGTTGCCCCGTAGCCAACAACTTCCGCATAAATTGTTGCACCACGCGCAAGGGCGGTTTCGAGCTCCTCGATGACGAGGATGCCACCGCCCCCGGAAGGCACGAACCCATCACGATTCGCATCGTAGGTGCGTGAGGCTTTTTCAGGCGACTCGTTATATTTAGTGCTTAAGGCGCCCATGGCATCAAACTCCATACCAAGCGTCCAATGCAGCTCTTCACCACCCCCCGCAAACACACGATCCTGTTTACCAAGCTGAATCAGCTCAAGTGCGTGCCCAATGCAATGTGCGCTTGTAGCACACGCTGAACTGATCGAGTAGTTAACACCCTTGATTTGTTTCGGTGTCGCCAGACAGGCTGATGTCGTCGATGCCATACACCGAGGAACCATGTATGGGCCGACGCGCTTCACGCCTTTTTCACGAAGAATATCAGCAGCAGCAACTTGGTGTTCACCCGAAGCACCGCCAGAGCCTACGACCAAACCGGTCCGCTCATTTGATACTTCCGCATCCGTTAAACCGGCGTCGGCGATCGCTTGCTCAAGTGCAATATAAGCATAGGCCGCAGCATCACCCATAAAACGAAGCGCCTTGCGGTCGATGTGCTCACTCACATCGATTTTAAGATCACCCCACACCTGACAGCGCAAGCCCATCTCAGCAAAGCTCTCAGAGCGAGTAATGCCTGACTTTCCAGTGCGCAGCGATGCCGCCACTTCTTGTTGGTTATTTCCAATGCTGGAAACGATACCGATTCCAGTTACGACTGCTCGTCTCATTGATTCTGTCCTGTTGCCAAATTTGGGGTATCATACCGCTTCATCGCCAAAACGAAAACGTACACCGAAGTGGTCGGCTTTCTAAATCACAGGTTTTTTCATGTTCAGGCCCAATGTTTCCACCCCTATTTCCTACGCGAATGTTCGCTTTGACGCCACAGGCACGCCAGAGTCTGAAGGGTTTGGAGACATCTATTTCACTCGCGCTCAAGGTATAGCAGAAAGTCGTTACGTTTTTTTGTCAGGCAATCAACTTGCCTCACGATTTCGGCACCATCAGTCTACCCAGCCTTTCGTGATTGCTGAAACCGGTTTTGGAACCGGTTTGAACGTGTTACTTGCCAGTGCACTTTTCTTGCAAGAAGCTCCTGCTGACGCCCTCCTTCATTTCGTCAGTGTCGAACGCTATCCTTTGCGCCCTGAGGACCTCGAACGTGCACTCGAAACTCTCGTTGCGGTTGAGCCAAGCTTACAGCCCTTTATTGAGCCGTTGTGCGCGGGCTACCCGCCCCCCATTCAGGGAACACACCGGATTGTCCTGCATGACCGGATTACACTTGATTTAATTTTTGATGATGTCCTCACCGCAATACCCGCATGGTCAGAACGTCATCCCAATCAGGTGGACGCATGGTTTCTCGATGGTTTTGCGCCGCAAAAAAATCCAGATATGTGGCGCTCAGCACTCTATCGCGCGATCGCCATATCACTTAAGAATCAAGGTTCACTCGCCACATTCACGGCCGTCGGTGCAGTACGTCGGGGACTGCAGAATGTGGGGATCTCGATGCAAAAAGTGCCGGGCTTCGGGACCAAAAGGGAGATGCTTGTCGGACAAAAACAGGTGCTTGCAGTACCTCACAAGTCCACGTCTCCAAAGCCGCTCCTAATCATCGGCAGCGGAATTGCGGCGGCGAATCTCGCATGGTCCCTTCGTCATTATCCGGGGCCACTTTGTTTATGGGCGGATAGCAAACCTGGGCAGGCGGCATCGGGCAATCCTCAGGGCGCGGTCTATCCGCTCCTACAGGCTCAATGGACACCAACAAGCGCTTTTTACAGCGCTGCATTTTTATTTGCTCGTGCGCGCTATCAGCAGATCACGCCGCAATATGCGCATTTTGATGGACTGCTGGAATATGCGAAGAACCAATCGTCGTCCGCCGCGCACGATTATCAACGAATGCGCAAACTAAAAGGTCTAGCGCTTTACCCTTCGGCGCTCTTCGACCTCATCACGTCAGAGCAAGCCATTGCAAAGACAAATATCAATCCCGGGGTTGGTGCCAGCGTGCATCCACACGCGGGGTGGATCGAAGCTGCTGCGGTCGTGCGGACTATTTTATCCCAGGTGCAAACATTTCGTCGCGAACGAGCACTTCCATGGGAAACTCGCTGGGATGTCACTGTGGACCATGTTGAGCCTATTGCGCATGGTTGCCGTATTCACGACAAGCAAGGAAGTCCAACAGACTTCTCAACCGTCGTGCTTGCCTGCGGAGATCAGGTGAGTACGCTGCTCCCTGACGTCGATCTACCGATTCGTCCGGTACGCGGGCAGATCACACAATTACGGGTGGATACACCGGCGCTCGCACAATTGCAGTATGTGTTGTGTCGAGGCGGCTATGCGACGCCTCCAATCAATGGGAGTCTCTGTATTGGAGCCACCTTCGATAAAACTCGCCGGACGGCCGAATATGATGCGGCTGATGATGTTGAGAACCTACGACAATTTAATGCACAATTTAGTCTGCAGGTATCACAGGATGCTATCCAAGGTGGGCGCGCTGGCGTTCGCGCAACAACGCCCGATCATCTCCCGCTGATCGGCTTAATTGAAAACGTTGCTTCCGGAACCCAACGATTAAAAACACATCAAGGACTCTATGTGCTCACCGGATTCGGTGCTCGGGGTTTGACCAGTGCTCCCCTTGCGGCGGAGGCGGTGGCCAGCATGATTCAAGGCAAACCCTCTCCGCTGACCTGTGGACTCGAAGCTTATCTTTCGCCGATGCGCTTTAAGCGTCGTGCTCGCGAACGAGGAAACGCGTCTTCGCGCAAGCGGGAGCGGTGAAACTAAGCAGATTCAAGCTGTATTGCGCGTTCACGAAGGCGCGCAAGCATGTTTTGTACGTGCTGCCGATCTTGGGGGTTTAGCTCGTCCCGCGTTTTGTTCAAGGCATCATCGAGCGCGACCCACAACGTACTCGCTTGTTGCTGACCTTCCATTTCAAGCTGAGCAACCACAAGGTCAAAGTGACCGCGCAAGTATCCGCTGGCAAATAACTCATCGTCATTTCCGTCAACTACTGCGTGGTCAAAAACAGATTCAAGCGCCTCTGCAAGTTCAGTCACCGACTGTGCCATTGATACCCCTCATTCATGTTCCAACTGCTAGGTGCGGGAGTTTACCTGAATTGGTTGCGCCGTGCGAGCCACCCAGAACAGTGCTGCCCATCCGGACGTGAATTTGCTAAGATCCGATCCACTCAGACGCATTCCACGTTGTATTATCTTGATCTTGCATCCGCGCACGTGCGCCATTGATACCATATTGAGGAGATTCCATGGCGGAATTTCGTATCGGTCTATTCTACGGATCGACGACTTGCTACACCGAGATCGCAGCAGAAAAAATACGTGATTTTATTGGTGCTGATATCGTAGAGCTACACAACATTAAAGACGTCCCCCTCAAAAAATCAGAGGACTATGACTATGTGATTTTCGGCCTCTCCACATGGGATTTTGGAGAGATTCAAGAAGATTGGGAGAGTCACTGGGACGAGATCCGTGACCTCAATCTTGCCGACAAGGTGATCGCACTCTATGGGATGGGTGATCAACAAGGATACAGCGAATGGTTTCAAGACGCGCTTGGAATGCTGCATGATGAAATTGCCGCAAGCTCCGGTGGCGCGACCATCCGCCGAATTGGGTTCTGGCCAAATGAAGGATATGACTTCATCGCGTCAAAAGCGCTCACCGAAGATAAAACCCACTTTGTTGGACTGGCACTTGATGAAGACTCGCAATATGAGCTCTCAGATGAACGCATAACTCAGTGGTGTACACAACTCCTTGAGGAAATTGCAGAGGCCTGAAAACTCAGGCTTCTGAATCTACATTCCCGAAGGTCGGTGGTACGTACGTGGTCAGCAAGGTTTCGACCCGCGCGATCCGCTGCGCAGCATCCTCAACTCGAAATGCCTTTGCCGGACTTTTCCCCCAGACCGGTGCAGGCCAAGCCGCATCATATTGATCACGAACAATCACATGCACGTGAAGCTGGGGCACCATATTCCCTAGGGCTCCAATATTCAGTTTTTCACCCTGATAGGTTGTCATCAAGTGTTCGCCAAGCCAAGCAACCTCATGCCATAACATCTGTTGTTCTTGCTTCGACAGCTCAAACACTTCACGCACATCCGCTCGTTGAGGGACCAAAATAAACCAGGGGTATTGACGGTCGTTCATCATCAGTACCTGGCACAAGGGCAGACGACCCACTTTAAAGCAATCTTTCTCAAGTTGGGGGTGCAAGTGATAGTTCATCAATTTCAGGCTCACTATTGTCTAAAAACATGGCAGCTCACCCACCAATTTAATGCCGCACTCCCGCCCTATCGGGAGCGAAGATCGTCCCGAAGTAGCTCTCCGGTAACCAATAAGGACGCTTGGCATCATTCGCAATTTCTTTACCAATCTCTACATTGATATCGGTAAAAATAGCGCCGTAATCGTAGCGAATTCCGCCGTACATCTCGGTTAAAGTTTCAATATCATCGCCCGGACGGTGATAATTCTCCGCAAAAAACCGCGCCCAGATCTCACCGCCATCTTCATCTTCATTCCGAGACGTGAAACCTGTCATCAAGAACACCGCAGGAATCCCCTGGCGTACCAATGTATAGTGGTCTGAACGCGTAAAGATAGCTTGTTCTGGCATGGGGTCGGGACTGAGCGCTGTGTCATGACGCGCCGCCGCCCGCGCAACCACCGCTCCTAAACTCGAATGCTCTGCACCAAAGGCAATGATATCGGCAAATGGATACAACAAAACGGGCATATCAAGATTTACATTTGCCACCAAGCTTTCGAGTGGCACCGTGGGGTTATGGGCAAAGTAATCGGCGCCCAACAAACCTCGCTCTTCTGCAGTGACCGCTGCGAACAAAATGCTGCGTTTAGGGCGCTGCCCTAAGGCCGCGGTCTCGGCAAATATCCGAGCTGTTTCCAACATCACAGAAACACCGGCTGCATTATCCAACGCACCATTATTAATGTTTGACGTAGAACTGAAGTCCCGGGCGACGCCCGTATGATCTGAGTGCGCAGTGTAAATAACATACTCATGCTTTAACTCGGGATCGGCCCCCGGTAAAACCGCCAATACATTGGGACTGGTAATTTCTTCAAAGGTTGAATGGCGTGTCATAGAAGCTTGCGCATTCAATGCAAAACCTGATGGCATTTCTCCGGCTTCGGCCTGCGAGAAAATGGCATCGAGGTCATGACCTGCATGTTCGAATATGGGTCCAGCAGCTTCGAAATGGAGCGTCGCACTGCCTAGCAATTGGCCAAAGTCATTGTGCGGTTCACCATCTTCGTTTAGCCAGCGAATGCGAGGGCTATTGAGAAAAATCATCGAGCTACGCCAGGGCCGAACTCGCTCTGTAGCGGGAGAATGGAGGGTAATGAAACCCACAGCACCGCGCTCTACGGCATTTTGAGTCTTTTGTGCGTTCAAATGGGCGGCTTCTTCACTCGGTAGAAAATCTGGACGCCCTTGCAATACGACAACGATCTTCCCGTCAACATCAAGACCCGCATAGTCATCAATACCAAATTGCTCGGACACGAGACCATATCCTGCAAATACCAAGTCCGCTGTCACTTCCGCGTGTTCATGGGTAGCACTCGGCCCAGTCATGAATTGATTCGGATAACGCAATTCTATGTTCTGCTCACCAAACGCCAACTGAAAACTTGGTGGGGTTTCTTGCACCAAACGACTACTCCGAAAGGTAATACGTTGGAAATAGCCATCCGTCCCGGCAGGTTCAAGCCCCAGCAATTGGAACTGCGCAGCAATGTACTTTGATGCAATCTCATGCCCGCGTGAGCCCGTGTCTCGGCCTTCGAGCAAATCATCGGCAAGAAACTCAAGGTGGGCTTGAAGCGAGGTTGGTTTCGCCGCAGGGAGCGCGATTTTTATCGACTCTTCATTTTTTGGGCTGCACCCCGCCAAAGTAAGAATCGCAACGAACGCAATAAGGGCTGTGCGGTATTTCGATGTACTTAGAAAACTCATGACAAATCAACGTTGGATAAAGGAATCCCTAGTGTCGGCAAAAAAGCGACGACATACAATCAATTGTTTCAAACGCACGATGAGTCTAATCGCACGAGACGAGCGATTGGTCGCAATCGCACCGAAGGCTGTTGTTGCTTGCACTGAACAGTTGTAATGTTATATTATCACAAACACGCTAACACGATGAAATGCAGGAACTACCATGTTGAAGATGAAGAAGACCCCGATTGCACTTGCTGTTGCAGCTTTCCTATCTCCCCAACTGGTCATTGCAGAGACCGCACCGGACAGTCCTGATACGAGTACAGAAAAACAGTACGAGCGAATTATTGTCACTGCAAACCCGTTTGATCGGACACCGCTTGAAACAGCACAACCCATTTACGTCCTTCATGGGGATGAGCTGCGTAGCGCGGAGACCGCCACGCTCGGTGAAACACTCCGGAACTTACCCGGTGTTCAGTCAACCTATTACAGTCCGACCGCAAGTAGTCCGGTCATTCGCGGACTCGATGGTCCGCGCGTCAAGATCACCCAAAACGGTCTTGATGTCGCCGACATATCTCGTGGCGGTCCAGACCATGCGGTAACGACAGAAGCAACCACAGCACAACAGATCGAAGTTCTTCGCGGTCCTGCCACCCTTCTGTTTGGAAGTGGCGCCAGCGGTGGTGTAGTCAACGTAGTTGATAACCGCGTCCCTCGCCAAGCGCTTGAAGGCATCGAAGGAAGTTATGGCGCTCGCTATGACAGCGTTTCAGAAGGTCGCTCTGCTGCGTTTGACCTCAACGTGGGTAATGGAGACTTCGTCCTGCACCTTGACGGTTTTTATCGTCATGCAGAAGACTACCGAGTCCCTGCTTTCGTGACACCAGACGGTGATCTTGAACGCGAAATCGAGAATTCATTTACAGACGACCGCGGTGCGACCGTCGGCGCAAGCTATTTCTTTGACCGTGGTTTTGCCGGTTTCTCATTTGGCCGTATTGAACGCGAATATGGACTTCCTGGGCACGACCACGATCATGGAGGCGATGACCATGGACATGACCACGGACACAGTCACGATAGTGGCCACGGACATGACGACGGTATCTTTGCGAAAATGAAACAAGACCGGTTCCAGTTCATTAGTAGCATCAATGAGCCGATGCGTGGTGTTGAGCGCATCGATTTCAACTTCGGATACACAGACCTTCTGCACGAAGAAATTGAAGATGACTTCGTAGAAACCGGCTTTATGCTCGAACAAACAGAGCTCCGGATTATTGCGCGCCATGCCCCGATCATGGGTTGGCGTGGTGCATTAGGCACGCAAATTTCGCGTCAGAAATATGATTCATTTGGAGAAGAAGCATTCACTCCGGCAACTGATACCGACTTGATGGGACTATTCTGGATCGGCGAACGCCAAGTAGGCGACGTTACCTATGAAATTGGTGGGCGCATTGAGCAAGTCGAGTTACGCAGCCAGGGCTTCCACGCGCTCGAGTACCATCCTGCAAGCTTATCGTTTGGCGCAAACTGGCAAGTCTCACCAATGGTGAAACTCTCAGGGAGCTTGAGCTACAGTGAGCGAGCTCCACAAGCCAATGAGTTGTTCTCAAATGGCGCGCACTTTGCGACGCGTACCTATGAGGTGGGCGGCGTGTATCGTATTCACGGCGAGCACGACCATGGACACGACCACGGACATGACCATGACCATGATCACGGACACGACCACGATCAGGCTTTCCATCTAGAACTTGCTGATCGCGCGCTCGGGAAGGAACAATCGCACAACTTTGATTTCGGGATGCACTTTGAAGGTAATCGCTGGCACCTAGACACCAATGTGTTCTTCAACCGCATTAACAATTTCATCTACCTGCAGAATACCGGCATTTTGAGCGGTGAGCTGGATGGTGAAATCGATCTGGGAATGGGACATGGTCACGACCACGGCCATGATCACGGACATGATCATGGGCATGATCACGACCACGACCACAGTGGTTTGCCGGTGTATCAGCATGCACAGCGTACAGCTGAATTGTATGGTTACGAGATCTCAGGCCGCTATGTTTTCAATGAAAACTGGCGTGTTAACGGGTTTACTGACTATACCCGCGCAGTTTTTGCCTCAGGTGGCAACGTACCGCGAATTCCAGCCCAGCGTTTCGGTTTGAGTGCGACATATTCAGAAGCAAATTGGGATGGTACTCTCGGTTACACCCACTATCTTGCGCAAAATCGAGTCGCAGAGAATGAGCAGGCAACCGATGGTTTTGGATTAGTGAATCTTCACGTGAACTACTACCCTGGCATCTTCGCAGGACAAGACATTGCGTTGTATTTGAAAGTTGAGAACATCACCAACGAACTTGGCTTTGTTCACAACAGCTTCATTCGGGATTACGCTCCCATGCCAGGACGCAACTTTGGCGTCGGCTTTAGAGCGCGTTTCTAACCCATAACAACCTGACCAAAGCCCTCTTTTTAGAGGGCTTTTTTGTTTTCGCGACCCCGCTAAAAAATACAAACTACGTTATACTTAACACAGGTTCCATAACGAGGATTCTCCATGCGATTTTTGTCTCGACGACTTGTCATGCCGAATGATCTGAATTTTGCCGGCTCTCTATTTGGAGGGCGCATACTTGAGTGGATCGATGAAGAAGCATACATTTTTGCCAGCTGCCAACTCGATCAAAAAAGCCTGGTGACCAAACACATTGGGGAAATAACCTTTCAAGCATCAGCATTTCAAGGAGATGTAGTGGAATTCGGACTCGCTATTAAAAGTGTCGGACGGACCTCACTAACCGTGACTTGCGTTGTTCGGAATAAAGGGACAAAACAGAACATCTGCATCGCAGACGATATCGTCTTTGTTCATATCGACAGTGAATCGAGGACTCCTCAACCTCATGGGAAAACGAAAGAGCAACTCGATAAACTCACTATTGATCCACCATCGTGACTGGCTTTCACGATTGCTCATGATCAATCATGGAGGTGTTTGATGAAACGGTATAATCAAGTACTCATAGGGCTCCTTTGTGCGGTGCCACTCCTTTTATTGTCAGCTTGCACCGACAGCAGAGTCACGCGCAGCCAATATAATAACGTCGATATGGGAATGCGCTATTCAGAAGTAGTTCATATCCTTGGGACGCCAACTTGGTGTGATAACTTTGACCGGCCAAACGAATGTCGTTGGGGCACGGATGAGCGCCACGTGCACGTTACCTTTGTCGCTCGTCGTGTGGTCGATAAACAAAGCCGCGGACTATAGAAAAGTAGCGGGCAAAAAAAAACCTGCACCGAGTGCAGGTTTTTTCTTTTTATCGTGCCCGTTATCGCAAGTAACGTCCCGATAGCGCCAGTACGGGGGTTGCCGTTGGTTTGCCATGTTGCCAATCACCCCCCTCGACGCCACTCCCTGCAATATCTATATGCACATAAGGGATTGGAGTTTCACTGCTAAACTGGTGTTTATCCAAACCCGCCACACGCACTAAAAATGCCATGGGGAATTGGTGCCCACGTTTGGTCGTTGCAGAAGGACCGTTGTTTGAGGACAGCAGATCATCAGCTTTCGTCCGACCAGCGACAAAATCATAATCCTCGCGACGGCTCGGAGATAGTTCTGCAGGATCGCCCCAGAGCTCTCCCGCGCTAAGCAGCGCATCAACCGAGCCGCTTCGTTCAGCCGTCTTATTTGGGACCAATGCTGTATACGGGCCTTTTGCGAGTGCCGCATGTCCGGTCAAGGTCGCTACCGTAAAGAGCACCGGCTCCTTTTCATCCACTGCAAGTTCGGTCATACGTGCGAGGCAATCTGCCATTATCAAACGGCCCTCAGCGTCCGTATTCCCGATACGAACTCGGACTCCAGAACGCCCTGTAATGATCTCGTCTGCTACAAACGCCGTCTCACCAATATTATTTCGAACCGCAGCTAACTCGGCTACCACTTTGATTCCTTTCGGCTGAATGTGTGCCAAAGCTTTCACAAAACCCGCAACGCCCGCTGCACCGCCCTTGTCACGGCTCATCCCCGCCATGTGTCCACCGACTTTCAAATCCGCTCCACCTGTGTCGTAGGTGATCCCTTTGCCGACCAGCATTAACGTCTGCTCCACCGGCCCCTCAGGCGTGTACTCTAAGCGAATAACACAAGGGCGTTGATTCGTCTCAAATGAGGCGCGTGCAACGGCAGAGAGTAAGGGATATTCCACTTCAAGTTGCGGACGATCATCGAGGACCGTTACCTTGACCGCGGTGCCCGCGAAAGCACTCTGACAGTATTCCGCAAAACGCAACGGTGACATCCGCTCAGGTTCTGTCCCGCACAGGTCACGAGCAACGCGGCGTCCCTCTTCCACTGCATGTAACCACTTTCCGTCCACTTCACCGATTAGGCCAACCTGCTGGATTGGCTCGAGCCCCTCGCCAAAGTGTTCGCGTGCTTCTAAGGGCTGATATAACCCTTGGCTAAACCCGAAATACACCAACGCAAGTGCATTTTCGAAGGTCGCGTCTTGTGGCACGTTCACCGCCATCAACACGGGTTTGCGTGCGCCGCTTTGCTCAGCCACATCGGCTGCCTTTCGAGCGGCATCATAAAACCGACGGACATCGTCGTAATCTCTATCCAGCGAGCCTGTGGGCGCCAGAATCAAGCGACCGGACGCGACAAGCTCACATGCAATCACACCGCCAGTCCGGGTGATATTCTCGTGAACTTTAGTCGCGCTTTTGAGGGCCTCATCAATTCGCGAATCAAGGCCTGAAAAATGTGGCCCTACTAAAATCACCGCATCAAAATCATGCGTATGATCCGAGAGCTCGTTAAGCGTAGAAAAAACCTGAACGTGTGGTGTAGCCATTCCGACTCCTCGTTCTTTAAACATTAAGCTTTGCGCCAGAGCGTTCCCGAAGGCGTATCTTCAAGTACAATCCCGAGCGCCTGCAATTCATCTCGCGCTTTATCTGCACGACCCCAATCTTTTGCTGCACGCGCGGCGTTACGTTCAGCAATAAGTGCTTCGACGTGCGCGACGTCGACCGAAGTATCCGTTTTACCTTGTAAGAACGAATCCGGCTCCTGTTGCAAAATTCCGAGTACTGCACCGTACGTTTGCAATAGACCACCGAGCTCATTCGCCAAATCGGGTTGCTCGGTCCGTACCTTGTTTAAATCTCGTGCAATGTCAAACAAGACCGCCATCGCGTCTGGGACGTTAAAGTCATCATTTAACGCAGCTTGGAAGCGAGATTCATATTCGGATCGTGTCGCTTCCGATGGTGCTGTGCAGACAATCCCCCGCAATGCGGTGTAGAGACGCTCAAGGCCACTGTGCGCTTGGTCAAGATGCGATTCAGAGTAGTTCAACTGACTCCGATAATGCCCCGACAATAAGAAAAAACGCACAGTTTCTGCTGTATACGACTTAAGAACATCGCGAATCGTGAAGAAATTACCCAATGATTTGGACATTTTTTCTTGATTCACTTGGACCATCCCAGAGTGCATCCAGTAATTGACATACGGTGTGCCGTGAGCACAGCAGGATTGGGCAATTTCGTTTTCATGGTGGGGGAACATTAAGTCAGAACCACCTCCATGAATATCAAAATGAGCGCCTAGGTGTTTACCGTTCATCGCAGAGCACTCAATGTGCCAGCCAGGACGGCCCGCGCCCCAAGGAGACTCCCAACTGGGCTCACCGGATTTTGCGCGTTTCCAAAGAACAAAATCAAGGGGATCCTCTTTGTCTTGCGCAACGGATACGCGCGCTCCTGCCTGCAACTGCGCTAAGTTCTGACCGCTCAATTTGCCGTAATTTGCGAAACTCGATACATCAAACAGAACATCCCCAGAAGCCGCCACGTAAGCATGCTTTTTATCGATGAGGGTCTGCACCAATTCGATAATGTCCTGCATGTGTGTCGTCACGCGGGGCTCAATATCCGGTTCAACAAGATTCAACGCCGCAAAGTCCTCGTGCATATAACCAAGAAAACGTTCGGTGACATCATCAATGGCTTCGTTATTCTCAGCCGCACGCTTAATAATTTTGTCATCTACATCCGTCACATTTCGCACGAACGTCACATCGTAGCCCAAGTAGCGCAGATAACGCACCACAACATCAAACGCAACATAAGTCCGCGCATGCCCGATGTGACAGAAATCGTAGATTGTCACACCACAGACGTAGAGTTTCACTTTTCCGAGCTCAAGCGGCTTGAATTCTTCTTTCTCTTGCGTCAATGAATTGTATATGCGGAGCATAGGATATCTATCTCTGTTCGGAACCGAATGAAAGCGAGTATACTAGCACTTTACGCGGAAACGAGGAACTCACATGGCAAAATCAAATGGGGATTTACCCCTCTCAAAAATGCATTTAACCGAGAGCGTCGAATCCTTTGAACGCACCCATGCCGAGCACCTATCCGGCGAATGGATGACCGCCGAAAAGACCTTCAATACCGAAAATGTAAAACACACAATTTCTATATTCGGTAGCGCACGGATTCCTGATCCGAGTGATTGCACAAATACGGATCCATGCCTCGACATGGCGCAGTATTATGCCGATGCCCGCGAGATTTCAAAACGAATTGGCGCGTACATTGAGTCCAATCAGATGATCCACACACGGCTTATAACTGGCGGTGGCCCCGGTATTATGGAAGCCGCAAGCCGAGGGGCCTATGATGCGGGCCACAACAGCATTGGATTAAATATTGTCATTCCTCGCGAACAGCGATTAAACCCGTTTATCGCAGCAAAACACAGTATTGAATTTCAGTATTTTGCTTTGCGCAAAATGCACTTTTTAAAACGTGCTCGGGCACTGATTGTGTTCCCTGGTGGTTTTGGAACCCTTGATGAACTGTTTGAAACCCTCACGTTGATTCAAACAGGCAAAATGCCTCGAATCCCGATTTTCGTATACGGAAAACAATTTTGGGACCGCCTACTGAATGTGAAACACCTCGCGCGAACGGGAATGATCGATGAGAAAGATCTTGCCCTGTATCACATGGTCGATAGTGTCGATGAAGCATGGGAATGGATAGCGCCCATTCTGGCTGATCTTCACGCAGAATATGAAGCGCCCTGAAAGCATTTCGATGTGGACTGAGATCCGATAGAATAACGGACCTGTTTTTCCCGAAAATATGAGTAAAAAATCTTATGAATGTGACCTTTTACACAAACCACGGTGAGATTGAACTCACTTTGTTTGCCGATAAAGCACCTGAAACGGTCGCCAACTTTGTTCAATACGTTCGCGATGGTTTTTACGACAACACTATTTTTCATCGCGTCATTGATGGCTTTATGATTCAAGGTGGTGGCTTTGAACCTGGAATGGAGCAAAAGAAAACTCGCGCTCCAATAAAGAACGAAGCAGACAACGGCGTAGCGAATGCACGCGGCACCATCGCGATGGCTCGAACCCAAGACCCTCACTCCGCCACAGCCCAATTCTTTATCAATGTGCGGGATAACGACAGCTTGAACTTTACGGGCGCGAATCCATTTGGTTGGGGTTACTGTGTGTTCGGTGAAGTGGTGAACGGTATGGAAACCGTCGATGCGATTCGCGTTGTAAAAACCGGTCGTTCAGGCTACCACGCCGATGTTCCCGTCGAAGACGTCATCATCGAAAAAGCAACGATCTCCGAGTAATCGCGTGACGACTAAGTTTATTTCGGACTTACACCTGAGTGCGGACAGACCCGATATTACGGGTCTGTTCGTGGACTTTTTACGCCATGAAGCACGTTCAGCTGAAGCGCTCTACATTCTGGGTGACCTGTTCGAGTATTGGATTGGTGACGATGACGAAACGCCATTTCACCGCCACATAAAGTCCGAGCTTAAATCATTCACGCAAAGTGGCATCCCTTGTTATTTCATTCACGGGAATCGTGACTTTTTAGTCGGACAACGATTTTCTGATGAGACCGGTGTTGAACTCCTTCCAGAGCCTTCGGTGATTGAGTTGTACGGAGTTCCCACCGTGATTTTACATGGTGACACTCTGTGCACAGACGACACGAGCTACCAGCGCTTTCGAAAAATAATCCGTCATCCATGGCTGCTCAGCATCGCACGCACTTTCCCTTTGGCACTGCGAAGAAAAATTGCCACCTTTCTGAGGGATAACAGCAGTGGGAATTCCGAAAATTCTCAAGAGACCAAGCCTCTGACGGAAGCGGAATTGGCCAAATATGATGCCACACCCCATGCAGTCGACGCGCTGTTTCAAGACACAGGCACGGTGCAGATGATTCATGGGCATACGCATCGCCCCAATATCCATGAACATCCGCATGGTATTCGTATCGTGCTAGGTGATTGGTATGACCAAGGCAGCATCCTCGATGTCGATGCGTCCGGAACCACCCTCCGTAGCGAGCCACTCATCAAAGATTAGGCAACGTCGCTCAGCACAGGAATCCCACTGTGAAAACGAAGTTCCTGGTCAGGGCTCTCGATCAGGGTCTTCTCAAGCCCTAAAAAATACGCCACGCGCTCAGAAATATCCTCTTCTGCAACTTGCTGCGCCAACGCAAGATAATCTTCATAATGTCGGGCTTCAGAACGGAGTAACGATAAATAAAAGCGAGCCAACGACTCATCAACATGCGGCGCAAGCGCGGCAAAGCGTTCACAAGAGCGAGCCTCGATAATCGCGCCGATAATCAATTTATCAATTAAACCAGTTTTTTCTCCACCTCGAATGTCCCGAAGCATGCGTGCTGCATAGCGAGACGCGGAGACTGGAAACAGCGTGATTGAGCGCTCCTCTAGAATGTCAAAAACCTGGTCAAAATGATGTAACTCTTCCTTCATGAGCAAGACCATCCGATCGACCAAACGCTCCTGCCAAGGCTCCGCGCCACGTAAACGAATTCGAGGCACATGTTTGTTCTTACTCCCGAAGGTACCAACTTGATGACGATATAAACGGTCCTCATAGGGAAGTAGCCAGTCCAAAACCTGCTCTTTTGCCTCGTTATCGAGGGCATATCGACGCAAAAGTAACCCTGCACTCTGTGCCGCTTTTAACTCACAATGCAAATGGTCGATCAGGATAAGTGGGATATTTTCTGGACGCACTGCATGGTCGATCCAGGCCTTGGGCGTCGGACACTTTAAAAGGCGCTCGATCGGCTCAAGAAGCACTTGATAAGATTCAGGTAATTGCTCGTTCATATGATTAACGCTTTTATAACAAAATAATCTGAACAGAAATTGTTCAGAACCTTTCATTCTTGATTTCACCTCGAATTCTCAACCTATAATGGTCCCACCACCGTTGTGGTTTTTAGGGTTTTAGGAGCTGCGGCTTCAAGGAGTTTTACATGATACTAAATCATATCTGGGGTCTCTACGCTCATCCGGTAGAAGAATGGAAAACCATCGACCAACGACATGAGAGTTTACGATTTTCCCTGTCCCACATCCTTATCGTCGCACTGATTCCATGCATTGCTGCCTACTTCGCGTCGGCGCACATTGGATGGAGTATTGGCGCTCGCGAGAGCATTTACATGACACAAGGGAGCGCGCTCATGATGGCGGGCGCAATGTACGTTGGACTCATTGGCGGTGTTTTGGCACTTGCTTACCTCGTACATTGGATGGCAAAAACATTCGGCGCTACCCCAACCTTTACGCAGTCAATTGAATTGGCAGCGTACACAGCGACACCCGTTATGATGTCGGGCATCGCCGCATTGTATCCTGAGCTTTGGTTCGTCTCGATGGTCTTCCTCGCCGGCGTGGCTTACTCAGTTTATTTGCTGTACGCGGGCGTACCGATTCTAATGCACATTCCAGAGGAACGCGGTTTCATTTATGCAAGCTCCGTAGTCACCGCAGGGCTGATTCTTATGGTCTGCTTAATGACCGCAACCGTGATTGCATGGACCAATGGCTTTGCACCAACGTTTGTTGGCTAAAATTATCGGTTTCTATCGTTCACAGAGATGAATCGAGCAAAAGAGGAGCACACTGCTCCTCTTTTTTTATTTGGTGGAATGGTCAGACTATGGGAATTGCTTCACGTCTGATAACCTTAGCGGGTTCATTATTACAACAATACGTGGGTAAGCACGCATGAGTGAAAAGAAGCTGGGCCTCACGGGCAAAATTGTCCTCGGGATGTTTACCGGCATTATCGCCGGTATCCTGTTTAATTTATGGAGTTCGCCAGAGGCAACTCCCTTATTCCACGGACTCGTTGTCGATGGAATATTACGAATCGTCGGTGAGTTTTTCATCACCTCCCTGATGATGTTAGTGGTTCCACTCGTCTTTGTGTCATTGATTGTAGGCACTTGCCAACTGAGTGACCCTAGTAAACTCGGGCGACTCGGCGGAAAGGCCTTGGTGCTCTATCTGGTAACAACCTGTATTGCAATCTCAATTGCGCTCACGGTTGCAACCATTGTTAAACCGGGAAGTAATGCGGCATTTGCCGACAGTTTCGACGAGAGCGTGAGTGTCGCTGAGGCACCGAGCTTTGTCGATGTTGTGATTGATATGGTTCCACGGAATCCAATCAACGCGATGGCCGAAGGCAATATGCTACAAATCATTGTTTTCGCGTTGTTATTTGGTATTGCGATGGCTTTAACTGGCAAAGCCGGTGATCGTCTGAAAGGGTTCTTTGAAGACGTGAATGAAGTCATCATGAAGCTTGTCATGATTCTCATGAAAGTCGCCCCTTATGGTGTCTTTGCGTTACTTGCGCGAACCTTCGCAAATTTGGGCTTTGGCGAATTACTCGGTGATTTGCTCAAGTACTTCCTCACAGTCCTCCTCTTGCTATTAGTGCATGGTTTCGTGGTTTACCCATTACTTCTCAAGCTTCTTACACGTCTCAACCCGATTGTTTTCATTCGTAAAATGTTTAGCAATCAAATTTTTGCATTTAGTATCTCGAGCTCCAATGCATCCATTCCGGTAACCCTCCGCACGACGACAAAGCGTTTAGGCGTCAATAATAGTGTGAGTTCTTTTACCGTGCCTCTTGGTGCTACCATCAATATGGATGGGACAGCCATCATGCAGGGTGTTGCCACGGTCTTTATCGCGCAGCTCTATGGCGTTGATTTAAGCTTTACCGACTACCTGATGGTTATCTTAACGGCGACCCTCGCTTCGATCGGCACCGCGGGTGTTCCGGGTGTTGGTCTGATCATGCTCGCCATGGTTCTCCAGCAAGTTGGCTTACCAATTGATGCTATCGCACTCATTATGGGTATCGATCGACTCCTCGACATGACGCGTACTGCAGTCAATATCACCGGTGATGCAATGGTCACAACCGTGATTGGGAAATCAGAGGGGCAGTTCGACGAATCCATTTACAACGATCCCGAAGCCGGTAACGATGGCTCGGTGATCGGAGGGCAGAGCGTGACTTCGGACGCTCAAGCTGCCACAAACGAGATGAAACAACCGCCATCCTAAGGCTGGCACGAACAAAACAATATACTGACAAACTGAAATGCCCCCAGTCATGGGATATCCAATGACTGGGGGCATTTCAAAACCGGACAAGCTTTTTATTTGAAGTCGTTTCGAAAGCTTAGAAACGCCAGAATTGAACGCGTTGAAGCCAATCCATCACCATTCGGTCCATCATCGCTTGCCCTGAATGCGCTAACTTATCTGCTAGTTTTACTTTTGGCTTATAACACACCTTAAAAATTTCGCGATCTTTCGCGAGCTCAAGCAAAAGATCATCGCTGGTTTGTATTTTATCAATGAGACCTCGTTCAAGCGCGCGTTTGCCAAACCAGACCTCTCCAGTCGCCACCTTTTCTATATCTAAGCTCGGCCGATTCTCAGCAACGAAATCTTTGAAAAGCAAATGAATATCCGAAATATCCTCTTGGAATTTCTTGCGCCCCTTCTCAGTATTTTCGCCGAATACGGTCAGCGTTCGCTTATACTCACCCGCTGTAATCAATTCGAAGTCGATATCGTTCTTTTTCAACAGGCGATGAAAATTAGGTAATTGAGCCAATACTCCAATTGAACCAACGACCGCAAACGGTGCCGCGACAACCTGACTCCCGAGGCACGCCATCATATACCCGCCACTCGCCGCAACTTTATCAACGGCTATCGTGACATCAATCCCAGCATCTCGTAAACGCTTCAGCTGCGCAGCAGCAAGACCATACCCATGGACAACGCCACCTGGGCTTTCCAAACGGACCACGACCTGGTCTTTCTTCGGGTCGGCAATCGTTAGAATAGCCGTCACCTCGCGACGCAGTGATTCAACTTCGCGCGCGTCCATCGATCCTTTGAAATCAATGACAAAGCTGCGTTGCTCAAAAGCATCGACCGACTTTTCCTTCTTTGCCTCTTTCTCAGCGAGCTTGCGGGCTTTACCGCGTAACAAGCTCAGACGAATTTCTTTTTGCGTTTCTCGGAAATCATCACTCATATTCTCAATCTTTAGCTCGCCTTTACTTTCTTTCTGTCGTTGAGCCGCATTCATTATGGTTGCGATGACGAATACGATTGCAGCAACAATCGTGATGGTTTTGATAAGAAACACACCATATTCCATGAGCGCTTCGAGCATATTTATCTCCTCTAATACAACTTGCTTCCCAAGTAGACGGGCACAGTGAAAGCACTGTTCAAAGCATTATGATGGGTCCGTGAGCAAATAAAAAGGCCAGCTTATACGCTGGCCTCTCTGATTTTCCTCAAAACCGATTCGCTGACTATTGAACCAGATCAGGGTTCACTTGCAACAAACGCTGCATTGTTTCGAAGTAAAGTGCAATTGATTGCTGCATATCCGTGGTAATAGCTGCCGCTGTGTCAGGATCTGCATCAGCGTCCGCCGGGTTCAACAGAGAGCTATGACCTGCTCCAACATAACGAACGGCTGCACTGATTGGATCTTCGCTTTGCGTCGGACCACTCACAGATGGCAATCCGAGCGCGCGGATCAGTGGCTCTGTTCCACCCAATGGATGTGGGGTGCTGTTTGGAACCACTTTATCACCATTGGCCTGAATCAGATAAATCGGAGTTTCAGTCGCCCGCAACTGTGCTGCATAGTTAATCGGGTCCCCTGAATCAACCGCGGTTTGAGCAGCAAACTGGAACTGCGCAAGAGTCGCTTGCAGCTCTGCTTGTTGCGCTGATGTCGCAACTCCGCCCTGATAGAACTGGACGAATGCCTGAGGCAAGAAAGCTTCAAACTGAGGTGATTGCGGATCGATACCTGATGACACGGCTTCTTGAATTGCGTAGTCACGGAAGTAGCTGAACGATTGGAATGCAATCGAGCCACCAATGACGGGTCCAAAGCGCTCTGAAGCCACTAAGAATGGAGCAAGGCCACCGCCTGGCATACCCAATGCCGCAGCGCGAGTCTGGAACAAGCCCTGCGCGGAAGCCAAATCACCTGTTAACGGTGTATTCGCAGCTGCAAGGAAGTTTGTTCCTGCAATGGCACCCAGAGAGTGACCAATGAACTTCACATCCGTTGGATTAATTATCGTGCCAGCGACATTTGAGAAGTTAAGGCCCAAACGCAGACCCATCAGATCTGAACTGGACTGACGCAAATTATCACGCGCTGTCAGCAAGCTGCCTAGGTTCAGATAACTCGTTGGTGAGCCCGTTGTTGCATTGATATTCGCAACGACGTTGCCTTCCTCGTCCGTTATCGTGAAGCCGCGCTCCCCATGCAATGGATGGTCGATCGCAACCGCTGCATGACCAAAGACCGCCAGTGTTCCTGCAATTGCCAAGAAGTTCTCTTTCTGCCCAGTAATACCGTGCTGGAAGATCACGACTGGCCAACCACCCTCAGGCATGACCAATGGTTCCATTCCATTCGCTGCACGGACAATGTTCGCATTCGCTACATTCGGTACAGACATCCAATGTGGAACATCGGCAATCGTCCGCGGACGCGGAATTGGGTTGAATTTCGTCAAATGCCGGAAACGGTCGCGCTCTTCAAGCACGGTGCCCGCTGCTGCCTCGTAAGGAATTTGGCCAGCAAGCGATGCCGGATTAGCCAATAGGGCTGGATCCAGACCAAGGCCGACCAATTCTTCTACTGTGATTGCATTCGATTGCAATGCAATCAAGATGGTTGCTGGGCTGACAAAGCCTGCTTCCCAGCGGCCTGTCAGAGGCGCCGTGGGATTGTCTTCCGTTGGAATCGGACTAAAGTATGGCAAGCTTACTTCACCACCATAAATATCTGCGGAATTTGCAATCAAGAACGTTGGTGACGTACTTGGTGGAATCCCAAGCAAGTTTGCTGCCGTTAACCCAGTCGGCTCAGCATTTAGTTGCGGACGAAGCTCAGGGGTTAGCATTAACTGTTTTACCACACCCAAGACATCACCCACAGACTGCGTCGTGAAGCCAGAAGTATAAATCAATGAGCCTGTATTCACGCCACCTTGAGCGAGAACGGCCTGATGACTGTTGATGATCCCCTGCAAGGCTTGCTCTTGGGCACCACCGATTGGATCCGTGGCCAGCGGCTTACTTAACAGGTAGTAAGTCGTCGAAGGCTGCACTGGACGATTCAAATCGTCGCGAATGTTGTCGGTTAACGCTGCAATATAACCCGTCTTCGGTTGATACGGACGCAGCGGGATGACCTGCACTTGGCCACCACTAAATGCCACGGTGAAATCGACGCCGTGCTGAAGCTCTTCAACAAACTTACACGCCGTACCCGCTGGCTGGGTTGCACAATCTGGATCGCTCACATCGCCACCCATCACCACCTTGAATACACGAACAGAACCCTCAGCTGTAACCGAGCCACCGTTGATCCCAATCGAATTCCCGTCTTCATCGCGCGCGAGCGTGAAGCCGAAGGTAAGTGGCATCGCTGTAGACCAACCATCAAGGCCATTCAATGCGTTTTGTGGGTTACTGAAGTCAGTTGGATCGGGCACTGGGATATTCAATGTTCCATCAGTCGTTCCGGCCAATAAAATATCGCTTGGAACCGGAACATTACCGGCACCCGGGTCAAAGGCTACCCGCGTCGCAGGAATATTACTTCCGGTTTCCGAGCTAGGAGCTTGATCGCCATCCGGTGTACATGCGGCGAGGCCGAGTACCGACGTAATGGCCAATGAAAGAAACAGTTTTTTCATGAGGTATCCCCAATCCTTGTTGTTCTAATTCTCATTTTTCGAGCAGCAGTATAAAACAGCTGTTCGAGAATCGTTAACAGAAAGTTATACACGTCTGTCGATGATTATTAAAGAAAAATCGTTGAGTGTCGGATCACTTTACTGAGTTCTGTTGCGTTCCGAGGTACAATGGACGCTAAACTTCATTTAACCTCACTCAAAGTTATGCAGGATTACCAAAATTATCAAGCCCCTGAGGGGGCGCTGCAAGGAAAAGTTATCCTTGTGACTGGGGCTGGCGACGGAATTGGTCGCGAGGCCGCGTTAACCTATGCTCGACTTGGCGCTACGGTGATTTTGCTGGGCCGCACAACCAAGAAACTCGAAGCTGTCTACGACGAAATCATTGAGGCTGGATACCCTGAGCCTGCTATTATCCCGCTTGACATGAAAGGCGCGACAGAAAGTCATTATCGCGATATGGCGGCAACCATTGAGGACCAGTTCGGAAAACTTGATGGATTGCTCCACAATGCGAGTATCTTGGGCGTCCTCTCACCATTTACGCACATCGATTTACCAACCTGGAACGATGTCCTCCATGTCAATGTGACAGCCCAGTTTATGATGACCAAGGCACTTATTCCCGTAATGCTCAAGGCCCCTTCTCCACGGATCATCTTTACTTCATCGGGTGTCGGGCGCACGGGGCGTGCTCATTGGGGGCCTTACGCAGTCTCGAAATTCGCAACCGAAGGGATGGCACAGATCATCGCGGATGAATATGAAAATACGTCATTACGCGTCAACGTGATCAATCCCGGCGCCACGCGCACTGCAATGCGTGCCCGGGCCTATCCTGCGGAAGACTCAGGAAAACTGAAGACCGCAGCAGAAATCATGCCCGTGTATATCTTTTTAATGTCGGACGCGGCAGCTGGAATCACAGGAGAATCGCTCGATGCGCAGACTCGTTAGTACACTGATCATCACAATTTTTCTACTAACCCCCACCAAAGCATTTACTTGGGGGTTTCAAGGTCATGAATATATCGGTGAAATGACCTGGAACTATCTCACGCCAGAGGCACGACAGTGGGTTCAGGAGCGGATGGATTACGTTGGTGAGGATTCACTCGCAACGATGACCACGTGGGCCGATCGCGTGCGCGGAACTGAGGAAGGTCGTTGGTTAGGCCCATTACATTTTGCCAACGTTCCTCCGGAAGAAGATTATTTCGACATGGAGCGTGATTGCCCGAATCGCCGCTGTGTCGTCGCTGCGGCGATCGATGATGTGAAAATCATGATGGATCCGGAGCGTTCACTTGAGGAACAAGCGAAAGCACTTCGCACCTTTACTCATTGGATAACCGATATGCATCAACCTTTGCATATGGGCTTTCAGCGCGATCGAGGCGGAAATGATATTCGCGTGACATTCTTCGGCAGCGAAACAAATTTGCACCGGCTGTGGGACACTGTCCTTATCCGTGGCATGGATGAAATGCCTGGGCCTGCGATGCAAGCTGAGCTAAATCCACTCCCAGAAAAAGAGGATGACTGGTCGCTTGCCATTGTCGATTGGGCTAATGACTCGTATCACCTCGCACGGGGCAACGCATACCCTCAGGCAGAAGACGGTGCGCAACTTGGTGAGCGTTATTTTCGCCAAGCACGCCCTATTGTTGAGTCACAGCTTATTCATGCAGCACAACGCATGGCACTGATCATTAATGATGCGGCGAGTCGCTAAATCGCTCCTGCGCACGTAATTGAATGCGGAAGCGCTCAGCTTCCGCACTCCACCGTCCATCCTCCCCTTCTACTTTCAACGAGAGAACCGGCTGCTCTTCTGCTTGTCGATACACCCGAATAGTCAGCCCTGTTGGCTCCTCAGAATTTCCAAGGACTTGAATATCATGACCAAGAAACATTCTCTCATCGGAAGATACGAGCGGGACGCGAATATCATGATCATGTAGGTCTCGAAAAGGTTCAGCCACAATCCACGCTGAATCATTCTCTGAACTTGCTCCCGCAGGTAAAAACTCGATATTCACATCAAAGAATCGAATTCGTTCATGGACAACGGGTTCGCCGTTCAGGTCACCGAGAATTAATTCGCCTCCGCGAGATAGCGCAGCATCTTCGACCGTGAATCGCACAGAATTCGCCTGCAGGTGTGTCGCTAAGAAAATAGCACGCCCCTGTTCATCAACAAATCCACATTGGCTCCCTTCTCGACTTCCCACAAAGCCATCCCCCGTATAACGCCAAACGATATCACAGCCTTGGAGACGTTCTAGAGCGCTCCAATCATCAGATTGGGGCTCCCACGAAGCGGGGGCAAGGTAGATTTGCTGAACAATCCCGGTGTTTCGGCGCGGCAAGACAAACCGATATACCTGCTGGCGGTACGTTGCGTTCGGTGTGTTAAGCAATGATTGGCGCGACCAAATCACATCCTCATCGTCCCAAGCCAGACGATGATTGCGCACAAATATAGGCGCATGACCTGCGCCTCGCCCTGTCTCTAAAATCGTGCGCAGATTCGAGAACTCACCCACCAGATATTGCAACAACAGACTTCGTTGCGACTCGCGTTCCTCGGCCTGGCCGACCGCCGGAAACGCAACAAGAAAGGTAATAAGAGCGAAGGCGCCGAGTACTTTTTGAAAAACAGATGTCATAGTAGATAAGGTTCTCTTTCGGTTTCGGACACAAAAGGAATCCAAGCTTGGTTTGTGTCCGTTTACATTTGTTGGCAATATATCACATGTTGTTTTTTCACAGAGAAAGGATTGTGTAATCGTTATGAAAGCGCGCTTATTGAGTTCTCTGACTATCTTCGGCTGCCTCATGGCAAGCCCTATTATCGCCGCTGAAAACGATGGTCTCCCCGATGGAGATTGGTCGACAGTCTACGCGGTCAACCAAGACATCGTTTGGCTAGGTAATCGCGACGGGTATGTCGCCGTCACAAGCGATGGTGGCGCGACATGGAATGTTACAACCCCAGGTGGCCGCACAGCAAACCTGGAAATTCGCCAATTGAAAGCGTTCGATGACCGGCACGCATATGCACTCTCGACCGGACGTGGGGAACGTAGTCGTCTTTTGATGACACGCAATGGGGGCTTTTCTTGGCGACAAATGTATCGTGGCAATGGTGATGAAGAACTGCGCTGCTTTGGCTTAATCCCCGATGGGGAAGCTTGGGTGCTCGGCGACACACTAAATGACAATTGGCATGTGGTGCGCAGCAGTAATGGAAACCACTGGCTCGCATCACGCAGTGGTTTTGCGGAACGGCCGCTAACCGGTGAGGCTGCATCGAACACAGGCAACTGCACAGTATTTGCGAATAACAACTGGGTGATGGGTACATTGAACGCGTCTACCCCACGCATCATGTACAAGGGTCGAACTGCACTGCGCTTCAGTGTGGTGGACACGCCCCTCACTGGCGGTTTAAATAGCGGTATTCATTCGGTGTTTCCGCTGGCAAATCGGGACTTCCTAATAGCAGGCGGTGGAAATGATGACGAAGCAGCACCTGAGTTGTTTCGATATCAAAGCGGGTCGTTTACCCAGCTTACGAGCCCGCCCATTTCAGGCGCGCTAACCCAAATGACCGTATCTGGCGATGCGATCGTCGCGGGGAATCCTCAAGGGCTCTATTTTTCACGCGACTTTGGTGATTCTTGGTCTCAAGTTTCCGGTTCGGGCGCAATTTCTCTGTCGTGTCTGAACGATGGCGCATGTTGGTTTATTGACGCGGATCATGAGCTGCAACACGCTCGCCTCCACGACTAGTATTCCAACGGATCGGCACTACACTTTTGCTTTCCGTGCAAGCCAGTGATTAACTTCACTGGCGCTCGCGTCACATGCAACCGCATTGTGCCAGCCAAGAACACGCGCCCAAGTTGCCACATCGCGTGCCCGACGCCCCGAACGACAAAAGAATACCGGTGTTTTTACCTCATCCTGTGAGCGGGTTAATAGAAAGTCGGCCCATCCACTTCGGACAATAGAGAGGGTTTTGTCCTGAGCGACTCGCGGAGGCTCCATTGCGCGCTCAACGTCCTCGCGGACATCGACAAACTGATAGTCCCCCTCCTCGAGCGATGTCAGTGCTCGCACAGGTGCTGTGTTTGCCGGTTGATGAATTCCATCGGCATGAACATGAAGCTCGCGGTTGGTTTTCAGATAGCGGAGCACAAAGCCCTCTGCAGTTGGTGTAATGCGAAAACCTGCAAAATCCTCTTCACTTCCACCCCACGTACGATGCGTCCATTGGGTCACGGGAAACTCCCTTTTCAGCTGTTCTTCATGCTTTTGCTGCAGCTCAAGAATCAATACAAGTGCGGATTCGGGACAAGCAATCCAAGCACTGTTTGATGTGAACGGGTCCGGTAGGTAAAACGCACAATCCCTGTGAAGGGGTGCGTGCGATAATTGCTCACCGATGAACCGCAAGCGCTCACAAACCTCCAACAGCTCTTCCTGCGTGAAAGTAGGACCAAAGGACATACGAATCGCCCCCTCGGATTGCCATGTCGGCAGGTTCATGGCATCAAGGACGAAACTACGAGATTTGCCCGTACTGCATGCAGAGCCAGCGCTGACTCGAATACCTGCTGCATCAAAGATAGCGATCAACTCCGCTGAGCTATATCCAGCCACTGAAAAATTGAGCGTTGTCGGCAGGGAAACTTCAAGTGGTTGGTTTAATACGAGCTTTGGAAATGCTTGCTGTAAGCTCGTCAGCAAGGCATTGCGCATTTCATATAAGGTATTCGGTGAATGAAAGGGACCTAATTCTGGGTGATTCAACCAGTGAAAAATTCGACCTAACGCCGCAATTCCCGCCACATTCTCCGTTCCGCCTCGGGCTCCTGCTTCCTGTCCACCCCCAATTTGCAGGGGCACATAACGTGCGCCTGGACGAACATAAAGCGCTCCGACTCCCTTAGGACCATAAAGCTTATGGGCACTAAAAGGCGCATAATCTATGGTTGTTCGCCCAAGTGCCACAGGACGTTTCCCGAGCATCTGGACACAGTCGACCATCCACGGAATATCCGGTCGAAGCCCACGAATTTTCTCCTCGAGCGCTCCCATATCTTGGAACACGCCTGTTTCATTGTTTGCACCCATCGTACAGATCATAAGGGCATCAGGCAGTTTTCTTGCCAAATCATCGAGATGAATCAATCCGAGCTCATCAACCGCAACCGGCTCAACTCGAGCGCCCACAGCAAGCACCTCATTCCAGTGTTTTAAAGCTTCAGGAACCGCTTTATGTTCGGTCGCACCATATAACAACGTTTTTCCTTTTCCCTTCCCTGCGGTGTACTGACTTAACACGGAGAGAATGGCAGTATTAATTCCCTCCGTAGCACCGCTCATGAAAACGAGCGATTCCGGAGCGCAGGACAGAAGTGTAGCCCCCTCCGCACGCGCTTCTGCCAGAATACGTTTCGCACGAATACCCGCATAGTGAGGACTGCTCGGATTACCGTAGTGAGATTGATAGACATGCTCCATGACGTTTCGGAGCTCAGGGTGGACCGGGGTCGTTGCATTTGCATCCATGAATATTTCACGCCCTCGTACTTCAAAGCCTTCAGGATACATGTAGCGCACGCTCATACCTCTTTGTTATATCTTATATCCATATAGTATATCGAAATTTAGATATTAAAAAAGCGCAGACAGTGTCGGCGCTTTCTCTAAATTCAGCATACAGCCACACAGAAATTAGTGAATGCGATTTTCCTGCCACGCTTCTTCTTTCGCTTTTCTGGCGGATTCTTTTGCCATTTTCGCTTTACGTGATTCACATGGATCATCACAATCACACGCTTTGTCCATGCCCAAAGCACCGATGCCGCCGCAGCTTCCACTGATGGATTTACGCTGGACCAAATACCCAATGGCCATCCCTGCGATCACGATCAGCATAAGAACGAAAGCCAACATCAAGGTTTGCATAAACGGTACCTCATAGAACAATTGCGTTGAATGCTGCGTTATTATACCGCGTTATACCCGAATCTTCACGCACGAAAACCGCCGCTGCAATACCGTGTTGCTCGGTCGTTGCCAGTGCTCTCTCATAATCGCCACCCGCGAACCACCGGGTCAATGCCTCAGAAATCGCTGCACTTTCATGTAGGACGATGACAAAATCGCCGGTCTCTGTTGTTCGAGTTGAAACCGCACCTTCTCGGACTTGCAGTGACAAATCTGGAACCTCGTCCCATGTGAGTGCCGGGCGCTGCCTTCCGCGCTTCCCCGCGCGCACTCGGTAATCTTGTCCAACACGAACGGAGTATTGCTGAATATTCATTAAGTCAAAAATATCGGCGATACGGTCTGCCATGTGACCTCGTAATAATCCGTCGAGATCAACTTGCACTGATGGATCAGACTTCACGATCTGGTGATTGCGAATATAAACCCGAGGCGTCTCCGCCTCACGCTCCGATACGAACAGCTGAATTTCACCGTTACTGACTTCATGGAGTTGCAAACCCTGTCGGAGAAGCCCTTCCAATTCGCGTGTCAAAACGAGCGGTTCCGTTGAACGCCATTCATTAAATCGAGCAATCTCGGAGTGTGGGTGCGTTACACTAAATTGCATTCCCACGTATTGCATAATTCCCTGAACCCGCTGAGAAATTCGAGATTCAGTGTGGTTTGGATGAGCAGGCAGATACATGAGTTCGTACTCAAAGCCCATCACTTCGCCTTGGAGAGTTTCCATTTCTGCCGAGTTACTGCATGCGGAAACAAAAAAGGCTAGCCCCAGAGGGGCCAGCCATTTTAGATGTCTCTGCACGAATGCATTCACCATGCGGAAACCTTAACCACCGAAGTCATCCAGCATGATGTTCTCATCTTCCACGCCCAAATCCTTGAGCATGTTGATGACCGCCGCATTCATTACGGGTGGACCACACATGTAGAACTCGCAATCTTCTGGTGCTGGGTGGTCTTTTAGGTAGTTTTCATACAATACGTTATGAATAAACCCGGTGTACCCTTCCCAGTTATCCTCAGGCATTGGATCAGACAGAGCGACATGCCATTCAAAGTTTTCGTTCTCGTCTGCGAGCATGTCAAAGTCTTCAACATAGAACATCTCACGTTTAGAACGCGCACCGTACCAGAACGAGATCTTACGTTTCGAGTTCAAGCGACGGAGTTGGTCAAAGATATGTGAACGCATCGGCGCCATGCCTGCTCCACCACCAACAAAGACCATCTCTGCTTCAGTTTCCTTCGCAAAGAACTCACCGAATGGGCCTGAGATCGTTGCTTTGTCGCCTTTCTTCAGGCTGAAGATATAAGCAGACATCTTACCTGGAGGTAAGGTCATATCATTTGGTGGCGGGGTTGCAATCCGCACGTTCAACATGATGATGCCTTTCTCTTCAGGGTAGTTTGCCATAGAGTAAGCACGAATAACTTCTTCGTCGACTTTTGACTCCAGATCAAACAGCTTAAAGCGCTCCCAGTCTCCACGGTATTGGTCTTCGACTTCAAAGTCTTTGAACTTGACATGGTGAGGCGGTGCCTCGATCTGGATGTAACCACCGGCCCGGAACGGAACCGATTCGCCATCTGGAATTTCCAAGACAAGCTCTTTAATGAAGGTCGCAACGTTATCGTTCGAACGAACCGTACATTCCCACTTCTTGATCCCGAAGATTTCTTCTTCGAGCTCAATTTTCATGTTCTGTTTTACATTCACCTGACATGACAGACGGGCACCGTCACGTGCTTCACCACGTGTAATGTGATCACGCTCGGTTGGGAGAATGTCGCCGCCGCCCTCTTTTACGTGAACGATACACTGACCGCACGAGCCACCGCCGCCACACGCAGAGGAAACGAAGATTCCGGCATTTGCTAACGCATTAAGAAGCTTCGTACCCGGTTGGGTTGTAATCGTTTTTTCTTCGTCATCATTAATGATGATCTGGACATCACCAGAAGGTACCAACTTTGATTTGGCAAACATAATCACCAAAACCAGAGCTACTACAATAATGGTGAACATGCCCACGCCAAGATATATTTCTTGCATCGACTTGTTCCTTTTATTCCGCTACTTCGTTACACCAACGGTTTACAGGGATACGCCAGAGAACGACATAAAGCCCAAACCAATCAAACCGGTACTGATAAAGGTGATCCCCAGACCACGCAGGCCATCAGGAATATCCGCATATTTCAGTTTTTCTCGTACTGCCGCCAACAGGGTAATTGCAAGGGCCCAGCCCACGCCGCTTCCCACGCCGTAAACAATACTTTCGGTGAAGTTGTAATCACGCTCAACCATGAACAGAACGCCACCAAAGATCGCACAGTTCACAGTGATCAGCGGAAGGAAAATACCCAGTGCGTTGTAAAGCGCAGGTAAGTATTTATCCAGTGTCATTTCCAAAATTTGAACCAACGCTGCAATCACCCCGATAAAGGTCAGAAAGCGCAGGAAGCTCAAGTCAGCGTCTGGGAAACCAGCCCACGAAAGTGCGCCTGGAGCCAAGACAAAGGTGTTGACCAAGTTACCGAGAGGAACCGCGATTCCAAGCACAACGATAACCGCCACACCCAAACCTAAAGCTGTGGTTACTTTTTTTGATACCGCGAGGAATGTACACATTCCAAGGAAGAACGAAAGTGCGAGGTTCTCAATGAACACGGCACGGACAAACATGCTTAAATAGTGTTCCATGGCTTAAACCTCCTTCGCTTCGACCTGTTCTGGACGGTAGATACGAAGTACCCAAATAAATCCGCCAATGATAAAGAACGCACTTGGTGGCAACACCAACAAACCAATCGGTGTATACCAACCGCCCTCGGTGATCAAAGGCAGGATTTGGTAACCGAACAAGCTACCCGAGCCAAACAACTCACGGAAGAAGCCAACGGTCAGGAGAACCACTGAGTAACCCAAAGCGTTCCCTAAGCCGTCCAAGAATGACATTCCTGGGCCTTCTTTCATTGCAAAGGCTTCAGCACGACCCATGACGATACAGTTGGTAATAATCAGACCAACGAATACCGATAGCTCTTGAGCGATATCATAAGCGAATGCTTTCAATAACTGGTCAACCACGATAACCAAGCTCGCGATAATAGTCATCTGAACGATGATTCGCACGCTGGATGGAATGTGATTCCGAATAATTGAAATTGAAACGTTTGATAGAACCAATACGAATGTTAGTGCGATACACATAACCAACGTATTTTCCATCTTCGAGGTGACTGCCAACGCTGAGCAGACCCCGAGAATTTGCAATGCAATTGGGTTGTTGGCGAAGATTGGGCCAAACAACGTTTGCTTCATTTCTTTTGTGCTAGCCATTTAGATCGTCCCCTCTTCACGAACTCGTGCCAGGAACGCACCATACGCTTCTTGGCTTAACCAGAACTGAAGCGTTCGGTCTACGCCATCACTCGTGATGGTTGCACCTGACAGTGCGTCAACTTCATTGTCCCCTGCACTTTTGCGGACACGAATAGCCACTTGACCATCGCTATCGACCGCATCTTTGCCTTCGAAGTTTGAACGCCAGCGAGGATTTTGAATTTCGCCACCGAGCCCCGGAGTTTCTGAGTGGTCGTAAAAGTTAATGCCACGAATCGTTTGGCCATCAGGGTCGATAGCCAAAAATGCATACATCATGCCCCACAGACCCGCACCACGGATGTCAATCACGTACGCATCGATTGAATCGCCGTTGTCACCGCGAATCACATAGACTGGGATATCACGACGCAATCCACGAACACCCGCTGCGCTCGCACGCTCTCCACCATCCTTCGCTGAAGATTGCGCTAACGCTTCTTCGAGGTCAAACAGTGAATCGAACTCTGAAATTTCTGAAGTTTCACGATTAAATGTCAACAGACGAACACGCTCCGCGAACACGGAATCTGCCGCACGGCCACCGAGATCAACGCCTGCAGTGCGCAGAATGTTCTGTTGCTTCGCAAGCGCTGCGTTGGCCTCTTGACGATCCTTCAGACCGACCGCTGCACCCGATACAATGATCGAGCACACCAGACAGAGAAGAATAATGACCGTAAACGTTTTACTAATTGTATCGTTCTTACTTGCCATGACGTAACGCCCTCCGCTTCACGTTGGCCTGTACTACAAAGTGGTCAAACAATGGTGCGAATACGTTCGCGAACAAGATCGCAAGCATAATACCTTCTGGGAACGCGGGGTTGATGACACGAATCATAACCGTCATAAAGCCGATCAAAATACCGTATGCCCACTTTCCTTCATTGGTGAAAGATGCTGACACTGGATCAGTTGCCATAAACATCATACCGAACGCAAAGCCACCGATGACGAGGTGCCAGTACCATGGCATCGCGAACATCGCATTCGTTTCACTACCGATCAGATTCAACAAGCTTGAGAACAAGATCATTCCGATGAACACACCACCGACAATCCGCCAGCTCGCAATGCGGAAGTAAATCAAGGCCAAGCCACCAATCAAGATAGCAAGGGTTGATACTTCACCCATTGAGCCCGGCACACGACCAATAAAGGCGTCCATCCAGGTGTATGCATTCTCAAGCACACCAGTTCCTGCAATGTTGCTGTAATCCACGTCACCATTGAAGGCTTGGGTTAATAGAGTCGCACCAGAATATCCGTCGACAGCGGTCCAAACTTGGTCGCCTGAAATTGCAGCTGGGAACGAGAAGTACAAGAATGCACGACCAGTCAACGCTGGGTTCAGGAAATTACGTCCAGTACCACCAAAGATTTCCTTACCGATAACGATACCGAATGTGATACCAAGGGCGACCTGCCATAAAGGAATAGTCGCTGGAAGGGTAAGGACAAACAGAACTGAAGTTACAAAGAAGCCTTCATTCACTTCGTGCTTACGTACCGAGGCAAACAAAACTTCCCAGAAACCACCCACTACGAAGGCAGTCGCATAAATCGGTAAGAACCAACAGGCCCCATACCACATCATTGCGCCCCATCCAGCGTTCTCTAAGCTTCCGCCAAGTGCTTGGAACAATCCAACTTGCCATACGTCAGCAAGTTGATATCCCTCAGCAACCGCCAAAGATGCTTGAAAACCGATGTTGTACATGCCGTAGAACATCGCTGGGAACGTCATCATCCAAACGAAAATCATGATTCGCTTCAGATCGACGTTGTCCCGTACATGGGTTGTCCCTTTGTTTGTATATCCTGGCGTGTACAGAATAGTCGCAACTGCTTCATAGAGTGCGTACCACTTCTCGTGCTTTCCGCCCGGCTCAAACTGGGGTTCAATTTTCTCAATATAATTCTTCAAGCTCATGATCAGCCCTCTTTCTCAATCGTAGTCAGGCACTTACGCAGAATTGGGCCGAAGTCATATTTGCCTGGACACACGTAGGTGCACAGCGCCAGATCTTCTTCATCCAATTCCAGACAGCCTAGAGCTTGTGCACTCTCGATATCCCCAGAGCACAAGTCACGCAACAACAGGGTTGGGAGCATATCCAATGGCATGACGCGCTCGTAGTTTCCAATTGGAACCATCGCACGGTCTGAACCATTGGTTGAGGCGTTCATATTGAACAACTTGCCACGGAACAAGTGACCCGCATATGCACGTGTAATCGAGTGCATTTCTTTACCAGGCCAAATCCATCCGAACAGGTGCTTCTCATCGCCTTCTTCAAGTACGGAAACTTGATTGTGGAAACGTCCAAGGTAAGCGTGGGCGCCAGACGCTTTGTGACCGTTCAAAATCGAACCCGACACAATGCGCTGCTTGCCTTCAACAAGCTCACCCGCGGTCAATTCATTCAGGTTTGCACCCAAACGAGTCCGCAGTAAACGCGGGTTCTTTACACCCGGTCCGCCAAGCGCAACAACGCGATCCGTAAAGATTTCACCCGTGGTGAACAATTTACCGACGGCGATAACGTCTTGTGGATGGATATGCCATACGTGATAGTTCATATTCACCCCTTCAAGGAAGTGAATGTGAGTACCTACGTTGCCGGCAGGGTGAGGACCCGAGAACGTTTCGTGCGTCACAGGGGCGCTGTCAAAATCGATATCGGCGTCAGGCGCAGTACAGACGTACAGCTTGCCTTCCGTGAGACGACTCAACACTTTCAAGCCGTTACTAAAATCTTTCGCATGCTCCTTGATGACCAACAGCGGGTCGCCAGACAACGGATTGGTATCCATTGCGTTGACAAAAATTGCTTTTGGTTCTGAATCCAAGGCTGGAGACTTCGAGTACGGGCGCGTACGCAATGCAGTCCAGAGACCTGAATCAACGAGGTTCTGCTGCACATTTTCACGACTTAGTTGCAATAATTTGCCTTCGTCGTATTTTGCAAACGTGATCTGTTCGTCGCCATCAATTTCGATAACGACCGATTGCAGTACACGTTTCGCACCACGGTTCACTTCCTTCACTACACCGGCTGCAGGAGCTGTGAATTTGACACCTGGGTTCTTTTTATCTTCAAAAAGAACCTGACCTTTCTTGACCCGGTCTTCGACCTGGACATGCATGGTCGGGCGCATACCCACATACTCTTCACCCAATGTAGCAACGGTCTTGATGGCTGGGCCATCTTCAATGATTTGTTGTGGAGCACCCGCAATAGGGATGTCCAAACCTTTCTTTATCGTAATCATACGCGTTTGCACTACTCAATTTAGGGAAGATTGAAAGCTCAAAATTCGTTTGTCGCGACAGAATACAACCATATAAGCAAGCGCCGCTCGCCTCAGATTGGTCGACTAAAACCAGTGAGGCGCGGAACATGCTAAAGCTACCCTGTAACTTCCAGGGCCGTATTCTACATATTTTTGCTAAAACTGGCCACGCTAATCTTGAAAATTAATGAGCATGGCCGCGTATTGTATGCTTACCAGTGAACAACGGGATCGACATCTGCAGCGTAATCCACTCCATCGATACCGAAACCAAACAAGCGCAAGAAATCGCTGTGATATCCAGCGTAGTCGGCCAGTTGATGGAAGTTCTCTTGGGTGATTTGATCCCACAATGCCTCAACCTTCGCCTGCGTCTTGTCGTTTGTTTCCCAACTATCCACACGGAGACGGTTGTGATCATCGATTTCCGGAACTTCCACATAAAGATCTTCGGTGAACAAACGATAAATTTGTTCAATGCAGCCCTCGTGAGTTCCCTCTTCTTTCATCACACGATAAATGAGCGAGATGTACAAGGGCATAACTGGAATTGCTGAACTAGCCTGCGTCACGAGCGCTTTGAGCGAAGAGACCCAAGCCTTCAATTTAATGTCTTTGTAACCGCGACGAAGCGCAGCTGCAGCGCGGTCCAAATCTTCTTTCGCTTTTCCGATCGTTGCGTGTCCGTAGATTGGCCAGGTGAGCTTCTTACCAATGTAGGTATAAGCCGTGGTTTGACATCCCTCAGCCAACACACCTGCGGCATGAAGCTGTTCAATCCAACGTTCCCAGTCTTCACCGCCCATCACCTTAACCGTTTGCGCAATTTCATCTTCATTGGCAGGCTCAAGGGAAATTTCGTGCACGAGATCCTTGTCGGTATCATATGTTTTTGTCGTATACGATTGACCGATTGGCTTCAGTGTTGATGAGTAGACTTCACCCGTGACCGGATCTTTGCGTTTTGGAGAGGCCAAGCTATAGACCACTAAATCAACTTGTCCTAGGTCTTCTTTAATCTTTGCGATAGTTTCCGCTTTAATCTCATCGGAAAAAGCATCGCCGTTAATGGTGTGATAATAAAGACCTGCTTTTTCTGCTTCAGCATGGAAAGCCGCGGTATTGTACCAACCCGCAGTACCCGTCTTCTTTTCTGTTGGCTCTTTTTCGAAGCAAACACCAATCGTCTTCGCATCACTTGAAAAGGCCGATACAATTCGAGAAGCAAGGCCATAGCCAGTCGAGCACCCGATGACTAACACACGTTTTGGCCCAATGTTCATGTGCGGTTCTGATTTAACATAAGCTATTTGCTGACGGACATTTTCAGCACAACCGATTGGATGTGCATTCGTACATATGAAACCGCGAATACGTGGTTGAATGACCATTGCTCTATTCCTGTTGTTATCTTCGCAAAAAAATTTTCAACATCTTACCTGAAGCCAACATATCTGCACATCTGATGTGCTTAATCTACTAATTTGCTTCCACCCATGCAGCGCGGTGACTCAGGGATTTGATTCGAGAGATTCTGCCATTCTGAATCCGTATACGTGTGGAGTGCCAAAGCATGAATACGATCACGCAATTCGTTCGCCAACACCTTGTTCACCTCTCGATGTCGTTGTAGTAAACGCTTACCATCAAAGGAAGATGTCACTATAGTCACCTTAAAATGGGATTCTGCTTGTGGACCAGAGCTATGCATGTAGCTCTCATCTTTTACTTCAAGATGCGTGGGACTAAAAGCCTTTAAAAGCTTTTGCTCAATTTGCGCATAAACGCTCGCCATAACCACTCCGTGCGTTCGAATAAACTGGTTTTTGATTATAGCCTTTTCAGACAAATTCTTCAGGGTTTCCCATGATAATGGTTCGGTATGTCAGGTTGATTCTCTCATGATGACATCGTGCTCTCCTCGGAAGACAGTGTTCCCAAAAATGCTGAGTTTGACCTGCCATAACAAAGAGACTCCCATTCTCAAGTGGGATGCATATTCTTTGTTTCGTTAACCGATGCCTGAGTACAAAGTCTCGTTGTCCTCCAAAACTTAGCGACGCAATGACGGGTTGAGGCCCTAGCTCCTTTTCGTTATCCCGATGCCAGCCCATCTTGTCATTCCCATCCCGATAAAGGTTCGCGAGTACCGAATTCGTGAAAATACCTAAATCTTCAAGCTTCCGTTTTAAGTTTAAAAGACTTGGGGTCCAAGGCTTTGGCAATAACATTTTATTTGAATACGCATACACCGCATCCGGTTCGCCATGCCATGACTGCAAACGGGGAGTCAAATGGTGTTTGCCGAATATAAAAACCTCGCCCTGCTCCCAAGTAATTTCCTCGCGTAAGGATTGAAATGCGGAATTGGCCTCATTTATCGGAAGCCAATCAGCAATGTAATAAAGCTCGGAATCCTGCGCATCAAGCCGATATCTCGAAGGTATAGCTATTCGGTGCTGCATAAAAGGAGGGCCTTTTTTGGTTGCTCAGATGCCGGCAAAATTATTGTGATCAATCAAAACTCTGCTACGTTTAGAACGATAATTCTGATTCTTTGCAAAGAGGGGAAAATCATGGAATCAAGCCGGCAATATTGTATGTTCATCCACTTATCGCTGTTAAGTGGGCTTATCTTACCCGGAATGGGGCTCGTCGTACCCATCATTTTATGGCTTCTAAAAAGGGAAAATCCAGAAGTTGATCTACATGGGCGAATTGTTGCCAACTGGATTATCAGTTCTTTAATCTATGCAATCATCGCTACCGTTCTGTTGGTGATTGGAATTGGCGTTTTAATCTTTATCGCTATCGGGATCTGTACGCTCATTTTTGCAATCGTTGGTGGTATTCGAGCGGCAGATGGAGAGGTATGGCCTTATCCACTCTCACTCAAAATCCTGAAGTCCACCGCAGTATAAGCAAGTAGATTGCGCTTTAATGCCCCAACGCCACCTTCCATAAAGGGGCGTTGGGTGCCGAGGTGACCAACGCACGGACCATAACGGTGCGTAGGAACGCGACGTAGCCAACGCACCGCGTTGGGAGCCAAGTATCACGTAGCCAACGCACCGCGTTGGGAGCGTAATTGAATACACCATCAAGACTTATGCATTGAATTGACGTAGCCAACGCACCGCGTTGGGAGCGTAATTAAATACACCACCAAGACCTATGTATTGAATTGACGTAGCCAACGCACCGCGTTGGGAGCACAATTAAATACATCACCAAGACATTTGCATTGAATTGATGTAGCCAACGCACCGCGTTGGGAGCGTAATTGAATACACCACCAAGACTTATGCATTGCATTGATGTAACCAACACATGGTCCTTAACGGGGTATTAAAAGGTCTGGCCCAACGCACCGTTACGGAACGTGCGTTGGCTACGGTAGGACACTCAGATGTGAAACAAATAAAAAAGCCCCTCGCTTACGCGAAGGGCTATTTTATTTGGATGCCTGGCGGTTTGCCAGGGACTCGCAGAGCTCGCCCCGCTACGCAGGGTGAAGCCAAACTGTTGGCTTCACCAGGAACCTGCTCCGCCCTACTCGAGAGTAGTACACTCAGATGTGAAACAAATAAAAAAGCCCCTCGCTTACGCGAAGGGCTATTTTATTTGGATGCCTGGCGGTGTCCTACTCTCACATGGGGAGGCCCCACACTACCATCGGCGCTGACATGTTTCACTTCT
>NZ_PIPM01000008.1 GCF_003987175.1 Aliidiomarina sanyensis | reverse complement strand
AGCTGCCGATAACTCATGTTGGAACTCACTTTTTTTGGTCGAAAAGTAAGACTACCACATGTCGGTAGCTGACCTCCTTTCGACCTATCCCATTACATGAGTGTTGCGGTTATTATCTGAATTCAGGATGAACGCATTTTTGCAACTTCGGTCTATACTTTAGTGCGATATCAAACGGATGGAGTATCTATGAAGCGACTTCTTAAATTTACGTTGGCGGCAGTGGTCGCGAGTTTAATCGTGGCCTGTACAACATCCCCGACGGGACGTTCTCAGTTGAATCTGTTTTCTGGGAGTGCATTGAATAGTCTTGGCGCGCAATCGTTTGCGGAAATAAAGCAGCAAGAGCGTGTTTCCGATGATCGTGAGCTTAATGCTTATGCGCAATGTCTTGCTGATGCGATCGTGGCCGTCTTACCGGAGCAATTTCAAGGGCGTGAATGGGAGGTGGCGGTATTTGAATCGGATACCGTGAATGCATTCGCCTTGCCCGGTGGCTACATGGGGTTTTACACGGGAATTATGCGGGTTGCAGAAAATGAGCACCAGCTTGCTGCCGTCATGGGGCATGAAGTAGGCCACGTCATTGCGGACCATAGCAGTGAGCGTCTCTCAACGAATCTGTTGATTTCCGGAGCTTTGATAGGTGCGGATATTGCGTTTTCAGACCGGACCCCTCAACAACGGGCCATGATTATGGCGGGCTTAGGCCTTGGTGCGCAGATCGGTGTGATGCTGCCCTACAGCCGAACCCATGAATCTGAGGCGGATGAAATCGGAATGGACCTGATGGCTCGAGCAGGCTTCGATCCTCGTGAAGCACCAAAGCTGTGGGAGAATATGTCCCGAGATGCGGGCAGTTCACCCCCAGAGTTACTCTCGACGCATCCCTCACCACAAACGCGGATCCGCGCCTTAACGCGACAATTACCTGAAGTAATGCCACTGTATGAAGCGCGCTTAGCGAGTCATGGGCCGGCTAACTGCCCACGGCCGGCAAAACTTGACCGGCCCTCAGGTAGTTAACGCCATCTAGTGCGTTTCGTTCTAAGTCAGAACGAACCATTCTTGAAGGAAAACCGTTACTTTGTTGAACTATGACAAAGTGGCGGTTTTTTTGTGTGCGGCGAACGTCCACAGGGAAGCTGCTGACGCCAAATACAAAAAGGGTTGTACATGTTTCAAGCTTGGTTCCGCATTCCATTTTGGCAACGAGTCCTCGGTGCCTTCATTCTTGGTGGTTTATTAGGCGTTGTTGCGGCTGATGTGGCCGTTGCAATGCAGCCATTAGGGCAGTTGTTTATCCGCGCCATTCAAATGTTAGTTGCGCCACTGATTTTGTTCGCGATCGTCTCGAGCATCACCAGTATGCAGACCCAGTCGAGATTAGGTGTGTTAGCGGGCAAGACCGTGGGCCTGTTTTTAGTGACAGCATTTATTGCCAGTGCTATTGGCTTAACGGTTGCCACCCTATGGGATCTTGCACCAGCGGTTGAACTCACAGCGGGCGAGGTCCGCGAGCGAGATATCCCTCCGGTTTCGCAGGTTCTCCTTTCGGTGATTCCAACCAATCCGTTCGCCGCCTTGGTCGAGGGGAACGTGTTGCAGATCATCACGTTCTCTGTGGTGCTCGCATTGGCACTGAACGCCTTGAAAGAGAAAGCCGCGCCCGTACGTGACTTTTTCCAAGCTGGAGCGGAAGTCATGTATCAAATCACTCGCTATGTACTCGAGTTAACGCCAATCGGTGTGTTTGGTTTGATGGCCTGGGTTGTTGGAACCCATGGTCTTGAAATGCTACTCCCACTTGGAAAGTTTATTGCGGCGATTTATGTGGCTTGCTTGATTCACATTATCTTCGTCTATGGCGGTTTGGTTCGGTTGGGGGCTAAAGTACGTCCTTGGCAATTTTTTCGAGCAATTTTCCCGACTCAGCTGATTGCCTATTCCACATCAAGCAGTTTTGGAACCTTGCCGTCGACGTTAAAGACGACGACTGAGCGCTTGGGTGTTCACAAGGAATATGCAAGTTTCTCACTCCCGCTGGGTGCTACGATCAATATGGATGGATGTGGCGGAATTTATCCCGCAATCGCGGCAATTTTTATTGCACACCTGTATGGCATCCCGCTTGGCGTGACAGAGTATGCAATCATTATGATGACTGCGACGTTGGCCTCAATTGGAACCGCAGGGGTACCCGGCTCGGCCATGGTTATGTTGACGGTAACGCTCTCCGCAGTTGGACTGCCGCTGGAAGGGATTGCATTTATTGCTGCAGTCGACCGAATTATTGATATGATGCGAACAGCAACTAACGTGACTGGTGATATGACTGTTTCTTTAGTGGTCGCACAATCGGAAGGGATGGTGGATCAAGAGAAACTGGCAGCCGGAATGCGCGGTGAGTTCGAAGACCACAGCGCGACGCCGCAACCAATAGAAATGAGAAACGTATGACGACAAAAATAAAAGTCGGACTGGTCGGTGCGACCGGTCGGATGGGCAAGGAAGTGGTAACGCTGCTACAGGCACACGATTCGGCAGCGCTTTCATTTGCATGGACACACGCAGATTCACGCCATCTTGCGCAAGACAGCGGTATTCTCGCTAATGGTAAGGAAAATAAAATTCTTGTCAGCGCATCGACTGAAGCATGGTCTCAGGCCGATGTGATTATCGATTTTGGACTTACAGATGGGCTTGAGGAGCGCTTTAAAGACTATCGTGCCGCTGGGCGGCCTGTTGTCCTGTGTGTCACAGGATTAAGCGCGTTACAGCAGCAACAAATGACCGAGCTTGCTCGGCATATTCCATTACTCTATGCAGCGAACACGAGTGTTGGAATCAATCTCTTGAGCGCCCTGACCGAGAAGGCGGCCCGTGTTCTCGGAAGGACGGCTGATATCGAGATTCTCGAAGCCCACCACACCCGTAAGCTCGATGCACCATCGGGAACCGCATTGCTATTGGGAGAGGCCGCTGCACGAGGGCGTGGCCAGCGTCTTGCGGATGTTGCGGAAATGAACCGAAATGCGCCGGAGCATCGCTATGAGCAAGGAAGTATCGGCTTCGCTACCTTACGCGGGGGGGATATCGTAGGTGAGCACACAGTATATTTGATGGTCGGTGGCGAGCGATTGGAATTGACCCATCGGGTCGCGAAACGCAGCACCTTTGCGGAGGGGGCTGTGCGAGCTGCGTGTTGGCTTGCCGAACAAAAAACTGCAGGATTTTATACGATGAAGGATGCCCTTGGTCTGGACGCATAGTCCGATTTTCTGTAATATATCGCCAATTTGCCGAACGCCGGCAAGCACAGGTGCAGCCTCTGAAGAGAGCTGTGCATGATTCGGTGTAAAGCGGGGAAGTAGCCAATCACTTGCCCGTTTTTTTATGTTCGGAGGTACCCTTGAGTATTTCGGCGAGAAAAACCGCAACCAGAGCGGTCCTGGTCCTCGCTGACGGCACTGTTTTTCACGGCATCGCAATCGGTGCAGAAGGCCAAGCCGTTGGTGAAGTTGTTTTTAATACAGCAATGACCGGTTACCAGGAAATTTTGACAGACCCCTCTTACGCAGAACAGATCGTTACTCTCACTTATCCCCACATTGGCAATTACGGAACAAATCCGGAGGACAGCGAGTCTTCCAAAATCTGGGCAAAAGGCCTCGTGATTCGTGATCTCTCCCCGTTAGCCAGTAATTTCCGCTCCACCCAATCGTTAAGTGACTTTCTGAAAAGCCAAAATATTCTCGGAATTGCTGATATCGACACGCGTCGATTAACCAATCGCTTGCGCGAAACGGGCGCCCAGAATGGTTGTATCATGACGTATTCTGCCGATTCAGAAGCGCCTGTGGCGCAAGCCCTCGCGGCAGCACAAGAGTTTCCGGGACTCGCAGGAATGGATCTCGCGAAAGTCGCAACCTGTCAGTCAACCTATCCGTGGCGTGAAGGTTCCTGGGTGCTCGGAGCAGGGCATACCGTGAAAGAAGGGACACGTTTCCACGTGGTTGCCTACGATTTTGGGGTTAAGCAAAACATCCTCCGGATGCTCGTGGACCGTGCGTGTAAAGTCACCGTCGTTCCCGCCCAAACTTCTGCAGAAGAGGTGTTGGCGCTCAATCCCGATGGTGTGTTTTTATCAAACGGACCGGGCGACCCTGCACCCTGTGACTATGCAATTCAAGCGATTCAAGTCTTCCTTGAGAAAAAGCTTCCCATTTTTGGGATCTGTCTTGGTCATCAGCTGCTTGCTCTCGCTGCTGGCGCGAAAACGGCTAAAATGAAATTCGGTCATCACGGTGCAAACCATCCGGTGCAAGACTTGGATTCAAATGTGGTGATGATTACCAGTCAAAATCACGGGTTTGCGGTCGAGGAGAGCAGTCTCCCAAGCCACTTGAGAGCGACGCACAAATCATTGTTTGATGGTTCGTTGCAAGGAATTCATCACACGTCATTGCCCGCATTTAGTTTCCAAGGGCATCCTGAAGCGAGCCCCGGCCCGCATGATGCAGCACCATTGTTCGATCATTTTATCGAACTAATGGAAACTCACTCGGCTCAGAATTAAAGGACGTGTCGTCACCATGCCAAAACGTACAGACATCAAAAGTATCTTGATTATCGGTGCCGGCCCGATCGTAATCGGCCAGGCCTGTGAATTCGACTATTCCGGTGCGCAAGCATGTAAAGCGTTGCGTGAGGAAGGGTATCGCGTGATTCTTGTGAATTCGAATCCCGCGACCATCATGACGGATCCCGAGATGGCCGATGCGACATACATTGAGCCGATCCACTGGGAAGTTGTAGAGAAGATCATTGAGCGCGAGCGTCCCGATGCGATCCTCCCGACCATGGGTGGTCAAACCGCATTGAATTGTGCTCTTGAGCTCGATTCACGGGGGATTCTCGAGAAGTACAATGTTGAAATGATCGGTGCAACGGCCGATGCGATTGATAAAGCGGAGGACCGTGATCGCTTTGATAAAGCAATGAAAGCGATTGGACTCGAAACACCGCGTGCCGAAATAGCCCACAGTATGGATGAGGCCTTTGACGTTCTTGAGCGTATTGGGTTTCCGTGCATTATCCGTCCCTCATTTACCATGGGCGGAAGCGGTGGTGGCATTGCGTATAACCGCGATGAGTTTGAAGAAATTTGTCGTCGTGGTTTGGCCTTGTCTCGGACCAATGAACTTTTGATCGACGAGTCATTGATTGGCTGGAAAGAGTACGAAATGGAAGTGGTGCGGGACAAAAATGATAACTGCATCATTGTCTGTGCAATTGAGAATTTTGACCCGATGGGCGTCCATACCGGCGATTCCATCACGGTGGCTCCCGCACAAACACTGACGGATAAAGAGTATCAAATCATGCGGAACGCCTCGATGGCGGTGTTGCGTGAAATTGGTGTCGAAACCGGTGGTTCAAACGTACAGTTTGGTATTTGTCCTGATACGGGTCGCATGGTCATTATTGAGATGAACCCCCGGGTGAGCCGTTCTTCCGCGTTGGCATCAAAGGCAACCGGATTTCCAATCGCCAAAGTAGCGGCTAAGCTTGCCGTAGGATACACCCTCGATGAACTGAGCAACGACATCACAGGTGGCGTCACGCCAGCCTCGTTTGAGCCAGCGATTGACTATGTTGTTACGAAGATCCCACGCTTCAACTTTGAGAAATTCGCAGGTGCGAATGATCGGCTGACAACTCAGATGAAATCTGTCGGTGAAGTGATGGCGATTGGGCGTAATCAGCAAGAATCGATGCAAAAAGCACTACGTGGACTTGAGCTCGGAATGACGGGGCTCGATTCGGTGGTGGACTTAAATGAGCCCGAGGAAGCCCGTACTCGTATTATCCGTGAACTCAAGGAACCTGGAGCTGAACGTATTTGGTTCATCGGTGATGCGTTCCGTTTGGGGATGAGTGTGGATGAGGTGTTTGAATTAACCAAGATCGATCGTTGGTTCCTTATCCAGCTCGAAGAAATTGTCACCCTGGAGCAAGAAGTTGCCCAGAACGGTCTTGCCGGTCTCGATGCGGATAGTTTGCGCTATCTGAAGCGTAAGGGGTTCTCTGATGAACGCTTGGCGCATGTATTAGATGTAAACGAAAGTGAAATTCGCAAGCGTCGTGAAGAATTTAAGATTTTTCCAGTATACAAGCGCGTCGATACCTGTGCGGCTGAGTTCGCTTCAGAAACGGCCTATATGTATTCCACGTACGATGAGGAGTGTGAGGCGCGTCCTTCAGACCGTGAAAAAATCATGGTTATTGGCGGCGGCCCCAACCGGATCGGTCAAGGCATCGAGTTCGATTATTGTTGCGTGCACGCGGCGCTTGCGATGCGCGAAGATGGTTATGAAACCATCATGGTGAATTGCAACCCCGAAACTGTTTCCACCGATTATGACACGTCGGACCGGTTGTATTTTGAACCGATCACATTGGAAGATGTGCTTGAGATCGTGCGGATTGAGAAGCCGAAAGGCGTGATCGTTCAGTACGGAGGACAGACTCCATTAAAATTGGCACGTGCGCTCGAAGCAAATGGTGTTCCGGTGATTGGAACTTCACCGGATGCGATTGACCGCGCCGAAGATCGGGAGCGGTTCCAGACGGCTGTCACACGCCTTGGCTTGAAGCAACCCGAGAACGCGACCGTCACCACCATTGAGCAAGCAATGACAGAATCTCAGCGGATTGGTTTCCCCTTGGTTGTGCGTCCTTCCTACGTGCTCGGTGGTCGAGCCATGGAGATTGTTTACGACGAGGCTGATTTGCGCCGCTATTTGAATGAGGCTGTAAAAGTCTCGAACTCGGCACCCGTCTTGCTGGATCGTTTCCTTGATAATGCGATTGAAGTGGATATTGATGCGATCTGTGATGGTGAGAATGTTCTAATTGGCGGTATTATGCAGCACATCGAGCAAGCGGGCGTTCACTCCGGTGACTCAGCTTGTTCGCTTCCACCTTATTCATTGAGCGATATGATTCAAGCGGAGTTGCGCGATCAAGTGGCAAAACTCGCATTTGAGTTGAATGTTCGCGGGCTCATGAATACCCAGTTTGCAATTCAAAACAACGAAATCTATTTGATTGAAGTGAATCCACGTGCTGCTCGGACTGTGCCTTTTGTCTCCAAAGCAACCGGTTTGCAGCTCGCGAAAATCGCTGCACGTGTTATGGCTGGACAGTCATTGAAGCAGCAGAATTGCTTGCAGGAGATCATTCCACCCTATTTCTCAGTGAAAGAGGTGGTCGTTCCATTCGCGAAGTTCCAAGGTGTTGATCCCATTCGTGGACCGGAAATGCGCTCGACGGGTGAAGTGATGGGCGTAGGGGAAAGCTTTGAAGAGGCTTATGCCAAAGCCAACCTAGGTGCCGGTCAAGCGCTTCCCGCAAAAGGAAAGGCTTTATTGTCGGTCCGTGAGGGTGATAAAAAACGTGTGATTGACTTGGCTCGCGGATTGACAGCTCTCGGCTTCACGGTTGAAGCAACTCGTGGAACTGCAAAGGCTTTACAGGAGCAAGGGATTCAATGTAGCGTAGTCAATAAGCTCCAAGAAGGGCGTCCCAATATTGTGGATGCTGTGAAAAATGGAGAGTACAGCTACATCATTAATACGGTGGAAGGTCGGCAAGCCATTGAGGACTCGGTTTACATTCGTCGCGAGGCTCTCTTGAATAACGTGAGTTATACCACCACACTTAATGCAGGGTTTGCAGCTGTGAAGGCACACACGGTCAATGATCGTGCTCGCGTCAGCTCAGTGCAGGAACTGCATAAGAGGATTTTAAACCAATGACAAATATTCCAATGACGGTCGCGGGTGCGGATGCACTCCGCGCCGAGTTGAAGCGTTTGAAGACAGAAGAACGACCGCGCATCATCGAAGCAATAGCCGATGCGCGCGAACATGGTGATCTGAAAGAAAATGCTGAGTACCACGCTGCACGAGAGCAGCAAAGCTTCTGTGAAGGACGTATCCAAGAGATTGAAGCCAAGCTTGCGAATGCGCAAGTCATTGATGTCACAAAACTAACCAATGAAGGAAAGGTTATTTTTGGCGCCACAGTGACAGTTTATAATACCAAGACTGAGGAAGAGGTGACCTATCGTATCGTCGGTGACGACGAGGCGGATATTAAGAAGAATTTAATCTCGGTCAACTCGCCCATTTCCCGTGCGCTGATTGGTAAGATGGTGGATGACGTGGCTGTTGTTGCAACACCCAGTGGTGAGGTTGAGTACGAAGTTGTTCAGGTGGAATACATCTAACGTCTGATAGGTTCCATACAAAAAAACCGGCTTGTGCCGGTTTTTTTGTTTTTGAAGCGCTGTTAAAACAGATCAATCGAGCAGCTTTTTAAGCTCATCTTTTTTCTGCAGTCGCTGCTCAGATGTAGTTTTTGCCGGCTTTTGATACTCGGGTACGTCGGGGAAAACCTCAGCGACGGGTTTTCCAATAATTTTTGCAAAAGCGTCTGCTACAAACCGCGATGTTGCCTGGCGTGAGGCCACTTTTGATATAAGTGACGGACTTCTGTCGAGCGCCTCTGCGAGCATACTAAAATCGTATCCGCGCAGGGCGAGTTCCTTTTTTAATTGATTTTTGTCCATTTTTGTCATCTTATATCAAGTCAAAACCAACTCAAATTGAACTCAAATGTGAACTCAAAAGTGCTCATTTGAGGAATCGAGATAAAAACATAGCACATGGCAAATAGCAAGAAATTCTCTCTTACACTGGCTGATGTTCTCCAACGGGCAGCGCAAGCTTCAGGCAAGTCGCAAGATGCTGACTTAGGGCGTTGGCTTGGGGTGAGCAAATCGAGTATGAACAATTGGAAGGTGCGCGGCACCATTCCATACAAATCGGTTGTGCCTGCATTGGTCGAGCATCGCGTATCGCTTGATTGGTTTTTTGCCCCGGACGTCGCGTTTCGCCGGCCAACCATTGACTATGACAAGATTCTGGCTGCGGGCCCGTCGGGAATTGCCGAAAAGCTCAGTGATATCCCGTCGATTGTTGAGCACCTCACGCATGTACTGCAGGAACGCGGCGCACTTGTGAACGAACGTAACTTAAATTATTTGTATGCAGTGTACACGGCGGTGCATGACGCAAGTGAGCGAGAACGGGCAATCCATGGGCTGGCTACCGTACTTGCAGACGATGAAGGCATGGCGTAATTGGTGGCGGGCTTCCAACAAAAAACGCGCTGTTCAGCGCGTTTTTTTCATGTTGTTTAGCCCTTTGGCAGGCGAATCTTCGGCTCTCGCGCCGGACGATATAGAATTAACGTTTTGCCGATCGTTTGAACGTGTAACGCAGCGGTTTCACGGAGAATCGCCTCATTGATCGCCACACGCATCTCACGCTCCTCTTCGGGAACTTTGACTTTAATCAACTCATGGTGCTCAAGTGCACTGTCGATCTCAGCGATTACGCCTTCGGTGAGCCCATTTGCTCCAAGGAGAACGACGGGCTTCAGCGGGTGGGCCAAGCCTTTCAAAAACTGTTTTTGTTTGTTGGATAGTTGCATGTCTATTTTCCGAATTCCGGTTGAACCAAGGGGGTGAACGCCGTAATCGGTAAAATCGTCTTGGCTATACGAGCGAATCACTTGAATTTCCTGTATTCTAACGCCATCTATAGATTCGAGCCAGTATAGAAAGCGATTAGTCGAGGATTCATGACCAAGAAGAAACGTTCAGCAAGCAGCTCACGCTGGCTTAAGGAACACTTTGACGACCACTATGTGCAAAAAGCGCAGAAACAGGGACTGCGGTCTCGAGCGGTCTTCAAATTGGAAGAAATTCAGAAACGGGATCGGATTTTACGTCCGGGACAAACCGTGGTTGATTTGGGTGCTGCGCCTGGAGGTTGGTCACAATTAGTTGCCGATTTGCAGAACGGAGAGGGCGAGGTCATTGCCTGCGATATTCTTGAGATGGATCCGATCGCGGGCGTCGATTTCTTGCAAGGGGATTTTCGCGAAGAGGCGGTTCTTGATGCACTCAAGCAACGGATTGGTGGCAAAACAGTGGATGTTTTGCTCTCCGATATGGCACCAAACTTCAGTGGAACCGATGCAGTGGACCAACCACGCTCCATGTACTTAGTCGAGCTTGCACTCGAAATGTGTCATGAAGTTTTGAAACCTGGCGGCGCTTTTGTCGTCAAAGTATTTCAGGGAGAAGGTTCGGATCAATTTCTAAAAGACGTCCGAAATGCATTTTCGAGCGTAAAAGTAAGGAAGCCTGACTCCTCGCGAGCGCGCTCTCGAGAAGTCTATCTGGTAGCGACAGGTTACAAATTGTAGTACCCTGAAAGGATAGCGATCGCAGGATTTCCTGCCTACATGTTGAGAGGTAACAACGTTGAGCGACATGGCAAAAAATCTCATTCTTTGGTTGGTGATCGCAGTCGTACTGTTTAGTGTGGCTCAAGGCATCAACCCGGGAAGTAGTGAGCAACGGGTCTATTCGTACTCTGAGTTTGTACGCGATGTAAATCGTGGTGACATTCGTGAGGTAACGATTAACGAATCCCAGCGGACCATTGAAGGTGTCCGTCGAAGCGGCGAACAGTTTCGCACGGTTAAACCTGCGCAAGATCCAGAGCTCTTGAACGAGCTGCTGAGCCAGGGGAATGTCCAAGTCCGCTATTTGGAGCCTGAGTCGCGTAGTCTTCTCGGGACGATCTTTATCTCCTGGTTCCCGATGCTGCTGCTGATTGCCGTGTGGATTTTCTTCATGCGACAAATGCAAGGTGGCGGTGGTCGCGGCGCGATGACTTTTGGCAAGAGCAAGGCGCGCTTAATGAGCGAAGACCAAGTCAAAACGACGCTCGCGGACGTGGCAGGCTGTGAAGAAGCTAAAGAAGAGGTCGCGGAGTTAGTTGATTTCTTGCGCGATCCGACGAAATTCCAACGCCTCGGTGGCCGGATTCCGAAAGGGGTTCTCATGGTTGGACCACCGGGTACAGGTAAAACATTACTTGCGAAAGCGGTCGCGGGTGAGGCGAAAGTTCCATTCTTCACGATTTCAGGTTCTGATTTCGTCGAGATGTTTGTTGGTGTTGGTGCATCCCGTGTGCGCGACATGTTTGAGCAGGCGAAGAAAGCGGCACCTTGCATTATCTTTATTGATGAGATCGATGCTGTGGGTCGTCAGCGGGGCGCAGGCCTTGGCGGCGGACATGACGAGCGCGAGCAAACGTTAAACCAAATGCTGGTCGAAATGGACGGATTTGAAGGGAACGAAGGCATCATTGTCATCGCTGCGACAAACCGTCCAGATGTACTGGATCCAGCGCTGCTGCGGCCCGGACGTTTTGACCGTCAGGTGACTGTGGGTTTACCGGACGTTCGTGGACGTGAACAAATTCTCAAAGTGCACATGCGCAAGGTGCCAATTGCTGACGATGTGGAGCCTGCGCTGATCGCTCGCGGCACGCCTGGTTTCTCTGGCGCTGACTTGGCAAACCTCGTGAATGAAGCCGCATTGTTCGCCGCACGCGAAAATCGTCGTATGGTATCAATGGCTGAGTTCGAGAAGGCGAAAGATAAAATTCTGATGGGCTCTGAGCGCAAGTCGATGGTGATGACCGAAGACGAGAAAGCAATGACTGCTTATCATGAAGCAGGGCATGCAATCGTCGGCCGTCTGGTTCCTGACCACGATCCAGTCTACAAGGTCTCGATTATTCCGCGAGGACGGGCACTCGGTGTGACGATGTATTTGCCTGAACAAGATCGGGTGAGTCACAGTAAACAGCATCTTGAGAGTATGCTCTCGAGTCTCTATGGTGGACGGATTGCGGAGCAGCTGATTTATGGCGATGACCACGTTACGACCGGCGCTTCAAACGACATCGAACGGGCAACATCGATTGCACGGAAAATGGTAACCCAGTGGGGCTTATCGTCGAAGATGGGACCGCTGTTGTACGCAGAAGAAGAAGGGCAAGTGTTCTTGGGCCGCTCTGTTGCGCAGAACAAGACCATGTCCGACGAAACACTTCGCGCAATTGATGCGGAAGTTCGTCAGTTGATTGATCGCAACTATGAACGTGCGTACAAGATTCTCGAAGAAAATGTCGATATCTTGCATTCAATGAAAGATGCGTTGATGAAGTACGAAACCCTCGATGCCGGACAAATCGATGATTTGATGGCACGTCGTGAGGTGCGAGAGCCAACGAGCTGGCACGATAATGACGGTAAGCCAAAATCTGGCAGCGCATCGAAAACAGATGATGTAAAAAAACCGAAAGCTGTCGACGATGATCGCCTCGACATCGATGAAGAGCCGGATAGCTCTCCAGCGAAATAGGCGGATGTCCTTGGTTAAGAATGCCCCGCTTGCGGGGCATTTTTCTTCGTGATGATCAGATAACGATGGTTTCGACCGCACGCATTCGGGAGAAAAACAATGAGCAGAGCATATAAACCGGCTCAAGTTATGGGGATTTTGAACGTCACGCCCGACTCGTTTTCGGATGGTGGGCGGTTTGTCGCACTGGACGCTGCGGTTCAGCAGGCGGACCGCATGTGCCAAGAGGGCGCCGACTGGATTGATGTGGGCGGTGAATCAACGCGCCCGGGTGCTGCAGCGGTGAGTGAGCAGGAAGAGCTGGATCGCGTGATTCCGGTGATTGAGCGAATTTCGGCTACATTGCCGGTAAAGGTGTCGATCGATACGAGTAAAGCTGCCGTGATGCGTGCCGCCGTTCAAGCGGGGGCAAAGATGATTAATGATGTGCGTGCTTTGCAAGAGCCCGGCGCATTGACTGCCGCCGCAGAGATGTACGCGGCATTTGGCTCTGCGGTTTGTTTAATGCACATGCAAGGCCTGCCCCGAACGATGCAAGACAATCCGCAATACGACGATGTGATCACGGATATTCGCGCGTTTTTTACGACGCGTATTGAGGCCTGTCGCTCCGTGGGCATTTCCCACGATGCGATTCTCCTTGATCCAGGATTTGGTTTTGGCAAGAGCATGGGGCACAATTACGAGCTGTTGCGAAAGCTCGAAGCATTTCATGATTTTGAAAAACCATTGCTAGTTGGCGTTTCAAGAAAGAGTATGCTGGGACATGTCACGGGCAAACCCGTGAATGAGCGTTTGCCTGCGAGTATCGCAGCCGCAACCATCGCTATGTTAAAAGGGGCCTCCATCCTTCGTGTTCACGATGTGGGAGCGACCCGCGATGCGGTCCACGTGGTGACTGCAACCGTTACAGGAGAATGCTAGGAATTATGGGAAAGTATTTTGGCACGGATGGAATTCGTGGGCATGTTGGTGAGCGACCGATTACACCAGACTTTGTTTTGAAGCTCGGCTGGGCGGCAGGAAAAGCACTCGCAGCGAAAGGAAATACACGGGTTCTTATCGGAAAGGACACACGGATTTCCGGCTACATGTTGGAATCGGCGCTTGAGGCCGGCTTTTCGAGTGCGGGAGTCAATGTGGAGTTTCTTGGACCCATGCCGACTCCAGCTGTTGCTTACTTAACACGGACGTTTCGTGCTGCTGCGGGCGTTGTAATCAGTGCATCACATAACCCTTATTACGACAATGGAATCAAATTCTTTTCTGAGACAGGTCACAAGTTAACGGACGAAGTCGAGCAAACCATCGAAGCTTATCTAGATCAAGAGCTGGATTGTGTTGCAAGCGAAGCCCTTGGTCGCGCGTTTCGAATCGACGATGCAGCAGGACGCTATATTGAGTTCTGTAAATCGATTTTTCCATCGGAACTTTCTTTGGCGGGCCTAAAGATTGTGGTGGATTGTGCCCACGGTGCAACGTACCACATCGCGCCGAATGTCTTTCGAGAGCTTGGCGCAGATGTGGTGGAAATCGGTTGTGAACCGAATGGTCTCAACATTAACGCTGGATATGGCGCGACTAACTTGGCTAACCTTCAAGCGAAGGTGACAGCCGAGAAGGCCCATATAGGAATTGCTCTTGATGGTGATGGTGACCGCCTGATGATCGTCGATGCCAATGGCGCAGTCATAGACGGAGATGAGATTGTTTTCGCTCTCGTCAAACAAGCTATCAAAGACGGTACGTTTGAAGGAGGTGTTGTGGGTACGGTGATGAGCAACATCGGCATGGAGCTTGCGCTCGAAAAACTCAACGTTCCGTTTGTTCGTGCAAATGTAGGTGACCGTTATGTGATGGAAGCCTTGCGAGAGAAGCGATGGTTTGTCGGTGGCGAAGGCTCCGGACACATTATTAATTTGAAGTATCACAGCACGGGAGATGGCATTCTTGCAGCGATTCAGTTCCTCTCGGGTATGGTCCGAGAGGGCAGGAAGGCGCGCGATATGGTTCAAGGAATGGATAAAATGCCTCAAGTTTTGGTGAATGTGCGCTTCAAGCCAGGTACGAATCCATTGGACGAAAAAAATGTGTCATCCGCGGTTTCCGAGGTTGAACAAGCTCTCGGTCGTGATGGTCGCGTTCTGTTGCGAAAATCTGGGACCGAACCAGTGATTCGCGTCATGGTGGAAGGCAAGGACGCGAGCGTGGTGAAAGCCTATGCACAGCAAATCGCGAATGAGGTGAGTGCGGTCGATTCGTGATAAAGTAACCCCTTAGCCCCTCGGGTTCGCTCCATCTGCCTGAATTGGTTAACATGTGAGCGAACGGTAATTTTTTGCAAAGCGGTGCTTGTATCCCACCATGATGTCGGGTACTATCTGCGCCGCTTACAGAAGGACAGGAGTATCCCGTGAGACAGTCACTGGTGATTGCCAACTGGAAGCTAAATGGTGATTTAGGGCTCATCCAAAAGATGGCCGAGCAATTTGCAAATAATGATGTGCAAACTGCTGTAAAAGTCGTCATCTGCCCCCCTGCGGTGTATTTGAAAGCGGCGGAGATATCACTCGCGCCAGCGCAGGTGAAAGTCGGAGCTCAGAACTGTGCTGCACAGTCTGAAGGGGCGTTTACCGGCGAAATAAGTGCACGTATGCTGCGTGATTCGGGTGCCGAGTATGTACTCATAGGTCATTCAGAACGGCGCGCTCTGTTTGCGGAGCAAGATGCAGAACTTGCAAAAAAAGTGGTTCAAGCACAACGTGAGGCACTTATTCCAGTTTTTTGTATTGGTGAAACACTGGAACAACGCGAGGCAGGTGAGGTAAAATCTGTGCTGCGTGGTCAGTTGGAAGCAGGTCTCGCTGATGCGGATTTCTCTCAGCTAGTAATTGCGTACGAGCCTGTTTGGGCTATTGGGACCGGTAAAACCGCGTCGCCTGAGCAAGCACAAGAAGTTCACGCGATGGTGCGTGAGTGGGTTGCGGAAGTTGCGCCCTCAGAAGCAGCAGATATTCAGATTCTTTATGGCGGCAGTGTGAAAGCGGAAAACGCAGAGACATTGTTTAGCCAACCGGATATTGACGGCGGCCTGATTGGCGGTGCAAGTCTTGACCCGGTTCAGTTTGATGCCATTTGCAAGGCAGCAAAAGGATAATACAGCTTATGTATGAAGTTTTATTAGTTTTGTACCTTCTCGTCGCAATCGCATTGATTGCCTTGATTTTGGTGCAAAAAGGTAAGGGCGCAGAGATGGGCGCCTCGTTTGGAGCAGGCGCTTCAAACACGGTGTTCGGTGCAGGTGGTTCGGGTAACTTCCTGACGCGGATGACCGCCATCATTGCAGTGACGTTTTTCCTGTTGAGCTTGATTCTCGGCAACATGGTTGCAACTGATCGCACCTCTGTTGACGATTTTGGTGACCTAACCGTACCAACAAGTGAACAACCACGGAATAATGATCTGCCTCCAGGGAATTAATACCTGGAAACACATCCAAATTATGCCGAAGTGGTGGAATTGGTAGACACGCCATCTTGAGGGGGTGGTGCTCTTCTGAGCGTACGAGTTCAAGTCTCGTCTTCGGCACCAATTTATGAGTTTATATCCAATTGTTTCAAAACTTCTTTTTTTCTTGGAAAACGCGATATTACGGGCGCTGCCGGTTGAAAAGAGAAGGGAAGCAGGTATAATACTCACCATCGGACGCGGGGTGGAGCAGTCTGGTAGCTCGTCGGGCTCATAACCCGAAGGTCGTAGGTTCAAATCCTGCCCCCGCAACCAGTTCGAGTTTAACGGAACGATTGATGCGCAGCGATTACGCTCTCATCAGCCCGGTAAGCTCAGGTCGATAGGCTCGATTGTATAATAGCCCCCGACAAGGTCCGGGGCTTTTTGCTATCTAGCCCTCGTAGTCAATTATTGGGTACCTGAGAACTGGGCGTTATGCCCTTTTTTTGTTTCTGGAGGTTAGGTTGGCAACTTTGGTAGAACGGTTGACAAATATGCTTGAACCCGCGGTTTCGGCCGCCGGGTATGAACTTGTTGGCATCGAGTTCGTGCGGGCAAAACAATCCACGCTTCGCGTGTACATTGACCACGAAGATGGCATTACGGTAGATGACTGTGCAGATGTTAGCCATCAGGTGAGTGCAGTTTTGGACGTAGAAGACCCAATTAATAGCGAATACAACCTTGAAGTGTCCTCTCCAGGAATGGATCGTCCGTTGTTCAATATCAGTCACTATGACCGCTTCCGTGGGGAAGAGGTTTCGGTGCAATTGACAGTAGCGATTCAGAATAAACGAAATTTCAAAGCGGTAATTGTGGACGTCACAGGCGACTCGGTTACTTTTAAAATAGGTGAAGAATCATTGAATGTACCGGTCAACGCGATTAAGAAAGCGAACCTGGTACCAAAGTTTGATTAAGATTCAGCGTTGACGAGGCAAGAGATGAGTAAAGAGATTTTGCTGGTTGCAGAGGCGGTATCGAATGAAAAAGCGGTGCCGCGCGAGAAAATTTTTGAGGCCCTAGAAATTGCGATTGCGACTGCGACTCGCAAGAAATACGACGGGGATATTGACGTTCGGGTGGCTATCAATCGGAGCACCGGTGGTTTCGATACATTCCGTCGCTGGCGTGTTGTGGAAGATCCGGATGGCGGTCTTGAGAACCCGTACGCGGAGATTTCATTATCTGCGGCTCAGATTGATGATCCCGAAATTAAAGTTGGTGACTACATCGAAGAGCAAATCGAATCGATTCAATTCGATCGGATTACCACGCAGACTGCGAAACAGGTGATTGTGCAAAAGGTTCGTGAAGCCGAACGTGCACAGGTCGTTGAGCAGTATGAGGACCAAGTGGGTACGCTGATTAGTGGGATCGTGAAGAAAGCCACGCGGGATAATATTATTCTCGACCTGGGCAATAATGCAGAGGCGGTTATTTTCCGCGACGAAATGCTCCCGCGTGAGAGTGTTCGTCCAGGGGACCGTGTGCGTGGGTTACTATTCGCCGTTCGTCCTGAAGCACGTGGTGCTCAATTGTTTGTGAGCCGGACCCACCCAGACTTCTTAATTGAGCTATTCCGCATTGAAGTGCCGGAAATTGGCGAAGAAATGATTGAAGTAAAAGGTGCTGCGCGTGATCCGGGATCGCGAGCCAAAATTGCAGTGAAGAGCAATGACCGTCGCATTGATCCTGTGGGTGCCTGTGTTGGTATGCGCGGTGCGCGTGTTCAAGCCGTATCAGGCGAGCTGGGCGGCGAGCGTGTGGATATCGTATTGTGGGATGATAACCCAGCGCAATTCGTGATTAATGCAATGGCGCCTGCGGAAGTCGTCTCGATTGTAATGGACGAGGAAACTCGGACCATGGATATCGCAGTAGAAGAAGGGAATCTAGCGCAAGCAATCGGTCGGAATGGACAGAATGTCCGTCTGGCAAGTCAGTTGACCGGTTGGGAACTAAACGTGATGACCGTTGAAGCGTTCAATGAGCGCAATGAAGCGGAGTCAGAGCGTTTATTGCAGTTATTCACTGAAGGTCTCGAAATCGATGAAGATTTTGCAACTGTCCTGATTGACGAAGGGTTCTCATCGCTTGAGGAGATCGCCTATGTCCCGGTTGCAGAACTTTTGTCAATCGATGGTATGGACGAAGATATTGTTGAAGAGCTGCGGAATCGTGCTCGTGATTATCTGACCACTAAAGCGCTGAAAACCGAAGAGTCGTTGGAAGGTGCGGAACCTGATTCAACGTTGCTCGATTTAGAAGGTATGGATCGTCACCTCGCTTATGAGCTGGCAGCAATGGGTGTAAAAACCTTGGAAGACCTTGCAGAGCAGGGAACAGACGATCTGGAAGGAATTGAGTCACTGACACCAGAGCAAGCGGGCGAATTGATCATGAAGGCCCGAAATATTTGCTGGTTTAGTGATGAAGCATAATTGAAAAGTGAGGTATGAATTAGATGGCAGAAGTCAAACTTGAAAAACTTGCCAGTGATATCGGAACCTCCGTTGATCGCTTGTTGAAGCAGTTCAGCGATGCCGGCATTGAGAAAGCGGTAGGCGATACTGTAACAGAAGACGAAAAAGCGGCCCTCCTAGCGCATTTAAATAAAGCGCATGGTGGCGATGGGAATGCTGCACCGAGTCGGATGACATTAAAGCGGAAAACACGCAGTACGTTGAGCATTAACGCAGGTCCGGGCCGCGCCAAAGCGGTTCAGGTTGAAGTGCGGAAGAAGCGGACATACGTGAAGCGGAGTCCTGAAGAGGAAGCGCGTCAGCAGGAAGAGGAGCGTTTAGCCGCAGAAGCTGAAGAAAAAGCGCGTCTTGAGGCTGAAGAGAAAGCACGGGCAGAAGCAAAAGCGAAAGCAGAAGCGGAAGCGAAGCGCCGGGAAGAAGAACGCAAAGCTGCAGAAGAGAAACGCAAAGCAGGTGAACAGAAAGCCGCTGCAAAGCCGGCTGTAGAAAAGTCGCCTGAAGAGCGAGCGAAAGCAGAAGCTGCACGGGTCGAAGCAGAGCGTCTACGTCAAGCTCAAGAAGCGGAAACTGCGAAGAAAGTTGAAGAAGAAGCAAAGCGACAAGCCGAAGAAGCGCGTCGTTTAGCAGAAGAGAACCAAGCGCGTTGGGAAGAAGAAGAAGCCCGTCGTAAGAAGCTTGAAGAAGAGGATGTCCACTTTACGACCTCGACCACCGCGAAATTTGCTGAAGAGCAACAGGACACGGAAGAAGAGCGTCGTGGCCGTCGCACAGCGAAGAAAACGAAGCGCCGTGGTAAAGATGACGACAAAGATGAAGCGCCACGTCGTGAACGCCGTCGTAAGGGCAGTAAGCGGAGTCCAAGTTCGATGCAGCATGGCTTCAATAAGCCTGCCTCTCCAGTTGAGCGCGAAGTGCGGATTCCGGAGACGATTACGGTCGCTGACCTAGCAAACCGATTGGCTATTAAAGCATCTGAAGTCATTAAAACCATGATGAAAATGGGCGAAATGGTGACCATCAACCAAGTCCTTGATCAGGAGACTGCATCATTGCTGGTTGAAGAGATGGGGCATAAGTTCGTCTTGGTGAATGACAATGAACTTGAACAGTCAGTCCTTCAAGATCGGGGCGATGTCGGTGAACTGACCGCGCGTGCTCCGGTTGTTACCGTGATGGGTCATGTTGATCACGGTAAGACATCATTACTGGATTACATCCGGAAGGCGAAGGTTGCCGCGGGTGAAGCAGGCGGAATTACGCAGCACATCGGTGCGTATCACGTTGACACTGGTCATGGCATGATTACGTTCCTTGACACTCCAGGTCACGCGGCGTTTACTTCGATGCGTGCTCGTGGTGCAAGTGCGACGGACGTCGTTATCCTTGTGGTCGCAGCAGACGATGGGGTGATGCCACAGACCGTTGAGGCAATTCAACACGCGAAAGCTGCCGGCGTTCCTCTAGTGGTTGCGGTGAACAAGATTGACAAGCCAGAAGCGGATCCTGATCGTGTGAAATCCGAGCTCGCCCAACACAATGTCCTCTCTGAGGAATGGGGCGGCGATACGCAGTTTGTACACGTCTCTGCGAAGTCAGGCGAGAACATCGATGGCCTGCTCGAGGCGATTTTGCTTCAGTCTGAATTACTTGATTTGAAAGCAGCGCATGGCGGCATGGCTCACGGTATCGTGATTGAATCACGTCTCGACAAAGGTCGCGGACCCGTTGCGACAGTCCTTGTGCAAAGCGGTACACTCAATCGGGGTGATATTGTTTTGTGTGGTCTGGAGTATGGACGTGTTCGGGCGATGCGCAATGAAATTGGTCAGGAAGTTCAAAGCGCAGGTCCATCAATCCCGGTCGAGATTCTTGGATTGTCGGGAGTTCCCCAAGCCGGTGACGAAGTCACGGTGGTGAAAGATGAGCGGAAAGCGCGCGAAGTCTCGAACTATCGTCAAGGCAAATATCGCGAAGTGAAGCTTGCCCGTCAACAGAAAGCGAAACTTGAAAACATGTTTAACAGCATGCAAGAAGGTGACGTTTCAGATCTGAACTTGGTGGTGAAAGCGGATGTTCAAGGATCACTTGAGGCAATTGTTGAATCATTGACGAAGCTCTCAACTGATGAAGTGAAAGTTAACATCATCGGCTCAGGTGTTGGTGGAATCACCGAGACAGATATCAGTTTGGCGGGTGCCTCGAATGCCATCGTAATCGGCTTTAACGTTCGGGCCGACGCAACGGCGCGTCGTATCAGTGAAAACGAGAGTATTGAGCTCCGTTATTACAGCGTCATCTATGACTTGATTGATGAAATCAAGCAGGCAATGACCGGGATGTTGGCTCCTGAGTTTAAGCAGGTCATCATTGGCTTGGCAGAGGTTCGCGATGTCTTTAAATCACCAAAACTTGGCGCAATCGCTGGCTGTATGGTGACAGAAGGTGTCGTGAAGCGTTCAGCCCCAATTCGCGTTCTGCGCGACAATGTCGTGATTTATGAGGGTGAATTGGAGTCGTTGCGTCGCTTTAAGGATGATGTGCAAGAAGTTCGAAATGGTATGGAGTGTGGTATCGGAGTGAAGAACTACAACGATGTCCGCGTCGGTGACCAGATTGAAGTCTTCGAGACCATCGAGGTTGAGCGTACTCTGTAACATGCAGTGTGAGCAGTCCAGATGGACTGCTCAGCACGATGTGCTTGCGAAATAGGAGTGAAATTATGAAGAAAGAATTCAGTCGTACCGACCGTTTTTCGCAGCAGATGCAACGAGAAATCGCGATGATATTGCAACGGGAGATCAAAGATCCCCGTGTTGTGATGCCCACGGTTTCTGACGTTGAGGTTTCAAAAGACCTGGCGTACGCGAAAGTCTTTGTGACGTTTCTTCAAGATGATGAAGAGCAGGTTAAGGTGGCTCTGAAAGTGTTAAATGAAGCCTCTGGTTACATTCGCTCGCTTCTTGGGAAACGAATCAAGTCACGAATTACGCCCGATCTGAGATTTGTACATGATGTCTCTCTTCTTGAAGGGATTCGGATGGCTAAGCTGGTTCGAGAAGCGCGTGAGCGAGACGAATCCAAACAGGATGAGTCGAACAACAAAGAATAAGCAAAACGCCGGACTTGTTCCGGCGTTTTTCTAGGTGTAGAAAAAAATTTCTAAGTGAGGGTAGAGCAGCCGTGGCAAGAAAAACGCGAGGTCGTCCTATTGATGGTGTTATTTTGGTGGACAAGCCGACCGGCGCCTCATCCAATCGTATTCTACAGCAAGTTAAACGTATTTTTTATGCGCAAAAAGCGGGGCACACAGGCGCGCTCGACCCATTAGCAACTGGGATGTTGCCTATTTGCCTTGGTGAAGCGACGAAGTTTGCGCAATTTTTGCTCGATGCGGACAAGGCGTACCGCGTGGTTGCGGAGTTTGGTGTTCGTACCAATACAAGTGATGCGGACGGCACAATTGTTGCTCAGCTCCCGGTAACATTTACCTCGGAACAATTGAATCAGGCCTTGGCTCAGTTTAAAGGGCCGATTCATCAAATTCCTTCGATGTTTTCAGCATTAAAGTATCAAGGGAAGCCCTTGTATGAATACGCTCGTAAAGGAATTGAAATTGAACGACCGGCCCGCGCAATAACCATCTATTCTATCGAAGTGGAATCCGTTGATCTGCCTTATGTGACGATGCATGTTCGCTGCAGTAAAGGCACATATATCCGGTCACTGGTAGACGACTTAGGGCAAGCGCTAGGCTGCGGAGCGCACGTCAAAACTTTGCACCGAACGGAAGTGGGGCAATATCCGACGAATCAGATGCACACCCTTGAAGCACTCGAAGCCATGGTTCAGGGGCGAGAAACCCCCGAAACCTGGGATTACAGTGGGTTAGATGCACTATTATTGCCCACGGATTCACCGGTTGCTGAATTACCGGAGGTTTTTGTCGATCGAGAGCAAGGTCAGGGATTACTGCATGGCCAACCGCTGGCAGAAGAGACGGATAATCTCGGTGGTCTTATTCGTGTCAAAAGCCCGGAAGGATTTCTTGGGGTCGCTTATTTGCGTGCCGATGGTCGATATTGGCCGAAGCGTGTGCTAACCCTGAGTTAGCTTGTATTTACACGCATGGGTGCGTATAATGCGCGCTTCCGCTGGGGCTGAATTAGTGATTGGCTCTAGCATTATTAACCTTTTGGAGTTTATTTATGTCACTAACTGCAGCTCAAAAAGCACAAATCGTTTCTGACTATGCACGTGCCGAAGGCGACACGGGTTCACCTGAAGTTCAGGTTGCACTGTTAACTGCCCAAATCAACCACTTGCAAGGTCACTTCAAAGAGCATAAGCACGACCACCACTCACGTCGTGGTTTGCTTCGCATGGTAAGCCAGCGTCGTAAGCTGTTGGACTACCTGAAGCGTAAAGACGAAGCGCGCTACGTTGACTTGATTCAGCGTCTAGAACTGCGCCGCTAAGCGGTTTTGGTAAAGGGGCCTAGGGCCCCTTTATTTTTTTAATCCGCGGCACATGAAAGAATCGTTTCAAAACGGGGCGAATCGTAAAAAACGGTTCTCCCGTCAGTGTTCCTTTAGGTATACTGTTCAGATTAAAAGCAAGTTGTAAAAAGAGATGGCCCTGAGAAGCGACGGGCAAAACGCAAGTAAGTTGAAGGAAATGTAAACGTGAATCCGATTATTAAACAGTTTAAATATGGTCAGCATACAGTCACGATGGAAACCGGAGCAATTGCCCGGCAGGCCAACGGTGCTGTAATGGTAAGCATGGATGACACCACCGTGTTGGTCACCGTTGTCGGTAAGAAAGAAGCGAAGGCCGGACAAGACTTTTTCCCGCTCACCGTAAATTATCAAGAACGTACTTACGCTGCAGGTAAAATCCCAGGTGGATTTTTTAAGCGTGAAGGACGTCCCTCAGAAAACGAAACATTGACAAGCCGCTTGATTGACCGGCCGATCCGTCCTTTGTTCCCGGACGGCTTTTATAACGAAGTCCAGGTCATCGCGACCGTTGTTTCATTGAACCCAGAAGTGAACCCTGACATTGTTGCGCTAATCGGTACTTCCGCTGCGTTGGCAATCTCTGGCATTCCGTTCAATGGCCCAATCGGCGCAGCGCGCGTAGGTTTCCAAAACGGCGAATACGTTTTGAACCCCACGAAAACTGAACTTGAAAGTTCTGACCTCGACCTCGTAGTCGCAGGCACCGAATCTGCCGTATTGATGGTGGAATCAGAAGCGAATCTGCTCAGTGAAGAAGTGATGCTTGGCGCAGTTGTATATGGTCACGAGCAATCCCAAGCGGTTATTGCTGCTGTGAATGAGCTTGCCGCAGAAGTAAATACTCCGAAGTGGGATTGGTCACCGGCTCCTAAAAATGAGCCTTTGATTGCTGCTGTGAAAGCCGCTGCGGAAAGTAAGATCGGTGAAGCATATCGCATTACTGACAAGTCCGAGCGTCGCGATGCATTGTCTGTCGCACTCAAAGAAGTCATTGCAGAAATTCACGCGAACGACGAAGCGGCTGATGAAAAAGAGATCGGTGATATTTTCCATGCGTTGGAGTCGGATGTCGTTCGCAGTCGGATTCTCGCTGGGGAGCCTCGTATTGATGGTCGTGAACCGGATATGGTTCGTGCGCTTGACGTTGCGACCGGTGTACTTCCGCGTGTTCATGGTTCATCAGTATTTACCCGTGGCGAGACGCAAGCATTGGTTACCGCAACGCTTGGAACGGAGCGTGATGCGCAGAATATCGATGAAATCATGGGTGCTCGGACCGATCGTTTCATGCTGCACTACAACTTCCCTCCGTACTGTGTTGGCGAGACGGGGATGGTGGGTTCACCGAAGCGACGTGAGATCGGTCATGGTCGATTGGCCAAGCGTGGCGTCCTCGCAGTCATGCCCTCTGCGGAAGAATTCCCGTATACCATTCGAGTGGTCTCTGAGATTACTGAGTCAAATGGTTCAAGCTCAATGGCATCAGTATGTGGCACTTCGCTTGCGCTGATGGACGCTGGAGTGCCGATCAAGGCATCAGTGGCTGGAATCGCAATGGGTCTTGTGAAGCAAGACGACAAGTTCGTGGTCCTTTCGGATATCTTGGGTGATGAAGATCACTTGGGCGACATGGACTTTAAAGTTGCCGGAAGCGCAACGGGTGTGACCGCCTTACAAATGGATATTAAAATTGAGGGCATCACGAAAGATATCATGCAACAAGCTTTGGCACAGGCAAAAGCCGCTCGTTTGCATATTCTGACCGTTATGGACCAAGCAATCAGCTCAGCGCGTGATGACGTGTCTGACTTTGCTCCTCGTTTCCACATTATGAAAATCAATCCTGAGAAAATCCGGGATGTGATCGGAAAAGGGGGAGCGGTTATTCGTGAGCTGACCGAGTCAACTGGCACCTCGATCGAGATTGACGATGATGGCACCATCAAGATTGCGGCGACGGACGAAGCATCAGCGCAGGCTGCGGTAAAACGTATCGAAGCACTGACTGCGGAAGTAGAAGTGGGTCGTATTTACGAGGGGAAAGTCGCTCGTATCGTTGACTTCGGAGCTTTTGTCACCGTGCTGCCAGGCAAGGATGGATTGGTTCATATTTCTCAGATCAGCGACAAGCGTGTTGAGGACGTAAATGATTACCTCTCTGTTGGTCAAATGGTTAACGTAAAAGTTCTGGAAATTGACCGCCAAGGTCGTGTGCGCCTTAGCATGAAAGAAGCGCAGGAAAGCACCGAGGAAACGACGTCGGAAGAATAAATCCTCCGGCTGTTCAGTCCATTCGAAATGGCTACCTTTGCGGTAGCCATTTTTTTGCCTCTTTGCCAGTGACATTGAATATGATGTAATGGAGATATCACCTCGCCTTGGAGTATCCGAAATACATGTTGTTGCGAAAACTATTGATAACCAGCGGTATCGTTGTTCTGTTGAGTGCCTGCGCTACCACTCCGGATCATCCTGCGCGGGACGTTACCGATCGAAACGAAGTTGAAGTGAGGGATTCAGCGGCCCAACTATACTTGGTCGAGCCGCTCCCAGCCGATCAGAATCTCGAATTTGAGCTGCTGCAACTCACCGAGCTGTTGTACAAAGCAGAGCTTGACGATGAGCAACGCGCTCAACTTCTTCATCGACGAGCGATGACCTTTGATTATCTTGGTTTGCCAACACTCGCTCTAGTGGATATTAATCAAGCGCTCGAGCTGAAGCCGGGAATGGCGGAAGCCTACCACTCACTGGGAATTTATTATGCGCAGGCCGGCGAGTATCAGGGCGCATTCGAAGCATTCGATAGTGTGATTGAGCTGCAGCCAGATCATGAGTTCGTCTATTTAAATCGCGGACTCGCTGCTTATTACAATGGGCAGTATGAACTTGCGCTCGGTGATTTCGCAGATTACTACTTTCAAGAGCCGAGTGATCCCTTTCGTGTCATTTGGCATTATTTTGCTGCATATCAATTAAATCCTGGACGCGCTTATGAGCAGCTCACCGAACAATGGGAGTTTGCCGATGGCAACGCATGGGGGCAAATGATTCTAAGGTTCTTGGTCGGCGAGATTGATGATGAAACCTTAGTGATGGCAGCTTTTGAGAATGCGTCGGATCAGCGGGAGCTCGCCTACAAGCTCTGTGAAGCCTATTTTTATCTTGGTAAAGTTGCTGCACAGCAGGGGCTTTACTATCAGGCGATGAATTATTTTAAATTGTCCCTATCCACCAACGTCTTCCCGTATTTAGAGCATCGTTATGCGCGAACTGAATTAAATCGAGTTCGAGACCAATTACGCGTTCAATAATGTTTGTTATCCATCGCGCACATCTATGACTCAAGATACACCTCAAATGAAAACATCTGGGCCGCTTGAAGCGGCCATCACCGCCGCACTCTTCGCAGCTGCGGTGAGCTTTGCAGTGTGGCAATTTTCACCCAGCGCTAAATTTGAAGACGAATCAATACCAACAGCTGTGATGGATGGCTCAGCCTTGGTCTCCGACACATCTTGCCGCCTCCAGCTCCAGTTGATTGCACCGCTTCATCGTCGGGAGCACTTTATTGAACGTCTGTCTTACGTCCAAGAACAATTTGCACATGGCGGGCTCTCAATTTGTGCAACACATTTTCCTGCAGATGATATTGCGCAATGTAATGGTAGCTCGCGGCGAGTTGAGTGCGACCTCGATTGGAGTGCGCTCCCTGAACCAGTGGAAGGCATGCATACGGTGACTTTGGTTGCCTCGGGTCGTGGAGTCGCCAATACGCGAAATGGGATTGTATTCGTTCCCGAGCAGGCGTCTGGCTTGCTGCTCCAACATGAAATTGGACATGCACTGGGACTTGCGGATGAATATCCGATGCGAGCCCGTCTCGCTGAAGCATTTTGTAGCGGCAGCTTTTCCTTTCAACCGCTCAATTTGGTCTTAACTTCCTCAGATGTCATGACGTACGAAGAGAAGCAAATGCTACGCAATCGTATTCCGTGGATTGCTCATCTGGAGGCCCCAATCGCCACGGAGCGAGACGATGGGCTCTGGACTCTCGGAACACCGGAAGCGTATGAGGAGCAAATTGGACTTTTTCCCGCCGCGACCTGTGATGCGACTGCGACGTTCGCGTGGAAGCCGTTAGCTGAAGTGACTTTCATGGAACATCACGAACTTGGTTCGGTTCCAGACTTATACCTCAAGCTGATCGACGAACGGCTCGAATAAAAAAGCCCCATCCGTGATGTTCGGATGGGGCCTTTTATCAGCGAAAGGCTATTCCGCGTGTTTGACGAACTCGTCAAGCCACTCGACTGTCTCCCACAGCATATGTAGAACACTTTCGCGCGCGCGATATCCATGTGATTCCAGAGGGAGCATCACCAGACGGGTAATTCCGCCGTTCCCTTTGATCGCCTGATACATCCGTTCGCTTTGCATCGGGAAGGTTCCCGAGTTGTTGTCTTCTGCACCATGAATGAGTAACAACGGTGTTTTAATCTGATGGGCAGAAAAGAACGGTGACATCCGTTGGTACAATGCAGGATCATCCCAAATTGTCCGTTCCTCCCGCTGGAAACCAAACGGGGTAAGCGAGCGGTTATAAGCGCCGCTTCGGGCGATTCCTGCTTGGAAAAGATCGCTATGGGCTAGGACATTAGCGGTCATGAAGGCGCCATAGCTGTGCCCACCGAGAGCCACTCGATTGGGGTCGGTGACGCCGCGGGAAACGCCCGCGTCGATGGCTGCTCTTGAGTTCATGATCAACTGCTCAATAAATGTGTCATTTGGCAGCTGTTCCCCTTCACCGACGATGGGCATGGTTGCATTATCTAGGACTGCATACCCTTGCGTCGCAAGGAACTGCGGTCGCCAATAGCTAATCCGATTAAATTCATAGGGAGAACCGCTGACCTGGGCTGCGGCCGCTGAACTTCTGAATTCCCGTGGATAGGCCCAAATGATGGTTGGTAAGGGACCATCGCGTTCGGCATCGTATCCGGCAGGAAGAAACAGCGTGGCTGACATAGGCAGTCCATCTTCCCGCTCATAATGAATCAGTTCTCGGGAGATCCCCAAGGTGTCAGGCATTGGGTGAGGCGTTTCAGTGAGAGCGGTCAGATCATTATTGCCTAGCTCGCGCAGATAGAAATCGGGTGGCGAGTTGATTGATTCCCGTTGAGTCAGAAAACGACGCTCAGACCAATTGATGAGAGCGACTGGGCGCTCGAAGTAAGGGGATTGCGAGCGCCAGAGTTGCTCGGTTTCTCCAGTGCCCAGATGACGACGGTGGATGAATGGACGATCGCCCTCGTCGGAGGCGCCGGTTCCGGTGAGAATGATGTGTCCATCATCGATCAGTAACACGCGACGACCATCAACCCGCGTCATGAGCGGATTTCCGGGGTCATTGTAACTGTCTTCCCATGAACGCTCCCAAACGAGCTCAGGAGCACGATCACCATCTGGATTGATGTTCCATACCCGTTCTTCGCGATCCGCCCACCAACGCTCCCATACTAATGCGGTATCACCATCTGCTGCGAGTAAGCGAGAGAAGCGAAAATTCAAATCGAGTAGATGGCTTGGATCTGATTCGAAAGGTGCTGCGAGTTGATACACCCGGTCACGTACTTCTGCTTCAGCGCGCGGATTTCCGCCATCGGCGGCTTCAGCCCAGACTAAGGTTGCATCTGCGTCGTTCCGCCAGCTGATGTTGCGGCGCGACTCAACGACCGCATCAAACCCGATCGGAAGATTATCAGCGAGCGGTTGATCCACCACCTGATAGACGGATTCACCGTTTAAATTCCAAACATCTGTTGTCCGCGCAAATCGGAACTGCGGCACCGCGTAGGAGTATGGGCGCTGCAGTTCAGTCACAAGAATATATTGATTGTCCGGAGACCATTGAACGTCATTGTAGACCCCCGGACTCCCGATAAGATCGACGTCGCCGGAGGTGTGCACACGAGCAATTTGACTGCTGAAATAATAGTCAAACAGGGCCTCGTCATGCTCATCACTCAGAAGATCCTGGTAGGTACGCGCGGGCGCGCTGCGTCCACGAGTCTCCGTGATGACGGGTGCGGCAGGGACGATGGGGCGCTGTGGCTCGGCTCCACGAGCAGGATCCACAAGTGTTACGAGAATGCTCTGACTATCCGCACTCCACTCGAGTTGAGTACCCCAGACGCTGTTGACGGGAAGCGAGCTCCATTGGCGTGCTCGGTTCTCTCTTAGGCTGACTTTCCATAGGGTCGCAGCGTCTTCTTCCATGTGGATAAAAGCAAAATAGTCTGCCGATGGTGCCCACGACACGCCAATTGCGCGCAAGTCGGCTGGCAGATTCTCGATGGTTCGTGCATCACCGGACTCTGTTTCAATCAAGCGAAAGTCTTCGATATATCGTGCTTGGCTGATCGTGCTATTCGCGGGGTTGATCCGTCGACCGGCAAGTCGATACTCTGGTGCGGCAAGATCACGCAAAGTTGGGAGTGCGGGGTAGTCGAGTATCAGCAAGAAATCGCCACCTGGACTCAGATTTGCACCGGGTGCAGGTGCGGCATCGACGATATCAATGATTTCTTGAGCTGGTTCTTGATAACCGATATTGACCGGATTCGCGAGAGCAACCAACGGGATAAAACTGGCAATACCAAGCGTCGTTGCGAGGCGTTGTGCAGACGTGCGCATAAAAAAGCTCCGTTTCTTCTGTAATGAACTACATCACAGCGTGAACGGAGCTTGATTACCAGCAAAATGCGACCATCGGGGAGTGATAGTCGATTATTGCCCAACGTCGCGAGTGGATTCGAGACGATTAAGAGACTTCAATGCCTGCTGCCTGTAAATCGGCGTGATAAGAAGAGCGAACAAGTGGGCCTGATGCCGCTTGGGTAAAGCCCATTTTATCAGCTGCTTCCTTAAACATCGCAAACTCATCCGGAGTCACGTAACGGGTGACCGGGATGTGATGACGGCTCGGTTGTAAATACTGACCGATAGTCAACATGTCGACGTCATGACGTCGCAAATCTTCCATGACGGCAAGAATCTCTTCGTTGGTTTCACCGAGCCCCACCATCAGGCCTGATTTTGTCCGAACGTCTGGGCGACGCGCTTTGTATTTCTTCAGCAAATCCAGTGACCATTGGTAATTTGCACCCGGGCGTGCCGCTTTATAAAGACGGGGAACGGTCTCTAGGTTGTGATTAAATACATCCGGAGCTTCAGCCTCTAGGATGTCGAGTGCAATATCCATCCGCCCGCGGAAATCAGGAACCAGTACTTCAACCTGAATGTTTGGCGAGTGTGCACGAATTTCTCGGATACAGTCGGCAAAGTGTTGTGCACCTCCGTCGCGGAGATCATCTCGGTCCACCGAGGTCACCACCACATAGCGCACACCCATATCGCGAATCGTCATCCCGAGTTTAACGGGCTCGTCGGGATCTGGGGCGAGTGGGCGACCATGCGCGACATCACAGAATGGACAGCGTCGTGTGCAAATAGCCCCTAAAATCATAAAGGTCGCCGTCCCGTGATTAAAGCACTCGGGCAAATTAGGACAGCTTGCTTCTTCACATACCGAGTGAAGACCATGTTTGCGCATCGCTTTCTTAATGTGATCGATCTTTTCAGTGGACGCAGGCAATTTGACTTTGAGCCACTCTGGTTTGCGCAACATTTGCTCCCGCTCAGTGGGAACCACTTTGACTGGGATGAGTGACATTTTGTCGGCGTCGCGGAGCTTTACTCCGGCTTCAATGTTTGCACTTTTAGACATAGGCTTCAGGAAGTCCTGTTGTTGCATCAAGTTCAGTGTAATTCAGCTGCTGAGCAAAGGCAGCAACCACTTTATCTGCGGCCTCTTTGACCGATGTTGGGCCGCCATGAGCACTCGTTTGCGTCATGACCATCCCAGCGTAGCCGCAGGGGTTGATCCGCAAGAATGGCGAGAGGTCCATATTGACGTTCATCGCCAACCCATGGAATGAGCAACCCCGACGGATCCGCAATCCAACGGAACAGACTTTCTCTTCGCCGATATAGACACCCGGCGCGTCGGCACGCGGAGCGGACTCGATCCCATAAGATTTTAAAACGTCGACAATGCTACTTTCGATCGCTGTGACCAACTCTCTCACGCCAATCTTGCGGCGCCGAATATCGAGCAGAAAGTATACCACAAGCTGTCCTGGACCATGATAGGTCACCTGTCCGCCACGATCGACAGGAACCACGGGAATATCTCCGGGCGCCAACAGGTGTTCCGCCTTGCCTGCTTGCCCCTGCGTAAATACAGGAGGGTGCTCCACGATCCAAAGCTCATCAAGTGCATGCTCATCGCGCGCGTCGGTGAATGCTTGCATAGAACGCCACACCGGCTCATAGGGCATGTCATGCAGTTGTCGAATGACTAGTTTATGCATGGGGTTAGTATACCGTGCTTTTACGTCCGCAACACCGGACAAAACGTAGGGGCTTACAAAACGTATCGGACGTCATCAATATCGGCAAGGGCTCGATACAACGTCTCAATGTGGGTTTTGCTGTTGACCACGACAGAAACCGAAATGGAGTAATAGTTGCCTTTACTTGAGGGACGGATTTCGGGGCTATAATCGCCGGGTGCATGTGCCTGAATGACCTCAATCACTTGGTCGGCGAGATCGCCTGAAGCGACGCCCATCACTTTGAAAGTGAAGTCACAAGGAAACTCGAGTAATTCATCAAATTTGGTTTTCATGTTTGACCTTTTTTACTGCTTTTGGGCGGCTATTTCGAAAACACGTCATTAATTTTTCAGTGATGGGACCACATTGACCGTCGTTGATCAGTTGACCGCTCACAGTGCCAATGGGGACGATTTCACGGGTCGAGCTGGTGAGGAAACACTCATCAGCGGCATAGAGTTCCGCGACAGAAAATGGCCGCTCTTCAACGGAAATACCGTTCTTTTTGGCGAGCTTCAGAACCCAATCTCGTGTAATGCCAGGCAGAATTAATGTATCCGCTGGAGCGGTAATCAGCACGTCATCTTTCACGATGAAATAGTTACTCGAAGCACCTTCTGTCACACGACCAGCTCGATGGAGTAAAGGCTCAATTGAACCGTCCTGCTGAGCCGCCATCTTCGCCATAATATTTCCGAGCAGACTGATACTTTTAATGTCACAACGGAGCCAACGAATATCTTCCATCAATGTTGCCCGTGCAGGCGCTATTGAGCCGACCGGCGGGGTAAATGCAGATAATGTCGCCATCACGGTCGGTTGTAAATTGGGCGAGGGTAAATGATTGCGCGGAAATTCAGCACCACGGGTAATATGGATGTAGAGTACTGCATGCTCAAGAGGGGCATGCGCATGCAACTGTGCAATGATTTCAAGCCAATGTGCTCGGCTGACCGGCTGCGGTATCTCAACTTCGCGAAGACTCCGCTCGAGACGTTCCATGTGCGCATCAAATAAGAATGGTTGGCCAGAATAGATAGGCACCACTTCATAAATACCATCGGCAAACAAAAATCCCCGGTCGAAAGCGGAGATTTTTGCTTCAGTCGCCGGAACAATTGCTCCGTTTAACCAGACATAACTCATTCGTCGCTAAAACTCTTGCGAATACTATCCATAATCCGTTTAAAGAACCCTCCTTGGGTTACTTCAACCAGGGTGACCAACGGGAAGCTTGCAATGTCCTCATCACCCAGCGTCAAGTTGACTGTCCCCACGTGTTCGCCAGCAGCAAGAGGTGCCTCCAGACTCCGATCTAATACGAAGTTTGCTCGGACGTTCTGACGTTGTCCACGTGGTAAGGTGACCACAACATCCTCACCCGTACCCAGCGCGATTTCATCAACCGAGCCGCCCCAAATCCGCTGCGATGCGAGTTTCTCGCCCGCACTGTAGGCTTTTACCGTTTCAAAGAAGCGGAAGCCGTAGTTTAATAATTTTTTCGATTCAGCGGCCCGCACAGTTTCGCTTGCGGTCCCAAGGACGACAGTAATAAGGCGCGTATCCCCTTCGGTAGCGGTTGTCACAAGGTGATACCCTGATTCACGAGTGTAACCAGTTTTTAAGCCGTCAACATTCAACGTCCGGTCCCACAGGAGTGAGTTTCGGTTGTACTGACGGATTCCATTGAAGGTAAATTCACGCTCAGAATAAAGCGCATGTTGCTCCGGTACGTCGCGGATGAGCGCGCGGGCAAGAATGGCCATATCGCGCGCCGACGTTTGCTGACCCTCGCTAGTCAGACCGTGGCTGTTAGAAAATACAGTTTGAGTCATGCCTAATTCGCGTGCATATGCATTCATAAGATTGACGAACCCATCTTCGGTCCCTGCAATATGCTCAGCCATCGCGACACAGGCATCGTTTCCTGACGCAATGATAATGCCACGATTTAGGTCCTCGACTTGAACCTCACGCCCGACTTCGATAAACATCAGGCTCGAGCCTGGAAAGTTACGTGCCCAGGCATTTTGGCTGACGGTTACGGTATCATCGAGCGCGATGCGGCCATTCTGTAACTCCCGACCAATAATGTAGCTTGTCATCATTTTGACGAGACTGGCAGGGCCGTGAAGTTCGTCCGCGTTCTCGCTCGCGATGATATGACCCGTCGTGTAATCCATCATCACGTACGCGCGCGCATTGACAGGAGGGACCGGTGGAGTAACCGCATGGACGGTAAAAACGCTTAATAGGAATGCCACCATAGCAACCAGCGGAGTAAACAGAATTTTGCGGCTGTTCATGTCAGTCTTCATCTCTCGTCTCATTGTTAGAATCAGGTTCTTGCGCGCCTTTCTGCCGAGTGGATGTGGCGATAAAAGGGGCACGAGTATAGCAATTTATGGTCTGTATCGGAACGTCTTCACATGGTATTTACGGCAGGTTTTCCACGGGGACACGAAAAATGCCTTGAAACCCGTCCTGCTGCAATTGATTTATCCAGTGTATGGTTTGTCGCTCAGTAAAGGGCCCGATATACAGACGATTCAGACCATTTTGATACCGGGTAGTTGCGCTCAGTTGATAATTTTCTTTTAACTGAGTTGCAAGTCGCTCGAGGTTTGATTGCTCGCGCGCTGCAGCAATTTGAATAAAGTGCGCGGGGATATCATCAAAACCAGGCTGATCAAAGGTGATGGCCTCAACGCGAACCGGTGCCGTACCGCGTCGATGCATATCGATAGCGTACGCGGCAGAGAACGAGAGATCGATTACCCGATCACTATGAAATGGCCCCCGATCATTCACACGCACAATCACACTTTTACCATTTTCAAGGTTGGTCACCCGAACCCATGTGGGCAGAGGAAGCGTCTTGTGTGCTGCTGACAAGCTATACATGTCGTAATGCTCGCCGAGAGACGTCAGGTGCCCATGAAATTTTTGGCCATACCAACTTGCAATACCTTCTTCCACAAAACCATTCGCATCGGAAAGCACACGATAGTGTTGGCCATTTATTTCATAGGGTAGGTTGCCACGTCGACCAATTGCTTCAGGACGGGGGGTCAGAGGATAGAGTTCTGCTGCAGTCGGTGTTCTGAGAGGCGCTTCGTCGCTTGCAAGACGATAGCGCCCCTGCTCGGGCTGACTGCTACAGCCGACCAGTCCTAGCGCGACTAACGATAGAAATAAACACCCAATACCGCGCATTACTGTGCATCCTGTGTCACGCGATGCGCACGCAGTTGCTCTGCGAGTTGGAAGACCGCCATGGCATAAAGTGGGCTGTGGTTATACCGAGTGATCGCATAGAAATTCTGAAATCCAACCCAGTAGGAATAGCTGCCGTCTTCTTCCGCGAAGGCAAAGAGGCGTGCGCGTGATTCACCGGGGAGTGCCGTGATAAAGCGAACGCCTTGCTTGTGAAGTTCATCAACAGTGTGCGTTAGAACCGTGCCACGCCCACTCGTCAAGGCACTCACGTCCGTGTCAGCGCTTACCCAGGCCGGCACTGCAATGGGTTGAGCATCACGCCAGTTGTGCCGCGCAAAGTAGTTGGCAACGCTTCCGATTGCATCGACCACGTTGGTCAATAAATCTCGCTGACCATCCCCATCAAAATCGACTGCATAGTGTCGGTAACTCGAGGAAATAAATTGTCCAAATCCCATAGCGCCGGCATAGGATCCCATCAATTCGTGGGCCGGAAGATTTTCTTCACGGGTCAGCAGCATAAATTGAGCCAGCTCACTACGGAAAAAAGTTTGGCGAGGGGGGAAGTGGAAGCCAAGGGTATAGAGTGCATCAAGAACTCGGTGACGCCCCATGACACCGCCGTAGTACGTCTCTACCCCTAAAATTGCAACGATAACCTCTTCCGGAACTCCATACACTTTACGGGCTCGTTCAAGGGTATCCGCATGTTTATCCCAGAAGGCTAACCCTTCTTGGAGCCGACGCTCAGTAAGAAAGATGGTGTAGTACTCATACCAAGGACGCGCTTCCCAAGGACGACTAATCGCATCGAGGATCGGCTGGCTCTTGTTTGCTGCGCGTAGCAACGCTTCAGTTTCTTCTGGAGGAATCTGATGCTTTTCATGCATTTCTTGGATGAATTGACGTTCCGCTTCCGACCAATCGCCGAAGGCGGGAAACGCTGTAAACATGATTGATAGGATGGCGAGAGTCGCCACGAAAACCCCAAGCAACGCTTTCATACTTCACCTTTGTTGTAATGGTTATATTTTTAAAACGCCAAGTGACTGCGAGCGCGAACTATCCGGATTGACTTATAACCAGACGTCGGTGCGTCGCAATACCCATCAACATGCCAAATCCTGCCATCATGGTCACCATGGATGTGCCGCCATAGCTAATCAGCGGAAGTGGGACACCGACGACAGGAAGGAGCCCTGAAACCATCCCAATGTTCACGAGTACGTAGATAAAGAACGTCAGAATAAGACTGCCCCCAAGCAGACGTCCAAAATTACTTTGTGCTCGCATCGAAATTAGCATGCCACGAAAAATGACAAACCCATATAGGATTAACAATCCGACCACACCAAAGAAGCCAAATTCCTCAGCGAATACAGAAAATATAAAATCCGTGTGTCGTTCGGGAAGAAATTCGAGTTGAGACTGGGTCCCTTGGAGCCACCCCTTGCCCTCGAGACCACCTGAACCGATTGCGATTTTCGATTGAATAATATGATAGCCACTCCCTAAAGGGTCGCTTTCGGGGTTCAAGAAGGTCAAGATACGTTGCCGTTGATAGTCTCTCAGCAAGAAAAACCAGAACAGGGGCAAGCTCGCCGCTGCAAGTGCACCGCCCACAGATACGAGACGCCAACTCATGCCCGCGAGGAACAGCACAAAAATCCCAGAACTCGCGACCAAAATCGCAGTCCCTAGATCCGGTTGTCGGGCAATCAATAGGGTGGGGATCAATGCAAACACGAGGCCCGCGAATACATGGAAGAAACGAATCGGGATCTGGCTTTTTGAACAGTACCAAGCCAAAAGCATCGGAACCGCCAATTTAAGAATCTCAGAGGGTTGAATCCGTGTGATACCGATATTGAGCCAGCGTTGCGCTCCTTTTCCAACCTCTCCGAAAAACAACACGAGGATGAGTAATACCACGCCAATTAAGTAGAACGGGACGGCGTATGTACGCCACGTTTGAGGCGAGATTTGAGCAACCACGACGAGAACCACAAGCGAGACGCCGAGGCGAATGGCCTGACGGTAAACGAGGCCGACATCTTGGCCTCCGGCACTATAGATCACAAATAGGCTGACGATACCAAGGGCCAGAATCCCCAAGAGCAGTGGGCCATCAATGTGTAGCTTTGCTAACCACGGGTTGCGTTGCCGTTCTTCAGTCGTTTGCATACGCCTCCCGTGCTCTGATTTCCTGTAATTTGAGTTGTCGCGTGGCCTCATCGGCGAAGTAAAAATCCATTACCGCACGCGCCACCGGCGCGGCATTGCGTCCACCACCACCCACGTTTTCGATAGCTAAGGCCACGACAATCTCGGGTTTATCCGCAGGTGCATAACCAATATAGGTGGCATTATCACGGAATCGCTCTTCGACCTCTTCAACATCGGGACGCTGTTGTACATCGTCACCGATGCGGACGACTTGTGCCGTGCCGGTTTTACCGCCGGTTGTGTACGTTGCACCACGATATGCAGTCCAAGCGGTTCCTTGCCGGGAGGTAATGACTTCCTCCATCCCTTTGCGAATGGTCATCCAATGGCGGTCTGCCACGTTCTCAATGGGAGGCAGATGATAGGGTTCGATTAACTCAGGTACAAGCCGTTCGCCGGTTCCTCGCAACAAGCGGGGTTGTGGGCGGTTGCCGTTTGTCGCCAAAATAGCGGTCGAGTAGGCCAGTTGAATAGGCGTTACCGTCCAAAAACTCTGACCGATTCCCACCGATAAGGTTTCTCCGGCATACCATGGCTCGTTAAACCGCGCACGCTTCCATCCTCGGTCCGGCATGATCGCAGCACTTTCTTCACGAATATCAATTCCGGTTTGTTGACCAAAGCCAAACTCGCGCATAAAGCTGGAAATTGAGTCGATACCAAGCTGGTTGGCCACGTCGTAATAAAAGACGTTGCAAGATTCTGCGATGGCTCGCGTCACGGTCACCCAGCCATGGCCGTGAGGCCGCCAATCTCTGAAGCGTCGGTTGACCCCTTCGAGCCGAAAGTACCCAGGATCCCAAATACGGGTCTCAGCTGTAATAACGCCCTCGTGCAGTGCCAACAATCCGAGGTGAGGTTTAATTGTCGATGCGGGTGGGTAGCGTCCTTGGGTTGCGCGATTGATTAATGGGTTGGCTGGATTATTCAGCAGGGCGCGATAATCGACGGTCGAGATCCCACTCACGAAAAGATTGGGATCGTAGCTTGGATTGGAGTACATCGCTAGCACGCCACCGGTATTGGCATCCATCACTACAATGGCGCCACGCCGGTCACGGAGTTGATCGCGGGCAATTTCTTGCATGCCAATATCAAGCTCGAGATGAAGGTCTGTGCCTGGTTTTGGTGGCGTGAAATCTAGTGTACGAACAACGCGCCCCCGATTATTTACCTCAACCGTTTGGTAGCCGACGGTGCCGTGGAGCTTGGTTTCATAAAACCGCTCAATGCCTAATTTGCCGATGGTGCGGGTTGCTGCGTAGTTTGCGTACCGCTCTTGTTCACGGAGCATTTGGACATCTTGTTGATTAATACGGCCTACATAACCGATGGTATGCGTAAAGAGGTCGCGATGTGGATAAAACCGTTGCAAACGGCCTTCAATCGTTACCCCTGGAAAATGATGTTGATTGGTCGCGAAGCGTGCAACTTGGTCTTCCGTGAGGTTATCGACAAAGGTCACATTCGGGAAACGGCGCGCTTGTCTCAGCCGCGTGTTGAAATCAGAAATGACGCCTTCGGGCAATTCGAGAAGAGTTTGCAACCGCTGCAGGGTATCCTGCAAATTGCGGGCCTCTAACGGGGAAACCTCGAGTGAATAAACGGGGATATTATCGGCGAGGAGCACGCCATTACGGTCATAAATGAGACCGCGGTTCGGAGCCACAGGCAGGACCGTGATGCGATTACTGTTCGACCGAGTTTGAAACTCTGCAAAACTGGTCACTTGTAATTTGTACAGATTAGTCAGTAATACCGCAAACACGATAAAAACGATGCCTATCGATACAATCGCTCGGCGAGTAAAAAGTGCTGCTTCTGCCTGATGATTCCGTATCGGGACCCGTTTTCTATTCATAATTATTCGCGGTGGTACGGATGATTATTTAAAAGACTCCACGCCCGAAAGAGCGCTTCAGCGATAATGACACGGACCATCGGGTGGGGCAAGGTTAGGGGGGACAAGGACCATGTTTCATCAGCCCGTGCTTTACACTCTGGGGCCAGACCCTCTGGACCACCCACGAGAAACGCGACGTCGCGACCATCAAGTTGCCATTTTTGCATGCGCTCTGATAGCCGGTGGGTATCCCATGGCTTACCATCGACTTCCAGAGCGACAACCTGGGTTCCTGGCTTGATTGCGGCGAGCATTTTCTCACCCTCTTGCACCGTCAAACGCTGAATATCTGCCTTTTTACTGCGCTTCCCAGCGGCAATCTCGACGAGGTCGAGAGGGAGCTCTGGAGGCATTCGCCGAGCATACTCATGATATCCCTCATGAATCCATGAGGGCATCTTCTGTCCCACGGCGATGAGCTGTAAACGCATGGTCGCTTAATGACCCCAAAGTTTCTCAAGTTGGTAAAAATCGCGTGTGCTATCTTGCATGATGTGAACAACGACGGTTCCGAAATCGACCAAAACCCACTCGCCGTCAGACTCACCCTCCACGCCTAGCGGTTTTTCTCCCGCATGTTTCGCTTCGACCGCAACATGGCTGGCGATACTCCGAACATGGGTTTTTGAATTTCCTGAACAGATCACGAGAAAGTCGGCGACATCGGTCTTACCTCGTACATCCAGGGTTTGCACATCCCGGGCTTTTAAATCGTCGATCTTATCGAGAACGAAATCGCGTAATTCTTCAGTTTGCAAAGCAAATGCTCTCCTATGGGGGTTGTTAACCGCGCAAGTGTACCACGAGTCGTTGTTATCGTGCAGCTAGCGAACACCGTAAAGGTGGTGCTTTTGAATGTACTGCCACACAGGTTCGGGCAGAAATTCGGGACATTCTGTCTGACCGGCGAGTTGAGCTCGAAGTTCCGTTGCAGAAATGGGGACGTCATAGGCTTCAGCAAGGAAAATGCCTCCGTGCCCTGACTCAAGTTCTGACATGCTGATGCGTCGCTTTGCGAGGAGGTCGACTACTTCGGGACGGGCATCTTCGAGTGTATATCCAGGACGAGGCATCACGACAAAGTGAGCATAATCAAACAAACGCTCCCAATGAAGCCAATCCGGCAGGTTTAACAAACTATCCATGCCGATAATAAAGACCAGCGTTGCATTTGGGCACCGCTCACGAAAGTGTTTGAGAGTCGGCAAGGTACGAGAAGGAAGGCCTTGACGAAGCTCCCAATCATTTACGACTAGGCGAGGATCCAGTCCTGCTGCCGCGTCCAGCATACCGAGTCGATGCGTATTAAGAACTTCCGGCTGTTGTCGATGCGGCGGAGCACAGGTCGGTAGCAGATGGATAACATCCCATCCGCAGCTATCTGCAAGTCTGAGCGCGGGTTTTAGATGCCCCCAATGCACCGGATCAAATGTTCCCCCTAAAATAGCAACTTTGCGGGGCGCGTTACTCTGCATATCTTACCCCTTTGCTTCGCTGAATACCGGCCAATGGAGCCAAGTTCTCCGTTAGGTTTGGCTGAGTCATAATCAGGCCAAAATGGGCTGCCAGCGTTGCAATGCTCTCTCCAGAGTCGCGTTTGATGGCTCGTTCAATTCGATCAAGCAACTGACTTTGAGCAAGAAGTGCTTGGGGACTTTGTTTTTGTACTAAGGCGAGAAATGCCGATTGCTGAGAAGGCCATATTTGTTCTTGCTGCCATAAGGACTGCAAGGGCGTGTTTGCCAGTTGGGCACGACGGATTGCTCCCACCGCTTGGTGTAACTTTTGCAATGTCCAGTGAATAAGCGTCGGTTCGGTGCCTGTTTCGAGGAGTCGATTTAAACAATGCAGGTATTGCGCATAGTGATTTGCAAGCAGTGCGTCCCGCAAACCAAAAATATCGAAACGACTGTTGTCTTCATTCGTCTTACGAATAATATCGGCATGGATGGGCTCGGATGTACCGACCAAGGCGGCCCGCGCGAGCGCTTGATCGAGAGCAAGTAAGTTGCCTTCGTACCAATCGCTCAGGAGCTCAATGGCGTCCGGCAGTAAGGTAACTTCGTGAAAGGCTGCGCGCTCGCGAATAAACTGGGGGAGTTGGCGTCTCTCAGGTGTATAGAGCGGAACGAACACGCCCCGTTGGCTTAAGGAGGTAAACCACTTTGCTTTTTGCTGATCTTTGCGCAGGCGAGGTCCGAAAACCAAGAGACATTGGTCTTCCGATTGCTGTTCGATAAATGCCTGCAATGCTTGTCCACCATCACGGCCGGGTTTGGCATCGGGCAGTTCAAGCTCAATTAATTGCTTGGTTGTGAAGAGGGACATCACCTGACCCGCCTCATTCAGCTGTTCCCAAGCGAACGCTTTGTCTTGGGTAAAGCGTTGACGCTCGTCAAACCCATGCCGTTTGGCGGCTGCGCGAATTGTATCGAGGGCTTGATTCAGTAAAAAAGGGTCATCCCCAAATACCATATAAACAGGCTTTAGGTCGTGTTGCAGATGCGTGGTGAGCTGGGTTCCCTGTATCTGCATTGTCAACACTACTCCCACGTGATTCGATTCAGGAGGAGAAGAAGACGGCGAGCGGCATCACTCCTCATCTCGCTAACTAACAGCTCGAGCTCCCGGTGTTTTGCCAACGCAAAGTCAGGGTCATCTTGATAGTCTCGTAGAATTTGTATCTCGTGTTGATGCGTGTCCCCGGACTGCGTTGTGATGGTCACAGGCAACACATAGATGAGTTCATATTCTGCGACCTGTCCCGAAGACAACATGGAAAGGATACGTCGATCAAGCCGGTCGGAACCGAGTTCGACATGGGTGACGCCCGGAGCCGGTTCAACCAAGGTGATGCCACGTTGAACAAAATTTTCTTCAATGCGGAGCAAAATTTCACTGCCTCGTTGCCCCTCCAGTGCAAGCTGCTCGATTTGGGCGGATACTTGATAATCACCGCGGAGCTGAAACCCACAGCCGACCAGCAAGAACATCAGTGCGAGCAACGCGCCGATCCGCGTTACTCGTTGCTGGATGAAATATGGGTGACGTTTAGGCAACAACGATATTCACCAATTTACCGGGTACATAAATAACTTTACGTACCGTGCCTTCCGCGGTGTATTTCTGTATCTGCGGTTGCTCTAAGGCTAACGTTTCGATGGTGGACTTATCGATATCCGCAGGAACCGTGATCTTCGCGCGAACTTTCCCATTGATTTGCAGGACAATGAGCTTCTCATCTTCAATCAATGCATCTTGGTCAACGTCTGGCCATTGCGCGAAATTGAGGTCACTGCTATGCCCGAGTGCCCGCCACATGTGATCACAAATATGGGGCGTAATCGGTGAGAGCATTACCACTATCGCATTCAATGCTTCTTGCATGAGCGCTTTATCTGCATCCGTTGCAAGTGGTGCCTTCTGAAGATGATTCGACAATTCCATAATGGCGGCAATCGCGGTATTGAAATTTTGCCGACGGCCCATGTCATCGCTCACTTTTGCGATGGTCTTGTGGGTTTCCCGTCGCAGTGCTTTCTGCGCACTATTCAATAACGACGCATCAACTGGATAATGTCCGGCAAAGTCTTGGAAGTCATAGACCAATTTCCACAAACGGCGAAGGAAGCGATGGGCGCCTTCAACGCCTGCATCTGACCATTCCAACGTGAGCTCAGGTGGCGCAGCAAACATCATGAACAAGCGAACCGTGTCAGCCCCAAACCGATCAACCATGGTTTGCGGATCGATCCCGTTGTTCTTCGATTTCGACATCTTACTGATACCCGCATGGAATACAGGTTTGCCATCTTTGACATAGACCGCTTCGAGGACTTCCCCTCTCTCATTGCCTTTGGTTATCTCAACATCGGCAGGAGAGAACCATGTTTTACCACCCTTACTGTCTTCTCGATAAAAACTATCAGCAAGCACCATACCTTGACACAAGAGACGCTTGAAAGGTTCATCGGATTGAACAAAGCCGGTATCACGCAGGAGTTTGTGGAAGAAACGCGCATACAAAAGATGCAAAATCGCGTGTTCAATCCCACCGATGTATTGATCGACCGGCAACCAATAATTGGCTTTGTCTGGATCGAGCATCCCATCTTCATGGCGCGGTGAACAGTAGCGCGCGTAATACCAACTTGACTCCATAAAGGTATCAAAGGTGTCCGTTTCGTGCTCTGCTGGCAATCCTTGATAGGTGGTTTGACGCCATTCTGGGTCTGCTTTAATGGGCGAGGTCACACCGTCCATGACCACGTCTTCAGGCAGTTTAACCGGCAGATCGTGCTCCGGTACTGGGACAGATTCGCCATTGCCTAAGTTCAACATCGGAATGGGAGTGCCCCAATAACGCTGGCGCGAGACACCCCAATCGCGGAGGCGATAGTTCACTTGACGTTCGCCTTTGCCAATTGCTTGTAGCTTATCGGCAATCGCGTTAAATCCGTCTGCAGACGAGAGTCCATCGAATTCATCAGAATTGATGAGGGTACCTTTCTCGACCATCGCACCGGTGCTGTAATCATGTTCGCTTTCACCTTGAATCACGGCCTTAATGGGTAATTGATAGGTGGTGGCAAACTCGAAATCTCGTTGGTCATGTGCGGGAACTGCCATAACGGCGCCGGTCCCGTAATCCATCAAGACAAAGTTAGCGACGAAAATTGGGATTTGCTCGCCGGTCAATGGATGGGTTGCGGTGAATCCAGTGGCAATCCCTCGCTTTTCCATGGTTGCAAGATCGGCCTCAGCAACCTTTTGTTGCTTACAGGATTCAACAAATTCCGCAACTTCTGGTGTCTGTTGTGCAGCATGCTGTGCGACTGGATGCTGAGCTGCCACGGCCATATAGGTCACCCCGAAAAAGGTATCAGGGCGTGTGGTGTATACTTTGAGGTCCCGATCTAAGGCGTCTACATGGAAGGTGATCTCAACACCTTCGGAGCGCCCAATCCAGTTGCGCTGCATCGCTTTGACTTGATCGGGCCACCCATCGAGTTGGTCTAAGTCATTCAGCAATTCCTCAGCGTAGGCGGTGATACGAACAAACCACTGCGGGATTTCGCGCTGCTCAACAGGCGCTCCTGAGCGCCATCCGCGACCATCGATCACCTGTTCATTGGCAAGCACGGTTTGATCGACTGGATCCCAGTTCACGGTTGCATTTTTCTTGTAGACCAACCCCTTCTCATACAGTTTGGTGAAGAACCATTGCTCCCATCGATAATACTCGGGATGACAGGTTGCAATTTCACGGCTCCAATCGTAGCCAAACCCAAGCGTTTTCAACTGCTTGCGCATTTCGGAAATATTTTGGTAGGTCCAGTGTGCCGGTGCTGTTTTGTGTTGAATTGCAGCATTTTCTGCGGGCAATCCAAACGCGTCCCAGCCAATTGGGTGCAGCACGTTTTTACCGTGGAGACGCTGATATCGGGAAACAACATCGCTCAGGGTGTAGTTTCTGACGTGACCCATGTGGAGTTTGCCACTTGGGTAGGGAAACATGGAAAGACAATAAAATTTTTCTTTCGCACTGTCTTCTTGCACAGAGAACACCTGCTCGCGTTCCCAGCGCTCCTGAACTTCAGCTTCTAGAGTTGATGGTTGATATTGCTCGTCGATTTTCCGCGTCATTAAATTACTACCTGTTGATTCTTTTTCTCGAACTTCGCTTTTATCAAAAGTCAAAGGTCCAACAAAGAGGCGTGATACAGCCCTCGGTGCTTTGATTAGCTGGCGTTAAATACCATTGCGAGCACCATCACCAACGCAATGATGACGCCGGCCGCTCCAAAAAACACGTACTCGACTTTATCACGGGCACGCTCTTGTTCGTTCTCTGTGACCGTTGACGGCAAAACCGCACACACAATACTTGCAATTCCGAGGCCTGCAGAGGCCACAAATACGGTGAATAGAATGGCACCAAATATCTCGTTCATGGTTGTTTTCCTATGAGTTGAACTGATTCGGCTGGTCTAGCTCGATAGTGTATAGTTTTTAAGGCTTTTTGACTACGCCTTGCTCGCGTTGCTTCGTGAGATGATTTGCGGCCTGGCACAGAAAAAAAGTAGCAATGAAAGCAACCAAGCGGGGCCTGCACCGAAGCGGCTAAAAAAAGTTGTCCCCGTCACATGCGCGACGTGCGCACTGGCAACCGCGGCTTCAAATTGCGGTACCTGCACGATTCGAACCCCTTGCTCATTGTAGATTCCAGTAATCCCGTTATTTGTGGCGCGAAGCATCGGCCGACCGAGTTCACGAGCACGCATGCGTGCAATTTCCATGTGCTGGTGCGGACCATGTGAGTTACCGAACCATGTGTCGTTACTGATCGTGAGTAACATGTCGGTGCGGGCGTTCACGTTGGCTCGTATTTGCCGGCTAAAGACCACTTCATAACAAATATTCGCTGCGATCATGAGTCCGTTGGCATCGAGATTCTCTTGGATAAACGGTCCTCGTGAAAACGATGACATGGGAAGATCGAACAGCGGGGCCAAGGGTCGCAGTACTTGCTCAAAAGGTACAAACTCACCGATCGGGAGAAGTTGGTGTTTACTGTAGCGATTTGCGTGACCGTAATACCAATGACCACCGGATTGCTCTCCGAGAACAATCATACTGTTAAAGAACTCGCCACTGCGACGATCCATATCAATAATTCCGCTAATAAGCGTCGTTTGATTTTCACGAAGGTACGCATCGAGATCGCTGAGTTGAGGTTGTGCCATAGGCTCGATAAAGGTGATCGCTGACTCTGGCCAAATGATCAAATCATGGTCGAGAAACGGTTCGGTCAAATCCAAGTAGGTGTGAAAGTTAGGCCATTGTTCATCAGGGTTCCATTTCAGCTCTTGCACCACATTCCCTTGGACGAGGGCAACGTGGGTCGTCTCACCGGTAAGTTGCATTGGATTCAACCGATCGGCGCTGACCGCCACAACAAGGCACAGAGCGGGAATAAGCAACCACTCCAACCGTCTACGCAGCCATGTATAGGCGAGTCCAATTGCGCTTGCCCAGAGAATGACCGTAATACCCACTTCACCGATGTGTGGAGCAAAATTTCCGAGTGTCGACCCGGTCTGTGAGTAGCCCAGACCAAGCCAAGGAAATCCGGTGAGAAGCCACCCTCGGAGAAACTCCGTCACAAGCCAAATCAGTGGGAAAAAAAGCAATGCGGCAGCCCGAGCGCGCGCGCGTATTTTTAGCCAAAGTGCGGCTGCGAGTGCGGGGAATAGCGCCAAATAAGCACACAGTAGTGCCATGACAAAAACAGAGAGGAGAAACGGCAAGCCGCCGAACTGATCGATACTGACGTAGACCCAGCTGATGCCCGCAGCGAACCAACCAAAACCGAAGAAAAATCCGTTCCAAAACGCAGGTTTCGGCGCTTGCTCGTGCGCCAACAAAATAAGCCAGCCGGCAAGCAAGATGGGCATAAGCCATGATTGATAAAAAGGTGCATAGGTAAACACCGTGAGTGCACCAAGCAGCATAGCGAGCCCACGACGCCACCGCGGATGAAGAAGCTTTGCTCGAATCAACGTGAGCATCAAATTCTCTCCTCAGCCCAAGCCTTACTCGCTTGGAATCGTGACCTGCAATTGTTGAATACGACGGCGATCAGCAGCGGTGACCTTAAAATGCAACTCGCCCATCGTGACGGTCTCGCCGACCTCGGGTAGATGGCCGAATGTGTGCGCTACGAGTCCCCCGATGGTATCGTACTCATCATCGCCGTATTGGGTGTGAAAATAGTCATTAAAGTCTTCGATGGTGGTTAAAGCCTTCACCAAGAACTTCGAATTACTTACTTTCCGAATATCTGAACGTGATTCCTCGTCGTCCGTTTCATCCTCGATATCACCGACAATTTCTTCTAAGATATCTTCGATTGTCACAAGACCACTCACACCGCCATATTCATCGACCACAACGGCCATATGATAGCGTTTTGATCGAAACTCTTTGAGCAGCGCGTCGACACGCTTACTCTCTGGAACAATCACGGCCGGGCGCATGACTTGCTCAAGAGAAAAGGGTTGCTGTACCAGTCCAAATCCAAATGCAAGTAAGTCTTTTGCGAGCAGGATTCCCTCAATATGGTCTTTATTTTCACTGACGACCGGATAACGAGAGTGTTGAGTTTGAATGACAATGGGAAGGAACTCTTCGACGGTCGCGTCTTTCTCGATGGTGACCATTTGCGAGCGCGGAATCATGATGTCGCGAACTTTTAACTCGGCGACATCAAGCACTCCTTCAATCATTTCTTTCGTATCGAGGTCAATCAGGTCGCGATGCTCCGCGTCCTGAATCATGTCAACAAACTCTTCGCGACTCGTCGGTTCTCCTGTGAACGCTTGAAGAAGTTTTTGCGCCCACGATTTCCTTGAGTTCCCCGAACCGGGCTGGGGTTTGTCATCGCTCATTGACGGTTACTCACTCCTCGAGTCTGGCAAGTGTTGATGCACGTAGGGATTCGGAAGGCCAAGTTCCCCGAGCAATTGTATCTCAAGTGCTTCCATGACCTCGGCTTCATCATCGTTTATATGGTCATAACCTAGCAAATGCAAGGTTCCATGAACAACTAAATGCGTCAGATGTTGGGTAAACGACTTGTTTTGTGCATGTGCCTCATCCGCCACAACCGGAACACAAATAACGATATCTCCGAGCAACGGAACATCAAGCTCAACACCTTCAGGCAACGTGTCTGCAAACGGAAAGGACAGGACATTGGTCGGGCGGTCTTTACCGCGATACTCGCGATTGAGAGCTTGTACTTCTGAAATATCACTAAAGCGGACCGTTAACTCAGCCTCGGCTATTTGTAATGTGGCGAGGGTGTGTTCGACAATCTGCACAATGGCTTCAGCGTTCGCAGCCAGAGGGTCCGATGATGAAGGGCTGCTGTCCGACTCGCGTGCTGGAAGAAGCTCAACGTTTTGGATATCGATGAAGTAGTTCACGAGCGGGTTTGCTCCGCCTCAAATGACTCGTAGGCTTGAACAACCCGCTGGACGACCGGATGCCGCACGACATCTTTGGCTGTGAAGAAGGTAAAGCTGATGCCCTCAACGTCATTCAGGACTTCAATGGCTTGACGCAAACCCGACTTTTGTCCGCGGGGAAGATCGATTTGGGTAATATCCCCGGTGATCACAGCTTTTGAATTAAAGCCAATCCGCGTCAAAAACATTTTCATTTGTTCTTGCGTGGTGTTTTGACTTTCGTCTAAAAGGATAAATGCATCGTTCAAGGTACGACCACGCATGTAGGCGAGGGGCGCAATCTCAATGACATTCCGTTCGATTAGTTTTTCGACTTTTTCAAATCCGAGCATTTCAAACAGAGCGTCGTATAACGGACGTAAGTAGGGATCGACCTTCTGTGCGAGATCACCTGGTAGAAACCCCAGCTTTTCTCCTGCTTCGACTGCAGGGCGTGTGAGCAGGATCCGGCGAATTTCTTGGCGCTCTAACGCGTCGACAGCAGCAGCAACCGCCAGATAGGTTTTTCCGGTTCCCGCAGGACCAACACCAAAATTAATGTCATTGGTCAAGATGGCGCGTACGTATTCTTGTTGATTCCGATTCCGTGGCTTGATGAGCCCACGCTTGGTTTTAATCAACGTCATGGGGTCATCGTCGTCTGGCCCCTCATTTTGTTCCAGTGCACGCGTTTCTTGGATTGCGAGATGAACCTGATTGGGCTCAACGGCTTGCATGCGACCGCGAACCGGCGCCGTTTCGACATACAGGTGTTTCAGGATGTCTTCGGTCGCGCGGACAGGAGCGCCTTGACCGATAATTCGAAAGTGATTGTCTTTGTACACGACCTCAACCCCTAAACGACGCTCAAGATGGCGAATGTTGTCGTCGAAAGGGCCGCACAGGTTTGCCAACCGTTGACTGTTTGCGGGTTCTAAATAGAGGTCGATGGTTTCTACTGATTTACTCAATCGGTCAAGTCTCTCTGCTTAAGATTGCATGGGATCAAACTGACTCACACCCAACGCATCGGGCGTCGGCTCAGGATTCCGTGTCAGAATACTCTTTGGGGCCGTGTCAACACGTAGACCCATTTCGTGCTCTTCACGAATGACGTCGCCCCGAAGTGAATTCGGGAGGGCTTCGGTAATTCGGACATCGACAAATTTTCCGATCATGTCTGGACGCCCCTCAAAGTTCACGACCCGATTATTCTCGGTTCGACCACTCAACTCCATAGGGTTCTTCCGTGAAGGGCCGATGACCAAAATCCGCTGTTCAGTATTGAGCATTTGCCGTGCGTGACGCTGGGCCTGCTGATTAATCCGTTGCTGAAGAAGCTGTAAACGTTCTTTTTTGACGCTCTCAGGAACATCATCCGGTAGATCTGCCGCCGGTGTGCCAGGACGCGCGCTGTAGATAAAGCTAAAGCTCAAATCGAAATCTACGGCTTGTATGAGGTCCATGGTTTGCTCAAAGTCAGCATCGGTTTCACCTGGAAAACCGATAATAAAATCTGACGACATTGCGATGTCAGGGCGAACCTTCCGTAGTTTGCGAATCTGCGATTTGTACTCGAGTGCAGTATGGCCTCGCTTCATGAGCGCAAGGATACGGTCAGAACCGCTTTGCACCGGCAGATGGAGGTGGCTTACAAGCTCTGGAATCGTCGCATAGGCTGCAATGATATCGTCGGTAAACTCAACAGGGTGCGATGTTGTATAGCGAATGCGGTCAATGCCATCGATGGCTGCGATATAGTGGAGCAGTTCGGCAAAGGTACAGAGCGTTCCGTCGTGGCGGTCACCTCGATACGCATTGACGTTTTGACCGAGTAAGTTCACTTCGCGCACCCCTTGGTCCGCAAGTTGTGCGATCTCATAAAGGACGTCATCAAGTGGACGACTGACTTCTTCACCACGGGTGTATGGCACCACGCAGAATGTGCAATATTTACTGCAGCCTTCCATGATGGATACGAACGCGGTAGGTCCTTCGGCTTTCGGATCTGGCAAGCGGTCAAATTTTTCAATTTCTGGAAATGAGATATCAATGACGGACTCTTTGCCTTCACCCAATTCTTTCAGCATTGCAGGTAAGCGGTGGAGCGTCTGAGGACCAAACACGAGATCGACAAAGGGCGCTCGTTCACGGATAGCAGCACCTTCCTGAGAAGCGACACAACCGCCGACACCAATGACTAGATCAGGTTTGTGCTGTTTGAGCTGCTTCCAACGTCCGAGCTGGTGAAACACCTTCTCTTGCGCCTTCTCGCGGATGGAGCAGGTGTTTAGCAAAATCAAATCGGCATCCTCGGCTTCGGCCGCGGACTCATAGCCTAGATGGCTGTGGAGTAAATCTGCCATTTTGCCCGAGTCATACTCGTTCATCTGACAGCCCCAAGTTTTGATATAGACTTTTTTACTCATGCTCTGACTTCGTTTTACCGCGCGTGATCAAGGGCACATATTTTACCCTGTTCCACGCGCACTCGCCACCTTTGTCCCGAATTGAATGTGTGTGTTGGTGGCCTCATCAGGGATTTGTGGTACCGCTTGGCGGGATTTTTATCGCGGGGCTTCGATTTTGCCGTATGGTCAAATAGCCAGCACTCATGATGATTGCTGTTCCCACGAGCATATGAACCGTAAACGCCTCGCCCCAAATTAAGTAACCAATCAATGCAGCAAACAGCACCGAACTATAGGTGAATACGCCAATTTGCGAAGGCGGGGCCATACTAAATGCACGGGTCATGGTGAGTTGACCTAACACGGCAAAAACTCCCATCAACATCACACCCATCCAGAGTTGCCACGAGAGCTGCTGCCAATTGATCAAGACGGGGATCGCAGTCATCACGGTGGCGAAAAAGGAAAAATAAAACACAATTTTACTCGGTGATTCGGTTTTCGATAGCTTTCGGATTACAGTCTTGGCCCAAGCCGCCAAGAATGCTGCGAGAAATGCAAATAACATGACCGCTGGAAATCCGCCTGCAAACGGATTCAAAAAGATCAACACACCTAAAAACCCGAGCGCGATTGCAAACCAGAGGGCAGGGCCGATCCGTTCCTTGAGCCAAAACCAACTAATGACGGGAATGATAAATGGAGCCATAAGCAGTACCAACGTAGCTTTCGCTAATGCCACCTGGGTGATCACGTAGAAAAAGAGGTACATACCCGCGATTCCAGTCACCGCTCGCAACAGGTGTAATTTGAGTTGAGAGGTGCGAAATGCGGTTTGGCGGCGTTTGTATAGCCATGGAAGAAGAACAATCAGTGCAAAAAAATTCCGGAAAAAAACTAGGTGCGTCGCGGGGATATCGGGAGCAAGATATTTCACCATCGCGCTGGTGGCGGCGAAGCAAAGTTCGGCAAAAAGTAGCAGAAGGGAGGCGGCGACTATCGGATTCAGAAAAACTCTCCTTTTTACACGGGTATCTGCTGCGGTCGTGCGCAGAGTTTAGCATGATAGTGATCAATGCAGCGAATGGATCATTGAGGCATAATAGGGCGAGATATAGGTTTTCGAATAGGATTCTTACTGTGGTGCAAAGAACAAAACCCATCGTCATTGTCGGCGGCGGCATGGTTGGTGCAGCGGCAGCACTCGCCCTCGCTGAGTCGGGCTTTTCTGTGGATGTTCTTGAGCCTCAGCCAGAGGCAGAATACCAACCAGAAGAACCCTATGATTTGCGAATTTCTGCGGTAACTGCAGACAACATTGCTCTGCTCGAACGTCTCGGTATTTGGGAGGATTTGCTGCAAGCACGCCATCAAGTATTCCATGAACTTGCGGTAAAAGAGCAGGGTGGTCCGTGGCTCGAGTTTGGTGATGCAAATGGACCTGCACTTGGCTACATGCTAGAAAACCGAGTTTTGCAAAGGGCACTGCAACAACAATGTCGTCGGCATCCGCTCGTCCGTTTTCACAATGAACGTTTTGCAGCGCTTGAACACCAATCAGGTGGTGATAATGGGACAACGGAGTTCGTTGTTCGAACGGCATCCGGAACGGCGATTCCTTATCGCGCACTGTTAGGTGCCGATGGCGCACAATCACCGGTTCGTCATGCGTTGGGGCTGGGAACGAGCGGCCGGACGTATAGGGAACACTGTTTGCTTGCGTTGGTGAAAATGCCCCAACCTGTGCCCGCTCGCACGTGGCAAATTTTTGCAGGAGACGAAGTGCATGCGCTCTTGCCCCTTGCCGAGCACCATGCCTGCCTTATCGTGTATGCAGCCGAGCCTCAATTGAATGGCATTAAGCGTCTGGACTCCGCGGGACAACAAAAAGCACTTGAGCAGCGGTTCGCGAGTGAGATTGGTGAGTTTAAGTTGGTCAAAATGGGCTCATTTCCGTTGCGCCATCAGCAAGTACTCACACCTTGGTCTGGGCAACGCGCGGGCGGCGTAATTGGTGATGCAGCGCATGCGGTCCACCCATTGGCCGGGCAGGGCGTTAATCTTGGTTTTCGGGATGTCCAAGCCATATTTTCAGCGGCGGGATCTGCGAATGATGAGACGATTTCAGATGTCCTCGCTCGCACACTCATGCAGCGGAAATTAGAAAACAATGTAATGGGACACGGGCTTGACGGAATTTCACGGCTCTTTCGCAGCGAGCACCGGGGTATGGTTCGGCTGAGGCGCGCTGCGTTTGCTCTCTTGGCATCAAGCCGAGGGCCAATTCCAGCGCTACGAGGTTGGGTGGGAACCTTTGCCGGCGGACGTTTCACCTCAAAATAAGGAGAAATGGCGTTTCTGCGGCTCAATAAGCACAAAAAAACCGGCGCTTGCCGGTTTTTGTTTTTCTGTATTGGTGCGGAGGGTGGGACTTGAACCCACACGTCCTTTCGGACACTAGCACCTGAAGCTAGCGCGTCTACCAATTCCGCCACCACCGCAATACAGGAAACAGCATGGTTAAAAGTGGCTGGGGTACTAGGACTCGAACCTAGGAATGGCGGGATCAAAACCCGCTGCCTTACCACTTGGCTATACCCCAGCAGATACTTTTATTGCTGAAGTTGTCGATACTTTTCTCTGCCTAGGCTACTCGTAGATGGAGCTCGTTGGCAAGAACAGTCAACAAAAAAATGGCTGGGGTACTAGGATTCGAACCTAGGAATGGCGGGATCAAAACCCGCTGCCTTACCACTTGGCTATACCCCAACAGTTTTTTCGCTCAGTGCAGCAACGCTGCGAGACTTTCGAATTGAGTGGTGCGGAAGGAGAGACTCGAACTCTCACGCCTCGCGGCACTGGAACCTAAATCCAGCGTGTCTACCAATTCCACCACTCCCGCATCTCATATCGAAAGCTTTTTGTATTGATGGTGGCTACGGCGGGATTCGAACCTGCGACCCCATCATTATGAGTGATGTGCTCTAACCAACTGAGCTACGTAGCCGTTTTATCAATACAAATCTGTGCGTTTCAGCGGCGCGTATTATGCGAATCCACTGTTGCGCAGTCAACACCTTTTCGGAAAAAAAGCAGTATTTCCCCGCTGACTGCTCAAAAAAGCGCAGATGTGGTGAAAAGAGCAACAATTCTCGCACAAATCTGCTGTTTTTACCACGGCAAGACTTCGCCGTTGCTATGCCAAAATGAGCCTGAGTTATCGATGTTGAGATCACTGATCCGTTGGCGTAAACGCGATGCCGCGGTCGCTGCACTGATATCGCCGGTGTTGTTCACCATGTCGGTCTGGACATAACCCGGGTGCAGCAGAGCGACAGCAATTGATTTGTCCTTGAGGTCATGAGCAAGAGAGACGCCCGCGGCATTTAGGGCTGCTTTTGACATGCGATATCCGTAATAGCCACCACTGCCGTTATCTTCCATTGAACCCATACGACTGGTGATGAGAGCCACTTTACTGCCTTTCTTAAGGTTGGGAAGCAAGCCAAGGGTAAGCTGAAGCGGGGCAAGTGCATTCACTTCAAATTGCTTCAATATGGCCGGGGCTGGAGCATCATTGATGTTCTCCCGCGTAAGAATTCCGGCATTATTAATCAAAACGTCTATTTTTCGGCCATCGAGAGCCTCGCGAATGCGCGTGACAGCATCCGGTGCAGTCACATCGATGCCATCAAGGATAGTGATTCCACTATGACGCAGAGCGGCCGAGGGCTTGCGACAGACGGCGAAAACGTGAGCTCCTGCATCTGCATATTGTTGTGCGAGCGCAAGTCCAATGCCACGATTTGCGCCAGTAATTAGAATATCAGCTTGTTTCATACATCCCATCCTATTGTTACTCCATCGTTCGGATTCTAAGCGTTTGAGCCACAGAACAAGGTTATGAATCGCGGTTACGCGAACGATGGTTGGTTAGTTTTGCTGGATCCAACAGAGTGGTGAGTTCGGATTCAGAAAGATCGGTTAGTTCCATGGCGACCTCAAGTACAGGTCGTTTTTCCTGATAGGCTTTCTTTGCGATTTCGGCCGCTTTGTTGTAACCAATCACGGGGTTTAAAGCGGTCACAAGAATCGGATTTCGTGCAAGCGCCTCGTTTAATTTTTCCTGATGAACGGTAAATCCGCTAATCGCCTGATCGGCAAGTGCATAAGCAGACGAGGTCATCAACTCAATACTTTGCAAGAAATTGTAAGCAATTAAAGGCAGCATGACATTTAATTGAAAATTACCGCTCTGCCCAGCCAGTGATATGGAGGTGTGGTTACCGAAGACTTGTGCGGATGCCATCGCCACTGCTTCGGGGATTACGGGATTTACTTTGCCCGGCATGATGCTGGATCCTGGCTGTAAGGCGGGTAACTCAATTTCCCCAAGGCCTGCAAGTGGTCCGCTATTCATCCACCGGAGATCGTTCGCGATCTTCATCATAACCGTTGCTAAAGACGTCAACACACCTGACGTTGCAACGGCGATATCTTGCCCGGCGATGCCGACAAACTTGTTGTTGGCCGACGTAAAAGGCATTTCGGTAAAGCGTTGCATCGCGTCACAAAAATGGTGCGCAAAATCAGGGTGAGCATTGACGCCCGTGCCGATAGCGGTCCCGCCTTGCGGTAGACTTAACAGCTGGGGCATCAGCGTTTCTAATCGCTCGCGGGCTTGTTTTAACTGTGCTGCCCACGTCTCCAGTTCTTGCTCGAACGTTAAAGGCATTGCGTCCATTAAATGGGTGCGACCTGTTTTTACGATGCCGTTGAGCTGCTGTGCTTTTTCTTGAATCGTCTGCTCAAGGTGTTTGAGTGCGGGGAACAATTTTCGATGTAAGCGACGCGCTGCGCTTACTTGAATGGCGGTGGGGATCACGTCGTTACTACTTTGCCCATGGTTTACATGGTCGTTTGGATGGACCTCCAGGCCGCTTTGTTTGGCCGCAAGCGTTGCGAGCACTTCATTCACATTCATGTTGGTACTGGTGCCAGAGCCGGTTTGGAACACATCGACTGGAAATTGATTTTGCCAACGGCCTTCAAAGACTTCGAGGGCTGCTTGCATGATTGCATCCGCTCGACGTCTGTCGAGTTGACCGAGTGCTTCGTTCGCCTCTGCGGCACAATATTTAATCAGAGCCACTGCGCGGATGAAAGCGAATGGAAGCTGTAAGTCACTGAGCTGAAAGTTATCGATCGCCCGTTGAGTTTGTGCCCCAAACAGTGCGTCTTCGGGAACGTTTACGGTGCCCATGCTATCTTTCTCAACGCGATACCCTTTTGCCATGATAGTCGTCCCTTTGTTCGTCGGTTTCCTCAAGCTTTCGCTGGACTCGCCGATTACCCGATGAAGTTAGATGCTTTATTTCATGAACCTTGTATGATGAAACTATAACAATCAGAACCGTTGCGATAAAGCAATCGCGCAGAACAGGATACGTACGCATGCACCTGAGTCACTCACGGACTCCATTGCGAGCTCGTCACCAGGGTCTTACGATTCTTTTGTGGTGTTGCTTAATGCTAGGATTATGTCTTGCGAGCTCCCTGAGCGCACTCGCAAGTTCAATGCGTGTTACCGATGGAAACGGGGACGCGCTGCCGGATGTGGTTATTTTTGGTATCTCAGAGCAAGCCGATGTATCTGCGGATACGGGTGAGGCGTCGCAAATCCATATTATGGACCAAATTGAACGGCAGTTTTCACCTCAGTTGCTCGTGATTCGCCCGGGGGATTCGGTAACCTTTCCCAACAGCGATAGTATTCGCCATCATGTGTATTCCTTTTCGGAAGTTCGTCCTTTTGAGTTTCAACTTTTTGCTCGCGGTGAAGCGCCGAAAATAGACTTTCCTGAGGTTGGTTTTGTTACCGTGGGATGCAACATTCATGATGACATGATTGGCCATATTATTGTGAGTGATGTGGGCCAAACGTACCGTTCGATAGAGAACGGGCGGGTTGAAGGGATCACTTTGCAACCTCAGCTTGCATGGTACTTTTGGCATCCGTGGATGAGTGCTGCGGGGTATGGCCCGCTCCTTGTTGCAGAGCACCTCGAGGACGATGTTTTGACTGTGCCGGTGACACGCCCCCCGGAACGGGAGGCGTCTCGGCTTGAGCAACGCTTCCGGCGGAGGTTGCAACATGACCATTAGCTATCAACAGCGCTTGGTCATTTTATTGGCGGGCTTAGTCGCCGTGACGCTGGTTACTGTCATCTCCGCAACCCTTTGGTCAACCGAAGTGAGTGTGCTACGAAATTCCGATCGAGAGCTTGAAGTCAGTGAACGGGTATTCTCGCAGCTTCTTGAGCTTCGTGAGCAGCAGCTTCGACAGGGAGCCGGGATTCTTGCAGACGACTTTGGCTTTCGCCAAGCAATAGCCAGTGCCGACGATGACACAATTATTTCTGCATTGGTAAATCACGGTCAACGCATCGAGGCCGAACTGATGACAGTGTTGAGCCCCGAAGGCGATATCCTCGTGTCATCTCATGATGTGGATTTTACCGCGGAACAGATGGTTGGTCGGTGGTCGGAACGTGCATCCGGAATTCTCCGCGCCGAGGGCGAGTTATTTCAGGCTGTGGTGGTTCCGGTTCGGGCGCCGAATGTGATTGCTTATGTGCTTTTTGGGTTCGCAGTTGATTCGGAGCTGGCGCGCGAACTCGAGAGCCTTACCATGAGTCATGTCAGTTTTGTTTACGCCCCAGGGAATTCAGAACAGATTGTGATTACGTCAAAAAACGAGATGATGGAGCGTGATTTAACACAATTTTTGACACATCAGTCGACTCAACTCTCCGATTGGCAAGATCAATTCCAGCTCAATACTCGTTGGCTTCCCATGACCCAGTTTGGTCAGTCGAACGAGGCCGACTCAGCACTTTACGTCTTGTTGGCGTCTTCGCTGGAAGATGCTCAGGCACCGTTTACACTTTTAAAACGCTCGCTCTGGCTGATTGCTGGCGTTACGCTGATTGCCGCCATTTCCATTGCGATTCTTTTAGGTCGGCAGGTGACGCAGCCACTTCGTGAGCTCACACGGATCGCGGCGCGGATCCGCTCTGGACACTATGCGGAGCCCATTGCAATAAAGCGAACGGATGAGCTTGGTGAACTTGCACAGGGCTTCAACAAAATGCAGTCCGCAATTGCTGAGCGTGAAGCGAAAATATCCCACCAGCTCACCCACGATGAACTCACAAGGCTTCCGAATGCTTTAAGTTTGAAACAAGCAGTCGACGCATGGTGCTCTGAGAAGAAATCATTCACATTGGTGCTGGTGAACTGTCAGAATTTTCGTCAACTAAACAGTATGTATGGCCCATCGATTTGCGATCGCATGTTAGTCGCTTTGAGTGAACGGGTTGCCAAGGAGATGTCCTCTCAGGAATCCTTGTACCGTTTGCAAGGCGATGAATTTGTTCTCCTAATCGAGGATGGCGAGTCTTCGCGCGACGCGTGTTTTGTTCGGGTACTCGAAGCCTTCAATCGTGGAGTACGACTCGGTACCGTGCATTATGCACTCCGCTTTAACGCAGGCCGAACGCATGCGCCAGGGGACGCTAAAGATTTTGATGGATTGATCCGCAACGCTCAGTTCGCACGGGCCTCTGCACATCGCGCCAAACAAGCTTACGGTGACTACCGTGAGGGGATGGAACTCCGCGCGATGCGTGCACTGGCAATATCCAATGCATTGCCAACTGCTATTTCGAACAATGAGCTGAGTCTTGTTTTCCAACCTAAAGTCGATGCAAAAACCCGTCATTGTCTGGGGGTTGAGGCGCTGTTACGTTGGCAAAGTGAGGATTTGGGGTGGGTGGGACCGGATGAATTTATTCCGATTGCAGAACAATCCGACCTCATCCACGAGTTGACCCAATGGGTTTGTCGCACAGCCTTGGAAACGATTGCCGTTTGGCGTTCTCAGGGGGTGCAAACATCACTTTCCGTCAATTTTTCAGCCAGCGACCTGTTAGAAAGTGAGGTCATTGTTGCGCTGCACGATGTGATCACGCGCCTTGGCGTTCCGTCAGATGCCTTTGTGATCGAAGTGACCGAGAACGCAATGATTGAGCAATCGGAGCGGGTAAGCGACGTATTAACCGAACTGCGGGCTCTTGGCTTTGGAATCTCAATTGACGATTATGGAACGGGATTCAGTTCTTTGCTGCAGTTGCGAAGCTTGCATGCCACTGAATTGAAGGTCGATCGAAGCTTTGTGATGAATTTAGAACACAACCCTGCCGATCAAACGATCGTTCACTCAACCATTGAAATGGCGCATCGCTTGGGTCTTTCTGTCGTGGCTGAAGGCGTGGAGAGTGAGGCGGCTGCGCGGCTATTAAGTGATTGGGGATGTGACACCTTACAGGGTTACTTCTTTAGCAAGCCGCGTGGAGCGGATGAGTTTTTAACATGGTATCAGGCGCACGAAGAACGACATAAGGATAGCAATCTATGAAGACACGATGGGTCGTGATGGTTGGAGCAATTGCTTGTGTTGCATCGATTTTTGCGTTTCCAGCCCAAGCAAGTGGTGGCAGACTTTTGGCGACTGGTGGTGTGACCACAATAGAGGGTAGTGCTGGCGGCGGGCTGGTCCCCTGGGCGGTCATTTCCGGTTACACCGAGGACGAGCAATGGGGCGGGACAGCAACGCTGAGCCGGGCGCAGGTCGATGATTATCGCTTGGATGTTACAGGTGTTTCGGTGAGCTACGGAAATCGCTTTGAGGTGTCGTTTGCGCGTCAAATGTTTAATCTTGAGAATCTTGGGGCTGAACTGAGGCAAGATATTCTTGGCGCAAAGTATCGTCTCACCGGCGATTTAATTTATGGCGCGATGCCACAGATCAGCGTGGGAACCCAATACAAACGGAACACCCAGTATGCAATCCCTGAAGCGGTAGGCTCTGCTCGAGACGCTGATTGGGATGTATACCTTGCAGTGAGTCGTGTGTGGCTTGCCGGTCCGTTTGATCGGACCTGGCTAGCGAATGGTACGGTCCGTGCCACACGCGCCAATCAAGGGGGATTGCTTGGGTTTGGTGGTGATACCCGTGACCAGCATGAACTTCAGGCTGAACTAGCATTGGGAATGTTTGTAAACCGAGCATTGGCAGTCGGGGTGGAGTATCGTCAAAAGCCCGATAACTTAAGTTTTGCTCACGAAGATGATTGGACCTCGGCATGGGTTGCTTGGTTTCCATCGAAACAAGTCGCGCTCGTTGGGGCCTATGTTGATTTGGGCAGTATTGCTGGAGAATCAGGCCAGCGCGGCTATTACCTGAGTATCCAAGCGTCATTTTGACGAGGAGTTCTATATGAATTGTTTTAAACTCGGATTGCTGGCGTTGCTATTCGCATTCTCTACGGTCAATGCTCAGGAGCGTTCTCTTTATCATGATCTCGGAGAAACTGCGGGTATTGAGCAATTAATGGAAGATATGCTGATTTACTCCCTTGAGGATCCGCGGATTCGACATCACTTTGAAAATGTCGATATGATTCGTTTGCACGAGAAACTCGTGGAGCAAATCTGTGAAATTTCAGGCGGTGATTGTGTCTATAGCGGAGATGATATGGTGACATCCCATACGGGCATGAATCTCACCAACACAGACTTTAACGCCCTAGTCGAGGCATTGCAGCGCGCTATGGATGATTCGAATGTATCCGTTCGTGCGCAGAACCGCTTACTCTCGTTACTCGCGGCAATGCACGGTGAGGTAGTCGGGCACTAAGCGTGATCGAATCGGACGCAAGCAAATAAAAAAGCTCGCGGATTGCCAGCGAGCTTTTGTGTATGTTCCAACCGTTAATTAAACGTTAAAGCGGAAGTGAATAACATCGCCATCTTTTACGATGTACTCTTTTCCTTCAAGGCGCCATTTGCCCGCATCTTTGGCGCCTTGTTCACCCTTGCAGGTGACATAATCTTCGTATCCGATGACTTCAGCACGAATAAAGCCTTTTTCAAAATCCGTATGGATTCGGCCAGCAGCTTGCGGTGCGGTTGATTTCTTCTTGATAGTCCATGCGCGCACTTCTTTGACGCCAGCCGTGAAGTAGGTATGTAAATTAAGAAGTTCATACCCGGCACGAATTACACGGTTGAGTCCCGGCTCTTCAAGGCCCATCGTATCAAGAAACTCAGCTTTATCTTCATCTTCAAGCTCGGCAATTTCCGACTCGATTGCTGCACACACAGGAACGACAATCGCGTTTTCGGTCGCCGCTAAGTCGATCACCGCTTGCAAATGCGGATTGTTGTCAAATCCATCTTCGCTCACATTGCAGATGTACATCGTGGGCTTAAGCGTCAGAAGATTGAACGAACGAATGGTTTTACGCTCGTCATCTGACAGCTCGACACTTCGCGCCATGTGGCCTTCAGACAATGCAGGGAGTAATTTTTCGAGGACAATCATCTCTTCTTTGGCCTGCTTCTCGCCCCCTTTGGCTTTTTTACCGAGGCGATGAATCGCTTTCTCGACGGAATCGAGATCTGCGAGTGCTAATTCGGTGTTAATGGTATCGATGTCTTCGAGGGGATTCACGCGACCTGCGACGTGAACGATGTTCTCATCTTCAAAGCAACGAACCACATGGCCAATGGCATCGGTTTCGCGGATATTGGCTAAGAACTGGTTTCCAAGGCCTTCACCTTTGGATGCGCCTTTCACCAATCCTGCGATATCCACAAATTCCATTGTGGTGGGAATGACTTTTTGCGGATTTACGATCGCTGAAAGTACATCGAGACGCGTATCCGGTACGGCAACCACACCTGTATTTGGTTCAATTGTGCAAAAAGGAAAGTTTGCTGCATCAATACCTGCTTTGGTTAATGCATTAAACAAGGTTGATTTACCAACGTTGGGCAAGCCAACAATTCCGCATTTAAATCCCATGATTGCTGTCCACTTAATCTGTGTTTAAAAAGGTCGCTTATTGACCTGCTTTGAACGAGTGAAGGTACTGCTTCGCAGGTACCCAGCCTTGTTGCATTGCAATTTCGACCGCTCGAAGCGCCTCATGCACCGCATCCTCAATCAGGCGTTGCTGATCGCTTGGTGCTTTACCCAGCACATAACCCGTCACTTGCGAGCTATGGCCTGGATGGCCAATACCGATCCGTAGTCGATGAAAATTCACATTGTTTCCGAGTGCTCGCGCAATATCTTTCAGGCCGTTGTGTCCACCGTGTCCTCCCCCTTGTTTGAACTTTGCGACACCGGGTGGGAGGTCAAGCTCATCATGCACAACGAGGATTTGCTCCGGCGTGATTTTGAAAAAGCTCGCCATAGCACCCACGGACTGACCACTCCGATTCATAAATGTCATCGGCATGAGTAGGCGTGTTTCGGCGTAGGGAGGGGGAAGGCGGGTTGTGGTCCCAAAATATTTTGCGTCAGGACTCAAAGTCGCTTTAAATTGCGCTGCGAGCGCTTCAATAAACCAGAACCCGGCATTGTGCCGGGTTGCGGAATATTCGGGGCCCGGATTTCCCAGGCCCACGATAAGGCGAATGTCTGCTGACATCAGAGAAACCTAAATGATTACTCTTCGTCTTTCTTTTCATTCGCAGCTTCAGGAGCTTCAGGAGCTTCTGGCGCTTCGTCTTCAACTTTCTCTGCTTTTGGCTTGCTCACGGTCACGAGGACTGGATCGTGGTCTGCACCACGCGTCAGCTCGACAAAAGTTACACCTTTCGGCGCTTCGATCTGGCTCAAGTGAATGTTGTCACCAATCTCTAAACCTGACACGTCAACTTCGATGAACTCAGGCAGGTCTTTCGGCAAACAGGTGATTTCGATATCGTTCAACTGGTGAACAACAACACCACCGGCTTTCTTAACCGCTTCTTCACCAAGGAAGTGCACAGGAACATTCGTGTGCAGCTCTTCTTTCGCGCTGACGCGCTGGAAGTCTAAGTGGGTGATTTTTGGCTTGTATGGGTGGCGCTGAACGTCTTTCAAGATAGCTTGTTGCTTCTTGCCACCAATGTGCAGGGTCAGAATGTGGCTGAAGAAGCCTTCATGATCTGCAGCGTTGATGATTTTGTCATGATCCAGTGTCAATGACAGTGCATCTTCCTTTCCACCGTATAAAATGGCAGGAATTTTTCCTTCGTGACGCAGGCGGCGGCTCGCACCTTTACCTAAGTCAGTCCGGATTTCAGCTTTGAATTCGTAATTAGGTTGACTCATTACTTAAATCTCCGAAGATTAATGGACCGTTTCCCGCGACCAAGAAGCGGCGCTAAACCCTGTTTTCAGGGGCGGCGCATAATATCACCATCATCTACACGAAACAAGCCTTCATCGCCTGTTTTACTCGGGTTCTCCTTCCTCGTACGCTGGGTTAAACAACGGGCTGAGCATACCCGCTAAGGTAGGGCGTCCATGCGTTTATACAAGCTGCTTTTTGAGGAGGTTGTGTAATTTTACCGCAAAATTTAGGTGATTCTCCGTGTTTCACACAAGCGGAACTGGCGAGACGAGCAGGGTTTCTTATACTTCAAAGCGATCGAGTCGGCGTTTACGACACGTATAAAGACATACTTTCGTGTGGAATCTTTATTAAGGAAGGACAGATAGATGCTAAATAATCATATCAAGACCATGGTGGTTGGTGTGGTAGCCACTTTAGTGTTCTGGGCTGCGACTGCGGCAGCCCATCATGGCTGGAACTGGGCTGAAGAAGAGCAAACGGAAATGACTGGGACGATTACCGAGATCTATATCGGCCCTCCACATCCTCGGTTGATGATCGACACCCCCGATGGACCATGGCAGGTGGATCTTGGTAACCCGCGTCAAACGCGAGATGCAGGATTCGTGGACGGTGTTGCTGAGGTGGGTGATGAAGTTCTTATTCGTGGCCATCGCCATCTTGACGAAGACGAAAAGTTGATCAAAGCCGTTCGCGCAACAATTAACGGGACGGATTACACCTTCTATCCTCATCTTCTGCAGGAAGATTAATCGGAATGCTGTCGGCACTGTTACTCAGTGTCGGCGATACCGCGCTGGCGAGCTTTATGCGTCAGTCGGCAATCGCTTATCCTATTGTTAGCTCAGCCCATATTATTGGGCTGGGCTTTCTTATTGGCGCGATAGCACTCCTCGATCTTCGAATCCTCGGCATGGTGCAGCGGGCTCACATAGTTGATCTAGCGCGGTTATGCAGTCGCTTCGCCGCCATTGGGCTGTGCCTTGCTTTCGTCAGTGGCGTGATGCTCTTCAGTGTGCAGCCTACGACCTATCTCAATAACAGTGCATTTCTGCTGAAGATCGCGCTAATCGGCATTGGATTAATGAATGTCGCCATCGTGCATCGACTTCCTCAATGGAGCACTTTATTGGAAACTGGTGCCATCTCGCCTGTTCTCAGAGTGACGGCGTTTACATCCATTATGATTTGGCTCGCCACCATCGTTGCAGGGCGCTGGATTGCCTTTGTTTAACGGATATTCACCACCGCAAAACCCACCACGTCAAGCCGATAGCTAAAAGCAGCAAAATAAGTGCGATGCCATAAGCAACCCTACGTGCGACGATATGAATCATAACTAGCTCCGTTTTGCGAATGTGGTTATCCATTAATAAATCAAACGAACTCGAATCGCTCGGAATGAATATTTTTGATTGGGATGCCTCGGCTCCGTAGCGCTTTTTCTACAACGTCCATCAGAGGTGTTGGACCACAAATGTAGTAGTCACTCCCTTTCGGCCATGTGTCAAAATGGCGATTCATAAATTCTTCGTCGATCCGACCGGTCTCACCATCCCAGCCTGTAGGTGGATTCTCAAGCACATGAATAACCTCTAAATTCAGGCTTCGTTCGAGATCGTTGATCTCATCTAGAAACAGAATCGAGTCGCGATCTATGTTGGCGTAAATCAACGTCATACGGGCGAAGTTATTTTCAGACTTGCATGCTTTGAGAATGCTGAGGATAGGCGTAATTCCGATGCCGCCAGCAAAAAATATTGCGGGCTGAGTCGTTTCGGGATCTCGTGTGAGGACACCATAAGGCCCCTCGATCCAGACAGGAGTACCTCGTCTTTCCTCAGATAGCGAATTCGTAAAGTCTCCCTGATGTTGTGCGGTAATTTGCAACCATTCGGGGTTATTTGGATCAGAGTGCAGTGAGAACGGATGCTGTTGTAAAGAAAAAGGCGAATTTCCTACGGTAAACCAGGCATATTGGCCGGGTTTAAAGGCGAGTCCATTGTGACCTACTGCCGAGAGCGTCAGTTGACTTGAGGGGCCGGGAACTGTTTGATTGTCCGCGATTATCCAACGGCGTCTTCGCATCCGAAGGGGGCGAAAGATGCGTGTTTCAAGCACGAAGCCGAGGCACAGTGTGACAAACAGAATGAGTGAGCCCTGCACCAACGGATTCCCAGTGAAGTAATTCACCAACAGTGCATGCGACAGGGCCGCAAGAATAAGGGTGAAGGCTAATACACTGTGAATAATCCGCCACCATTCGTACTGTAGGCCGAGCTGAACGCGCCACAAGGACGTGACAATGAGGACCGTAACAGCGGCGAGCATGAAATATAAACCCAGTGCTCGGAGTGGTTCATTGGAGACGGACAGATAGTCGATCAATGTCGAATCACCGAGAAAAATTAGAATGGGATGGGCAAGAATGAGTAACCACGCGAAAAGACCCATTTGTCGATGGAACTGCAAGAGATTGTCTTGCCCAGCACCCTCTGCGAACCAAGCGTGTCGGCCCGATACAATGCACTGCAGACCGAGTACACCTAAGCCGAGCAATCCACATGCGACCCCTATCTCAAACGACATAGAACGACTCTCTAGTGGATACTTCGCACGCATCCCCCAAGTAATCAGTAAAGGGAGCAGAGCGAGCACAATGTAAATGGCAGTCCATGCAATCAGCTTCCTCGGCTTCATCTTCATATGCTATCTGACTCCTAGTCGTTGGCTCCATTTGTGAACACATAAATTGGTCCGCTGTCAGGTCAAAGATAGCAAAGGGTGTCACGGAGCGAAAACTGTGTAGGCGTTCCCTCGTTCGCCACAATCTCTTATATTTGGAATCAACTTGATATAACGACTTCTAGGGCAAATATGCGAATTCAGGTGCTCGATAAAATTATTGGTGAATGGCAACGTCCGTGGGCTCTCGTTTGGTTTTTTTGTGGTGCTGCTGCGTTAGGCAGTGGTTTTTGGTGGGGAACGGAGCGGACCACGCTTGATATGCTGATGTTATGTGTCGCCTTGATTGGACTCATCTGTGTCGTTGCATTGGCTTTTCGCCGAAATCTAACAGGAAACGGTCTTGGGCTCGCAGCGAATATGGGTGAGTCCATCGTACAAGGACGCGTGGGGGCGACTGGTTTAGTGCTAGCGCCACTTTTTTATTTTCTTACGCACCTGTATGGCTTGGTCACGTGGCGGAAACATCAGGACCGTGAGGGAAATATGCGCCCGCGCTCAGCAAATACATCGGTCTGGTGGGTCACGGCGGGCTTTATTTTTCTTGGGCTCGCGATTTTTCCATGGCTCAATGCGCAATTGCAGACGTACAGTTTCCTCGAGAGCAGCACGGATGTGGCGCTTCACTTTCTTGGTTGGGACCTGTCCTGGTATCAAATTAACGTCGTTGCTTTCGTCCTTGGGGTCACCGCGCAGACTACGATGATTTTGCGTTATTCTTTTAGTTGGCTCCTTTGGATCGCTGTAAACTTTGTATGGCTTGCGGTGAACCTTGCGAATCAAAACTATATTTTTGCGATTCAGACCATGGTCTACCAGGTGAATGCATTTATTGGTTTGTATGGATGGTGGCGTAGTAGTCGTGGGGACTTGCTATAGTATGAAGATAATTGGTTCATTTCGGAGTGTGATATGGAATTTGCAATCATCCTGTTTGGGTTATTTTTGATCACCGTCGGTGGTTTAATTCTGCTGAAGCCAAGCAGTATTTTTGGTTTGCTACGTGCCCATGCCCGTTCCTTTTGGATGCATGCTGTTGCGGCTTCCGTGCGTATATTGCTCGGTTTATTACTGCTGCAGGTGGCAGGCCAGTCTCAGTTTCCGCTCGCGTTACAAATTATCGGATGGATCTCATTGATCGCGGGGGTGACTGTAGCCCTGATGGGACGTGCCCGATTTATCGCATTGATGGGCTGGGCGAATGACATTTTGCCCCGTCATGCGATGCTGTTTGGGGGGATTGCCGTTGTGTTTGGGATCTTTCTTACTTACGCAATGATGTAGTGGTTCTTGCTTTGATGTGCGATCGCTTTTCCCAAACCAAACGAGCTGTTACTCTTCTTTTTACGTTCGTTTATACACGTTATTCCCAAGCTGAATTTTTTTAGGACGATACAACGCATGAAGAATGCATTACAGGAGCAACTCCTCAAGGCGGGGTTAGCCGATGCTAAGAAGTTAAAATCCTTGAATAAAGAGAAACATCGCGCGAAAAAACAGGCGGGTAAAAAACATGTGGTTGTGAATGAGGCGACGCGGCTCGCTGAAGAGAAACGTCAACAGCAGATTGCCCGCGATCAGGCATTGAATCAGCAGCGGAAAGTGGAATCCGAGCAACGGGCGATCGCTGCACAAGTAAAACAACTCATTGATGTGAATCGGGTGTCAGGCGAAGGGGATATAACCTTCAACTTCGCTGATGGCGCCATTGTGAAGCGTATTTATGTGACGCAAAAGCACCACAACGAAATATCACGCGGTCAGCTTGCTATCGTTCGTGATCAAAAGGCATACGCGCTTGTGCCAGCCCAAGTAGCAGAAAAGATTCAACAGCGAATGCCGGACGTGGTGGTCCTTTTGAATACTGAAGCAGAGCATTCTGACTCGCCCACCGAAGACGATCCCTACGCAGATTATCAAATTCCCGACGACCTTATGTGGTAACAAAAAAGGGCGTCTGTATCAAGACGCCCTTTCTTTCGGTTTAACCGCATCGTAGCAATTGCGGTTAATACTCAAACATCGCTGAAATAGACTCTTCATTGCTAACACGCCGCAGCGCTTCAGACAACATACCACTGAGACTGAGTTGCGTGACAATCTCAAGTTCTTTCATTTCTGGTTTTAGGGGAATGGAGTCGGTGACAATGACTTGATCGATGGCTGAGTTGCGGAGGTTTTCAACGGCGTTGCCGGAGAAGACAGGGTGCGTTGCGTAGGCGAAAACGCGCTTTGCTCCGTTTTTCTTCAACGCCTCGGCAGCTTTGCAGAGCGTGCCTCCGGTATCGATCATATCGTCAACCATCACACAATCACGACCATTTACATCACCAATGATATGCATTACTTGCGATTCATTGGCTTTTGGCCGCCGTTTATCGATGATGGCAAGGTCCGCATCATTCATCAGTTTAGCCATGGCTCGGGCGCGAACGACACCTCCAATATCTGGGGATACCATGACAGGCGATTCGAATGTTTGTTGCTTCATATGCTCAAGAAGCACGGGGCTGCCGAATACATTGTCAACAGGAACATCAAAGAACCCTTGAATCTGCTCTGCGTGTAAGTCTACCGTCAGGACGCGGTCTACACCCACACTGGAAAGGAAGTCTGCGACTACCTTGGCGGTGATCGGCACACGGGCTGAACGGACCCGTCGATCTTGGCGAGCGTAACCGAAGTATGGAATAACCGCGGTGATTCGTCCTGCGGAAGCACGACGTAAAGCATCAACCATGACGATCAATTCCATCAAATTGTCGTTGGTGGGTGCGCAGGTAGATTGGATGATAAAGACGTCAGAGCCGCGAACATTTTCGTTGATTTGAACGCTAATTTCGCCGTCGCTGAAGCGGCCTACATCAGCTTCACCAAGCTTGATGTAGAGGCGATCAGCGATCTTGCGGGCGAGCTCGGGTGTTGCGTTGCCAGCAAAGAGCTTCATGTCAGGCACAGTAAACCTCGACCAGTTTGAATTGTGTGAGAGTGGGTACGACGGATATCACGCTCCCGTGCTCGCTTCCGTCAACGCGGCTAGTGCCACATGTGCAGGTGAGCGATTGACGCCACGGGCGAGAAACCCCCGAAATGTACTCGGTAAAGCGTGCAGTGCTTGTCTCGCCTCATTTTCCGAAGAAAAACAGGTAAATAGACATGCTCCGGTCCCCGTCAGTCTGGACGGACCGTATTTTAGCAACCACTCACGTGCCGTGGCAACCTGTGGATAGAGAGAGCAGACCAAAGACTCACAGTCGTTATGGTGTATTTGCCAATCGGTTATCGGATCGTTGGCAGTTAACTTAGGGGTGTTTCGAGGGAGCTCTGGGTGCGAGAACACAGCCGCGGTGCTGATATGCACCCCTGGATGAACCAGTAGATACCAATTTTCAGGGGGCGTCACAGGCGTTAGCTTTTCTCCGACACCCTGCGCAAAACTGGCAGCTCCGTAAACAAAAATTGGCACGTCGGCACCCAACTTCAAGCCAAGGATCGCGAGCTGCTCAAGGGATAAATTCAACTCCCACAGGTAATTGAGCGCGAGCAATGTCGTTGCCGCGTCTGACGATCCTCCACCTACGCCACCTCCCATCGGAAGGTTCTTTTCGATCTCGATCTGGATACCACGGGCATCTGAACGGTATGGCGCAAGCAGTTGAGCTGCGCGAAATACCAAATGGTCTTGCAGCGCTACGCCGGGAAGACTTGGTGAGACCCGAATCACATCCTCCGCGACTAATTGAAAGTGCAGTTGGTCCGCGAGCGTTAAAAACTGAAACAAGGTTTCGAGCTCATGATAGCCGTCTTTCCGACGGCCTGTAATGTGGAGAAATAAATTCAGCTTCGCCGGAGCAGGCAGCGTCAAGCGAGTCATTGTGTCCGAACCTCACGCCACTGGCTGATGCTCAAGCGAACTCTCAAGGGGTATTGACTCGCTTCGATCAAGTGCGGCAAGACAAATGAACGACCGTCATGCACCACAACTCGGTAGTCACTCAGATGGACCTGCCATACTTGAGGATCCCAATCGAAGACGGTTGCATCGGCGGTATAGCGGGCCAGCGTTCCATCCTCGTACCATTCACGATTTACGGTTGGAAGAGCGGGCTCAAGCCCAGTAATGCCCTCGGTTAGCAATCGAAAAGGAATTGCCATGCCCGTGTGTTGGTAAAGCAGTGCATCGATATTTTCAGCATGAAAGGGTTCGCCTTGCTGATTTGTGAATGTACTTCCGCTGCTATCCTGCTCTAACCGAGCTAAGGTACCACGCAGCGGGTGATAAAGCCGGAACGTGGTCTCTGCAGGGTTGGATTGTTGGCGCCAAGTATAACGTGCTGCATCCCTTTGTTGGTCTGCGTCGTTAAAGAATGCAACATTACCTTGGATATTCCAAAAGTGGATTTGGGCGAGCCAAGCTTGATGACGCGCATGTTCGGGCGGCTCGGCGGTCGCTGTTGGCGGGGGAGTAATCGTACAACCACTCATGCCAAGTAGACTTACCAGCACCAGTATGAATCGGGAGAAATACCTCTGGGACGTTTGCGTCATGAAAACTAGCCTCTCATATCCTTGGCTTGGCAAAGCCAATGGGATGGAATGACCGTATTGTTCATCATGTCGGTTCGGATTGCCAGTTTGTCGTTGCGCCATTGCTTTCATTAAAACGGCGCATCGCATACAATACGGCCTCGGTATTTCCGTCGGTGCATGGCCGCATCGAACAGAAACGCACATCGGTTAACAGGGTTTCGCACACAGCATTCATGACAATTCTTGCATTAGGCATTAATCACAAGACTGCGACCGTCGGTATTCGTGAAAAAGTTTCGTTTCAACCAGAGCAGCTGGAGATGGCTTTGCAGTCACTTATCCAGCAAGGGAAGGTGAGTGAAACCGTCATTGTCTCCACGTGCAATCGTACGGAGCTGTATTGTCATGCGGAATCCTCTGAGCTTGCCTCGATTATCGAATGGCTCGCAAACTTCCACCAAGTCTCCGCGACCGAATTAACACAATATTTATACCATCATGCGGATCAAGATGCGGTGGCCCATTTGATGTCTGTGGCAGCGGGGCTCGATTCCCTCGTGCTCGGTGAACCGCAAATCCTCGGGCAAGTGAAACAAGCATTTCAGCAGGCACGAGAGGCGGGAACCGTAGGGTCGGTTTTTGAGCGCTTATTTCAGTCGGCATTCGCAACAGCGAAAGTGATTCGGACGGAAACCGAGGTTGGTCAGAATGCAGTGTCTGTGGCCTTTGCCGCAGTGAATCTCGCAAAACATATTTTTAGCAGTTTGCATGAAGCTAACGTTCTTCTAGTGGGTGCCGGTGAAACCGCAGAGCTTGCGGCTCGCCATTTGCGGGACCAGGGCGTTAAGACCATTCGTGTCGCGAATCGAACGGTTGCACGTGCAGAAGAGCTCGCGCACTTGGTGGGGGGCGAGGCGTACGCATTATCAAGCTTGAAGTCCCTGCTACCGAAATCAGATATTATTATTTCTTCGACAGCAAGCCCTGTGCCAGTCATTGGTAAAGGAACCGTTGAGGCGGCCCTAAAAGAGCGGCGTCATCAGCCAATGTTGTTTATTGACCTAGCGGTTCCACGCGACATTGAAGAGCAAGTCAATGACCTCGAAGATATCTACCTTTATACGGTAGACGACCTGCAAAGCATTGTCAGTCGTAATCTCGAGCAGCGACAGCAAGCCGCCACGGAAGCGCGCGATATTATTCAGCGCCACGTCGCGGAGTTTACGGCGTGGATGCAGAGCTTAAATAGCGTGGATTTGCTGCGACAATATCGCAGTCGGTGTGAGGCGATCGCCCATAAACAGCGCGATCGTGCACTTGCTCAACTAGCCGCAGGGAGAAATCCTGAGGAAGTGATTCAAGAGCTATCTCAACGGCTTACCAACTCACTGTTGCACACACCGACACTCGCGATTCAAGCCGCGGGTCGGCGAAACGACTTTTCTGCCCTGGCGGCTTATCAGAAACTATTTAACGACTCATCGCAGGATTAAAACATGTTGAAAGCATCGTTGGTCAGCAAACTTGAAGGCTTGCTGGAGCGACATGAAGAGCTCGAGTATCTGCTTGGCTCCGCAGAAATAATTACCCAACAAGACAAGTTTCGGGCGCTCTCGAAGGAATATGCGCAACTGGAAGAAACGGTCCAATGCTTTCGTCAGTATCAACAAGCGGTTGAAGATATTGAAACGGCGAAGGAAATGCAAAGTGATCCAGAGCTGCGGGAAATGGCTGATGAAGAGCTGAAGTCTGCGAAAGAGACCCAAGAGACGTTGGCCGAGCGATTACAAATCTTATTGCTACCGAAAGACCCAAATGATGATCGCCCATGTTACCTTGAGATTCGTGCTGGAGCCGGTGGCGACGAAGCGGCTATCTTCGCTGGTGATCTGTTCCGAATGTACAGTCGCTTTGGGGAGCGGTCCGGTTGGCGGGTGGAGATCGTTTCTGCCAATGAGGGAGAGCATGGCGGATACAAAGAGATTATCGCGCACATCCAAGGGGATGGCGCGTATGGAAAATTGAAGTTTGAGTCAGGTGGTCACCGGGTTCAGCGCGTCCCAGAAACAGAATCGCAAGGTCGTATTCACACGTCTGCGTGTACGGTCGCAGTTATGCCCGAGATCCCTGAAGCAGAAGCAATAGAAATCAACCCTGCTGATCTGCGAATTGATACCTATCGAGCATCGGGCGCAGGGGGACAGCACGTCAACCGGACCGACTCTGCGGTTCGTATCACGCACCTACCAACGGGTGTTGTTGTGGAATGCCAAGATGAGCGTTCGCAACACAAGAACAAAGCGAAGGCGATGTCGGTCTTACAGGCGCGACTGCAAGCTGCTGAAGAGGCGAAACGAGCCGCTGAAGAAGCAAGTACGCGCCGCAGTTTGGTGGGAAGTGGTGATCGTTCGGAGCGTATTCGCACCTATAACTATCCCCAAGGCCGCATGACCGACCATCGAATCAATCTCACCTTATACCGCTTAGATGAGGTATTGGAGGGGAGCTTGAATCTGGTGCTCGAGCCGATCATCCAGGAGCATCAGGCTGATTTGCTCGCGGCGCTCTCTGAGCAGCACTCGGGATGAATGAGAGTCGCTGGACAATCGCGCAGGCATTGATGCGCGGTCGAACACAGATAGAAGCGGCCGTTCCCGATACACCATTGCTCGATGCGCAACTGTTGCTTATGCATGTGCTCGGTTGCGATCGAACCACCTTGTTCACATGGCCTGAACACATGCTCACTCCGGTGCAAGCAGATAGCTATTTCGCTCTCGTCGCTCGGCGAATCGATGGACACCCAGTGGCGCACCTCACAGGTCTTCGCGAGTTTTGGTCATTGCCCCTCGCTGTGAATCCAAGCACCCTGATTCCGCGACCCGATACAGAAGTGTTGGTCGCACAGGCGTTGGAAAAAGTAGAGCGGCCTGATGCGACTGTGTTGGAACTTGGAACAGGAACCGGCGCAATTGCGTTGGCACTCCAGAGTGAACAACCGAACTGGGAAATCACGGCGGTCGATTATGTCGAAGATGCGGTTGCTCTCGCGCGCCAGAATGCGCAGTCACTTGGGTTTTCACAAGTGAATATTTTGCAGAGCGATTGGTTTTCTGCCATTCCTCGTAATCATCGATTTCACTTGATCGTGAGCAATCCGCCGTATTTAGCGTCCGATGATGTACACCTGAAGCAAGGGGATGTCCGATTCGAACCTCACTCTGCACTGGTCGCAGAAGACTCGGGCCTCGCAGATCTGATTCATATCGCTCGGGAAAGCCGAGACTTTCTCACAGAGGGTGGTTGGCTGATGTTAGAGCATGGAGCGGAACAGGGGAGTGAACTTCGTGAAGTTTTGCAAAAACTTGGCTATGTTCAGATTTATACCGCGCTAGATTATGCTAATTTGGAGCGAGTCACCTGTGCTCGTTTTGCTGAGAGTTGAGTTCTGTTGAGCTATAAAACTGACGAAAAGATACATCAAGGACGTTGTATCCTCATGGCGGACGATAAGCAAAAGCTTAGTTTAAAGGAGTGTAAAAACGAGAATGAGCGACCATTTCCTTTTTGCCGATGAACCCTCAACAGCACTGGATGCGCTGAATGAGCGTTGGAAAATTATCATTGTCGACGATGAGCCCGAAGTGCATGCGGTAACCCGTCTTGCACTGAGTGATTTCAAGTTTCTTGGCCGCGGTCTTGAGTTTCATAGTGCGGAGTCCGGCGAGGAAGGGTGCATGCTCATGCGAGAGCACCCGGATGCAGCCATTATTTTGCTCGATGTTGTTATGGAAACGGATGACGCGGGCTTAAAAGTGGCCCAGTACATTCGTGAGGATCTCGACAATCATTTCACGCGCATCATTCTACGCACAGGCCAGCCAGGTCAAGCGCCCGAGCGCACGGTTATTATTAATTACGACATCAATGACTACAAATCAAAGACTGAGCTGACTGCGCAGAAGCTCTTTACTGCGGTGATGTCTAGCTTGCGTTCCTATCGCGATATTATGTCGATTGAGCATAGTCGTCGGGGTCTTGAAAAAATCTTAAGTGCATCCACCGATTTATTCTCCGAACAATCGATGGATCATTTTGTTGAGGGGTTAGTGCAGCAACTCGGTTGGTTGATTGGTGGCGCACGTCAAGTGCTGTACGCTGAAGTGGACCCAGGACATAAATTTGAAGAGTTTTTGGTTCGAGCAGCCTTTGGTGACGAAGCGGATGTACTCCAAGGACGGCCAATCAAATCAGCGGTGAGTCGAGCGGCATTAGTCGAACTTGAGAGCGTTATCGAGACGGGTAAACCGTATTTCAGTGATGAAATCGCCCTGGTGTATTGCCCTAGCGCATGTCGTCCTTGGGGGGGATTGCTTTGTCTTACAGGTCTTGCACGACCACTCACTTTACGTGAGCAAGATTTACTCGTTCTCTTCTCAGAACAAGTACAACTCGCTTTGAACAATGTGATGCGTCAGTCCGATGTTCAAACATTTATGGCAGCAACATTGAGACGGCTTGTTTTACTCGAGCGGGATTTGTTGGAGCATGAGTCTGAGCAAGCACATCCAGCGGCTCGAATCAGTAAGCTGCTCCTTAATGAGTTAGATGTGCGTGATGATCAGAAAAATACCTTGGCGTGCGCGGCCAGTATTGTAGCTCGCGCGGCGCGAATTTTCTCTGTGCGCATTCAGCAAGATCACGTGGATATGCGGGTCTGCTTTGAGCGGGTACGCCGCGCATTTAACGGCTTGGAGCATGATAAGAGTGCCGCGACTCAGTGGGTGTTAAAGGCTCTGGAGGCCCGCTTTGAGCGTTTCGACGGAACGGGATTTCCCGACGGGAAGCATGGAGCTGGCTTTGAGCCTGAAGTTCAGGTACTCGTGTTCATCGCTGCGTTCTATGGCGAGATTCATCAAGGGGCCAATCCTGTGGTTGCGCTCGAGCACATTGAAGATGAAGCGGATGGGTGGTTTATGCCCGAACTACGAAATGCGATTCGTAAACACCGCACTGTCATTCAAGCCATCATTAAAGCTGAAGTTCAGATTCAACATTCAGCGTAAGAGAGAGAGACCATGTCAGGTATTCGTTCGGTCGAGATTGGAACACAAAAAAACAAAATTCATGTAGCGAATGACGCACCCTTTGTTTTATTTGCTGGAATGAACGTCCTTGAGAGTGCTGAACTTGCGATGGAAGTCGCGGCTGCGTACGTGGAGATCACCAGCAAGCTCGGTATTCCGTATGTTTTCAAGGCCTCATTTGATAAGGCGAATCGCTCTTCGATTCATTCGTTTCGTGGACCCGGAATGGAGCGGGGGATTCAAATCCTTGGAGACATCAAAGAAAAGTTCGGTGTTCCGGTGATTACGGATGTGCATGAACCATATCAGGCGCAACCAGTTGCTGAGGTTGTGGATGTCATTCAACTCCCGGCATTTTTGGCGCGACAAACGGATCTGGTTGTTGCGATGGCGAAAACCGGTGCCGCCATCAATGTGAAAAAACCACAGTTCCTGGCACCACATGAAATGCGACACATTATTACGAAATTCCGAGAAGCGGGTAATGAACGCATTATGTTGTGTGAGCGGGGTTCCTCGTTCGGTTACAACAACTTAGTCGTGGATATGCTGGGCATGGATGACATGAAAGTGATGGCCCCGGTTATTTTTGATGCCACCCACGCACTTCAACGACCTGGTGGTCGCGCTGATTCCGCGGACGGACGTCGAGCCCAAGCCGCCCAGTTAGCGCGCTCAGGAATGGCGCTTGGAATTGCGGGGTTATTTCTAGAAGCCCACCCAGACCCGAATAAGGCATTGTGTGACGGTCCATGTGCGTTACCTTTAGCAAAACTTGAACCCTATTTAGCGCAAATGAAAGCAGTTGATGATTTAGTGAAGCAGTTTGCACCGCTTGATACGTCGGCCGCACTTTAAACGCAAGCCTTGCTGGCGCTCCGCGACTAATGTACAGTTGATGAGTGTATAAAACGAGCGTTTAAAATAGAGGCGTCAGCATGGCGAAAGCACTGCGGACTAAAGATAAGATTATCGTCACCGCCGAGATGTTGTTTGCGGAACATGGTTTTGAGCAAACGTCACTCCGGCAAATTACCAGTGAAGCCGATGTTAATTTGGCCTCGGTAAATTATCACTTTGGTTCGAAGAAAGCATTGATACAGGCGGTTATGGCAAGGTATCAGAGCGTGTTCATGCCTGCGCTCGACGCTCAATTGACGGAATTAGCACGCCGAGCAGAAATAAACGGAGCCACCTACAATACGGTAGACGTCCTAGCATGCGTGAATGCACCGCTGCTTGCGCTGAAGCAGGTGCGCTTAGACGGCCCGGTTATTTACTTACGATTGCTCGGTTATGCATATAGTGAAATACAGGGGCACTTGCGGAAGTTCACCATGACGCATTATGGCAATACCGTGCAGCAATTTTTTGCCATGATTCAGACGGCTAATCCGAGTTTGTGCGCGAACACACTTTTCTGGCGGCTCCATTTTAGTCTCGGAGCAATGCTATTTGCGCAAGTATCTGGACAGGCGCTTCGCGAGATCGCTGCGTCAGACTTCGGTGAGGAAGCTCACGCGGAAGAAACCCTCGCTAAACTACTCCCATTCGTTGCAGCAGGGATTGCTGCGCCTGATCCACGTCCTTAGTTTTCGTCTATCTTTAAGAGAACACGATGATGATTCACATCGTGCCTATCCATTATAGGAGCATGCAGTAATGTCGTTTTTGCTTATTTTGCTAGTCGCCGTGCTGATTGTTTTCGGGATCCCTGATATTCGTCGGAGCCTTATTTCCCGTCCCGTATTTCGTATCTTCAAACGTATTTTGCCCCCGATGTCAGTGACGGAGCGGGAGGCGATGGAGGCTGGCGATGTATGGTGGGATGGTGAGCTGTTTTCTGGACAACCTGACTGGTTTTCCTTATTGGCAACCAAGCCCCCAACATTTAGCGCAGATGAACAGGCGTTTATTGATGGTCCTCTTGAGCAACTGCTCGCGATGCTCGACGACTTTGAAATTACCCAGCATCAACGGGATCTTCCAAGTGAAGTATGGGATTTTCTGCGGAAGCATAAGTTTTTTGCCATGATCATCGGCAAAGAATATGAAGGGCTGGATTTTTCTGCCGCTGCAAACTCGTATATCGTCACCCGGATTGCAACTCGCTCTCTCAGTGTCGCTGTCACGGTGATGGTACCGAACTCTCTTGGGCCTGGTGAATTACTCACACATTATGGCACGCAAGAACAAAAGAAGCGCTGGTTACCTGCGTTAGCGCGTGGTGAAGAACTCCCTTGTTTTGCCCTAACGGGTCCTGAAGCTGGCTCTGATGCAGGGAGTATTCCGGATCGCGGTATCCTCTGTCGAGATGTCTTCGAGGGGCAGGAGGTCCTGGGAATTCGGCTGACGTGGAGTAAACGCTACATCACCCTTGCACCGGTCGCAAGTGTTCTAGGATTAGCGTTTAAGTTAGAAGACCCAGAGGGGCTTTTAGGTGATAAACGCGATATCGGCATTACTTGTGCATTGATTCCAACGTCGCATCCGGGTGTTGTGATTGGCGATCGTCACTGGCCACTCAATCAGGCGTTTATGAATGGAACGACGTCGGGCAGCGATGTTTTCATTCCAGCAGATTGGATTATTGGTGGAATTGATTATGCGGGCAAAGGGTGGCGCATGTTAGTCGAGTGTCTTTCCGCAGGTCGAGGCATTTCACTGCCAGCACTGGCAACAGCGACAGGCCACAATGCGCAGCGTTTCACTGGCGCATATGCATATGTGCGTCAGCAATTTGGTTTGCCGATCGGAAAATTTGAGGGTGTGCAAGAGGCAATGGCGCGAATTGGTGGGCTGAACTACAGCATCGAGTCCACGCGACGGTTAACCGTCACTGCGCTCTGTGAGGGGTATAGCCCCTCGGTGATTACCGCGATGACTAAATACCACATGACGGAAATGGGACGGCATGTGATGAATGATGCATTGGACATTCATGCAGGCAAAGGCATTCAAATGGGTCCCTTGAACTACCTCGCATCGGGCTACCAAGGAATTCCTATCTCAATCACCGTGGAGGGAGCAAATATCCTGACCCGCAACCTGATGATCTTTGGTCAAGGGGCGACGCGGTGTCACCCCTACGTACTCAAAGAGATGGAAGCGGCGGCAAATGAGGATGAAGAGCAGGGTTTGCGTGAGTTTGATGCACTCCTGTTAAAACACATTGGTTTTGCCTGTGGAAATGCATTCAGTGCATTCTGGCACGGATTATCGGGTGCACGATTTGCCAACGCGCCCGTGGGAGGCGAAACAATTCGGTACTATCAACAATTGAGTCGGATGAGTCGCGCATTGGCGCTTTGTGCAGACGTCTCAATGCTGACCCTTGGCGGCGAATTAAAACGGAAAGAAATGATTTCAGCGCGACTCGGAGATGTGTTAAGTCACCTGTATATGGGATCAGCGGTCTTAAAACGGTTTGAAGACGATGGTCGACAGCAGGCGGATCTGCCATTTGTTCATTATGCAATGGCCCATCATTTACATGGGATTGGCCAAGCATTTTCGGGCTTTTTCCAGAACTTCTCGAAACCATGGTTGGGGCGTCTTTTGAAATTTTTGGTCTTTCCATTTGGCAATCACTACCAACGTCCAGCTGATGAGCATGCTCGCACGATTGCGGAGGCAATGATGACGCCTGGCATCACGCGCGAGCGCCACACGTTTTTGAGCTACTGGCGTGAAGATGAAACGGATGTGACTGGCCATATGGAACTCGCATTCTTGGCGATGCATGAGCTAGAGCCGGTCTACAAGCGCTTGAAGAAAGCTCAGAAGGCGGGTGAATTAGCGTCTGACCTTGCGGGCGAGGTCCTCGTTGAGCAGGCTTTGGAAAACGGACTCATTGATTCGGAAGAAGCCGCGCAACTGACCCGTTGCGAGCGCTTACGAATGCGTGCGATCGCAGTGGATAGCTTTGCTCCCGAGCCGATTCAGCAGGGGCGGTTTGAACCGCGTGATGTCGTGTAATACGGCTCGGTTATCTATCAAGACACGTAAGCACAAAAAAGGGATCCGAGCGGATCCCTTTGTCTATTCGCTCTGTCAACTTAATGTTGTGTTTCGAATTTCGTCAATAGTGGGTCTTGAGTGAGCGGTAATCGGGTCGGTATCCGACTTACATCACCATCAGCAAACACTTGGGCGTCAACCTGATCGCTGAGTTGAGCCGGGCATTGACCATTCTGAATATAATAGAACGCGCCTGAGAGTAGCGGGTCGTTGGGATCTCCCCAGTCGCCCACGATCGTATCCGGTGCAGCGCAGGTCACAGGAAGGCCGTCAAAGAAATCACCGAACCCAATCCCATTAACCGTTTGGAACGTAATCGCATAAACGATTTTGTCGCAAATCTGTCGCGGTTGTTGTCCAACGGGTTTGCCACACGTTGGGGCCCCAATCGTCACCACATCAATGTACGGGTCAAGGCTATTGATCACGAGTTCTGATGATGAGCAACTCTGAGGTGTTGTGAGCACATACACTCGATTCAGGTTGAGGCGCTCAATTCCTGGCCCCAAACTAAAGAGTACATCCTGCGAGGCAAAATTGGCGTTGTACTGGAAGGTGACGAAAATCTCATTCTGAACGTTATCCCAAGCTGCTTGGGACGCTAATTGATTGGCAACACGCACCAAGCCACCGCTATTGTAGCGCAAATCGATAATGAGGTCGTCTACCCCAATGAGCTGGTCGAACGCATTATTCAAATCGACTTCGGAACGCTCGATAAAGCTATCGAAGACAAAATATCCCACATCACGCCCATTGATATCGAAACGCTCAGTTGCCATCACGGTGTTGGTCTCGACTTCGCGCTTGCGAACGGTGGAAGAACGTTCAGTGCCGTCTGGCTCGACCCACTCAATTTGTCGCTCGACCCCTTCTTGGTTTGGACCAAATACAGTCTCCCAAGTCGCTGTACCCGCACTGATGCGCTGAAACCACTCGCTCATCGGAGTTCCTTGCACAGCAGTAATGCGATCACCACGATTTAATCCGGCATTTTCAGCGGGCGAGTTCGCGTAGACGTAACGGACTTCAATCACTCCTTCGGCGACATTGTCTCGGCGGCCAAATCCAAATCCAAAAAACACCGCGTTGACAAAGCGGTCGAGATATTCTTGCTCCGTTAAAATAAACGAAAAGTTGTCTTGGGGAGCGCGCAATGCGTCTAACATCGCATAGATGGAGTTAAAACTTGCTGGGTTTACGTTACTGGGAATATCGGTATTCCACAGGTAGCGCTCCTCCATAAAATCTTTGAGCTGTTGATTTTGTGCTGTGACGGAGCACTGCCCATTACCGAGTAGGGGTGGTTGCCCTGTGAATGCGCTCTCGCTCCCGCCACAGGCAGAAAGAAGCAGAGGAATCGAACTTAGGACGAGGAGTTTCTTAAACATAACTTCACTCTCTACAGTACATCTAATTTAAGATACGATGCCCACGGGCATTTGTATCTCCGAAGACCCTAAAGGTCAGATAACGAAAACCCAACATAAGTTCAGAATAGTTAATTTTTGTGCGGTTTGAAATCCCTTTACCGCCAGAACTTTTGTTACTATTTGTTTCCACAGCAATACTTTAAAGGACACATTGTGAAGAAATTGATGCAAGGGTCGCAGCGATGAGCGGGTTGATACTTGATATACCAGGCACTGAACTCCGTTCAGAAGACATCGACATGTTGCAGCATCCCGCCGTTGTCGGCGTGATCTTGTTTACCCGCAATTTTGTGTCACCCGCACAGCTGTGCACACTGACCGAAGCGATACGTAAAGCTGCGCAACGGGATATCCTCATCACGGTTGATCATGAAGGTGGGCGTGTGCAGCGCTTTCGTGAAGGTTTCACGGCGATACCTGCAATGGCTCAGATTCGCCAAGCTGGCTCATCCCGCGCACAAGCCACAATGTTGGCTCGCGAGCTCGGATGGTTGATGGCAAAAGAATTGTTAGTGTGTGGCGTGGATCACAGCTTTGCGCCTGTTTTAGATGTGGATGGTCCGAGCACTGTGATCGGCGATCGCGCGTTCTCTGATGATCCAGAGGAAATTGTCGCGCTTGCCCATGGCTTTATTCGCGGAATGCATGAAGCAGGTATGAAGGCGACCGGCAAACATTTCCCGGGGCACGGGACGGTCGTCGCTGATTCTCACATTGACGTGCCAGTGGATGATCGTTCGTTGGATGAAATCCTTGCCCATGATGGCCGCGTTTTTGCTGAACTTGCACCGTATATTCAAGCGGTGATGCCAGCCCATGTCATCTATCCTCAGGTTGCACCTGAACCTGCTGGATTCTCGCCATACTGGCTTCAGGAGATTCTTCGAGGTCAATATGGTTTTGAGGGTTTGATCATTAGTGATGATTTGTTGATGGCCGGTGCCCATGTGGCAGGAAACGTCACCAAACGGGCTGAGGCTGCAATTCATGCCGGCTGCGATTTACTGTTAGTGTGCAATGACTCCCGTGAAGCGCGCGTGGTGCTCGAGACGGTCAGCTTTTCGCCACCGCAGCGGGATGCTATTAAGCTGTTAGGTGGAACGACAGATACGAGCGGGCTTGAGCAGTTGCAGTCGACAAAACGCTGGCAAGAAGCCCGAGTTCTTGTGGACCAAATAAAACGTCGATAAACGGATTGACGTGGCGGATCGTGCTCCTCTAATTTTCGTAGGGGAGCGGATCATGGGTGCCCAAACTGGCGAAAGCTTGCAGCCGTTCGCGACATGCACTACAGGTTCCACATGCGCGCTCGCGGCCATTGTAACAAGTCCATGTTTGGCTGTAATCGAGTCCTAAACTTAGCCCGTCCGCAAGAATGTCATTTTTACTTTGATATAAGTAAGGCGAACGCACAGGGATAGGCTTGTAGTTAGCAATCAAGCTCACTTGGTTCATCGCCTCGACAAACTCGGGGCGACAGTCAGGGTAGATATCGTGGTCTCCTGAGTGCGCTCCATAGAGCACCTCATCTGCGTCGATTGAAACGGCATAACCAATTGCCAAGGACAACAAAATCATGTTGCGATTTGGCACCACGGTGGATGTCATATTTTCTGTTGCATACGCCGCATTTGGAACATCAATATCGTCGGTGAGTGATGAGCCGGCGAGCAACGAATTAATCGCGCGAATATCGACAACTTTATGGTTTATACCTAGATTTTCACAGACGTTCGCTGCGTACTCAAGTTCTTTGCTGTGTCTTTGTCCATAATGGAATGACAGCGCAAACACACGATAGCCGTCTGCAATCGCACGGTTTAAAACAGTAAAGGAGTCCATGCCTCCTGAATAAATGACGACAGCAGTTTTTTGCTCCATGTGGCTCTACTCTTGTATAATCACGACTATTCTCAGTGTACCTGAATCTCGATGCTGACAGAAGCGCACCCCGATATAGGATCTTCATGACCACAACACGCCCTGAGGCCCCGGAACAGAACGAACCACTCAAGACAATCCTGCAGAAGCAGGTTGCTGGCTTTGCGCCCGGCGTGTATCCAGTAAATGAGTTATTTGAGACAATTCAAGGTGAGGGGGTCTTTACCGGCCAGCCTGCTATTTTTTTGCGGTTACAAGGCTGCCCTGTGGGATGTCCTTGGTGTGACACTCAGCACACGTGGACGTTGCAGCCGTCAGATCAGACGAGTGCGGGCGAAATATTGGTTAAGACCTCGGCAGATACCCGTTACGCCGTTCAGAGTTCGAACGACATCGTAAATACCTTTAAGCAACGAGGTTTCACTGCGAAGCATGTGGTGATCACTGGGGGCGAGCCTTGCATGTATGACTTACGTCCCTTGGCTGAAGTCCTTGAGGAGGCAGGGTACCGACTGCAAATTGAAACCAGCGGTACCTTTGAAATCCGAACCAGTGACAATACATGGGTGACGGTATCGCCCAAGCTTGAGATGCCTGGTGGCTTGGATGTTCTTGCAAGTGCAATGCGCCGTGCCAATGAGGTGAAGCATCCAATTGCCATGGAAAAACATATCGAAGCCTTGGATGAATTGCTTATTCGCTGCCCCGTGAAGCCAGAGACCATCATCGCACTTCAGCCGATCAGCCAGCGGCCTCGAGCGACAGAACTAGCCATCAAAACATGCATTGCCAGGAACTGGCGCCTATCGGTCCAAATGCATAAATATTTGGCAATCGAGTAAATCCCTCCCAAACCATTGCAACATCCGTATTTGCTCCCTAGCCTGTGAGAACGATATAACGCGTTTGCACAAGGAGTGGTGTGATGGTTCTTCCTGTTAAAAATAAATTCAATCGATGCACTCATATCGGCCCCCAGCGTTCTCACGGGCAAGGAATGACCGAGTATATTGTCATTCTTGCGCTCGTCGTGGTGGCTGCCATAGGGGTCTATTCTTACTTTGGAAAAACGGTCCGTCATCAAGTTGCGGGAGTCGCACAAGAGATTTCTGGGCAATCAGCAAGTCAACAGCTACAAAGTGCGGGTGAATCCGCTAATGCGGCAGTGAATCGGGCAAATCCTGAATACAACTTGAGCAACTACGACAATGCAACGAACAGTGGCAACTGATCATTGCCGCGTCGTGGAGCCGCGAGCAGCTGGCGTAAGCGGTCCATCTGCTTCGTACGTACGATCGAAAGGGTTTGTTGTGGTGTTGTTTGTCTTGCTTCTTAGTGGGATGGCGTGGGCGTTGTTTGCTTTGACGGATCTTGCTCGGCAGGCACAAAGCCAAACGGAGATCCAACATGTCGCAGACCATACGGCCCATGCACTCGCAGTTCTCGCCGCGCGGGATCTGAATTTTAAAGCCATTACGAATCGTGCCATGCTTGCGAATGAGGTTGCAATTGGGCAGCTACATGCGCTTTTAAGTTGGTTTGAAATGGCACGCGAGATGTCGTTGCGAACAGCGCTGTATAGTGCTTGGATTCCTTACGTAAATCAGGTGACCGCTGCGCTTGCTCGTATGATGCAGCGTATCCAACCGGGTTTGACCCAAGGGACCCGAGCGCTGGTTCGCTTTCAACAGTTTGTTCTTGATGGGCTTCAACATGCCCAATGGACGTTTCATCAAGCGACTTGGCTAACGAGTCTGAGCACGGCCCAAGTCATTGCGAATGAAAGCCATTTAGAAGCCGAGCTATTCCTTCTCAATCACCAAACTTTAATTGATTTGCATTATCTATGGTTTCGCTTTCAATCACGTGTGAGTGATGATCAGGCTGCAGCAGGTTACGCGCACATGGCCGCTTTAAGTCGTGATGGATTTACAAAGGAGCGAACGTATCGATGGTTTGACGCTGGTTTTATTTATGCTCAGAAAGCGGGAGGTACGAAACCTGTATTGCGTGACCGGCAGATGCAGTGGCAGTCGGTTGATACGGTGAGTTTTCATGAGCGTGGATTGCTCTTTAGCTGGGAACACCGATTCGGTGCAGGGGGCAGTTTCCTCAGTCACCGTCCGCCAATTACGGGGCGGCCAGCCGGTTTTGGCGCGAGTTATCAGCGCAATCCGCGAGCGAGTCGGGCGGCAGCGCGGCGCGCCGTTCCACTGGGTGCATCGCATCGAATTCCACATTATTATCAAATCGAACAGACAGACAACCCGAGCCCTTCAATTACGGTTGTTGTTCGAGTCCCCCAAAGCAACTTAGCGAGCGAACGAGTTCCCATCTGGGCAGCAGCGCGAAGTGAAGTGTTTTATGAACGGCCTTCCTCCCTCTGGCCTCGGGTTGACGGAAATAGAGAGCGAGCAAACTTATGGAATGGCCTCTGGCAAGCACGAAGTTCCACACTTTCCCCCTTTGAACGGCGACTACTCGGGCTTCAAGTGCATCGGGGTTTACATTCCACGAGCGGGGGATTTCGCGCATGAAGCCAAATGCAAGCGGACAAGCGTTGTTGGAAAGTGTGCTCGTGATTGCGGTGACCGGCGTACTCTTGATCGGATTGATACCACCTCTTTTGCAATCGCTCCAACAACGTTACCACCAAGGGCAGCATCTCCAACTTCAATTGCAGCAGGCGCCACTGCGAAGTGCGTTTAATTTACCGAGTTTGGATAGAGATTGGCTTTCTGAGGTATCTGGATTGAATGTGACAGATGGGAATACATCGGTCACGACGGACGCTGCCTATCCAACGGCGACTGTTCTTCATCCCATATGGTCTATCTTATCCGTCCAACGAGATTTCTCATTACCAACGACAAACCGCTCGCTTGCAGGTTGGTCGGCAACCGAAGATACACCCCCAACGCTGTTCTTTTCTGCGCTGTCCGATGACTGGAGCCCTCATACACAAGCGGCTTTGCAAACCCGACCGCAAGCCTTGACGTCTACCCAGATGCTTCAAACGATTGGCTTTCATCACATTCAAGAGCTCATGGCGTGGTTGCCATTTGCACGTGAATTTGCACCGAATAATTTACGTTTTGGTCATGTGGACATTGATGTAGTTCCCGAGAAAAAGCTCTGTCAACAACGGGACTGCTCATGACCATGAAAGCGATACGAGTCTGCGTGCTGTTTATTTTTTTATGGTTAGCGTGGAGTTCAGCCACTGGAGCCGAGCCGAATTATATCCCCAGTTCTATTGGGGCACAGGAAATCCTGTCGCAAACGCGTGTTTTGGGATTAAAGGTGCGGAGTTGGCGACTTGATAGTGATTTGAGCACGGCGATTGAGGCACTGAGTGGATTACCCTGTCTCAAGTACGCAAGTCAAGCAGACAGTCGCGGTCGTCGAAGTGACTGCCTGCTACCAAGTCGGTTAATCAGCGTTGAGTCGCACGCACTTGGGGTGCTTTGGACTGAGAGTGTGCTCGAGGTTGGCGAAGGAGGGGAGCGCAAACCGATCTCGCTCGACTTGACCTCATTTGGAAACCATATCATCCATCAGGACATTGTGGCGGGTCCCATCATGCATGTCTTTCGACGGGAACTTCATCGTGCACGTACACAGGGCACTTATCACTCGCATGAGGTCTTTCGGGGGGCATTCATCATCCAAACCCACGGGGCTACTCCAACGGTAATTCATGGATGGCAGCTAGCGACGGGAGAAGTCCAGATGACGCGTATTCAAGGAGATGATCGATGATCTGGCGCACGCGTATCGTCACACTCTGGCCGCTATGGGTTGGTTTGTTATGTGCATTTGTCGCATGGTCTCTGGTACGCGGATATACCGAACAGATGCAAAGAGATTTTCAGGAAGATTGGTTCCTCAATAATCCACCAGAGGAAACCGTGGACGTTTTAGTCTTCAGAAAGCCGCAGTATTCTGGAACCCAGATTGCGCTGAGTGACCTTCAGTACCGTGCACTCCCTCGACATTCTCTTCCCTCAGACGTGATCTATGCGGCCGATGTCGATGCGCTGATGGGGCTGGAACTGACATTGATTCACGGACAAACAATCGAGCCTGGCCACCCGTTGGTGTGGGCATATTTTCGAGAAATCACAGCGCCACAAGAATTATCCGAGACGGTGAAATATACCGTTGCTTTGACGCCTGAACAAACGCACCTTGGGTACTTAAATGAGGAGACCGTCTTGCTGCTTTATCATCAATCGCATCAGGGAATGATGCAGCGGATCGGGTCTTATCCCATTGTAGCCTATGACGGCGAGACGGATCGCTCAGATCAACCCCGTGCACCTCGCTATCTGACGGTGGCGATGTCGTTAGCGGATCGACTAGGGATTGAAGGCTTGTCGAGGGAGGGGCAGCTATTTTGGGTGGCTGCACCGGTAACGACCCCACCCATCGACCGATTCGGCGAACCCGCACCATTTATCGAGTTTCTATTTCCAGGAGGAAAGCAATGCGAACATGGATGTTCTCCCTCTGTTTCCTACTCACCATAGGAAATGCACTGGCTCAGAATAAGAACAATCCTCAAGAATCCCTTCAGATATTCGAAGATAGGATTCATGTTTACGTGCCTCAGCATGAAGTAACGCGCGTCGCTGTCGCACAACCTAAACGGGTTGATGTGCAAGCGAATGCCGATGGGGAGTTGGTTGTTTTTCCTTTGAGTGTTGGTTCCACCGGGGTCGTTTTATGGCATCGAGACCAGAGTTACACGGAACTCGAGGTGACGGTTATGCCATCTTCAAGTCGGACGGTTCTGGAGCACCTAGAACAGATTCGGCGCCAAGATAATGAGCTAGTGTGGGCATGGCAACGAACACGTTTGTTTATCGATGGCGTGGTCTCTCCTTCCGCTTATGAGCGTCTTGTTGAATTAGCACATGCCTATGACTTTATCGAGCTCCAAGGGCTTACTCAGCGACTGGAAACGCCCATCATCCTCGAGCTTGAGTTGCATGTAGTGGAAGTCAGTCGGCGATTCCTTTCTCAGTCTGGGTTGGAGTGGGATACTCAGGTTCAAGGGCCGAGTTTGGCATTTGTCTCGGATTGGGCGGGAAGTGCCGCGCTGAGACGTGACGTGCTTGGGCAATCCCCTGAAATTTCAAGTTCAAGTGGCTACTTGGGATGGGCCGGAACCCTGAGTTCAACTTTACAACTGTTGCAAGAGCGCGGACATGGCCGGATTTTAGCAACACCGCGCGTGCGCGTTGAAAACGGAGAATCTGCCGACTTTCTTGTCGGTGGTGAGCTTCCCATTCCACAAACGAATGCTCAAGGCATGATGGATGTCACGTTCAAGCCCTACGGAATTCGACTGGAGGTGCAACCCGAGTTACTCGCGGATGGACATATTCGGACGTCATTGTTCTCTGAGATTAGTCATCCAGACCAAAGTGTTACCGTGCAGGGTGTCCCAGGCTTACGAAGCCGACGAGCAACGACGCAAGTTGTCAGTCTAGAGGGAGAAACTGCGGTGATTGCTGGTTTAGTGAGTTCAGAAAAATTTTACCGCGAGAATGGGCTGCCACAGCCGAAGCAAGTGCGCATAGCGAGTCGTTTGACGGGGCAAGTTGAAACACAGAATTTAGATACGGAGTTACTTATTTTTGTCACCGCGGTGGATGTTGCCGCGCGTGATGAGCGTCTTGCCAACCAACGCAGGGATTATCGCCGACTGCAGGCCAAATTCATGGGGCTAAATTGTCTCGGGATGGTCGGGATTGACCATCGATTCGGGAGCGACTGACACATGGCTTCTGTTGATCATGCCCTGCTAAAACAGACCACCCAAGCTGTGGAAGCGTATATCGAGCATCACCGCATTTCCCTTGAGACGATGAGTGATACCGAAATTACAGATCTCGTGCGTCGTTTTGTACAAAATCATCTGCGTGAGATAGGGGAACGTGAGAGGCTGGGTCATCCATTTCTTGAACCCGGTAGCGCGTCTTCGCATCGAAACTCACTCATTCAAAGTGTTCTGGATCACATGCTCGGACTTGGCCCGCTCTCAGAGCTGCTTCGGACCCCTCAAATTTCAGAGATTATGGTGAACGGAGCAGGACGTATCTTCGTGGAGTCTGAGGGGGTTATGCGTCGTATACCGGCTTCGTTTGAATCCGAACAGGCATTACAACGAGTTATTGAGCGAATTGTCCAGCCACTTGGGCGGCGGATTGACGAGAGCAGTCCGATGCTCGATGGGCGACTTCAATGTGGTTCGCGAGTCAATATTGTCCTTCCGCCATTGGCGGTGGATGGCGCAATGCTTACGATACGCAAGTTTCAAAAACGAGGACGAAATCTGAATGAGTTGGTGGAAACCGGCATGTTTTGCCCAAACGTTCAGTGGCTGCTCGCTAAAGCCGTGGTGCAAAAGCAAAATGTAGTCCTGAGCGGCGGAACAGGAACTGGGAAAACCACGTTACTGAACGGCTTGGCCAATGAGATACAGCCTCAGGCGCGCGTGATTAGCATCGAAGATGCTGCGGAACTGGATCTCCCACTCGATAATTGGGTTCGGCTTGAGTCTCGTCAGGCGAATCAAGAGGGGATGGGCGAAGTTTCAATTCGACAATTAGTCATCAACGCGCTGCGAATGCGCCCTGATCGAATTGTTGTGGGTGAGTGCCGGAGCGGGGAAGCGCTTGATATGTTACAGGCCATGAATAGTGGTCACGCAGGCTCGATGACAACGCTCCACGCTAATGCTCCGAGAGAAGCGCTGCAACGGTTGGAAACAATGGTTTTGATGGCCGGATTTGAACTTCCACTTGTGGCGATTCGCCAGCAAATTTGTTCTGCGATCCAGTTCGTTATTCAAATTACCCGAGACTTGGAGGGAAAACGACGTATTGATTCCATCGTGGAGCTGCGCGGATTCGTTGGTGAGACAATTCAGCTTGCTGAAATTGTCCGATTTAATGTACGTCAGAAAACATATCAGTTTTCTGGTGAGATGCCTGAGTTTATTGCGCATTTAAGTGCGGAGGAGCAGGCAGTATTTCGCGCGTTCTCCGCTCAACCTGGGGACACACCCGAAGATGTTTACTGACACGCAGATGGCAAAACACATCAGCACCTTGTTTTTTACACTCGCATTTACGCTCTGGAGTGTAGGAATCGGTCTGATTCTCAGAACAGGATATCGAGCGTATGTGTCAGACTACGCGCTTCGTCTCCAACGAAAACTGTCGGATGTTTGGTTGTTCATTCCGTTGCGATCGTTAATTCAAGTTTGGCTCTTGGGATGCGCTTTGGTGCTCTTACTCGGTTTTTTAAGTCAACGGAGCGGGTTGATTCTGTTGGTTTTACTGGCGCTTTGGGTGGTTGCGCCATGGATTGCCATTTCGTGGTTCAAACGGAGGCGGTTGGAGTTATTCCTTGGTCAGCTGCCTGATGCCTTTATGTTGCTCGCTAATAGCATTGCTACGGGAAGCACCATGCAACGCAGTTTGCATTTTGTAAGTCAGAATATGCCTGCGCCGCTCGGACAGGAGTTTGCGGTCGTCGTACGCCAATTGAAACTTGGGCTTGCCCTCGAGTCGGCGTTTAAACCGATGGAATCTCGCATGAATTCAGTGGATGTCCGACGTATGATTATGACCCTTTTATTGGCAACCCAAACGGGCTCTCAGCAAGCCAAAATGTTGTATACATGTGCGCAAACCTTACGTAAAAAACGCTTTCTTCACCGAAAAATCCAGACGATTAGCGCACAAGGACGGTTACAAGGAAAGGTGATGTCAGCGCTCCCTTTCGTCCTGTTCCTTGCGTTCTTTTGGATCGAACCCGAGGTCATGAAACAACTAGCCCATCATCCATTTGGATGGATGACAGGAGGAATGGTTGTGGTATTGATTGTCATAGGGCATGGCTGGATTCAACGAATGCTCCGAATTCCGGTACCCCTATGACTGAAGTTCCCATTCTTATATTGAGCTTTGTAGGCCTGAGCACAGGCTTACTGATTGTGGGCACGTCACGTGCAATACGGGATGCTCGGAGATCGCGCAATGAGGCGCGTCATCGGATTGCTGTGGTGTATGGCCTACCAGGTGGTCTTGATATGATTGCATTACAAATGGGGGCTGGAGTGACGGTACTCCATGCGTTGAAGCACATCGCGCATCATTTTTCAGATCAACCGATCGCATTCGAGTTTGCGCAGATCGTCCGACAACATCGGGCGGGAGCCTCGTTGACCGAGGCATTCGAGGATTTCCAGGTGCGTTGTAACCATCCACAAGTGACCTTGTTTACGCGAGTCATTGTGCAAGCACACACGCAAGGAGGCGCTGTCGTTCAGCTCCTCAATGAGCAAGCAGATAACTTTCGATTGATGATTGCAGAAGATGTCGAGAAGCGAGCCCAGGAGTTACCGGTCAAGCTGTTAATGCCCTTAGTCATATTTATTTTCCCGGCAACGTTACTCCCAGTGATAGCGGTGTTGATTGGTAAGCTGTGGTGGCAGTGAGGCCAAGGTGACGTCGGAGATCTCACTAAGAATCAAAGGCGCGTGTACGTTCTTTTCGCGGTTGGGCGGGTGGTTTGGGCGGACCTCAGAGGAGCAAGGAGTCTGGCTATACCCTTGCCGAATCATCCATACCATCGGCATGAAACAGGCTTTGAATCTTCTATGGATTGATGCGCAAGGAAATATGGTCAGAGAAGATCTCAATGTCGCCGCAAATCAAATTCGGGTGTGTTGGAAGGCCGCGAGCGTTTTCGAGGTGGCGAGCGAAGATGTCGTTCGGTATCGCGCCCTTCGAGAATATTTTACCAAGGGTGACGCTCGGGATTGAGTTAAACACGGAATGAATACTTATGTTCGATAAACAAGGATGTGTCATGAACCAACTATCACTAAGGAAACGAAGACCGCGTGAGGTGCTTCGCGCAGGTCTTATCTTCCAATGGAATAAGGCGCTCACGGGATCCCGTGCGGTGCTTGTGGTCTGTTTGATGAGTATGTCAATCCTCGGGTGTGCGAGCACCGAGTCAGTTCGTAGCGCACCAGCAGACACGATGCAGGCATGGGAGTTAGCAGCTTTGCAAGCATATCATCAAGGTGATTTTGTCAGTGCTGAGAGCTATTTGAATCAGTTGGTGAAGCGTGAACCAAAACGCGTTCGGGCGTGGTTCCTGCTCGGTCAAATTCATCTGAGGCATCAGCGGCTACCGGCCGCTGAACGCGCCTTCCTACAGGTTGTAAAGCTCGAGCCCGATCTACAGGAGGCGTGGCACAACCTAGCGGTTACTCAATTACGCACTGCAACTGCGACGTTAATCGAGGCCCGTCAGCATGGAGATATTCTTCAACCCGCTTTTCTTGAGTGGTTATTTCAGGTGCAAGGACAGCTCGATGCGACGTGGTGAAGGATACAATCGCGGCTACATGCTCATCGCAGTACTTGGATTGCTGCTTGGATTAATGGGCGGTGCATTATCATTGATGGCCGCCCAGCATCAACGACTCATGGCAGAGCGGTTTGAAATACTCATCGAAACAATTCATCGCGCTCGCCTCTGGAGTTTTCACTTTCGCACGCATTACGATGAGTGGCCTACATCTCAGGATCTCATGGAAGGGACTGAAATTGCCGCATATGTGCGTGATGTGCAGGTTACAACAGAGCCCGCACCGGCTCTGAAAATCCGACTTTCAAATGATGCACTGCAGGCGCGCGTTCAGCCCTTTATTCTGGGAAGTAAATTGGACGGGGATTTCCTCCACGTTGCAGTACCGTCCCCTGACGATGACAGTAATCCTGAGATATTACGCTTCCTTGAGCGCTTTCAACCTCAGCCCGAATACTCATCTTCCATGTTGACCGATTTATCCATGCAGCTCCATGACTTAGTTTTGGTAGGGGCAGTTTCAGCAAACGCCCTCGCATATATTGGAACGCTTTGGGCAACACAAGGGGATCTTGCATCTGCACACTTCGTTGAGATGAAAGCACAGTCCGTGTTTGCAGGACAGTCAACAGCAATGGCAGCCCACGGGAATCAGTTCGAAACGACCTCAGTGATTGGGCAGGTAAGTTCGATCAGCGAATTAACCGTGGAGCAAGCGAATATTCGCGATGCGTGGTATCAAGCGCAGGTTCATGCAGGCGAAGCTAGCTTCACCACCGCACAGATGATCGATGCAAATGGACGTGTAATCTCTGCAAATCGCGGCAACATTGGCAGTATTGAGACACACAAGGCTGAAATTTCCGTGCTAGAAACGATGGATCTTGAAGGACGTGTGTTGATGCCGTCATCTATGACCACCAAGGAGATTGGAGCCCCTGAAGGCGTGTTCAACCAAGTCCAAAGTGCTCAGTTCTCTGGTGATCGTGTCGTAGCAGATTCGATTGAAGTAAAACAAAACCTCTTGATGCAGGGTGGAGTGGCTTCGTCCATCGGATTTGCCCACGCGGGAGCGGGTTCACTCTTCGATGCCTTGCATGCATGTTGGTTTGACAATCAATGGTGTCGGGCACCCGAAGCACCCACGGTGGAAACTTGGAATTGTGTTGGCTGTGTTCAGTCCAAATCGGCAGGCCAGTTTCAAGCCTCAATTCACGTCATCACAGACCTATGCGTGCATGGCTGTGATGCTTCGATATCAGTCTTTCCAGGCATGACGACTGATTGTCTCGACAGTGCGGCTCCACCACATTCTGGTGGGCAATTTGAATGCACCATCGAGGCGCAGGTTGCCGCGGGAGAATTGCGGCAAGGTGAACTTCAGGTCAGGTTGCATAGCGGAAAAAATACTGCCGTGTATACGGAGCTCCCAGTTGCATTTTCGTGGCGAGCTGCGAGCACCTGTGCCGCCTCAATGCATGCCTTTCCTATTGCGCAATCGTCTCCAGCGATGATGGGCCATGTAACGTTTCCGCAACGCACCAGTGGTGAGACAGTTCAGGTTCAGGAATTTGGCGGGAGTTGTAACGAAGCGTTTCGCATGAGTGCGTGGTCTTGCATAGCGAGCGCTGCATGCGATGGTATGGGTGAGTGGCAGAACATTCAGGGGAGTTGCTGGTGCGATGAGCTGTTTTAAAAGCGTGCATCGCACCATCGAGACGGCGCGCTGCTGTCCTTACCGGACCTGATGCTTAAGCATCCGTTCTTTCGTGCGCGCCCAATCGCGATCTTTAATGGTATCGCGCTTATCGTGTGTCTTTTTCCCTTTTGCTAGGTAAATCTCTACCTTGACCCAGCATTTTTTCCAATACATTGCGGTGGCAACAATCGCATAGCCTTCACGTTCAGCTTTCCCAATGAGGGAGTTCAGCTCGCGTTTCTTTAAAAGCAATTTGCGAGTGCGGTCTGGATCGCAGACCACATGCGAAGAGGCTTGATTCAACGGCTGTATTTGTGAACCCAAAAGATAGGCCTCGCCATCTTTTAAGATGACGTAACTGTCGGAAATGTTTACCTTTCCGTCTCGGATGCTTTTAACTTCCCAGCCCTGCAATTCAATCCCAGCCTCAAATTTATCTTCAAGGAAATATTCGTGGCGGGCTTTCTTATTCAGAGCGATGGTGTTTGAGTGATTTTTTTTCTGTTTCATGCCGCGTATTATACGCATCGCTTGCATACTGAAAAGAAAAATCACAAAAGATGCAGGGATTGTTCAAAAAAGTTAGAATGCGGCACTTTTGTAACCGCCAAGCATTTAAAGCCGAGAGACGTGTAAGCATGCCTCAAATTCAACGAAGCGCCCTGGTACATTATAGTTGTCGTCAGATGTACGATTTGGTCAATGACGTTGCTGCATATCCAGAGTTCGTTCCCGGATGCGCGGCCGCGCGAATCCTGGAAGAATCCGATACCCATATGGTGGCTGAGTTATCGATCAGCAAGGCGGGGATTCGACACGCGTTTACGACGAAAAATACGCTGGTCAACGAGCATCGAATTGATATGGAGCTTGTTCAAGGGCCTTTCAAACGGCTTGGAGGTGGCTGGACCTTCAAGGAGCTTGGGCCTGATGCGTGTAAAGTGACGCTGGAGCTTGAGTTCGAGTTCTCCAGTAAATTACTCCATTTTGCCTTCGCGAAAGTATTCAATGAAGTGACATCACGAATGGTTGATGCGTTCGCGCAGCGAGCAAAGCAGGTTTATGGTACAGCATGATTCGGGAGTCGGGCGTTGAGTGAGTCCATGATCAGTCTCGAGGTTGTTTACGGGACACCGGAAAAACAGAAGATTGTGAATGTATCCGTACCGCAAGGTGTCACGGTCGCGGAGGCTATTGAACGGTCAAACATCCGGTTATTTTTTCCCGAGATCGATCTTGACACGCAAGCGGTTGGGATTTGGAATAAAACCTGCAAGCTTACGGACGTTCCTCGTGCCGGCGATCGCATTGAAATATACCGCCCATTGATTGCTGATCCAAAAGAGATTCGTCGTCGCCGCGCCGAACAAGCGAAAGCCGATGGACGTGCAGATAAAGTGACCGGTGGCCGGCCTGACCGCCAGCGTCGTGCATCAGGCGATACAGATGCGCAGGGTGATTAAATGAAATTATTTGTCATGCGCCATGGTGATGCGCTCCCTGCACGTTTCGAACGAGGTTACTTGCAGCCGGATGCCGAACGTGAGTTGAGTGAACGTGGGCGGCGTGAGGTTGAACAAATCGCGTTATGGTTGGAAGCGCACGTAGGCCAAATTGATCTCGTGATTACGAGTCCTTACGTGCGTGCGCAACAAACGTGGAATGCAGTTGCCGCTCACATTGCTGCTGAAGTGGTGGAAGTATCCTCAGAAATTACTCCGGAAGGAGATCCTGAAGCCTTTGCTGGCGCATTGTTGGCGCGCTTGCAGATTGAACCCGCCGCGACTGTCCTCGTGGTCTCGCATATGCCTTTTGTATGTTACCTTGTTGGCTACCTAGACACGTCCGTGCAGCCCCCCTTGTTTCCAACGGCAGGGCTCGCCGTGATGGACGTAGAACCCCTCGCAATGCTTGGAAAACTGCAGGAAATGCAAGCGCCTCCGCGCGATTGATGTCGGTTCGACGAGTCTCAGTCTGCAATTCGTAGCAAGACCAATAATGCGCCTTGTCCTCCCCATTCCAACGGGGCTTGATGGAATGCACGAACATCCGGATGTTGCATCAGCCAGCCCGGCACATGCTGGCGCAATACACCATGACCAATCCCATGAATTACATTCAGGCAGTTGAGGCCTTCGTGGACGCACGCCGTAATGGCTTCTGCGAGTTCTCTGCGAGCTCGCTCGCGGGTGTAGCCATGGAGGTCGAGCACCATGCCGGGGAGAAAATCATTTCTCCGAAGTTGTTTGGTGAGATAGGCTGGTTCATCGTCGGCAACCCAAGCTAGAATTCCTTCAGGCAAGGCTGGCATAAACGCATCGGAAAACGGGTCCGTCGCATGTTGTCGATTGTGCGCCTGTGCGCTGCGACGCCGAGCTCGTTGCGCGGGGGTGACTCGTGTTGGGTGATGATGTGTCATATGGTCATCGACCAGCGGCTTGACATTCTCTAGGGCTGCCCGAAACTCGTCCCGCTCTTCGGGACTCAGGGTGTATTTCGATGCGCGTGACGTGCGTTTGCTTGATTTTTCGGGCCGTCTCATGGGAAATTCACGTGAATAAAGGGTGATAGCTTGGCTCAGGTCGTTATAATAGGCAAATGAACGTCAAAAGCCTACCCTAAAGCGCTTCATACGGTGCTTTTGCGCTAGCCACGATTTAGGTGCTCTCGATAAGGATTCTGTGTGACACATCAATTTTCTCAACTTACCGATGATTTACTCACCATTGCCGATTGGCAACGGTACATTGCTTCCGCTCTGCATGGTGCCGATGTTTACTTTGGCCATGGGGCCAACGATGGGTGGGAAGAGGGGCTGTTGTTACTCTCTGAGGTGACTTCGTTGCATTTTGATGAGATTCGCGCGTATCGAGACTGCCGCCTCACGTTTGAGGAGAAAACCCAATTAGCCGCTTTGTTGGCTCGTCGCATTCGCGATAAGGTGCCGGCTGCTTACTTGGTCCACAAGGCATGGTTTGCTGGCTTACCTTTTTATGTTGACGAACGTGTGTTGGTTCCTCGCTCTCCGATCGCTGAACTAATAGAACAAGAATTCCAACCGTGGCTGACCGTACCGCCTGACCATATTCTTGATCTTTGCACGGGTTCAGGCTGTATTGCTATCGCTTGCGCCTATGCTTTTCCAGATGCGGTCGTCGATGCAGTCGATATCAGCGTAGATGCGCTCGATGTCGCGCGGATGAATATTGAAGAGCACGGCTTGAGCGATCGGGTTGAGGCGATCGAATCAGACGGGTTTAAAAGTCTCTCTGGCCGCCGCTACGACTTAATTGTCACCAATCCACCGTATGTAGATGCTGAGGATATGGATGATCTCCCGCCCGAGTACCATCATGAGCCGGAGCTAGGGCTTGCAGCGGGCGATGATGGCTTAGATTTAGTGCGACATATTTTGCTCGAGGCCCCGAATTATCTGAACGACGATGGTTTATTGATCTGTGAAGTGGGCAATAGCATGGTGCATATGCAAGCGTTGTGGCCCGAGGTTCCATTTGTTTGGCTGAGTTTTGAACGGGGTGGGGAGGGTGTTTTTGCGCTAAGCAAAGCTCAACTTGAAGCCCACGCACGTGAATTCTCTGGCGACCATCAACGATAGCGGAAACCTTTTAACTTTTTGAATCACAGGACAACAGAATATGAGTGCGAATACCTTCGGTGAGCTTTTTCGTGTGACGACCTTTGGGGAAAGCCACGGTGCTGCTTTGGGTGCGATCGTGGATGGCTGCCCTCCCGGTTTAGCGGTCACTGAAGCCATGATTCAAACCTATCTTGATCGTCGCAAGCCAGGTAGCAATCGTTATACCACTCAGCGTCGCGAAGCCGATGCGGTAAAAATTCTCTCTGGGGTTTTCGAAGGGAAAACCACCGGAACACCCATTGGCCTGTTGATTGAAAACACCGACCAGCGCAGTAAAGATTATTCGGATATTCAGGACCTATTTCGCCCTGGACACGCAGACTATACCTATGAACACAAATATGGCCACCGTGATTACCGGGGAGGCGGTCGCTCCTCAGCACGAGAGACCGCCATGCGCGTGGCAGCAGGAGCGATTGCACAGGCGTGGCTGATAGAACAAGGCATCGAAATCCGAGCAGCCATGGTACAGATGGGCAACGTACGAGCCGAACAGCTTGATTGGAGCGTGGTTCGAGAAAATGATTTCTTTTTTCCAGATCCTGAAAAGATTGTCGCGTTGGACGCACTGATCCGTGACTTAAAGAAAGAGGGCGATTCGATTGGCGCAAGAATTCGTGTGGAAGCGATCGGACTTCCCCCTGGCTTAGGTGAGCCGGTTTTTGATCGTTTAGATGCGGATACTGCGAAAGCTCTGATGTCGATTAATGCGGTTAAAGCAGTCGAAATTGGTGCGGGATTTGATGTGGTTGAACAACGCGGTTCAGAACACCGAGATGCCATGACACCGGAGGGATTTTTATCGAATCATGCAGGTGGGGTCCTCGGGGGAATCAGCACAGGTCAACCGCTAGTCGCTGAGCTCGCTCTGAAGCCAACCTCGAGTATTCGAATTCCAGGTCAAACGATTGACCGGTTTGGGAAGCCCCAAGAGGTGATCACCAAGGGACGCCATGATCCTTGTGTCGGAATTCGTGCGGTGCCGATCGCCGAAGCGATGGTCGCGCTCGTGGTCATGGACCACATGCTTCGTCAACGTGCTCAAAATGGCGACGTCACAACGCCCACACCTATTCTGCGTTAAATCATGCTGGGAATTCAGGACCGGCAATTTAGTACATCGTTTCGCCGCCAATGTCGTCGACTGAGTTGGTCATACTTTGGTTACTTTGCGGTGCTCGCTTTGCTTGTTCCGTACTTGGCCGTGTATTTGGACGGTCTTGGATTTGACTCACGTCAAATCGGCGAGCTGATCGCGCTGTCAACGATTTGTCGAATTATTGGTCCACCGGTCTGGGCATCGCTTTCGGACCGGCTCGGTCGTCTCCTTCCGGCCATTCAACTGGGTGTTTTTCTCTCGGTTGGCCTGCTCGTGATTATGAGTCAGTTGTCGAGTTATTGGAGTGTTGCGCTCGGCTTGGCTTTGATTAGCTTCTTCTGGTCCGCCATTCTCCCTCAATTGGAAGTCGTTACGCTCAGTTCGCTCGGTCCGCACCACCATTTGTACAGTCGTATCCGACTGGGTGGCAGCCTCGGTTTTATCGTCGTCGCGCTTTTTGCTGCGGAGCTCTTAGCCTGGGGCGGTGCCCAAGCATATCCTTGGATAGCCGCTGTGATGTTACTCCCGCTGGCCTGGATGTCACTCCGTTTACAGGAGCCGGAACGGTCGGTGATTGCTCCTGACGCCGCACCTTCTGAGGCATTTTGGCAGCGTGTGTGTCGGAAACCTTTTGTATTTTTCATGATATCAAGTCTCTGTTTACAAGTGAGTTTTGCGCCGTTTTACGCGTTTTTCGCGCTGTATTTGACGGGATTAGGATATGCGCCAATGTCAGTGGGTGCGCTGATTGCGCTTGGGGTTGTCGCCGAAGTGGGGATGTTCTTTGTCGCAGGAAGGTTGCTCGTTCGATTTGATGTCGCCAATGTTATCGCCCTGTGTTTGGGAATTACTGCACTGCGTTGGTTTATGCTGGCTCATGTTGCCGATGTCCTGGTTTGGCTTATTTTGATTCAATTACTCCATGCGTTTAGTTTTGCGCTGCATCACAGTGCGGCCATGCGATTTATTCATCAGTACTTTCCCAATGAACAGCACAGCCGAGGGCAAGCTTTCTATGTGAGCATTGGCATGGGGGGCGGTGGTGCGATTGGGGCTTGGTTTGCCGGACTGTTGTGGCAACAGGGGGCTGGCGCGACGCAGACATTTGAACTTGCGGCACTCTTTACCGCCGTGGGTATGCTTGCGGCTATTCTGATGACTCGGTACACACGGCGCGTCCAATCCTCAGAACGTTGAATCTCGGTCAGTGGTGTGGTCAAGACGGTCAACAGCGTGGTATCTCGAGCAATTGATCGTAATAATGGAGGAAATAAAGCAATAAGGGTTTCCTCATGAAGCGATGGTTTAAGTATAGTCTCCCGTTTGCCCTTGTGGCAGGTCTTACAGCCACAGTTACCGCCCCTGTGCTCGCAGAGCAAGCGCGGCCTCTTGCGTTGACCGACGTCATGCAATTCCGTGAAATTGAACAGCGCCAAATGGATAAACATGGTGCGACGATTGCCTTTTCTGCGACTCCTGATTTTGGTGACCGTGAAGGGATTGTTGTTCGAGTCGCGGATGGAACTACGATTTCAGTAGCCAGCGCATTTGATCCAAAGGTGAGTGCGAATGGTGACTGGGTTGTTTTTACCCGTCAGCCAACTTTGCTAGAGAGTGAACGCGCTGAGAGTCGTGAAGAACTCCGGGCTTTGTATCATCATGCGGTAGTGGTCGATGTGCAGGGCGCAAGTAAACGTCAGTTTGATCAGGTCAGTCATGCAGCCTTTACTGGCGATGGTCGCTTTTTGCTTCTGCAGCACGACGAGGATTATAGCAAGGAGGCCGGTTCAGCGGAGGGGCGATTGCTTCGCCTGATTGATCTGGCGACACAGGAACAGACGCAAATCAAAAATGTGAGTCAATTCACGGTCGCGCCCTATGGTTCGCGCTTTGTATATCAGCAAATTCGCAAAGAAACAGAAGGCGAGGGCGAGGATGCAACGACCACGCAAACCACAGCGGTCGTGTTATACAACACCGAAAATCATCGTGGAACCACACTGCACGAGAGTGACGATGCGCAATACAATCGGTTTAGTTTTGCACCAAATGGTGAAAAGCTCGCCTTTCATGTCGCATCGAAGGAGAGTGACTACCGAGAAACACCACAAAGCTTGTGGCTTTGGCAGCAAGGCACAGGGGCTCATGAGCTTAACGTGATGCTCGAACAGCACATTCTGTCGGAGCACAGCCCGCAGCGCTGGAGTGACGATAGCGCTCGTTTGTTCATTGGGCATCGTCCAACGCCGGAGAAGACGCCTGAGAGCGCCCAACGTCCACAAACAGTGGACGACTTGTTTGACATCGAACGACTGCGGAGTGACCGTCGGCTGCAAGTGTGGCATGGGGATGATGACATGATTATTCCCCATCAACGTCAGTCCCAGCGGAACTTAAATCGGGCCACGACTTTGTCGGTGCTGCACATTGAAAATAACCAGCTGATCACATTGACGACCGACTTGCGTGAGAACGCGATTCCGACTGATCACCCGAGTCATATGCTGATCCGAGATAGCCGACCCTACAGCCGAGCGATCACGTGGGATGGTTTCTATCATGACTTGTATGTCTCGGATCTTCGGACGGGGGCACGGCAAAAAGTAGCCAGTGGACTTCCATCCTTTGAGCGCGGTGCGTTGTCTCCAGATGGCCGATACGTTGTATTCATTCAAGACGCTCAATTAAATGCATTTGATGTTGAAAATGGCAGCGTGCATGCATTGGCCACCAATGCGGGTGTTTCTTGGGTCGATGAGGAAAATGATCGTCCAATGCAACCAGTAAACTATGGGGTTGGCGGATTCTTAGCAGATGGCGATGCGGTGTGGATGTACGACCGCTTCGATATCTGGCAGGTTCCTCTAGCAGCCGGTGCACACAATCAGGCGGTGAATTTAACTCGGATTGGGCGTGATCAACAGCAGCAGTATCGCCTCACGGATACTGGGGATCTGGATGTGATTGAGACCGGCCAGCCCATTCTTTTACGTGCCTATAATGAGCGAGACAAAACCAGTGGGTTCCACCAGTTAACGGTCAACGCATCGGGCGCGAGCTTGCGAGAATTGATTCATGGTGAGTCGACGTGGCGTTATCTTGCGAGAAGTGATGATGGTGAAACGTTGTTCTATACACAAGAAAACTTTCGTACCTTCCCAGATATTTGGACAGCACGTGCAGATATGAGCGAAGCGCGCCAATTGACGGACGTGAATCCACAGCGTGATGAATTCATGTGGGGGCATGCCTCATTGGTGGAGTGGGAGTCGACCCGTGGTGAGCCACTTCAAGGGGTGTTAATCAAGCCGGATAACTACGATCCCAATCGGACCTATCCTGTGTTGGTATATTACTACGAGAAATTCTCACAACGTCTCTACCATTGGAACCAAATGCGGGTAAATCACCGCCCGAATTTCCCATTCTATGTGGGCCAAGAGTATGTGGTGTTTCTGCCGGATGTTCATTTCCGTCTCGGGGCTCCAGGCCCAAGCGCGACCGAATCCTTAGTTCCTGGCGTTGAGAAGATCATCGAAATGGGCGTTGCGGATCCGGATGCCATCGGTCTCCATGGCCACAGCTGGTCCGGTTACCAAACCGCTTTTGTTGTCACCGAAACGGACATGTTTGCTGCAGCGGTGTCGGGTGCGCCGGTCTCGAATATGACGAGCGCATACAGCGGAATTCGTTGGGGCACCGGACTGGCACGTCAATTTCAGTACGAGAAGGGACAAAGTCGACTTGGAGTCAGCATGTTTGAGGACCTTGACCCGTATATAAAAAATAGCCCGGTGTTTTTTGCAGATCGGATTAATACTCCCATGCTAATTCAGTTCGGCGATAAAGATGAGGCCGTTCCATGGGAGCAAGGAATCGAGTATTATTTAGCGCTCCGTCGGTTGGATAAACCTGTGGTGATGTTGCACTATGAAGGTGAGCCGCATCACTTACAGCAGTTTGCGAATAAAATCGACTACACCATCAAGATGCTCGAGTTCTTCGATCATTATCTAAAGGGTGAAGAAGCACCCGAATGGTGGACTGACGGGCTCGAATTTCAAGTTTACGATTAGGAGTGAAATGGCAGCATGACGTCGACTGAAGTAAGTCAGACGCATAGCACCCCATTACAGGCGGATCACATGATCCGCCTGTTCAATTCATGCTTTCAAGACAGTGAGCAGACGGTTCTGATTGGGGGAGCTACAGAACCCTTGTATGCGCCTAATTCGAATCGCTATCCCTACCATCGTATTTTCTTCGCGCATGATTACGTGCGTTCGAGTCTGCACGAAATTGCCCATTGGATGCTTGCCGGAAAAGTTCGTCGCCATCTTCTTGACTATGGTTATTGGTATGCACCGGATGGGCGCACGCCAAGCCAGCAAGCGGCATTTGAAGCAGTGGAAGTGCAACCACAAGCAATGGAATGGATCCTGAGTTTGGCCGCAGGGGTCGCCTTTGAAGTGAGCCTCGATAATCTTAGTGGTGATTGTCCTCCTGATCGGGTGGCATTTACGAATCGGGTCCTTGATTGTGCATTGGCACGCTGGTTAAACGGACTTCCGCCACGTGTTGAGCAATTCCTGCCGAAACTTCTCGAGGCAACAGGACAAGAGCGCTGGACCCACGCGCAACTGCTCGAAGCTGCCCAAAAACTGCGTGCGGTGGAACACGAGCGGGCTAAACGAAGTGGACAGTCCTGTATCCTCCCTCCCGAACGTATTGAAAAGGAAAGATGCTGTGCATGAGTTTCGACTAGGACTAGTGATCAATCCCTATGCTGGAATTGGTGGCTCAGTCGCGCTCAAAGGGAGTGACGGGCCTGTGACGCGTCAAGAGGCTCTGGCACGTGGTGCTAAGTTGCGTGCTCCTGAGCGTGTTAAGACCGCGCTTCAACCCCTGTTGCTATTTAAAGATAGGATTCGTTTTGCAACGGCTGCTGGGAACATGGGAGCAGATGTCTTGCGTGCGCTTGGATTTGCCTATGATGTAGTCTACACGCCAAAGAATACTCAAACCGAAGCGGAAGATACCCAAGCGGCCGTGCGAGCGTTGTGTGCGGAGCATCTCGATTTGTTGGTTTTTGCCGGTGGCGATGGAACCGCTCGCGACGTGGTAAGAGCTCTCGGGGAACAGCAGCTGCCTGCGGTTGGAATTCCTGCAGGCGTAAAGATTCACTCTGCGGTCTATGCGGTGTCGCCCGCAGCTGCAGGCAAAGTTTTGCGTGCCTTATTGCAAGGTGAACTGACAACTTTGCGGAGTGCTGATGTAATGGACCTCGACGAGGAGGCCTATCGGAGGGGGGCCGTGCGCGCGAAGCGCTTTGGAGAACTTCAGGTTCCTGGGGAACTTGAATATATGCAAGCGGTAAAGATTGGCGGTCGCGAGAGTGATGAACTCGTGTTAGCGGACATCGCTGCAGATGTGATTGAGCGCATGGATGATGACGCTTTGTACATTATGGGCTCGGGTTCCACGGTGGCTTTCATCATGGATGAGTTGGGTTTACCCAACACGCTGCTCGGGGTGGATGTCATCTCGCGCGGCGCGGTGATTGCTCAGGATGTAACGGGTTCGCAACTTGAGGCCCTTGTCGCGGAGGCGAGAGCTGTGGGTCAGCGGGTGTATTTAGTGGTCACACTGATCGGTGGGCAAGGCCATATTTTCGGCCGCGGGAATCAGCAACTTACGCCCGAGGTGATTCGTATGGTTGGACGCGAGCATATTGATGTGGTGGCGACAAAGCGGAAACTTCAGGCTCTCGAAGGACGCCCTTTGCGAGTGGACACCGGTGACGCAACGCTCGATGATGAGCTCGCGGGCTTCATTGCAGTGATCACTGGGTACCACGACCGCACCATGGTTGCGGTCGAGGATGCCGAGGGCTCAGATTAGAACTGTGAGCGCGGCATGTGAACAACGATGCCATCGAGCTCTTCACTCATGGTGATTTGACAGCTCAGACGGCTGTTATCTTTTGGCTCACGTGCTACGTCCAGCATACTCTCTTCGATATCATCTGCGGGTTGGAGTTTACCGAGCCAATTTTGATCGACGTAAACGTGGCAGGTCGCACATGACATGACGCCACCACATTCGCCGATGATTCCGTCGAGCATCGCGTCGGTTGCAGCTTCCATGAGGGTCTGGCCGACCGGAACATCGAGTTCGTATTCGCCGCCTTGGGCGTCAATAAACAGAGCTTTTGGCATGGTTGTTTCCTATTTCCAAATGTTTCTTGCTTTATATCAAGGGCTTTTATTTGCGAGCCGCGCACTTAATGCGAGGCGGATGATATACTGATCGCTACTTCGTATACGCACCACGCGGCGAATCCTATCACAAAAGGAGAACTCATGGGATTGCATGAAAAACACGAATATTTTGTCTCTTGGGAAGAGCTTCATCGCGCTACACGGGAGCTCGCTCGTCGACAGCTACCTGCGGAACAGTGGCGTGGGGTGATCGCCGTGAGTCGTGGTGGGCTCGTGCCGGGTGCTATTATCGCACGTGAATTAAATTTGCGGGTGGTTGAAAGTGTGTGTGTTCGAAGCTATGCCCATCAAACGCAAAGCGCAGAGCCTGAAATGCTCAAAGATATTTCATGTACCGAAGATGGTGCGGGGTTTTTGGTCGTGGATGACTTGGTGGATACTGGAAATACATTGCGTTTTTTACGCAAGCGACTACCAAAGGCGAAATTCATCACGGTTTACGCAAAACCGGAAGGACTTCCGTTAGTGGATGAATACGAAGCGGATATCGATCAAAACACTTGGATTCATTTCCCGTGGGACATGCATCTACACTACGTCGATCCACTAGCGGGTGAAGATCGCTAATCCCTAGTTGATGTGATTTCTTTCACAAAAAACGCCATTCAGTTGAATGGCGTTTTTTGTATTCTTTTTTATTTTGTTTGTCGCAGGAATTCAATGACTGCTTCAATTTTCAGGGTTTCTTTTTCGCCGGTTCTGCGATTTTTATATTCCACTGCTTTTTCATCGAGGTTCCGCTCACCAATGACAATGGTATGCGGAATACCGACCAGTTCCATATCCGCAAACATCACACCGGGTCGCTCTTTTCGATCATCAAAGAGCACATCAAAACCAGCCGCGCGTAAATCAGCATAGAGTTGCTCTGCAACTTCCTGAACGCGCGCTGATTTGTGCATATTCATCGGTAAAACGACGACATCAAATGGTGCCATGGACGCAGGCCATTTAATTCCGTATTGATCGTGATTCTGCTCAATTGCCGCAGCCACAATCCGTGAAATACCAATCCCATAGCATCCCATGATCAGATTTTGATGTTTGCCATCTTCATTCAAGACACCGACTTTCATCGCATCACTGTACTTGGTGCCGAGTTGGAAAATATGGCCAACCTCAATACCGCGAGCGATCCCAAGGGTCCCTTTGCCGTCTGGACTCGGATCACCTGCGACGACATTGCGTAAATCGGCGATTTCTGGAAGGGCAAGATCCCGTCCCCAGTTAATCCCGAAATAGTGGAAGCCATCTTCGTTCGCACCGGCTGCGAAATCAGCCAAACACGCAACGCTGCGATCCACAATACACGGGATCCCGAGACCGACCGGGCCGAGCGAGCCTGGGCTAGCACCGATTACTTCACGAATCTTCTCGTCGCTGGCAAATTGCAAGGGTGAGCCCACCTTCGAGTGCTTTGCTGCTTTGATATCATTCAGCGTATGGTCGCCGCGGATAATGAGAGCAACCAAGTCCTTGCTTGGCTTTCCGTCGTCGTCTGCCGCGTGAACAATGAGTGTCTTGACGGTTTGTTCAATCGGCAAATTAAACTGCTCGACGAGTGCGGTAATTGTTTTTGCATTCGGGGTCGCCACTTTTTCCAGATTACGTGCTGCAGCAGGTGCCGCATCTAAGGACGCGATGGCTTCTGCAAGCTCAACGTTCGCGGCATAATCTGAATCATCCGAAAATGCGATATCGTCTTCTCCAGAACCTGCGAGCACGTGAAACTCATGGGATACACTTCCACCAATCGAGCCGGTATCGGCAATCACAGGACGGAAATCGAGGCCTAGTCGCGTGAAGATATTACAGTACGCTTGGTACATCGCTTGATATGTCGCCTCAAGTGACGCTTGCGTGGTGTGGAATGAGTATGCATCTTTCATGATGAATTCACGTGATCGCATCACACCAAAGCGAGGACGAATTTCATCACGGAACTTGGTTTGGATCTGGAACAGGTTCATCGGCAACTGTTTGTAGCTGCTGATTTCCTTGCGAACCAATTCGCTGATGACTTCCTCATGGGTCGGTCCCAATACGAAGTCACGTTGATGCCGATCTTTCAAGCGTAGAAGTTCTGGACCATAGTCTTCCCAGCGACCAGACTCTTCCCACAAGTCAGCCGGCTGAACCATTGGCATTAAGATTTCGATGGCTCCGGCCTTTTCCATTTCCTCACGAACAACCTGCTCAACTTTGCGAAGTACCCGTAAGCCCGTCGGCGTCCATGTATATAGGCCCGAGGCCACCTTGCGGACCATGCCCGCACGGAGCATCAGTTGATGGCTAATAACTTCTGCATCGGCAGGGGTTTCTTTGACGGTTCCAAGTAGGTACTGACTCGTGCGCATGGCGGGGATTCTCGTCCTGATGTCCTGTTGTAAAGCGGGCATTCTAGCAGGGGAGACGCAAGGCAACCAATAGTTTTGTGGAAGAAATGACCGGGTTACTCTGCTTCGATTGAAAATACGTAATTCAGATTGTCCTCGACGCGCCACTTTATATTGAAATGATACAAATGCATTCCGTAATCTTTGGCCAGATGAGCATCTTTTTGATATGCAGGACGGGGATCCTGCGCCAAAACCTCCTCAATGAACGCTTTTAAATGAGGGAACTCAATCTGTTCTTGCGCAATTTGATGCAGCGCTTCGGTGCTAAACTCAGTGCGTAATCCGGTGGTTGGACGGTGGTCTGCATAGCCTCCTCGCGCGTTTGGGTATGCATCTGCATAGGGAAGGTAAGGCTTTACATCGATCACGGGGGTGTGATCGAGGAGATCAAGGCCGCGCACCTTCAGACGTAAGTTGGGACGATACTCAATATCAATCAATTCAACGACCGAAAGACCAATCGGATTAGGCCGAAACGTCGAGCGAGTGGCGAATACACCCTTGCGTACATTGCCTCCCAACCGAGGTGGCCGCACCAAAGGACTCCAACCTTTTTTGACCGTCTCATGAAAAATAAAGTGAATCCATAAGTGACTAAAATCGTCTAAGCCGCGGACAAAATCTTCATGATTAAATTCAGGAAGAAACTCTATTGTACCCACCGCGTGTTTCACTAAACCGGGTTGACGGGGAATCGCAAATTTCTGGCGATAAGGAGAGCGAGCGTAGGCGAGTGTTTGTAACGACCAGGTGTTTGTCATTGAAAAGGCGATGTGTTTTGCAAAGTGGAGTAAGAATTTCATCACATTTTCGTCTTTTAAGCCATAATTGGATCGCTGTCTTATCGAGTATTCAAGATTAAATCATTACATTACAATGAGATAAGCTTATTGGTATGCGTTTTGCTTTTATTTAGTCAATGGCCCATTCGGATTTACGCCAGGGCCTCTGGTACATAACGAAGAAGAGGAATATCAGATGAGAGCATTAAAGTTATTGATTCTTGCCAGTTTCGCTGTCGTATCCATGTTGGCAGCGACGGTGGTGCATGCCAATACGAAGAGCGTGGAACATACCATCCCAATGGCAGGGATCACACATGTGCAAGTCCATAATGCCGTGGGATCAGTGTACATCACGCAAGGTGAGGGTGAGGAAGCCACGTTGCGGGTGGAGTTTGAAGGTAAACGAAGTGGTATGCTTCGTCGCACGAAAGATGTGAGTGACATGGACGTAACCATTCAAACCCGAGGTGATCGGGTACGTATTTCTTTTCAAGAAAATAATGTTGAAGCAACCTTTTACTTAAGTTTGCCCGCACATGGTCATCTTGAGGTCGACATGGGAGTCGGGATGCTTGATGCGCGAGTTGGTGCAACACGTGTTGATGTGAATATGGGGGTTGGGGATGTGACAGTCCGTGCTCCCCGTGAGTCCGCTGGACAGATCGCCGTCAATGCGGGTGTGGGTGCTGCGAGTATTCAAGGGGCTCTTGAGCATCAGAGTACCCGGGCGATTGTGACTGAACGGGCTTCAGGTCGCGGGGAAGGGGAGTATTCCATTCATGCGGATGTTGGCGTAGGTGACGTCAAGGTGATCCTTGAATAATGGCATCCACCGCGGTCCATATAAAAAAGCGCATCGTTTCGATGCGCTTTTTATGTTGTGCGCCGGGCACGGCGCGTTGCGCCCTGACGGGTGCTATTCCTGTACAGGTGGTACTGACAGGATGACTTGGAGGTGAGAGTCCTCTGTGAGCCCGGTAAGGGGAATCACTAGCTGAACCGCA
>NZ_PIPM01000007.1 GCF_003987175.1 Aliidiomarina sanyensis | reverse complement strand
GCTGAGTAAGCACTTTTGTGGATCACTTTGTAGTCGGCGTCTGAAGTATAAAATTAGCTAAGGGTGGATCACTTTTACTCCGTTGTTTTTAGGACAAAAGTGGATCAGTTTTCACCCGTTGTTGACAATAGTCCGTGCTACCAAAAAGGAAGTGCTCTCATGAGTATCCAGCAGAGCCTTACGATAGAGCCAGCAGAGATACGCGAACCAAGCCACTGATAGGCCGATTGCTAGAAAAAGTGGGTGCAAGGACGCTGAAATATGGTTTGCGCCAAAAACCTTAGAAAGGACAGTGGCACCAACGAAAAAAACCACGACTGACGATATACCCGCGAGCGCATAGCAAGGATATGCGACATATGTGTTCCAACCCGGGAACAAGCGTAATGCGAAAGGTTCATCTGCGCCTTCGATACGCCAATTTGGAAGAACGAGTTGCAATCTTCCGTAGGACATTCCCAGCATGCGACGAAGTACGATTAGTTTTCTCCCAGCGAAAACGATGGCCTTTTGACGGTCTGCAAAGTACCGCAAGAAGATGACTCCGGCCGCAATTGAAACCAATAGAACAACGAAAAGCGTCGCGACCTCAGGAACGTACGGAGCAAGGGATGATGTAAGAGCATTGAGGTTTCCGAGAGCAAGCGAGCCAAATGCAGCACCTATTACGATGGATATATTTGCTGCATTTAGGAACACCCGTTCATCTGCTTCCAAGGTTTTTGCGGTTAAGCGATATTCCTCTAGCGCAACGTCCCGCTCTTCAAAGTGGTAGGTCGGAAAATGTTGCCGCCAAGCTGGTTCGTCATCACTATACATAGACATTACGCTCTGGTTTACTCCTTGGCCACTTCATGCCACCAAGCACCAGCGTAATAGGTGCGAGCTTGCCAGCTGTTCTAATTGACGCGTTTGTTATGTGCATTGTTTCTTTCATGGGTTTGCCTGAATGTGTGCTCTCATATCTTCTATTGATTGCTTTAACTCAGCGTCCGTAAATCTTGGATTACTCGTATTTTCAGGGTGGTGTATTTGGTGCCGAACATACTCAGTTAAAACAATTTGTTGTGGCGTTGTGGTTCCGTCACGGTTTAGTCGATTATAAACAACAGTTGGCTTCCCAGCTTTGTAGGCCGAAAGTGATCCTTGTGACTCAATATAACCATAAAGCTCGTTATGATATTCAAATGAGGGTTCATCGAATGCAACATAGTTAACTTCATTCAAGCTTGGATACGGGAGTTCATGCTCTTGCACTTGCCGTATTGATGCCGAATCTTGCCCAGTAATTAATAGTATATTCTCAAACTTCAACCTCTTTACAATTTCCGGGCTGTGGGACGTGAGGATTATTTGAGTACGGGGCGCCTCAGACAACGCTATTAGCGCGTCTATCAGTGCGCGCTGATGGTCAGGATGTTGAGATGTTTCTGGTTCTTCGATTGCGTAAACAACACTTGGCAGCCCAGCTTCTTGCTGCCGCCTTTCCGCTTCTGCGCGAAAGAAGCTAATGAGTATTAACCGCTTAACGCCGCTTCCTCGTTTATTAATAGGAATTTCATTATCACCAGCAATGGCGACATTTTTAAAGACATCGACCCATTTCAGTACACCTGAATCTGGTATTTGAGGATTCAGAGAAGATGCTATATCAGGATTCATTTCGCTGAGCTTAACGAGAGTTTGACTGGCAAGTTGGTCTAGTCTGGATTTAACTGTATCTGCAATTCTGGCTAAATCTGATTGTATTGCTGGATCGCCAAGAATTTCTCTTACAGCAAGACGCATTGGATCTTGTACTTCGCTATCACCATCGCTATTTTTTCTGTCTGCTTGGAAAAGCGTATAAAGTGGCATGTAGGATTTTAATTGCTCCCAAATATTCTTCGAATCAATTTTTGCCACCTCTATTTCAACCTCTTCTAACTGCAAGGCAGACTGACTAAGCCATATGGCTTTTCTTAACTCAGAATTTTTGGTTTTATCTGTGCACGCAAGGGAATGATCGCTTAGTATTTTCTTTAGCTCAGAATTCTTTTTTAGCAGCAGGTCTTTACACCCATCAGCATTAGGATGGTATGCATTGATGTAGACTTTTGCGGTTCCTGCATTCTGATAGCGCTTTATCACTTTCAAAGTATTCGAAGTGGTTAGCAAATACTCATCAGACAACGATGTTTCGTTAGTTGCATCAATTATAATCGTGGCTGGCAAGTCTTCAAACTCAACGGAAATTTCAATACTGTTGTCGCCCGCCATGAGGTTAGCTTTATTTATGTCCTCTTTATCAAGCTTTACATTTCCTTTGCCATCGTTAAAAAATATATCAAGTGCCTCTAGAATGGTGGACTTTCCAATATCATTCTTGCCAACCAGAACTCGCAAGCTCGGAAACTCAACATCTATTCGACTTGAATAGCCGCGAAACCCCTTCACTCCAACCGATTTTATTTTCATTTGATTATTTCCTTGTGCTTAGTTCATTTGGACACATAACGCTTTTCTCACCGGTAAATTGAGCACGCAGTGGGTAACTTATCCGCGTGCAGCAACTTGCTATAAGTCTTTTGCACGAATTCGATGAATTTCTTTAAAGTATTTTTTTGAAAGACCAGAATAGAACTGCGGGGTCACATGATGGCAGTGAGCCAAATGTCCGGCCAAAGATCGCACCTCTTCTGCCGGTAGCTTCCCCTTTTTGAACAAGCTCAACATCAGACGCACATGATCCTTTAATTTGCGGTTGATGGTTATGTGACCATCCGTGCATACACGAAGACCTGTAACGGATGCGGTTCCTCCAGTGCTGCTCCCAAAGCGAGTCTTATCCATGTTGATTTTCAGTCGTGGCGCCTTGTTCAATTTAATAACGCCCTCGCCGCCTTTACCTCATAATCTTGTCATAATCAGCTTTGACACCGCTAGGCACACTTGCTGGCTCAATGTAGCCAAGGACTTGTTTGAAGTTCATTCGGCAGGAAGAACTGTTCGCCAGACGATTCCCCAGAGGATTATCTTTAACCATAGCCGACCTAATCATTGTTGCAATCTCTCTTGGGGAGAAGCCACGAATCATCTGATCGTAAGCAGGTATCGCCGAGTTTGAAATCCCATAGCCATTCCCTACTCGACAGCAAAGAACGGTTTGAACGAACTGCTCTTGTACGGTTTCAGGGATAGCACCCTGTTGCGATAGCTCTAAAAGCCTCTCGGCGAATGGGGGTTCATTGTAAAAATTGTTCATTCCATTATGTACGTTCCAAAGGCGCTCAACAGAACGAGAGAAAACAAAATGCTGTTCAGATTCATTAAGAAGAGGAAGAAGTCCGAGCTTCTCAAAGAATTGAAGGGAGGCGATGTGCTTTTCCTGCTTCCCCTTTGCCACATACTCAGAATGTCTATTGATAAGGTCGGACTTTATGGTAGCCGTGAAAGTATCCTTTAGACCTCCGCAAAGATCTAATGAATTTAGTCGAGCCGGCTCCGATGTATTTGGATCGCAATAAATTCCATGCACCATCCCGACGAGCATCTGTCTTTGGGCTTCATGCGTTTCAGTGAGCCGCTGAATCCAGATTTGACATTGATTAGCATTGAACCTTTGGCCCTTTACGGCAGCTATAAACGCGCCAATATCTACGCCTTTCGGAGATGATGAATCTGCAAGGGCATATCTAATGCAACGATTCAGGAACGTGGTGAACTCACGATCGTTAATATTCCCTAGAGTAGGATGTGCTGCCGAAAAATTATTTCTAACTTCACGACACTGGTCTAGTAGGAAGAATCCATCTTCGTCAACTATGTTCAACTTGAGGCAAAGTTCAAGAAGCCTGCTATCTTGGAGTTCAAGAAGATTCTTTTCCTCAAAGTCAGACTGTTTGATCTGCGCGACAACCGCTAATCCGAAATTTCGAACCTTAGCTCTCAATCGTAAAATCGCAGCGTTCCAAATGTAGTTCATTGCGCCGTCAAATAGCCCGGTACTTACGGCAACGCACATCCGAGCGACCAGCTCACCTCGTAGATCTTCGGGAATTTCCCGAAGCTCTCGTGGCAAGGCCCGCCACGCATATTGAATTTCTTCATCACTAGCAAGCATCTCTCGAGGGATGCTCAGAGAACTCGTTAGCTGAGAGATAGCTGGAAGAACCGTGTCCGGCAATGCGGGTAAGGCCACATCCTGCCTTTTCACCAAACCATTCATTGATATGCCTCTAAATATTGACAGTGGCTTTCTGGCTCACATTTGAATACTCATCACGCCTAATATCTCCAATACACAGCCATGCACACTTTGCCATCTTGCAACCTTGCCTGTTATCTACCCCAAGATCACCCTAGGAGCCATACAGATCAGGGTGCCAAAGCCTTAAGAAAATGCACAACTAGACCGCAATAATGCAGCGAAACGAGAATTCCTATCGGCGAAGAAAAACTTATGAGGAGGGCTCTTCCTTGAGGAAACTACTGAGCTGGCTCAATAATCGCTCGCCATAATTCCGTCGGCGTGCTTGTCTAATCTTTCTCGAGACTACTAAATGCCCCTCTGAGGAACAAGAAAAAAATTTTCGTGGTGCCGAGCACAAAAAGACCCCCAGTCATTGGATATCCAACGAGTGAGGGTCTAGTTACTTAAGTAGCTTTGAGCGCTAAGAAATTACTCAATATTCTGAATCTGCTCCCGCATCTGCTCAATCAACACCTTAATCTCAACGGCTGAATTAGTGATCTCTGCATTAATCGACTTAGATCCCAAGGTGTTTGCTTCACGATTGAACTCTTGCATCATAAAGTCGAGGCGGCGGCCGCAAGCACCGCCTTTGCGCAAGATTCCGCGAGTTTCTTTAATGTGTGAATCCAGGCGGTCGAGCTCTTCGGCTACATCCATTTTCTGCGCCAGCAACACCATCTCCTGAGCCAAACGCTCGGAATCTAGTTCAATCTGGGCCTCTTCAAACTTGGTCCGCAGGCGGTCGCGTTGCCATTCAATAATCTCAGGCATGCGAGCCCGAACTTTCGCCGCTTCTGAGCCAATGGTCTCGAGACGGTCATCAATCAGTTTGCGCATGTTCGCGCCTTCGCTGGCTCGTGCTTCAATAAACGCAGCAAGAGCACGCTCGAAACCTGCCACGAGATCTGCCTGAATTGCATCCATGTCGGCTTCTTGTGCTTCAAGCACGCCGGGCCAACGCAGAACATCAATGGGGTCAATCGAGGCTTTTGCGCCTTGGCTTTGCACCCACTCGGCGCTGCGCAAGACAGCTTTGGCAAGCGCTTCGTTAATCTGCAGCTCGGTATTGGCTCCTGGGTTGGCGTTGAACCGTAATCCACATTCTACTTTTCCGCGGTTTAGGGCGTTGCGGAGTCGATCACGCAGTACCGTTTCCATGCCTCGGAATTGCTCGGGGAGGCGGAAGAAGGTTTCGAGGTAACGTTGGTTTACTGAGCGTAGTTCGAACACGGCTGTGCCCCAATCACCTTTGATTTCTTCGCGAGCGTATGCGGTCATGCTGTAGATCATGTGGATTCCTTGGTTTTTTCAATAACGCCCAACGCAGTGCGTTGGCTACATGGGTGCGGTGTCTTGGCCGCACGGCCCAACGCAGTGCGTTGGCTACATGGGTGCGGTGTCTCGTCCGCACGGCCCAACGCAGTGCATTGGCTACATGGGTGCGGTGTCTCGTCCGCACGGCCCAACGCAGTGCGTTGGCTACATAGGTGCGGTGTCTCGTCCGCACGGCCCAACGCAATGCGTTGGTTACATGGGTGCGGTGTCTTGGCCGCACGGCCCAACGCAGTGCGTTGGCTACATGGGTGTGGTGTCTTGGCCGCACGGCCCAACGCAATGCGTTGGCTACATGGGTTAGGCGATACCGTATTGTTCGCGGTAGCTGCGCACTTTTTCGAGCATGGCCTCTTGGCCGGGTTGCTCGCCCAGATATTCAATAATGTCACTGAGCGTGACAATCGCAATCACCTTTGCGTTGTAATCACGTTCGACTTCCTGAATCGCACTTAATTCGCCGCGGCCTTTTTCTTGGCGGTCTAGCGCAATCAAGACGCCGGCTAACGAAGCGCCACAGGCTTCAACGATATCCATGGACTCACGAATCGCGGTTCCCGCAGTAATCACATCGTCCACGAGCATAATCCGTCCAGCGAGATCCGCTCCCACGAGGCTGCCACCTTCACCGTGGTTCTTCTTCTCTTTCCGATTAAAGCAATAAGGGACGTCTTTGCCATAGTGCTCGAACAAACTCACGACCGTTGCGCTCGCAATCGGAATCCCTTTGTATGCAGGGCCAAACAACACGTCATATTCAATCCCGGAGTCTTGCAGCGCGGCGGCGTAATAGCGGCCGAGTTTGGCTAAATCGGCACCGGTATTAAATAGTCCTGCGTTAAAGAAGTAGGGGCTCGTGCGGCCTGATTTTAAGGTGAACTCACCAAACTTCAGCACGCCTTTTCCGAGGGCAAATTCAATAAATTCGCGCTGATATGCCTTCATGAGTTTAGTGCCTCCTGCTGAATGTCATTGAGCTCCCGAATTGCGTGTTTCGCGAGTTCCACCATGGCGTTCATCTCGTCGAAGGAGAAAGGCTCACCCTCCGCCGTCCCCTGGATCTCGATGATCTTCCCGGTATCGGTCATCACCACATTCATGTCGGTCTCAGCAGCTGAGTCTTCAGGGTAGTCCAAATCTGCGACCGGTTCGCCTTTGTAGATGCCAACTGAGATTGCAGCAACCATGCCTTTGAGCGGGTTTACTTTTACCAGACCTTTCTTGCGCATAAAGTTGATAGCATCTACCAACGCAACGCAGGCGCCGGTAATCGATGCGGTCCGGGTTCCACCGTCGGCTTGGATGACGTCGCAATCCACGGTAATGGTATTTTCACCAAGGGCGCTCAGGTCAATAATGGCGCGCAGTGAGCGTGCAATTAGACGTTGGATTTCCATCGTCCGGCCGCCTTGCTTGCCGCGTGCGGCTTCGCGATCGGAGCGAGTATGGGTCGCGCGCGGAAGCATCCCGTACTCGGCAGTGACCCACCCTTGACCTTTGCCTTTTAAGAAGCGCGGTACGCCCTCTTGCACGCTGGCATTACACAGCACTTTGGTGTCGCCAAACTCAATTAAGACGCTGCCTTCAGCATGACGGGTGTAGTTCCGAGTAATGGTTACGGGGCGGATTTGTTGCGCGGTACGGCCACTTGGACGCATGAGATACCTCAGTGGTTGCTAAATGGTGGGCGAAAATCGGGGGGTATTATAGGCGATCGCGCGCATGGTAGCCAACGCCCCGTTACGGAACATGCGTTGGGAGGATGCTTTAAGTCGGCACCCAACGCATTGCGTTGGTTACGGATATCCCACATGCACCCAACGCCCCGTTACGGAACATGCGTTGGGAGGATGCTTTAAGTCGGCACCCAACGCATTGCGTTGGTTACGGATATCCCACATGCACCCAACGCCCCGTTACGGAGCGTGCGTTGGGAGGATGCATTAAGTACAGCTCCCAACGCGGTGCGTTGGCTACTGCGCTGCTATACCCATGACGCCATTGATGATTTGGCAGCGTCCGCGGGAGAGTTCGAGTTCGCTTTCGTCGTTAACCTGCATCATCAGAACAAAGGTGTCTTGTAACAGACGCAATTGCTGCTCGTTCCGGCACACCAGATCCAGGTTATCGTACAATCCGCTGTCGCCAAGGAAACGCGTAGTTGGGCTATCTGGGCGAACAAAAGATTGTGGCGCCAGCACGGCATCCATCAAGCGTCCACCGCCGATCTGTCCGAGCGTTCCGGTCCGAAGGTAGTGGAAGCTCCCTGCCAACATCGTATCGGTCCCTTGCGCCCCTTCAATCATAAACACGCCTTCTCGGCCGGTGATCTCAAATGCGCCGGTCCGTGCATTCATCAGCACTGCGGTATCTCTGTCAATCCCCATTGAGAATGGCGTTCCAGTGGTTGCCGCGAGTCGCAGCATCCGGCCTTGCCGGCCTTGATGGGCGACATCGGTATCTAAAATTCCAAACCCTAAAAAGCCCAACCCGCCGAGTGGCTCATAGGTGAAGCTCTGTGCATTCATCCCCCGCGGGCACGTATCGTCCAGATCACAATCAAGGGGCGGCGGACGGCGTGCAATGGCCCCTTCACGAATTGCCTCTCGGCTATGTCCGTGGGTAATCATATTGGCGTTCACCAACGCCATCGCTCCTTCTCCTGCACCTCCAATGGCGAGTGTCCCCGCATTGAAGCGTGCGCGCATCTCGGTTAAAAGTGCGGAGGGGCGGTTGTTGGGCACCAATGCACTACGCAGACGGTCGGCACTGCCACCGGTAAAGAACACTGCATCGGCATCGTTTAATAAGGTTTTCCACCCATCTTCCACGCGGCAATAGGCCAATTGTTCTGCATGGCGCACTGGGTCAACCCGCTCGCGATCATACGAGCCGCTCAAGGTGCGACGTAAACGGTCGATGTCTTGGCACCGATTTGCCTCTTGCGCCTGCGTAACGGCCACATCTAATGGCAACCAGTGTGCGCTTGCACCTGCTTGTTCAAATGCTTGCACATGGGCATCCACCGAACGGAACGTATCACGCTCACCGGCGGTTACGACCAGAATGCGTGGCGACCGGTCACCACTAATACCATGCAAGCTCTCGGCAAGAGCCACGAATTGGGTGACGAAGTCCGCAGAATAGTCTCGGTTCATGCCCAAATTCACCACCTCATCCAGCCCTTCCAGCCGAGGCATTTCCAGGTTATCGAGGATTCGGTTGTATTCCGCTTCTGACAAGCGTGAGAGTAAATCGAGATAGGCTCGCGAACGGAGGCGATCGACCAAACGATGCTCAGGGACGACACCCCGTGCAAAGTAATCAACCATCTCGCGAAGCATTTCATCCACTTCTTCACGGACGCTCTCCCGCTCACGCGGCCACAATGAAGAGCGCAAAGCCGCGCGTCGACGGACATCGGTCAGTTGGAAAAGCCGGGTGGTGCGCATCTCGTTTGCGTTAATCCAGCTCGTTTCGGAACAGTAGTCAGAATTCATGCTCGAGCAAATTCGCAGTTCACTGCCCACTAACATGACATTCCACTGCGGGTCATCTGCATTGCTGGTCTCTGCCACGGCTGCACCACTCAACGTAAGAGTCAGGGCGGACAGTACTGCTTTCCAATTCAACTTCATGGGTTCACTACCTTTTACCGAAGACGGTTTGTTCTGCGCGGAACTATTAGAAAGAATTATCGCATGGAAGTTCCTCCGGGACCAATGAGTCGGCCCCGGATCCGACAACCTCTCTGGCGGCTTGAGCGAATCACCGTATAATAAGGGCAAATGTCATCAACTCGAATTCGCCATGTTTCACATTGCCCTTCATACACCGGTTATGCCTGCAAATACCGGCAATATTATTCGTTTGTGTGCAAATACAGGTTGTAAATTGCACCTGATTGAACCCCTTGGATTCGATTTTGAAGAGAAGAAGCTGCGCCGTGCGGGACTGGATTATCACGATCTAGCAAACGTTACACGCTATCCTGACTACGAGGCGTTCCTTCAAGCAATGGCCGGCAAACGGATCTTTGCCTGCACCACGAAAGGTAGTAAAAATTACGCAGATGTGCAGTATTTGGCAGACGATGTGTTGCTTTTCGGTTCAGAAACGGCCGGTTTACCCCCCGAGATTCGGGGTGCGTACCCAGCAGACCGCCGCATTCGCATCCCCATGCAGGAAAGTTCGCGTAGTTTGAATTTATCCAATTCGGTTGCGGTGATTACCTATGAGGCCTGGCGCCAACATGGGTTTTCGTAGCCAACGTAGTTGGTGTAATCGGGGGGTACCAAGCCCAACGCGGTGCGTTTGCTACCAAGCCCAACGCGGTGCGTTGGTTACCAAGCCCAACGCGGTGCGTTGGTTACTAAACCCAACGCGGTACGTTGGTTACTAAACGCGGTGCGCTGGCTACGAGAAAAATGCGATGGCTTCTTTGAGGGCTGCGCTGCGGCGGGGATCGGTTTCCATCAAGATTTCATGAAAACTTCCATCAATCTTCTGTAACCGGGAATCTGCATGGGTGAGTTTTTCGGCAAAACGCCCATGTCCTCGAGGATCGACAATCTGATCCGCTGTGCCAGAGAGCACCAGCACGGGAATGGCAATTCGGTCCGCCTGCTCGATACACATTTCAGCCGCCACCAGCGCCTCGGTCACCCAATGGGATGTCGGCCCACCCACTTTGATTTGCGGTTGCTCCGTGTACATTCGGGTGAAATGCTCATAACGCGCTTCGCTGTGGGTCAGCTTGTTTTCCTGAAAAGGTAATTTCTTCCAGTCACCCGTGCCCGGTGCGTACCAATGTCGGCCAGGTGTCACGATACGGTTAAGAGCCGTCAGCGAGCGCGTCAGCGGTCCCGCAAACCACTGGGGCCAAGGCGCTGTATTGATGCCAAACATCGGCGCGCTGAGCACGACCGATTTCACTCGATGCGCCTTGCCTTGCACATAAAGCGTGGCAATCGCGCCACCCATCGAGTGGGCCAGAATATGCAGCGGTAATTCGCCGAAGCGCCCTTGCAGTTCTTCAATCCACAACTCGAAATCTTGGACGTAGTCCGCAAAACGATTCACATGGCCTTGCTCGGAGTGCGACGTGAGGCGATCCGAGTGTCCTTGGCCCCGGTGATCGATCATCGCAACGGAGAATCCGGCTGCCACGAGATCGAGCGCGACTTCCTGATATTTGAGATAACTTTCTACCCGACCGGGTGAAACAAGCACCCAACCTTTCGGGTGCGGATGCTCAAGAACGCAGTAGAAGATGTGCGCCCGATCAAAGCTACGAAACTCGAGGTGTTCAGCGCGTCGGAAAAAGGCAGCGAGCTGGGTTCGCGACCACTCATCCCATGCGGGATCACTATCTTCAGGACGTGCGTCAAGAACCCGCTCTGCGAGGGCGTCGAGGGCAAGTTCGGTAGCGCTGATATCAAGAGTGGCTGTTTCGTTCATTGCGGGTCACTTCACGGCTGTGTCTGTCTTTATCCTAACGGTTTTTAGCGGCAACGCAATGGGGGTGGTTGGGTTTCCCAGTGCCGCCCAACGCAGTGCGTTGGCTACGGTGTCCCAACGCAATGGGGGGACTGGGTTTCCCAACGCCGCCCAACGCAGTGCGTTGGCTACTAACGCAATGGGGGGATTGGGTTTCCCAGCGCCCAACGCAGTGCGTTGGCTACGGTGTCCCAAAACGCACCGTGACGGAAAGTGCGTTGGCTACGGTGTCCCAAAACGCACCGTGACGGAAAGTGCGTTGGTTACGATGTAGCCGTGACGGGAAATTCGATACGCACTTCAAGGCCGCCGTCTGGGTGGTTGCTTGCATCAATGTTGCCGCCTAACACAGCGGTGGCACGTTGGCACAGTGCCAAACCTAAACCGACGCCCGCTCCGTGATGGCGCGATGGGTCGCCCCGGAAGAAGGGGGCAAACATTTTCTGCCGCTGCTCTTCACTCACCCCAGGCCCCTCATCGCGAACCGTCATTCTTAGCCATGGCTTTCCGTCTTTTGTAAGTGTCTCGGCCCCAACAAAGACTTCACCATCCTCGGGGCCATACTGGAATCCATTGCGCACCAAATTCTCCAGAATTAACCGCAACAACACCGGATCGGAATCGATGGCCAGTAGCTCTTGGGTTGGGAGGTGCATCCGTCCACGCCAGTGGTCATAGGCGTAATACAGATCCGACTGCAAATCATTCAATATATCCATCACATCAATTTGCTCGTGGACCAGCTTATCTAAGCCGTTTTCCAAGCGGGAGAGCCACAAAATACTGTCAATGATTCCGCCAAGCCGGTAGATGTCCTTTTGCAACTGCTGGTAGTTGCGGTCTCCTTTGAGATCCTCTCTTTCGAGCAAATCGAGAGCAACTTGCAAACGCGCCAAAGGTGAGCGCAATTCATGCGAAACATCACTTAGTAAACGTCGCTGCGCATCCCGCGAGGTGGCCAATTCAATCGCCGTCCAACGCATGGTGCGCGCCAACTCGCCGACTTCATCTCGGCGCTTCGGCAGCCGCCGTAAATCGGGCTCGGCGGAGCCGCCCGCAATCTGACGCATGCCATTGCGAAGCTGCCGAAGCGGCCGGACAAACCAAAAACCTAAAATCAGCGCACCAATAAAGGACATCCCGATCGCCAACAAAATGAGGTTCGGTAGCCACTCTTGATCTTGATCTTCAAACTGCGCGGCTAACTCTTCAGTAGTTGCTGGGCGACTGATCACCACCCAACCCTCATTACTGGCCATCGGCCCACCAAATGTCCGGTCTGCAAAGACCATCTGAATCGGTTCAGGACTTTCAAGAATACGGACCGTGAGCGCCAGCTCTTGCTGACTCATCCCCGGAGCAAACCTCGGTTCACTCTGCACGTCCGGCTCACTCCGTTGAGTATTGTTGGTGAGATCGCCTGCCACATCCGGAGCCAGTGCTTCGATATCGAGATCAAGGGAAATATCCGGCGTTTCGTCGGAATCGGAGATCACGGCGGGCTTGAGCGCAACAATCCGATACTGGCCGACCAATAGACGTCCGGGCTGGAGCAACCCGACACTCGAAGGATGCAATAAGATTGGGTCAAGGGAGCGATGAAAATCTTCGCTCAGCGGCTCCGGCCCCGGGGGGCGGACAAAATAAAGAACCGCAGCAAGCGCTGCGGCAATGGTCAACAGAATGAGCACCCAAAATAAGGTGAGCAGTCGAAGTGTTAGAGATTGGTACCACCGTGTGCGGCCAGGCGCCATGCACTAAGATTCCAATAGCTCAGGCTCGGTCACTCGATAGCCGCGACCTCGCACGGTTTGAATGCGGTCCGGTTGCGTCGGTAACTTTTTGCGAATGTTACTGATGTGGACATCTAACGAGCGATCAAACGGGCCAAGTTGACGCCCAAGCACATGGTTCGACAGGCTTTCTTTGGTCACGAGCTGACCGTGATGCATCACTAGCTGACGCAAGACTTCAAACTCGGTTGGCGTAAGGGTGAGCTTTTCACCATCACAGACTGCTTCTGCATTGACCGTATCGAGCTCAAAACCGGCATACCGTAAGTTCTCCACCACAGGTGCTCCACTCTTACCTTTGGCGCGACGCAACAGAGCCCGAACGCGGGCAACGAGCTCGCGGGGGTAAAACGGTTTTGGTAAATAGTCGTCGGCACCCAATTCAAGGCCAACAACACGGTCTACATCGTCACCGCGGGCAGTCAACATCAGGACCGGGGTATCCACCTCGGCGGCACGCAGTTGCTTGAGGACTTGGAGGCCATCAATTTCAGGTAGCATAATATCCAGGAGAATTAGGTCAAACTTCTCGCTGGTGGCGGTTTTCAAACCCGATTTGCCATCTTCGACATGCGTAAGTTTAATGCCCTCGCGTTTGAACACGTCAGTCAGCATCCCGCCCAAATCAGCATCATCGTCGATAAGTAGAATATGCACCACAGCTTTTGCCCTCGATGTAAATAAGTCCAATCTAACGACTTGGCAGTGTAACGAAAGGCGTTTTGCACTCTCTTTACACTTTCCCTTTACGGTTTATCTTTACATTCATAGCCCATCTTTACAAATAAGGGAAACCCCCTATTTTTCTGGCTTTGCCGCGGGTTTTTCGGAGGTTAACGGGTTTTCAGGCGCTGTTTCCCAACGCTGAAGCTTCCGAGTAAGGGTGTTTCGTCCCCAGCCTAAGCGCTCTGCCGCTTGTTGCCGGTGCCCCCCGGTCTGTTCAAGCGCAATCGCCACGGCCATCTGCTCCAACATGTCCTGAATATCCGTAAACGGCACGCCTTCGGCCAGCTTCTCTCGGAGCGTTTCGCTCATGACCGACTGCCAGCTTTGCGCGGCGCTGGGCACCTCGGAATGGACGGGGTTGTCATCGTGCAAACTGGCCAAAGACGGCAGTTCATCCTGATCGACCCAGTCACTGCTTGCCATCACCGTGACCCATCGGCAGAGGTTCTCAAGTTGCCGTACATTGCCAGGCCATGGTGCTTTTTGCAGTGCTTTGAGCGCCTGCTCCGTTAACCGTTTTCGCGGCATCTTGAGTTCTTCGGCAGCTTGATGCAGAAAATGTTCCGCGAGCGCTGGAATATCGCTCCGCCGCTCTTCGAGTGTTGGCAACCGCACGTGGATGACATTCAAGCGGTGATATAAATCTTCCCGAAAACGCCCTTCCGCAATGGCCTTGCGTAAATCAATATGAGTCGCGGCAATCACACGCACATCAACAGTGACCAGTTGATGACTGCCCACCGGATAGAACTGACCCTCAGCCAACGCCCGCAACAAACGGGTTTGCACGGCAAGGGGCATATCCCCAATCTCATCGAGAAAAAGAGTCCCGCCGTTGGCTTGTTGAAAGCGACCGTCCCGGCGTGTTGTGGCGCCAGTGAACGCGCCCTTTTCATGCCCGAAGAGCTCCGACTCAATCAGCTCGCTCGGAATTGCCGCCATATTGAGTGCCACAAAGGGAGCTTGCGCACGCGGCGAGTGTTGATGCAGTGCGCGGGCAACGAGTTCCTTTCCGGTGCCCGATGCACCGGTCAGCAAAACCGTGACACTCGAGCGCGATAACCGCCCAATCGCCCGAAACACCTCTTGCATGGCCGGCGACTCACCGATAATGCCTGTCTCGGTCACTGGAACATCCGAAGCAGGAGATGCCTCGCCTTGCGCTTTGGTAGCGCGCTCCGCCACAGCAATGACTTCATCAAGATCAAATGGTTTCGGTAGATATTCAAAAGCCCCACCCTTGAATGCATTGACCGCACTGGCGAGATCTGAGTGGGCGGTCATCACCACCACCGGCAGATTCGGTAAGCGCTGTTGCAGGCGTTCTAAAACATCCATTCCGTCCATACCCGGCATGCGGACATCGGTCAGAACCAAATCTGGTGTTTGCTCACGTGCAACGGTGGTCAGGGTGTCCAAAAACGATTGTGGCTCGGAGAACATCCGCGGTGTCCAACCTGCAGCGGAGAATGCTCGCTCTAACACCCACCGAATCGAGCTGTCATCATCTAAAATCCAGACGGTCCGGCTCATGACGACGACTCCTCATTCTCTTGTTTGTGCGCTTTACCTTCAGGAAGCTCCTCTAAATAGGGCAACAATACGGTAAACTCCGTGGCTCCCGGACGACTGGTCATCTCGATCTTTCCAGCATGCTGATGCACCAAGGACTGGGCAATCGACAGTCCAAGACCGGTGCCGTTCTCGCGCCCACTCACCAGTGGATAAAACAAGGTATCTTTGAGTTCCGGGAGAATTCCCGGGCCATCATCAAGAACGCTGATTTGCGCACACTGACGGTAACGCTTGCCGTAAATCGTTTCTTGATGCAACACGCGTGTTTTGAGGGTGACAGTGCCTTTCTCTGGCATCACATCAAAGGCATTTTTCACCAAGTTCAATAACACCTGTTCAATCTGGTCCGCGCTCATCGTAAGGTCTGGCAAGCTCGGATCGTAATCTTTCACCACATGCACACCGGGCGGTTGTTCGAGGGAAAGTACATCCAGTACTCGTTGGAGCACTGCATGAATATTCTCAGGCGCCCGCGCGCTCGGACGGTTCGGACCAAGCAAGCGATCAACGAGCGCACGCAAGCGATCCGACTGGCCCATAATCATTTGCGTGTATTCGCGCTGTGCATCACCTAATTGAGAGTGCAGTAATTGGGCGGCGCCACGGATCCCACCTAGCGGATTTTTGATCTCATGCGCCAGCCCACGAACAAGCTGTTGGGCGGCTTCAAGTTGATGCTGCTGAACCTGTTCTTGGTTCAAACGTCGAATTAAGTCCACTTGGCGCAGCTCAAGAATAATGGCCTCGGGAAGCCCCGGTAGTGACGCAGCGGAGGCGGTGAGCTCGACGGTCATAGCTTTGCCGTCATGAAACACCCAACTGACATCGGAATCTGAAATGGTTTGCTGGGTTGCAGGCACTTGCCGCAACAGCTGGAGATCAAAGCTCGAGTAGCGGAACAATGAATCAATGGGCGCACCCAATAAACGACGTGAGCTCCCCGCGAACACAGCCTCTGCTGCGGCGTTCGCATAACAGACCGCTAAATGGGCATCGAGAATCACAATCCCTGTGACGAGCTGATCCGCAAGCGCATCATCCGCTGACAGATGAGTAGGGGTCGTTGAGGGTGTGGAGGTGGCCATGGTTCCTCGCTCGTTTCTCAAGAAACAGGGTTCGCAAGCAGAAGCCAAAGCTTGCACCAATTTGGTGCGGCATACAAGTGAGGGGAAGAAAAAAGGAGCCACACCGCTAGGTGCGGCTCCTACTGCCCTCAGGCAACGTGTGCAGTTAGCACGAGTAGTACATATCGAACTCGACCGGGTGCGTGGTCTTGTTCAAAGTTTCAACTTCAGAACGCTTCAGTTTGATGTAAGCATCAATCATGTCGTCCGTCATAACACCACCGGCTTTCAAGAAGTCACGGTCTTTATCCAAACACTCCAACGCCATCTCAAGTGAGTGCGCTACGGTTGGGATCTCTTTCGCTTCTTCTGGTGGCAGATCATACAAATCTTTGTCCATCGCATCGCCTGGGTGGATCTTATTTTGGATTCCATCCAAACCGGCCATCAACAAGGATGTAAAGGCCAAATAAGGGTTCGATACTGGGTCAGGGAAACGCGCTTCAATGCGGCGTGCCTTTGGATTTGCAACCAGTGGGATGCGAATCGACGCAGAGCGGTTGCGCGCTGAATAGGCCAGCATGACCGGTGCTTCAAAACCCGGTACCAAACGCTTGTACGAGTTAGTCGATGGGTTGGTGAAGGCATTCAATGCACGCGCATGCTTGATGATACCGCCAATGAAATACAGTGCAGTCTCAGACAAACCGCCATACTTGTCTCCGCTGAATAGGTTCTTCCCATCCTTTGCAAGTGACATGTGAACGTGCATTCCTGATCCGTTGTCGCCGACGATCGGCTTCGGCATAAAGGTCGCCGTTTTGCCAAAGGCATGAGCGACGTTGTGCACGACATATTTGTAGATTTGGATTTCATCGCCTTTGTTAACCAGCGTATTAAAACGCGTAGCAACTTCGTTCTGGCCGGCTGTCGCCACTTCATGGTGATGCGCTTCCACCACTAAGCCCATTGCTTCCATGGTTTCAGACATCACGTTGCGGATCTCATGTGATGAGTCCACCGGAGGCACTGGGAAGTAACCGCCTTTAACGCCCGGACGGTGCGCCAAGTTGCCTTCTGCGTAATCACGGCCTGAATTCCACTTCGCCTCTTCCGAGTCGATCTTGTAGAACGAACCGCTCATATCGGTTTGAAAACGCACGTCATCAAAAATGAAGAACTCCGGCTCTGGCCCGAATAATGCTGTATCTGCGATACCAGTAGAGGTCAGATACTCTTCTGCACGACGAGCAATTGAGCGTGGGTCACGGTCATAGCCTTGACGCGTATCTGGCTCAAGAATTGAACAACGTACAATCAATGTAGGCGCTTCAGAGAATGGGTCAATAACGGCACTCTCTGTGTCTGGCTGAAGCACCATGTCAGACTCATTGATGCCTTTCCATCCTGCGATAGAGGAGCCATCGAACATCTTGCCATCTTCAAAAAATTCTTCGTCGATTTGTGACACAGGAATGGTCACGTGCTGCTCTTTACCCTTGGTGTCGGTAAAACGCAGATCAACAAAACGAATTTCTTCCTCTTCAATTAAAGCCAGAATGTCCTGTACAGACATAGTATCCTCCGGTTGCTGGTCACATCTGTGAGTGTTGCTTAAAGGTATAGCAAAGGATGTGCCATATCGCTTACTTATTGAATTATATTGATTTTATTTGAAATTAAGCGACAACAAACTTCGCAATAGCACCATTTTGGTGCGAAAGGCACAGTTAGAAATAAAAAACGCACCATATTGGTGCGTTTTCAGGTATTCAGTTTCATTCTGCGTACGACGAGGCGTTAATCGCGAGTCAGCAGGTAGTTCAGAAGTGCGAAATAGTCTTCATCTGAAACAATATCTTCAGGCAATGGATTCGCGAGTACATACCGGCCATTAACAACGATAGCCGGTACACCCCGAATATTGTTTTGTTGCATGTCATTAAAGCTAGTCTCAAGAATTCCAGCCACCTCTGCGGAGGAAGCCATCGCAAAGACTTCATCTGGGTCAAAGCCTAACGATTCAATAAAGTCCGTTAGGTCCTCACCATCCGGTAAGTCAGGTGCCTTACTGGCATAAAACTCGAGCATCTCAGGCGCAATATCACGTTCAGCTTTCATTTCGAGTGCATGAAAAATACTCCCGTCGACGGTCCAGCGCTGGGTAAGCGCACCGTGGATCCGCACCATCGAAACCTCGGGGTGCTGGTCTTTGTATGCCTGCAAAATAGGTTCGATGCGCTGACAGTAGGGGCAGCCAACCCATAAGTACTCAACCAAAAACGGTTCGGTGTTGCCTTGCTGCACTGGGTAATCGAGTACCAAATAATGCTTCCCAGTCACAAACCCGCCATTCCCGCTTGCTTCAGGGTCTGGCGCTTCAGAACATGCGCTAATAAAAAATACCGTAACCGCGGCCAGTACGGCGGCACTCAACCATTGACGAATCATGGGTAACTATCCTTTATGGTGAATCATGTATTTCAATGCTCAGTCTCAGCATACTGCCAGAAATATCGGGGCGGGCAAAGCCGAAATATATTTTCCCGCGTATACATCTATAATTCCAAGCGCATGCTACGCTTGATCCGATAGACGCTATCATTCGAGGCCCCTATGGCATCTGTATATGGCTCGGCAGCAACTCCCGTTCTCACGGAACTCAACGATTCACTTGGCCAAGGAACGCATGCCATGCTCTCGACTCCATCACAGCGTCTCGCCGAACACGAGGCACGCCTCCAGGCACTCTATCGCTATCAAATTCTCGACTCTGATATTGACCCTGCTTTTGACGCCATTACCGAGCTCGCAGCAATGCTATGCGATACCCCAATCGCGGTGATAAATTTTATCGACAAAGATCGGCAGTGGTTTAAGTCAGAAATAGGCTTGGGCACGCGTGAAACGCCGCTTGACGTCTCCATTTGCGAGCATGCGTTGGGTGAGGAAGAAATTCTTGTGGTGCCGGATACCGAAAAAGATCCTCGGTTCGTAAACAATCCACTGGTTACCGGTGAGCCGCGATTACGCTTTTATGCAGGCGCTTTGCTCAAAAACGATGACGGTCATGTGCTTGGAACGCTGTGCGTATTGGATCAAAACCCTCGGACCATCAGTGAGAAGCAACAAAAGGCCTTAATCGCTTTGGCCCAGCAAGTGATGGCAAAACTTGAGCTCATCAAACTGATTGAAGAGCAAAAGCATCTTTTAGAACAGCTGGAACAGTCTCGCCGGCGTCTGGAACGACAAGCATCCACCGATCCGTTAACCGGCCTGTTAAACCGCCGAGCGATCAATACCGCACTCTCCCATGAACTCCAGCTTCTGCCGGCCATGGAGCGTGAAACCTGCATCCTGCTCCTCGACCTCGACTTTTTTAAAGACATCAATGACACCTACGGCTACACCGTCGGTGATGACGTGCTGCGCAATTTTGCTGCGCTCTGCCGTCAGGCCTTCCGAAAAAGCGATCTTATCAGTCGCTGGGGTGGTGAAGAGTTTCTGGTGCTGCTCCCCGGCGCTTCGATGGAAGCCGCTCAAATGGTAGTCGATCGACTGCGCGACGAATTAACCAAGCGTGACTTAAATGAAGAACATCAACTCAAAGTAACCTTCAGTGCTGGGCTGATTGAAATTGGTCCCTTTGTTGAAGAAGAGGCGCTTTTCACCCAACTCGATCGATTAATGCACGAAGCGAAGTCGACCGGACGCAACCAAACCATCGCTTTTTGCATGATTTAGGACCGCAAAGGCCGGAAATTAGTTACCGTTTTGTTAATTTTCACACCTACACCCCTGTAGGTGCTTTTTTATTCACCGAAATCAGCGTATGATCCGCCCCCCTAAGGCCCGCTGCCCTGAATCGAATCGCTGATGCAGGGTGTAGGTGTGGTCTGCTACCACAGGTTGAAAAGCACGTTTATGTCAAAAGCTATCGAAAAAATTCGCAATATCGCGATTATCGCGCACGTTGACCATGGGAAAACCACCCTGGTTGATAAACTTTTGCAACAGTCAGGCACCTTAGAGAGCCGTGGCGAAATGCAAGAGCGCATTATGGATTCCAACGATCTTGAGAAAGAGCGTGGCATCACCATTTTGGCGAAGAACACCGCGATCAATTGGGGCGATTATCACATCAACATCCTGGACACCCCAGGACACGCCGATTTCGGCGGTGAAGTTGAACGTGTACTTTCGATGGCTGACTCTGTGCTTCTACTTGTTGACGCAGTTGACGGTCCGATGCCACAAACCCGCTTCGTGACGCAAAAAGCGTTTTCGCACGGTTTGAATCCAATCGTTGTTGTGAACAAAATTGACCGTCCAGGTGCACGCCCAGATTGGGTTGTTGATCAAGTCTTTGATTTGTTCGATAACTTGGGCGCTACGGATGAGCAGCTTGATTTCCCAATCATCTACGCATCAGCCTTGAATGGCTTTGCAACGCTGGATCCAGAAACTCCAAGCAGCGACATGACCCCGCTGTTCGAAACCATCATCGAAAAAGTATCCCCGCCGGATGCTGACCTCGATGGACCACTGCAGCTTCAGATTTCTCAGCTCGACTACTCAAGCTACGTCGGAGTTATCGGCATTGGCCGTGTTCGTCGTGGTACGGTGAAGCCGAACATGCAAGTCACCATCGTTGACGCGCAAGGCAACACCCGTAACGGAAAAGTGGGCCAAGTTTTCGGTTACCTTGGTTTGGACCGGATGGAAGTTACTTCATCTCATGCAGGTGACATCTGTGCAATCACTGGACTCGGCGAGCTCAGCATTTCAGATACCATCTGTGCGTACGGCCAACCGGACCCTATGAAGCCGCTTACCGTCGACGAGCCAACGGTCACCATGACCTTCCAGGTCAACACGTCTCCGTTTGCAGGCAAAGAAGGTAAGTTCGTAACCTCACGTCAGATCTTAGACCGTCTTCAGCAAGAGCTGATGCACAACGTCGCATTGCGTGTTGAGCAAACCGAAGACCCAGATAAATTCCGTGTGTCTGGCCGTGGTGAATTGCACCTCGGTGTATTGATCGAAAACATGCGTCGTGAAGGCTTTGAGCTTGCGGTTTCTCGTCCAGAAGTCATCATCAAGTATGAGAATGGCGAAAAACTTGAGCCGTATGAAACCCTGACCGTAGACGTAGAAGATCAACATCAAGGCTCCGTCATGGAAGCGTTGGGCCTGCGTAAAGCAGAGATGACCAACATGAGCCCAGACGGAAAAGGCCGCACACGGATCGACTTTATGGTACCGAGCCGCGGTTTGATTGGTTTCCAAACCGAGTTCATGACGTTGACTTCAGGCACGGGTTTGATTTACCACGCGTTTGATCACTACGGTCCGCACAAAGGTGGCAAGATTGGTCAGCGTATCAACGGTGTTCTGATCTCGAATGCACAAGGTAAATCACTCGCGTTTGCGTTGTTTAACCTGCAAGAGCGTGGTCGTTTGTTCGCATCACACGGTGACGAAGTTTACGAAGGTCAAATTATTGGTATTCACAACCGTTCAAACGATTTGACCGTCAACTGTTTGAAAGGAAAGCAGCTGACCAACATGCGGGCATCAGGAACCGATGAAGCACTGACACTGACACCACCCATTCGGATGTCGCTTGAGCGTGCACTTGAGTTTATCGATAACGATGAACTTGTAGAAGTGACACCAAAGTCTATCCGTATTCGCAAGAAGCTTCTGACCGAGAATGACCGGAAGCGCGCTTCGCGTCAGGCAGAAAAGGCCTAAGCAATAACTAAAAAACCCCGGCTTGCCGGGGTTTTTTGTGCGTATCTTGTCAAATGATCATGTCCACTATCTGAGATGCGGAGTAGACAGTGCCACTCCCATGCTCAGTATGGGTGACAACCGTGCCTCCCACCATAAACCGATTGCCAGCTTTATTTGGCCACTACATACTCACTTATTGAGAACTATTTGCAGCTATCATTAGAGTTCCATGATGGTCCTCTCATGCTTATCGTATTCGGGGACGGGCACACGACATCAGGAAATACCTGATAGTTGGAGGCTTGACTCTGAGTACTCAAGAATCTTTTGACCATCGCCTCGGTTATTTCTAATCTGCTGTCGCAGGAGTCAGAAAGCTGAACATAGAAAAACTCCCTAGCGCTGTTTGGGAAAGTCATTCCAGCCATTGGGTAAGCTGCCTCAGATCTTATAAAATATGACAAAGCATCATAGAGTTCCCTAATTTCATCACGACTCAACTCATCCATATCTATTTGAAATTTAACGATGCAATCGGAACGGCTATATAGATCGTTTTTTTCTAAACTGTCTTCTCCACACGAAGCTAGAAGAAAAATAATTAACCCGGTCAATATAACTCTCATTTCCCACCCCATTTGTATACTTTCACAGCGATCCCCGACGCATTCCCGTGCGGAGACTGATGGGAAGGCCGTCACTTGCACATAGGTCCCATCCATACCAAGCGTCACACTGTCCAGTTCAATTTTGAGATATCTACCCGCATAGACGTCGACGGTAATACCAGTTCCCAAAATAGTAGTTTCGTGTTCCCAATCATTTGCATTTTTTGATGGTTTGTTTTCCTCAGAAGAATACAAATTAAACAACGCCTGAAATGCCCCAGTGACCGCCCCGTTGGCAAACTTGCCGCCGACAATGGAGGATGTGGTTCCTCCGATAGCAGCTGATACAATGGTTCCCGCAACAATCTGATTTCCCATTTCGTCATTGAGGTGGGTTCCGACACCCTTAGCAAAGCCTGCACTAATAAATCCGTGAGCGAACTTTGCACCATTTAAAGATGAGAGCACGCCCCCCCATGTGAATCAAATCAAAATCATTCACCATGGTGTGACCGGTGTAGCCTGGCGACTGGCCTAACCCTCGCCCGTTAACTCCAACGCTCTTGACTCTCTCGAAACTGCCATTATGCTTCGGGAGTTACGTTAAGCCTGAGAAAAGACGGGTATTCAACAGACTTCGTAGGAAAAGCCACTCCCATTAGCAACAACGCTGAGAAGCTCAGTAAAAATTTACGCATTAGCAATCTCCTTCACGTCGTAAGTTGCACATGTGTAGCCGAGTGTTATCGTCGTTAATCGGCAATCCAGACGCCCTAAATCCATTCACATCAAACCGCCAAAATAACACCATAGATCACGGCTAAAAAGTGCGCGATGCTCGCTGCGAGCACAAAGACATGCCAAATGGCGTGGTGGAAGATCATTTGTTTCCTGACGTAAAAGACCACGCCGAGGGAATACAGCAGGCCTCCTGCGAGCAGCCACAACAATCCCGTCATTGGGACCATCTCAAGCATTGGTTTCATCGCAACCAATGCCATCCAGCCCAAACTGAGGTACAAGGTTAAGGAAAGCCATCTCACACGTTCTTTTTTCATCGTTTCGAGCAGGACGCCAAGAATAGCGATAGTCCAAATGATGATAAACAGTGTCCAGCCCCATGGGCCACGCAGGTTCACGAGTAAGAATGGAGTGTAGGTTCCGGCAATGAGGATAAAGATCAGGGCATGGTCCATCAGTTGGAACACACGCTTGGCTTTTGCATTAGTAATCGCGTGATAGAGCGTCGAGGCGGTATAGAGAAGAATAACAGAAGCACCATAAATGGAGGTACTGACCACCATCCAGATATCACCGTATTGTACCGACAAAGCGACCATAACCACCAAGCCAACAATGCCGAGAACAGCGCCAATTCCGTGGCTAACCGAATGTGCTATTTCTTCGAGGAGTGTGTACTTCTTTGCTGAACTCATGATCACCTCTGACCAGTTAGATGAGTTCGCATTTAATCATAATTCTGATCGATGTACTTTAATTTCTTCACGAAGTTTTCGAATGCACGCTCGGAGTCGTAGTCAAGATGATAGGTATTATGGAAGCCCGTCCGAAGCTTCACGTTGTAGCCCTCAAGGAAAACTGTGTAGCCATCGTGGTCTGTGAACCCGGTAACCCCCTCAAGTACATGGCGGCCCTCTTCATGCTCACCATGATCTTGTATCTTTTCAAACACGCTGAGGATCATACGTACACTTAAGTCGTCTTTCATACTGGCCTCATTTCTAACTTTTCTGATGCTAGATCTATGGCACTACAATACGAGAAACTCAAGTAACCGGGCCATTACGACCCGGCTTTTTCTTTCAAAAGTTCACGCTTCAAAAAGGTCTTCTCTATCCATTGATAGAAAACCGGAATGAAGAAGATAGATACGAAGGTTGCGACTAGCATTCCGCCCACCACGGTAATGCCTACTGACTGGCGTGCTGCAGCGCCAGCACCGGAGCTGAGAGCCAACGGTAACGCACCTAAGATAAACGCTAATGAGGTCATGAGGATCGGGCGGAAACGTTGTCGACAGGCGGTCAGAGCAGCGGCCGTCAACGTCATACCGCGTTTTCGATTCAACACAGCAAACTCAACGATCAAAATGGCGTTTTTGGCAGACAATCCGAGTAGAACCAATAAGCCCACTTGGAAGTAGATATTATTCTGCATGCCCGTAATCCACGTCGCGACGACCGCACCGAAAATTGCGAAAGGAACTGCAGTGAGGACTGCCAGTGGCAGAGACCAGCGCTCATATTGCGCAGCCAACAGTAAGAACACCATTAACATCGCAAAGCCAAAAGCCAAGCTCGCGGCATTGCCACTATCGCGCTCTTGTCGTGATGCACCAGTCCAAAACAATTGATAGTCTTGGTCTTCACTGACTAACTCAAGGACAACTTCCTCAAATGCACGCATGGCTTGCCCTGAGCTGTAACCTTGCGCAGGATCGGCCAACAGGCGTGCTGCTGGGCGGTTATTGTAACGATGGACCGTGTCTGGGCCTGTGGTCCGCTCAAGACGTACAAGTGAGTCGAGCGGAATCATTTCGCCACTGCTCGAGCGCACAAAGACATCGGCCATGTTATGCGGGCCTTCACGGAATGATGATTCACCCATCATGTAAACCCGCCAGGCGCGCCCGAGGAAGTTGAAGTCGTTGAGCGTTGTACGACTGAAGTTCGCGGACATGGTCGAGAAAATGTCTGTTATGGCCACCCCAGAGGACTTTGCACGCTCGCGATCGACATGGGCGACATACCGAGGAATGTCCATCGACAATGTCGTTCGAACATTCTGCAGCTCGGGCCGCTCATTCGCATGCTCAATCACGTCATTTAGCCGCGCAATCAAGTTCTCGTTATCACCATCCATAATCGCCACGAGATAAGCTTCTAAACCACCGGTCGTTGAGATTCCGGAGATGGGAGGCGGATTAAACGCGGTGATCGTTGCTTCACGATGGTCACTCCCCATTTCATTAATTTGTTCGGCGAATTGAAATGAACTATTCCGGCGCAGATTGCGATCATCCCAATGCTCAAGGGTCACAAAGCTTGCGCCAACATTCGGTTTCCGCCCTCCATTTACGAGGTCGTAGCCCATGAAGGTCAGTGTATTCTGCACCGAATCGGTATTGCGCAATTGCTCGTTCCAGCGCAATGACATATCACGCGTCCGATCAAGCGAGGCGCCTTCCGGTAAGCGATGACTCACGAGGACATAGCCTTGATCTTCGTCTGGCACGAGGCCACCTGGAAGCTGAGTAAACCCACCGTAGGCCACGGCGGCCAACGCTACGAAAACAGCAAAAGCAATACCGGTGCGTTTCAACATGAAGCGCACGCCATCGGTGTAACGTTGGGTCGCTTTTTCAAACCATACGTTAAATTTTTGAAGGACTTTGGGTGGTGCCTCTGGTTTCTCTTTTAGGATTTGTGCACACAATGCTGGGCTCAACGTCAACGCGACAAAACCTGATAGAATAACAGATACAGCGATAGTAAGTGCAAACTGCTGATACATAACACCGGCTAGTCCACCCAAAAATGCAACCGGTATAAACACGGCTGCAAGCACCAAAACCATCGTGATAATCGGCGCGGAGACCTCTTCCATGGCTTCAATTGCTGCTTGTTTGGGGGTGAGTCCTTTTTCGCGCATCAAGCGCTCAACATTCTCTAGCACGACGATGGCATCATCCACCACAATCCCTATCGCTAACACCATGGCCAACAAGGTCAGTAGGTTGACGGAGAACCCAAACACATACATGCCCGCGAATGCACCGATTAATGCAACCGGAATCGAGAGCAATGGAATAAGTGTTGCGCGCCAGCGCTGTAAGAATAAATAGATAACCCCCATAACCAAGAGCAACGCTTGGAATAGGGTTAAGACCACCTGCTGGATGGAGACTTTCACGAAGTCTGTCGTATCAAAAGACACCGAGTAGGCGACACCGCTGGGGAATGATTGGCTCATTCGCTCCATGACGCGGTCGACTTCTTCCGATACTTCCAAAGCATTTGCACCGGGGCGCAGGAAGATCCCCATTGGCACCACGGTTTCGCCATTTTGAATGGCATCAAAATCATAGTTGCTCGCACCGAGTTCGACGCGCGCTACGTCACGCAAGCGCACTACCGACCCGCCAGGCTCAGAGCGCAAAATAATCTCTTCAAATTCTTCAACGGTCGAGAAACGCCCTTCGGTTCCGATCGGGAGCGTTAACTCCTGGGGGTTCTCTGGATTTGGAGCATCACCGAACCGCCCCGCTGCGAACATATTATTTTGTTCGTTTACTGCGGCACGCACATCGGCTGGGGTCATGCCGTAGTCGGCAAGTTGGTCCGGCCGTAACCAGAGCCGCATGGAATAGGTTTTGGACCCAAAGAAGGTGACCTGAGCAACACCGTTAATCCGGCTTAATTCATCTTGCACGGTCAAGGTCGCGTAGTTATTCAAGAATAACGAATCACGGCTACCATCCGGCGAGCTTAAAGAAACAATCTTCAGGATTGCGCTCGATTGCTTGCGAATCTCTACGCCGCTGCGTTGGACCTCTTCGGGAAGGCGCGAGTAAGCCCGTTGAACTTGAGCCTCAACATCAATGGCTGCTTGGTCAACATCGGTGCCTACCTCAAACACGACGGTAATTGAAACCGAGCCCGTGTCGTCCGCAGATGAGGTCATATACAGCATGTTTTCAACCCCATTGATATACAGCTCAATGGGGGCGGCAACCGCTTGGGAGGCTGCCTCGGCGGTCGCGCCGGAATAACTGGCGCTCACCACCACTTGCGGAGGAACAATCTGTGGATACTGCTGGACCGGCAGAATGCGAAGTGACATCAACCCCGCAAGCACAATCAAAATCGAGAGGACCGATGCCAGCACCGGACGCTCAATAAAATGGCGTGCAATCATTCAGCTTCCTCCACGTGCACCCGAGTCCCTGGTTGCAGCATGGATAAACCTTCAACAATCACCCGGTCACCGCTTGCCAGACCTTGCTCAATTAACTGTTCATTGCCAACACGAACCCCAAGCGTTACCTCGCGTACTTGCACGGTATCTTGGTTGTCCACGATGTACACCACGGAGTGACGGCCTGATTGGATAATCGCACGTTGTGGCACTGTGATTGCGTGGGTCAACTCAATTTGTGGCAACTGCACCCGCACAAATTGGCCCGGAAGTAGGGTCATGTCTGGGTTTGGAATCACCGCACGCGCTTCAATGCTGCCGGTTTCGCGGTCAACAATTCGGCTCACGTAATCGATATAGCCTTCAATAGGATGCTCACGACCATCGCTGAACCGCAACCGTGCTGGCGGACCGTCTTGCTCGTCTTCGGCATTCAAACTGGTCACACGCAGCAGGTAACGCGTCGCAATATCGCTCTCTGGCACATTAAAGTGAACATAGATTGGATCGAGGCTTACGATCGTGGCCAGCGTGTCGTTTGCTTGAATCAAGTTTCCAACCGACACCGACTCGCGACTCGCAACTCCGGTGATCGGGGCTTTGATCTCTGTGTAACTGTAACGCAATTTAACGTCTTCAAGCTGCGCGCGGGCTGCCTCAAGATCCGCTTCCGCCATTTCGACGCGCGATTGTGTTTGGTCGAGCTCCCGCGCACTGACTGCACCGTCAGTAAACAGATTCTCGACTCGTGCCCAATCGCGGCGGGCCTCGTTAAATGTTGCCTCTGCACTGGTTAGCTCAGCTTGTGCTTTTTGCAGATCGACTTCGTAAGGTGCTTGCTCAATTGAAAACATCACCGTGCCAGATTCGACGAGCTGACCTTCACTAAAATGCCGAGCTTCGAGCTGGCCGCCGACGCGGGCTCGAACTTCAGCTACCATCGAGCCTTCCGTTCGGGCGGCAAATGAGCGTTCGAGCTCAAGGGTTTCTGCTTCAACGGTTTTCACTAATACACGGTGTGCAGGACGCGTTTCTGCGTCGTTCATTGCCGTGCCATCAGAACACGCAGACAGGTGGGCAAGCATAACTGTGGCGCTTGCGATCACCACGATGCGTTTCCATGCGGTCGTGGTCTGCTTCAATTTCATAGGAATCACTCCAATCGGTGTCTTTACAATTGTAAAGATGACGGAACACGGAGCAAGCTAACAGTCGATTTACCTTTACTTTACGGTATTCAACATGGTCATCACCGTGTGTTCCTATGGTATAGCTCGAAAAGTAAGCTCATGCTTACTCAGACGAATCCTTGGTGTTTTTTTCTGGTGCCTTGCTTTGGGTCGCTGAGCCACGATGCGGATGAATTTGCCCACTCGTTTGCTGATATTGACGATGGGTAAAAACAAACGCATGAATAATCGCTATGACATACATAACTGGGGCAGCCGCATAGGCTCCGGGTACTTCTCCGCCCGTTGCGATTCGAAATAGCATCAGAGCTGCTAAATAGAGCGCTAAGCTAAGCCAGACTTGCTTGCGAGCCCCTGCCATCCATACAGCCACAGGTGGCAAGACAACTGCGAGTAAATAGTTCATGAGACACATCCTTTTTTATTCTTGTGACGGTGTGGTCGTTGAAGCAAAAACGACTCACAGGATCACCTAGTTTGTGACGAACGGCAAGTGCTCTTTGCAGGTGAATGTTTCGTTTGAACTACCAGGGGAGCGCCTTACCATCCCAAAACCAAAAGCCACCGCTTTGTTCAGGAGTCAGCCCTTCTATGACATCCCAGATCCGCTCTGCTGAGGTTTCAGCAGAAAACAACTTATCCTTCGGTAACCGCTCTTGGAAGGGTTCCGATAACTTGGTATCCGTTGTTCCGGGGTGAATGACTGAGAGGATGAGCTTTTTATGAGTGCGTTTAAATTCGATGGAGGCTGTTTTAAATAACATATTTAAGGCCGCTTTGGATGCCCGATAGCCATACCAGCCCCCGAGCTCATTGTCACCGATACTGCCCACTTTGGCACCGAGTTGGGCGAAAAAGCATGGCTCTTTTTTCGGGAGTGTCGGCTTACAGGCTTGCAGTAACAACGCAGGCAAGGTGGCATTCACGTAAAAATAAGCCTGCAGTTGCTCGCCATTCAATTGCTCAATACGGCGCTCCGGCTGCCATTCCCCGTGTTCAGGATGCACTTGATGCAGCCAACCAATGGTTGAGATCACACCGTTGAGTTCAATGCCGTCAGCTTGCCACTGGTGGACGGCTTTCGTCACGGTTTCAAGAATGTCATCGCTACACTGATGCCACTGGAGGTTGTTATCGGAAGATAAGGTGTCAGGCCGGGCGCTGCGACTGAATGCATGGATGGTTGCATCTGGTGCGCGTTTACGGAGTTCCTGCGTGAGGGCAAGTCCGAGCCCGCCGCCGGCACCGAATATGGCATATGTTGACATGTGAACTCCTTGCGCTGGCCCAACGCAGTGCGTTGGTTACGGTTTTGAGCCCAACGCGGTGCGTTGGCTACGGTTATTGAGCCCAACGCGGTGCGTTGGCTACGGTTATTGAGCCCAACGCGGTGCGTTGGTTACGGTTATTGAGCCCAACGCGGTGCGTTGGCTACGGTTTTGAGCCCAACGCAGTGCGTTGGTTACGGTTTTAAGCCCAACGCAGTGCGTTGGCTACGGTTTTGAGCCCAACGCGGTGCGTTGGTTATGGCCTTTTATACGGTGGGAGCGCGGTGTCGGTTCAAGATTCCAGGAGGAAGGTTACTGGTCCGTCATTGGTGAGGGACACTTGCATGTCTGCGGCGAAGCGTCCCGTTTGAACGGGTACTTTCAGGGCGCGTACCGCGTCACAAAACACGTGATAGAGTGTTTGTGCGTGTTGTGGAGAGCCAGCAGATGAGAAACTGGGGCGGCGTCCCCGCTTGGTATCAGCGGCTAGGGTAAACTGAGATACCACGAGCAACGAGCCACCGATGTCGCGGACGTCGAGATTCATTTTGTCTTCCGCATCAGCAAAAATCCGATAACCCACAACACGTTCCGCCAAGCGCTGTGCATCGGCAATGCTGTCATCTTTCTGAACGCCGAGTAAAACCAAGATTCCTTGATTGATTTCACCCACAACATCTCCCGCCACCTCAACTCGCGCTTCGGTGACCCGTTGGATCAATGCAATCATGACATCTCCTGCACGGGTTGCTTTTTCGCAGGCGCTTCGTGCTCTTCGGCATCTTCACCTTGCGCTTTCGCTTGCTCTTCTTCATCCGGTGGGAGGGGCTCATCTGGGTCATTCATATATTCACTGATACTGACGCTCAGCTCTGCACCCAGCAAAATAATGTTCCATGACAAGTAAATCCAAACAATCAGGATGGGGATGGTGGCCATTGCGCCGTAAATCAGTTCGTAGGATGGGAAATATTGGAGGTATATCCGGAATCCGTTCTTCGCAATCTCAAACAACAGTGCAGCGACCCCAGCACCCCAGATGGCATGGCGAAATTTCACCACTTTGTTGGGGACCATCACGTACAGCAGCATAAATGCCATGAGACTCGTAAAGAATGGAAACAGCGTTAACATGGTCGTACGTACGCCGGTGACGTAATCGTCAGCAAACGCCGCCAATGAGAGCAAGTACGAACTCAAGCCAATCCCGGTTCCCACCAAAATCGGTCCCATGGTGAGTACCATCCAGTACACCGCGAGGCTGATGATCATCCGGCGTTTGTTTTCGACGCGCCAAATCTGATTCATGGCTTTGTCGATAGCGCTGATTAGCATGATTGCCACGACAAAGAGAAAGACCACACCGATGGCGGTCATTTGGTTCGCATTTCCAACGAAACGCTCAAGATACTCTTGGATGGCCTCGCCGCTGGTCGGGACCAGGTTTTCCATCAGCGCCCCCTCAAGGGCCGCACGGGTATCCGCAAACATGGGGAACGCGGCAAACATCGCGAACATCACAGCCATCAAAGGAACCAATGACAGCAGACTGACATAGGTCAAGTGGCCGGCCATCACATTGATCCGGTCGGTTGCGCAACGACGCAAGAAATAGCGCATGAAATCAAACGAGGTGCGCGCTATTCCCGGTGCGTGTCGTTTTACAGTTTGCCATACCTGTTTTGGTTTACTCATGAAATGTCTCAACCCGTTGTGATGACATGCTTTATTGTGGCAGGCATCGGAGTGAACGACAAGAACCCACCTTTGGGTGTCTTGATTCTGAAATACGGCTCGCATACCCTCATGGGTTCATTTTGAAGTGGGCGACCTCATGGAATATCGGATTATTACACCTCGCACGGAGCAAGAATTTGCGGATTATTACGCGCTGCGTTACGACGTCTTGAGACGTCCTTTTCAGAAGCCTCCAGGCTCTGAACGGGACGAATACGATCAAGTCGGCGAGCATCGTATGCTCGTCGATGCAGATGGTCTATTGATTGGAATTGGACGTCTCCATTTTAATAGCACCACCGAAGCGCAAGTTCGCTTTATGGTCGTGCAGCCACAAATGCAGGGGGAGGGGCATGGTGTTCGTTTACTCCATGCCTTGGAATTGCTCGCCCGTGATCATGGAGCAAAGCGTGTCATTATTCGTTCGCGTGACACCACGCTGGGGTTTTATCTGAAGTGCGGCTACGAAATTCATCAGGAAGCAAATACCGTCGATAACCCAATGGCTGAACATCTCCTCGTCAAACATCTCGACCCAGTGAACCACATTGTGTATCGCCCGCAGTGGTGCATTCAGCTTGAAAAAACATGGCATGAGAAGATCCCGATTAGCGAAGCCATGGGCATTCGGGTGCATCAATATACCGGCCGCGAATTTGAGCTGCGGGCGCCACTGCCTCGGAATATTAATCTCCACAACACCATGTTTGCAGGCAGTATTTATACCCTTGCCACACTGACATGTTGGGGTCTGATTGATTTACAAATGCGTGAACGAGAGATTGGCGGCGCTATTGTTTTAGCGGAGGGCAACATTCAATACCAGCGTCCCATCAAGGACGCTCCTCGTGGCCTGGCGCACTTGCGTGACCTGCAAGGTGATATGAATGGGGTGCATGATGGGAAAAACGCCCGCCTCCATGCGAAAAGTTATCTATATGATGGCGACAGCAGCGAGGCTGCCGCCATTTTTACCGGAGAATTTGTCATTCTTGCGCCGCGCTAAGCAGCGCAAGAATTGCCGATTTACGACAATCGCAATTCAACCAGCTCGGTTAACTGACCTGACCGAACCAGCTGGGCAATTGCGATAATGTCCGGAGAGAAGTAGCGGTCTTCGTCATAGAAGCCAACCTTTTCCCGGAGCATCTCATGGGTTTTTTCCAGCGTTTCTGACGATTTCAACGGTCGGCGGAAATCCATACCTTGCGCCGCCCCGAGTAATTCAATCGCGACAATATTCGCAACGTTTTCCGCTATATCTTCAAGCCGACGTGCTGCAAAAGTCGCCATGGAGACGTGGTCTTCTTGGTTTGCTGAAGTCGGCAAGCTGTCAATAGAAGCAGGATGCGCCAAGGTTTTATTTTCAGAAGCCAACGCAGCTGCAGTGACCTGAGCCAACATAAACCCGGAGTTCACGCCGCCATTCTCGACCAAAAATGGTGGGAGATTACTTAAATTCCGATCCACTAACAGCGCCGTCCGGCGTTCCGACAGCGAGCCCACCTCTGAGACAGCGATTGCAAGCATATCAGCGGCCATGGCGACAGGTTCTGCATGGAAGTTTCCACCTGAAAGAATGTCGTTGTCTTCAGGGAATACCAGTGGATTATCCGTGACGCCATTCGCTTCACGGCCTAATACTTCAGCTGCGTACCGGATTTGATCCCATGCCGCACCCATAACCTGAGGTTGGCAACGCAAACTGTAGGGGTCCTGAACCTTGCCACAGTTCGTGTGCGATTCACCGATCTCACTGCGCTCTGCCAGAATCCGGCGCAGCTCTGCCGCCACATCGATCTGGCCATACTGACCGCGTACTTCGTGAATACGCGCATCGAACGGCGTCCGCGATCCAAGTGCCGCTTCAACGGACATGGAGCCTGCCAGCAATGCAGACGCAAAGACATCCTCAATTGCGAATAAACCATGCAACGCCAGTGCGGTAGAAGCCTGGGTTCCATTGAGCAACGCTAGCCCTTCTTTCGGTGCCAGCTCAATGGGTGCTAACCCCAACTGCTCAAGGCCTTCTTTTGCACTCACGCGATGTCCACGAATTCTCAGCTCGCCTTCACCGAGGAGCGGCAGTACCATATGTGCCAATGGTGCAAGGTCACCACATGCACCAACGGAGCCTTTCTCAGGCACGATCGGATAGGCTTCTGCGTTGACGAGAGCAATCAAGAAGTCGATCACCTCGGGACGCACACCAGAGTACCCGCGCGCAAGCGAGTTAATTTTCAGTACTAGCATCAGACGCACGACTGCATCTTGCATGGCAGTGCCAACACCGGCAGCATGAGACAGCACAATGCGACGCTGTAAGTCAGCCAACTGTTCGGGCTTAATTCGCGTATTCGCGAGCAAGCCAAAGCCAGTATTAATGCCATACACCACGCGGCCCTCCGCAAGGACATCCGCGACCGTCTTCGCTGCACGGGCCACATCGGCTCGCGCCGCTTCAGGTAAGCTGAGTTCAACGGGCTGCCGACTGATTTGACGCAGTTGCGCCAAATTCAGATGCCCCGGGTTTAATTCAAGTTTCATTACGCTCGTCATAACGATTTCCTACAACAAGGCGGCCTTATCGACCGCGCTTCGAATATGGGGTTCGGTCTAAGCCGACTCATCGCGGATCATCGGGAGGTCAAGTTGACTCTCACGCGCCGCCTCTTTTGCGATGTCATATCCTGCATCTGCATGACGCATTACGCCGGTCCCCGGATCGTTCCAAAGAACACGCGCAATGCGCTGATCAGCCGCGTCCGTTCCATCCGCCACAATGACCACACCCGAGTGCTGGGAGTAGCCCATGCCAACGCCACCACCATGATGCAATGAAACCCAGGTCGCACCCCCTGCCGTATTGAGGAGGGCATTCAAGAGAGGCCAATCGGAAACCGCATCTGACCCATCCAGCATGGCCTCGGTTTCCCGGTTAGGACTCGCCACAGAACCAGAATCGAGGTGATCTCGGCCAATCACGATTGGGGCTTTAAGCTCACCATTTTTCACCATCTCGTTGAATGCACGGCCCAAACGCGCGCGGTCTTTGAGCCCTACCCAACAGATTCGCGCGGGTAAGCCTTGAAATTCAATCCGTTCACGGGCCATATCGAGCCAGTTATGGAGATGGGTATCGTCTGGAATCAGCTCTTTGACTTTTTGATCGGTTTTATAAATATCCTCAGGGTCACCAGACAACGCAACCCACCGGAATGGGCCAATGCCTTGGCAGAATAATGGGCGAATGTAGGCTGGAACAAACCCTGGGAAATCAAATGCATGATCAACCCCGACATCTTTCGCCATTTGGCGAATGTTGTTGCCATAATCGAGTACCGCCGCACCGCGTTTTTGGAAATCCAACATGGCACGGACCTGCACTGCCATTGACGCTTTGGCTGCTTTGACAACCGCTTGCGGATCGTCTTCGCGCATTTTGGCCGCCTGCTCTAGTGTCCAACCTTGGGGCAAATACCCATTGAGTGGATCATGCGCCGAGGTTTGGTCCGTCACTACATCCGGTGTAATCCCGCGGGCTACAAGTTCTGCGTACACGTCTGCCGCATTGGCGAGCAAGCCGACGGAAACCGCCCGACCTTCATTCTTCGCATTCTCAAGGCGTGCGAGGGCATCATCGAGATCTGTGGCTTTTTCATCGACATAACGGGTGCGCAGACGGAAATCGATCCGCGACTCATCGACATCACAGGCGAGCATTGAGAAGCCAGCCATGGTTGCCGCCAAAGGTTGCGCGCCGCCCATGCCGCCAAGTCCTCCGGTGAGAATCCATTTTCCTGTGGCGTCTCCGTCAAAATGTTGCCGTGCCACCGCGCCAAATGTTTCATATGTTCCCTGCACGATGCCCTGGGAGCCGATGTAGATCCAAGAGCCTGCAGTCATTTGGCCGTACATCATCAAGCCCTTCTTATCGAGCTCATTAAAATGATCCCACGTGGCCCACTCGGGAACCAAGTTTGAATTGGCGATCAGCACGCGGGGTGCATCCGAATGTGTTGGGAAGACACCCACCGGCTTGCCGCTTTGAACCAACAATGTCTGGTTGTCTTCCAACCGATCAAGCACCTCAACAATGGTGTCAAAACACTCCCAGCTGCGTGCCGCACGACCAATTCCGCCGTACACCACCAGACCGTGCGGATGCTCCGCAACATCCGGATCAAGGTTATTCATTAACATCCGCTTAGCCGCTTCGGTTTGCCAGCTCTTGGCGGTTTTTTTTGCTCCCCGGGCCGCGCGAATGACGCGACTGGTATCAATCCGAGTAAAACTCATAGCTCGTCTCCAAGGTTATTTTTCTGCGCGCTTATACTTCGGCATTCGAAACACGCGCTGGGGCTTTAAATGTCATATGTCCGCCAAGGCGGAATCGGCTTCCTGGGTGAGTCAGGGTGGCTTGACTCACCACGCCATCGCGACACCAGGTGCGTCGTTGAATTTGTAAACAAGGTTCTGGATTTTCGAGGGCTAACCAGCTCAACTGTTGTTCCGTTGGCAAGACGGCCTCGATTAGATGGCTCGCTTCGGTCAGCGGAGTCACTTCGCACAGATACTCATGCGGCGTATGTTCCACAAAGTCTTGCTCCAAGTATTGAGGAACCAAATTTGGGTTCACGTAACGGTCTTCAATTTGAACCGCATGGCCGTTCTCAAAATGCGTGATGACTGAGTGAAAGACCTCTGCCCCCGGGCTAAGCTGAAGGGCTGATGCCACGGCATTGGGAGCCACGACTCGCTCAAGAACACGTACCACCGCGTGATGCTTGTGATTGCGCATCCGAATTTCATCGGCAATATTGCGAATCGTCAGCAGGGCCGACTGGCTTTTTAACGGCGCAACGAAGGTTCCTGAACCACGCGTGCGGGTCACTAGCCCCTCTTCAGCGAGCTCCTGCAATGCGCGACGCGCGGTCATACGGCTGACACTAAATTGCTCGGATAACTCATTCTCAGAACTAACCGGGTGATATTCAGGCCACTCGCCTGACTCAATCTTGCGGTAGATATGCTCTTTAATGACTGCAAACTTAGCCATGGGATTTTCCAACTTGTAATTATGTGCGAATTTGCTATGTTGTATATACATTAGCAAGTTCATTGAAATTAGCAAAGGATTTTTATGTCAATTGCATCTGCCTCCCCTCAAACCTGCACACTGATTGAGAATGTCACCGCTGCGACCATGACAAATGCAGACCTTGGGCTCATCGAAGAGGCAACGATCTTTGTGCAAGATGGCTTTATCGCGTGGGTCGGACCGCGTGATGCCCTGCCAGCGAATCTTCGCCAGGCCTTTCTCGGCAGTGAAGCGGCCGGAAAGGCACATCGCATTGATGGTCACGGTATGTTGGCAACACCGGCATTAACCGACTGTCACACACATTTAGTGTGGGCGGGGAATCGTGCAGAAGAGTTTCGCCAGCGTCTGCATGGCGCCAGCTATCAAGAAATTGCAGAGCAGGGCGGCGGAATTCTCTCCACAGTTCGTGCCACTCGCGCGGCCAGTGAAGAGGAGCTTTTTCGCCAATCCTTTCCTCGCGCCGTGGCGCTCATGCAGCAAGGGGTTGCCCATATTGAGATAAAATCAGGCTACGGCCTGAGTCTTGAGGATGAATTAAAACAATTGCGCGTTGCCCGTCGCATCGGCGAAGTCCTCCCAATCAAGGTCAGCACCACGCTTCTTGCAGCCCATGCGTTGCCTCCTGAGTATCAGGGGCGCAGTGACGAATATATCGATTACGTGGTCCGCGACATTCTGCCAGCGGCCGCCAACGAAGGGTTGGTCGATGCGGTGGATGTGTTTTGTGAGAACATTGGTTTTACCCGACAGCAAACAGACCGGGTTTTTCGTGCGGCACAACAACTGGCATTACCGGTTAAACTGCATGCCGAACAATTAAGTGACCAAGATGGCGCGGCTTTAGTTGCATCCTACCAAGGCCTATCCGCGGATCACTTGGAGTACCTTTCAGACAAAGGCATTCGGGCGATGGCCGACGCGGGAACCGTTGCGGTTTTATTGCCCGGTGCATTTTATTTTTTACGGGAAACCAAGCTTCCACCCATTGATGCACTCCGCGAGGCTGGAGTGCCCATTGCGGTCGCCACTGATGCTAACCCCGGGTCGTCCCCGATCATTCAATTACCCCTGATGATGCACTTTGCCTGCTCGTTTTTCCGGATGACACCGGAAGAAGCGTGGCTCGGGGTCACCACCCACGCAGCGCGGGCGCTCGGGGATTCTGAGCAAGGGATGTTAAAAGAAGGCCAGCGTGGGGATATCGCGTTGTGGAATCTCCGCCGGCCCGAAGAGATCTGCTACACCTTTGGTGTCAATCCACTGCGGGCTTTATTGATTGCGGGACAAGAGGTAGGTGAACACTAACTCACTGAGAATTTGCCCGACGGCTTTTTGTCCTGCTGCGAAACCAGCAGGATGACAAGCGGGAGCAGCCTCGGCTAAATGAAGGTAACGCGCTTGGGGAAGCATTCCGAGCCGCTGCACAAAGGTTTGCGCCTCGGGTAAAGTAACACCCGCGTAGTTATAAGCGCTCGCCGGAGCTCCCGTGATGGCATCAATATCGAGTTCAATCCCGAGCGGAACATCCCATTCCAAAGCTTGGCGAACCACTTCGCTCATGACCTTATCCATCCGCGAATCGAGTAGCTGGTGCATTGAGATGTAACGGCCACCAGCCGCTTGTAGTTGGTCCAGCGTTGCTTTGGAATTCTTGGCTTCATGCAAGGTAACAACTTGATAATGTTGTAATACACCCTCGGCATGCGCATAGCTGAATCCATTCCCACTGTGGCGTCCTTCCTGCGGGCGAAAATCGGAATGTGGGTCAAGATTAACCGCCCCGACCAAACGCTCGCTCGCCGATGCCAATGACTTCAACAGTGGATACGCATTGTTGTGACCACCGCCAATTAAAATCACGCGAGCGCCCGTTTGGAATAGAGGTGTAAGTACCGACTCAACGCGTGTGTCGACCTCCGCACACAGCGCTCGTAGCTGCGCAAGTTCTTCTGGCTGACTGGCATCAAGTTTGGCCGCCTGTGCCATTAAATCGGTGCAGTCGACTTCCCCGCCAAGACACAATGAGTGCAACGGAAGACGCCCTGTCTCTTGCATATTCAAAAACTGCGCCAAAAATGCAGAGAATCCAGCTTCAGCACCACCTTGACCCAAATTTGCGCGTGGCCCAATTGATTCCGGCACACCCACGAGGACGATGGTGTCGGAACTCAACGCTGATAGGAGCGTGTCCCACGCCTGCGGAGCAAGCATGGATTGACCAATCCGGCTCTCACCCGGACGAGATTTAACAAATGCGCCCGGATGAACCGGGCGCCAATACAATGGGGTGTCAGTCGTCATGGAGATTACTCGATGTCGAGTGCTTCCGGTGACAAGATAATCCCAGTGCTGTCAGCATAGAGATGATCCTCAGGCAAGAAGGTCACACCGCCAAAGTTCACTGCGATATCCGTCTCACCCACGCCTTCTGACGGCGCACCAACTGGAATAGAGGCGAGTGCCTGAATCCCGATATCGAGATCCTCGAGAGCATCTACATCACGCACACAGCCGTAACAGACAATCCCTTCCCAGTCATTTTCCAATGCCAGCTCGGCAATCGCGATATCGATCAGCGCACGGCGCATGGAGCCACCACCGTCGACAAGCAGGACTTTTCCTGCGCCTGGTTGCTCGAGGGCCGTTTCAATCAACCCCTTATCCTCATGGCATTTGATCGTCACAATTTGACCACCAAATGAAGGTCGGCCGCCAAAGTTCACAAACATTGGCTCGACCACGTCGACTTGATCTGCATACAAGTCACAAAGTTCCGAGGTATTGTATTCCATAGAAACGCTCCTGCGGGGGTTAGGATGTTCAGGCTTGAGGGGTAGTATAAACCTTTTATGGGATGGTGCGAAAGGAATACTGGTCGGGGCAATTTTAAACGTTCTCTGCTTGATTTATGTCATAAAAGCACGTTTAATTTGTGCACACACATAATAATAAGAATCGTGTATGCCTTTTAGCGATGGAGCGGTACTTGCTGCGACAAACGCCGGACAAGCCCTCATGGTGCTTGGCTTTGCGCTCCTCCTTTCCTATTACTTCCGAGTTTATAAACGTTCCTATCTTCGTTTTTGGTCTTACGGGGCGGTTTGGTTTGGACTGAGTTCCGCACTCATAGTCATCGCGCAAAGTGATTGGTTAGCCCTTTCGAGTCATGTGGTCGCAACCCTCGAAACCCTCAGCTATTTTCTTACCTATCTGGCGCTGGGTGTGCTAACCATTGGCGTCTTTGATATCACCGTTAACAGCATTCCTGAAAAGCGTGTGCGCTGGTGGATTTATGGTGCCTGCCTCCTTATCGCGGTCCTTACGTCCACGCAACTCGTAACCTGGGCTGAACCGAGCATTTGGCAACCTTTTTTCCGAGAGGCCAGCTTGTATGTCATTAGTGCGCTCACGCTTGGAATGATTGGTAGCGTTATTTTAGTTCTGTCTACGCCCACCATGGGCCCACGCTTGATTGCATTCGCCTTCCTTATTCAAGCGTTGAAAAATGGCTTTTTGGTCAGCTTACAACTCCTTGATAGTGTGTGGTTAGGGGCGCAATTCTTGTGGATTGTGGATGGCATCATTAACATCCTGTTCCTTACTGCTGCCATGCTGGGGATTACGATTTGGTTGCTCGAGTCAGAGCGTCACAAAGCCATTGATGCGCTGCAAAAAGCCGAATATATGAACCGCCACGACGCCCTCACCGGGATTGAAAACCGCGAAGAGCTCATGACCAAGCTCCCGGTATTTTTAGATTCCTGTCGTGGCGACGGGCGTGAACTCAGCGTCTTTATGCTGGGCGTGGATCGCTTTAAAGCCATCAATGATACCCTCGGGTTACGGGGTGGAGACCGGGTACTCGTTGAGATCAGCCAACGGCTGCAGAATCTCCAGCAACGGCCGTTATCGGTGGCGCGGATTAGCGGTGACGTCTTTGTGGTGCTGTATGATCACATGAAGACACGAGAAGCTGTCTCCAACCTTGCGCACCAAGTGCAGACGCTTCTGCAACAGCCTATGCTGATTGATGCAAAAAGTCTCAATATCAGTTGCAGCATTGGTGTCGCGCGTTTTCCACACCAAGGTGCGCATCCAGAAGGCCTGCTCAGTAAAGCAAACATTGCCCTCGCCAATGCCAAGTTGCCTGAGAACCCCTCGGTCATGCTGTATCGCGATGGGATGGACGAACAATACATTAAATTGGTCGATATGGAGCCGGAGCTGCGGCGTGCCCTGACGCACAATCAATTTGTGGTCCACTTGCAGCCAATCTTTGATGTCCGGACCCAGTTTTTGAGTGGCTTTGAAGCACTCCTCCGCTGGCAACACCCCACCAAGGGCATGCTCAATCCCGACAACTTCCTGCCTTTTGTCGAGCAGCTTGGTCTGTCGGCTGAGGTGGATGATTGGGTCCTCAAGCACTGTGCGAAGCTTATTTCTCGTTGGCGTGCTCAAGGCGAGAAGGTTCTACCCATTGCAGTCAACCTGTCCGCCAAGCATTTTCAGCAACCCGAACTGATCGATAAACTCCGACGACTGTTCCGTGAATACCAGTTGCAGCCTGGTGATTTGGAACTTGAGATCACCGAAAACGTCGCAATGTCGGACGTGGCTACGGGGATGAATGTCCTGAATCGCTTACGGAAAATGGGTGTTCGCGTTGCGATTGATGATTTTGGTACAGGCTATTCCTCACTGGCGTACTTACGCAAACTGCCCGTCGACAAAATTAAAATTGATCGCAGCTTTATCAATGAACTGCTCGCCAGTGAAGAAGACTCCACTATTGTTCGCACCCTGATTGAGCTATCTCATGTATTGAACAAGCAGATCGTTGCCGAAGGTGTTGAGACTGCAGAACAATTTGCTCTGCTCGTTGAGATGCGCTGTGACTCGGTTCAAGGCTTCTACTTCTCGCCACCTGTAAGCGAGGAGAAATCCCGCGGATTACTGCGCAACTTCTGGCGTGATTTTCTACTGCAAAATAAAGAAAAGGGAGAGGATGACCCTCTCCCTAGCACACTAAACGCGTAATTATTTGAACCGCGTTAGAGAATAAAGCGGCTTAAATCTTCATCCTCAGCCAACGAATTCAAGTGCTTATTCACGTACTCACGATCGACTGTAAGCGTGGTGCCCTCCATATCCGATGCGTTAAACGAAACCTCTTCCATTAGACGCTCAAGTACCGTGTGTAAGCGGCGAGCTCCGATGTTTTCGGTTTTCTCGTTCACCTGCCAAGCGATCTCGGCAATGCGGCGAATTCCGTCCTCGGTAAACGACACATCCACGCCTTCAGTCTGCATCAACGCTTGGTACTGAACCGTCAATGAGGCATTCGGCTCGGTCAGAATTCGCACAAAGTCTTCGGTCGTGAGCGCACTGAGCTCAACCCGAATGGGCAAGCGTCCCTGGAGCTCGGGGATCAAATCCGAAGGCTTCGACATTTGGAATGCGCCCGACGCTATAAACAAGATATGATCGGTGCGCACCATCCCATGCTTCGTACTGACAGTCGTACCTTCCACTAAGGGCAACAAATCACGCTGCACCCCTTCGCGGCTTACATCGGGACCACTGCTGTCACCACGTTTACAGATTTTATCGACCTCATCCAAAAACACGATGCCATTTTGCTCAACCGCTTCGATAGCCTTTTCCTTAATTTCCTCTGGGTTGAGCATTTTGGCCGCTTCCTCTTCGACCAATTGCTTCATTGCATCTTTGATCTTGAGCTTGCGCTTCTTGGCTTTTCCAGAGCCCATGTTCTGGAACATGCTCTGTAATTGCGAGGTCATCTCTTCCATGCCCGGCGGAGCCATGATCTCGACCCCCATATGCGGCATGGAGATTTCAATTTCAATTTCTTTATCGTCGAGCTTGCCCTCGCGCAGTTTTTTGCGAAATACCTGCCGCGTGTTTTCTTGCTCATCGACGCGCTGTTCGTGCTCCTCACCCCAGGTTTTCTTCGCGCGGGGTAATAATGCGTCCAGCACACGCTCTTCCGCCGCATCCTCGGCGCGATGACGCAAACGGGCCATCTCTTGCTCGCGGAGCATCTTGACCGCGGTATCCGTCAAATCCCGAATGATCGAATCGACTTCTTTCCCGACATAGCCAACCTCAGTGAACTTAGTCGCCTCAATTTTGATAAATGGTGCGTTCGCAAGCTTCGCTAAGCGCCGGGCAATTTCCGTTTTACCGACGCCTGTTGGGCCAATCATTAAGATATTCTTGGGGGTGACTTCTTGGCGCAGCTCTTCGTCAAGCTGCATCCGCCGCCAGCGGTTACGAAGGGCCACAGACACCGCACGCTTTGCGCTCTGCTGGCCAATGATATGACGGTTTAATTCATCCACAATCTCACGTGGGGTCATGTTCGACATGGGAACTCCTCGCTCGGGTTTAACCGGCAGACTCGGCATCGAGCGTCTCGATGGTCTGGAAACTATTGGTGTATACGCAGATATCGCCTGCAATGGTGAGGCTCTTTTCAACAATATCAGGTGCGCTTAATTGGGTGTTTTCAAGCAAGGCGCGTGCTGCCGCCTGAGCGAACGGGCCGCCTGATCCGATAGCGATAAGATCATCTTCCGGCTGAACCACGTCACCATTGCCAGTAATAATCAGTGAAGTCGTCTTATCTGCAACCGCAAGCAGTGCCTCGAGGCGGCGCAACATTCGGTCCGTCCGCCAATCTTTAGCCAGCTCAACGGCAGCACGGGTCAGGTGTCCTTGATGCTTCTCAAGTTTAGCTTCAAAGCGTTCGAACAACGTGAACGCATCGGCGGTTCCGCCGGCAAATCCGGCCAGTACTTGGCCGTTGTACAAGCGTCGCACTTTGCGTGCATTGCCTTTCATGACAGTGTTGCCCAGTGAAACCTGGCCATCGCCGCCGATAGCAACTTTGTCACCACGACGAACGGATACGATTGTGGTCATGTCATTTCCTCTTTATCGGTCATGGAAGAGGAAATGCGGGCGACCATTCAGGATTTCAATAGGGAGAAGCGAATCAAGCGACGTAAAGATGCTTAATCGAGGTTCCACAACCAGATCTGGCAACCATAAATACCCGAGCGTTGCAGTTGATTGTTCACGCGTTGGGCTGCGCGAAGATTCTCAAACGGACCCAAAATCACACGGAACCAACGTCCGTTGCTGCCGTGACTTTCACGCACTTGCGATTCGAACCCTTGCATGGCAATGCGTGCTCGCAAGGTATCTGCATCGGCGTAGTTGCGGAATGAGCCACACTGCATGAGCCGCGGACGGGCCTCTTGGCGCTCTGGCACGTCCACCTCAACGGTGCGTGTTTCTAGTTCACGAATGTATGTCCAGCGTTCTTCTGGCTTTTCTGGTAGCGGGTCGAGCTCACGCTCGGTTGGTGCGTTCGGGGAGTCTTGGCTCGAAACGATCCGCTCAGGCTCACCGCTTTTTAAAAACCACAGACCAAATGCAAAGGCCAACACGGCAATCAGCGCGATCACGACCTGCTTTACCGGCGGTTTTTGCCCCCCTTGCCCTTGATTCCGCACAGCACCGCGAGAACGCCCTCCTTTTCCGCGACCTTTCGGTGCAGGCTTGCGTTTCTTTGGCGCTCCTTTCTTTGCGTAATCAACTGGCATAGGGGTTCCACATCATTATTATTGGTTTACCGCGCAACGTGTGAGCGGGTCCATTACATCTTTTCGAGCGTTTCAATACCTAACAACGCCAAACCTTGTTGCAAGGTCCGTGCGGTCAGTGCCGCCAACTTCAGGCGGCTTTGCTTCAGTGCATCATCATCGCTGTTCAAAATAGGGCAGGCTTCATAGAACGATGAGAATGCACCGGCCAATTCAAACAGATAGCCGCACAAGAAGTGAGGCATTCCTTTCGCACCCACCGTGGCGATGATTTCTGGGAACTGCGCCAGCTTTGCAGCCAATGCTTCATCTTGCTCGGTTGCCAAATCGATGCTGCCCTGAACATCGTCATGGGTCAGGCCCGCTTTTTGGAACAAGCTATTGACTCGAGTATAAGCATACAACAGGTAAGGCGCGGTATTCCCTTCAAATGACAGCATCGTATCCCAATCAAATACATAATCGCTGGTCCGGTTTTTCGATAAGTCCGCATATTTAACCGATGAGATCCCAACCACGCGCGCAACATTGGCCTGTTCTTGTGCACTCAAGTCCGTGCTTTTGGCTGCAATCAAATCTGCTGCACGTCGCTCTGCTTCATCCAACAGATCCGCAAGTTTCGTGACGCCTCCATCGCGGCTCTTATACGGGCGACCGTCTTTACCAAGCACCATTCCAAAACCAAGGTGCTCCAAGCTGGTTGATTCACTGGCGTAACCTGCCTTGCGACTCAGGGTGAAGATTTGTTGGAAATGCAATGACTGACGCGCATCGACCACATAAATCACTCGCGTGGCGTTTAGCTGCCCCGCACGATACCGAACTGCTGCAAGGTCGGTCGTTGCATATAGATAACCACCATCCTTTTTCTGCACGATAATCGGCAGGGGCTCATCATCTTTGCCTTTGAATTCCTCTAAGAAAACACACTTTGCGCCTTGGTCTTCGACCAACAGGCCCTTCGCTTCAAGATCGATCACGACGTTGGCGAGGTCGTCGTTATATGCGGATTCAGCCATCACGTCCGACCGTTTCAATTGAACATTCAAGCGGTCATACACTTCTTGGCAATGGGCCAATGACGTCTCGATAAACTGCATCCATAAGGCTTTGCAATGTGCATCGCCCGATTGCAGTTTCACCACCAGGCTGCGCGCCCGATCAGCGAAACCTGCTTCATCATCAAAGCGCTTTTTCGCGGCTTTATAGAAGGTTTCTAAATCACTGAGCTGGAGCTCGGCAGATGCCCCTTCTTTTTGGACATCCTCCATATGCGCCAGCAACATACCAAACTGCGTGCCCCAATCGCCCACATGGTTTTGTGCAATGACTTTGTGCCCTTGCAGTTGCAAGGTCCGCGCCACCGCATCACCGATAATGGTGGAGCGCAAATGGCCCACATGCATTTCTTTGGCAAGATTCGGTGACGAGTAGTCAATCACTACGATATCTGGTGTTTCTGCCAGTGGAACACCAAGGCGTGCATCTGACCACGCTGCCTCAAGCTGGGCAATTAACTGGCTACGATCCACTGTGAAATTGATAAAACCGGGGCCAGCGATTTCTGCTTTGCCGATGATATCGTTCTTCGGCAAGGCTGCGATAATGGCTTCGGCAAGTGCACGAGGGTTTTGCTTGGCCGGCTTCGCCAACATCATGGCGAGGTTGCTGGCAAAATCTCCATGGCTTTTGTCGCGCGGACGATCCAATTGAATGCGGGGCGACACATCGGCTGGGAGCGTGCCGTTTTGAATCAGAGTGTCCACCGCAGATTGGAGTAACGCTTCAATATTTTGTTTCATGGGAGCCAGACAACCTTAAAAAATCGTATTCGGGATAGAAAAAAGAGTGAGCCACCTGATTGATGCTGCCGGAGCGGGCTCGTTCGTATGGCCGATAGTTTAATCGTTCAGCGACGCAAAAAAAACCGCTCAAACACGCTTCTTACGTGAAATCCTGCGGATCAATGTCGAGGTTCCAACGCGCCTTCCGTGTTTCAGGCAAGGTTTCTATCGAACTCAGCTTAGATAACAATAACTTATGCAAGGACGCACGCTGACTTGCATGCAGGATAAGCTGATAACGATAGCGCCCAGCTTTACGTGCCAAAGGCGCTGGCAGGGGGCCAATCACCGCAACATCTGGGACGCCGGCTTCATTCAAGGTTTCCGCAATAGCATTCAACATGGCCTCCGCTGCATGTTGCTCAAGTGCTTCCGAACGAAAGAGCGCCATTGCCGCATGAGGGGGCAACAATGCTTGCGCACGCTCTGCAAGGGCCGTGCGTGCAAAATCACCGTAGCCGTTGTTGACGAGTTCTTGAATGAGCGGATGCTCTGGGTGGTGAGTCTGCAAGACGACCGTTCCGACCTTTGAGGCACGCCCCGCGCGCCCTGCCACCTGCACATACAATTGAGCAAGGCGCTCAGGGGCCCGAAAATCAGCGCTGTATAGGGCACCATCGACATCCAACAGCGCCACCAAGGTCACATCTGGGAAATGGTGTCCTTTTGCCAACATCTGGGTGCCAATGAGAATTTGATGCTTCCCATCGCTCACCGCATTTAAATGCGCCTCTAACTGACCTTTTCTTCGCGTGCTATCACGATCAATGCGCACCGCTGAGTAGTCAGGGAAAAGCGACTGTATGGTTTGCTCGAGCTGCTCGGTCCCCACCCCACGACTGATCAAGTGGGTACTGCCACAACCACCACACTGACGGGGAATCCGCTGCTGAGCGCCACAGTGATGACATTGCAAGGTGTGATTATGTTGGTGTACCGTCATGCTCGCTTGACACCGTTGGCAATCAGCGACCCACCCACATTCATGACACAGCATGGCGGGTGCAAATCCTCGACGATTTAGAAACAGTAAAACTTGGTTGCCCCGCTCGAGGTGCAACTTCATGGTATTCACAAGTTGCTCAGACAAGCCATGCTGCATCCGTTGCTGCTTTAGGTCCAACACATGATGACGGGCATTTTGGGCATTTCCCGCTCGATGTTTTAGTTCGAGGTGGTGATAACGCCCTTGCAACGCATTGCTTAATGTTTCTAAGGAAGGCGTCGCCGACCCAAGAATGACCCCAAATCCCTCTAAATGCGCGCGTTTGATCGCTAGATCTCGTGCATTGTAACGAAAGCCATCCTGTTGCTTGAACGACGCATCGTGCTCTTCATCAATAATGAGCAGGCCCAAATTCTTAATAGGAGTGAAAATGGCCGAACGGGTGCCAATAATGATCGCAGCATGGCCGTCACGCGCTTGTAACCAGGCTTGTAACCGTTCTTGGTCGCTCAGTCCCGAATGCAACACGACAACCGGCACCTCGAAGCGTGCCCGAAAACGCGCGACCGTCTGAGGTGTTAAGCCAATCTCCGGCACCATCACCAATACTTGCTGTCCGCGCTCAAGCACCTGCGCCATGACCTGCAAATACACTTCGGTTTTCCCACTTCCAGTAACGCCCTCAAGCAACCACACACGTGTCTCGGCATCTTGCAGGCCGGTTTTTATCGCAGCGACGGCAACCGCTTGTTGAGGGTTCAGGGCATGGGGCTCCTCGCCTAAGCTGAACGACCACGCATCACACCCCTTTTGCTCCTCAGAAACATGCACAAAGCCTTTCTCACACAATGTTTTCAATGCGGACGGGCGGTAATCTTCATCGCGCAACTCGGCCTGTGTCATCGGGCCTTTTTTCAGTAAGGCCACGATCCGTTGCTGTTGTGGAGCACGCGCCAGATTTTGGAGTTCCAGCGCGCGGCCCGCATCACTCAAAGCATAAATTTGAACCAGCTGATAACTTGGTGGCTCGCCCTGTTTCAGAGCAATGGGCGCTGCGTGAGTGAGGACTTCACCTAAGGAATGATGATAATACTGAGCGGCCCACTGTAAGAGCTCCCACTGCTTTTCAGGCCATAGTGGTTCGGGATCCGTAACCGCACAGATGGTTTTGAGCTTATTGATAGGGGTGTCGGTCGTGATATCAACTGCGGTGACATAGCCAATCAGTTCACGGGAACCAAATGGAACCCGGACGCGCGCACCGATCTGAGGAGAGGGGAGCGTGGGTGGTAAACAATAATCGAATTGACGGCGCATTGGCACCGGCACGGCAACCCGCACACAGTTCTTTCCGTCATTCTCACTCATTGTCGCAACCCTGCCTGATTTATTCTCAAAGTATGCTACCACGCTCAAGGGAAGCGCGGATAGTTTGATCCTGTCAGAATCTGACCTATGGGTAGATGGACGGTTCTTGATCAATTGCTCAAGACGCTCTATAATCCGCGGCCTTAATTGGGCTCTGCGAGAGCCGATTGAGCTAAACTAAATCGAATTGAATTGCGCGTGGTGTTCGTGGAAAGCACGGATGGCGATGCGGCCTGAACTGAGGTAACCCCATGAAAGAAGGTATCCACCCTAAGTATGAAACAGTGAACGTCACTTGTTCATGCGGTAACACATTCAAAACTCGTTCTACCCGTTGTGAAGATTTCCACATCGACGTATGTTCTGAGTGCCACCCATTCTACACTGGTAAGCAGAAAGTGCTTGATACTGGTGGTCGCGTGGATCGCTTCAAACAGCGTTTTGGTTCACTCAAGTCAAAATAAGACTGAGTGCAAACGCCGTGCTGATGCACAAAAAAGCTGCCTTCGGGCAGCTTTTTTATTTCCTCAGAAAAATAAGCTTATTCAAGCAATCCTTCTCGGGCAGCGAGGCGAATCAATTCTGCAGTATTCGCTACATTCAGCTTGGCCAACACCCGCCCACGATGATTCTCCGCTGTCTTATGACTCAAATCCAACAACCCAGCAATGTCTTTGGTTGTATGACCCTGAACCACCAAGAAAAACACTTCTCGCTCACGACGCGTTAAGGCACCCAGCAGCGAAAAGGTTTTTTGCTTACCACTGGCGGTTCGCTCCAATGATTTTTCCAATACGTCAGGAAAGTACGTGCGACCCTTGTGGATTGCTTTAATGGCCGTCGCCAACTGATCCGTCGACGACTCTTTTAATAAATAGCCGCGCGCACCGGCCCGATGCAGTGCAACCATATACTCAATTTCATCGTGCATGGTTAACACCAGCACTTTTGCATCGGACCGTTGTTGGATGACCCGATCAATGGCCACCAAGCCATTCATTTTGGGCATCGAGATATCCATCAAAATCACGTCCGGGCTATGCTTTACGACAGCCTGCACGAGAGCTAATCCGTCCTCACACTCACAAATAACGTCAAACTCGGGATGCTGACTGAGCATTTGAACTATTCCTTGGCGAACCAAGGTGTGATCGTCCGCTACTACAAGGCGGATCTTATTTTCATATGTTGTCATAGGGGTACCAATACACTTATGTGGCAGCCGCCACCCGGACGGCTCCGTACTTCAAAGTCGGCTGCAAATGCCGCCGCTCGGTCACGCATACTCGACAACCCAACCCCTTGTTCAACTGTGTCCATGTCGAAACCGCAACCGTCATCTATGACATCAAGGCGCAGTGTTGTTCCCGCGCGACTTGCATACAAACTTATCATTGACGCATTCGCGTGTCGCACGCAATTCGTCAATGCTTCTTGCGCAATACGAAACACCAGTATACTTGATGCGGAGTCCACTGGGGTATCTATATCCACCCGCACATCCGTGCGAACGTCACTTCCCTCACATAGGGTCCGAACCAGCCAATGAAGTGCTGCCTCAAGACCCAAGTCATCTAAAATACGAGGCCGCATGAGACGCGACATCTGACGCACATCATCGAGGGCTTGTGTAGCAATTTCGGGGATTTCGCAATCGATAGCACCACTGTCCGCCGCGCTCTGCAAACGTCGCGTTAATGCGGTTAGCAGCTGACCTAAACCATCATGGAGTTCACGGGAAAGCCGAGCACGTTCTGCTTCCTGCTGACTCCATAGCCGTTGAGCGAGGTCACGAAGGGTATCTTGCTCTTGCTGTAATAGCTGGCGTAGCTCCGCCTGACTGCGCCGAAGGGCCTCAATTTCTTGCTCGATCTTGAGTTTCGGATCGCTCATAGACGCGCTGATATGCCTCAATCTGGTCGGGTGTCATATGCTCGAACAATGCACTGCGTAATTCATCGGCGCGTCGTTGCGAGTCCTCATCACTAAAAATCTCATAATACAAATGATTACGCCAGTGATAAGGATAGTTTTGCAGCATTCTACGTAAGTTTTCGCGTGCTGCTTCATCATTAAATTGCACCGCTTGTAAATACAAGCCATGCATATGTTCTTTATACATGACTGGACGTGTTAATTCACGCACTCGCTCCCATTGCCAGCTATCTTTTGGCGCTGGATGCAATTCAAGGGTTAATAGGAGTACACGCAGTTCGGTCTGTACCGGCAGAAGCTGTTTGCGGAACTTGGACCAGAAGACCGCGATATCACTGGCAGTGTATCGTTGCTCGTAGACAGCGACGGTCTTTGTAAGCCATTCCACGAGGATTTCCTGCTCTGCATTCAAATGTTCTGGCTGCTCACTCAACACGTTAATTTGCTCGGTGATGCACACACTATCTGCCAATTGTGCACACATTTCTGCAATCCAAATTCGCGTTTCAATCACCGCACGGATATTTCCAATTTCCTCCGCGAGCTCAAGCGCTCTCATACTGTTTTGCATTGCAGTTTGTACGAGCCCCAAAGAGAAATTTCGATGGCTCAAAAAATATTGAGTTACAAGCTCTTCTTCCGGTCGCCGATCGCGCGATTGCTCAAGCACATCGCTGAGAATTTGAGTTGCGCTTGTGTAATCACCTCGTGTCAGACTTAAGTGCGCCAGATTCAGTTTAGTGCGCAAAATCCCGCTCTGATCCCCAATTCGAGTGAAGATGTTCAACGATTGCTTCCAAAAAATATCGGCTTGACTAAAATCCGCCATGAGGAAATGCATGTAAGCAACGTTGTTGATACTTTCTGCTTGCTGCAATGTAGCGCCCGCTTCTACGCGCAAATCCAACGCGAGTCGATAATGCGTCAGAGCCTCACGGTAGCGCCCCTGCTCCTCAAGTAAAATGCCCCATTCATTCTCTACCTGCGCTAATCCAAGTTGATCGTTATTCTGTGAGAACAACACTGAAGCTTCTGCAAGCGCAGCCTCAGCCTCCGAGTACTGGCGCTGAATACTCTTTGCATTTGCGAGGTTCGCGAGCGTCACCGCGCGGCCCGCGGGATCTCGCTCTTCGGTTCGGAACTGGAGTGCCTCGTTAAAATAGCGCACCGCAGTGCCTGGATCTGACCAGCGAAGGTAGGCGACTCCGAAAGCATTGAGGACCATACCCTGGCCACGCATATTCTCTTGTTGACGAAATTTAATCAGTGCTTGAGTCAGTTCATTATCGAGAGCCTGCTGAATTTCACCTTGAATAATACGAAGCCGCGCGAGCTCGAACCAACGCTCTGCGGAACTCGGGTCAAGCTCTAATGCAGCTTGGTACATTTGAATAGCGGTTTCTGCATCATCTTGCCAAAGCGCCAATTCCGCTCGCCGATCCAGTAAACCTGCACGTCCCGGGAAGACTTGAATTAACCGATCCGTCACCGCAATGGCTGCGGTAACGTCCCCTGCCATTTCAGCCTCGAGTGCTCTTGCCTCTAAATGCCAGTAGTCATCGTCTTGCGAGAGTTCGAATACCCGAGCTAACTGATCGCGTGCCGCTTGTAGATTTCCGCGGTTCGCTGACAGGCGGGCTCCTGCCAACCAACCTCCTGCAAACTCGGGCCATTCCTCTTGAAGCGATTGCGCAAATAGCGCAGCCTCGGCGTCCCGCCCCTCTCGAATAGCCCGGAGTACAGGCTCGACTCGTTGCAACTCTTCAGGACGAACGATCGGTTGACGCGTAGGAAGGGCAAGCTGTTCATTCAAATGACTCAGCAACTGCTCCATCGTTTGGGGGAGAACATCGTTGCTAACCGTACCTTGAAATGCCCCATAGAGGCGATTCCCGGGCATTTCAGCAATCAAAAGCTGAACTCGAGGCGAATCGTCTTGCGATAATTGGCTGTTTTGCAACATCACTAAGACATCGGCATTCACAAGCTGCGATAAGCGATTACGATGCTCTTGCTGACGAAATGGCCTCAAGCCCAAATTTCTCATCAGCGTATCGACACGGTCTTGTTCAATCACATCAACACCACGCTGTGTGATCAAATGCAATTGGAGGAGCTCAGCGATTCCGCTTAAGAGAAAATCGTCTGGGTTATAGACTATCGCAATCCGAGTCGTCTGCATCTCTGAAGCGGGTGAGGTACTTTGCTCACCGACCGGCGATGTCCAGACAAAATACAACATGACAACCACCGAGAGGGCGATGCCCGCGCCTGTGTATGTCATATTCCGTTGTGAGGAGGGGGTCAGACGTTCTTGTGCTTCTTGAACACTTATCCGTTGGTGGGCGAGGGGTTTACTGAGTTGTTTTGCGACTCGCTTTAAGCGAAGGTACCATCGCCAATCGCCCACATGCCATAAACGCTTATGCGTTGCAGCCAACATATCGGACAGTAATCGGCCACTCGAGTAACTGTCGCTGCGCGGTGTCGCCTTCCCGAATTGAGTCACTTCAGGGGCTTTGTAGCCTTGCGAACCGGCGAAGTCCGGGCGAACTAGATCGCCGTGAACCCCAATCCCAAAGTCGAGCAGCACCAAATTCCCGCGCTCATCAATTAAGATATTTTCCGGTTTGACGTCCGCGTGCGTGATGTCATGCCCGTGGCAGGCTTGAAGTGCTAATAGAAGTTGACTGCTCCAACGTTCAGTTTGCTTTCTTGAAATTCCTTCATGCAGAAATTCAGCAAGACTCCGCCCTCCAATCAAGCCCATGGTGAAGAATACCCATTGACCGTCCTGATAAAATTCGAAGACCCGAACAATATTTGGATGGTTTAATTCGCGGGCGAGGAGGACTTCTTGGCGGAGACGACGAACTTGTTCGACATCCAGTGCGTGTTGGGGCGCAATCAATTTGACCGCAATATCTGTGCCGAGAATTTCATCTCGGGCCGCGTAGACATGCGCCTGACCACCAATTCCTATCGCGCCTAAAATGCGAAAACGACCTGCGAGAACGTGGCCTTCAGGCAACGTTCTCGTGGTCGTTAATGACGCAGTGAGTTGACCAGAACGACTACTACTCTGGTCCGAATTGGCTGTCACGTATTTTCTCCATCAGAGCCCCCGCTGATAGTAGCAAGAATATCCTGCTTCATCACATCTTTGCAAAAGCATATGTGCAGAAAACACAAAAAATTAGACCGCCTGAAGCGTAGACAAACGTTGCTCAATGTCTTGGATTTGCAGCGCCATCGAGAGCTGACGTGCAAACGCCCGAACAATCACCAAATCCGTATCCAAAAAGCTGCGTTGTTCAACCGTACTATCAGCGTACAAAACCGCGACGATTTTGCCCTGATGCACCACTGGATAACACAACAGTGCTTGGATATGGTTTTTGACGATACTTTTCGCTTGCGACAGCAACGGATCCGAACTTACCGTTGAAAGCACAACGGGTTTCCCGGTGTTGATCGCTTGCTTAATCGCAGTCCGGCTTCCGGTAAAGTTTTCCGTATCCAACCAAGCGGGGTATCCGGAGCAACGACTAATATCTCCTTGGTCATCCAAGAAGATAACGGCTGCCCGGTCGCTGGAAAGTATCGTACTCAAAGTCTCCGTAGCGGAGAGGAGTAACCGATTCAAGGATGTTTCCCGGAACATTTGCTCACTGGCCGAATTCAAGAACTTGGCTCGCCATTGTCGGAAACTACTTTCCGCAGTGATCTGGCGGTGCCCCACTTGCTCAAAGCGACACTGAACAGGGCCCAGTGTCACTTCTGCAAATTTCGCCAAGTATAAAGTTCGAACCTTTTCGTCACCCACATAACACCCGTTCTGACTATTATGGTCATTTAGTGTCCACTTCCCAGTGCGTGCTTCAAGTCGCGCATGGTAACGAGACACCTGCGGGTCATCAATGACGATGTCACAGTCATCCGCTCGACCGAGCAGATAGTCCTTCCCTTCAAAAAGGATATGACTCTCTGTCGGCCGGTGAGGATATCGAAGTTGAAGGCGTAATGGCATAAAACCCTCAGGATTAGAGTTTGCTTAATGCAAAACGTAGGTTCCGCGCACGGGTCAATAACTCACCCTTTACGTTTTCAATATCGTCTGCTGAACGCCACACATCTGGGATTTTGTCGCCCGATGAACGCTCAACGCTACGAATAAAGTTATTCGCAAGTGCGGTGGCTGCAGTGTAGCGACCGTCATACACATGTGCCTCAATATTGCGGCTCTGCGCACGCAGGTCAGCACTGATGTCATCACCGAGCGCATCGACGTATGAGTATAGGTAGCTTGATAAGTTACGTGCTTTTTCATGCACAAGCACTTTACCATCTCGGTCATCGACCAAAATCAGGAAATCTGAAAATTGCCCAGTTGAACCGCGAGCACGAAGACTACCTGCTGCGGTGAGCGTGGTAATATCTTCAAAGGTTGCTTGGTTGTGTGAACGGAACATCCGCAGGTTGTCTGCATAATCGATGCTTTGAGTATAAAGGTCTAATACCGCTTCGCCGGTGAACGCAAAACCACGGTCAGGGCGCGCATTAACGGTAATCAACACAGGGAACCCGCCATGCAAAGTAGTCAAGTCAGATGGTAAACGGCTGATGATGCTTGGATCAGTAAGACTCACGCGACGCGCAGTCACTTGAAAGTTCGTAGAGTTCAAACCAACGACCTGTTCAAATTCGATCGAAAAATCAAACGACAAGGTTGGGTCTAGTTTTACGTCTGCAACGACACGGTTGTGGTGATAACTCACATTCACGTCAGCCGCAAACGCACTAAAAAACGCTTGGCTTACTAGGCCCAGCGCAAGAATGATGGTCGCAAAATACTTTTGCATCTTCGTAATCCTCAATTTAAACATACCAAAAGCCATTACACTCTTTAGCCTACGTGCATGCTAAGACAACAGCAACTGGCATTGATCCCTTTACGGAGGAGTAATGATGGCAACTGAAATGCGTTTCCGATATAGGGGTTTCCCCTCAATTTGCAGAAAAAAAGCCCTCCTTTCGCAAAAAAGTGGGCTTATTCATTATTTTGTCACATGTTAGTCACAAAAATCGCTATGAATCAGAGCTCTTTACAATCTCAATTGCCCACGCAAAGGCTTCGTCTTCGAACATGAATTCAGAGTGGTCATTTTGCTTACTCGCCTTACCCGATGCCTTAATCAAGGCTTTTACCTCTTTTTCCGTAAGCGCAGCGTTAACTTGATCTTTTACTCGCTGCAGATGAGATTGCAGCAAGTCATAGTGGTAGGCAAGAGCTTCCATTGCCTTTTCCGCCATTTCGACACTTTTTACCGGTGCTACAATATTCGCCACTCGCGTAATAATATCATCCAACCACACGCGCTCCTCGTCCTTCGCGAATCGTTCACGGAGCATGTTCATCAAGAACATGGTGGTTTTTTCAGTCGCCTGCCCATGCTGACTGGCTTTCCACGCGTTATATGACCCGTGCTTCATGATCTCGTGACCAATTCGCACCAATAGATCAGCTTGCATAAACAAAGGGGTTTGGTTCAGCGCATAATCAAAGATGCGAATGCCGGTCTCAGAGTCTTTCACCAAGGATGACGACGCGTGATGGGCCATGATGACCAATTTTCCGCCCGGCTTGAGAACGCGCATAATTTCTTTCACAGCCGCTTTCTTGTCCGCGTATTCGAGTGCAAACTGGCTTAGGACGCAATCAATCGAGTTGTCGTCAAAAGGCAATTTGGCCATATCCGTGTTCCCGTGAAAGGTCACTTTACCCAAAAGCTTTTTAATTGGGGCCGGCGCACGAAGGTACTCTGTCGGATTAATATCCGCTGCATCCACACCATGAATGGTCCAATTCTTTTTGTTTTGCTCGGCAAACTCGGCCGCTAGAACGGCTAATGCACCGTTTCCAGTACCCACATCGACGACGACTGCATCATCGTCTAAATCTTTCAGGTGAAAATGCCAAAATGCGCGAACCTCGCCATCGTATCCTTGCCCTGCATCTCCCTCAGCAAAGCTACTCAAGGCATTCGAACCCTGCCAGTACTGACTCCAGTGTTTCATATCAACTTCTCTTCTCATTCATCGTTGTTAATGTTTGTCTCAATCATTGCCATATTGAGCATGCATTCTTGTTGTTGCATCACCTTACCTTTGCCCTCGGAGACAGGCAAGCAATGCTTGCGAGCGGACGAGTGAATTTTCGTATTTGGATGAATTACATTGGTAAGATTTGTTGACGCTCAAAAAGCAAGTAGACTTTAGGCGTATCCCAGGCTCTGAGCTTTTCCTGGTTGGTTCTCCCTACCATTGATGACGGATATTCAAACAACATGACCGATTTTCGCCAGAAAGCCCTTGATTATCATGCACTCCCCACTCCCGGAAAAATCAGTATCGAACTCACGAAGCCGGCTGAAAGTGCCCGAGATTTAGCCCTTGCATACAGTCCCGGCGTTGCAGAGCCCGTTCGAGCCATCGCTGAAAATCCCGAGGACGTCTACAAGTACACGGCGAAGGGAAATTTGGTCGCGGTCATTAGCAACGGAACCGCTATTTTAGGTCTGGGGAATCTGGGCCCAATGGCTTCAAAGCCGGTCATGGAAGGGAAGGCGCTGCTATTCAAACGATTCGCCGGTATCGACTCCATTGATATTGAAGTCACCCATCGAACCACGCAGGACTTCATCAATACGGTGGCGAGCATCGCCAACACCTTCGGCGGCATCAATCTTGAAGATATCAAAGCACCTGAGTGCTTTGAGATTGAGCAAGCGTTGATTGAGCGATGCGATATTCCCGTCTTTCATGATGATCAGCACGGTACCGCTATTGTCACAGCGGCAGGATTGCTGAATGCCCTCGAGATTCAGGGCAAAGACATAGGGAAAGCTCAGATCGTCTGTATGGGGGCCGGTGCGGCTGCGATAGCCTGTATGGAACTGCTCATTAAATGCGGAGCACAACGAGAGCACATCTATATGCTCGACTCCAAAGGTGTCATTCATACTCGCCGCACTGATTTAAACGAATACAAACAACTTTTTGCCAACAACACCGACAAGCGCACGCTGCAAGAAGTTATCACAGGTGCAGATGTGTTCGTCGGTGTTTCAGGGCCGGATCTAATCACTGCTGAGGATCTGCAGCTTATGGCGGAACGGCCTGTGGTTTTTGCCTGCTCGAACCCAGATCCAGAGATCCATCCCGATATCGCCAATGCAGCGCGGGACGATCTAATCATGGCGACTGGTCGTTCGGATTTTCCAAATCAAGTGAATAACGTGCTGTGTTTTCCATTTATCTTCCGCGGTGCTCTGGATGTGCGTGCCAGCCGTATTAATGATGAAATGAAACTTGCAGCGGTTCACGCCATCAAAGACCTTGCGAAGGAAAGTGTTCCTCAGGCGGTCCTGCACGCATCGGGCTCGCAGGCACTCAGCTTCGGGAAAGACTATATTATTCCTAAGCCAATGGATCCGCGTTTGTGTTCGCGAGTAGCGCGCGCAGTCGCGGGAGCCGCGGTTGCATCGGGAGTCGCTCGGATCGCGATGCCAGATGATTACTTTAACGACCAGTAGGTCCGGGGGTTGTGATGACACAGATATTACGTGGGATTGTTTTCGCATTATCCGTTGCGCTGATCGCGGGATGTGCGAGCGCCACAGGTGATGCAGACGAACGCGCGGTCGTTTTGGAGCAAAACCCGCAAACCTTGCGAGCATTCCGCGATGATCCCGGAATGGCTGATTTTCGTCACTCGGGGCCCATCGACATTGTCTGGTATGACAATACACTGCGCGATCAACACATTGCTTTCGCTGCGATGCCGCGCGGCAGCGAGATGCCAGCGGAACTCGCCCAAGCAGAACGTCATATCCGGCGTGCAATGAACTATCCGGTGCGTTTCGGTGTGTCTGGAAATCGTTTGTGGGTAGAGCCGCGCGGTGCCGATGTGGACTATCGCTACGTCGTTGCAGCGTTAGCAGGGACCGGCTTGTTTACACGCGTTCAAGCCGGCCATTTGATTTATCAGTAATCAATCTGTCGAGCCAAGGTGCTTGCTCAATCCTGCCGGCAAGCGCTTTGGTTCAAAAATTTCAATCCAATAACCGTCTGGGTCTTGGATGAAGGCTATATCGTTCATCTTGCCGTCTTGCGGACGTTTCACAAAAGGCACATCCAGTGCTTCAAATCGCGCACATGCCTCGTCTAAATTCGGAACCGCAAAGCCGATATGCCCAAAGCCTTTCGGAGCGTCATTGCCGTTGTGATACGTCACCTCATCATCATCTTCACTTCCCCAGTTGTAAGTCAGCTCGAGTAATGCGGGACGCGAAAAGGTTTGAACGATTCGCTCGTCAGCGTCTGCGGACCACTCATTGCGCTGCTCCGGAGTGATGGCGGCCAAAAAATACAAGGTGAATTGCATATCTGGGAACGGCAGGGATTTGACCAAGGTCATCCCGAGCACGCGGGTATAGAAATCGAGTGTCTTTTCCGGATCTTTGATGCGCAACATAGTTTGATTGAACACGTAACCATGGGTCGCCTCGTCGTGGGTTTCCGATAAACCCGGGGCCTTATCAAAATGTCGACTCATTGATTCACTCCTCGTTTTAACTCATTCATCATGAGACGTGAGGTCATCTTCAGAATATTCAATCCCTAACTGGTCCATAATAGCACGCGCTTCGGCTGGGATTTTACGCGGATTGTCTTTGCGCAAGTCGTCGTCACTCGGTAACGGTTGCCCGGTAAATGCATGCAGAAATGCCTCACACAGCAATTCACTGTTGGTGGCATGGCGAAGATTGGCGACCTGGCGTCGAGTGCGTTCGTCCGTGAGAACTTTCAAGACATTAACGGGAATCGAGACGGTAATCTTTTTTACCTGCTCGCTCTTTTTGCCATGCTCAGCATAGGGGTAGATGTATTTTCCATCCCAATCCATCGTGAAGACCTCCGCTCAAAATTGATTGCCGCTGTGCGTTTTACGCTATTTTTATGGTTCGGAAGACGGCTTTTACCTTACAGTTTCGCTATGCTTGATATGCCGCAACCTTCATATTTTCCAGTCGAAATTCACGACAGGACGCATTGAATGGAATAAGCTTATTCCAAACAGCTGCAAGTATGTCATTTTTTAATGCTTTTAGCCATCTAAACTTCTATTTGGGTTTCGTTTTCGATATGATGCAGTTCAATACACCGTCCCAGTTGAGGCAATCAGTCACCGATCATGAGTAGCGATCTTCTCCCCACGCCAGAGCGCATCCGCGCCATCGCCGACGAAATTCACTTGCACAAGTTTGGTGGCAGTAGTCTTGCAGATGCATACTGCTATCGCCGCGTGGCACGAATCGTGACGGAATACGCGGGGGTCAGCGACATGGTGGTGGTCTCTGCGGCCGGTGACACAACCAACCGAATTCTTGCCATTATTGAAGCGCGGGAAAGCCAACCGGAATACGCAGCCACCTTGTTGGCCTCGCTCCAACGCTATCAGCAGGGCCTGATTGAAGAACTCCTGTCTGGCCGTCCGCTCGAGCAAGTCATGCAAGCCTCCGAGCAGGACTTTACCCGTTGGCAAGCTTGGTTGATCGGCGATGAGAGTATCGAGCGTGCCGAGCTGTGCGCCTACGGGGAGCTGTGGTCGGCTCGCCTGCTGGCTGCGTTGTTACAAAAACAAGGAACCCGCGCTGATTACATCGATGCACGAACCTTTCTGTCAGCCAAAGATGCGGCAGAGCCCATCATTGATGTCGAATCGTCGCGAGAAGCCCTGCTCAAGCGTCTTGGGCCATACCCGGGCATGCGCTTTATTGTCACCGGCTTTATTTGCAGTGAATCAGGTACAGGTCGCACCTTATTGCTCGGTCGGAATGGTTCAGACTATTCCGCTACCTTGATTGGTAGTTTGATTGACAGTCGTCAAGTCACCATCTGGAAAGATGTCGCTGGGGTGTACTCCGCGGACCCACGTAAAGTTGAGCGTGTTGTGAGTCTGCCAACCCTCGATTGGAGCGAAGCCGAGGAGCTTGCTCGTCTTGGTAGCCCAGTCCTCCACCCTCGGACCTTCCAGCCGGTCAATCGCGAGCGCATGGTGATCAGTGTTCGTTCAAGCTTGAAAGTTGAAAACCAACAGACGCGTATTGGCCAATACGATTACACTGAAGCCCAGGGCAAAGTTTTAACCTCGTTGCAAGACGTCGTGTTGTTCAGTATTCATGTCGCCGACCGTGATCTGATTCAACGCTTCGAGGGCACACAGCTCGAGCCATTAGTCAGTTGGATCGAGGAAGAAACCCAAGAAAAATTCTACGCGTTTCACCAAAACCATCTGGAGTTCATTCGCCATTGGCTCGCGACCCAAGATGCGGAACACAAAGTGCACGAGGTGAGCGGTTACAGCATGATCGCGCTGGTCGGAGCCCGTATCCAGGAAAGTAAACAATTCGCGGTACTTCGCCGCGAAGCCAATGATCAACAACTACGCCGATTTTTGGTCTCCACCAACAAAACCTCTGCGATTGCTATTTTAGGGCAGAAGCTCGATAACCGGTTGCTGGGGCGCCTGCACAGCCAGCTGTTTAATTTCCGACGCAGTGTCGGGGTGCTTGTGCTCGGTCGGGGCAATATTGGTAGCGAATGGCTACAACTGTTTCGTCAACAACGCGATCGCATGAACGAGAATGTCGATGTCCGCATTATGGGTATCGCAAACTCATCTCGGTTGTGGCTGGACTACAGCGGGGTCGACTTACAGGACTGGCAAGAAAGCTTTGAACGGTTAGCGCGCCCCTACGTGTTAACCGAACTGTTGCGTGAGCTGCCCAATGCGCCCTGTGATGAGATGATTGTAATTGACCTGACCGATTCAGGGTCAGTCGCCCAGCTGTATCCAAGTTTCTTTGCCAATGGCATGCACATTATTAGTGCCAACAAGCGTGCAGGATCTGCGGAAGAATCTTTATACCGGGAAATTCGCACCATCCAGCATGAATACAAACGCGAATGGCTGTACAACACGACCGTCGGGGCTGGGCTTCCGCTCAACTATGCAATTAACGACCTGATTCGCTCCGGTGACCACATTCGCAGCATTTCCGGTATTTTTAGCGGTACCATGAGTTGGTTATTTGAAAACTTTGATGGGAAAGTAAAGTTTAGTGATTTGGTTCGACAGGCTCGTGCTGAGGGATTTACCGAACCGGACCCACGGGAAGATTTGTCCTGTCACGATATCGTCCGGAAGCTTCTGATTGTGGCGCGAGATATTGGCGCCACCCTCGATTGGGATGACATCGAAATTCGTGGGCTCGTGCCTGAGCATCTGCGCGAATTGAGTTTAGATGCCTTCCTAGCACAACTTAGTGATCTCGATGAACCGATGCAAAAACTGTGGGAAGAAGCTCAACAAGAGAACAAAGTTCCCCGCTTGATGGCGAGCTTTTCAATTACCGACGAGCGCTCGCACGCGCGTGTGGGAATCGAATACATCTCGGTTGAGGACATGCTCACAAATCTTATCCCGGGCGAGAATATTTTTGTGATTTACAGTGATTGGTATAACGACATGCCGCTCGTCATCAGTGGTCCGGGTGCGGGCCGAAAAGTGACTGCTGGGGGAGTTCAATCAGACCTTCATCAACTCTTGGCCCGTCTCGCAACCCCAGCTTAACCCCATGACAAAATGAAAGAACGCAGGAAATTCCCTGCGTTCTGACGTTCCTCAATTGAGTTTTTAGCGGAATAGCCCGTCATCGTCTTCGAAGATCTGCGGCTGCCGACGATCCGAGTCGGCAAACTCACGCGGCTCTGTACCCCGCACAAAATATTCGAACATGCTGGTGAAATCGGTTCGATTGGTCAGTTTGCCACTGGCCTGATCGATGCGCACTGACATCATCCCCGAAGGCAACTCAAACGGGCTACTGTCTACCTGGGACAGTTTGTGTTCCATGTAGAGGATCCAACCTGGCAAGGCAGTCGTTCCGCCGGCTTCCGAACCGACAATCGGTTGACGCTGACGTCCTAAGTTTGCATTTAGGCTTGTCCGACCCAGCGCAAACTCAAGATTGTCAAAACCAACCCATGTTGCGGCTACCGTTCCTTGGCTATAGCCAACGAACCAAGCATCCCGCACATCATTTGTGGTTCCGGTTTTGCCCGCAATATTGCGGTTCCGTAAGCTTTGAGCACGCCAGCCCGTGCCATTCCAGCCTGTTTGATTGGCCCAGCTTCCACCACCCCAAACTGCCGACTGGAGCGCCTCCGTTACCAGATACGCGGCTTGCGCAGAAATGACTTGGGGCGCCTGACGGAATGGACGCTCGATATAATCTTCGGGACCAAGCTCATGTGCTTCACGGTACGCTTTTTCAGCGCACTCGGTGCAGACAAATCGTGGATTTGCCTCGTAGACCACATTGCCCTCGCTATCTTCGATGCGTGCAATAAAATACGGATCAATTAAATGACCGCCATTCGCAAACACCGCGAAACCACGCGCCATTTCAAGCGGTGTGAACGAGGCGGAACCAAGCGATAACGACTCATTACGAGGAATTTCATTCGGTGCAAACCCGAAGTTTGTCAGGTAATCGGCCGTTTCATCCACACCCACTTCACGAATAAGGCGCACTGAAACGACGTTCTTGGAGCGAGCGAGGGCTTCACGCAAACGCATGGGGCCATCATAAACTTCAGGAGAGTTCCGTGGCCGCCAAGCAATCCCTGAACCTGGATTCCACTGCGTGATCGGTGCGTCATTCACCAAGGATGCGAGCGTGAAATTGTTTTCAAACGCTGCCGCATAAATAAATGGCTTAATGGTGGAGCCGACCTGCCGCTTCGCTTGAGTCGCTCGGTTAAACTGACTGAGGTTGAAACTATAGCCACCAACAATCGATTGCAGTGCACCGTCTTGCGGATCGAGTGCGACGATGGCTGAGCTCGGCCCCGGAATCTGAGCAAGTTTCCAACCTTCTGAGACAGGCCGAACCAAGATATGATCACCGGCATTCAAAATATCCGCAGCCCGCTGTGGCGCTCGACCTTGGCGTTCTTGATCAATAAATGGACGAGCCCAATCGAGGCGGTCCCAATCAAGGGTCACCCGCATGCCACCACGCATAATAATATCAACCGATTGCTCATGGACGTCTGTAACCACCGCGTGTTGCAAACGACCAATCCGAGGCTGTCGATTAAGATACTGTAGGATATCGACTTCGTCCCACGCTTGCCCCCCATGGCGCAGCATCACCTCGAGCGTGATTTCATCGGGCAGCGGACGGTTCGCGTCTCCCTCGCCTCGGAAATAGCGCTCCGGATCAAAGCCCCATAATTGTTGTTCCGGCCCCCGATAACCATGACGCTCGTCATACGCATGCAGATTTTCTTGCAAGGCGTTCTGAGCCGCCATTTGGTTATCCGCACGAACGGTCGTGAACACCCGATAACCACTGTTGTAGGCGTCATCGACACCAAAGCGCTCAATCATTTCTTGCCGAACCATTTCAGCAAGATAAGGCGCATTCACTTCAATCTCAGTCCCGTGGAAGCGAGCTGTAACGGGTGCATTGAACGCAGCATCAAATTGCGCACGAGTAATCAGATTTTCATCGAGCATGCGACGTAAAACGATACGACGCCGCTGTAACGATGCTTGTGGATGTGAAATTGGATTGAGGATGGACGGTCCCTGCGGTAAGCCCGCGATGGTCGCAATTTCCGCCAAGGTCAATTCATGTAAATCACGGCCATAGTAGACCTGTGCTGCTGCACCAACACCATAGGCACGATGCCCCAAGAAAATCTTGTTTAAGTAAAGCTCGAGGATCTCGTCTTTCGTAAGCATCTGCTCAATGTGCAGTGCCAAAAATGCTTCTTTAATTTTTCGCATCCACGCCCGCTCCCGCGTGAGATAAAACTCACGGGCAACCTGCATGGTAATCGTCGAAGCACCTTCCCGAATTTCTCCGGTTGTAATTAATACCCGAAATGCTCGCATCACGCCTATCGGGTCAATTCCGCGATGGCTATAAAAGCGCGCATCTTCGGTAGCAAGAATGGCATCGAGCATTTGCTGTGGCATTTCATCAAGCGAGAGGGGAATACGCCGCTGCTCGCCAAACTGTGAAATCAAGCGGCCATCCGCGGTATAGACCTGCATGGGAGTCTGCAGACGCACATCGCGTAGCGTTTCCACACTCGGGAGGTCATCTTTTACGTAATAATACAAACCCACCACAGCGCCAACACCAAGCACTGCCAGGACAAGTATTGTTACCAAGAGGTACTTTAAAAATCTGAGCACGAAAACTCCGCGATTAGCCACTAACTCGGGGGGATATTATAGAGAGATTATGCGTTAAATTTAACCAAAGTATTGTTGAATTTACGTAAGTTATCTTCACGACTGGGCTCAACATCGGCCTTATATCAATCAAGAATCAACGAAGACTCACACGCAAACATGGAGGTTGCTCGTGAAACAGTTCAAATCCAAGGTGAAAAAATCAGTCCGTATTGCGGACGAAGGGCAGCCTTCGGGCGTCGGCTTTTTTAACAATGGGAAGCAGATCACACTCGTATTCATTGAGGGCTGGGCGACATGTGCGACAATCCGCCATGTCTTCCAGCTGCCAAGCGCCGAGTTAGCTCTCACACCAAACTCGCAAACTTTTCTCACACACATTTCTAAGAAACTACTAGCGACAGGAAGTTCCCGAAATTGGTTTCAAATACGAAAAAAAATCCCCTGTGCATGGCCGATCATTCACTGGAAGAAAGCGCGCGTGTACATCCCTGATGATTTACCCCCTCCCGATGTCATTGATTTAGTCCAAGCAAAACTAGATGAAGAGTCAAAAGAAGTGCATCAAGGCTGGGCATGGGACCTCTATCCCAACGCAGACGATGAGAATGAAAGCGAAGTGCTGTTCGTTCCTCATCAAGACTTATTACCTTATGAAATTGCGCATCAAGCGTTCGATGCAACCGAAGCCCGTAACTTGGGCGTGCGCCTGCGTCCGGTTTATCCCCCCTTGCTCGATGATCTGACGCAAGAGCAATCCGAAGCCGAGCGTCTCATAGCGACATTGGCGCAATCAGATGCGGCTTCATCGTACCAAGGGTTGCTGAACAAAGATCTGGAAACCGCCACAGCTCTGGCCCTCTATGCTATGCAAAGTGCACAAAGTGACCTTGGCCGAAATACATCTACTGTCGCTGAATCAAGCTATGTCCATTAACTTTCTGGCAGATTTCCCAACCCGGTGGGGCCATCGTATCCAGCGCGCGCGCTTTGAAGTGGGTCTAGGCTGCGTCCTCTTTATTTTCTGTACTGCAGCACTCTGGTTCCAGATGCCCAGAGCGCTCAGTGCATCGGAGCAAACCGAACTCTCCAAACTAACTGCACTTCACGCACAACCGAAACCACCTGCGCATGGCCTTGATCCCATCTACGCCCTATTAAATTGGCAGGTGTCCCATCCATTCCTTTCTTCCCAAATTACCAGTATCGAGATGTCCTCAACGCAACTAAAGCTTACTGCCACTCTGAACTCAGCAAACGAGTTTACCCAGCTGATCAATGCGTTTGCGCTCGACCAATGGCAAATTCATTCTCAAACACTTGAACACCAGGACAATCAAATCTGGTTGGCTGAATTTAAACTGCAACCCCCGCAAAACGGACCTGATTAATTGTGTGGCTTCGCTTTGTTCAACTTTCTTTTTACCAGCGTGTTGGCGTCATTTTGACCGGACTTGGGTGTGCGGTGCTCGTAATGCACACCATACTAATGCTCCCCAAAACAAAAGAACGAGGGTTCGCGCATGATGCACTTCGTGCTGCCCAACAACGCCCTCGCGTCAGCGTGCCGCAATTAAGCATAAAAGCACCGCTACCACTTCCCTCAGAATCGGTTCAAGTAGTGCATTGGAGCGGTCATGAAAACGAAATGTCGATTACGGTGACAGGCGGTGTGACCCCCATCCTTGATTGGCTTTACGCGCTGAAGACTCTCGCGTGGAGTCCCACAACAATCTCCCTGACGAGGGTTCCTCAAGGTCTTATGTTAGAGGCGGTGTTGTATCAGCGGGAGCAGCAGATGAGCGCCCTCATTCGCCCGGACACGGATCATTCCTTTCGCAGCCTACCACCCCCAGAAGTAGAGCGAAGCCCCTCAGTCCCCACGTCTCCACCTATGCAAGCCTGCGCTGATATTCAGGCAATGACTGATAGAGTGCGCGCCGTGGTTCATACCGGGCATCCTGCGCAGACTAAGGAGAGTTTCGTGGTGCTTGCCGCTTCATCTCAGCGGATTGCTCTTCGAGATTTTTTGCATGAAATATCCCTCTCTTCGCAGTCATTCACTCTTGGTTATGTCTTTAAGAAGCCGGCTAAATTAAGGATATTCGAGCATGATCGGCGCTGCCTCGAAGTCGAGTTCGAGTTGTTAAAGATTCCTTCAAATCCGGTGAATTGGTTGCCATAACCCAGACAAATTGCGATAATCGCGTGTCTTTTTTTCAGGGGCACAGGGGTGGTTCAACACTCATCTAACTAAAAACAGCAAATACAGAAGTGACGTATAAAGCTATGGCTGATAAGCGTAACATTTTTCTCATCGGGCCCATGGGGGCCGGCAAGAGCACCATCGGGCGACAACTCGCCAAATCATTACACCTCGAATTTTTTGACTCTGATGCTGAAATTGAGCGTCGGACGGGCGCAGATATCAGCTGGGTTTTCGAATTGGAAGGCGAAGCAGGTTTTCGCGATCGGGAAGAAAAAGTCATCAATGAACTGACCGAAAACACCGGCATTGTCCTCGCAACCGGCGGTGGCTCAATTATTAGCAAAGAAAATCGGAATCGGCTCTCCGCTCGTGGCGTGGTGGTTTACCTCAAAACGACCATTGATAAACAAGTGGCGCGGACCGAGCGGGACAAACGTCGTCCATTAATTGCTGAAGCGGAAAACCCACGCGAAGTCCTTGAGCAGCTCTCTGAGGAGCGGACTCCCTTGTATGAAGAAATTGCCGACATCACGATCGAAACCGACGATCAGAGCGCCAAGATCGTTGCAAATGAAATTATTGAGAAATTAGGACTTTAATCCATGAGCGCGCCGCAACACCACTTACATGTTGAACTGGGAACGCGGCGCTACCCTATCTGGATCGGTTCGGGACTTATAGAGAGCCATCTAGAAGCACTCATTACGGAAGCCAATCCTCAGCTTGGACGCCAAATTTTGGTCCTGAGCAATCCAACCGTTGCTGAACACTTTCTGCAACCAGTCTTGGCAACACTCGCAAAATCTCCTCAGAACTACCATGTTCAGCATCATTTGATGCCAGATGGCGAATCCTACAAAAATCTTGCGACCTATAGTGACATCATGGACGTCCTCGTACAGGCGCGATTTAGTCGAGATTGTCTGATTATCGCTCTCGGTGGTGGAGTGGTTGGGGATATGGCAGGTTTTGTGGCCGCGACCTGGCAACGCGGCGTCCGTTTTTTGCAAATTCCGACGACCTTGCTAGCGCAAGTCGACTCTTCAGTGGGTGGGAAAACAGCTGTGAACCATCCCGGTGGGAAAAACCTGATCGGCGCCTTTCACCAGCCAAGTGGCGTGCTGATTGATACCGATGTCTTGATGACACTACCAACACGAGAGCTCGGTGCAGGTCTCGCCGAGGTGATTAAGTACGGCATCATGGCTGACGCTGACTTTTTTACCTGGCTGGAGAAAAACATCGATGCACTTCGTCAAAAGAATCCCGATGCACTGAGCGCCGCAATCTATAAAAGCTGTGCCATCAAGGCCGACGTTGTGGCTGCGGATGAAACCGAGCAGGGACAACGTGCGTTGCTTAATCTCGGACACACCTTCGGACACGCAATTGAAGCCGCGACAAACTACCAAACCTGGCTGCATGGTGAAGCGGTTGCAGTGGGGATGGTCATGGCCGCGCACCTGAGCCTGATGCGCGGTTATATTGATGCTGATTATCACCACGCGATTATTCAATTGATTCAAAATGCAGGTCTTCCTATTCATCCTCCTCAATCAATGACGGACGCTCAGTGGCTTACATTGATGGCCCGTGACAAAAAAGTACTCCAGGGAAAAATGCGGTTTATCCTTCCCACTGCTCGCGGTGCTGCTGCCATTTTTTCTGATGTTACCGAAGACGAACTTCGTCGCGTGATCGAAGCGGCAACTCAGTCCGTTTAAGTGCGTAGGAATCCCGATCAGTTCGGGTTACAATTATCAACTCATGTACCGAGCCAGCGCACGGCATTCCAAAAAAGCGTTCCAATAACAATGAAATCAAAGCAACGCGCGTTTTTAAAATGGGCTGGAGGGAAATACACCCTCGTGGAGCCAATCAAAGCAGTCCTCCCTGCGGGTGATAAACTGATTGAGCCGTTTGTGGGTGCTGGGTCTGTATTTTTAAATACCGACTACGATAAGTACTTATTGAACGACATCAATGCAGACCTGATTCATCTGTACAAAATTCTGAAACGGCGTCCAAAAACCTATATTGAAGATGCGCGCAAATTGTTTGCCCCCGCGACAAACTCAGCGGATGCTTACTACGCCATTCGGCAAGCATTCAACGCGAGCCGCGACCCGTATGAGCGCTCGCTGTATTTCTTGTATCTCAATCGCCATGGATATAACGGGTTGTGTCGCTACAATAGCAAGGGGCTGTTCAACGTCCCCTTTGGAAAATACCGAGCACCCTACTTTCCGGAAGCTGAGCTGGAGTTTTTTGCAGAGAAATCAAAACGTGCGACCTTTACGTGCGAGCCGTTTCAAAATACGTTTCGGCGGGCTCGCAAAGGCAATGTCATCTACTGCGATCCCCCATACCTGCCGCTCAGTCCGACAGCAAATTTCACGAGTTATGCCGGGAATGGATTTGGACTAGACGAACAAGCAATATTGGCACAAAAGGCGATGGACGCCGCGAACAAACGACGCATTCCGGTACTTATTAGTAACCACGATACGCTGTTTGCGCGGGAGCTTTATCAACACGCGAGCCTCACCCCGTTGCAGGTGCACCGCTTTATCAGTCAAAATGGCAATACACGGAACAAAGTCGCGGAGTTACTCGCATACTTTGCTCCCCGCATCCCTGGTCTAAAATAAGGGACGGCTCACGGATTACCCGAAAGGAACCTGCATGCTGCAATTTACCGTATCGACGTTCCAAGAACTCAGTAACGATTTGGTCCACGACATTTTTCGCCTCCGGCAAGATATTTTTATCGTCGAGCAAAACTGCCCCTATCCAGATATTGATGGCGTCGATCCCGATTGGTTGCACCTCTGTGGTTTCGATGATCAGGGGCTGGTTGCCTATGCGCGATTGCTCTGCTCGAATAGAGAGCCATCACACATTGGTCGTGTTGTCGTTCATGAGCGTGGACGAGGGAAGAGCTATGGCCGTGAGTTGATGCAGCGTGCAATGGTGGAAGTTATTGAGCGCGCGCCCGATAAACCAATTGAGCTCAATGCACAGAGTTATCTTTTAGAGTTCTACACGTCACTAGGCTTTCATGTGATTGGTGACGAATACTTGGAGGATGGTATTCCGCACCGCCACATGGAGTTTCACCCGTGACATTTATTGTCCCAATCGTGGCCGCTGAACCCGAGCTGCAAGCGGGGGCAGCGATGCTCGCTGAACGGTTAAAATTGCCGCTCCATCAGGCGGAAACAGAACAGGCTCCCTTCGTCTTAGAGTTGACGCGCGACGGATTGCAGCTTCGCTGGACTACCCAACCGAAAATGCAACCGCTCACCCTCGACTACACGCGCGGCGCACAAGCATGGCGACAAAAGCTCGGGGGTGGAAAGCAAGAAGCTGTAGTCCGCGCGATTGGGCTTGGGCACAATGTTCGTCCTAGCGTTCTTGATGCGACAGCAGGGCTTGGTCGGGATGGAATGATGCTGGCCCACGCCGGATGTAACGTATACTTCCTTGAGCGTCATCCCGGAGTTCACGCCTTGTTGGATCACGCGATTCACCAATTTCAGGAAGCTCATGCGGCGGAGCATTGGAGTTCCAAACGCTTACATATGCTGCCTGCAGGAAGCTTGCTTGAAGCCGCTCCCTTGCCTAATCACATTCAATCAATTCAGCCCGACGCGATTTATCTTGATCCGATGTTTCCCGAGCGAGAAAAGTCTGCCGCAGTGAAAAAAGATATGCAGTTCCTACAGGCCTTGGTAGGGCCAGATCTGGATGCTGATGGTCTCTTAGCTGTCGCGCTCAACCTCGCGACCTATCGCGTAGTGGTTAAGCGCCCGAACAAAGCCCCGTTTTTAGCAGGTCAGACGCCAAGCGCTCAGGTTCCGAGTAAAAAACACCGATTCGATATCTACATCAAAAAAGCTTACCCGAAACAGGCGGTTTAATTCGCAGCTCGCGCGGCTCCGTTTTGGTTTGCCGTGGCGCTAAACCGAATACCACCACTTTCGACCTGCATCGAGATTGGAACCCGCATCAGCATGCGGTGGCGAGGGTTGTCTTCACTGAGTCGGTAGACCGGCGTTTCCGCCATAAGCTCATCCAAAATCTCTTTCACTTCCCGATTCAAAAAGCCCACACTTCCCCGATAACCACCCGCATCAATGGAGGCATTTAGAATATCAAGATTACGCACATATACTGCGTGTTGCTCATGGTTGTAGTACGGAGAGCCTTCGACGGACATTTCAATCCCAATTGGGTAGCTCATTCCCAGCCCTGAAATAGTCAGTGTAAACGCTGAATGAAGGCGCACGAGGTCCGTTTCATCCGGTCCAACTTCAAGATTCAGTTGTTTCACTTCAAGCGGTGCCGACAACCCCATAAAGCTAATTTGCGGATTCATCTCATCAATCTGATCGCGCAGCAACTGCTCAAGTTGCGCCTGAGACACACGATAGCTGGCAATCTGTCCTAGCTGCGCACACCCAGCAACGAGGATTCCCATTAACATCACAACAATCCATTTCTTCATGATCGGCTCCTACAACGATTTGAATCAGTATACCGTAGCTTCCTTGCGGATGCGTATGTCTTTGAAAGCCTGTGGAATGGAGAGTTCAACCTAACCCCGCTGAAATTTTAAGCTTGGATGCCCACCCCCCATCCGGTAGACTTAAGCGGTTTGCACGGTGCCTTCGCTTGGCATCTCACGATGATAATAGATAACAAACATAGGCTGCTTTATGACCAAAGCATTTAAAGTCCCACATACGCTCACGCTTTTATTTAGCATGATGATTGTGGCGATGCTCGCCACTTGGATCGTTCCACAAGGCTTCTTTCAAACGGAACTGACCGAGACCGGCCGCAGTGTCGTCGTCCCTGGTACCTATGAGCTGGTTGAAGAGCGCCAGTTTTTAACGCCTTGGCAACTCCTCACCGCCGTGCCTCGCGCATTTGCAGCGGCACAAGACATTATCTTCTTCGTTTTCATCGTGGGTGGCGTATTGGCCATTGCGCGCCGCACAGGAACCGTTGATGCACTGATCGGACGCTTGCTCGAAAAGCATCGAGATCGCCCAGAGAAACTCATCTTCATGGTGATCTTTTTCTTTTCGCTTGCTTCAGGTGCCATTGGAACCGCAGGAGAGTACATTCCATTTGTATTGATCTTGGTTGCACTGTGTAAGGCAATGAAGCTTGACGCCATGACAGCGGTCGGCATGACCGTTGCGGGATACGGTGTCGGTTACGGTGTATCTGCATTCAATCCCTTCACGGTATTAATCGCTCAGGGTATCGCGGAAGTTCCGCCGTACTCAGGTCTCTGGCTGCGGTTAGCAATTATCCTGCCATTTGTGCTCATCGCTTTCCATCACGTATGGAGCTACGCCAAGAAGGTCAAAGCAGATCCGCAACAAAGCTTGGTTGCCGATCTTCCTTGCCCACTGGAAGGCCAAACGCAGGCAGACTACCCCCAGCTCAATAAACGCCATAAGCTGATTCTCGGCACCTTCCTCGGCACGATTGCGATTGCTATTTATGGTATCTCACAGTTCGGCTGGTATTTGTATGAGCTCGGTGCATGCTTCGTTGGCTGGGGATTACTCATTACCATTCTGGGCCGCCTAAAATTTGATGAGGCTGCTGATAGCTTTATCGAAGGTGTCAAAGATCTGACAACGACTGCGGTGCTGATTGGTATCGCACGCGGAATTGCCCTGATCTTAGAAGATGGTCAAGTGTTGCACAGCATCGTTCATGGTTTGTCGATGCCGCTTTCCCATGTTCCGTCCTATATTTCTGCGGTGGGGATGCTCGTAATTCAGACTATTCTGAACCTCTTCGTTCCTTCTGGAAGTGGGCAAGCCTTTGTCACCATGCCATTAATGGCGCCACTCAGCGATTTGGTCGGGGTGCCACGTCAGGTTGCAGTTCTTGCGTATCAGTTTGGTGACGGGTTCTCCAACATGATCGTGCCGACTAACGCGGTATTAATGGGGATTATTGGAATTGCCGGTGTGCCTTATGACCGCTGGTTCCGTTTCTGTTTGCCGCTGCTCGGTAAGTTGATGCTTGCTTGTGTGGTGGTTCTGGTACTCGCGGTATTGTTTGGCTACGGGGCAGATTACCAGCCCCAAGTGAATGCCTATTTGTGTGATATTGGCTACACGCTAGCAAGCTAATTCCCCCAGCGCATGACACTAAAAAGGCCCCCATCATGCAGATGCGGGCCTTTCTTTTTCACTGTGCACATCAACGCATTACCAATACGTTAGAAACGAGACACCGGTGCACTGCCACTCGGTCCAAACAACAATTCGCCTATCGTTGATGCTGGGGTATCGGCACCATCTCTGTCGAATACCACGTTACACGGCAAACCTCCTTGTCCACACGGCGAGGTGCGACGCAGACGCGTTCCCGTTCCAGGCGTTCGAAAGTAACGGCTCTGCAAGCGCTCCGAGAGATTCGCTAAAATATCAAGACTATCGCCCTGCATTGCCCGCACAACGATCACTTCCATATTCTCATACTCGCGAAGTGTCCGAGCAAACGCCTGAACTTCCGCGTCATCGGATGCCTCGAAGGTCTGAGTATATTCACGCAAGCGCTCTCGTGAATCACGGAAGTTACGGACCGCGAGATGCATGTATAATGCAGCTGCTTCAAACGGGTAAACCTCTCCCAACGCACCCTCTTCGTACATCCGTGCAAGTGTGTACATCGACTCAGGATGGCCTTCTTCTGCCGCATCTTGCAGAAGCTCAATCGAAGCATCAATATCGATATTCGCCTGCAAATTACGAATGGCTCGCTCATACATAGCCGGCGCATATCCAACATTAATCGCGCGGCTCAGCCAATACTCGGCCCGCTCCTCATTTTGGTCAAAAATACGTCCTACACGACGCCATTGAGATTTCACATGGTAGGCTTGTGGATTCCGAAAACGAATCGCCTCTTTCATCCATACCCGAGCGCGATCCGTATTCACGGCCACGCCTTCACCATTTGCATAGGCCACAGCCATAATGATCATGGCCTCACTTGAGCCGTAATCTGCAGACCGCTGTAAACGCTCCATAACCTCAGAACAAATGCCTTCCTCACATTCCCCAATTTCCGCTGACGCGCTGAAACTGAGGAAGCTGAGTAATGCCCCTGCTATAATCCATTGCTTTTTCATTGCGTTATCCTCACGTGATGCTCACACGCAGAGTGAGCAGGCTGGTCGTTTGGGCGCATGCCCGAGACCTAAAAATGTCGGCACTCAGCTACTGAGCTCGTTGCTCCGCTAAAGGCAAATTGCTCCGCTAAAAGCAAAATCAAACTGTACCAATTAGTAATGTAACTCAAATCTTCAACTTTGCTCAGGCTAAAGTGTTACAATTTATGTCATTCAACCAAGCGCTGCTCGCAAAAGAAAACCGATGGCCGAACCACATAAATCACTTGTTACTGTTGATACCCTTATACTCGGGGCCGGCGCTGCTGGATTAATGTGCGCTATGCAGGCAGCACAGCGGGGCAAATCAACTCTGGTTTTAGATCACGCGAAGCAAGCGGGCAAGAAGATACTAATCTCCGGTGGCGGTCGCTGTAACTTTACGAATTTACATACAAGTCCTGAGAATTTTCTCTCTGAAAATCCGCATTTCTGTAAATCAGCTTTGAGTCGTTACACCCAGTGGGACTTCCTTGAACTCGTGAATAAACACGGAATTCCGTGGCACGAGAAAACCTTAGGGCAGTTGTTCTGTGACGACTCTGCAAAAGACATCGTGCAAATGCTCTTGCGTGAGTGCAAGTCTGCTGGGGCCAAAGTTCAGCTACGAACCGAGATTTTATCTGTTGACTACGATCACGGCTATCGCGTTCGAACGTCTGAGGGTGACTTCGAAGCCAAGTCCTTGGTCATCGCGACAGGCGGTTTATCCATGCCTAAACTCGGCGCAACACCGCTGGGTTACCAAATTGCCGAGCAGTTTGGACATCGTATCGTTCCGGTCAGGGCTGGACTCGTTCCATTTACCCTGCACGATCACGATAAAGCTGCCTATGAAGAACTGCCCGGCGTTGCCACTGAAGTCATCGCTGAAAATCAACGAACCGCATTTAAAGAAGCCATGTTATTCACCCACCGCGGGCTGAGTGGCCCTGCCATGTTGCAAATTTCATCCTACTGGTTTCCAGGGGAATCACTGGAGGTAAACCTACTGCCACACCTCGATGTCAGCGACCTCCTCAAAACAGCACGCCAAGAGACACCCAAGGCAACGGTCGCAAGTTGCCTCGCCAAGCACCTCCCGAAGCGCCTCGTTCAAGCGCTTCAAACCCAAAGTGAGACACGCGGTGTGCCATGGCAGCACAAAGCCTTGGGTGATATTTCAAATGTAGAAATCGAGAAAATAAGTAAGTACTTACATTCATGGAGTGTTAAGCCAAACGGCACCGAAGGATATCGCACAGCGGAAGTCACGTTGGGAGGTGTCGATGTAAACCAAGTGAGTTCCAAGACCATGGAGAGCCAGCTACAACCGGGACTTTATTTTATTGGGGAAGTATTGGATGTAACCGGTTGGCTCGGTGGATACAACTTCCAGTGGGCGTGGAGTTCCGGCTGGGTTGCAGGGCAATCGGTGTAAAAACATCCCAATCCTCTCAAGACACCTCTTTTTTAGGCCAATTTATCGCAAAATTCAGTTATTCATACATCGGAATGTCTCAGCAGGCCGTATGATGAATTTACGTGCGAAATTAACCAACAGTTGCTTATGAATCTGCGAACCACGCTCTATGTCACATGGATCAGTTGTCTTCTCGTTTTGCTGTCAGTAACGAGTGCTCACGCTTCGCGAACTGAAATTGTTGAACAACCGCACCTGGAAGCTCAAATGCTTTCAGAATATCAGGAGGTCACGCCCGGCCAGACCTTTGCAGTCGCCGCCAAGCTTATGCCTGAAACCGGATGGCACACCTACTGGATCAATCCAGGAGACTCCGGATTAGCAACGGTCATTGAGTGGACACTACCCGAAGGAGTCGAGGTCAGTGATATTGAGTGGCCCGTTGCATCCAAATATAACATTGGACCGCTCTCTAACTACGGCTTTGAAGGCACCACCTACCTCATCTCAAACATCACGATTCCAGCTGACTTTGCCGAGGATTTCCTCTCCATTCAGGCACGGGTCGATTGGCTCGTCTGTGAAGATTGGTGTATTCCGGGTACTGCTGAGTTTGACTTTGAGATTCCCGTCGGCTCCGCAACACTTGCGGTAAATAATGTCGATTCGTTTGCAGCAGGACGCGCCAACCTGCCTGAGATTGCAGATTGGCGCGGTCAATACGACATTCAATCGCGTCAGGTCACGTTGATCGTGGATCATCCCGAAGCCGCAGCCATGGGGCAATCAGATCAATTTTATGCGTATGTTGGGGCGGGTGAGTTAGTCGAACACTTTGAGTCTGGAGATGTTCAGGTCGTCGATGATCTCTTGATTGTGCGTCGCACCCTCAATACCTATTTCAACCAAGCACCTGATTCGTTCCCGTTGCTGCTTGTGGATGGACAACGTGCCGTTCAATTGACCGTCACTGCGAGTGATGAAACAGCGGCTTCGAGTGCCTCCGGATCAGGAAGCGCACCACAAAGTCTTCTTTTGATGGCGGGCTTTGCCTTTCTCGGCGGCTTAATCTTAAACCTCATGCCGTGTGTTTTTCCGGTGTTGTCGCTAAAAGCCTTGCACCTCGCGAATAGCGGTCACCGACAACGGGGTGACGCACTCTGGTATACCCTCGGTGTGATTTTAACCTTCGTGGCCTTTGCGGCCTTACTCCTTGCATTACGCGGAGCCGGTCAAGCACTTGGTTGGGGTTTCCAGCTGCAAAATCCGTGGCTGATTGCGACTCTCGCGCTCTTGTTCGTTGCGATTGGCCTCAATTTAAGCGGCGTCTTCCAATTCGGTACTCGATTAATGCAACTGGGGCATAGTGAAACGGCAGCGAAAGGCGGAGCAAAAGGCTCGTTCTCGACCGGTGTCCTCGCGGTGATTATCGCCAGCCCATGTACCGCCCCCTTCATGGGTGCGGCGTTAGGTTTCGCGATAACTCAGTCAACTGGGGTGGCGCTCCTGATCTTCGCCTCCCTTGGTCTTGGTATGGCCAGTCCGTTTATCGCGCTTGCCTTTATTCCCGGGGCGAGCCGGTGGTTGCCGAAGCCAGGTGCATGGATGGAAACCTTCAAACAGTGGATGGCGATTCCTATGTATCTCACCACCGTTTGGCTTATTTGGGTGTTCGGTCGCCAAGCGGGGATCGATAGTGCTGCTATCTTATTGATCGGGCTAGTTTTGTTTTCCACCGCGCTGTGGTGGCATGGCAAAGGTCAACTCCAAGCAACACGCTCCCTCGGACATCGTATCCTGGTCCTTGTGATGTTAGCACTCGGTATGGGCAGTTTACCCGCTGCTATGCAATTCCAACAAGGCGCCGTGATGGCAAGTGAATACGGGCAAAGTTGGCAAGCTTGGAGTCCCGAGAAGCTCGAAACGCTCAAAGGAGAGCAACCTGTCTTCGTGAATATGACTGCCGATTGGTGTATTACCTGTCTTGCAAACGAACGGGTCGCCCTTGAAACATCCAGTACGCGCGCGCTATTTGCCGAACACGATATTACCTATTTAAAAGGGGATTGGACCCTACGTGATGAGCGCATCACTGCTTATCTTGAGCAGTATCAACGCAATGGGGTGCCGCTGTATGTCCTTTATTGGCCAGGTCAGGAGCCACAAATCCTGCCACAGATTTTGACTAATGGAATTGTCTCAGAGGCAATTCAGCGTGCTTCAGAAACTATGTAAATCATCGGCCGGAAGGCCTTGGAGGAAACCATGAACTTGAAAAAACTCGTGATTGGCCTGAGCGCCGCACTGATGACCACCGCTGCTGTCGCCAACCCTGAAATTGGCCAGCCTGCCCCATCCTTTACTGCAGTTGATACCCAAGGAGTCGAGCATTCATTGTCTGACTTCAGCGGTTCGACCGTGGTCTTAGAATGGACGAATCATGACTGTCCGTTTGTTGTTAAACACTATGCAACGAATAATATGCAGAACCTGCAGCGCGAATTGACAGAAGACGGTGCCGTTTGGTTGACGGTAATTTCTTCAGCGCCAGGAACGCAAGGCCATGTGTCTCCTGCGCAGGCCGACGAACTGACCGCAAACCGTGATGCCGCACCAACGGCCGTTCTTCTTGATGAGGATGGAACCGTCGGGCGCGCCTATTCAGCGCGCGTCACGCCACATATGTACGTAATCGATGCTGAGGGTATCTTGCAATATGCCGGCGGTATTGACTCCATTCCGACTGCAAATCACGACGACGTTGCTCGTGCCGAGCCTTGGTTTGCTGACGCAGCCCGCGCTGTGATGGCGGGTGAATCTGTAGATCGGCCGGTCACGCGCCCGTATGGTTGTACGGTAAAATATGCAGACGAATAAGCGCTAATTGAGACACAAAAACGGTGCACTTAAGCACCGTTTTTTTATTCTAGGCATGGGCTTTTTCAGCGAGCTTTTGAATCTCACTGAAGGGCATGGGTCGGTAATAGTAAAACCCTTGAATTGCATCACACCGCTTTTCCTTACAAAACTTTACTTGGTCTTCGGTCTCAATCCCTTCAACAATCACACGCTTGTTGAGTTTCTGCGCCAGCTCAATGACACTCTCGGCAACTTGGTAGGCCTGAGATTCAGGCTCCAGTTCGTGAATGAATGTCCGGTCGATCTTGATCACATCCAGCGGAAGCTTATAGAGCATACTCAGGCTCGAGTACCCAGTGCCAAAGTCATCAATAGAAATGCTCAACCCAAGCTTCTGTAATGCGCGGAGCTTTTCGGGAATCCGGTGCTGGTCATCGGCAAAAATGCTTTCCGTGACTTCAATATGTACTCGCTTACCTGAGACTCGACTGTTTTCCATCAGGTACTGAACCCGATTCACAATATCTCCCCGATGAAATAATCGACCCGAGAAGTTGAGTGAGACAAACCACCCCGTGGCATCGAGTTGATGCAAATCTCGAAAAGCCTTACGAAACACAATGTCGCTGATTTCCAAAATCTGTCCCGTATGCTCAGCGACCGGAATCAATTCGCCGGGGGAAATCATTGAGCCATCGGCTTGGGGCCATCGAATCAGTGCCTCTAAACCTATAATTTGTGCATCCTTGGTGGCAACAATCGGTTGGTAATAAACTTCAAACTCATCGTTCAAGATCGCCTCTTGAATGCGTGCCCGCAGTTCGACTTCGCGGTTGTAACTCGCAGCCATAATGGGCGCAAAGAACAAGTAGGTATTTCCGCCCGAGCGCTTGGCCCCTGTCATCGCCATATCGGCATTTTGAATCATCAGCTCAGCGGACTTCTCACTAAAATCTGCACTCGCGATCCCGATACTTGCGGTCAAGTGAATTCCAACACCATCAAGAACGAAAGGTTGACGAATCTCCAGAAGCAGACGATTCGCGAGTTGATTCAGATCTTCACTGCTCTTACTCTCGGTCACAAGAATGAACTCATCGCCACTGAAGCGAGAGACCAGACTGTTAGGCCCACCAACCCGGCGGATCCGTTCGCCGACATCCGATAACAAATCATTGCCCAAGGCAATACCGATGGTGTCATTAATTGGTTTAAAACCATCCAAGTCGATAAACATCACGTACACGGTGCGTCGTTTTTCGTCGAGCATCCGTTGCAATCGCTGCTCTAGGACATCGCGCCGCACAAGCCCGGTTACGCCATCATAGGTAGCAAGTTGATGCAGCTTATCCCGTTCCTCTGTCAGTTGCTTATTGGAATCTGCAACAATAACCAAAAGCAATGCGAACAGACTCGAAAGGATAAACACAAATTGGTTTACCCGCGCACTACGCCAAATCACCTCAGTACTTTGCATGGCAACATAAAAGCTTCGATCATAGACGCCGAGCAGTGTTGCCATACGCGCATAAACATACGGATTCTGTGTTTCAAATTCTGATTTTTTAAAGTACTGGAATTGCTCCCCAACCGTGGCAATAACAAGGTCTGTACTCACCTCAGCATACACCGTGAAGAAATCAAGGAACCGGTTGACAGGTAAATTGACGATGTTAAGGACATCAAGCGACATGACCACTTGTAAGGACTCACGCGGTTCATGCGTTCCGACACCGCGATATGGTTCAGGTACTAGGGGTGTAGTGAGGTACATAAGAGGCGCACCATTCAGCGTACTTTCTCGTGAAACCAAGGCGGCTTCCGATCCAAAGGCCGTATCTAGCCACTCGGAGGGTGGGTCACGGCGCGACGCATCCACGGTCCATGCTTGGTTGTGTGCATGAGGGGAGAGCGCTTCATATAAAAGCCGCCCGTTTGCATCGTATAGCGCAAGGTGTACGACAATCGGGTGGTCTTCAAGAAACGCCATACTATCGGGCAATAGGGTTATTTCTTGATCACTCAGATGACTCCAATGCACCGCGTGCCGACGCAATCCGCTTAAATGCTCGTCAAGACGCGCATCCACATTATTGATAGTTTGCTCTAATAATATTTCTGCACGGTCATCAATGTCGCGGATAATTTGCGCAGAGAGCGAAAACCAAATCACGATCCCAACCATGGACACCAAGCTCGCAGGGACGAGCACGGACGTATCAATCTTAAAAGCTTCATGACGCCACTTGAGCCGAGCAAAAAACATCACCGCAGTGAGCGCAATCAAGAAATTGACGGCAATAAAGCTCATCGGCAACGGTAGGTTTAAGTTATGCGTATCCGGGAACCAACCATAGGCAAACAACACAAGTGAAAGGGCGAGGGAAAAATAAGCAGCAATAAACCAAACCACGCGCCCAACAGCCATCCGAGGGGGGAATAAGAAGGCCAAGCCAATCAACAAAAAATGGATATTGATGGCGATTCGAAGCAAGGTTCCTTGCTCGAGAAGAATATCCGCATCCGTTGCTATGCGATCCGCGAGTTGTGCCAGTGCCAAGAACACACAAGCAGCACCAATCACAATTTGTGTGATACGTCCGCCGACAGCAACACCAATAAAGCCGAGTGCGACGATCAGAGCCCCAAAGGCAGTTCGCATGGGAATAATTTCGAGGAGGGTATAGGGTGCTGTGAGGTAGTAAAAAACAAACCCGACCAGGCCCATGACTCCCGCGGTCATCGCTGCAACATAATACACCGCACTTGCGGATGTTTGGGAGTTAAGCCCGATCAACGTAAGTTACCCCTGTATTCGCCAATTACCGTTGCAATCAGCTCATTCGCGATATATTCGCGTTTTTTGTTTTTTTACGAAGCAGATGCAATATCTTCTGTTTTATAGAAATCCGTGCCATCTGACAACCTAAATGATACGAAATTGTTAACTTCGGATTCAGATTTTCGAAGTCCAAATAAAAAAGCGCCCGAAGGCGCTTTTTTCCGAGGTACTCAAACTTGGACGTGTACCTATTGAACGGTGCAAGTTACCGAGTGAGCGATCACCTTGACGGTTCCTCCGCCTGCAACTTCGCCGTAATAAGTGGCTCCATCATCGGCAAAGGTGTCACGATTGCCATTGAAGTTGAACTGACCGGGGGCAAGCTGCACTCGACCATTGCGATGTCTTGGGACATCTGCACCGACATGCAAATGGGTTTCAAGAAGTCCAAAAGCAGAGTCGATAATAAATGTACCAGAGAAAAACCCATTGGTGCCGTAGTCATACTCAAAAGTACCGACCGCTGTTCCACCACTGTAATTACCGGCACCTGCGTAAATTACTGCAGAGCCTGAATCACCTGGTTCTACTCCTTCAATTACCCAACCCCAGTTGCTCGCACCATAGGCAGAGAAGCGCGTATCACTGAATGCATAACCGGTTTCTGAACCTTCACACACTTGCAGTGGGGGTGGTGGCTCATGATCAGGACATACCGCTTGATAGCCGAAATACATGCCCCAATTCCCGCCAGAGGGGTTAGGTCGTGTTCCTTTACCCCAAGCGGTCTCAGACTGTGTGCCCTTCGAGACATCAGCGTGCGCAGCGATGAGGTAAAGACTATCGCAAGTAAGGCCAAAGTTACTCATGGAAAACGAGAATGTAATCGTTGTGACCGAAGGATCAAATTCCTGCTTGTGCGGCAGTTGAGAAGGCGTTAAGTTCCCGCCATTGTTGAGGGGAACCCCATTGGCCCAATCCCCAACATAGAGATCGGCTTTCGACATTTCCCAACCATTTTCTGTTGTGAAAACAACGGTAATGGTATCTTCATCATTGCTCACGCAAACTTCGCCAACATTAATTGTCTGTCCGGCGAGCAGATCTTGGCAGACTTCATTGGCCTCTACCGTAGCCACCGATGAGAAGCTCAAAGCAGCAACGGCTGCGGCTGAGAGCATCAAATGTGTTGCATAGTTCATAGCTAGACTTCCTTACCGAGCGGGGGAGTGCTCGAATGACGTCATACTCAGCGTTTTACCTCCGCTGATCCTACCGGGGTACTGCACAAACCCATTGAATCCGGTGAGCTAAGACTAGGCGTTATGTTAGGTATTTGTAATATATTACGATGATCATATATTAAGTAAGTGCATGTTTTTTAATCACTTTGGCTTGATATGCCAAAGATCATATTTTGTTTGGGATAGCGGCTTGAAGCAAGAAGTTGGAGGTTGTCAGCGGGTATAAAAATCTGATTTTTGGAGAGGTTTTACGTGAGGCAGTTATGAGAAGACCTCATCCATGAGGTCGAATTCATCCATGTCATTTTTCCTTGGGTAATAGCCCCTCTCAGCTCCTCGCTTATCCTGATGCGTTCCGTGCACACAAAATGAGGAGGTGAGAGGAAGCACACGTCCGTGTGCGCATATTTAATCAATGAGAAACCATCAATCAAAGAAAAGCCCCTACCACTGCTATGAAAGTTATCATAGTAGCCGGTAGGGGCAAACCGTCAATTTGTAACAAATTGTTAACTGACTATATGAGACACCACAGTTTCATGAAGCCTTGGCTAGGGAAGCTCGTCGCGTAAAAACCGAGAAATCGCTTCCGCTTGCTCTGTAATTCCAAAAACGCCATCTAGGTGTCCCCATGGTCCGGCAAGCTCGAGATAGGTGCTCTCCTTCCCTAAATCAATCAGCGTTTCATGGGCATCGCGTGCCAGATAAGGCTGGAGTAGGAGATCGTTACTTGAAGGAATAAACAAAGAGCGCGCTTGCACATTCGCAAGCCCTTCCCGCAGCGTGTCTTGGTACCCGGCCATAAATAACTGATTGGCGCGTACCAGATACAAAATGTGGTTTGCATCTGCATAGGTTGCTCGCATGCGTGCCGCCGCTTGCAACTGCTCAATAACCAGGAAGTCATTGCGGATGTTCTCCAAAGGAGCCGCTTCCCGCGGCGTACTAGCGCCATACAATTGGTTCACGATCAGCGGATGCATTGCGGTCAATGTCACCATTCCAAGTGCTTGCTCGACACCTGCACGAGGCGGTTCAGCGTCGTAATAATCACCGCCATTCCAGTTTGGGTCGTTCAAAATCGGATTTGCCCAAAGCTGCAGTGTTGCAATCGTCCATGGATCAGCAGCACCCATTCCAATAACGGAAATCATGCGTTCGACCCGCTCAGGATAGGCAGCAGCCCAGTCCAACGCCTGAAGTGATCCCATTGATGCGCCAATAACTGCATGTATACGCTCAATGCCAAGTTCATCCAGCAGGAGCTTTTGCACATTGACAAAATCACGAATGGTCACCACCGGAAAATCAAGACCATACCGTCTGCCGGTTTCCGGGTTGATACTCGCAGGTCCGGTCGTGATGACGCGCGGATTATGCGGTTCTTGATTGACCAACGTATCGACGCTGAGTACAAAGAATCGATTTGTATCTATTGCTTTTCCAGGGCCAATAATCGCATCCCAGTAACCGGGCTGAGGATCTTCTTCCGTATATCGACCAGCTGCGTGACTATTACCGGAGAAAAAATGCGTAACTAAAATGACGTTACTCTTGTCGTCGTTCAGCTCGCCGTAAGATTCCCATCCGACACGAACCTCCGGAATTACCTGTCCTCCAAAGGTTTTAAAGTTCGTGGTCACAAATTCCTTTTTTTCGACCAAAGGCAACGATTCCGCATGACTTACGGAAATCGTTGCGCTGAGCGCTGCAATCAAGAAACATCCCAGCAGATATTTTGATCCTAGATTCATGTACAGTCTCCTTGCGAATCCGTTTGAAACAGAAAGCCGGCGCTTATCAAGAACGGCTCATTTTGACTCGAGATGTAAAAACCATTGTTCACGGAGTTCATTCTTACGTACTTTCCCAGTTCCGGTCTTCGGCAACTCGGTTACAAACTCCACGGCATCCGGCGTCCACCATTTTGCGATTTTACCCTGCAGATGTTTATAGATATCGTCGGCTGTCACCTGAACACCCTTATTAGCGACCACAAGTAACAACGGTCGCTCATCCCACTTTTCGTGCTTCACGCCAATCACCGCACACTCGTTGACGCTCGGATGGGCACTGACAATATTCTCTATTTCAATCGAGCTAATCCATTCACCGCCACTTTTAATCACATCCTTTTTGCGATCCACGACACGCATGTAACCTTGCCGATCAATCACCGCAATATCCCCGGTTGCTAGCCAGCCCTGGAGAAACGCACTGCGGTCTTCATTTTTATAATACTGCGAACAAATCCACGGCCCCTTGACACGCAGTTCGCCGCTTGTCTCACCATCGTGAGGGACGGGTTGATCATCCGCATCAAAAATTTCCATGATAACGCCAAAAGCTGCCTTTCCTGCTGTTGTTTGCAAGGTGTATCTCTCGCTTGCAGGAAGTGCCATTAACGCCGGAGTTGGCGGTAATGATGTGGCCAACGGACCGGTTTCTGTCATACCCCAAATGGGCTGCCAATAGACGTTGTAGCGCTCCGCATAGGTCTTCACCATACCAAGCGGGGACGCTGCGCCACCCACGCACACCCGTTTGAGTGGGGTCTTCGTCACATCGATCTCACTCAAATAATTATGCAGCGTGAGCCAGATAGTTGGCACACCCAAACCAACCGTCACTTTCTCTGCTTCGATCAACGACCACATACTCGCGCCGTCCATGCCCGCACCCGGTAGCACTAATTTGCAGCCTGCTAATGGAGCTGCATAGGGTGCGCCCCACGCACTCGCGTGATACATAGCCACCATCGGCAAGAGCACGTCATCTTGACGTAAATCGAGAAGTGCAGCGCTCACGGTCGCCTGAGCATGCAACACCATGGCGCGATGCGAATACAGAACACCTTTCGGATTCCCTGTGGTCCCTGAGGTGTAACACAGCGAACTCGCTTGGTCTTCATGGAGATCCGGCCATGGAAATGATGTGGCGTGAGGCGCAAGTAAGTCCTCGTAACAGTGAACATTCGAAAGGGTTGTTTCAGGCATATGCTGCCGATCCGTCAGAACAATATATCCCTTGACCGTTGGTAATGCGTTTTGGATTTGTTCCAAAATGCCCAAGAAGCCCAGGTCGACAAAGATATAGGTATCCTGCGCGTGATCGATTACATATTGAATTTGCTCAGGAAAAAGCCGTGGATTCACGGTGTGGAGAATCGCTCCATAACCCGATACGCCATAATAGAGCTCCATATGTCGATGGGTATTCCACGCAAGCGAAGCAACACAGTCACCCGGCTGCACGCCGAGCTTTGCAAGCGCATGCGCGACTTGATTGCTCCGCTGCCAACAGGCTTCATAGGTGTATCGGTGAACATCACCTTCGAGTCGGCGACTCACAATTTCTTGATCGGGAAATTGCTGTCGACCGAAGTCGAGCAAATCAATAATCCGCAACGGAGATGACATCATATTTCCAGCGGTTGTGTGGATGAGTCCCTCAGACATCTGGTACTTCGCTCCCATTTTCCGTTAGAACATATTGAACAGCATGATGGCCAGTGCGAGTCCAACCATCGGCACCACGACCGTCACCGCTCCCACTGCCCAATAGGCGTCTTTGTGCGTCTCATTACAGATAGCTCGGATGGTGGTGACGACATACCCATTGTGCGGCAGTGAATCGAGCGCCCCGGACGAGATCGAAACCACCCGATGCAATTGTTCAGGGCTCACACCTTGTGCCAAGTAATGTGGGCCGACTTCCGGAAGCGCGATAGCCTGTCCGCCGGACGCCGATCCCGTTAAGCCTGCAATAACGCTTACTGCAATGGCTGCACCAATGAGTTCATTGCCTGGAATCGACGTCATAGCCAATACCGCCGTTTCAAATGCGGGTGTCACCCGCGCGACCGAACCAAAACCGACCACCGCTGCCGTATTCCCGATCGCGATCAATGCACCCGTTGTGGCCGCACTGAGGGCTCCTTGAATATCGTGAAAGAACTTCCAATTAATGATCATGATGGCGAGTACGCCCCCTAACAGGGCGATGATCAAGGCCATTTGTGCGTACTTCGTGTGGAAAATAAATGAAAGCGCTAAGACCACCACAAGCGGCAAAAGACCGGTAATCGGATGAGGACGCCGCCGATCAGACAGCACTGGGTCGCCTTTGCGCTCTACAAAGTGCTCGCCGCGCGCAACCGCCTTGTTGATGATTTTCATTAACCACCAGTAGCCAAAGATGGCCATGAAAACCGCAACGACCAAACTCACTTCCCAAGCCGCATAGGGCGAAGTACCCAAGTAGGCAATCGGAATCCAATTCTGAATTTCGGGTGAACCTGCCGATGTCATCGTAAAGGTGACTGAGCCAAAAGCGAGCGCAGCAGGGATAAACCGTCGAGGCAGGTTCGCATCCTTAAAGAGACTCAGAGCCATGGGGTAAACTGAGAAAGCGACGACAAAAACGCTCACCCCGCCGTAGGTCAAAATTGCGCAGGCCAGAACGACCGCGAGTACAGCTTTGCTTTTTCCTAGCTTATGAATAATCCATTCGGCCACACTGTCTGCAGCCCCTGTATCTTCCATAAACTTGCCAAAAATCGATCCGAGCAAGAACATGAAGAACCAGGCGGCCACGAAACCTGAAAAACCACTCATGTAGTTTTCCACAAAGTTTATGTCCCCAAGGAAGACTGGAATACCACTGGTTAACCCGACAATCAGCGCACAAATGGGAGCGCTGATGAATAAATTCCACCCGCGTAGCGTCAGCACAATAAGAAGTGCTAACCCCCCAACTAACCCGATCATGCTCAGCATGTATCACCTCATTTCTTATTATTTTGGTCGCTCTCGCGGCCAGCGTGTTTTTTAATCTGCACTGATTTCCTGAGAATATAAAGCACTGCGATACTGTACTATGGTACAGGTCACAAAGTGGACAACTTGCGCTAATGTTGCTGCGGGATACAAAAAAATAACGTTTGCAGTCGTGATTACAGAAACGTTTGCATGACATAAATAACACCCCTGGGGGAAGCATCATGAACACAACGCAATCACAATCCTGGCAATTCCGGCGCAGTCTTTGCGCGGTTGCCGTGAGTACTGCATTGCTGGGTTTTGGGTTGCCAGCGATGGCGCAAGACGCAGAAGAAGCAGACACCACCGAAGCGACGGAAGAAGTTCGTCGTCTTGAACGTATTACCGTTACCGCTCGCCGAACTGTCGAAAACTTACAAGACGTTCCAGTGGCCGTTACATCGATTAGCGAAGCCGAAATCCTAGAACGTGGCCTCGATACGATTATCGAAGTTGCTCAGTTCTCACCAAACACGACACTGCAACAGAGCCGTGGCACCAACTCCACCATCACCGCATTCATTCGGGGCGTGGGACAAGAAGATCCGCTGTGGGGCTATGAGCCAGGGGTCGGGATTTATATCGATGATGTTTATATTGCACGCCCACAAGGTGCGGTATTGGATATCCTCGATGTAGAGCGCGTGGAGATTCTTCGCGGTCCGCAAGGAACCCTGTACGGTAAGAACACCATCGGGGGTGCAGTCAAATATGTCACACGCCGTATGACCGGTGATTCCGAGTTTGAAGTGAGCGCGACACGCGGCAGCTACAACCAGATGGACCTGAAAGCGACCGGACAGATTCCGCTGGTGCAGGACCACTTATATTTTGGGTTTGGTTACGCGAATTTACAGCGCAACGGTTACGGTAATTTCTTGATCAGTGCCTTGCCAAATCAAGATACCCAAAACTACAACAAGAAAGTGGAAGCCTTCCGAGCCACGATGGAATGGCGTCCAAACGATGACGTGTTCTTCCGGTTGAGTTATGACGAAACCGATGACCGCTCGAACGCAAAAGGTGGTTTCCGCCTTGTTCCGAGCATTCTGACCAACGCACCGGTGCCCAACAGCATCTATGATTCCTATACGAGCTTGCCAACCTGGAACCGTGTAGAAACGAAGGGATGGAGCTTACTTGGCGAGTGGGAATATAGTGATACCACCACATTCCGCTCCATCACATCGCAGCGGGAAAACTACTCGCCGACCAATATCGATTTTGACAACACACCGTTGCAAATATTTGATGTTCCGGCGATTTATGAAGATGAGTGGTTCACGCAAGAGCTGCAAATGAACTATCGCACAGACAACTTAACCCTCGTGTCTGGCTTGTACTACTACGATGCAGATTCATGCGGAATTTTTGACGCCATTCTCGGGGTGTTGGGGCAATCACTTGGTGCACCAGGCCTCACGCGAGAAGTTTCAGGGTGTTCGAACAGCCGAAGTCATGCAATTTACTCTCAAGGGACCTACCAAATTGATGATCGGTGGTCGGTCACTGCGGGGCTGCGTTACACCCGCGATGAGAAAGATGCCTTGGTCCGAAATGGTCTGATTTTTGATATCGTCTATCCAGAATCGGGTTGGGTTCCCGGCTACGTCCGTGGCCCTGACGTGGGAACACCGATCGTGCTCCGTGACAAAGAGACCTGGTCGAAAATCACACCAAAGTTTGGGGTTGAATATCGCCATAGCCGCGACACCATGTTCTACGCGAGCTTCAGTCAGGGCTTTAAGTCAGGAACCTTCAACCCGCGGGCAGAAGTGGCCGAGCCTGCGGCGGATCCAGAAGATGTATACAGCTACGAGATTGGAGTGAAGAGCGATCTCAGCGACACGCTCCGCGTGAATGCCTCAGCGTTCTATCTTGATCACAAAAACCGTCAATATATCTCGGTCTTCCCAGATCCGAATGATGCAACGGCATTGAACCAACGGTTAGGCAACGTTGGCCGCTCTGACGCCCGTGGCCTCGAAGTTGAGTTCCAATGGTTACCCATGAATAACCTCAACGTATACGGTAGCTTGGGATTGATTGACGCGAGCTTTAAGAATGTCTTCAGCTTTGACCCGAACGTCGGTCAAATCGACATTACGGATCAATACTCAATTACCAACACACCGAGCACCACGGCGAACATCGGCTTTACCTACGATTTCGATGTGGACAACGGCTCACTGCGCTTTGTGGGTAACTACAGTTACCGCAGCAGTTATGATGTCGTTGAGCTGAATAACCTGCTCACACAAGAAGGCTACGGCATGTTGAATCTTGGCGTGAATTGGTACAGTGATAACGGCAAATGGACTGTTGGTTTGCATGGTAAGAACCTGACGCGCGAAGAATATTTGGTGGGTAACTATGCATTCGTCGCCCCAGATCCAAACAACCCTGGGCAATTCTTGCCTGGCTTGGGTGGAGACACGACGCTGATTGGTTACTATGGCGCGCCACGGACCATATCGCTGACGGTAGGATATCGGTTCTAAGACATCTGTGTTCCTGGATGACACTGATTGCCACCGTCACACCTGTGTCGGTGGCTTTTTTATCCGCGCGAGGCAGTTGCACCGGAACCCTCCATCCGGTAAAACATGAAGGACCACAAGATGTTAGAAACCAATACTATGGCTCGTGCAATCATTGCTGATGACCATCCGCTATTTCGGAGCGCGCTCCGACAAGCTCTCGCAAACACCCTCGGGAGCGATGTGCTGGAGGCAGAAAACTTCCCGGATTTAGTGACGCTGTTACAGCAGGAACGGCAAATCGAACTGCTGTTTCTTGACTTAAATATGCCTGGGAATAAAGGCTTAACAGGCCTCACCACCATCCGAAACCAATTCCCGGATATTTTGGTACTCATCGTATCGGCCAATGAAGATATTGAGGTGATTCAACGGGCGATGGATTATGGTGCGAGTGCCTATATCCCGAAATCCGCTCCTTTGCCGGTCTTAATGCAAGCCGTGAGCTCTGTTCTCAATGGGGATAGTTGGCTTCCTGAGCACTTATTGGACCGGCTTACCGATCGACCCGACTCGAAATACAAAGATTTTGCGCAACGCCTCGAACAACTCACTCCTCAGCAATTTAAGGTACTCGCCTGCATTGCGGACGGTCTGTTGAATAAGCAAATTGCCTACGAGCTCGATGTCCAAGAAACCACCATCAAGCAGCACGTGTCGGCCATTTTGCGAAAGCTTGGGGTCATTAATCGGACACAAGCCGGTGTCATGTTCCACGATATGTTAAAAGTGGACGAGGAATCGACGGACTTACATTCCGAGTAATTTTTTCAGTGTTCTGCGAAGCGCTGCCTGTTTCAATGGTTTCGGAAGGAATGCAGCGCTCAACTCGATAACCTGCTCACGAATACTTTCATCAGGATCTGCGGTGGATAACAAAGCAGGGATAGCGTGCCCCCAGTGAGCCCTAATTTGCACAATACCGTCGGTTCCAACCGCATGATCGTCTAAATGATAATCCACAACCAGTAAGTCCGGTTGATCACTGACTAACAACGCTTCATCAATTGTGTGACATGCGTCCACTTCCGCACCCCACTCCATGAAAAGCGATGCCAGCGCCTGACGGAGCGGCTCGTCGTTATCAAGAAGCAGGATGCGTTGGCCAGTGAACCAAGTGTCCTGCCGCTCCATCTGCGGCCGACTTCGTTTGATTCGTGTGTCTTGCCAACTGTACACCGGAAGACGGATTGAGAAGCAGGTCCCATGCCCCACTTTGGAATGAATTTGAATGGGAATATCGAGCAAGCGACACATCCGATCGACAATCGCCAAACCAAGCCCAAGGCCAGGATTGTCAGCGTGCCGCTCGACTTGGTGAAACTCTTCAAAAATGACGCTTTGTTGATCTTCTGGGATCCCACGGCCAGTATCCCAAACTTGTAAATCAAGATGATGGGGACCACGGCGGCGCACACCACAAAGAATTTTTCCTTTATCCGTGTAACGCAGCGCGTTGGAGAGAAGGTTCTGCACAATCCGACTTAACAGGCGCTTATCCGTGTATACCGTGACTGCGGGCAGTCGGACTGCGAGCGTCAGCTGCTTATCCTCTGCAAGGTACTGAAATGACTCCGCGAGCGGCTGAAGGACCTCGGGCAAGGAAACGGGACGGAGCTCGGGCTTTAGATTTCCCGACTCAAGTTTGGTCATTTCCAATAGCATGGTCAGCAGCTCTTCGGCGCTCTGTAGCGATTGCTGAATTTGGCGCGCGAGTTTGGTATCGTCCTCTTGCCCCATCCGAGTCAAGCGTTGCTCTAACATTTCGCAAAACAGCGAGGCGGCATTAAACGGTTGCATCAGATCATGGCCGGCCGCTGCAAAGAATTTCGATTTACTGATATGCGCTTGCTCAGCCACATGTTTTGCGTGTTCCAACTGGGAATTGGCTTGTGACAGCGCGTGGGTCCGCTCTTGTACCCGTTGCTCCAGCTCTTGGTTAATCAAATGCAGTTCTTCTTGAGCACGCACTAATTCCGTAATGTCCGTGTAGGTTGTGACAAATCCACCTTCAGGCATCGGGCTGCCTTGCAGTTCAATGATCTGTCCATTCGGCTGACGGCGTTGATAGCGATAGCTGCTGCCCTGTTGTAGGTAATGCAGGCGCTTCGTAATTTCCGCTTGAATATCTGCATCGGGTTGACCAAAAAGCCCGCGTTCCGCGTTGTAACGAAGAATTTCTTGAACTTGCATACCGGCGCGAATAAACCCATCTGGGTACGCAAAAATCTCGAGATAGCGTGAGTTCCACGCGACCAGACGAAGCTCTTTATCAATCACGCTGATACCCTGTGGAATATTCTCAACTGAGGCTTGCAGCAGCTCCCGATTGAAGCGATAGAGCCGAGATGCCTCGGTTGCCCAATCTTCCATTGTTGCTGCGGTCACTTTCTCATGAGCCGCAAGTCCGCGCAGCACCAAACGACTCGCCGCACTGCCTATGGCCCCGGCCAGTTCCCGCTCAATCCGCTGGAATAGGAGCGGAGGAACCAATCCATCCCGCGGGGCCGCCGCAAGGGTTAACCCCAAACGCTGATCGAGCTGCCGGGTATCTTTGTCATCCATAAAGCGGGCCAATAGTGTGCGTAAGCGGCCCCAGGTAATTTGCTGTGCGCCCTCTGCTTCCGCCATTTCCCGCTCTGGGTAGACAAACCGTTGGGCATCCATATAGTCGACGCCTTTTGCTGGCCGCACCAACGAAATCAGGACGTATAGGGCGAGGTTCACACCCAAGCTCCACACCACCCCATGGCTAATCGACAAATCCGTCAACTGGGTGGTGGTACTCAAGGAAGGCAGCAACAGCAAATAACCCCAGATAATCGTGCCACAGGTAATGCTCACCGAGGCGGCTAAACGGCTTGCCCGTTGCCAAAACAAACCCGCGAGCATAGCAGGGCCTAACTGGGCGAGGAGCGCCATGGCAATTAACCCATTGCTCACCAAGGTCACACCGGCTTGGGTGGCCTCATGATACAGGTAGGCCAACAAGATAATGACCACCATTACACCGCGACGAATGGCCAATACGAAGCTGGGTGTGAGTTTTACGAGCTTATTCTGCGATTGACGAATCCGAAGCCAAAGTGGGGTAAGGACGTCGTTCGACATCATGATACTGAGCGCAAGCGTGGAGACAATTACCATGCTGGTTGCGGCGGATAGTCCGCCAATAAACGCAATCAAGCTGATGTCTGGACGCTCTGCAAAAACCGGCAGCGCCAGCAAGAACATATCCGTGGTGGCGTACTCGGGGACCAAAATTCCCCCCGCCAACGCAATGGGTAAGATAAACAGGTTGATCGCAAAGAGATAAAGTGGAAATGCCCAGCGAGCCGTGCGCAGTTCATCGGGGTGCGTATTTTCGATGAAATTGACTTGGAATTGTCGTGGTAGGAGAAACATCGCGAGCGCACCCAATACCATGTGCGTCAAATAGATATATAACCCCCCGGGTGGGGCTTGTAACATATCTTGAGTCACTGGGTTTACTGCCGCTTGCATGACGAGGTCATTAAACCCGTCGAACAATTGATAAACGCAGAACCATCCCACACACATAAATGCGAGAAGCTTTACTACAGACTCAAAGGCAACGGCATCCATTAAGCCCGGATGCTTTTCGGAGAGGCTCAATCGCCGCGCGCCAAAAAGAATGGAAAAGCCAATCATAGCGACGGCCACACCAGCCGCTACATCAGTAAACCAAGGGATCCGTGTACTGTCGATGCCCGTGATCGCTGAGAAACTTGCCGTTACCGCACGCAATTGCAGAGAGATATACGGCACGAGGGCGACCAGTGAAATCAGTGCGACACCACCAGCAAGTAGATGTGATTTACCGTAACGAGAACCTATCAGATCGGCAATCGACGTGAGATTTTGCTGCTTGACCACCATCAAGAGCTTCATCATGACCTGATGGGCAAACAAGAACACGAGAATGCCACCTACGTAGGTTGGCGCAAACCACCAACCATAATGAGCGGCTTGGGTAACCGTCCCGTAAAACGCCCAGGTTGTACAATGTACGCCGAGCGCCAAAGAGTAACGCCACGGGCGAGGACCAGAAACTTTCGAGCGCTCGCCACGCGAGGCAATCGTAAAAAGCAGTGCGAGATACGCAAACGCAGTAAACAGAACAAGACTAACGGGGAGCATGCCAAACGCCTTGTGAATTATTATTGTTGTGACCCGCGGTCGTCGTTATACAGCATCGTTTCTTTCGGGTACGATCCCATTTACAGTAGCACAACACCTTTTGTGGGTCGTGCAAATTTTCATCGAAATGGAGTGCTCTGCGATCATGCCCGATGCGTGCCCTATCTGTGCAACAGAAGCTGCCTCCCTCTGGCATACGGAGACTCGCAATCCCCTCGCTGGACGGGAGTTTTGGTGCTGCCCCCAATGCCATGCAGTCTTTGTTCCTGCATTATTTCATCCTGATGCTGCTGAAGAGCGGGCGTTTTATCAAACTCACGAAAACTCGCCAACCGATGCAGGTTACCGACGGTTTTTAAGCCGTACCCTCGAGGCCGTTCTTCCGTTCCTTCAGCCCAATGCGCGGGGGCTCGATTTTGGTTCCGGCCCAGGCCCCACCCTCTATCTGATGTTTGCCGAGCATGGCTATTCGTGTGAAAACTATGATTTGTACTTTGCGCATGATCCCGCCAAACTCGCGTCATCTTATGATTTCATTACAGCAACAGAAGTCTTCGAGCATCTCCGCGCGCCGCGTGAGATATTAGCGACTTTGTTTGCCTGCCTGAATCCCGGTGGTGTACTCGCCATCATGACCCAAAAGCCCACGACTCGAGATGCATTCGCGCGTTGGCAATACATTCTGGATCCAACCCATGTGGTGTTTTATCGCGATACGACGTTCGATTGGATAAGTCAGTACTTTGCGGCCCCAATTGTCCATCGGGGCCGCGATGTCGTGGTGTTTCAAAAACCACGTTAATCAGCGAGCGGCTGTCTCTCCCCACGTAATTGTTGGCCGCCCTGATGAAGTACGACGGAGACGACATGCCCCGCTGCATCACGCTCAAAAACAAACCGAGCGCCAAACTGACGGTTCTCAAACGTATCTTCCTCAGCATAGGCGACCGGAGCCGAGGGTTGTCCCGTGCCTTGAATATGGAGTTGGCCGTCTTGGACAAAAATTCTCAAATCAAAACCGGGCAGCAACGGATAGACGCCTTCGTATTGAGCAAGGTCTAGCTGTTCAGGCTGTTCCGGCAAGCGATACGGTGAGCCTGGGGGAATGGTTGAATCCATCAAATGCAACGCGAGTAACTGAATGTCGCCGGTTTGATACAGCGCCCCATTGGTTAGCACCACCGCTCCTAAACGGCTTTGTGGATCAAACGCCACCATGGAAGTGAATCCCCCTGTACCGCCCCCGTGCGCCACATAATTCACGCCACTTGCAGGAGCAATCATCCAGCCCCAGGCAAGATCACGACCACCGGGTGACAGCAAGGTGGTTTGACTCAGTTGCAACGCGGAAAACACGTCTGCGGGTGCCTCGCCGAGATGGCCTTTCACATAGTTCTCCAGATCCATCAAACTGGCCCGAACCGCACCGACCCCTTCCATATTTTTTGGCATGTGCCAATTCGCTACACCGTTGCCATCTGAGTTTGTTGGTGGGAGCGTTTCACCGCTAAATGAGGCAGTAGTCATTCCGAGGGGTGCGAACACCGTCTGTTCAAATAGGTCCGACAGTGACCGTTCGGCATGCTCGCTCACGAGTTGTGAGAGCAACATGTAGGCAAAGTTAGAATACGCGAACGCCTCACCCGGGTCGGTCGTCAACTCGGTCGTTTGGACCGCTTCCCAAAGTAATTCCTCTGTGTAATCTGCATATGGGTCACTGACGTCCGCTGGATTCAGGTTGCTGGGAAGTCGCGGCAATCCAGAGGTGTGCGTGAGGAGATGAGCAAGGGTCATCGACTCTGCACGCGGATCTGAAAAGCGCACCCCGTCCGGCAACAAGCTTGCTACCGTCTGGTTGATATCCAACTCTCCCTCACGAACTTGTGCCGCAACCAAAGCACCCAACATGGTCTTGGACACAGAGCCAATTTCAAATCGGCTTCGCTCATCCGGCAGCGGGGTCTGTGCATTCGCGCAGGCAAACCCACGCTCAACCTCAAGCACACCCTCCTGGTTTGGTGCAATGCGCGCAGCAGCAATGCATGCTCCTGACATATCACCGGAAATGCGCCCTTCGACCGCATTTTGCACGGGTACTGGCGCATTATCTGCAATGCCTGGCAGGCTCCAACTGAGCCCTGCAATGCAACATAACCACAAAGCCGTGCGGCGCGTCCGTAATATTTTCATGATTCCATCCTCGTCTTCACTGGAGTTCAAACTATACTTCTTGTTATAAACAGAGCGGAAGAAAAATTATTCCCATCAAATAAATGAATTCATTTCCGTCACGGTGATACATTCCAGACTTTACGTATAGAGGCATCGATATGCAAAATCACAGTTTTCTTGTTCAGGATTACCACACATCACTGGTGTGGCTTGGCATTCTGATTGCCACCATTATGCTGCAATGGTTTGTGGCGAGCTTTGCAAAAGCCCGCCAACCAGGGTCCGTTCCCGGTCTACCGCCTCGCGACGCCGCTCATCGCAGCTTCACGTTCCGCGCATGGCGGACACACCAAAACTCACTGGAGAACGCGGGAACGATGGTGGGTGGCGCATTATTTGCCATTCTCGCCGGGGCAAATCCGGTTTGGTTACAAGCACTCATGGCCATTATGGTTGTTTCTCGGATTGCGCACATGCTGCTTTACTACGGCATTGCGACCGAGAAAAATCCAAGCCCACGGAGCTACTTCTTCGCGATTAGTTGGTTTTCCAATATCGGTATTATCGCACTCGGATTTGTTGCACTGTTTGCATAAATCTTGTCTCAGAACATGCTAGGCTGTCTTCATTCTATACTGCACAATGTAAGGGAGACAGCCGAACATGAAGTTACTTATCCAAAGCCTGCTCAAAGGCCTTGCTATCATTCTTCCCCTCGTTATTACCATTGAGATTTTTCGCTGGCTCTTACAGACCATTGAAAGTGCTCTCGCACCTCTGCTTCAGCTAGTCCTCAATAACGATTGGTATTATCCCGGGATGGCGCTTTTGAGTTTTATTTTCTTGTGTACCGTGGTCGGGTTTAGCGCGCGGTGGCGTGGGATTTCATGGTTATGGGAACTGCCAGGCAAAATTCTGATGAAGATTCCTGGCGCAAGCCAAATCTATGGCATTTTGCAGGACCTGATGGAGCTGATGTCGGGAAAGAATTTTGCCGATGAATCCGTCGTACTCGTTAAACTCCCTCAATCAGACGTTGAACTGATTGGTATTGTAACCAAGAAAGGCGGTATAAAAGATGACCGGATGTCGTCGCTGATGAGCGACGAACAACTGGCGGTGTTTTTACCCATGGCGTACAACGTCGGCGGCTACACAATTATTGTCCCGAAATCCTGTACGAAGAGCATCGACATGAAGCCCGCCGAAGCGCTCCAACTCGTGCTCAGCGGCGGATTAGGAAAATCGAATGCGTCCTCGCGCTCGTAACAAATAATTCTTTTTTGACGTTTGAACAACGGAACTCTCTCATGCAACAAAAAAACATACGTTTCGCTGCGCGGCTGAGCACCCTCGCCCTCGCGACTACTGCAATTCTGGGCGGAATAAGCACCAGCTTGGCAGAAACTCAAGACGGTTATTTTCGCGCACCCGCTATTCATAACGATGTGATTGTCTTTACCGCGGAAGGCGATCTCTGGAAAAAACAGAAAGACGCCAATGTCACGCGACGCTTAACGTCCCATGCCACCGAAGAACTCGGCGCGCGAATCTCACCAGATGGTCGCTCAGTAGCTTTTGTAGCGAATTATGATGGCGAGCCCGAAGTGTACGTAATGCCACTCACTGGAGGGGTGCCCCAGCGCGTGAGCTTTGAGAACAGTCGCGTCCGAATGCAAGGATGGACGCCCGACGGCCATGTTCTGTACAGCACGGACAATATTGTCGGTCCTGCGAACCAATGGGTCCTTCGTCAAGTCGATCCAAGTACCTTGGAAACCAAGACCTTACCGTTAATGGATGCCATTGAGGGCACGACAAGTGCTGATGGGAGCCACATTTACTTTACGCGTTTCGGCTTGCAAGCTACCGCAGACAATGCACGGGTGTATCGTGGCGGAGCCAAAGGACAAATTTGGCGTTATACCGCGGGTTCAGAACAAGAAGCCCATCACTTAACGGCTGACCATGAGGGATCGGTGCGTCGCCCCATGTACTGGAACGGACGCGTCTATTTTATTAGTGATGCCGATGGAACACCAAACCTATGGTCCATGGCGAGCAACGGTTCAGATTTCCGTCAGCATACAGACTATGCCGATCTGCAAGTCTGGGATGCAAACCTCCACAATGGTCGGATTGTGTACCAACGGGGAGCCGATCTTTATACCTATACCATCGCCAATGGTCATTCAGAGCGCATTGCAATTGAGTTAACCAGTGACTTCACGCAGCGCCAAGAGCGCTGGTTAGAAAACCCAGTAAGCTACTTGACCGATGCCACCTATACCCTGACAGATGATGGGACCGATCAGGTTGTGTTGACGGCCCGCAGCCAGGTGGCGATTGCGAGTACCGGCTCGCGTAGGGTGGTCGAAATTCAAACACCGACCGCATCGCGGACCCGCTATGCTTTATTGAGCCATGATGGGAATTGGGTCTACGCGGTGAATGATCACTCCGGCGAGAATGAAATCTGGCGTTTTCCTGCGGACGGCCGTGACGGGGGCGAACAGCTAACCACGAACGGTCGGGCATTCCGCTCGGGGATCCACCTTGCGCCAGATGGTCAATCATTGGCACATCATGATCATCGAGGGCATTTGTACCTGTTAGATTTAAGCTCAGGCGAGGAACGCTTGGTTTTTGATGGCAGTATGCCGAGCCGAGGTTATTCTGATGTGCAATGGTCGGCTGATGGTTCCTTACTCACCTTCACCATTGAGAACCGAACCGCACCTTCGCGCAATCAAGTCGTGCTCTATGATATTGCATCTCAAGAACATGTGATTGTCACTTCAGAGAAGTACGAGTCGTATTCACCGGCGTTTAGCACCGATGGGAAGTGGCTGTATTTCCTCTCAGAGCGGACATTTAATCCAACACCATCGTCACCGTGGGGTGATCGGAACATGGGGCCGATGTTTGACAAACGAACGCTAATCTTTGCGGTTGCGTTGAAACCCGATGCCTGCTTCCCATTTGCCGCACCGGCAGAAATCATGCATTGCGATAATGAACGTGCCAGCGAGCAAGCGGTTCGCTTCGAAGGGCTCCCGGAGCGCCTTTGGCAAGTTCCCGTCGCGGCAGACAATTATTTTAACCTAAGCGCGAACGATGACCGACTGTATGTTCAAGCCCGTGAGGCCGGATGGGGGACACCACCGACCTTGTATTCTATTGCGTTCACTCATACCGACATTAAACGGGAAACCTTTGCCAACAATGTTTCCCGTTACGCGCTTTCGCACGATGGGAAACGGATGTTCTATCAACAAACCGGCGAACACAATATGTTCGTGGTGAACGCAGGCGCAAGCGCTCCCAGTGACGTCAGCCACGCACGGATTGCCACACGCAATTGGCAACTGGCATTTTCCCCGCGGGAAGAATGGCAGCAAATGTTCCGAGATGCTTGGCTGATGCATCGTGAATTCTTATTCGATGTGAACATGCGTGGGGTCGATTGGGATGCGATGTACGAGCGCTACGCGCCTTTTGTTGCTCGCTTAACCGACCGCCATGAACTGGATGATTTACTTGCGCAATTACTGAGTGAACTGAACGTACTGCACTCACAAGTTCGCGGGGGTGAATATCGTCAGCCACAGGAACGGGCGCGCGCAGCGACCCTCGGCGCACAACTTCAAGTTGTACCTCAAGGTGTCCAGATACAAACCATTTATCGCGTGGATCCGGAGTTGCCGAATCAAGCCGCTCCGCTCTCTGCTCCGGGTGTGGATGCACGGGAAGGCGATATCATTACGCACGTAAACGGTCGGGCGGTTGCCCACCCCGGTGAGCTATTGCACGCACTGCGAGGCACCGCCGAACGCCAGGTTCTGCTAACGCTTCTGCGGACTGAGGGCGGAGAACAACGGGAACTTCAGACCGTTGTGCGTCCTGTCGATGGGCAACGAGACCATCGTTTGCGCTATGAAACCTGGGTTCAGAATAATCGCGACCGTGTTCACGAAGCGAGCGATGGTCGCTATGGCTACCTGCACCTTTATGCGATGGGAGCAAACGACATCAGCAGTTTCGCGCGGGAGTTCTATGCAAACTTCCAAAAAGACGGTTTGATTATTGATGTTCGCCGCAATCGAGGCGGTAACATTGATAGCTGGGTACTGGAGAAGCTTCTGCGCCGTGCTTGGGCGTTCTGGCAACGCCGTGGAGGTGGTGATAGCTTTACCAATATGCAACAGGCCTTCACTGGACAACTGGTGGTGCTCGCGGACCAGCTCACGTATTCCGATGGAGAAACCTTCTCCGCAGGTGTTCGAGCGCTCGAGCTTGGCCCAGTAATTGGGATGCAAACTGCAGGGGCTGGGGTGTGGCTCTCTGATCGCAATCGACTGGCGGATCGCGGCCTCGCACGGGTTGCCGAGCTCGGTCAGTATGCGGTCGATGGTCGTTGGATATTGGAAGGATCAGGGGTCAACCCAGATATTCAGGTCGACAATTTGCCGTTTACCACCTTCCAAGGACACGATGCGCAGCTTGAACGGGCACTCGAGGTCTTACGGGAGTTGGTCGAACAGTCGCCACCACCTGAATTGATTCCAGGGTCCTTGTCGGCGCCGGTAGGCGATGATATTCGCTAACAGCACCTAAGCAGAATCTTAGTAGAAAGCCTTGTGACAGAGAGCGGTTACAAGGCTTTTTTATTGAGTGTTGTTTAAGGTGTTTTAAACACCGAGCGAAGCTGTTCCACGCCCTGAATATCGGTGGGTTGCAGCGGGACTTTGAAGAGCGGAAGCCTGTTAAACGCACCTTCAATTTCTTGTAATCGTTGTGCCTCTTGTTGCCGACGAATCGCCAGAAATTCGCCATCCGCATGGCTAGGCAACACACGATTCACAAAGATACCACCAACCGGAACAGACTCCTCTTGCAATGTTTTCACCGCGCGTTGTGTCTCAAGAATCGGGAGTTTCTCTGGTATCAACACATACAAAAGTGCCGTGGTTGACGGATCTTTTAAGATCCGCCTCGTGCGCTGAAATAACCGCTGGCGCTGCAGCAAAGTTTCTGTAATCCCGCGACTACGGGGACTCATTTCAGCAGTTGCTAACTGCTCAGGCTCACCAAGAGGATTATCCACATCCTTGCCGGCCTTAGGGCTCAAATGGGCTAGGACACCACTGAGTTCTGAAGACTTCTTATCATGTTGCAGCATGCCTTGTGTCCAAGCCGCCATGGCCTCAGGCAAAGTTAATAAACGCAATGTATGGCCCGTTGGGGCCGTATCAAAAATTAGCAAGTCATAGTGGGCCAATCCATGCTCAATCTCCCGACAAATTCGCTCGAGCAGGGCTGCCTCTTGAGCCCCAGGAGAGTTTGCTGAAAGACGAAGTTGACGCTCTGCTTCGGCATAGAGATCAGGATGCACGAACTGCTTCATTTGCTGAATAATTCGTTCTAAGTGCGCGCGCGCCTCCTTGTCTGGGTCGATTTCAAGCGCATCTAGATGTGCATAAACAGATTTTATTTTTCCCCCAATGGAAGTGTTGAAGGCGTCTCCTAGGTTGTGGGCGGGGTCTGTCGATATCAGCAGAGTTTTCTTACCCATCTCCGCGGCTTCAAGGGCAAGCGCAGAGGAAATCGTGGTCTTGCCGACACCGCCTTTCCCACCCACAAGAAGCAGCCGCCGGCCGAAGAGGTCTTGTTTTTCTTTGATCGAAAAATCCGTCCAACTCATATCCAACATACCTTAGGCTGTTTTAGCCTGCTAGACTCAAGAAAAGCTTGAGGAGCAATCATGACTTTACTTCGCTTGGGATTGCTATGTGTCATCTTTGTGATTATGGCAATGACCTATCAGAATCACGTACCGAATGGTGCGCTGATGCTCGTTAATTTTTTACCTCTGCTATATCCAACACTCGTCATCCTGCTCTACCCTCGGCTGAATCGCTTGTGGATGCGAACGCTGTCGGTTGCTGCTTTCTTCACTACTTTAATGCAGGGAAACTTCCAGATCTCTTTGTTTTACGGTTGGGCGGGGCTCGAAGATCGTGCGCAAACATACCACGCCGTCGCACTGTGGGCACCGCTTTATAGTTTGATGGTGGGTGGGTTTGTCACCCTTGCGATATACATCGTGTTACGCATCAAACTCGCTCGCAATGAAAAGATTTAGCAGCAGCGAATATTGTCCAGTGGCGAATGCTCCATGCCCATTCGAATGTGCCATTCATGGAACCGTTCGAGCATCAATGGCTGCAATTCGAGAGTGTAGAAACTCGCTGGATTTGGAATACCCATTAACTCCGAGTAAACCATCAACATGAATAAATCGTCTTGATCGCGTTTTGCCCGAGCTATCGCAGAACGATAGGGCGCGTTGTACGCCTCTTCGGCAAATGCATTGGCTTTGCGCCAGAGCGCTTTGATACGACCAAGACGATCATTCATAGCTGACCTCGCTTAATCTTTGACTTCAGAGGATTCAAGCTCACCTTTGCGCAGTTTATTCAATGTGGAACCACACTCAAGCGCAATGAAGATAGCGGCAATCAAGACCACAATATCTAAACCAAACAAGAACCAATCTTGCTGCTCATAGAAGGTCCGTAGCTGAATAATGAGTGCCGCCACGGTCATGACTAAAAGAAACAGCAATGGAATCAAGGTGTAATACATTGGCCGACCATAGCGCACCAAAATCACCGTAATCACCAGTAACGTCAAACCGGCTAGTAACTGATTCGTGGTACCAAATAATGGCCAGATTAACAGACCACCCGAGCCATCTGCGCCACCCGCACCAAACGCAAGCAAGACACAGGCACCCACAGCGAGTAAGGTCGCAGGAATGACTTTTTGCATCCATTTGATGTCATAGATTTGGCCCCACTCTTGGAAAATGTAACGCTGAAGTCGCAGCCCTGTATCCATCGTGGTTCCGGCAAAAAGCACCGCCATCACGGTTAACAAGGTTTGTGCAAGCCCTTCACTCAACCCGATACCGTTGCTTAAGATGTTGGCACCACCGGCTACGAACGCATTCACGCCACCTTGACCGAAGCTATGATACACCGCCTGCCAGTCCGCTAAGGTTGCGAAACCTGCCGCCGCAGCAATAATAGCCGCCAGCGCGAGTGAGCCCTCACCAACAGCACCAAAATATCCGACAAAGCGTGCATCGGTTTCTTTATCGAGTTGCTTTGAAGTGGTACCGCCTGCAACCAGACCATGGAATCCAGATATCGCACCACACGCAATGGTTACGAACAGTAAAGGCACGATCGACGGCGTACCCGCCGGCACATCCGTATTAAAGGCCGGAGCAACCATGTCTGGTCCAGCAAGCAAGACCGCTGCATACAGTAGAATCAAGCCAATAAAGAGCTGCAGCCCGTTAATGTAGTCCCGTGGCTGGAGCAGCACCCATACTGGAAGTAGAGAGGCAATGGCCGCATAACCAAACAGGATAATAATCCACTGGGCACGGTCGGACAGACCCATAAAGGTTTCCGGCAGTGCAAGGGGAAAGGCAGGACCGAGGCCAATGAGTGTGTAGAGCGCTATCACACCAATAATCGATACGGCGAGTAAGCCCACCAACTTTCGGTAGATGAGCTGACCGATAATCAAGGCGACAAAGATGGCTCCCCACACAGGGATAACAGCACTATTAAAATCGACAAGGAGTCCAGCAATGACCACTGCAAAAACAGCATTCACCATCAACAGTACGAGGAAAATCACAATCATAAACAAGCTGCGTGCGCGCTTGCCCACCACGTCACCCGTGAGTGCACCGATTGATTTTGCTTTGTTACGGTTACTGGCCCAAATGGCACCGGCGTCGTGTACACCAGCAAAGAAAATGGTCCCTAAAATGACCCACAGAAAAGCGGGAACCCAACCCCAGATCACCGCAATTGCGGGGCCAATGATGGGGGCAGCACCCGCAACAGAGGTAAAGTGGTGACCCCACAATACGTATTTGTTAGTCGGAACGAAATCGACGCCATCTTCAAATTCGTGTGCGGGCGTCCGAAAATTCGGGTCGAGTTTGTAAATCCTTTCCGCGATAAACTTGGAGTAAAAAAGGTACCCCAAAGCCATAGCGCCAATCCCTGCAATCAAAACAAATATTGCATTCATAATGATTTCCCAGTTGTTGTTATTGAAAGCAAGATAGCAGACCTATCAGGTAGCTGGCTAACCTAACATGCTTTCAAAACGGATCAGATTAGACTTTAGCCCAATTGCCTTCTTGAATTGGGTTGTTCTCATTTTTATCCCGCGAAGAAGCCTTTTGCGCACAAAAAAAACCGGCCTCATATGAGGCCGGTTTCACTAGCTTTCGCTTGGAATTTGCTTAGAAGCGGTAACGGATACCGATTTTCGCATTCCAGGTTGAGGCGCGCGCATTGTAACGAACCGCGTTCTCAACGCCACCGAAGCCACCGAACGGAGCACCGTAGATGTACTGTCCAGTTTCTGGATCGATTTGAACAGACGCTAAACGAACACCGGTATCAGAGAAGCTAACCGTGTGACGCTGGTTCGTGTCCAACAGAGCGAGAACGTTACGCAAGTCGAAGTAGATCGCACCACGGTGGTTGTTGAACAGACCTGGGATTTCTTGCTCGAAGCGGAAATCAAGGTTTGTCACGTATGGACCACGGCGACCTTCGTTACGCACTGCATAGCCACCTGCATAGCGCGTTAAGTTACCCGCTTCCAACCACTCAGCGAACTGCTCATACGTCAACCCACCAGTGTAGCGAACGTTTGGATCGTTCGGGCCAGTCGGGATGTACGGCAAGTAGTTGGTCGATGTCCACAAGTTTTGCTGAGACGCATCACCGAAACCACGGAACTGGAAGGTATCCAGCGCGTAGCTCCAAGGACGACCCGAGCTGCGATCGAAGAACAGGTTGAAGTTCGACGCATAGCCCGCGAAGATTTCCGTACGGTAGTTCAAGCTTGCCATGAAGCGGTGCTTGATTTCATACGAAGCAACACCAACAGTTGGGTTTTGCTTGTCGACTGCGGTCTGGAAGTTGTAGTTCGAGTGCGCAGTTGATGAACCACCAGACGTGATGTCTTTTACGTCTTGGTTGGTGTAGCTCAAGCGCAGGCTCAGACCGTTGTCCCAGTTGTTACCGATGCTGAATGTCGACACGAGCGAACGGCCACCTTCAACGTTGGTCAACATGACGTCGTACCGGTTGGTGTTAAAGCCACCAATTGTGGTAGGACGTGGACCAGCCAGTGGATCCCAGCTTACATACAGTGGACGACCGCCCGCTGAAGTCACCTGATTTCCGTTGTCGTCCAACAAAGCAACTTTCGCCAAGTTAGTCCATGCAACTTCACGATCCTTCTGCGTGTAGATAACTTCTGCTGACGCAAACCAGCCATCACCTAGCAAAGGAATGCTCAGGTCAGAGTAGTCCAACGCCAAGCTGTAACGCGTGTCGTATGGCATTCTGAAGTTTGGATCGATTGGTGTGGTGTTACCGTCACCTGCAGACAGTGCATCACGCATTGACTGAGGAACTTGACGGATATCAACGTCAGAGACGTTGGTCAGGTTAGGTGCTGCAACAATCGTCACACCGTCGTTGGTGTAAGCGTTTGAAATCCACACGTTTGGACGACCACCCGAGAATTGACCTACACCACCACGTACTGTGATGTTGTCTGTCCACTCGTAGTTGAAGCTAAAGCGCGGCAACCAGAGATCCAGACCGTCCATGTTCATGGTATTGTCGAAACCATAACGGTCGAAGAAGTTCTGGTTGAATGCTGGGCGGTCGCTTGAACCGAAGCGCTCATAACGAACACCGAAGTTCAGGGTCAAATCCCAGTTTACGTCCCAGCTGTTTTGCAGGTAGAACGCCGTGTTGTTGTACGCAAACTCAGCAGCACCATCACGCGTAACGTTTGTGAATGCGTTTTGGTAAGCGATTTGGTTCGCGAAACGGTTTTCGAAGTTCTCAACGCTGGTAAAGATAAATGAACCTAACGCGTCTTGAATGAACTCGTTGAATACGTCAATTTCTTGGTACTCAGCACCGAACTGGAGCTGATGGTTACCAATTAGGTATTCACCGTGGATCTGGAACTCGGTGGTTTTGGTTTCAAGGCTGTTCGCATGACGTGAACGGTCTGGACCGATGTTAATCTGACCGCCAGCACCCGCTGCGTTTTCATCATCAGTAAAGCGAACCTGAACCTGACCAAAGTTACGGCCAAGGCTTGGATCCTGTCCAGTCGCAACGTCCTTCACAGACGCTTTAACCTCGGTGCTGAAGTTTGGTGACCAGTTGGAGTACAACTGCAATGCAAAGTTGTCCATGGTCTGAGTCCGCGTGTACCAATGCGAATTCAAGTTCAGGTTGGTCACACCGCCCGTACGGGTGTTAAACGCCGCTTCGTCGTCAGCACGTTGATATGTGAATGATGCACGGTGGTCGTTGTTGATGTTCCAATCCAACTTAACGAGAATCTTCTCGTCTTTTTGGTCAGGACGCACGTTCCAGTCGCCTGGCTCAACGCCATACACGTTGCGCGCGATGTTTTGAATGCGCTCAACCAACGCAGGATCGATTTGCTTTTGCTCAATTGCAGAAGAACCAGCAGGACCTTGATCGATTGACGTCGGCTCTGAGTAGTTCTCATAGTTTACGAAGAAGAACAAACGGTCACGTAAAATTGGACCGCCCAGGCTAAAGCCATAGGTTTCCTCTTTGTATTCGAGATTCGGGCGGTTTCCACCCAAGATGCTGCTGCGCTTCGGACGGCCTGCAAGGTCATCTGATGCGTATTCATAGAATACAGAACCGCTGAACTCGTTGGTTCCTGAACGCGTAACCGCGTTGATACGAGCACCAGCAAAGCCAGAGTAACGCGCATTGAATGGTGCGCTCTGGATAGAGACCTGCTCAATCGCGTCGATTGAGATCGGTGTCCGGTTCGTTGGGTAACCACCGGCGTTCAAGCCGAAATCATCGTTCTGGCCAATCCCGTCAACCGTGATGCTGTTGTAACGTGGGTTGTTACCACCAACGGTCAATGAGCGGCTGTCGTCGCCCAAGTCAGCTGCCAGTGGGTTTTGACGCACGATGTCTTTAAGATCGCGGTCAAACGTTGGCATGTTTTGAATTTCTTGTGCACCCCACGTGCTCGAGGAGCCCGCTTGCAGTGATGTGGTGTTAATGGCGCGGCCGGTGACCGTGATGCGCTCGATGTTCTCGCGACGCGGCTCAAGCTGTGCACTCAAACGGTACTGATCACCTAACTGCAGGAAGATATCTTCCAGAGTTTTTCCTTCGTAGACTTCGGAGTCGATCATTACAATGTAAGGACCGCCAACCCGCAGACCAGAAGCGGTAAAGATACCTTGGTTGTTAGTGGTGGTAGTCTGAACAGTACCAGAAGGTACGTGCTGGATGATTACGCGAGTGTTGGCGACCACTTCACCTTGTGGTCCAACGATTTGTCCGCGCATGGAGGAAGCTGTTTCCGCCAGTGCAACACCAGACATACCCAACGTAAGCGCTACTGCCGCGGCGATGCGGGTCAGTTTCGTCGTCTTAGTCATGCCAAATTTCCTGCATAGTTAGTGTGTGAGAGTTTGTAGAGTAGCTTGGACGCGTAACGATAATCCCGAATTGTGACAATTCGATGACGACCGCATGAACGAAACGCGCGAATTCTATTACAAATAAAGGACAGTTTCACAGGTTTTTTGTCCAATTTAGCTTCTTTTTTGTTGTAAATTTGTAGCTACATCTGTGTGTAGTGATTATATCTTAACCAGACTTTATGACAAAATATTTACAAGGTCTAGGTGAATAAATATACAATTTGTTAGGAGTTGACTGTAAAGGTCGGATTCAAGGTGGGTTTTTAGCAGGCCAAGGCCGCAAAATAATTTCTTACTGGCCTAAATAATCTTTAATTTCAACGATAAAGCTATCGGCATACCGATCGAGTTTTACTTGCCCGACACCGGAAATTCGCAACATAGCATCGCGCGTGGTGGGGAGCAGTTGTGCCATTTCTCGCAAGGTCACATCGCTGAATACCACGAACGGCGGTTTTTCTTCGCGTTCCGCAATCATTTTTCTCAATTTTTTCAGACGCTTGAAGAGCGCCTTGTCATGTTGGCCGCGGTCGTTCACCGTTTCCGCATCGATTTGAGTCTGCAAACGGGGCACTGCGAGAGTGAGCGCTATCTCACCGCGCAAGACCGGACGCGCCTCCTCCGTCAGAACCAAGGCGCTATGTCGGCGAATATCTTGAATCAGCAGTCCGCGATGAATGAGCTGCCGTAGCACCGACGTCCAATATTCAGAGCTATGATCGCTCCCAATGCCCCAAGTACTCAGTTTCTCATGCCCGTATTGCTTCACTTTTTGACTCGCACCACCCCGCAGCACCTCAACCACGTGCTGGATTCCGAATTGCTGACCGGTCCGATACACACAACTGAGTGCTTTTTGAGCATCGATGGTTCCATCATAGCTGCGCGGTGGATGAAGGCAGAGGTCACAATTTCCACAGGCTTTGTCACGATACTCATTAAAGTAATTCAAGAGCACCAAGCGTCGGCAGGTTTGCGCTTCTGCAAACGAAGTCATGGCAGAGAACTTCTGTTGTTCCACCCGAACTTGAGGCGTTTCCTCTTGCTCGGCAAAAAGACGCCAAATCCAAGCCGCATCATTGGGTTCGTAAAACAGCATGGCTTCCGCAGGTGCGCCATCCCGGCCTGCACGTCCGGTTTCTTGATAATAGGCCTCCACGCTGCGGGGAATATCGTAATGTAATACATACCGAACGTTCGGCTTATTGATGCCCATACCGAAGGCGATCGTCGCAACCACGACATCAATATCGTCGCGAATGAAGCCACGGAGGGTCCGTGCTCGGGCGTCATGCGGAAGTCCTGCGTGATAGGGTGCAGCGCGCACACCTGCTCGCATCAAGCTTTCGGACAACTCCTCCGTACGCTTTCGACTCCCACAGTAGATAATCCCTGGAGCTCCTCGCTGACGCTTCACATACTGAACCACTTGTTCCCGAGGCTTGAATTTTTCTTGCACAAGGTAACGAATGTTCGGACGATCAAAAGAACCTTGCACCAACTCCGGATCGTGGAGCTGTAAGCAGGAAATGATGTCATGGCGTGTCACAGCATCCGCTGTGGCTGTCAAAGCAAGAATGGGGACATGGGGCAACCACTCGCGAATTTGTCCAAGCTGACCATACTCAGGGCGGAAATCGTGCCCCCATTGAGAAACACAGTGCGCCTCATCAACTGCAATAAGTGAGATATCCAGTTCCATGAGCCGGCTGCGAAAGCCCGATTGGAGTAACCGCTCTGGAGCCAGGTACACGAGCTTCAACTCGCCGCGGTGCAGCTGCCGAAAAGTTTCAATCACCTCAGGAGAGCTCATGCCTGAGTGAATCGCACCGGCAGGAACACCAAGCTCGCGCATGGCATCGACTTGGTCATCCATCAAGGAGACCAGTGGTGATACGACGAGCGTAATACCTCTAAGAAGCAGCGCGGGGAGTTGATAACACAGGGACTTTCCTGCTCCGGTAGGCAGCAAGGCGAGGGTATCCTGGCCACGCAAAATGGCGCGAATGATCGCTTCTTGCCCGAAGCGAAAGGACGTATACCCAAAAATATCCCGTAGCTGGGCTTTTGCCGCCGCTAGATCCATATCGACGCTGGCGTCTTTTGCGTTAGTTTTCATGGACCCTTGGGATATCGGCACGACTCACTCATCTAGTTGACTCAACTTCGGTTGCTCTCTATTGTAAGCATCCCAATTCAAGATAACCATGAGCATATGTCTTCTTCTGCCCTACTTGAACAAATTTCCACCTTTATGAACGAGCAAATCCCCTTTCAAAAACACTTGGGGATTGTGGTGACGAAGTTCGATGCCCAGCAATCGGAAGTCCGCTTTCGCTGGCAAGACCAGCTCGTTGGGAATGCTCCGATGCAAATTTTACATGGTGGGGTGACAGCAACGGCGTTGGATACTGCAGGCGGTGTGGTGATTATGGCCAGTGTGATTGAGCGTCTAAAGCAAGATTTACCTGCGGACGAAATCGTCAAGCGCATCGCTCGTTGCGGCACCATCGACCTGCGCGTCGACTACGTTCGACCCGGGCGTGGCAAAGAATTCATTACCACTGCGACCATTATCCGTTCAGGGAACAAGGTTGCTGTAGCACGCATGGAAATGCATAACGAAGATGGAATGCTTATCGCCTTTGGAACGGGCACGTACATCGTAGGATAAATGTGTGAACTCACCAATGAATGATGCTGATCGTCAGGCCCGCCAAGGGGTGCTTTTTGCGATCGCTGCGTACACAATTTGGGGGATAGCCCCCGTCTACTTTAAAGCCGTCGCGCACGTCCCCGCATTCGAGGTCCTTGCCCATCGAATCATTTGGGCATTCTTTCTGGTCTTCATCTTACTCGTTGCAACCGGTAAATTAAGTCGGGTCGTCGCCGCCTTTAAAGCACCCAAATTGCTATTCAGACTGGCGATTGCCGCACTATTGGTGGGATTCAATTGGCTTTTGTTCATCTGGGCCGTGGCGAATGACTTTATTCTGGATGCGAGCCTTGGTTACTACATCAACCCGTTGTTAAATGTGGCCATCGGCATGCTGTTTTTTGGTGAGCGACTGAGAAAACTACAGATCTGGGCGGTTGGACTCGCATTTACTGGCGTCGCAATCCAAATTATCACCTTTGGCTCGGTTCCCTGGATTGCCCTAACCCTTGCCGCATCATTTGCCACCTATGGAGCCATCCGCAAGAAGCTGCCCTTTGATTCCCTGACAGGGTTATGGCTTGAAGTCCTTATTTTGCTGCCGGCCATTTTGATTTATTTCTTCGCGTTTGCGAGTAGTGACTCGAGCAATATGTTGCAGAACACTTGGCAGCTTAACACCTTATTGGTCATGGCCGGAGTCATCACCACGGTTCCCTTATTGTTTTTCACGGGCGCTGCGAAACGCATCCGCTACTCGACACTCGGATTCTTCCAATATATCGGTCCGAGCCTCATGTTTATCCTTGCGGTCTTCGTGTACGGAGAGCCTTTTGCCATTGATAAAGTCGTGACCTTTACGATTATTTGGAGTGCGCTCGCTATCTATTCATTCGATGCGGCCAAGGCACATCGCGATGTGCGTCGCGCAGCCAAAGCGACGCAAAGCATTAACGCAAAGGGGTGAGCTTGGCGTACGCCACAACCAGCCACTTACTGCCGACATCATCAAAATTGACTTGGATCCGGCTTTGCGGGCCCGTGCCCTCATAATTGAGTACAGTTCCCTCGCCAAACGTTTGGTGTAAAACACGCTGGCCTAGCTGGAACCCCGTTTCGTTAAACGCTTCGTGTGAAGCGCTCGTATGGAAGCGGCTCCGGCGAGCAGCGGGCTGCTCAATCCGCGTCTGAACACGCACCTCACTGACTAAATCCGAGGGAATTTCGGCGATAAACCGACTAGGCCGATGGAAATTCTCCTGCCCGTACAATCGGCGGCTTTCTGCATAGGTTAAGATGAGTTTCTCCATGGCGCGGGTCATACCCACGTAGCACAACCGACGCTCTTCTTCGAGTCGCCCCGGCTCACCTGATGACATTTGCGAGGGGAAGGTCCCTTCTTCCATCCCCGTCATAAAAACCAGCGGGAACTCCAAGCCTTTCGCGCTGTGCAAGGTCATCAACTGAACCGCATCCTGATAAGCATCCGCTTGCTCATCACCGGCTTCCAATGCCGCATGCGCAAGAAACTCCGCCAATGGGGTCATCCCCTCTTCGCCAGAAGGTACAAAGCTGTCGGTTGCACTGACCAATTCTTGTAAGTTTTCCACCCGCGTTTCAGCTTTATCGCTCTGTTCTGCTTGATACATGGCCAGCAACCCACTGCCTTTCAATACACGATCCGTTTGTTTGGAAAGCGGCTGATCGACACAGGCTTCCTCAAGGCTTTGGATTAGGTCCAAAAAGCCCACCACGGCCGTCTTTGCTCGCCCAGCCAACAGTGATTGACTGACCATTTTACGAGCCGCTTGCCACATTGGAAGTTGCTCAGAACGCGCGAGCTCTCGAATCAGACCTAACGTCCGTTCACCGATTCCGCGAGTGGGAGTATTCACCACCCGTTCAAAGGCCGCATCATCTTGGCGATTACTGATAAGGCGTAGATAAGCAATGGCATCTTTGACTTCTTGTCGATCGAAGAATCGGAGCCCACCATAAATTCGATAGGGGAGACTCGCGTACAATAATGACTCCTCGAGGACCCGAGATTGCGCATTATTTCGATACAAAATCGCGACATCATTGAGGGCTCCTCCCTCATCTTGCCATTTCTTTATTTGCGCAACGATATAGCGGGCTTCCTCTTGCTCATTGAACGCTGAATACAGCAAGATAGATTCACCTTCATTGCCTTCGGTCCATAAATCTTTGCCCAATCGATCACTATTGTTTGCAATGACCTGATTCGCTGCTTTCAAAATGGTGCTGGTGGAACGGTAGTTCTGCTCAAGTCGGATTGTCTCAGCCTGTGGAAAATCACGTAAGAAATGCTGGAGATTCTCGACTTGAGCGCCGCGCCAGCCGTAAATAGACTGATCATCGTCTCCGACAATTGCGACATGATTATCCTGTCCGGCAAGCAGACGCACCCATGCATATTGGATTTGGTTGGTGTCTTGAAACTCATCCACTAAAATATGCCGGAAGCGGCGTTGGTAATGCTCTCGAACATGGCGGTTATCTCTTAATAGCTCATGAGCGCGCAGCAAAAGCTCAGCGAAATCGACCAAGCCGGCGCGATCGCAAGCTTCCTGATATGCAGTGTAAATCTGTAAGTGAGTTTTTTCGGCAGGATCGTGGGTTTCAATATGCTGAGGTCGCAGTCCATCATCTTTCTTGGCGTTGATATACCACCCCGCCTGCTTTGCGGGCCATTGCTTTTCATCAAGGTTCAACGCTTTGATGGTCCGTTTCAGCAAACGCAATTGGTCATCACTGTCAAGAATCTGGAAGTTTTGCGGTAGTCGAGCATCTTGATAATGAGCACGCAGAAGCCGGTGAGCGAGGCCGTGGAAGGTGCCAATCCACATCCGTTGCACATCGCGCCCTAGCAAACGTTCAACACGGCCACGCATTTCCGCTGCCGCTTTGTTGGTAAAAGTCACCGCCAAAATAGACATTGGCGAGTAATTCATGACCTGAATTAGCCAGGCGATTCGATGCACTAACACGCGCGTCTTCCCGCTTCCCGCACCCGCGAGAACGAGCATATCTTGCTCACCGGCACTGACCGCTGAACGTTGACGCTCATTCAGCCCATCAAGTAAGTAAGAAACATCCATTCGCTCGCTCCATCGCATTGTTGAGAGGTAGGGAAAAGCACTCGCGCTCCGAGTGTATTGCCTCGCATGATACTGTACATAAAACCAGTAGGCAATGATTGCCCCGAGCTACTGACTTCCGGGGACTAACGCATGCAAGGCGGTGAGTTCCGAGACTCGCGCTTCTGGGAGGCGAGTTGGGTGTTGCGACAGGGAAGCAGGCTCGGGTACATACCAGATACTCTGAGCGCCAAAATTAAGGGCGCCTTGCACATCACTGACTGGATGGTCGCCAATATGCAATAGCTGATCCGGAGCAGTTAGCTTCGCACCCTCTGCAGCCGCCACAAAAAGATCGGTAAATGGTTTTCCTCGACGGCCATGACCTGGGTGATAAGCCGCAATAAAATAATCACTGAGCCCCAATCGATGAATATCTGCATTACCATTACTGACCGCTACCAGTGGATAGTGGGCCGCAAGTTGGTCGAGCAATGCGATCACCTTCGGATCGATGGTGACATCATTTCGCGCGACTAAAAATTGTTCCATCCCCTCTTCGGCAAGCGATCGCGCTCGGCGCTCAAGAACGCCCCGCTGCCTTAATCCACGGATCAGAGTAGCGAGGCGAAGTGCGGTCATATCACTGGCGAGTGCCGCATCTTCTTTTGCCACATGATCCCTCAATTGACGCCATGCCGCGGCATCCATATCACTGACCTCGGGCCATGCACGAGCAATATAATCGGCAAGTTGCTGCTCGGCATTTAAAATCACCGGCCCGTTATCATACAAGGTGTCATCAAGGTCAAAACTAATCAGGGAAAACGGGCGTAACCTTCGGTGAAAGTGCCACATATTAAAAATCCTTCACTCCAGTTCGTTAGCTGTTGCCTTTGCGTTTCGCCCGCGGATGCGCTGCATCATATACTTGCGAGAGGCGTTGAAAATCGAGGTGGGTGTAAATTTGAGTCGTACTCAGATTTGCATGCCCAAGTAACTCTTGTACGGCGCGAAGGTCCTGACTGGATTCCAACATGTGGGTCGCAAAGCTATGCCGCAGCTTATGCGGGTGAAGATTATCGAACAACCCCTGCTCGAGGCCCCACTTCTTGAGCCGTAATTGCACTGAACGAGCCGAGAGACGTCCACCGTTCTGATTCAAAAAGAGTGCCTCACTGGTAATTTTTTTCCAATGACTTCGGACCTCAATCCAGCGCTCCAGCCATTTTCTTGCTTCTTTTCCATACGGGACAATACGCGTCTTGTTTCCTTTTCCCACGATTCGCAGTTCACAGTCTGCCTGCACATCGCGCAGCTCGAGTGAAACCAACTCGGAGAGTCGTAAGCCGCTGCTGTACATCAGTTCAAACATCGCGCGGTCACGCAAAGCAAGAGGGTCGTCCGGATGGATGTCGAGTAACTGAAACACACTATCGACATCGAGGTTTTTGGGAAGACGTTTCGCACTTTTGGGAGCTTTGACAACGCGGGCGGGGTTTGTAGTCAGGCGACCGCGCTCTATTTGAATCCCAAAAAAGGTGCGTAACGCTGATAGTCTCTGATGAATTGAGGACGGTCCGGCCCCCTGGCGTCGCCATTGCATCACCAAGTTTTCAATGTGGGTCACGGTGACATCATCCCAACGCCCGACGCCGACATCAACGAGGTCAGATACACACCGTTGCAGTTGACGCTGATAACTCATGACGCTGCGCTGGGCATACCCTCGTACGCGCAACAAATAATCCGTAAAAGCTTGGAGCTCCTCCACAAGATGACTTGCTGCCGCATCTGTCATTAGGGTTCGCTCCGATGCGCTCCCAGCACTTTGGGCAACACCACTGCAAGTACGTCCTGTAATTGCGTAATGAGGAGATAATCCATCATGGGATCAAAGTGTAAGGGGTCTTTGCTTCCGACGGCTAGCATGCCCACTTCACCTTTCTCACCGAGTAAGACCAATGCCACTGACTTAATGTGTTCTTCTTGATGGAACAACAATTTAATTTCTTCTTTCGGGAGCCGCCCTAAAAAAACACGCTCATCCTTAAAACGGCGAGATAGCAGTTGTCTGTGCGTGTCTGCAGTAAACGTAAATTGCTCAGGAAGCGTCAGAGGACTATCAAAAAACTTGAGGGACAGCTCTGGAAGCGAAAACTGTTCCCGAAATGTCGTCTCGAGGTGTCCAATCACGGCATCGAGGGTGTCACATTTAAGAAGTTTACGATAAAGCTCACTGTAGCCTTTGAACACTTGCTCATTTCGCTTCGCATGGGCCATCAGTGCTGTGATCTCATCTTCAAGGGCCGCGACTTTATCACGCAACACCCGTTGTTGACGTTCGACGAGCGACACAGAACCGTCCTGCTGATGACGCAAATTCATACGCATCAATACCTTCGGATACTGCTCGAAGAAGTCCGGATTGGCGCGCAAAAAATCGGCGACCATCTCCGCATCAAGCTGTGTCGTATCGAGCTCTGTTGCGAGTGATTTGTCCTTGCTCATAATAACTGGCTCATAATGAAAATTGTCCATCAAATACATGTTCAGCCGGACCGCGCATCCAGAGGGATTCACCCGGTTGCCAACTGATCTCGAGGGAGCCACCGGGCAGCTCGATGCGCGCAGGTGACTTTAGTTTTTCTTGTAAAATGCCCCATACTGCAGCGGCACATGCACCGGTTCCACATGCCTGCGTCTCACCCACACCGCGCTCAAATACGCGTAACTTGGCCGCGTTGGTGTCAGTAATTTGCAAGAAGCCGATATTTGCTCCTTCAGGGAACCGCTCAAATTTGGTCAACAATGCACCGGTTTCTTGAACGGGTGCACTCGCAACATCATCGACAAGCATTACACAGTGCGGATTTCCCATACTAACCGCACCGACAAAGAACGTTTGTTCCTCTGCTCTAAGAATATAGGTAATTTCTTGCTTATTTGCGCGAAATGGAATCTCACTCGGCTCCAGAATAGGCGCCCCCATATCCACATTGACCTGACCATCAGCTTCCAAGCGAATTTGAATCACCCCTTTCTTGGTGCTCACGGAAATTTCGCTTTTATTAGTTAGACCTTTCATGCGGACAAAACGACCGAAGCAGCGTGCCCCGTTTCCACACTGCTCAACTTCTGAACCATCTGCATTGAATATGCGATAGTGAAAATCGACATCGGGATCATAGGGCGGCTCGACCATTAAAAGTTGGTCAAATCCGATGCCCAGGTGTCGGTCTGCTAGTTTACTGATCTGCTCACGACTCAAAAAAATATTCTGCGTGACGTTGTCGATCACCACAAAGTCATTTCCGAGTCCGTGCATTTTTGAAAATTGAACCAGCATAATGGTCTTCGATTCCTTTTATTTTTCCGTCTGCGCAGGAATCAAGGTTTCCCCTCGCCAGACATCTTCGAGCGTTTCCCGTGCTCGGATTAAGTATGCTTCATTGCCGTCCACCATAACTTCCGGTGGGCGTGGGCGGGTATTGTAATTCGAGCTCATCACAAACCCATAAGCGCCTGCACTTTTTACTGCAAGTAGGTCTCCGGCAGCCACGCGGAGCGTCCGTTGTTGACCCAAGAAGTCCCCCGTTTCACACACCGGACCCACCACATCACCGGTAATTTCGGGAGCCGAGGACTCGCAGACATTCACAATATCATGGAAAGCCTGATACAAGGACGGTCGCAGCAAATCATTCATGCCGGCGTCAACCATCACAAAATGTTTGGTTCGGCTTGCCTTCAGGTATTCGACCTGAGTCACAAGAATTCCTGCATTCGCCACAATGGCGCGACCCGGCTCGAGGTACAATGCGAGATGCGGATGACTCGCCATCCGCGCCAGCAAGGCTTGAATATAATCTCCAACCGCAGGTGGCTGTTCGCTTTGGTAAGTCACACCCAAACCACCCCCCATATCTAAGTGCTTGAGCGTAATGCCAATGGCTTCTAGCGCATCTACCAGAGCAAGCATGCGATCGAGTGCATCGAGGAACGGCTGAGTTTCTGTCAGCTGAGAGCCGATGTGGCAATCCGCTCCAACAATCTCAAGACCCGGAAGCGTCGCTGCGCGTTTGAAGGTGTCCAACGCGTCTTGCATTGGAATCCCGAATTTATTGGCCTCAAGACCCGTTGCGATATATGGATGGGTTTTTGCGTCCACATCGGGATTGACACGAAATGAAACACGAGCCGTGGTATCCATCGCTACCGCTATCGCCGAGATACGATCCAACTCCGCATCACTCTCCACGTTGAACTGACCAATATCGTGTTCAAGTGCATAGCGAATTTCATGCTCCGATTTCCCGACACCGGAAAAAACAATATCTTGGGCGCGACCACCCGCTTTCAATACGCGAGCAATTTCGCCACCGGACACCACATCGAAGCCCGCACCTAATTCTGCCAAAACTTGTAAAACCGCTAAATTCGAATTTGCTTTGACCGCGTAACACGCCTTGTGAGGTGCCGGCAGATGATCCTGAAAGGCCTTCCAGTTACGAGCTATTGCAGCACGCGAATAGACATAACACGGGGTTCCGAACCGCGCCGCCAAATCAGGAACGGAAATGGATTCTGCGTGCATCACGCCGTGACGAAATTCAAATTCTGACATGGACTACCTGTTCTCTTCTGACGCGGAAAGAGCGTCTTGACTCGAGGATTGCTCCGGAGACTCCGGTGTTGTTTGCTCAGGCGCTTCGGGCAAATAAAGAGGGCCCTTCTGGCCACAACCTGCAGCGATAAAAAGCACCGCGAGCGCTAACATTATGGTCTTCGTGCGTTTTCTCATGAGTCACGTTACACTTGAGTTCGAAAGTCCCTTATAATCGCATTCAAGCGCTTGTTTGTCACCCGCAAAGCAGGTGTAGACGACAAAACCGCTCGATTGGAACTGAAGTCACCATCAGGGAGTACCATGACCGCACAAACCCTCACGATTGCAACGCGAAAAAGTGCTCTGGCACTTTGGCAGGCTGAACATATCAAAGCCCGACTGGAGTCACTTCACCCCGGGCTGTCCGTTACATTACTCCCAATGTCGACGCGAGGTGATGTGATTCTGGATACTCCGTTGGCAAAAATTGGCGGAAAAGGACTTTTTGTCAAAGAGTTAGAAGTTGCAATGCTTGAAGGGCGGGCGGATATAGCCGTTCATTCCATGAAAGATGTTCCCGTCGAATTTCCTGAAGGTCTTGAACTTGCCACAATTTGCACACGGGAAGATCCCCGCGATGCATTCGTTTCAAACGCTTATAAAAGCTTGGCGGATATGCCCGCCGGAAGCGTGGTAGGTACCTGTAGCTTGCGCCGGCGCTGTCAAATTGCAGAGCAGTTCCCCCACCTTGTTATTCGGGATTTACGGGGCAATGTGCAAACACGCTTACGGAAACTTGATGACGGCGAATTCGATGCAATTATCCTGGCCGCCTCGGGTCTAAAACGACTCGAACTCGACAAGCGAATTACCGCGTGTCTGCCCGTCGAACTCTCCCTTCCTGCCAATGGTCAAGGCGCACTCGGGATTGAGTGCCGTTCAGATGATAGCCGCGTTAAAGCACTCTTAAAGCCGCTCGAGGATGAGGCAACTCGTGTCTGTGTTCTAGCAGAACGTGCGATGAATCGTCGATTGCAAGGGGGCTGCCAAGTCCCGATCGGGGCGTTTGCAGAACTTCACGATGGTAAGATTCACCTGCGCGGACTTGTTGGTGATCCGGATGGAGCGCGCGTAGTTCGCGACGAAATTGACGGGCCTGCGGCCAATTTTGAAGACCTTGGTATTCAGCTCGCTGAGAAGTTACTTGCACAGGGTGCGGGCGACATTCTCGCAGCCGTCTATCGCGAGGGAGAATAACATGACGCGCCCCGCCACACTGCTTATTCGACCTGATCAACACGCCGATCCGATCGAGCTAGCGCTGCGCGATTACGGGGCGCCGGTCTATAAATTTGCGGTCATCGAAATCGAAGCCTTGACGATCGATCCCGACCGCCTTGCGACATGGTGTGAAACCACGTGGGACGGTGTGATTGCCGTGAGTCCGAACGCCGTACGCGCTTTTGCAAAATCCCTTGAGGCGGCTGACGCTGACCTCACATGGCCGAAGGCAAAAACCTATTATGCCGTCGGCTCGGGAACCGCTGAAGTGCTCGCCGCAGCCGCCAAACAACCGGTGCATTATCCAGCCACTGATTTCACCAGCGAAGGCCTCTTAAATTTGTCTGAGTTTACAGACTGTACTGCGCAAAAATGGCTGCTGCTGACCGGTACAGAGGGGCGCACATTGCTGCGCGACACGCTGCAAAAACATGGTGCTGAGTTAACAATTGCCGAGGTTTATCAACGTGTTCCTCGTGTAAATTCTTTGCCCGATGAGGAACCTGCGTGGCAGGAAAACGTCCAAGTCATTGTGGTATCCAGCGTAGAGCAAGCAACCCTATTCTGGGAGCATTTGAGTCCCGCAGGCCGTACATGGGCCCGCCGCTGTCACTGGGTCACGCCTCAAGGGCGCGTCACACGCTATATTAAAGAACAAGGCGTTTCCGCGGAGCACATTCATGCTGCAGAGAACGCGACCCCCACGTCACTCATTCAAGCATGGAAAACCATCAGGAAAACTGCCATGACGGAAAAATCGAAGGACCATTCAAAAGAGGTCGCTGAGCGCTCAAAATCAGAAACTCCCGAACGTACAGAAGGTGCTACGGGGTCGGCTCGTCGAGACACAGCAAAAGTCCCTCCTGCTAAGCTGGGGTGGTTTGCTCGCTTTTTCCTCTTTCTCATCGTGTTAAGTGTCGCTGTTTTGGGAGCCGGAGGGTATTACGTCTGGCAGCAGCAACAAGCGGTAAGCGCAGAGACCCAAGCGCGTCTTGACGCCATGAATGAACGTCTGGCTGATGCAGAGCGAACAACAGCTCCAACGCACGATTGGTCCGAGGATATCGAGGCGCTTCAAACGCAAATGACTCGACAGTTTGAAGCCGAGCGTCGCGCCCGTGAGCGTGGGTTAGAACGCCTTGACACCTTGCGCTTAGATTCCGAGGAAAACCTGCAACAAGCCCTCGATGAATATAGTCGCACGACGCAACGCCTAGCCGAAGAGGTTCGGGCAAACGGCGCGCGCCAAGGTGAATATCGGCATTTATTTGAAGCGTATGATTTAGTGACGTTGGCACAGCAACGACTCGTATTGGAATTTGATAAAGAAGGCGCTATCCGAATTCTGGGGCTCGCGAAGCAACGGTTAGAAGAGAACGCACCAGGTCGCTTCCAAACGATTATCCGCCAACTTAACAACGATATTGATATGCTCAACGAACTGCCAACCATCAATGTTCAGGCAGTCGCACTGCAGCTTCAGCAGTTACAACCGCGCACACGGACTTTGCCTTTTAAAGCAGGGTTCGGCGAATCAGAAAGCACGACTTCAAGTCAGGCCTTAAGCAGTGACCTGAGTGAGTGGCGACAGAACTTAGCCAAAGCATGGGATAACTTTAGCGGCGACCTGATTAAGGTGCGTCGACATGATGAGCTTCCGCTGCGTCTTGATCACGACCAGCGTACGCTAGTGCTAGGTCAAATTGAGATGGCATTGCAGATCGCTCAACAGGCCGCCATGCGACACCATCAAGACTTGTATCGCAGCACATTAAACGAAGTTTTGGAGGTTGTTGATACCTACTTAAACACAGAGCATTCGGACGTTCGGCAATTCCGAGCGGAAGTCGATGCACTGCGCGGACTCCCTATCGAGCCGGACTACCCAACCCGTCTTTTATCCCACGCGATGCTGCGTGACCGGGTTGAAGAAGTCCGCAATCATCAAGGGGAGTAACGCGCGTGCTGAGAGCTCTCTTTATTATTCTAATTCTTGCGCTTGGACTCATTGTCGGCCCGATGTGGTCTGGGCATGTGGGTATGCTAACGATTGTGACTGCACGCTACACCATCGAAATGAGCTTGGTTGTTGCGGTGCTCTTATTCGTGGCCTTCCTGCTGACCCTTTGGCTGATCGAAACCTTGGTACGTCGGATCATTTCAGGACGGCGAATCACCATGGGCTGGTTCCGTGGACGTAAGCGTCGCAAAGCAGAGCAGCGTATCGAACACGCCATGAATGAATGGCTCAGCAAAAATTATCGTGCGGCAGCCCAACTCGCAGAAAAAGCAGCTCCGCAGTTACGCAGACCGCAACAGGGTTACCTGCTGGCTGCAACTGCTTGGCAAGCACTCGGAAATCTCAAAGAGCAACAGCGTGTACTCGCTCTTGCGTTTGATACCGCGAGTGATGATCTGAACGTGCGTCTGCAGCAACTTGAACAAATGACTGACAGCAGTCTCGCTCTGCGCACTGCCCAGGCACTTCGTCGAGAACACCCTAAGCATGCGGGAGTGCTCCGTGCATGCGCTGAAACACTCTACAAGCATCAACACTACGAGACCTTGCGGGAGCTGCTTCCGGAGATCCAAGACCGGGATGTCATGCCGGGAGCTCGACTGGCAGAATACACCCGTGCTAGCTATCGTGCTTATTTCCAGAGTGCGGGAACCTCTGCAGAGCGGCTTCTTGAGTTTTGGAAACAAACGCCGAGCCGACTTCGCCGCAATCCATCCATCCGAATGGCTTACTTGGACGTATTATCACAGCGAGGTCTTGGTTCAATCGCTAGCAAGGTTGCGACGCGAGGCTTGCAACTCAACGTGCTGACAGCGAGTGACCTGTTGAGCTTTGATATTCGAGAATGGCGACAAACAGAACGGCTCCGCGAAGAAGTGGAAAAGCAAATTAAGTCACACCCTGAGCACCCGAACTGGTTCTTACTGCTCGCCTTTCTCGCATTGCAGGAATCTGATTATGGTCTTGCAGAGCGCGCCTTGCAGAAGGCCATCGCCATGAAGCCTTCAGCACTCGCTTATCGTCTGTTGGGAGACGCTTATTCTGGAAGCGCGCAAAAAGAAGCTGCATTGAGTGCCTATCGACAAGCAGCCAATCTTCGTTAAAGGGTTCTCATGATGTATGGAGTAAACCGACTTACCTGTTATTTTTTCTGTATTCTTGCTCTGGTATTTGTCTCCTCGGGGCAAGCTCAAGAATCGCAAGGACGGGTGTTCGTCACCATTGAGGGTGTCGACGGTCGGGTTGCGAATAACGTTCGCGGTCTGCTCAGTATTTATGCCCTCCATGAACAAAATGCCCCTGGAGCAAGTCGCGTTCGCTATCTTCATGGGCTAGCCTTTCGCGACGTCCGCCGTGCGGTTGCCCCTTTCGGCTATTATCAGTTTGAACTCGAGAGCGACCTCGAACGCAGAGGCGACGATTGGCATGCGCATTATCGAATCTCCCTAGGTCCGGCAATTCCAATTGGCACCGTCGATGTTCGAATTGAAGGGGATGCTCAAAACGATGATGCGTTTCGAAACATCCGCAATCAATTAAACCTTCGTTCGGGCACCCCATTGCGTCACAGCAATTACGAAGGTGCGAAAACACGCATTCGTGATTTAGCGGCCGACCGCGGTTATTACCAAGCGCGATTCACCCAGCAGGAGCTGCGAATCGACCTTGACAGTTACCTTGCTCACATCACCTTGGTCTTCGACTCGGGCCCACGCTACCGCTTTGGCGCCGTTCAATTCAGCGAGGGGCATTTAGACGAAGACGTATTGCGCCGCTTCATTGATTTTCAGGAAGGGAGTTTTATCACCAGCCGGGAAATTCTCGACTTACAACAAGGGATGGCCGGTACCGATTACTTTGGCCGGGTTGAAGTTCAGCCTTTGTGGGCCGAAGCTGATGAAGATTATCAGGTTCCAGTTCGCGTTGACTTTGAACCGAATAAGCGCAAATACGACCGGATCGGCCTTGGATATGGAACCGATACCGGACCACGAATTAGCTTCGATGCAAATCGCCGGTGGGTGAACACCCGAGGCCATCGCGTTCAGGGAAACGTCCAGCTCTCTGAAATCCTGACTGGGGTCGGGGCAAGTTACATCATTCCAGGTTCGCGCCCGCAGACGGATCAATATGCAATTCGCAGCGCATACCGTGATGAAAATACAAGTAACACGCAATCAGAGCTCTTCACATTAGGGGTCAGCTGGCAAACCGAGCTCACGCGAACACAACGTATTATTGCCCTCGATTGGCAAACTGAACGGGATTTATTTGACGGTCAACGCAGACGGTCTGACTTCCTTCTCCCCAGCGCACAGTGGACCCGAATCCATGCCGATAATCGACTCAATGTCGATCGTGGTTTTCGTCTGACTTTCGGTGTGCGTGGCGCGAGCCGTGATTTGTTCTCCGACACAGACTTCATGCAGGCCAACCTCTCTGGAAAATTTGTCTCTCGTGTTTCCGACCGAGTCCGCGTTTTAGCGCGCTCTGAGCTTGGCTTTTCAGAAAGCGCCGAGTTCGACCGCGTGCCGACATCACTGCGTTTTTATGCCGGTGGCGATAACAGCGTCCGAGGCTATGGATATCGCTCAATTAGTCCACGAAGTGAATCTGGTGAAGTGGTCGGTGCTCGCCACTTGATTATCGGGAGTCTTGAAGCGGATTATGAATTCCGTACCAACTGGCGCTTCGCCATCTTTACGGATGCGGGCAATGCGTTTAACGATATTTCCGATCCAATGAAGTTTGGCGCGGGCGCTGGTATTCGTTGGCAGAGCCCTGTTGGCCCCATCCGAATTGATTTAGCGCACGGCTTTTCCTTCCCCGGCGACCGGATTCGGCTTCATTTAACCATAGGGCCGGATTTATGATGACATTTAAGAAATGGCTCCTTCGTTCCCTTTATACACTGCTCGGAATCGTGTTGATTCTGGTGACGACCCTGACGATTCTGCTCACCACCGAAACCGGTAATCGGTTGATTGTCAGTCAGGTACATCATTTTGTCCCCGGCGAGTTCGACTACGAGGAATACTCCGGCCTTCTGTTACGTGACTTCACAATCCGAGGTGTTCGGTTTCGTGATGAGGACTTGGCGATTGAGGCCACAGTAGCCTACCTGAATATTCGTTGGCGTCCTTGGGAGCTTATGCAACGGAAGGTTCATATTCGTGCCTTTGAAAGTCGCGGCATTCGAGTTTATTTACCCGAAGCAGAGCGAGAGCCGCCCGAGGCGAATGAGACTATCTTTCCTATCGAACTACCGGACATCATATTTCCAGTCAATCTGCGGATCGACCAGTTTGAAGTGACTGATGTTCAGTTCGCCCAAGGCGACACTCTGCAAGAAATTAACCGTGTAAGTCTGCGGGGTCGTGTCCGAGACAATACGGTTCAGTTGCACAGTCTGGTTGCGACAACTCCCGAATTTCATGCGCAGCTGCACGGTCAAATCACCCCTCAAGGGGATTACCCGGTTAACTTGAACAATTTAATTCGGGTTCATCTTCCCGAGCATGGCCCGGTAACAGTTACAGGCACTCTGAATGGCTCGACCAACAATCTCCTTTTGCGCCAGCAAATCAGTGGCCCAATCAGCGCAGACATTCATGTAAATGTAGCTGATGGACTCACCGAAGCCTTGCGCTGGGAAGGTGAGATCCGAGCCGCGCAAAGTCCAAATCAACCGTTGGTAGATGATATCGAGCAAGTGCTCTTAGAGCTTCGAGGATCTGGCTCGCTGAGCGCCTTACAAGGCGACTTGCGAATAGAAGGTGTGCATAGCGAGCACGGCGACTTTGTCGTAAATACACGGGCGGCATACGACCCGCAAGGCGCGTCTCTCGACACACTATTTGTCCGGGCTGATGCACTTGGTCTTCTCATCGATTGGACTGGACATGCTGATATCCGAACCATTGAAACGGACACTGGTCCCGAAATCCAGGCTATTGCGGCCAGTATGGGCGGCGAAACCCGATTTGGTGACTTTGCCCCAGCCGATGTTCTGTTCAGCTACCAAGGAAACCTCACGTCCGCCGAGGCCATTTTTGTTCAACTAAAATCCGATGAAGCAACGTTCTCGGTGGCAGGAAATGCACAATGGGGAGAGGGTATCGAGTGGGATCTCGTCGTGCGTGCCGACCCGTTTGAACTTGATTCTTTTGTGCCCGAAACGTCCGGCGTAATGTCAGTTGAGCTTGTGACGCAAGGTTTCTGGGGCGAAGAGCCTGACATTCGCGTGGATATCGCAACCCTCGCGGGAAACATTCAGCATCCCTTGGGGGATTATGAGATCGAAGCGAGTGGACAACTCCGATGGTCTGGGGATGAACTTGAATCCCAGAACTTGCGCCTGACCGCAAATGACTCCTTAATCTTGGCAGATCTCTGGTTAAGCCTTTCACAAACCCTCGCTCGAGCTCGGGTACATGGAAGTACGCTTGCATATGAAGACTGGTCTGTAGAAGAACTCAATGCCGATTTAGAACTTGATTGGTCCCTTGCTTCCCTTCCGGTTGGGACCATTGATATTAGCCGAGTTCAACAAAATAACTCACCCTTGCTTGATAACTTAACCATTCGATCTGAGCGTGAACAGGACCGATATGACCTGCGCATTCAAGGAGCCGGACAACAAGCTGAAGTGGATATTCACACGTCGGGCACCTGGCGTGATATGGCTTGGGATGGCATGTTGCACCAAGTCCTCTTGGCACACCCCGAGGCAGGGAATTGGCGTACCACCCGTGAAAGTGCGATGCGATTCAATCAAGAGCGCGTTTACGTCTCTCGTTTTTGTATCGAGCGTACGCGACAAAATGCCGGATTTTGCATGGATGTCGATTGGGACCTTGAGTCAACCCTTGGCACCATCAACGCAGATGCTCAAGATATTCGACTCGATCTTATTCAACCGCTCCTCCCAGAGCAGGTTCAGATTTCTGGGCTTCTTAATGGGCAGGTCGCGATTGAGATTCTCGAAAACCGCTTTACTGCCGATGGTTTGATCCGTATCTCAGACAGTGTGGTCGCATTGCCCGATCAAGATATTGAGCTGCGATTGCGCGAGAGTGACTTGCTCCGCTTTAGTGGTGACCAAGACGAGCTAAATCTGCGTTTTGAACTACTCACAGCAGATCTTGAAGGCGGTATACAAGGAACCCTCGTCGTTTTTGATGCACTTCAAAATGCCCGGATAGAGGGCGCTTCTGAGCTTACGCTTGAAAATTTAGCCTTCATCTCAATCCTTGCGCCACAACTACAAGCAATTCAAGGCCGCATTGCCGGAGATCTCAGTTACTCAGGTGATCCAAGGAATCCCGCCATACAGGGACAAATACGCCTTGAAGAGGCCGGTGCAGAAATTCCCGCGGCAGGAATTACCTTGCGAGCACTGAATCTGGAAGCAAATGCGCCCGGAGCGGAGGGCGAACCATTTCGGCTTGAAGCCACGGCAGAGTCAGGCGATGGCTCCATTCGGTTAAGTGGTCAGTATTTTTTGCTTGATCAACGCGCCGAGCTTCGGGTAGAGGGAGCCAACTTTCAGGCAATGCAGACTCGTGATATTGCGTTGGCCATTAGCCCTAATCTAAATCTGGTTTATACAGAAGCGGGTCTGCGAGTGCGAGGAGAGGTGACAGTTCCACGAGCCCGGATCACTCCCCCTGATTTCGAGCAACTTGATACCTCATCGCGTGATACCGTCATTGTGCAAGGGGATGAAACCATCTTTACCTTTGAGGAGCAAGACCTTCCAATTGATGCCGACGTGCAGGTTATCCTGGGCGACAATGTGCGGGTTGAAGCATTTGGTTTTGCCGGTCAATTAACGGGGCGCCTGCGCGTGATTGAACAACCGGGTCAACCAACCACCGGAGTAGGAAACATTAATGTAGCCACCGGTCGTTATGAGATTTTCGGACAGCCTTTAGATATTGAACGTGGAAGCCTGGTTTTCACCGGCGGTGCAATCAACAATCCAGGGTTAGACTTACGTGTTTCCCGAACGATCGATGTCGAAAATGTAACAGTTGGCGCTCGCGTTGCAGGAACACTGCGAGAACCGAATCTATCGTTTTTCTCTACCCCAGCTATGCAAGACAGTATGGTGTTGTCATATCTAGTCTTAGGACGCGCGCCCGGGGAAGGCTCTGGCGAACAGAATGTGTTTGCGCAAGCCACGCTTGCACTCGGCATGCGGGGTGGAAATTTCCTCGGGGAACAAATTGGGCAAGCCATTGGGGTAGATGAAGTCATGCTCGATGCGACCGGAGAGAACCTGGAAAACACTTCCTTGTTTATTGGAAAGCATCTCTCGTCACGTCTGTATGTCCGGTATGGAATCGGTCTGATTGAACCGGTTTCAACGTTCTTTATTCGCTATCGATTAACCGATAGCCTGAACTTTGAGAGTCAAACCAGTGGCGAACGAAGCGGTGCAGACCTCTTCTTCACCATCGAACGATAAATCCGAGATATAAAAAAACCCGATGTATCAACATCGGGTTTTTTACTGTTACTCAGGATGATTAATGGGCGTGGTGATCGTGCTCATCAATGTCCGCGTCAACAATCACGCCACACAGAACACGGGCACCGGCATCACCGGTCGGCTGTGTTTGGTAATCATCTGGCTGAGCGTGAACAATCACTGATTTACCTAAAATCGAGTGTGGCCCACTGAGTTCAAGCTTGGTATCAATCATCTCCAGATGCGCAATACCGGCATCATCTGCACGCAGATTACCGAGATCACCTACGTGACGCTCAGTCGACTGCGGTGAACCATGGTCGGCACCATGTGGGTTGAAGTGCCCACCTGCTGACATCGCTTCTGGATCGCTGCAATCGCCATATTCATGCACGTGAAACCCATGAACGCCGCCTGCATCGAGGCCTTCTACATGAGCAAGAACAAAGACACCATCGGCGGTATCTTCAAACATCACGAAGCCATGCAAGCCCTCATTGCCCTCGGTTGGATTCAAGGTCGCGCTGAAAGAACGTTGGCCAATATGCTCACCGTCACCATGCACATTGTGTGCATCATGATGATCGCTCCCACATGCTGCTAGCAAAACTGCCGCAGATGCGGCAGTTAAAATCGTCTTCAATTTCATGCCTTTCCTCCTAGTGTTTAGGAATTAAGCTTACCAGAAATTGGGCTGATCGCCATTGGCTGTTGACGAATCCGCGCTTTTTGCAGTTTCTTTAAGATGGCCGGTGGCATGCCTTTTGGCAATTGCACCGTCGTATGGGTTGCAAACAACTGGATTTCGCCAATGTAACGCGAGTCCATATCGGCTTCGTTGGCAATTGCGCCAACCACATCACCTGGACGTGCGCCATGCTCAGTCCCTACCGACAATCGATACGTATCAAACTCGATGCCCAGATCACGACGTGGCTTCCGCTCACGGCGTTCGCCCCGGTCACTCCGCTCACCACGGTCTTGACGCTTGCCTTTTGCGCCGCGCTCGAAACGGTCATTGCGATCGTTACGCTCAGTGCGCTCCTTGCGGTCGAACTTAGGCTTCGGCTCATCTTTTACGATCAATGGGCGTGCCACTTGATAATGATGCAACAACGCTGCAGCAAGATCTTCAAGCGACATGTCGGTAGACTCCACCATTTGATTGACCAACGACTTCATCGTCGTCATATCTTGGCTTGCAACCGTTTCAGCCAGTTTGGTTTGTGCTTGCTGAATACGGAGCTTTGACAGTTCCCGGCCTTGCGGAACAACCATCATTTCGATCGAACCGTTCGTTGCGCGCTCGTAGCGCTTCAACAAATGCATTTCACGTGGGCGTGCAAACGAGATCGACTCACCAGAACGACCGGCTCGGCCTGTCCGTCCAATACGGTGAACGTAAGACTCAGCGTCTTGCGGCAAATCATAGTTGATGACGTGCGTGACACCAGGGACATCCAAACCACGAGCAACGACGTCGGTTGCAACGAGAATCCGAATTTTCCCTTCTTTGAGCTGGCTCACTGTCGCTTCGCGTTGATCCTGACTCATGTCACCGTTCAAACCTGCAGCTTTAAAGCCTTGCTCACGCAGCATTGCAGACACAGTGAGGGTGTCATTCCGTGTCCGAACGAACACGAGTGCGAGTTGATACTCAACCGACTCGAGAATACGCTCTAACGCGACGTCTTTTGTCATCCCTTGAACTTTCCAAGCTTTCTGCGCGATGTTCGCTTTCGTTTGCTTGGTTGATTCAATTTTTACGTGAACAGGATCGGCCAAGAACTTGTTGGCAATCTTACGGATCTGCGGCGGCATAGTTGCAGAGAACAAAGCACGTTGTGCTGACGCTGGAACTTGCTCCATGATCCACTCGATGTCTTCTACGAAGCCCATGTTCAACATTTCGTCGGCTTCATCAAGAACTGCCATTTTCAGGCCACTTAAATCCAATGTGTTTTTACGCAGGTGGTCCATCAAACGTCCCGGCGTACCGACAACTACTTGCGCGCCACCACGTAACAATTTGATTTGCGGGCCATACGCAGCACCACCATATACGGTAGCAACGTTGAGGCCTTTCATGTATTTACCCATCGCTTCAATCGACTCAGCAACCTGAATCGCCAGCTCACGGGTTGGCGCCACTACCAATAACTGAGCACCGCGTGAACGGGTGTCAATGTTGGCTAGCGCAGGCAAGCCAAAAGCGGCGGTTTTACCGGTTCCGGTTTGCGCTTCACCCAAAACGTTTTGCTTCTCCAACAACGCTGGAATCGCCTGCTGCTGGATAGGCGTTGGGGTATCGAAACCGAGCTCCTGAATTCCACGTAAAATTGACTCGGGTAACTCAAGGGCAGAAAAAGTATTAAAATCAGACATATTTGTCCCACTATCTAAGCTCCGCACAATGTGGCGGAACACAAAAAATAATCAGACTCGGTAAACAAATCGCGCACGCGATGCATAAGCAACATCATTCACGATATTGCGATGGCAGACCAAGGCTGGGCATTGGCGCTTCCTCGTTGGAAACGCAACCGACAACTGCCCCTTAGACCCTGTTCTCATATGAACGGAAGTAGCTCTAAACTACCTCGTTTTTAGCGTTGTCAGGCATTCAAATATGCCTGCAAGATAGGGGACCACTGTCAATCTTCACCTTCCGGATTTCCAGAAGGTGGCGAAGTATACCACTAAAATTTGAAATGTATTGTTGTTTGTTTGTTATTCAACGCAAGGCTGTTACCTATTAACGCCGGTTTTGGTAAAGTCGTAACTCATATTGTTGCCGAGGAGAGCATTATGCGCCGGATTGCGCCTTTCATTTTGACCTGTTTACTTACCGCCTGCGCGACCACCAGTCCGCAAGAACGCGAACTAACCCAGCTGACTACTCATTATGAAACGCTTGATGCGATCTGGGACAGCTACCGACCCTCTGAGCGAATTCTTGGTATCTACGATTCATCAGGCACAATTACCGTGGCAACAGGACGTCCCGAAGTGCGTGGCTTTACGCGCCTAGATTCGGGATTGTGGCAGTACCAAAACCCGAACGTTGACCTGCAAGCGAGCTTCTATATTAACCGTTCGCTTAATAACGAACGGATGACCCTAGTCCGGCAAACATCCGAACGCGATCGGATTCCTTTTCTCATCCATGAGGATTTCCACGGCCATCAACGCGCGGTATTTCACGATAATAGCGGTTCAACATTGACGAATGCTTATACCGGAGAGATGCCAATTCCTGAGCTCATCGCATCAATCCGGCTCGAGAGGAATCTTCTCATGAGTGCCATCGAAGCACCCACTGAGTTAGATCGAGTGCGAGCGCTCGCCGCATATATTGGCCTTCGTGAATGGCGAGCAGGGCAACTTCCCGAATCGTTTTTAAATGCTGAAAACCGCACGGAGCGAATTGAAGGGTCAGCCCACTGGGTTGAATTGCATGCCAGCGCCCGAATCCAAGGAAGTGACAGCATTCAATCTGAACTTATCACGGCACTCAGCAGAGATATGGAGAGTATCTCCGGTGATCTTTCAGTAAGTCTTCTTGCAACTCGCCTCTATCCCACCGGAGCTGCATTGCTCGAACTCGCAAATACGCTCAACATTGATGCCTGGCAACAACGAATTTCTGAAGGCACAAGCCCTTACGCGTTGATCCGTGCGCAAATCAACTTGAGTCCGGAGCAGCTTGAATCATTTCAAGCGGATATGATCGAATCACCGGTCTTTGCCCGTGAAGTAGAACGTGCCCAAAGTATGCAGTTTGGGCCTGCTGGAGAGAGTGTATATCAGTCTTTCCAACAACGTTACCGTCATGAGGTGCGCTTCTTTATCCCAGCAAGCTTTGATGAGCAAGGTGAGGCCATCGATAAAAGTAATTTCACAACAAGCCAAGCAGCCCCGTTTTCGCAAGGCGTTGCAATGGACCCCGTTGATCGATTTACCTTAGAAGGTCCGGCTGCCAACATCCAAGTCACCCGCGCGCCATTCATTTTTTGGCGTGAAAGCACGAAAGAAAGAGATGGTGAATCAATCCCTGGCACAAGCTTTTCAATTTTCACGGATCAGATCCGCATTGCTGGAGAGGAAGTTGGGGTCGGGGAGCACGTTGTCACTGCAGATGATATCCAAATCCGTCGCGCTAACTTTAGCGGCACCCAACGCATTTACATCGAAATAAAGTAGCCAACGCACCGCGTTGGGGCGTGATGTAGCCAACGCACCGCGTTGGGGGCGCAATTGAATACATCACCAAGACATATGCATTGAATTGACGTAGCCAACGCACCGCGTTGGGAGCGTAATTAAATACACCACCAAGACTTATGCATTGAATTGACGTAGCCAACGCACCGCGTTGGGAGCCAAGTATCACGTAGCCAACGCACCGCGTTGGGAGCGTAATTGAATACACCACCAAGACTTATGCATTGCATTGATGTAACCAACACATGGCCCATAACGGGGTATTAAAAGGTCTGGCCCAACGCGCCGTTACGGAACGTGCGTTGGCTACGGTAGGACACTCAGATGTGAAACAAATAAAAAAGCCCCTCGCTTTCGCGAAGGGCTATTTTATTTGGATGCCTGGCGGTGTCCTACTCTCACATGGGGAGGCCCCACACTACCATCGGCGCTGACATGTTTCACTTCT
>NZ_PIPM01000006.1 GCF_003987175.1 Aliidiomarina sanyensis | reverse complement strand
CAGGCTTCAAAAAAGTGGACGATGCCCATACGCAACTGGAAACCGGCAATGGCGCAGTTCGAGATTATGTATCAGGATCGGATTTAACAGTGCAATCAGCCATTTACACAAAATCTTTTACAGTCTCCTTAGAACGAAAAAGCCTCTTCTATGTTACCCGTAAGGTATTTAGCAAAAATGCAAACGAAGTTGCGGATGCTTTGATTGAAATGTTACAACCTTGTCAATCACTTGTGCAGACGATTACTGCGGACAATGGTTTGGAATTCGCCGAGTATAAGTGTATCGCCAAGGCTTTAGATGCAGATGTGTACTTCGCTGACCTGTATGCGTCTTGTCAGCGAGGCGCAAACGAAAATGCAAATGGTCTATTGCGTCAATATGTTCCGAAAGGCACCAGCTTGCGGACATTGACCAATGATATGCTAGCCAAAATGCAGCAGCGTATAAACTACAGACCACGTAAAGTTTTAGGGTTTAAGTAACCACATGTGATTTTAAAAGAGCAATTGCAGTACGCGCAAAGCGAGTGTTGCAGTTATTAGTTGAATCTAGAGTAATATTTTCAAGATCTCTTTCCCTTTCCACAATATCCCCTTCGTTCTGAATGCCCTAACTAGTAAAGAGGTAGTGCTTACATAGCGTTCTCATAAGATATTCTAAGCAGTATCCTTTAGTGTGTTTTTTAAAACACTCTTACCAATAAAGACACTCATAACCAACCAATAAATCGCGTAGTTAATTGTGTGCGCTATCGCGACGCCTTCCAAGCCATAACTATTTGTAAGTAAATACGTCCAACCGTAAAACCCTGCTGCAAAGAAGATCTGACTAGCTATAAATAACTTCATCATAGCTTTACCAAGCATTAAATAAGCCAATATCCAGCTCCCAATCTTCAGTGTATCCCCAACCATTTGCCAAGCAAAGAGCTCACGCATGGGCATAAAGTCTTCGGTAAATAGAACAGTAATAATAACATCGCGTAGATAATAAATAGCTAAACCACATGCAGCTGCTGCGGGCAGGATAATTTTGTAACCTTGAACGATTTCCGCTTTTATTTCCCTTGGGTCTTTCAGCTCCGACAGTCTAGGTAAGTAATACAGACTTAAAGTTGTAGTTACGAGCATTAAGTATGCACCACTCAAGCGCCACATTGCCTCCCAGTACCCCGCTGCTTCCGGCCCTAGAGTTTCTCCAAGATGTGTCCGGATCAGTATGTGACTTACCGGTATACAAGCAGCAGTAGTCAAGGCCATTGCTGTGAATTTGCTTAAATTAAGTAAAATCTGCTTATTCAAGCTTCCAAACAAATAGCTCAATTTAAACCAATCTGCTTTGTAGCAAAGATATAGTGTAATAATAAACGAAAAGGATGGATGAATCGCCAGTGCAGTCAGTGCACCAAGTAAACCAAACTGAATTGCTAATATGCTTGTGACTACTAATGACAAAAGGCTTCCTGCAATGTTGGCAATGATGTAGCGGTGGATTTCTTTTTTGCCATTTAGTACTGCGAGTAAAAGTGTATTAAAAATAAAGAAGAGAAGCGTGACTGAGAACCAGATAAAAACAGTGTTGTAACTTTCGTCCCGTAAAAACCAGAGCGCTATTTGCTTGCTGAATACAGTTACCCCTATTCCAGTAATAACTGATCCGAGCACAGCAATTGTGCCGGCAGTGCGCCACACTTGCCGCTGTTTCTCTTCATCGTTATGGTATTCAGCCGTGTACTTCACCACTCCGGTATTAATGGCACCGCTTGCAAAAGTACTAATCATTTGCACAGCGTTTTGAAAGTTACCTATGGCTGCATAACCTGCTGGACCAACGTAGATAGCGAGAATCTTGTTGAGCCCAAGCATGGTGAACATCTTTATCACTACTGCAATGCCGTTGAGCAGGCTAGTTTTTATTAGTGTCACAAGATTAATTCTTGATGAGTAATTTTAAATTTTGAATATGTTTATAGCTGCAATCACTTTTTTGACGTCTTCCATCGTAACGGTCGGCCCCATTGGCAAGCTCAGCACCTGCTGGTGAATTATCTCCGACACTGGATAGCTTTGCATATTCCACTCTTTATAGGCTTGTTGCTGATGCGGTGGGATTGGATAGTGAATTAAAGTATGAATGCCATGTTTTAGCAAGTGCTTTTGCAAGGCTTCCCGCTGTTCGCAGCGAATGACGAACACATGGAATACATGAGCTTCGTTCACTAATTTTGAATTACTAGAGTTCAATCCTGACTGAATAGCCGGCAGTGTGATTGCAGGATTAGATATGCCATTTAAGTAGGCTTGAGCTATTTTGCGGCGGTGTGCTGTTTCGGTGTCTAGATGTTTTAGCTTGACGCTGAGCATAGCCGCTTGGATTTCGTCTAGGCGGCTGTTGGAGCCTTGAAACAAGTTTCTATATTTCTCGTGCGAGCCATAGTTTCGCAGTGCGCGCAGTGTTTCGGCTAGTTGGTCATCGTTGGTCGTGACTGCACCGGCATCGCCTAATGCTCCGAGGTTTTTACCCGGGTAAAAGCTGAAGCCACTGGCATCGCCCCAGTTACCCGCCTTTCTACCGTTTAGTTCTGCACCATGGGCTTGCGCGGAGTCTTCCAGAACCAATAAATTGTGACGCTGAGCAATATCCGAAATTCTCGGCATGTCCGCTAACTGACCGTAAAGATGCACAGGTAAAATGGCGCGTGTTTTAGCTGTAATTGCAGCTTCTGTTTTGGCTGGGCAAAGGTTATAAGTTGCTAAATCAGCCTCAACCAACACCGGCACAAGGCCGTTGGCACTAATAGCTAGGATGCTGGCAATGTAGGTGTTGGAGGGAACGATCACCTCATCACCCTCTTTGAACTTGCCCTGCTCTTTCCAAGCACGCAGGGTCAGAACAAGTGCATCAAGGCCATTGGCCACACCGATTGCATGTTTAGTGCCGCAGTAGCTGGCGAACGCTCGTTCAAACTGTGCGAGTTCATTGCCAGCGATATACCAGCCAGAATCGATAACGCGGATACAGGCGGCGATAAGTTCGTCACGATATTGGCCGTTGATGGCTTTTAAATCTAAAAAAGGGATCATTTAGCTTATTTTCTCTTTTAATCTATATTTTTCTTTGAACACTGATTCTAGGGGTATTTCAAACAATAAATCCAGTTATGTTTCAGCGGCTTGATTTACACCCATCTTTTATCAAACAAAATTACATTAGCATTTTCTTTTCTAACATCAAAATGAGATTTCGTATAGCCAAGCTCTTCAAAACCAAATTAATACACCAAAAAATCACTTTTAGTTTTAGCAGAACGGGTTTTATCTTTGTCTAGTATCCAGTTGCACCAGCAAAAAGAATCTTCACGCAAATCGTAGACTCTTAACGTGCCGCAAGTTTCTCTATCCGAGCGTTCAATAATGCAATAGAAATTTTTTTTAGCTGCTTCGTCTGCTTTGTATCTTCTTATCAAGCCTTTTTGTATTTGCACATCTAGGTTTACACTGGATAGAAACTTATTGTATCGTTCGACCAAACGCAGCTTTTAAATAAGCCAGCATCTGATTCTTCGACATAACGTATGCGAGTAGTTTTGCTGGTTAGTGCCTTCATGCTGTGTACCTCGCAGCATAAAAGCTACTTACTCTGCCTATTAATAGTGTTCATGGCTAAATCCTTATTTTGTTGAATTATTTTTGCTGGATTACCAACCACAACTGCATAATCAGGTACATTTTTAGTAACAACTGCACCTGCACCGACTATCGCTTTTTTACCAATAGTAATACCCGGTAAAATGGTAGCGTTCGCCCCGATACTACAACCTTCCTGTAAAGTTATGCCTTGAAAAGCTTCGGGATATTGTTTAGAGCGAGGTGTTTTGTCATTGGTTAATGTGGCATTGGGACCAAGAAAAACATTGTCCTCTATTCGCGTACCATCCCATATCTGCACCCCTGACTTTACGGTAACGTTGTTCCCGATAATGACATCGTTTTCAATCAGTACATGCGCGTTTATATTGCAGTTTTTCCCCATTACTGCGCCTTCCAAAACCACGCAAAATTGCCACACTTTGCTGTCTTTACCTATATTCTTACTGTGTACATCAGCTAGCGGATGAATGTAACTCATAAAATTCAGAACCTGTCATAAATGTATTTAAGTTAGGCATAAAGTTTAGCTTTAGATTGTCATGTCGCTGCGCTTCTAGCATTAATGGAAATATTAATTTTTGCCAGCAAAGTGGTAGAGTTCATCTTTTCCATTTAAAATTCAAATTAAGCATTCACGATCTTTTTGAACTCATCATAATCACGAATATAATCAGCTTCATCATAATGTTCGCTGGCTAGCACTAACAATAAACAGTCTTCACTGAAGTCGTGCATTTCCCCCCAAATCAGGGCATCTTGAAATAGGCCTTTACTGGGGTGATTTAGCTCATAAGTTTGCTTTACTTTGCCGTTATCCAGCGTAACCTTGCAACTACCATTAACGGCTATTAAGTACTGCTGAATGGCATGGTGTGAATGCTGCCCGCGCGGAACGCCAACTTGAGTTCCAAAAATATAAAAAATACGTTTAATTTCAAAAGGGATATCTATACCCGCCTCTAATGCGACTAGCTTACCCCGATGATCACCTAAGATCTTATGTTCTTTAATCGACATTTAAGCGCTCACTAATTCCAATAAGTACTGCCCATAACTATTTTTACTAAGCTGCTGACCTATACGCCTTAAATCTTCTTTGCTAAGCCAGCCATTATTGAAGGCTATCTCTTCTAAGCAAGCAATTTTATAGCCTTGGCGTTTCTCAATGGTTTCGACAAACATACCAGCCTCAAGCAAACTTTCGTGTGTACCGGTATCCAGCCATGCAAAGCCACGGCCAAGCAACTCAACATCTAAATCGCCGCGCTCTAAATAGGCTTGGTTAACGCTTGTAATTTCTAACTCGCCACGCTCTGAGGGTTGCACTTGTTTGGCGATTTTCACCACATCGTTATCGTAAAAATACAGGCCTGTCACGGCATAGTGTGATTTTGGTTTCCGTGGCTTTTCTTCAATGGAAATCACACGTTGATTCTCATCGAACTCAACGACTCCAAATCTCTCGGGGTCTTTGACTTCATAACCAAACACAGTTGCACCACTTGGTTGCTTGGCAGCATGTTTAAGTTTGGGACTAAAGCCTTGACCGTAAAAAATATTGTCGCCTAGTACCAAGCAAACGCTATCGTTGCCAATAAATTCTTCACCAATTATGAATGCTTGTGCAAGGCCATCAGGGCTCGGTTGTTCTGCATAGGAAAGCTTGATGCCAAACTGTGAACCGTCTTTGAGCAATTTCTTAAAGTTGGGTAAGTCTTCAGGTGTAGAGATAATAAGTATCTCATTAATGCCCGCTAACATGAGAACAGAAAGTGGATAATAGATCATGGGTTTATCATAGATAGGAAGCAACTGCTTCGACACTCCCATAGTGATGGGATACAAACGAGTACCCGAGCCTCCTGCCAATACAATTCCTTTCATACCCTTTCTCCCTTTGTGTGAGATTGCCCCAGACGCTCTCGCTGGTAGCTACCGTCTTGCACGCGTTGGCACCACTCTCTATTCGATATATACCATTCCACCGTTTTACGTAATCCTGATTCAAAAGTTTCTTGAGGTTTCCAACCTAGTTCGACTTCGATTTTAGTTGCATCAATCGCATATCGAATATCATGTCCTGGGCGGTCGGCCACAAAGGAGATTAAATCTCGATAACTCGTTACGTTTTCTGGTTTGCTGGGTGCTAACTCTTCTAGCAGTGAACAAATAGTTTTTACTACCTCAATGTTCTGCTTCTCATTGTGCCCACCAATGTTGTAGGTTTCCCCTACTTTTCCTTCCTTCACGACTGTCAGCAGCGCGCGCGCATGATCCTCTACATATAACCAATCTCGAATTTGATTACCCTTACCATATACTGGCAATGGCTTGCCTTCTAAAGCATTCAATATCATCAAAGGGATGAGCTTTTCCGGGAAATGATAAGGGCCATAATTATTTGAACAATTCGTGATAATAGTGGGTAGCCCATAGGTACGTTGCCAAGCTCTCACCAAATGGTCGGAGCTTGCCTTACTCGCAGAATAAGGCGAGCTTGGTGCATAGGGAGTGGTTTCTGTGAATAGGTCATCCGTCCCCTCCAAGTCACCGTAAACCTCATCCGTTGAGATATGATGAAAGCGGAAGCTTTGCTTCTTCTCACTACTTAGCCCTTGCCAATACTTGCGAGCGACCTCAAGTAATGTGTATGTCCCCACAATATTGGTATGGATAAAATCAGCTGGACCATCGATGGAACGGTCCACATGACTTTCCGCTGCTAGGTGCATCACTGCATCGGGTCGATGTTTTTGGAAGACTACTTCTAATGCGCTCGTGCTACATATATCAATTTTTTCAAACGCATAACGCTCGCTTTCTGCAACACTAGCTAAGTTTTCAAGGTTACCCGCATAGGTCAGTTTATCGACGTTTACAACTTTATCCGTTGAGTTGCGGATTATTTCGCGTATTACCGCGGATCCTATAAATCCCGCGCCACCAGTCACTACAATCTTCATAATTTTTATGGTTCTTTATATAAGAATAAACTTACTAGTTTTAAGATTAACTTCGGAAAATATTGATCGCTAGAACGATAACAAGACCAAGAAAGCCACCCAAAAAGGTTCCAATGATTGCAATCAGTGCTCGAGAAGGTTTGGCGCGCTGCTCAGGGATAACGGCAGGGTCTAAAACTCGAAAAACATACTCAGGACGGACATTAGCTAACATAATTGTCTGAGTTTGTTGTTCGAGAAGGGAGGCGTAAACCTGTTGTGTGTTTGCTAAACGCGCTTTCTCGAATTCATTTTCGATATATTGAATACTACGCTCTGCTTCCTCGATGTCTCTTCTGCGCATTTCATTATTGATATCTTCAATCAACCAATCGACCCAATTCTTGGCGACGATGGGTGATTGATGCTCAATAGAGAGTGACACAATACCCGTTGCAGTATCCTGACTAATTCTTAAAATTTCTCTTAATTCTTCGACAAGCTCCCACGCAGTCGGAATCGTTTGTTTGGGGTGCCTTACTTCACGCATCCAAGTTTGGGTTTGTGCATTATAAATCTCTGGGTCATAGCTGATTTCACCCGTGCGTGGGTCCCATTTCTCGACAGCTATGAGATCAGGAGCGATTTGTCGACGCTCCGCAAAGTCCGCGAGAAATGCGCGCGAGCGCATAATTTCTTGCGCCATACGCGCGTTATCCACTTGACCGCGGGGGAGATTCACACCGGCAAGGGATGCTAGGCCACCTAGCTGCCCAAGGCTTCCGATACCATTTCCTTGGCTCTCTTTGGTGGGTGCTAGTTTCGCTTCGGCTTGGTAAATATTGGGAAGGCTCAATGCATAGAGCACAGAACCCACTGCAAACACAAAGGTGACCACAATAATGATCCATTTACCATTCCAGAGAATGCGAAATAGTTCGCGGAGGTCGATCTCGTCGTCGGCGAGTTGGCGTGTGGGTTGGTCAGGATTTTGATGTTGAGTCATTGGGTGTTCCTGAGATATGCGTGGAATTTGGGTTGGTGCTATGCCGAGCGGTGCACGGCCTACGATTATATTCCTTCGGGTTTACGTCCGCGCCGTGCGGTGTACGGCCTACGTTAATCACTGTTGAATAGGTCTCGGGTATACACTTTGTCCTGCACGTCTGTCAGGTCATTCGACAGTCGGTTGGACACGATAACGCAGGCGGTGTTTTTAAATTCTTTTAAATCGCGGATCACGCGCGAGTTGAAGAAGTGTTCGTCTTTGAGTGCTGGCTCGTAAACTACCACTTCAATCCCTTTGGCTTTAATCCGCTTCATGATGCCTTGGATTGCTGAAGAGCGGAAATTGTCACTTCCCTCTTTCATAACCAAGCGATAGATACCCACCACCTTCGGGTTTCTAGCGATTACGGCATCGGCAATGAAATCTTTGCGGGTGCGATTCGCTTCCACAATGGCCTGGATCAGGTTTTGCGGAACGTCGTCGTAGTTAGCCAACAATTGCTTGGTGTCTTTCGGGAGGCAATAGCCACCGTAGCCAAAGCTTGGGTTGTTGTAGTGGGCGCCAATCCGTGGGTCTAAACATACGCCATCGATAATTTGGCGTGTATCTAAGCCGTGAATTTCTGCGTAGGTATCGAGTTCGTTGAAGTAAGCTACGCGGAGCGCTAGGTAAGTATTAGCAAACAATTTTATTGCTTCTGCCTCGGTGCTGTCTGTAAACAACACGGGAATATTTTGAGCGATCGCACCCTGCTGTAAGAGGCTCGCAAAAACCTCCGCGCGCTCCGAACGTTCCCCCACAACAATGCGGCTAGGGTACAAGTTATCATGTAGTGCTTTCCCCTCTCGCAAGAATTCTGGGGAAAAGATGATGTTGTTAGTATTGAATTTTTCTTTAAGTTCTTTCGTGTAGCCTACCGGTATAGTGCTCTTAATCACCATCACTGCACTTGGGTTTACATCCATGACCTGTGAAATAACAGATTCTACCGAGTTCGTGTTAAAGAAATTTGATTTTGGGTCATAGTCAGTGGGCGTTGCGATAATCACATACTCAGCATCTTCGTATGCTGATTGAGCATCGGTCGTTGCACTCAAATAAAGCGATTTATTGGCTAGGAATCGCTCAATATCCTTATCCTGAATTGGTGATTTCTTATGATTCAGCAACTCAACTTTCTCTGACACCACGTCTACTGCTGTGACTTGATTGTGTTGCGCGAGTAAAACTGCGTTCGAGAGGCCTACATATCCCGTTCCTGCGACAGCGATCTTTTTCATCCCATTACTTCTTCTTATTTAGCGGTAAACAAACTGCACCAGTGAAACCCAAAACCTCAGCAAAAATAAGCTTTCTCGTTAATTGTCTAAACACTCTGAAAATAATCACGGTACCAACGAACAAACTTGGGAATTCCCTCGTTCAACGAGTAGCGAGGTCGATAATCGATTGCAGCAAACAAGTCTTCTGTTTCCGCCCATGTCGCCACCACATCCCCTGCTTGCATACCTCTTAACTCTTTTTCCGCTTTTTGGCCAAGTTCTAGTTCAAGCGTATTGATAAAATCCATCAGCTTTGTTGGACGACCCGCACCAATATTGAAAATTTTATACGGAGCACTGCTTGTATCCGCCGCGCCGTCCTCAGGAGACCAATTTGGATTCCGTACCGGAATAACCGGGATGAGTCTGACAATTCCCTCTACGATGTCATCCACATACGTAAAATCACGTTCCATCTTTCCGTGGTTGTTAACGTGAATCTTATCACCCTGCACGATCGCCTTTGTAAAAATCATCGGCGCCATATCCGGGCGTCCCCATGGCCCATATACCGTAAAGAATCGAAGCCCCGTCGTTGGTATGCCGTACAAGTGTGAATATGTGTGACTCATCAATTCATTAGCTTTCTTGGTTGCAGCATACAAACTCACTGGATGATCAACTGAATCTGCCGTTTTGAATGGCATCTTTGTATTCATCCCATACACCGAACTTGAACTTGCATAAATAAGGTGTTTAATTTTGCTATGACGACAGCCTTCTAAAATGTTTAGATGACCGACCAAATTCGAGTCAGCATAGACATGCGGATTTTGCAATGAGTAACGGACACCCGCTTGAGCTGCAAGATGAATCACATAATCAAACCCAACGTCAGCAAAAAGCGTCGCTACACCTTGACGGTCTGCAATATCTAGCTTTAAGAAATGAAATTTTTCCGCATTCTCATGCTTCTCAAGTTCATTCAAGCGTGCCTCTTTTAACGACACTTCGTAATAGTCGTTGAGGTTGTCAATGCCTACCACATCGAAACCATCACTCAACAGGCGCATACACGTATGAAACCCGATAAACCCAGCAGCGCCTGTAACTAAAACTCTATTCATGATGCTAATTCGTTTCTCATTCTTAAAGGTTTGAAATTCCACTCTCCAGACACGCTACCGCCCTTAGGTTCAGGGCCCTAAATCCCGAGGAACGTTTGGTTGCGGCCCAACGCGGTGCGTTGGCTACGCGTTGTCTTCTCCTGCCCAACGCGGTGCGTTGGTCACGTGTATCCAGCCCATCGCGCCGTTACAAAACGTGCGTTGGTTACGGTTTCGTTAAGCTTTGTGCTTCAATTTCTAGTTGTTGCTGCTTGCCGAGCATCTCGAGCAGCACAATGCAGCGGTCTTCGCCTTTTGGCATTTGGTACACCGCCTGCAACCCAGCAAACGCCCCGGATATAATAGTCACAGAGCTGCCTGCGGCGAACTCTGGAATAACATCATTTTGAGCGCTTTCTTCCGCCGTTTGCCGAATCTTTGCAATTACAGCCGTCGGGACTTTGGCAAGATTCCCCCCAAAACGCACAACGCCGCGAACACCACGCGTGCTTCGCAGCGCATTTAAATTCATTTGTTCAGGTTCAGCTTCAATAAAGACGTAATTGGGGAATAAAGCTTCACGCACGAGCTTACGTTTGCCTGCAACACGTTTTTGTTGGGTAAACATGGGACACAAGGCACGAAAGCCCTGGTTTTCAAGATTTGCGATGGCACGCTCTTCCTGGCGTGCTTTGCAATGGAGTACATACCATGCCGGCATAATTCCGATACATCCTTAAATATCGCGAGATAAAACACGGCGAACTCCTGTTCGCACACTGACCGTCCCTGGGCGCAACAAACCCGTTACCTTATTCTCATTTTTCTATTCGGAACGGCACAGATTGTACGTTATTTTCGGTGCCCGTAAAAGGCCCAAAAGCCACAGAATATCAGCAGAAAAACAAAAACAAGGCTTGAACCGAGCCCTACCTCACGAATACTATAAATCTTAAATTTCAAAGGGCGCGTATGTTACCTACACTCTAGGTGAACCGCCGCATACGCTCGGTACGCACAACCGACCGAGCCATCAACACGAACTGTTAACATAAGTGATAAAAGGACTTAGGCCCATGAACGACACCCATCGCTACAGCGAATCTCACCTCACCCGTGAGACATTCCGCACCGAGCTCAATGGTTTAGTGTACGATTGGAGCTATCAGTTCCTTACCCACGAACAACTTCGTGATTACGCCCAGTATAAACTACCCGAGGACTTTGCGACAAAACGTGACGCATTGTTGGCAGGTGAATACCTTAACATCTCCGAGAGCCGCGAAGTCGCCCATACCCTCTCGCGCGGCAAATACTCGGTGGTGCGTGAAGGTGAAAAATCAAAGTTCGTCCAAATGGTACGCAAACTGCGCTCCGGCAAATGGCGGGGCGCCACCGGCAAGCCGATCACCGACATCGTCAATATCGGAGTCGGCGGCTCCGATCTCGGCCCCTTGATGGCCTCGTTTGCGCTACGCGAATTTGCCACCGACATTCATGATCACCACGTTGATACCCATTTCGTCTCCTCCATGGACGGCGGCCAACTCTATGCCGTGCTGCCTATTTGTGATCCCGAAACCACCCTGTTTATTATCTCCTCGAAGTCCTTTGGCACCATCGACACGTTCGCCAATGTCGATACCGCCCGCGAGTGGATGCTCGAGCATTTCGAGCCATTAAACTTAGGCGTTAACGATTGGCTTGAGCACCACATTATTGGCGTTTCCGCCAACGCCAAGAAAATGGACGCCTATGGTATTCCGGCGCCCCACCAGCTGCTCTTCCCAGAGACCATCGGTGGACGTTTTTCCCTGTGGTCGGCGATAGGCCTCTCGATTGCCACCACCTGTGGCGTGCAAGTATTTCAACAAATGCTTGAAGGCGCGCGCCTAATGGACGAGCACTTTGCCACAGCCCCTGTGGATGAAAACATCCCCATGCTGATGGCCTTAATTGGGGTGTATAACCGCGAGGAACGCGACATCAATAACTTGGCAATTTTGCCCTACGATGGTCGCTTTCGAATGCTCCCTTCCTATTTGCAGCAGCTCGATATGGAATCCAACGGCAAGCAATACAATGCCGCCAACGAAGCGATAGATTACCCGACCGGCCCGATTGTCTGGGGTGGTTTTGGCCCCAACGGCCAGCATGCGTTCTTCCAGCATTTGCACCAAGGATATGATCAGTTCACTGCAGATTTTGTGTTAGTGCTGCACAGAACCGATAAACGTTTTTCCAAACGTGTCCAAACATCGCTCGCCGAGCAACAGCGCTTGTCCGTGGCCAACTGCTTGGCCCATCGTCGCTTGATGGCTTTTGGCTCAAAATCCGACGTGCCGTCTGAGAACTACCCGGGCGGACACCCGACATCACTGCTCGCATTGCGCGAGCTGACCCCCGAGAGCTTTGGGGCGATCATTGCCGCGTATGAGCACAAGATTTTTACTCAAGGGGTGATTTGGGGACTGAATTCATTTGATCAGCCCGGTGTGGAAAAAGGCAAGCAAGTGGCCTTGGATACGTTCAAGGCCTTGCATGGGGAAGATATCTCGTTCGACCCATCCACCGATGCGATCATCAAGATGGTTTGATGGGTTGGAGCCTTGCCCCAACGCGGTGCGTTGGCTACCGGTGCGTTGGGTTGGGTTCGACCCTGGCCCCAACGCGGTGCGTTGGTTACGGGTATGGTGTATGTAGCCAACGCAATGCGTTGGGTTCGAATCTGGCCCCAACGCAATGCGTTGGTTACGGGTATGGTGTATGTAGCCAACGCAATGCGTTGGGTTCGAGTTGGGTACATAGCCGCGCCAAATTTGCTAAAAACAGGCTCTATGTGTATCTTTTAAACACAGTTGGTCGCTTTAAACAGGGAGATCATGTTATGAGCAAACAAGCCAATCAAAAAGCTCGCGTTCTCGTTAGAAACGATGGCGGATTTGAGCTAAACATAGCAAACGAACAAGTTCGAAAGGACTTCGTGCGTTCGCTGCACTCATTTGATGACACCAAACTGATGCAAGCGATGCGTCGCCTATCAGACGCGCAGGAAAATGCGAAAGCATCTACTGGGTAACTACACCTATTCATCAACAAGGACAACCACGGATGGTAACCTTTTCTCTCGTTATTTTACTGATATCGTTTGTGGGCTTTATATCAATAAAATACAGCCCTGACGGTGGTATCAAAATCAAGCGCACACCAACCGCACTGCTTTCTATGCAAATTATAGTAAGGGGCGTTGGCTTTTCTGTTCTTGCAGCTTTTTTCACATATATTTTTGCTCATCTTGGAAACTCTCTTGCAAAGTTCTCGGGCGGACGTCAACATCTTGGACTTCAAACCTCGTTGAACGCGCAGGCTGCCGGTTTTGACGTTAACCTTACTGCGGGACATCTCCTGTTTCTTTTATTCTTACTTATCATTCTGTTTTTAAATTCAAAGGCCTGGCAGCATCTGAGTTCCGATCACGACGACAATAATATAGAGCGCCATACAACTAACGAGATGGAGAAATTGTTTCTTGGTGCATTACGGAAGGAGAATGAGACCCCGCTTGGTACCTCTTCGGCTGCACTTCTACGAGTTAACTTAGATAACAGAAAGGTTTATATCGGGAATTTGATTAAATCAGATCTTGAGCAAGGAGAACTGGAGAATATCGTTATCGTGCCGTTCTACAGTGGTTATCTCGATGAGTCGACACTTGAGTTGACCTTAACGGAGTTCTACCGCGAGCACTACACCTCCAAGTTTCAGAAGGAAGACACGCCAAATCAAACACAACTTGAACTCTTTTTGGAGCAATATGCTGTGACGATTCCAGCTAGCAAAATTATTTCAGCGAGCATGTTTCAAATCGATGTTTTTACGGCTTTTTTAGATAACAAAACCCAAAGAATTTGAGCAACTTTCCACGTTGCTCCGTTATCAATCCGGCCCCGCTCCCCGCACCCAGCCATCATCTTCTGACTAAAAGTTCCCATGCGTACCTTAATGACTATTTGTTTCATTTTATCGGGCGCATTTACGGTCGCGACATCTGTCAATCGGCAGGCTATGGATATGGATCCTAATATTGATCTTAACCCCGAGACGATCGAGTGGGTGCTGTTTAAGCGGCAAGCTTGGTTATCTTCCAAACGCTGTAACATGGATCGAGTATCAGATCTGATGAACATCGCCCCACCACGGTGCACGTGATGTAGCCAACGCATGGTCCGCAACGGTGCGTTGGGTTCGAGCCTGCCCCCAACGCAATGCGTTGGCTACGGGATGAAAAAAGGGCCGAACTATATCAGTCCGACCCCCGGGTCCCCCGATGACCCCAAGTTAAATGCTTTCACTCAACGCAAATTCAACGCTTTAACATGCGCAACGAGCCACGTATCCGTTGCTTTCAGCTCTGTGATTCGTCCGTCAGGACTATAAATGCACGCATGCGTCGCCTGCTCTGTTTTATTGAGTTCTTTTAACACCGTTTCCGTCACAACAAACACAGACTGCGTCGACGGGACCTTCAATGTAAGTACCACCTGATCTCCGACCATGATGAGTGCCTGAAAGTTCTGTTGATTCATGATCTCGTTCATCTCTTTCCCTAGATTAAATGCAACCCGTAAGGCTGGATTTGCGTTGATTTTCTTGCATGTCCGTTAACTTCATACAATAACCTGAGATTTCCATCACACAAGTCAAAAATAGGGGAAAACCCCTAAATGTTTGAGGAACTGACTATTTTGAAAATTATGATATGGTGATGTAACCAACGCATGTTCCGTAACGGCGCGTTGGGTGCGGGGCCGATATGATCACAGGTACCGAGACGATACGTTGGATACGACAAATAAGGGAACAACATGGACGTGAAATTACAACACCACGGGGCGCGAGTCGGTGTCACTGGCTCGTGTCACGAACTTTGGTATACCGAGACCGACTCGGTTCTGATCGATATTGGCCTGTTTCAAGGGGCGGAAACCTCGCCCGGCTCCGCCACACAAGACAACCAAGCTGTCGATTTTCCGCTTGATAGCGTGCGTGCGCTGATTGTCACTCATTGCCACATCGACCACGTCGGTCGTCTGCCCTGGCTTTTAATTGCCGGCTTCCGTGGGCCAATCTACTGCACCGAAGCGACCGCTCACTTACTCCCTCTGGTCATCGAAGATGCCCTCAAAGTCGGCATGACCCGCAATGGCGCCTTGATTGCACAAGTGGTTGGGCTTATCCAAGAACTTCTGCGTCCTGTGCGCTATGAAGAGACCATCACTGTTGCCGAGAACCTTGAGATTTCATTTCATCAAGCAGGCCATATCCTTGGTTCATCTTTTGTGCGGTGCCGGCTGCCAAACAGCAGGCGCCAAATTGTTTTCTCCGGCGATTTAGGCTGTAAAAACACCCCCCTTTTGCCAGATCCCGCTCCCCTCCCCGCACACACCGACTACCTTGTGCTGGAAAGTACCTACGGGGATCGTAATCATGAAAATCGCGCCGAACGGGCACAACGATTGCAAGCCATTGTTGAACATTGTGTCGCGGATCGCGGTGCGATCTTAATTCCCGCATTTAGCATTGGGCGAACCCAAGAGTTGCTCTATGAACTCGAGGATATTATTCATCGGGAAGGTAGCAATCCAGACTCGCCCCACCACGATACTTGGCGCAAGATGACCGTGATTGTGGATTCGCCAATGGCGGCACAATTCACCCAACAATATCGGCGTATGAAAGAACTCTGGGATGAAGAGGCAACGCAACGGGTGCACGAGGACCGTCATCCACTCAACTTTGCGCGGCTCCATACGGTAAATGGCCACGAGGAGCACGAGCGGATCGTCAATTATTTGCGCAGTACGGGCGATCCCTGCATTGTGATTGCCGCCAGCGGCATGGCCACCGGTGGGCGCATGGTGAATTATTTACGGGCGCTGTTGCCAGATCCACGCACGGATGTCTTGTTTGTCGGCTATCAAGCGGCCGGCACACCAGGGCGTGATATTCAGCGTTATGGCCCGCGCGGAGGTTGGGTTGAACTCGAGGGCCAGCGAATCGATATCAAAGCGCAAGTGCATACCTTGGGCGGCTATTCCGCTCATGCAGATCAGCAGGAGCTGATGGAGTTTGTCGGGAATGTGAAAACCGGTGACGCCTTTGTCCGCGAGGTTCGCTTGGTGCATGGGGATGTTGACGTGCAACGCACCTTTGCTGACAAGCTTCAGCGCGTATTTCCCAAATTAACCGTGTCCTGCGCCGCCGACACGTGATGCGGATCACCGATGACCGGGCGGTACGACGGATGTAGCCAACGCAATGCGTTGGGTGCGGGGTAGATGCGTTTTATCGGGCCGTGGCCCAACGCGATGCGTTGGCTACGGTGCGCTTGATGTAGCCAGCGCAATGCGTTGGGTGCGGGCCGATATGATCACGGATGCCGGGGCGATACGATGGATGTAACCAACGCACTGCGTTGGGTCCGAGGTATATACGTTTTATCGGGCCGTGGCCCAACGCGGTGCGTTGGCTACGACGTAATGGATGTAACCAACGCAATGCGTTGGGTGCGGGGCCGATATGATCACGGATGCCGGGGCGATACGATGGATGTAACCAACGCAATGCGTTGGGTCCGAGGTATATGCGTTTGATCGGGCCGGGACCCAACGCACCGTTACGGAACATGCGTTGGGTCCGAGGTATATACGTTTTATCGGGCCGGGGCCCAACGCGGTGCGTTGGCTACGGTGCGCTTGATGTAGCCAACGCAATGCGTTGGGTCCGAGGTATATGCGTTTGATCGGGCCGGGGCCCAACGCGCCGTTACGGAACGTGCGTTGGGTTCGGGGTATATACGTTTTATCGGGCCGGGGGCCCAACGCAATGCGTTGGGTGTGGGGTATATGCGTTTTATCGGTGCGGGGCCGATATGATCACCGGTACCTGAAGTGGTGGTCATTGCGGATACCCTAACGGCATCTAGATGCGCGAATCGAGGAATATGTTACAATATGGAACATCATCAAAAGGAGATTGTATGTCTATTCGACGCGCTGAAGCCGCCGCACAGAAAGCTCTCGAGATAGCATGGGATGAAAAATTCCCGATCGATCCCATTGCCATCGCGCGCAAAATATCGGTTCAAGCACAGGAGCAAAGATACGCTATCCAAATGATTGGTGTGTCTAACGAAGATTTAAACGGGGCTAGTGGCAGTGCAGAGTTCTCTGCAACTGATGGTTACATCTGCAAGTTCAATAAAGATGAGTATGGTGCTCGAAGTCGCTTCACTCAAGCTCATGAGCTTGGCCACGTGATATTGAACCACGTAAACGAAGAGACAACCCTGCTAAGAGATGACCGTTTTATCAACTCTGATGCTAGAGAAACTGAAGCGAACGCGTTTGCCGCCGAACTTTTAATGCCAAAAAAACATATGCCAACGCTGCTTAAACGCGCATCGTCGGTGTCGTCACTTGCTCAAGAACTGGGTGTTTCTGTCTCTGCTCTCAGTTACCGTCTGAAAAATTTGGGATTACTTTAAATAGGAGGACAGGATGTCCGAAGAAAAGCACGATCTTGCTGGCAGTGAAGAAGAGGATTTGACACTCGCTGCTCTCAGAAACCACGAGCTGGGAGAGAAGCGTGCAAAGCAGCGGGTCTTTTACACTGCAGCCATTATGAGCTCAATACTTGCCCTCTCTTCATTCGTTATGGTCTTTTGCCATGTCGCAAATTTCATGACGATCTATCAATTCCATGCTCACCTGGGTAATGGAATTAATGAGACAACGTCTTCCCTTGCCCCATTTTTGATTCTCTTCACGCCAGTTACCATTTTTTCTACTCTCTTTGTCATCACATTTATTGCAACGATGCGGTTTGTGGCGGCATATGTGAATGACAGGGTTAGTTCGAGAACCGAGGACAGCACGCAAAATCAGGCACTCATGGCATCCATCCCTATTGTTGCTCAGACATCATAATGCGTTGGGTGCGGGGCCGACATGATCACCGATGACCGGGCGGTACGATGGATGTAGCCAACGCACCGTTACGGAACATGCGTTGGCTACAGGGCTCGGTTTTTTAAGGAGGTGTAAACTTTGCCTTTCTCTCGCTTACCAACGGCTAAAACATACACAACAAGCTCATCATCAATCACCTCGTAAACTAATCGATATCCAGCTGTACGAAGTTTAATTTTATAGACTGAGTCATAATTCCTTAGCTTGTCTGCCAGTACACGTGGGGTTTCGAGGCGCTGGGCCAACTTCTTTTTGAATTGACTTTTGATCGGGGCAGCGAGCCTTTCCCACTCCTTGAGCGCTGCAGGAACAAAGCGCAGCTTATAGGTCATCCAAGGACACCGCTATGGCTTTATCTTTATCGGCACGGCGTTCCTCGACGAGTTTCGTCAATTCGTAGTCTTCAATTGTGTCCATCAGCGCTTCATAAGTTTCCGCCGGGATCAGATACGCTGCAGGCTTGTTGTGATTCAGGACCGCTATGGGTGAGCCACTTGCCTGCGTTAGTAATGCCGTTGGATTCTTCTTCAGCTCTGAGATACTTACAGAGAAATCAGCTAACACTTGGCGCATTAAGACCTCTTTTAAAATCTAAATAATGGTCTTATTTTAGGTCATATTTAATGTTCGTGCAAAGGATTTGACCAACGCGCCGTTACGGAACATGCGTTGGGTCCGAGGTATATGTGTTTGATCGGGCCGTGGCCCAACGCGGTGCGTTGGCTACGACGTAATGGATGTAGCCAACGCAATGCGTTGGGTGCGGGTTATATGTGTTCTATCTGGCCGTGGCCCAACGCGCCGTTACGGAACATGCGTTGGTTACAACATCGCTTGTCGGACGACGAGGTGGTTGCGTAGGGTCACGACAAATCGCGCGCCCGCGGGCATGTCGTCTATCGGCGCACAGGCTTCTGAGTCTGCTGCATCGGCAAAGAGTAAATGCCGTTGCTGGTCTTCGTAGCGCCAAGCGAACGCGGCATGTGGGAAGGTATCTGCAGGCCACTCAAAACACACCTGCCCGTTGGTTTGGGTTGCCGTCAATTCTCGCAGAAGCTCATCTTCAAAGTCTGGGAACGTATGCTGTGTGGTTTCAAAAATCAGATCCGGCCCGTAGAAAATCCGCAAGCTGTAGATGTCCTTCATGGGGATGCTGATCTCAAAGAGCTTATCGGTGCCCCGCGACATTTGCTGCACGTCAAAGGTGTATTGATTACGGACCCCATCGCTGGTTTGCGTGGCCATTGTATACGGCCCTGTGCTCGCCCGCGCCGGCGTACGTTGGGGAATGACCTGACGAATGTGGACGCCACTTTCATCAATCTTCCCTGAGATCACCATGCTTTGGGCTTCTTCGAGCCAGGTTGCACCGTTGCCTTCCGAGCGGGTTTGGCTCGGGCCGCAGGCGGTGAGTGTCAGTGCAGCACCGAGCATTGCAGCGAAGACGACGCGTTGTGTGTGATGCATAGTTTTCGTCCTTTTGTGTCTGGGCCCCAACGCTGTGCGTTGGCTACGTTTTGCTTGATGTAACCAACGCATGTTCCGTAACGGTGCGTTGGTTACATATCTAGGCCCAACGCTGTGCGTTGGCTACCTCGTGGGTTGCATATCGACGGCCAGCAGCTCGGTATCGTTGCGCAAAATGCGCAGGCGCACAATATCCCGAACCTCAGTGAAGGCGGAGAAGATTCCCCCTTGGCTACCATCGGAATAGGAATCCGCGAGCATTGCGACCGAGGCATAATGCAAGGCGCCTTGCGAATCCTCAATTTCAAGCATAAATGCACTTGAGCCAAATGTAATATCGCGCGCCGAAATTTCGTTTTTACTTACAATTCGAGTGCGCCCCAAAGGCTCAATCACGCCATTGATTTCCAACACCGTTGGGCTTGAAGCCAAGCTCGACATATCCTGGGTTACTTCGGCAACAGCCGTTCCGGTAAACGGCAGCGAAGGCGTTCGACGCAGGTAATCCATGGCTTTCTCGTAGACCCAATCTGAGATGTGCCGCGGGTGACAATAACTCATCAAATCGGTGGTATTCGTCGGATTAAAGACAATGTTGTTATCGAGACCAACACCAACACTGCCCAACTGATTCGGATCATAGGGGAAATCGTTCTCCACACCCTCCGGCCCACCACAGTTGATATGGCCAATTGAGAAGTTATGCCCCAGTTCATGACTGAAGGTATCGGAGTCCTGCTGATCCCAGGTTACACCAGAAGTCCCCGGACGATACGCCATACCTGCATAACGCTTATCCTCGATCGCGTTACGATTAAAGAACCCGTGATAGTGCTCTTGTGCTCCCTCAGCATTGCGCAAATCACGCAGCACGATTAAGAGGTCTCGCAAGTCTTTCACATTGGCGTTGGCGGGAACATTATACGGCGCTCGCACTCGAATATTCACCTCACTGAGCGGCCAATGGCTTTCTAGCATATCGCGCATCCATGCTTCGCTTGGCATATTTGGAGCGGTGCCACCAATCACCATGGGCACGGCCGTAATATAGAGCGGAATTGGCTCAACAAACGTGGGCGTGTGTTCGTAGAGAGTCTCCCCTCCCACCTCAACTCGGATTTGTAGTCCGTCTTGCATCTGCGCTGCGGGCACTTCCACATGATAACTTTGGTTGAGCGAAATGTAGTTCGGCGTGCTGCCCAAGCTCGACGGCTTATTCATGGTGAGGGTTTGCGTGCCATTCACACCACTTAAGCGGAGCGTCACATCCGGTGGCGTGACGCCCGTTTCACTCAGTAACTCCACCCGATACATGGCGGCGCGGTTAGGAACCAAATATGGGTTGCGCTTCAGCACAGCTTGTCCCCAGTCCGCGTTGGCCAAGAACAAGGCGCGATCACGATTTGGATTCAGTGCTTGCGGAGTATTCACGCGCACCGGCGCATGCAACCCATCATCCACCACCAAACTCACCCGGGCGTGGTCGAAGAATGTTTCTAACTCGAGTTCACCCGATGCAGGACACGATTCTACTACCGCATGAGGTACCCGTGTTGTTTGGCGTTGCAGGTTGATGTGTAACTCACAGGTGGCGTCTTCTGGACTCACCAAGTTCGTAATATTCCACTGTGCGACAATATTCCCCGCGTCATTGAAGTCCATCACGATATCCGCAATTGGCCCTTGATCTTCCGGGCAGTCTTGACGCGTCGTGAAATCGGGCAAGTAGGTCATCACCCCGCGTTCTGCAAGGGTCTCGTCTACACGTCGGCTAATCGCTTGCGTCGACGAAACGCATCCAGAGTAATAGGCGATGCTATCCTGTCCAAGGCCGCTTTCGAGTAATGGGCGTAAATCGGTTACCCGAGTCGATTGCAGATTGGCCACATTCAGTGAGGCCAAACTCGCAAGGCCTGAAATATCGGAAATCGTTGTGAACGAGAAGCGCAGATCAATCATATCTGAGAACGACTCAATTCCGTCTAAACGCTCAACATTGGATTCCTCAATGTGCAGGCGCTCAAGGGGCGCCCCAAACAATGCATCAATCCGAGAAACAGCGGTGCGATCGAGTAGAACCGTCTCAAGAGGCAGACCATGCAACGGCGAAATATCACTCAAGTCGCGGTTATTGTTGAGCTGCAGGGTGTGCAAATTCACCGCATGTTCAAGGCCCACCAGTGAGGTAATGTTCCGTCCATTGGCGTTGAGTTGCGTCAAATTCGCCATTTGCTCGCGTGTAACGCTCACTGGGGTAATATTGAGTGCACTTCGCACGGAATTTCGCAGATTGTCATCTTCAAAATAAACGAGGCTATCATCAATAAACTGCGCCTGAATGCCGCAGTCTTCGGTCATGGGCGCAGTGGTGAATGTCAGTCCATCGAGGCTGCCGCCACATCCGGAGACTCCGACTAATTCATACCCTTCGTCGGGAGTAAACTCGAACGCGAGTGTTTCTTGGAAGTTGGCCTGCTTTTCTTCTGCATCCACCGAACCTCCGCCATGAACGATGACGCTCGCAGTATAGAACACATCATTACCGGGCAGATCTGCTTGGACCTGCACAGTACAGGCGGCGAACAGGGGTTGGGTACGAATCCGGAAACGCCGATCGCCAAGATCTTCCGGCTCTTCGGTGGCACAGCCGGTGATCTCGGTGATGCTATAAAACTCATTAAGCTCCGCGGTGAACTGAGTCGTTTGGCCGCTCTCAATGCTATTGCTGCTGGGGTTGATGCTCCCCGCTTCTGGATTGATGCTGCTGCGAATGGTGAGCTGTGCGACACGTGCTGTCGCAGAGACGGTACACGGGCTATTAATCGGGCCCGTTGTGTAAACCCCATCGCTGTAACTTCCGTTACATCCTTCGATTGTGCTCAACTCAAAGCCGCCCGAGACTTGGACATCAAATGCCGTCGTTTGACCTTGGGGAACTTGAGCGGAAGTGGGTGCGAGGGTGATTCCCTCATTCGTACTCGTGGATACAGTAAACGTGGTTGTCGTGCCGCCTCCGCCCCCGCCGTTGCCACCGCCAGAATCCCCACCATCCGATGAGCCGCCACCACAGGCGGAGAGTACGAGTGCGCCAAGGAGGCAGCTTGTTAGTTTTAGGGCAGAGAATTGAGGATGTTTCGGATCTTGCATGTGTGTTTCCTAACGCTTGACGAACACACACCCAACATCTTGATCGTTGCTACATGCTATTCGTACTTACTAATCGAAACACCATCTTAACAATTTCGACGAAAACATCACCTTTAGAAATGTAAACAAATGTTGATGGATGTGGGGTATATGCGTTTTATCGGGTTGGGGCCCAACGCGGTGCGTTGGCTACGACGCAATGGATGTAACCAACGCAATGCGTTGGGTGCGGGGCCGATATGATCGCGGATGACCGGGCGATACGATGGATGTAACCAACGCAATGCGTTGGATGTGGGGTATATGCGTTTTATCGGGTTGGGGCCCAACGCGGTGCGTTGGCTACGACGTAATGGATGTAACCAACGCAATGCGTTGGGTCCGGGGCCGATATGATCGCGGATGACCGGGCGGTACGATGGATGTAACCAACGCAATGCGTTGGGCCCGGGGCCGATATGATCGCGGATGACCGGGCGATACCATGGATGTAACCAACGCAATGCGTTGGGTGCGGGGTATATGCGTTTTATCGGGTTGGGGCCCAACGCGGTGCGTTGGCTACGGGGCCGATATGATCGCGGATGACGGGGCGGTACGATGGATGTAGCCAACGCAATGCGTTGGGTCCCAGGTATATGTGTTTTATCGGGTTGGGGCCCAACGCATTGCGTTGGGTTAGTACCCCACCAGCACGGCGATGGAAAGCAACACGACGCAACATACGATATAAATCCCCACCAACGGCATCACGAAACGTGCCCACGTCGACCATGGCACCTGCGCAGTCGCGAGATACGCTAACAAGGTTCCTGAGGTTGGGGTGAAAATGGTGCCAATGCCGTTACCAAATAGGAACGCGAGAACCGTGGTATTCGGCGTAAGACCAACCAACTGTCCAATTGGCCCCAAAATCGGCATGCTGACCGCCGCCTGACCTGAGGTTGAGGGAATCATGAAGTCCAGCATCAACTGCGACACAAACATGCCTTGCACGGCAAGCAATTGATTATCCTCTCCCACCAAACCGGTGAGTCGAAAAATCACCGTATCCATGATTTGACCATTTTGCAGCGTAACCGCTATTGCAAAGGCCACACCAATCAAAATGGCAGCGAGCAAGATCTTGCGCATCCCTTCGACGAAGGCATCCGCAGCTCCACTCGCCCCCAGCCCGCTTATCGATGCAAGCACCACCGCGAGCCCAATGTAGTAAGCGGTCAATTGCTGGTTGCGCCAGCCCCAAGACGTCGATGCATACACCAAGAGAGCAATCCCAAGACATAACACCACGAGCATCGCTGCGTGCCTTAAACTCAAACGCGACGTATCAAATTCAATCTCTGCATTGGGATCAAAGCCTTCGCGCTTGATCATCACCATCATGAAGATAATCCCCACAATCGTGAACACGAAAAACGCGACCAAGCGCATACTGATCCCACTGAACACGGGAACATCCACCAGCGGCTGTGCCACCGTCAGTGCGACAGGATTCGTGACCGAAGCAAGGAATCCTGCTTTCACCGGAATAGTCAGTATGGCCAATCCCATCAGCCGGGACATGCCCAGTCGACGGGCCATCTCCACCATGAGCGGGATCACCAGAAGGTATTCAGACGCAAGTCCTAGGAAGGTACTGCCGGCGGCAAACACAAACATTAATGAGGGAACGAGAACGTACACATTTCCGCGTACCGCACCGAGTAAGCGCTCAAGGCCCGCATGCACAGCTCCTGCCTTGGTCAGAATCCCAAACATCCCGCCAATAATGAGGACCATAAAAATTAGATTTGCACCACGTTCTAAACCTTGTGGAATCGCGAGTGCCAACTGCACGAGGCTGACCGGCTGGGCCACCTCGGGATCATCCCGGAAGCGGAATAAATTAGTGAGGGAGTTATCTTTCTCGAGGCTTTGATACGAACCCGGCACGACTAAATTGCCATCTCGCTCAAACTGCCCAGCGCCCACCAAGTACGTCAATGCGCCAGCGAGCAATAGAATACTGAGCAAAACAATAATGGGGTTGCTGCCACGCTTCTCTGTCTGTCGGTGCTTCGCTTTGAGGGCTTTTTGAGGCGCCCCATCGTCTGATTTTTGCAAACGGGCTGCAATTGTTTCTTCATGCGCCGAGCGCTGCTTTGAGCCCGTGGAGTCTGGATGCGACATCAAAACCTCTAAATTTTGGACTTCACGTATTCAGCCACAGACTGTGCAACTGTGCGAAGATCCTGTTGGAACGCATCAAAATTATCACTTTTCTCAAACGCCGCTTCGTTCATATAGAGCGCGCGATTAATTTCAATTTGGACACTATGTCGATTCCGGCGCGGATCGCCATAGGCTCGAATACAATGACCGCCTTTGTACGGGTAATTGACCGCCACCTTATATCCAAGCCCTTCAAACGCGTTCTGAATCACCGCTGTGAATTCAGGGTCTGCAGTCGTTCCATCGGCATCGCCAAGCACAATATCGGGCCTTGCCGTACCCGCGTCAATATTCATGGCGTTGCCTTTGGATTTCATCGAATGGCAATCAATATGCCACACGCCTTTGAAGTATGTGCTGTACAGATCCAACAAGTCATGCAAACAACGATGATACGGCAGATAAAAACGTTCAATGCGTGCCTCGACCTCAGCTATTGGTAAAAGCTCCGCATACATTGGTTTTCCGGGCAGTGCATAGCGACGGAGCAAACCCATACCCCGCTCTGAATATTGAGTCGGTTGAATATCACCGAGCCATGGCTCGGCTAACATCTCAGGATCAATATCTGTGACCGCACGATTGGGATCGATATACATCCGGGAAAATTTTGCAGCCAGCAGGCTCGCGCCTAGTTCCACCGCCGGTAGCCAAAGCTCGTCCACAAAGGCATCCCATCCGCTTTTGAGTTCGCTCTCCGTTGCCGAAGTCGGAAACGTGTCCGGGAAGTGTGCACTGCTGTGGGGGGAATCGAAGACCAACGGCAGATGCCCTTGCGAGCTTTGCCATAATTGGAAACTGTCTGGATTGGTCATTGAAATTCCTTGCTGTTCAGATCGTTCACATCATGTCAGGTGGTACGATTGGACGTTGGTGAGCCCCTGTGCACCATGCACAGGGACCACCACTTCTCCGGGACTCAGAAGTTATAAACCAATTGCACGTAGCTGAAGCGCCCTACTGGGTTATAGGTGTTGATATCAAAGTTAATATTGATATTCACCCGCGACGCAGGCGGCTGCTTATCGGTGATGTTGTTCACCCCAAAACGTGCCGTCAACCCATTACTGAAGTCATAGGCAACTGCTGCGTTGTGGTAGAACACCGAACCGATTGAGCGATCTTCGCCTTGGAACAGCTCGTTGGTGCTACCAATGTGACGCCAGCTGTAGTTTGCATACCAGCTGTTGCGACGCCATTGGACGTTCAAGTTGCTACGCCACTCTGGGTAAGCTGCACGAAGGATTGCGCGACCAGTGCGATCGTCTTCCACCGTTGAGCCATCGGCCAAGGTTGAAGTTTCTTTAAATTCTTCGAGTTTCGAAACGCTCAGCATGACATCCCAGTTACCGATATCGGTATCGAAGTTGTAGCGGCTGACCACATCAAACCCACGAACCGAGGTGCTGTTGAGGTTAACTGGACCATCGTTGATATTGGTGATTTCACCATTTGATGCCCGAGTAATCACGCCACAGTTACGGCCAGTGTTCGCACACAAGTTCACTAAGTTTTGCGCCCCAAAGGTACTGATGGTGTCCTCGATTTGAATATCGTAATAGTCAAACGTCAGGCTAAAGCCACGCAACGCTTCTGGAGTGTAGACAAAACCAACAGAGATATTCTCAGAGGTTTCTGGTTGCAGATCTTGGTTACCACCAACCGTCGTTGGAACCTGCGTTTCACCTTGTACGTAGTCGCTCGGAACGCCTGTACAACCAGGCAAATTTGCACCGCCTGAACATGGGTCGGCAACCGGCGAGAACGTCGAACGCTGACCTTCGAAGAGCTCAAGCACGGATGGTGCACGGAAGCCCTCGGCAAAGGTACCGCGGAACATGATGTCATCGTTCACGCGCCAGTTCAGACCGAACTTGGTGTTAAAGGTGCTACCAAAAGTGCTGTAGTTTGAATAACGGCCTGCGGCGGTCAGCTCGAGCATATCAATACCCTGACGGTCGGCCAGCAGTGGAATACTAAACTCTGCATACCCTTCATACAGGTCGTATTCACCGCGCGTGCCGGTCCGTGGAGCAGAAGAAGTCCGGTTCCCCGTAACAATTTCTGCTGGGCTGTTAATAAAATCGTCTGGGGTATCAATCCCTTCTTCTTTACGGTACTCAACGCCTGCCGCCATGCGCAGCTCACCCGCTGGCAGGTCAGTCAGCAAACCGGTCACGTTGAAGTTCGCGTTGGTTTGACGTGATTCGTTGGTATCGCGGCCGGTGAATCGAATGTAGTCCGCCATTTCAGGGGTTAGGTCGTTGAAGATGTTAACCGGTACACAGCCTTGCGCCGCCTCAATCGTGCCGGATAGTCCCGTTGTGTCACAAGCCCGCAAGCCAAGTGCGAGGTTATCCAAGTTGATCTGATGGTTCGATACGAACTCAGCACGGTTCCGTGCATATGAGACAAACGCATCCCAATCCCAATCTGCATTGATGTACCCGTCAAAGCCAAGGCCAACCCGAACCGTATCAACCGTTTGTGCATTCACACGAGGGCCGAGGTCATCAAAGTAGTTATCAATCCGGAAGCTATTGCCGCTGAGCTCAACGCCAAACGGGTTCACGGTTGGATTGTTAGGGATAAAGAAGCCTTGGTTGCCAAAAATGGCCGGTGGCGCTGGCGAGAACTGTTGGTCTGACTCCCGGCGGTTATAAAGCGCCTCAACACGCATGTTGAATTGCTCGTAAGGCACCAAGTACTGCGCAAACAATGCCGTCCGCGTCGATGGCCCCATCACGTAGTTATTGTCCCAACGGTTGTAACGATCAGCAGCTGTAATTTGACGCCAGTTATCTGGGTTCATGCCATCTGCGCCTGGATCGCGTGTAATTCCCGGCGTGGTGTCAAAATCATACAAATCTTGTAATTGCGGGGCACGAATCACGCCCTCACGTGTACCGAACGACAGCCCATTGAGCGGTACAGCGGTGAGGGAGCGGTCCTGGGAGAAGATCGGCTTTTGGTCCGCGTAGCTCAACGCAATCATTAAGTTGCTGTCGCCAATATCCGTGCCGTGGAGCAGGTCGAAATTCACGGACTCACGGTCACCCCGTGAACTTTCACCGTAGTAAGCCTTCACTTGTGTGCCGACGAAATCACGGTGGGTGTACATGTTGACCACCCCAGCAATCGCATCCGCACCATAGATTGCTGTGGCACCGTCTTGCAGCACTTCAACGCGGTTGATCATGATGGACGGAATGGTGTTGAGATCCACGAAGTCACGGAAACCCCGCGTCCCTGCACCGTTCACCCAACGCTGTCCGTTAACCAGCACCAAAGAACGGTTCTCACCGAGGTTCCGCAAGTTCAAGCTGGCCGTTCCGTGCGACGTACCGGCGGTTCCGTTGCTGTTTAAGCTGGCACCGACGCTTGGGAGCTCTTGTAAGATTTCCCCAAGGCTAAGCGCGCCTCGAATGTTCAGTTCATCTGCAGTCAGCACCTGAACCGGTGAACCAGATTCCTCGGCACGAGCAATCCGTGAACCGGTCACGGCGATCGTTTCAAAGCGCTCTTGCTCTTGCGCTTCTTCCTCTTGAGCGATTGCTGCTGAGGTTGATACCGCCCCCATCGTTGCCACAATGGCAAGTGCGAGTGTGCTGATCTTGAAGTCTGGCGTTTTCAAAGACGCGTTGTTGTGCGTTTTCATAATGAGCCTCGTGTTGTTACACAGTTTTGAATTGTTAGTATTCTGTAAGTCGAGGAGAAAACTAGCAGGCCTTCAAACCTCATGCAATATTATGCAATTTTCGCATCACCTGATAACATAATGTTATACACATAACCAACGCATTGCGTTGGGTTCGACACGATACACGTAGCCAACGCACAGCGTTGGGTTCGACACGATACACGTAGCCAACGCATTGCGTTGGGTTCGACACGATACACGTAGCCAACGCACAGCGTTGAGTTCAACACGATACACGTAGCCAACGCATTGCGTTGGGTTCGACACGATGTACGTAGCCAACGCACAGCGTTGGGTTCGACACGATACACGTAGCCAACGCATTGCGTTTGATTCAACACGATACACGTAGCCAACGCATTGCGTTGGGTTCAACACGATGTACGTAGCCAACGCATTGCGTTGGGCTCAACACGATACACGTAGCCAACGCATCGCGTTGGGTTCGACACGATACACGTAGCCAACGCACAGCGTTGGGTTCGACACGATACACGTAGCCAACGCATTGCGTTGGGTTCGACACGTTGGTCGGGCCGCAACAAAGATAACCAACAGGAGTCACCATGGCTGAAACCCCAAGTATCAAATGCCTTGAAGCTTTCCATGCCATTCTCATCACCGGTTCAGCAACCGCTGCCGGAAAACGACTGGGCACCACCCAACCGGCGGTTTCGCGCTTGCTTTCCACGTTTGAAGAGTACGTCGGTTTCCAATTATTTTATCGCGAACACGGTCGTTTAATTCCGACCGATGAAGCATTGGCCCTGCAAAAAGAAGTTGAGCTTACCCTTTCCAGTGTGGAGCGACTCGGTGCCCTCGCTACAAATATTCATCACTCCAATGTTGGCTCCCTAAAAATTGTCGCGCCAGTGAGTTTTCTCTCGGGCCCCCTTGCCGATGTAGTGGCCGACTTTATGCGAACCCACCCGAATGTTCGGATTAGTATGGACTCGCGCAGTCCCGAGTCGGCCCGTGAACTCGTGGCTCGGCGAACGGTGGATTGTGGATTTATTCAATTGCCTGAACATCACCCGGGATTGCGCGCAGAGTCTCTCTTAGCAGGACGTATGGTGTGTGTGATGGCACCGGATCACCCACTGGCGCAGCGCAAAATTTTGAAACCAAAAGACTTGCGTGATTCCCCACTGATTCTTCTTGGAAAAGGCAGGTACTCACGAGGACAAATCGAGAATGCGTTTCGAACGGAAGGAATTCCGATGCGCGTGAAGATAGAAACGCACACGGTGGCAACGGCCTGTGCTTTTGCAAAACGTGGGCTGGGGGTTGCGATTGTAAATGGGCTTTTGGCGGAGCAGTTTGCGCATGGCGCGCACATTACCAATTTCTCGCCCAAGATTAGTGTGGAGTATGGCTTTATCACCTCGGCTCATACGCCAATGAGCCGCCTTACCGAGGCATTTTTCGAACATTGTCAGCGGTGTTTATCCTGAACACCGAGATCACGGATGACGGGGCGGTACGATGGATGTAACCAACGCAATGCGTTGGGTCCGGGGTATATGCGTTTATCGGGCTGGGGCCCAACGCGGTGCGTTGGCTACGGGGCCGATATGATCACGGATGACCGGGCGATACGATGGATGTAACCAACGCAATGCGTTGGGTGCGGGGCCGATATGATCACGGATGACCGGGCGGTACGATGGATGTAACCAACGCAATGCGTTGGCTACGGGGCCGATATGATCACGGATGACCGGGCGATAAGATGGATGTAACCAACGCAATGCGTTGGGTCCGGGGCCGATATGATCGCGGATGACGGGGCGATACGATGGATGTAACCAACGCAATGCGTTGGGTCCGGGGTATATGCGTTTATCGGGCTGGGGCCCAACGCGGTGCGTTGGCTACGGGGCCGATATGATCGCGGATGACCGGGCGGTACCATGGATGTAACCAACGCAATGCGTTGGGTCCGGGGTATATGCGTTTATCGGGCTGGGGCCCAACGCGGTGCGTTGGCTACGGGGTATATGCGTTTATCGGGTTGGGGCCCAACGCGGTGCGTTGGCTACGGGGCCGATATGATCGCGGATGACGGGACGGTACGATGGATGTAACCAACGCATTGCGTTGGGTGCAGAATCGGAAATATCAGGTGTCGCAGTATCCGGCGGGAAATAACACAAGGTGGTCCATGTTCAGGCGCAGCCCGACATTCTGACCCACTTCGTATTCGTGATGCGATGGCGCCATACACAGCAGGTGGCTGCCATCTTGCAGCTCGGCGGTATAGAGGAAATGCGCTCCTCGAAATCCGCGGGCCACAATGGTCGCACGGCGTTCCGCACTCTCGTCGAGGACAATATCATCTGGACGGATTAACACGTCCACCGCTTCCCCTTCAGAGCCGCGAGGCACCTCTTCACCATGCAACAAACCGAGCGCTGTTTGCACACGCCGATCCGCCGTGATCGACCCATGCAACAACACCCCCACCCCAATGAAATCGGCAACCAAATGATGCGCTGGACGGTGATACAACCCATACGGCGTATCCCACTGCAGCAGGCGGCCGTGATACATCACCCCAGCTTTGTCGGCGAGGGCAAAGGCTTCTTGTTGATCATGGGTCACTAATAATGCCGTGATACCCTCTTCTTTGAGAAGCGCGCGCACTTCTGTGGCAAGGGACTCACGCAACTCCGCATCGAGCGATGAAAATGGCTCATCAAGCAACAATAGACGGGGTTTTGGCGCAAGTGCACGAGCCAGCGCGATGCGCTGCTGCTGACCACCACTTAACTGATGCGGGTAACGCGGGCCATAACCGGAAAGTCCAATATGCTCCAACAATTGGTGAACCCGACGCTTTTGTTCACTGCTACTCTGATCGCGAATGCCAAACGCAATGTTGTCGAATACCGTCAGGTGAGGAAATAGCGCGAAATCCTGAAACACCATGCCGACCCCGCGCTTTTCTGGGGGCACAAGCTGTGCTGGCGAGCTCACAAGCTTCTCGCCAAGCTCAATGCGCCCACCGCGTACCGGCTCAAACCCCGCGATAGCGCGCAACAGTGTTGTCTTGCCGCAGCCGCTTGGACCAAGCAGACAGCCGATTTCGCCCTCTTCTAATGAAAAAGAGACGTCATCGACAATTGTGGTCCGGTCAAAACCGACCTCAATTCCACTGAGTTTTAACAGGCTCATAGATCTCTCCAGGTTTCGGTTCACCCGCACGAATTTCATTTTGCAGATGCTGGCGTCGGTTCATCGCACGGCTCAATAAGATCACCGGAATCAGTCCGGCCAGTACAATCATCAGGGCCGCTGGCCCGGCGTCGGCAAGGCGCTCGTCGCCCGCCATTTCATATGCACGCACCGCCAAGGTATTAAAGTTAAATGGCCGCAAAACCAAGGTGGCCGGAAGCTCTTTAAGCACATCCACAAACACCAAGATACCGGCCGTCAGCAAACTTGTGCGCAGCAGCGGGAAATGAATGCGACTCATAATTTCATGTGATTTCAAGCCGAGAATTCGACCCGATTCGTCCATAGCTTTGCTAATCTGGCTTAACCCTGAGTCCACGGTTTGAATAGAAATCGATAAAAAGCGCACGGTGTAGGCAAACAACAGCGCAATAATGGTTCCCGAGAGCAACAATCCCGGATTAAAACCAAAGAACGCCTCGCTGAAGTCGATGATTCGGTTATCGAGCCACGCCAGCGGAACCATCACACCCACCGCAATGACCACACCAGGAATCGCATAACCAAGCGATGCAAACGCAACACTACCGCGCGTGAGTTTGCCGTTCGCCGCACGGTTACCGTTTAAGCTCGCTTCCCGCTTGCCGTAACACAGCCATAACGCAACCATCACCGTGATAAAGGCGGCAAGGCCCGCGAGAATCAAACTGTTGCGCACCAGCGTCCAAAATTGCGGGTCACTCCAAATGCTCAAGCGATCTGCCGACCAGAAAATAAGTTGCAATGCAGGGAGAATAAATCCAAACAGTACCGGTAAGAAACAGGCGATGAACGCCAACGCCGCTTTCCAGCTCTTCAGTTGCATAGGTCGCGTCGCTTGATTGCTCCGTCCTGCGTGGTGATAGCGGGATTGACGCCGCGAAATACGTTCGACCAACATCAAAACCACCACAGCACTCATTAAGATACTTGCCAGTTGCAGGGCCCCGACCGGATCGGCCATCCCATACCAGGTCCGGAAGATCCCCGTGGTGAAGGTGGTGACGCCGTAAAAATGGACTGTCCCGTAGTCTGCCAGGGTCTCCATTAAAGCTAAGGTCACGCCGGTTGCGATCGCTGGCCGAGCCATCGGCAAGGCAACGCGGTAAAAGCTCTGCCATGGACCAAGCCCAAGAGTCCGTCCGGCTTCAATCGCAGCGCGGGATTGCTCGATAAAAGACGCCCGTGTAATGAGATAGACATAAGGAAACAACACGAAGCCCATCACCAGCACAGCGCCGGTAAGGGAGCGAATTTCGGGGAAGCTGTATTCACCCAGTTGCCAGCCGGTGACTGCTCGAAGCGCTGATTGTACCGGCCCCTCAAAGCTGAGCATGCCGCTGTAAGTGTACGCGGTAATGTAGGCGGGCATGGCGAGTGGAAGTAAAAGAGCCCAACGCAACCAACGCACGCCCGGGAATTCGCAGGCCGTGGTCAGCCACGCAGCCGTGACACCAATGATGAGCGTAATCAGGCCGACACCGACCAAAAGGACGAGCGAATGACGAACGTATTCGCCAATTACGGTATCAAATAAATGCGCCAGAGTTTCTCGCTGCTCGGCGCCGAAAAGACCAATAAAGAAACTGGCAACAACCACCAATAACGGCAGACAGATCACGACCGCGACAAGCGGCAATGACCAATCGCGCAAGGTTCTCCACACATTATTTCCCGCAGTCGCTAAACCGCTGCGTATCGCTTCAACCATTCGTTATCCATTGTTTGTCGCCGTGCGTTGGATTTGATTTGGGTTCCCAACGCCGTGCGTTGGCTACACCCATTCCTTCGTAGCCAACGCATTGCGTTGGGTCCGGGGTATCCACAAACCCCGAGGCCGAATTCGATTTGGGTTCCCAACGCCGTGCGTTGGCGACACCCATTCCTTCGTAGCCAACGCATTGCGTTGGGTCCGGGGTATCCACAAACCCCGAGGCCGAATTCGATTTGGGTTCACAACGCGGTGCGTTGGCTACACCCATTCCTTCGTAGCCAACGCATTGCGTTGGGTCCGGGGTATCCACGAACCCCGAGGCCGGATTCGATTTGGGTTCCCAACGCGGTGCGTTGGGTCCGGGGTATCCACAAACCCCGAGGCCGAATTCGATTTGGGTTCCCAACGCGGTGCGTTGGGTGCTACGTTACCGCCATCCGGCGCGGTCCATTAACCGCACAGCTGCTGCGTTGTTGTCACCCAACTCACTCATCGGCAAATCATCGGCGATAAAATCACCCCAAGCGCGCAGTGTCTCACTCCACGGTGCGTTCGGGTTCGCAGGGTACTCCGAGTTTACTTCCGCATACCAGGTCTGTGCTTCTACACTGGCAAGGAAATCCATCAACTTCACAGCATGGTCCACATTGCGCGCGTGCCGAAGCAAACCAATCCCCGATACATTCACATGCACACCATGTTCCGCATTGGGCCACGCAATCGCGACTTTGCTGACCGTGTCGAGGTTTGTGGCATCGGTTGATTGCATCATGCCACCAAAATAGTAAGTGTTTGCTATCGCGATATCGCAGATACCCGAGGCAACTGCATGAATCTGTTCACGATCTCCACCGACTGGATTGCGGGCGAAATTTGCCACCAAACCCCGTGCCCAAGTCTCTGTTTCTTCAACACCATAGTGCGCAATCATCGCCGCTACCATGGATTGGTTGTACACGTTATCGGACGAACGCACACAGATACGGCCGCGCCATTTGGGGTCGGCAAGGCTCATGTAGTCAGTAATTTCCGATGGATCGACCCGGTCAATCGCAAAAAAGACGGGACGTGCACGCATGCTCAGGCCATACCAAAGACGATCGGTATCGCGCAAATGCTCTGGAATGGCGTTGTCCAGTGTTGCACTGCGAACAGGTTGAAATAGATCAGCTTCTTTGGCCCGATGCAAAGCACCGGCATCCACCGTTAAAAATAAGTCCGCGGGGCTATTCCGCCCTTCATTGAGCAAGCGTGATAGCAGCCCGTCGCCAGAACCGGTCAGAAGATTCACCCGAATGCCGGTTTCAGCCGTGAACTCATCAAGTAATGGTTTAATCAATCCCTCGTTTCGCGAAGAGTAGATATTCACCTCATCGGAACCGCCTGGGCTGCAGGCTGTGATGCCAATCGCGACTGCTGATAAAACCCCAAATCCTGCGATTAACGCTTTGAAATTCATCGTTGGATCCCTCTCCAAACTAAGGCATTAGTGTATGAGAATGATGCGTAAATAACAATCGTTATCATTCCCAACTAGACAATACCCACAGAATAGAACAACCGCAAATGAGAATCAATATCATTTAAGTAGCCAACGCACCGCGTTGGGAAATCAAATCGTATCCATCATCGTGGATGTAGCCAACGCACCGCGTTGGGAAACTCAATCGTATCCATCATTGTGGATGTACCCAACGCACCGCGTTGGGATATCAAATCGTATCCGTCATCATGGATGTAGCCAACGCACCGCGTTGGGAAACTCAATCGTATCCGTCATCATGGATGTAGCCAACGCACCGCGTTGGGAAACTCAATCGTATCCATCATTGTGGATGTACCCAACGCACCGTTACGGCATGTGCGTTGGTTATCTGTCCTCTCTGCGCACGGTGGTTTTTTTATCCATTGAGATGTGTGCCCAACTCTCCGGAACAACCCCAAGTCGAACATCTCGGTGAAATGAACTCCAGGGCCAATCACCTACCTTTTTGCAGTGGCCATGATGCACGGGGTTCGTGTAGATATATAACGTCTCATCATATAACTGTTTCTCACTCCGAATCGTTTTTTCGTAAAAACGAGGCTGCCATATCGAATGTCGGCGTGCATTTTTGTAGCCTTTCGTTCGATCCTCTGATGGTTGCTTTCCATAAAACTTAGTGGTCAGTGCCTTGATCAACCCTATGCGTTTGGATAACTCGTCGTCTTCGATACTGAGAATCCAATGGATGTGGTCGGGTAAAAGTACGAATGCGTGCGTTTGGAAAGGCAGTAATTCCTTTACGGTTCTCATAGCGTCTCTCAGAGCTTGACGTAATTCGGGATCGTTGAATAACGGAAGTCGTCGGTAAGTATTCATCGTGATTGAATAATAGCCGCCTCCCTTGTCATAAATACGAAACATTCGAGGGTTCTTTCGAGGTTCCATGGTTTGCATGCGCCATCCTTAGCGTTTGGTGATTGATTTTCGAAAAGAAGATCCGTTGACCTTTAATGGTAGCCAACGCATTGCGTTGGGAAAACCAATCCACGCGATCGCCATAATATTCGCAACCCACATATATGAGGGATATCCAAGACATCCGTGATCGCGGGTATCGCGGCCCCAACGCATTGCGTTGGTTACGGGGTACCGCGGATGTAACCAACGCATTGCGTTGGGAGACCAAATCCAATCCATCGATGAGGGATATCCAAGACATCCGTGATCGCGGGTATCGCGGACCCAACGCATTGCGTTGGTTACGGGACATCGCGGATGTAGCCAACGCATTGCGTTGGGAGACCAAATCCAATCCATCGACGAGGGATATCCAAGACATCCGTGATCGCGGGTATCGCGGACCCAACGCAGTGCGTTGGTTACGGGGTATTGCGGATGTAGCCAACGCATTGCGTTGGGAGACCAAATCCAATCCATCGACGAGGGATATCCAAGACATCCGTGGTCGCGGGTATTACGGCCCCAACGCATTGCGTTGGTTACGTATATATCGCGGATGTAGCCAACGCATTGCGTTGGGAGACCAAATCCAATCCATCGATGAGGGATATCCAAGACATCCGTGATCGCGGATATTACGGCCCCAACGCATTGCGTTGGGAGACCAAATCCAATCCATCGATGAGGGATATCCAAGACATCCGTGATCGCGGATATTACGGCCCCAACGCAATCCATCGATGAGGGATATCCACGACATCCGTGATCGCGGATATCGCGGCCCCAACGCGGTGCGTTGGTTACGGGATATCGCGGATGTAGCCAACGCATTGCGTTGGGAGACCAAATCCAATCCATCGACGAGGCATATCCAAGACATCCGTGATCGCGGGTATCGCAGACCCAACGCGCCGTTACGGAATGTGCGTTGGTTACGGGGTATCGCGGACCCAACGCAATCCATCGATGAGGAATATCCAAGACATCCGTGGTCGCGGATATCGCGGACCCAACGCATTGCGTTGGTTACGGGGTATCGCGTTGGTTACAGGACGTGGAATTCTTGGAGGGCTTCGCGTAATTCGGTCTCGAAGGATGGCTTGAGGTGCGAGATCCAAACGTGTTGAGGAGGAACCTCAAGCGCTTCAAGGGTATCGAACACCATTTCAGGCGTCATGTGTTTGGTCTGACGGGCCAGTTCATATTTATCGTCTGGGAACGAGCATTCGATCATCAACACATCGATGGCACCGAGTCGATGCAGCTGGTCATTCAAGAACGATCCTTCGGTCGTGTCTGAGGTGAAGGCAAAATGTGAAATCACGGTGTCATCTGCCAGTAAATCACCGCGCACGCTCACACCGACGGTCGGCACCGTGTGTTCGACTGGAAACAAATTAATTTCGAGACCTTCGAGCTTCAAACGATCACCCGGATCGACTTCATTGAGTACCACCACCGGACCGACGGGTCCCATAGACCGTGTAAAATCTGGCCAAATCTCGTCATTGAAGATATGCGTTTTTAATTTTTCAATGGTGTGGCGCAGGGCGTACACCTGCACTTGATGCTCGACACCCTCAAACATATTGCTCAAAAACATCGGCAAGGACGCAATGTGGTCCATGTGTGAATGCGTCAGGACCACATGCTTAATTTTACGCATCTGTTTCACGTTCAGACGGCTCAAGCCAGTCCCCGCATCAACTAAGATGCTCTCGCCGAGACGAATACAGGTGGACCCATTTTCAGCCCCTAGGCCTCCCGAGGCGCCGAGGACGTCGATTCGATGCGCTGCCATTAACTCACTGGCCCCACGCGGAATTCTGTCGCGATGGTGATAAACCACAAAAAGTGCGACCCCACCACCACAAATGTCACTGGGCGTCGCAAGTTTTGATACCAGGTGTCTCGAATGCGCCCTAAATCGTAGTTGAGCCAAAATAAATACATCAGCCCAAGCACTCCGAGTGCCCACAGGGCAGGCAGAAACGCATATGCGGCCCATGCGACCAACGAAGGCAGCATACAAATAATCAGGGAACCTTGCGCTCGCTCGAGTTTTCCAGACATCACGAGGCCCCAATGGATTCCCCCCAAAAATGAGAGGATCACCGCACTGTAAACTAGGAATACGTTGAGTAACTCGTATTGCCACGCGCCGATCGCGCCGACAATTGCGGTCACGATGAATGGCACCACCCCAGCCCATGTGAGGCGGTTGGCGATGACGATCGTTTCAGGAGTCATTGGTTCGTGCTTCATTTACACCTCGTTTTATTGCCCAACGCGCCGTTGCGAAATGTGCGTTGGTTACGGTGTTAACCCGCGATAATCCACACAAGATATCCGATATACACGGCGACGAAAAAACCGCCTTCAATTCGATTAATCCGCCCTGAGCGCTTCACACCGGGCAAGCGGAACGCGAATACAAAAAGCGCCAGCGTAAACAGCCCCATAATCAGATAATCACGGTAGACCACCGCGCTTTCAAACTCAAAGGGATGGATCATCCCCGCGATTCCCACTACGGCCAGCGTGTTAAATAAGTTTGATCCAATCACATTCCCAAGTGCCAGATCATGTTCATTCTTGCGTATCGCTGCCATTGCACTGGCGAGCTCAGGTAGCGAGGTTCCGATCGCCACGATAGTCAGCCCAATCACCAAATCGCTAACCCCAAACGCCTCGGCGATATCCACAGCGCCCCACACCAACACACGAGAGCTGGCTATCAACAGCAGCAACCCAACCACCAACCACATCAGGGCTTTTGGCAGAGACATGGGATGACTATCCAGCTCTGCTGTTGTCTCGGTGCCTAATGAGTCACCATTCCCCATTCCCTGCTTGATGGACCATCCCATGACCAGAGCGAACACACCGAGCAAAACCAAGGCATCGATCCGCGAAATCGTAAGATTCCACACAATCACAACACCTAATAAGGTCACACCCAGCAGCACGGGCATCTCGCGTCGCAGTACATTTGACTTTACGGCAATGGGCGCAATCAACGCGGTCAGACCGATGACCAACCCGATATTGGCCGTGTTGGAGCCAAATGCGTTACCAAGCGCCAGCCCCGGGTTCCCCTGCATGGCCGCAAAGGCCGAAACCACCATTTCGGGTGCCGACGTTCCGAATCCAATAATAATCATCCCGATCAGCAGCGGCGACATGCCAAAGTGACGGGCGGACGCAGCCGCACCGTCGACAAACCGGTCTGCGCTCCAAATCAGTAAAATCAATCCAAATAGAACCGCTGCAATCGCAGGCAACATGTCTTGCTTCCCTGAGAAATCCTTGAGGTCTGCTATCATACTGTAAAACCACAACAACGCACAGGGCATCCCACATGTCAGAAACGACCGCAAAACGGAAAGTTCTCATGAACCCACCAGTCTTCATTGGCTCAGGGATCATCGCCGCAATTTTTGTACTCTTCGGCATCATCGCACCCGACGCTTCAGCCGCCACATTTTCCGCCGTTCAAGCCTGGATCATGGACGCTGCCGGTTGGTACTACGTCATGGTTGTGGCCTTGTTTTTGATTTTTGTGGCCTACCTCGCATTTTCCCGTTTTGGACAAATTAAACTCGGTCCAGACCACAGCACCCCGGATTACAGCTACAAAAGCTGGTTCGCCATGCTATTTAGCGCGGGGATGGGGATTGGCTTAATGTTCTTTGGGGTCGCAGAGCCTGTGATGCACTACATCGCCCCGCCCGTGGGAGCCGGTGAGAATTTTGACGCCGCCCGCGAGGCCATGAACATCACGTTCTTCCACTGGGGACTTCATGCGTGGGCTATTTACGCAGTGGTTGCCCTTTCATTGGCTTATTTTGCCTTCCGGCACAACCTTCCGCTTACCATCCGTTCGTCACTTTATCCACTCATTGGCGATCGGATTCATGGGCCGCTTGGGCACGCAGTCGATATCTTCGCAGTCGTTGGTACCCTGTTTGGAGTCGCAACCTCGCTTGGGTTCGGTGTACTGCAAATCAACTCCGGCCTAAATGTTCTGATCGGGATTGAACAGTCGGTCTATGTGCAGATTGCACTGATTGTGATTATCACGCTGATTGCTACCATCTCGGTCGTCCTTGGCCTTGATGGCGGGATCCGTCGGCTGTCCGAGCTCAACCTGTTCCTCGCATTTGGATTGCTATTCTTTGTGTTATTCGCCGGACCAACGGTGTATTTGCTGCAATCCTTGGTGCAGAACATCGGGACCTACTTGTCTTCCATTGTGTCCATGACCTTTAATTTATACTCCTACGATCCTGCCACCTACGGCTTGCAAGAAGGCTGTAACGGGGATTGTGAGCCGAGTACTTGGTTAGGTGGCTGGACGCTATTCTACTGGGGTTGGTGGATCGCTTGGTCGCCGTTTGTCGGAATGTTCATCGCCCGCGTCTCACGGGGCCGCACCATTCGTGAGTTTGTGACCGGTGTCCTGCTCGTCCCGATGGGCTTCACCTTTATGTGGATGACCTTCTTCGGTAACACCGCCATCCACATGATTTTGATGGAAGGCATGACATCGCTGGGCGATGCGGTGATGGCGGATTCGTCGGTCGCACTGTTCCAGTTCTTTGATGCACTGCCGTTTAGTACGATTGCTTCGATGATCGCCACCATCTTGGTCGTGACGTTTTTTGTCACGTCTTCTGACTCAGGCTCACTGGTGGTGGATATCATTACCTCCGGTGGTGGTGATGAAGATTCACCCACCTGGCAGCGGATCTTCTGGTGTGGGCTCGAGGGTTTAATTGCCGTCGCGCTCCTGCTTGCTGGGGGACTTGGTGCGCTGCAAACCGCGTCGATCGCCTCGGCTTTGCCGTTCTCGATTGTCATGCTCCTGATGTGTTGGGGCTTGATTCGCGCATTGCGCTTGGAAGTCGTCAAACGGGTCTCGCTCGCGTCCGCCGTACCTGCGCCAGCGTTTGCGCAAGGCAACTGGCAGCAACAACTGCGCCGTTTAGTCCGACAACCGAAGCGAGACGAAGTCATGCAATTCATTGAAGGTCCCGTGATGGAGGCTATGCAAGCCGTGGCGGAGGAATTGAAGAAGCAGAACATCCCCGTCCACGTGAAGCGAGGCGACGATGGTCGCGCTTGGCTGCAAACGGAGCACGGCGATGAAATGGACTTTTTCTACTCCGTGCGTCCGCGCGAGTATCGTCCCCCGAGCTTTGTGATGCGCGATATCGCAAAAGGCCGGGATGAAAAACTGAAGTTTTTCCGGGCGGAAGTTCACCTGCGCGAAGGCGGTCAGGATTACGATATCTATGGCTGGAGCAAAGATCAGGTGATCGGCGACATCCTCCAACAATATGAGAAGCATTGGTATTTCCTCGACGCCGTGCGGTGAGTGTAGCCAATGCACAGCGTTGGGTGTAGCCAATGCACAGCGTTGGGTGTAGCCAATGCACAGCGTTGGGTGTAGCCAATGCACAGCGTTGGGTGTAGCCAATGCACAGCGTTGGGTGTAGCCAATGCACAGCGTTGGGTCACAGGCCTGACGCATTTATCAATCTAGACCCAACGCAGTGCGTTGGCTACGATGCGTTGAGTGCGAGGGCTGGAAGCGATTCCGTCGCCGAGTGTCTGCCGCATGGATGCGGCAGTCAAGCCCCCATGGATGGGTTCACGGCGTCCCGGAGAGGGCATGGTTCCAACCTGAGCAAAGCTCAACGCGTGAGGCTACGCTGTTGGATATATGACGTCGGTGATGCGCATGACGCGTTTGGCGCTCTCTTCAAATAACGCAATCACGTGCAAGCGACGGGTTGCTTCTGGGGCGCTTATGGCGCCGCTTCGGATCTCAGCGAGCAGCTCATTTCGTCGAGCTTTCCGTAGCGTTTTCACATGAGACATCGCCTCACCTCGCTGCACCTCATCCATTTGCTTCAGTTCTCCGGTGCGCAACAACCGCATGAAGGCCTCACGCAATTCCGGCGTGAGCGCCGCTTCAACATCTGCTTTCGGCGTGTCTTGCAAGTCATGGAATAACTCACGCAATTCCACACATTCTTCGCGCGCCCAGTTGAGATTAATAAACGACTCAGAATACTCGTCCATCCCGCCTTGAGCTCCAAGCTTATTGGAAAACTCTGCGATCGCATCAAGCAGCACGCTAGTATTCACATCCGCTTCCGGTGCCGGCTCTGCACCATCATCGAGTACTTTGCGCCCGCGCGCCAGCAACTGCTTAAACACCCGCTTAATTTCCGAGTGCATCGCAGGAACCCCCATGGCAGGCATGCTCAAAACCGTATCGTCCAAATAACGAGGGCGCTCTGAGGTCAGTTCTGGTTGTTTTATCCAACGCTCAACACGACGCAATAGGTGATCGGCAAGGAACCACATCAATAGAATGCCAAGCAGGTTAAATAGCGTGTGGAAGAGTGCCAGGCCTGTCGAGATATTGGTTCGTCCATCGCCACCCGCCAGCCAGTTAGATATCCACCACAAGGGCACGAGTAAGATGAGTGCGATTGTGCCGGTAAAGGCTTTTTCGGTCACATGAACCAGCGCCAAGCGCCGCGCATTGGTGGTTGCGCCAATGGACGCCAAAAGCGATGTCGCTGTGGTGCCGAGATTGGCTCCAATTACCAACGATGCTCCTAACAACGGGGTCAGTACACCGGTTACGGAGGCCGTTAGAATAATCGCTAATGCAGCCGATGAACTTTGAATCAGTGCGGTGAGCAAGGCTCCTGCAATGACCCCGAGAATGATGCCGTACCAACCGGTTGTGCCCAACCGCTCGATCGGAATCCATTCTGCTGCATCAATGAACCCATCACGCAGCATTCCAAGGCCAAGGAACAGCACACCAAACCCCGCAAGTGCCACGCCAATATGAGCCGCGCGGGAGTTCTTAAAGAAAAGCTTCAGGAGCATGCCGATCCCAATCAGCGGCAGCGCAATGATTTCAACTCGGATTTTCAGACCAATCAACGCGACAATCCACGCTGTCATGGTGGTCCCGACGTTACTCCCAAACACGACCCACGCGGCTTGTTTCAACCGCAACATGCCGGCATTGGTAAAACCAAGGGTGGCGACGATCACCGCAGAGGACGATTGAACGAGCGCTGTGATCCCAAACCCCGTCATCAAGGCACGAAGCCGAGTTTGGGTGGACCGCTCCAGGACCACGTGCAACTTATTCCCCGCTGCACTTTTTAAGCCTTCGGTCATCATGTTCATGCCGAGCAGGAGGAGCCCGAGTCCCCCGAGCGCCATGGTCACCACGACCCAAGACATACTAACCTCCTGCTAGTTGGCGAAAAATTCGTATAAACTCAGTATACCAATGGCCACAAAAATTGCGAAGCCAGTGTAACGAATGACCTGCATCGGAATCCGTTTGGTGAGCCACGCGCCAAAGAACACCACCGGAACCAACAATAAAACCATGCCGACCACAGCGCCCGCCGCGATGGTCACGATCGCCTCATAGTGCGCTGCCAACATCATGGTCGCGATTTGTGATTTATCGGCAATCTCGGACAGGCTAAAGAGTAAAAAACTCGCTGCAAAGGCCCCAAACCGTAAATATCTATGGTTTACATCATCAGACCCTTCGGGCTCTTTTCGTAAAATGGCCAAACCCATCACGATAAAAAGGATACCGACCACAAGGGCTGTATAATCGCCGACAACGAAATCGCCCAAATAGAAACCAAGGGTCGCCGCCAGCCCGTGCATTAGCGTTGCTGCTGCGATGAGTCCTAGAATGATGGCCCATTTTTGTTTGGCGTAACGGGCGGCGAGCAACAAAGCGATAAACTGAGTTTTATCTCCCAGCTCAGCCGCAGCCACCGCCAACAGTGCTGTGAAAAATTCCGTAATCATTAATATTCCCTTGGTTTTGTAGCCTGTTATAACGCACAGCGTTGGCTACAAAAAAGGCCCTGCGTGGCTGAGCCAGCAAGGCCTTATGCAACGAATCTGTCGGTAATTATCGCACTGATTCCCTAATAAATGCTATACCGAGCGATGACATGCTCAATGTAACCATCGTCCACTAAAACTTGCAGGGCATCGTTAAATTGCTCCACAAACTCGTCGTCTACTGATGCACGGCTGAACATAACATACACTTCTGTACTCGGTAGGCTGATCGCGTGTTGGTCAATTAATGCACCGAGACCCCGCCGACGGATAATCGAAGATGCCACGAGGTTATCTTCTAAAAATCCATCAATTTCGCCATCGAGCACCCGCGCGACATTCAGTTCATTGATCATCGAACCGATAAACTGACTCGTATAATCCGAATCATACATCAGGCTTTGCAGTTCTTCACCGTAGTAATACTCGTTCACGACACCCACGCGATACCCTGCCGCTACGAACTCTTCAACGGTTGATTGATCGAAGCGGTTCCGTCGATCACCGCGAACAAACAAACTAAATTGCTCATCCCGATAGGGGACTGAGAAGTAGGCAAACTGCTCACGTGCTTCCGTCCGTGATGCGCCCATAAGAAAATCGATATCCCCATTTTGCAGAAGTTCCAGCAGCTCCATCCAAGAGCCCTGTTCTACACGCAGGGTACAGTTCATGTGTGAAAATGCTTGTTGTGCGATTTCGAAATCAACCCCACCGACTTCTCCGCCGGGGCTTAGATACTGATAGGGTTCCCAACTTTCAAACCCCATGGTTAATTGACAGTGAGATGCTTGGACATCGGTCATTTCAGCTTCAGTGACACCATGCTCAGGTGCCTGAATTTCTTGCCGTTCTGCCGGCGAACATGCCGTTAAAGTGACTACAAAAACCGCGAGCAACCAGTTGGATAGCCGTCTCATGAGGGCCTCCTTAGTTAGAGTTTACGAGCCTCCTTGTTAGTGTAGAACACCTCCCAACTTGCGCAAGAAACCACCACCGCAGTGACCGTTACGAAATTGAATGTAGCCAACGCATTGTGTTGGGTTCGGTGTTGGGTCTTTTTTCGCGCTGGAACCCAACGCATTGCGTTGGCTACGGGGCCAACGCGCCGTTACGGAATATGTGTTGGGTTCGGTGTTGGGTCTTTTTTCCCGCTGAGACCCAACGCACCGTTGCGGAACATGCGTTGGCTACAAATTGTAACTTTTATCGTATATTTTGTAGGATGTTCATTCTAAAACGAGATCACAACGAGAAGGACAACAATATGAGTGGTAAAAAAGTTCGCGTTGGCATTAATGGTTTTGGACGGATTGGTCGCCTTGCGCTGCGCGCAGCGTTTGGCTCCGATGAATTTGAATTTGTTATGATCAACGATCCGGGTGGTGACGGGAATTTAATGGCTCACCTGTTGGAGTTTGACTCCACCCATGGCCGGTGGAACCGCACCATCACCAGCGATCCAAACTCGATCACCATCGACGGTGAACGTATTCGCCTCACACAGCACAAAGACATCGGCAGCGGCGATTGGTCTGGCTGCGACTTGGTCATTGAGGCATCAGGCCGCTTCAAAACAACCGAAGTTTTGCAAGCCTATCTTGACCAAGGCGTCGACCACGTTGTGGTGAGCGCTCCAGTGAAAAGCAAAGGCGTTCCAAATATCGTTGTGGGCGTGAATGACCTCGATTTCGATCCCCTCGAGCAATCCATCGTCAGTGCAGCCTCCTGCACCACAAACTGCTTAGGCCCTGTAGTATCAGTCATTCTTGAGAACTTTGGGATCAAACATGCCTCGATGACGACCATCCATGCACTAACCAATTCGCAAAGTATTTTAGATGCACCTCACAAAGATATTCGCCGGGCCAGAGCACTGAGCTCATTAATTCCGACCACGACAGGTTCAGCATCCGCCATCACCGTGATTTTCCCAGAACTTGTCGGGAAGATTAACGGTCACGCAGTGCGCGTCCCACTTGATTCGCCGTCGTTGACCGACATGGTCTTTGAAGTCGAGAAACCAACCACCGCGCAAGAGGTGAACAAAGCGCTGAAAGCTGCCGCCGAAGGCGATATGGCCGGAATCCTGGGTTATGAGGAACGCCCGTTGGTGTCAGTTGATTACAAAACAGATCCACGTTCCTCGGTTGTCGATGCATTGTCGACCTTGGTGATTGATGGTACCCACGTCAAAATTTACGCGTGGTATGACAACGAATGGGGCTACGCCAACCGCGTTGTGGATTTAGCCAAACGGATCGCGAATCGATAAAACCAAATTCGTTTCCAACGCACAGCGTTGGTTGCGAGGCCCGATGCATTTATCAGTCTTGGCCCAACGCATTCCGTTGGCTACCACCATATTTTATGTAGCCAACGCACCGCGTTGGGAGCGAGGCCCGATGCATTTATCAGTCTTGGCCCAACGCCCCGATACGGAACATGCGTTGGCTACCACCATATTTTATGTAGCCAACGCACCGCGTTGGGAGCGAGGCCCGATGCATTTATCAGTCTTGGCCCAACGCCCCGATACGGAACATGCGTTGGCTACCACCATATTTTATGTAGCCAACGCACTGCGTTGGGAGCGATGAGAATTAGCGTGAACTTAAAACAATATCTGGTAATTACCGGCAACTACTGGGCTTTTACGCTGACGGACGGCGCGCTGCGAATGCTCGTCGTCCTTTTCTTTCATCAGCTTGGCTACTCTCCGTTAGAGATCGCCATGCTGTTTATTTTTTATGAGTTTTTCGGTGTCGTCACCAACTTAGTGGGAGGCTACCTCGGCGCCCGCATTGGCCTCAACCGGACCATGCAAATTGGTTTGGTGATGCAGATCATCGCCCTCGCCGCCCTTACCGTGCCTACCGAGTACCTCACAATTTTGTGGGTAATGGCAGCGCAAGCACTCTCGGGAATTGCCAAAGATCTGAATAAGATGAGTGCCAAAAGCGCCATCAAACTTTTGGTCCCGGATAACGCCCAAAGCACTCTGTATAAGTGGGTCGCCATCCTAACGGGCTCAAAGAATGCCCTTAAAGGAGTGGGCTTCTTCCTTGGTGGCTTACTCCTGACGCTGCTCGGTTTTGTCGGCGCACTCTATGCACTCATGGCCCTGCTGACAGTAACTTGGCTGCTGAGTCTTGTTTTGTTGCAAGGTGAGCTTGGAAAGGCCAAAGCCAAGCCCAAGTTCCGGCAAATCTTCTCCAAATCACGTGCCATTAACATACTCTCCGCCGCACGAATGTTCTTGTTTGGTGCGCGCGATGTCTGGTTTGTGATTGCGCTGCCCGTCGTCCTCAGTCAGCAGTTTGCCTGGGATCATTGGCAGGTCGGGACATTTTTGGCGGTCTGGGTCATTTTCTATGGCTTCATTCAAGGCATCGCCCCCCGTCTTACAGGAAAAGACCGTAGCCAACGCACTGCGTTGGGCGCAGAACCTAATCGTAGCCAACGCACTGCGTTGGGCGCAGAACCTAATCGTAGCCAACGCACTGCGTTGGACACAGAGCATGGTCCAAGCCAACACGCCGTCGTTCTTTGGGCCGCAGGCTTAACGCTCATTCCTCTTGGGATCGCACTGCTGTTGAATGCGGGGATTGCGCCGCAACTCACCATTATGATTGGGTTGTTACTATTTGCTCTGATGTTCGCCGTGAACTCCTCACTGCATAGCTATCTTATCATTCGCTTCGCCGATGCGGACGGTGTATCGCTCGACGTGGGCTTCTATTACATGGCGAACGCCATGGGGCGCCTGATTGGAACGGTTCTCTCGGGGCTTGTGTTTCAAACTGCGGGATTCGTCGCCTGCTTGATCATCTCGACCCTCTTCCTCGCTGCAAGCACCGTGATTGTGAGACGGTTGTAGCCAACGCAGTGCGTTGGGTGCAATGCCAGATGCACTTATCGATCTTGGGCCCAACGCATTGCGTTGGCTACCGGCTGCAAGCACCGTGATTGTGAGACGGTTGTAGCCAACGCAGTGCGTTGGGTGCGATGCCAGATGCACTTATCGATCTTGGGCCCAACGCGGTGCGTTGGCTACCGGCATATTTTATGTAGCCAACGCAGTGCGTTGGGTGCGATGCCAGATGCACTTATCGATCTTGGACCCAACGCGGTGCGTTGGCTACCATCGCGTGCATACTAGGTATTCAGCACTTTTATAAACGGGGGAGTTCGTTTCTGGTATGGTGAAGGGTCAACTATACATTTGACCGGAGCTTGTATGGAAGGACTCTACAGCGCGACGACGCATGCCAATCATGAACGTGACAACTGTGGTTTTGGTCTGATTGCTCACCTCGATGGAGCGCAAAGCCATACCACGGTCGAACGTGCGATAACCGCCCTCGCCCGCATGATGCACCGTGGAGCCATTGGTGCAGATGGTAAGACCGGCGATGGCTGCGGCATCATGATGCAGTTTCCCGATTCATTTTTTCGGACCATTGCCACTGAGCACGGGTGGAAACCCGGGAAAAAGTTCGCGGTTGGCCAAGTCTTTCTAAGTCACGATCCCAAAAAACAAGCACGCGCTAAAGATATCCTCAATGAAGAACTCCAACGAGAAACGCTCACTGTCGACGGTTGGCGCGAAACACCGATAGACCCCGACAGTCTCGGTGAAATCGCGCGCCACTCACTGCCCGCCATGGCACAAGTATTTATTACCGCCCCACCCGGCTGGCGTAAAAAAGACCTAGAGCGCCGATTATTTATGGCCCGCCGCCGCGCCGAACAGCGCCTGCAAGCAGATCCAGATTTTTATATTCCGTCTTTGAGCTGTTTGGTCATGGTCTACAAAGGCCTGATGATTCCCGAAGATCTCCCTAAGTTCTATCAAGACTTGCGTGACCCGCGCCTCGAAACTTCTAATTGCGTTTTTCACCAACGCTTCAGCACCAATACCCAGCCCCGGTGGCCGCTCGCCCAACCGTTTCGTTTTCTTGCGCACAACGGTGAAATCAATACCGTCGCTGGCAACCGGCAATGGGCCAAGGCCCGCAGTTACAAGATGCACTCCCCCCTGCTTCCGGATCTGCAAAATGCATCGCCTTTCGTGAGCGAAACCGGATCAGACTCTGCCGCGCTGGACAACATGCTTGAAGTGTTGCTCGCCGGTGGCATGGATTTATTTCGAGCCATGCGGCTACTCATTCCCCCAGCATGGCAAGGGGATGCCACCATGGATGACGATTTACGCGCATTCTATGAGTTTAATTCCATGCATATGGAGCCCTGGGACGGACCTGCAGGAGTAGTCTTGAGTAACGGGCGCCAAGTCGCCTGTTGTTTAGATCGCAACGGGTTGCGACCCGCTCGCTTTGTCGTGACCAAAGACCGCTACCTCACCGTCGCCTCCGAAGTAGGCACTTGGGATTACCAGCCCGATGATGTAGTTGAGAAAGGCCGGCTTGGCCCAGGCGAAATGCTCGCAGTAGATACATACAATGGCCGAATTTGGCGGTCTGATGAAATTGACGCGGATCTTAAATCACGCCATCCCTATCGCGCTTGGCTTGACGAGCACATTAAACGCCTTACACCATTTGAAGAACTTACTGCAGACCACCTTGGAAAGCCGTTGTTTGATGAAGGCAAAATGGCCGCTTTCCACAAGCAGTTTTTCTACAGCACCGAGGAGATTGAGCAGGTCTTGCGGGTCTTGGCTCAAGATGGGCAAGAGGCTACCGGCTCCATGGGCGACGACACCCCCATTGCAGTGCTTTCAACGCAGCCTCGGCAAATCTATGACTATTTTCGTCAGCAATTCGCGCAGGTGACCAACCCCCCGATTGATCCGATCCGCGAACGGCATGTGATGTCACTTGCGACCTGCATTGGTCGTGAGCAAAACATGTTTAACGAAACCTCTGGATACGCCAACCGGGTCCTATTTCAATCTCCGGTATTGATGTACACCGACCTCAAGCAGCTAAAAGACTTGGATGACACTCACTACGCCTGGCGTAGCTTTGATTTGAATTACGATCCAAAAGAAAAGAATTTGCGGCAGGCCATCGAGACGCTCTGCGACGAGGTCATTCAGGCGGTTCGTGATGACCACATTGTTATCGTGATCTTGAGTGACCGAACGATCAGCAAACAACAGCTCCCAATACCCGCGGCAATGGCCACCGGTGCCGTCCAATCGCGTCTGGTGAGAGAACAATTACGCTGTGACGCCAACATCATTGTTGAAACCGCTTCTGCCCGCGATCCCCACCACTTTGCCGTATTGCTGGGGCTCGGTGCGACCGCCATTTATCCATTCTTGGCCTACGAAACCATTGAACAACTAGTCGCGCGGGAGCGCGTTGAATTGCCCATTCGCGATGCTGTCCTGAATTATCGTAAAGGCATCAACAAAGGCTTATTGAAAATTCTTTCGAAAATGGGCATCTCGCAAATATCGAGTTACCGCGGGGCGGGCTTATTCGAATTGGTGGGTATTTCCGATGCCATGCACGCCTTGTGCTTCCCCGTATGCCATCGTCGGATCCGAGGCGCATGTTTTGAGGATATCGAACGGGATATGCAGCAGTTGCACAAAGTGGCCTGGCTGCCGCGCAAACCCTTGCAACATGGGGGGCTGCTCAAATATGTCCATGGCGGTGAGTACCACGCGTACAACCCGGACGTGGTGAAAAGTCTGCAAACCGCCGTCCTGCATGGCGATGCACAAGCCTATACCCACTACACCAAAGCGGTAAATGATCGCTCACCCGCCATGTTGCGCGATTTGTTGGTATTGAAGCCACCTACCTCGCCGGCAACTGTCGAGCCGGAACCTGCCACTGACCTTTATCCACGCTTTGACAGCGCGGCTATGTCTATTGGCGCGCTCAGCCCCGAAGCGCACGAGGCACTCGCTATCGCAATGAATCGACTCGGCGGACACAGTAACTCCGGTGAAGGGGGTGAAGATCCCAAGCGCTTCGGTACCGTAAAAAATTCTCGCATTAAACAAATCGCATCGGGCCGCTTTGGTGTTACACCGCACTACTTAGTGAATGCTGACGTGCTGCAAATTAAGATCGCACAGGGCGCAAAACCCGGTGAAGGGGGGCAATTACCCGGCGAAAAAGTTACAGCGGAGATTGCTCAGCTTCGTCACTCCGTTCCGGGTGTCACCCTCATTTCCCCGCCACCCCATCATGATATTTATTCGATTGAAGACCTCGCTCAGCTCATCTTCGATTTAAAACAAGTCAATCCTGATGCCTTGGTGTCCGTCAAGCTGGTGTCCGAACCAGGCATCGGCACCATCGCAACCGGTGTCGTGAAAGCCTACGCCGATCTGATTACCGTATCGGGATATGACGGAGGAACCGGTGCGAGCCCTCTCACATCAGTTAAATATGCTGGTGCTCCATGGGAGCTCGGTTTGGCTGAGGTGCACGAGGCGCTGGTGCAGAACAACCTGCGTCATAAGGTCCGTGTTCAGGTCGATGGCGGTTTAAAAACTGGGCTCGACGTCGTCAAAGCGGCTATTTTAGGTGCGGAAAGTTTCGGCTTTGGGACCGCGCCTATGGTCGCCCTCGGCTGCAAGTATTTGCGGATCTGTCACCTCAACAACTGCGCAACCGGCGTTGCGACTCAAGACAAAACACTGCGCAGCCAATATTTCTCAGGTCTGCCCGAGCGGGTTGAAAACTACTTCAAACTGCTCGCCGAAGAAGTCCGCGCGTATCTGCGCCAATTAGGTGTTGAAAAGCTTACTGATTTAATTGGCCGAACAGACCTGCTCGCAGTGCTCGAGGACAATCGGACGCAAAAACAAGCCAAGATCGACCTGACCCCACTGCTTGCTTCGGCTGGAGTGGCATCTGAGTTTACCAAGTATTGCTCTGAGAAAAACCACCCCGTCGACCCCGGCGCATTGAATCAACGTATTCTGAATGCCTGTCGCGCATCGGTCCTGACGCGGAAGTCGGCGGAGTTTAAGTTTGCCATTCGCAATGATGATCGCTCCGTGGGTGCAACATTAAGTGGCTTTATTGCCAAAACTCACGGGCGCCAGGGCCTCAGTGGTACACCTCTCAAACTTCACTTTGCTGGAACCGCCGGGCAGAGTTTTGGCGTGTGGAACGCCCCTGGAGTGCATCTCGATTTGCGTGGTGATGCCAACGATTATGTCGGTAAAGGCATGGCCGGCGGTCGCCTCATTCTTGCGCCCGATCCGAGCAGTGAACTGCTATCCCACGAGGCCGTCATTATGGGCAATACCTGTTTGTATGGAGCCACCGGCGGGCGGCTGTATGCCGCCGGCCTGGCTGGCGAACGCTTTGCCGTGCGGAATAGTGGCGCCATCGCGGTCGTTGAAGGCGTTGGCGACAACGGCTGTGAATACATGACAGGAGGCGTCGTGGTGGTGCTTGGGCGGACCGGCATCAACTTTGGCGCGGGAATGACCGGCGGCATGGCGTATGTATTGGACACCGAACAGGACGTTGCCGATCGCATCAACCCCGAATTGGTCGAAGCCTTGCCGGTTGAATCAGAGATTCTGCGCGAACATTTACGCAGTCATATTCACGACCACTTCGAGGCCACCGGCAGTGAGCGCGCTCAAGCCATCTTGCAAGACTTTGAGCAGTGGCTGCCGCAGTTTTATTTGGTGAAACCCAGAGCCCGGGCTATTGAAGATTTGTTGGGCCACCGCCCGCGCTCCAGCGGGTCCATTCGTGTGGAGGTGATGTAATGAGTCGCAATGTCTATCAGTTTGTTGACGTCCGACGCGTCGATCCACCCAAACGCGCGCTGCGGGAACGGACCATTGAGTTTGTCGAGATTCATACGGAAATGAGCACCCCACAAGTGGCTGCACAAGCGGACCGTTGTATTGATTGTGGGAATCCTTATTGCGAGTGGCAATGCCCGGTGCATAACTATATTCCTCAGTGGCTTGAACTCGCCGCTGCCGGAAAATACATTGAAGCAGCCGAACTTTCCCACCAAACGAACAGCTTACCCGAGGTATGCGGCCGTGTTTGTCCTCAAGATCGTTTGTGCGAAGGGGCATGTACCCTCAACGATGACTTCGGTGCCGTCACCATAGGCGCGATTGAAAAAGAAATTAATGAAAAAGCGTTCGCAGCTGGATGGCGACCCGATGTGAGCCATGTGGAATCCATCGGCAAACGCGTTGCCGTGGTTGGTGCTGGCCCCGCTGGACTGGCATGTGCGGATGTCCTCGCTCGAAATGGTGCTCAGGTCGTCGTATTTGATCGCTATCCCGAAATCGGCGGTTTGCTGACGTTCGGAATTCCAGCATTCAAACTGGAAAAAAGTGTCATGCAACGTCGCCGCGAGATTTTCGAGGCGATGGGTATCGAATTCCGTCTCTCGTGCGAGATTGGTCGTGACGTGGAATTTACCAAGCTCGTGCAAGACTTCGACGCCGTCTTTGTCGGTCTTGGAACCTACAAGGCCTTGGACGGCCAATTACCAGGGCGTGACGCTCAGGGTGTCTACCCTGCTCTGAAATATCTCATCGGCAATACAGGCCACATCGAAACGCTTCACGTTCCGGATCATGCTTATATCAATCTTGAAGGACAGCGCGTGGTCGTGCTCGGTGGCGGCGACACAGCGATGGATTGCGTCCGCACCGCCGTGCGACAGCAAGCATCCACGGTGGTCTGTGCGTATCGACGCGATGCCGAGAACATGCCGGGATCACGCAAAGAAGTGCAACATGCTAAAGAGGAAGGAGTGACGTTTGAGTTCAATGTGCAGCCACTGGAAATTGTCTCCAAAGGTGGCACGGTTACAGGTGTACGACTTGTGCGCACGGCGCTCGGTGAGCCTGATGCAAACGGTCGACGCCAGCCGGAACCCGTCGCCGATTCTGAGTTTGTGCTTGAAGCCGATGCCGTGATCCTGGCTTTTGGCTATCAACCGAACCCACCACAGTGGCTCATCGATGAAAACGTTGCTGTCACCGAAAAAGGATTAGTACAAGTTGATGCAGGGAGCTTGCCGCTCCAAACACAAAACCCAAAAGTGTTTGCCGGCGGCGACATGGTGCTCGGTGCAGATCTTGTGGTCACCGCCATCGCCCAAGGCCGCACCGCCGCCGAAAGCATCCTTACCCTATTCGAAGCGTAGCCAACGCACGTAACGGCGCGTTTTGGGCGTAGCCAACGCATGTTCCGTAACGGGGCGTTGGGTGGGAGGTCTGACGCATTTATCAATCTGAGACCCAACGCTGTGCGTTGGCTACCGGCATATTTAATGTAGCCAACGCATGTTCCGTAACGGAGCGTTGGGTGTGAGGTCTGACGCATTTATCAATCTGGGACCCAACGCTGTGCGTTGGCTACAACAAATCGGCGTACTTCGTGCGGGTTTCTGGGCACCAGACGCCGTGTTGGACGTAGCCGATGTGGGGTTTTTGCATCATCCACATGCACAAGCGTGATTGCCCAATCCCACCGCCAATTGTTTGAGGCAGCTGACCGGAAATGAGTTTTTGATGCCACGGAAGCCCTTCCGCCGACGCCCGCCCACTACTGTGCAATTGCTTCAATAATGCTGCCCGATCGACGCGAATGCCCATCGAGCTCAACTCCAGCGACTGGCCCAAGACCGGGTTCCATACAATGATATCGCCGTTTAAAGTCCAATCGTCGTAATCTGGAGCGCGCACATCATGGATGGTTCCATCAGAGAGCGCACCACCAATCCCTTGCAGGAAAATGGCACCATGCTCTTCTGCCGCAGCATGCTCCCGTTCCTTCGGCGAAAGTTCTGGGTAGGCTTGCAATAGGTCTTCCGATCGAACGAACGTAATCGACTCAGGAAGAGAAAGGCTTGAGCCAAAACCCTCTTTATATTGCTCAAGCGTTTGTTTCAGCGCTGTGTAAATGCTTCGCACCGTCGTGTACAGCTGCGCTTCCGTCCGGTGGCGATCCGCAATAATCTGCTCCCAATCCCATTGGTCCACATACACCGAATGCACAGGACTCAAAGTTTCCTCATCGGCGCGCAGCGCTTTCATATGCGTGACAATCCCCTATGATCGACAATTTGGATAAAAACATACTGAACGCACTGACCGAGAATGCCCGCCTTTCGTATGCCGAAATTGCCAAAGCAAACCGAGTATCACCCGCAACGGTGCATGTCCGCGTCGAGAAAATGCGCAAGGCCGGCATTATCACTGGGGCAAAACTCAGCATTGATCCGCGTAAGCTCGGTTTCGACATCTGCTGCTTTATTGGCATCATCTTGCGACAAGCAGGTGACTACCCTTCCGCGCTTGAGAAGCTCAAAGCCCTGCCTGAAGTCACTGAGGCTTACTACACCACCGGGCAATACAGTGTCTTGATTAAAGTCTTAGTGCGGAACATCGATGATTTGCAAAAGCTATTGATTGAGCGTTTACAGGTCATTGATGAAATCCAATCCACCGAAACCCTCATTTCATTACAAACCCCCATTCAACGAACCATTCAAGCAACGTAACCAACGCATGTGCCGTAACGGGGCGTTGGGTGGGAGGGTTGGAAGCGATGCCGTCGCCGAGTCTTTAATGTAGCCAACGCAATGCGTTGGGTGGGAGGTCTGACGCATTTATCAATCTGGGACCCAACGCGGTGCGTTGGCTACGGGTACATTTGATGTAACCAACGCATGTGCCGTAACGGGGCGTTGGGAAGCATTTATCGGTCACGCAAATATTATTGATAACCATTCTCATTTGTGTTTATAATGAACGCAGTCAAGCGAGGTGGTTTTATGTACGTATGCCTATGTGAAGGTGTAACCGACAAAGAAATTGAGAAAGCCGTTGATCAGGGCGCACGCACCATGCGTGATTTACGCCGAAATCTTTGTGTGGGTTCTCAATGCGGTAAGTGTACATGCCATGCGCGCGACGTCCTCCACGAAGCGCTCCAAGCGCGCCCCGACGTGATTGAAGTCCCTATTCGCGACGCCTCCATTCCGATGGATGCGGAGGTCATCTACTCGTAATACCCCCCTAACCTCTTGAAATCACGAGCCGTCGGGCCTAGTATTAAAGGATACCCAATGCACCGTCACGGAAAATGCGTTGGCTACGGTTTAGGCGTCAATGCCTAGCGCGATGCGTTGATTACGGTCTTGAGCCCAACGCATTTGCGTTGGCTACGAACTGGGGGTTTTATGCGTGGAAATACAGTGGTCATTGCCGCACTCAATAAAGTGCTGACCCGCAAGCTGACGGCGATTAACCAGTACTTTTTGCATGCGCGCATGTTTAAGAACTGGGGTTTTGCGACGCTCAACAGCAAAATCTACAAAGCCTCCATTGAGGAGATGAAACACGCAGACGATGTGATTGAACGCATTCTGCTGCTTGATGGCCTTCCTAACCTGCAAGAACTCGGCAAACTCTACATTGGGGAAGAGCCTGCCGAAATGCTCAAGCTCGATGACAAGCTACAAACCGAGGATATCCGGCATATTCGTGATGCGATTTCAGTGTGCGAAACCGAGCATGATTTTGTCAGCCGACAAATGCTCGCAAAAATTCTTGAGCAACAAGAAGAGCACCAAGACTGGCTGGATACCCAGCGCAGTCTGATTGAAACTATTGGTGTCGAAAATTACCTGCAACAGCAGTTATAAGGAGCAGTGAGATGTCGAAGATTACCGATGCACTGAACGGACTACTGGCGTGGGAGCTTACCTCCATTGATCAGTACACCGACCACTCGGAAAAGTATGCGGATTGGGGTTTCAATAAACTCTATGAACGGATTTCCCATGAAGCGGACGACGAACGTACTCACGCCAAAATGCTGATTGAGCGCATTCTGTACTTGGGTGGCGAGCCAGACATGGAAACGCGCCATGATTTGCCAGATGCGGATACCGTGCCGGAAATGATTGCGGCCGATTTAGAGCTCGAACGACAAAATGCCACCGCCCTTAAAGCCGCCATTCAGCTGTGTGAAAGTGAGCGTGATTTTGTGACTCGAGATACCCTTGTTCAGATTCTTCGCGACACCGAGGAAGATCACGCTTATTGGTTACGACAACAATTAGGCTTGATCCATCGCCTTGGTTTGGAACGTTATTTACAAGCAATGCTCTAACAACCCATGAGCTAGGACTTGAACACAGAGCCGGGGGTGCTCTGTTACGCGAGGAACGCTTGTCATGAATTCTGCTGCTCGAAGGTTGTTTGTTGCCGCGTGCTTGATGGCCATCCTCTGGTGGCTACTGACTTATGACACTGCCGCAGCCAATCAAGATTTACTCGGCCCTTGGGTGGTCGGTGTGCCTGTGGTGCTTCTGTGCGCTTGGTTGAGCGTCAAGATTTCCCCTGCACAGCCCAAAAATGCGATTCGCTATTCGGCGATTCCGCGTTTCGTCGGTCATTTTATCTTTCGTTCGCTGGTCGCTGGGCTCGACGTTGGCTACCGGACCTTGCACCCTCGCCTGCAACTGAACCCAGGTATTGTTGACTTTCCTTTGGCTCTCCCACAGGGTAAGCCCCGAATTTTCTTTGCCACCGTGGTGAGTTTGATGCCTGGAACGCTCGCCACTGAGCTCACTGATGACGGCGTTCGTTTGCATGTCCTCGATACCGACGCGGACATCGTCAGCGACTGTGAGCGCACCGTGCGTGTGTTGCAGAAATTATTTGTGGAGGCCCATCCATGAGTACCTTTCTCTACATCACTGCGGCACTTTTGCTCGCCTCACTGATTATCGGACTAGTCCGGGTTTGGCTTGGACCGCAGGAAGCCGATCGCATGCTCAGTGCGCAACTATTTGGCACGACCGGTGTGGCGATCCTGCTGATTCTCGCAATCGCGACCGGTCAACGTGCCCTCATTGATATTGCCTTCGTACTTGCGCTCCTCGCTGCTGTAGCGACAATCGCTTTTGTGCGCCGTGTGGGCCGAGCCAAGCCGGAGGTCGATTCATGATGATCCTCCAGTATATTTTCATTGGCCTTGGGACACTCTTTTTTGCTATTGGAACCATTGGCCTATTGCGCTTCCCTGACGTTTTCACCCGTATCCATGCGCTCACCAAAGCGGACAATCTAGGTTTGGGGCTCATTGTGGTTGGCCTACTCCCCTCAGTCGAGTCCGTGGCCCAAGGCATGAAACTTATTCTTTGCTGGCTGCTTGTGTTAGGCGCCAGCTCAGTGGCCGCCTACTTAGTTGCGCGTTCGCAGGTACAGCATGATCATGAGGAGGCCTCAAAATGATGATTTTTGACGTCATTCTCGGGGTGGGGCTCGTGCTCGCCTGCGCTTCCGTATATTTATCCAATAACCTATTTCGCTCGGTCGTGCTTTTTATTGTGTTTGGCTTGCTCCTCGCCCTGACTTGGACGCGGCTACAAGCCCCTGATCTCGCTCTGGCAGAAGCTGCTATTGGTGCTGGACTGACTGGGGTGTTGTTACTCGATACGCTCGGGACTCTGCGGAAAATCCGCCACCAACGCGCTGCTGACGACACAAAAAAACATGAGGAGGCATCCTCATGATTCGAGTACTTGGCGCAGCGCTAGCAGCCATCATAACTCTCCTTGGACTGACGCTCGCTTTGTGGTTTGCTCCGGCAACCCAAGTGAACCTTCCGCAACAAGTTGAATTAAACATTGACGCCAGCGGGATTGCGCACCCGATCACTGCCGTGCTTTTGAATTTTCGGAGCTACGATACCTTGCTTGAAGTCGCAGTGGTCTTAGTCGCCGTGGTTGCAGGTTTGGCATTGCGTGAGCGAGGTCCGCGCGTTACACCCCATGAACGTTCTGCCGATCCCATGCTCCAAGCCCTGACCCGCCGCTTACTGCCACTGTTAGTTCTCACCGGTGTGTATGTCCTATGGGCCGGTAGTTATGCCCCAGGCGGCGCATTTCAAGCCGGTGCTCTCGTGGCTGCCGCTGGTGTGCTTGCTCGGCTCGCCGGATACGACATTGCCAGTCGCGTGGACCGCCTCCTTCGCCTCGGTTTGGCCCTTGGATTTATTTTATTTTTAACCGTCGCAGTCAGCGCGATGTTTGGTGGGCGTCCTTTCTTGAACTATCCCGATGAGTGGGCAGGTTCGCTTATTTTCTTGATTGAAGCCGTACTGACATTCTCGATCGGCCTCACGCTTCTCAGCTTATTTGTGCATGCGCCGGGTGACGCAAGCCCGCAGGGAGGTGGCGATTATGGGCGTTGATTTATGGTATGCACTGGTCGGCGCCGTCATTATTGCGCTCTCAGTTTTCGCATTTATCAGTGCACGACATCTGATGAAAAAGCTCCTTGCCTTCAACATGATGGGCTCTGGGGTGTTCTTAATCATGGTTGGTTTGCCACAGCACCAACATGGGGTAGATGCAGTTCCGCAAGCATTGGTACTCACGGGAATTGTGGTGGCCGTCAGTGCAACCGCACTCGCCTTGGTGATTCTCCGCCGGTATGTTCGAAGCGGAGGTGACCCCGCGCCATGATCCCTATTCTTCTTATTATTCCACTGGCTTTTGCTATTTTAAGCCTGCTTTTGCCGCGCAAATGGACACGCACCATTGTCATTCCTGGGCTGATTCTACAGCTCGGAGCGGCGCTTATTTTGTGCCTGACTATTTACACCGAAGGTCCTCAAGACTATGCCTTAGGGGACTGGCAGGCCCCTCTCGGTATCAGCCTTCTCGCCGACGGATTTACCGTGACGCTCTTGGCATTGACCGCATTAATTGCAGCCCTCTGTGCAATCTACGCGCTGTTTTTCTTGGAGCGCTACAACCGTGAGCAATTCTATTTTTGGCCGCTTTTCTGGTTTTTACTAGCCTCGTTGAATGGCATTTGGCTCGCGGCGGACCTGTTCAACCTGTATGTTGGGCTTGAATTGCTTGGCTTAAGTGCCGTCGGAATGGTCGCCCTTACCTCTGAACGCCCTGCACTCAAAGCCGCACTTGATTATCTATATGCCGCCCTTTTTGGCTCCCTCGCTTACCTGGCAGGTGTCGCACTGATCTATGGCGCCTACGGAACCTTGGCGATTCCACAACTCAGTGAAATGGTCGCTGGAAATATCACCACGCAGGTAGCCGTCGCGTTGATGAGTGTCGGACTCTTGCTGAAAACTGCTATCTTCCCATTGCACTTCTGGTTGCCCCCAGCGCACGGGGGTGCACTCGCGCCAGTCAGCGCCCTCCTTTCCGCTCTGGTGGTCAAAGCATCTTTCTACATTTTGGCATTGATATGGCTCGACGTCGGCGCACTGGCTGTCACCGTTAGTGCCGCCCAGTTAATGGGCGCGCTGGGTGCCGGAGCGATCCTTTGGGGCAGCTGGAATGCGTTTAAGACACCTCAAGTCAAAATGCTCGTGGCCTATTCAACCGTGGCCCAACTTGGTTACTTGATGATGCTGTTTCCATTGGCCATCGGTGTGTCCGAGGCCGCCGCAACCATGGCATGGCAGGGCACGATTTTACACCTCCTTGCCCATGCGTTCGCCAAAGCTGCCATGTTCCTTTCTGTGGGAACTCTCGTGCTAGCGATTGGCCATGGCCGGATTGCCGATCTCGGCGGTGTTTCACAGCACATGCCGATGGCGCTGTTTGCTTTCGGTCTCTCGGCTGTCAGTCTCATGGGCTTGCCTCCAAGTGGCGGATTCAATGCCAAATGGTTGCTTTTGCAGTCCGCGATTCAAAGTGGTCAATGGCATTGGTTCGTTGTGATTGCGGGGGGCGGCCTTTTGACTGCCGCCTACGTGTTCCGTATTTTCCGGGTGTCTTTTACTGAGACGGTTCGCCATGAGATCCAAGCGACCCATCCCATGTTGCAGTTGTCGGCGCTTCTTTTAGCGTTTATTGCGATTGGTCTCGGCTTTGCGAGTGAATGGCCATTGCGCCTCATGGACTTAACCGGAGGGGGGACGCCATGACGAACGCATTGATGCCTATTTATGTACTCGCTACGTCATTGATTGCGGCCTTGGTGATTTTCACATTACCGGAGCGTTTCCATAAAGTCCGGACCACCTTTAACTTGTCTGCCGCCGTCCTAAAAATTGTGCTTGTGGGCGTGATGGCCGTTGGTATTGCAAACCAACTCGATTATGAGTTCCGCTACGAGCTGCTTCCCGGGATCGATTTTATTTTGCGGGCAGATGCCCTATCGATGCTTTTTGCCGCTCTCTCGAGTGTGCTTTGGTTATGCACCACCTTGTACGCTATTGGGTATCTTGAAGATGCGCCGAACCGGAGTCGGTTCTTTGGGTTCTTCAGTCTTTGTGTCGCGAGCACAATGGGCATTTCCCTCGCTGGAAACCTCTTTACCTTCCTTATTTTCTTCGAATTGCTGACGCTCTCGACCTATCCCCTCGTCGTGCATCGGGGCACAGAGAAGTCACTTACAGCGGGCCGAACCTACCTGCGTTACACACTGGGCGGCGGTGCCATTCTGCTCATTGGCGTGGCGCTCATGTATGGACTTGTCGACCAAACAGGCACCATTACTGACTTTGCCCAAACTGGCAGCATGGCAGAACTACCCGCAGAACAGCACGTACTGCTATTTGTACTCTTCTTTGTGCTGATTATTGGGCTCGGTGTGAAGGCGGCTCTGGTGCCCTTGCACGGTTGGTTGCCGATTGCCATGGTGGCACCTGCCCCCGTGAGCGCACTGCTGCATGCGGTCGCGGTAGTCAAAGCCGGCGCTTTTGGCATTGTCCGCGTGATTTATGACATTTATGAAATTGAGTTTGCATGGCAACTTGGGGTGCTCTTACCGCTCGCAATTTGGGCTTCCATTACGATTATCTGGGGCTCATTGATGGCCTTGCGCCAGCATGAAGTCAAAAAGCGTCTCGCCTACTCAACGGTGAGCCAAGTCTCTTACATCGCGCTTGGCGCTTGCCTATTCGGCCCGATCGGGACGATTGGTGGTATTGTGCATCTGTTACATCAGGGCATCATGAAGGTCACCTTGTTCTTCTGTGCGGGGAATTACGCCGAGACACTCGGAATTCACAAAATCAGTGAACTCGATGGCGCAGGCCGACGCATGCCATTGACCAGTATTGCCTTTACTCTTGGGGCCTTCGGCATGATCGGTGTGCCTCCCCTCGCAGGCTTTATTAGTAAATGGTATCTCGGAATCGGCGCATTGGATGCAGGCATGGGCTGGGTGATTGGCGTGTTGATTGCCTCAAGCATGCTCAACGCCGCTTACTTCCTACCGATTTTATATCGACTCTGGTTTAAACCCGTACAAGGCCCTTGGCCCGATGAGCATATCCTAGCAGGCCGCTTTGAGACGATTGGCTTGTTGCTCTGGCCGACGGTCGCCACTGCCGTATTTTCCGTCGCCGCCGGACTCTTTGCCGCCCATATGTTTAGTCCACTCAGCTGGGCAAGTCTGATTACGTATCGGGAGTATTTGCCATGAGCCTTTTGATGTATTTGGTGCATACGACTCCGATTCCACTGCTGGTATTATTTCCGCTCCTACTCGCTTTGTGTGTGCGAGCAGACACAGCACGACGCCGAGGTTGGATGCTCATCATCGCGCCACTTCCGATGCTGCTTGGTGTTCTGTTCTGGTACTGCTATGGCCAACCTGAAACGTTCACCGAAGTTCCCTGGCTAATGTTGGGCCTGCATTGGCGGTTTGATACGGTGCTCACTCCCATCCTACTGATGAGCACTGTTTTATGGTTCGCTGCCGGTTTGTATGTCTGGTATTCATTACGTAGCGGTACAGGGGCTGATGAACCCCATATTGGGCGCTACTTGCGCTGCTGGTTACTGACCTTGACCGGGAACTTGGGGCTGCTCGTCGCGGCGGATATTGCCTCGTTCTACACCTTGTTCGCATTGATGACGTTCGCAGCGTATGGGTTAGTGATACATGACCAAACCAAGCGCGCCCTCTTTGCCGGAAAGATCTACATTATCATGGCTGTATTGGGCGAAGGATTACTCTTCAGTGGCTTGATATGGGGCGCTGCGCAGGCTGCTGGTGGCGCCTTAACACCAGTTGCTCCGCTCATTCACGAATTACCCTTAGCCATTGCCAACAGTGATTATGGCATGTACATCGCACTCCTTTTATTCTTGGGGTTTGGTGTCAAAGCTGGTTTAGCCGGGTTGCATTGGTGGCTCCCTTTAGCTCACCCCGTTGCACCAACACCGGCGAGCGCAGTGCTCAGTGGAGCTATGATTAAGGCGGGGCTGGTCGGCTGGCTTTTGACCTTACCACTTGGTGGCGATCTCGAGTCGGCCGCTAATATGGAACTCGTACCTACAATAGCGGTATTGCTTGGTCTGATTGGGGCTTACGGTGCTGCTGTACTGGGTGTATTTAGTAAAAAAGCCAAGACCGTGCTTGCCTACTCAAGCGTCAGTCAAATGGGCATGATTACCATGATGGTTGGGACCGGGTGGCTCTACCCCCACGCTTGGCCGGCGATTCTCGCTGCGGTTATCGCTTTTGCTGTTCATCATGGCCTAAACAAAGGACTTTTGTTCTTTGGGGTTGGCTGGCTCAAAGCGCTACACGGTCGCGCACGATGGGTGGTTCTTGTCTTACTTCTGATCCCCGCACTCAATTTGATTGGGGTTCCATTTACCAGTGGCGAATATGCCAAAGATCTATTTAAGGATGTGATTTCTGGCTTACCCGTTGGATTGTTCTATGCCCTCTTCACCTACGGTGCTTTGGCAACAACGGCCCTCATGATCCGCTATTTCTATCTGCAGCGCCGTCCGTAGTTTGGGCTACGGCCTTCTCGATGTAACCAACGCGATGCGTTGGGAAATCAGATGGATGCGACCGCCGGTATAGGTTTCATCAGTAATTGAGATTGTAGCGTTGTCCGGCGTGCTTGCGATCGAAATCAGTTGATCCGGGCTGCCGACAATCGATGCGCACCCTGTAAGCCATAAGACAGATACAACAGCAATTGCTTTTGCTAATTTCATTTTTTTGATTCCTGTTATGATTATTGTATTGAAGGAATCAAGGAGGGGAATCTTCTCCAACCTTTTATTGCGGGGAGCGCGTCTCGTCCTTGATGCTTCGAATCCGTCATTCCTGACAGATTACGCGTGACTTTAGCAGCGAGAAACCATACAAGCAATAGCGATACTCGGTCTTTTTAACCTATTTTTTACAAGTGCAACCATAGCTCAGAAATGAAAAACCCGCCGAAGTCTGAGACTCAAGCGGGTTTTCTAATATTGGCGGAGAGAGAGGGATTCTCAGGATAAAGTGCGGCCAGGTTATGGTGTTATCGCTCCATACTCGGCGCGGATCTCAAGATGGTCGTATTGCGTGAAAAATTGAAGCTCGTTATGTGCCAGCGACGGCTCTGTTTTTGCCAATAACATGCGTGGGTTAAACCACAAGCATGTGCAATCATCGATGGGGCGTTGAGATGGCAAACTTATTAGGCTCTGGGCATTGCCCCAGTGCGAATCGCACCAAAATCCATCAGTAGCACATACAAGCTGGCCATCATCACGCAGATCGAATTGAAAATACACAGGATCAAAAGTACGGTGTAGCTTTAAACACCGTGTCAAGATATGTCGGCTTGGTGAAGATTTTAGCTCGTCAGTAAAAGGTCCAAAAACATTCGCCGCGGTATGAACGGGCGAAAGCCAATTCAAAGTGCCTGCGCGCACGTAGCCCATTCTCACATCACCGGCACAATACCCCCACACCCGGTGCGTATCGATAAATGCCACCGTGATACTGACACATCCTCCACTTAGCTGCTCATTGAGCATTCCAGCAAAGTCTTGCAATGTGTTCAATAACGAACCTGGCGTTGTAGTCAGTTCAGATCTGGCTACCGCATCATCGATAGAAGTTTTAAAGGTCATTAGTAACAGATCTTTTGGTAAGGGACGTGACGTTGAGATATCAAACATCGCCAACAACAAGATATCTTTGAAGCGAAACATCACCGTCGCATCGCCATAATGCGGTTGAGTAGCTCCCGGCAACGCGATAAAGCCCTCAGGTTGAGCGATATTTGCTGCGCTCATAAACAGGCCTCGAGACGTTCAAAAATTAGTGATTCCCGCGCTCTATTGTTCCCCGTCGCACTTTGAACGGCATACTCAAAATTAGCATCGTCAAGTAGTTCTTGAAGCTGTTCTCGAATAAAATCTCTAAGCTCCCCGTCAACCGCGTTAACCTCAGCAACGATTTCTTCGCGCCCATCGAAGATATTAATCAAATCCTCAATATCGTGACTGGATAACGCATCACCGTTTCCACGCCCTAAATACGCCTCAAGCTTTGTGGCCACAAAATACACCGGCTCAACGAGCTTAATGGAGAGTGTGTCAGTCAGCATAAAATTCCGCGCCGTTGCCATCGCATCACGGTACCAACGGTTACTGAACCCCAGAATGCTGGCATCATCAGGCATAAAATCGACTTTAAGCTGCCCGAGTATCATGGTGCAAATAACGTCCTGCTCCATTGACTCTCGAAAGCCTAATTGGCGCAAACGCTCAGCAAGTTGAGCCCACGCACCAAAACTTCCAACATGGATAATTAAGTCAACATCGTCGGTATACCTAACCTGTTCTTTAGTGAACTCATCGGTTAAAAATAGGCCAGTTGTACACCCACCGATAAACACGACCTGAGGCAGCAATTCATTTAGAGCCGTAGCCACCTGGATTAACATATCTTTTTGGAAATTGATCTTGCTCATGAGCTGACCCGCAAAAGTTTACGCATCATTTCGATAGCTATCCCCCGCTCCCGGGAGTGGCCTATCCGCACAGCGTCTGTCAGCGCCAATAGAGCGTACGTTAAGTCATCTGTTCGAATCGCGGCGAAGATATTCTCATGTAAAGGCTGGACAGCCACACCTTTGGTTTTCCCTTTGTAATAAGGCCAGATGGGTGCAAGTTCACCAGATGTCATTAACTTACCTTGCAGAACTGGCGCAGCAATTGATGTGGCAATCCCGCGCGTCACCTCGCCCTCTTTTGCAGGAAAAACGTATTGGATACCGTATGCGATAAATTCAAGTAGCGCGCGAGTGTTTGCTTTAGGTAAGCCTGTTTTACGATCGGGTTTTGCTAACCCCACGTCATACATCCGTTTCAGACTGAGGCTAACCTGAGATTTGCTGATCCCCGTATCCTGCTCTAAAGCTCTTACCGAAAAAAGACTCTCAGTGAAAGTAGCAGGTGGCACATCGTTGTGCCGAAGATCTTCCCCTAGCCAATCGATAGACGAGGCACGTGGTACAAGCAACTCTTTGTCATATTGACTAGGATTAACCCAGTGCTGTGTGAGCGACTCTATTTTGAAGAGTACGACGATATCTTGACTTTTCATTTTCACCACCAATCCATAGTCCCGTGTCCTAGGACATGGGACAACCATCAGGTATATGCAGTAAAAAGTCAAGCGTTAATTCTTAGGGCTACTCTGTAGCGTCAAAACAGCCAGCTCAATAGAGTAGTTTTCGAAAGACTTCAGGGGTGACGCAATGAAAAACCCGCCGAAGTCTGAGACTCAAGCGGGTTTTCTAATATTGGCGGAGAGAGAGGGATTCGAACCCTCGATACGGGGTTACCGTATACACACTTTCCAGGCGTGCTCCTTCAGCCACTCGGACACCTCTCCGTGCGCCGCGTATGTTAGGGAATTTACCGGCCGCAATCAAGTAAAACCGACGCTTTCTTTTGTGATGGGTATTTTTTGCATTCAACGGCCGATTTGATGGCGAAAAGTCACCCCTAAACCGAGGGCGCGCGGACCGCTGTCATATTGAAGACTAATCCCCGCACGGTCGCCGAAATACCCAAAACCTGCGTTGGCATTAAAGCCACTGCGAGTGACGCGTTCTCCTGAGAAGGTGCGGACGCTCTGATGAGAATACCCTGGGCCACCAAACAACATAAATCGGTCCGTTACTTGATGCGTCAGTCCCGCATTAATCGCGAAAACCCTTTGACGATTGGTTCCTGAACCACTGATATAGATATCAGGAACGCCAAGGCTCATGTACGCGCCTGTCGTGGGCGATAAAGCATTGCGACGGGCCGCCCAAAAAGACGCGTATTCGCCTCGGCCTGCGTTTGTACCACTGAGCTGCGCTGCTGATGCATACCCAACGTTAAAGACCCACTGATCTTCAGCCGCGTGGGCTTGCGTGTTGAGGCACGCACATACGAACAACGCGCCCATCCAAACTTTCCAATTCTGCATGGTGATATGACTACCTCTGTGACTCCACACATCATTCATTGTAGACAACCTGCTCGATTGACTACATCTTCTTTGCAATACGTTCGCTTAACGATCGAATCTGGGGTCCACCGACAAAAAACGAACTTGGGCAACCAACGCGGTGCGTTGGCTACGGTTAAACAAACACCATCACCACCAAGGTGGTCACGCCGGCGAGCAAGAAGTTCAATACAACGCCTTCTCGCGCCATTTCTTTGATGGTGATTTTCTCTGAAGCAAAAACAATCGAGTTCGGTGGCGTCGCTACCGGCATACAGAATGCGCAGCTACATGCGATTACCGCTGGAATCATTAAAATCTCAATCGGTAATCCTGCCGCTCCAGCAGTTGCCGCGAGAATGGGCATGAGCAAGGTGGCGGTCGCAGTGTTTGATGTGACTTCCGTTAGGAAGGAAACACTCAGCGCAATCAGGAAAATTAGCAGCCAGATGGGAATACCAATCATGCCACTTAGGCCTGCACCGATAATATCGCTCAGGCCGGAGGCCATTACGCCACCCGCCAAACAAATGCCACCTGCAAACAAGAGTAGAATCCCCCACGGGATGCTGACCGCCTGCTCCCAAGTAAGTAAGCGCCCACCTTGTCCATTACTTGCCGCGAACATCGCCACAACTCCGGCGAGAGCGACGGTGCTATCGCCTACTCCAGTCACTCCAAGTAGACCGGTCCAGCCGCCGAATGGTTCGGTGCGAAAAACCCAAAGAAAAATCACCGCACCAAACACCATCAAAACCCGCTTTTCATAAACCGACATGTGGCCTTGTTCTGGAAGCTCCAACGGCATTGAAAGCTTCAATCCGCGCGTGAGCCAAAGCCCAATCACGGGCAAACCGATGACAACCAAAGGAATCCCAATTTGCATCCAGCGGCCGAAGCCGAATGTGTCACCCGAATAGGTTTCATAGATGGAGGCAAAAATCAGATTCGGAGGCGTTCCAATCAGCGTGGCCACCCCACCAAGTGAGGCTGAATAGGCGAGGCCCAATAATAGCGCGCGTTGAAAACGGTGATCATTGCTCGCATCTGCCATCGCCAAAGCCACCGGTAAGAGTGCAAGGACCGCCGCAGTATTTGAAATCCACATCGAAAGGATTGCGACCGCGAGCATAAATGACAAGACAATACGGCGCCCTTCTGCAACACCAATCCACCGCACCAACGTCAGTGCAATCCGCTTGTGAACGCCACTGGCTTCGACAGCTTTGGCGAGCATGAATGCTCCCATAAAGAGCACGATGACATGATCACCAAGTGCACCGCTCGCTTCGCGGAAATCCAGAATGCCGCCGAGCGGTAGGAGAATAAATGGGAGTAACGAGGTGACTGGCAAGGGAAGCGCTTCGGTAATCCACCACCAGGCGACCCAAACCACGACAGATAGTGTCCACGCAGCAGGTGCCGGCATTCCGGATAGATTGGCAACGACCCAAACAATCAGCGCGACAAGAGGCCCAAGCGTGAGATGATTTGCTTTGGCTGGAATCCGCAGTGAGCTCAGCATAGCGCGTCCTTATTATTGCTTTGCATGCAGTGTTGTTGTTCTTGTCACCATCATACTGCGTGCCGGGCCAGCAATAAACTTGAAATCATCGAATGTTGATCCAAGTCATAACACGAAATACAGGAATGATTAGACTGATTGCATACACTCACAAGGGAGGATCGACCGTGAATCTATGGCGTGAATTTTTTACGGATCCAGTGATTTTCTTTTCATTTACTGGTTTGGCTGTGGTTCTGGCTATTTGTATCTTTTACGCGATTTACTTCGTGGTGAAAGTCAAAGAGGCGTAACCAACGCCGTGTGTTGATTGGCGTGAGGCCCAACGCAGTGCGTTGGCTACCAATCGAGAGCGGTGGTTAGAGGCTGGGGCCCAACGCAGTGCGTTGGCTACCAATCGAGAGCGGTGGTTAGCGGCTGAGGCCCAACGCAGTGCGTTGGCTACCAATCGAGAGCGGTGGTTACCGCGCGGAGGGATGCAAGAACTCGAAGCCGGTGTCGAGCAAGCGTTGGTTCGAAAGGCGTTTGCTGCCGCGTGGTCCAATCCGATCACTGCGTGGTAACTGGCTCGCATCGACGCCGAGCTTTGCTGCAACCCGCTGAACATACTCTTCTGCCTGGAGCGGCTCGCTGTCGGTTGCGAGATAGACTGAATCCATCTCAATATCCGCTAATCGCATGAGTACCAAGTGTTCGATAGCGCGCGCGAGATCATCTGCGTGAATACGGTTTGTCCACGCGGGTGTCACTGTGTAGGTTCCATCCAGAATACTCTGCTGCATCCGCTCGCGGCCTGGTCCGTATATCCCTGATGCACGGATCACAATTCCGGGAAAGCCCGAATGCAAGACGAGATTCTCTGCCTCAAGTAAAATGCGTCCGGAGAATCCGGAAGGCTGTGCGGGCGTCTCTTCGTTCACCCATTCACCATTTCGTTCGCCATACACTGCAGTGCTCGAGACATAGCAAATCACTGGTAACGCTTCGGCATCGAAATCTCCGGCCGCAGCAAGCATTGCACGCAAAGGAGCAATATAACCTTGCTGATAGCCGAACTCGTCATAGGACGTGGGGGTCAGGGTGAAGATAATGACGTCGTAAGGACCTTCAGCCCAGATGCGGTGCCAATCTTCGACTCGCGCTGCATCGCCCTGAACCAATGTGAATTGTGGCGAGTGTTCATGAAGCTCCGGGAGTTGGGCACGTTCGGGGTGACGCCGCATACCGGTGACAGCGAAGCCGCGATCGAGCAATAAGGGAGTCAAGCGACACGCAATATCACCATATCCAACCAATAACACGCGCGGGGTATCCGACATTCTGCATTCATCCATTTATCGCGCAACGCCCCATTACGGAACCTGCGTTAGGTCTGTAGCCAACGCACCGCGTTGGGCCTCACATATCAACATCTTAAATAGTAGCCAACGCACCGCGTTGGGTCTCGCATATCGACATTTTACCTAACTGATACACCTTGATTACGCAGGGCGCAGCGTTTTGGCAAAATCCAACATGCGATTGAGCGGTTGCATGGCGCGTTCTCCGAGTGCCGGATCAACGTGAATCTCATGCATCGAGCCACCCGTTGTCAGGGCTTGTTCAATCGCTGCTAATCCGTTCATCGCCATCCAAGGACAATGGGCACAGCTCCGACAGGTTGCACCATTCCCTCCGGTGGGCGCTTCGATAAAATGCTTCTCTGGGGAGAGCTGCTGCATTTTGTAGAAGATACCTTTATCTGTAGCGACAATGTATCGCTCATTTGGCATCGTCTGGCTGGCTTTGATCAGCTGTGACGTCGAGCCTACGGCGTCCGCAATTTCAACAACGGCCGCCGGTGATTCGGGGTGAACGAGCACCGCTGCATCTGGATATTGTGCTTTGAGTTGGCGTAAGGCATTCGCTTTAAATTCGTCATGAACGATACAGGCGCCCTGCCACAATAGCATGTCTGCACCGGTTTTCTTCGCGAGGTATCCACCTAAATGACGATCTGGAGCCCAAAGGATTTTCTCGCCTTGGGCGTCAAGGTGCTCGATGAGTTCGACGGCAATAGACGAAGTCACCACCCAATCCGCTCGGGCCTTCACTGCTGCCGAGGTATTCGCATACACCACAACCGTGTGATCTGGGTGGGCATCACAGAACGCCGAAAACTCCTCGATGGGGCAGCCAAGATCCAACGAACAGGTTGCTTCGAGTGTCGGCATTAAAACCGTCTTTTCGGGCGTCAGAATCTTTGCGGTTTCACCCATAAAACGAACGCCTGCAACGATCAGTGTTTTTGCCGGATGCGTCGCACCGAAGCGCGCCATCTCAAGCGAATCCGCAACACAACCACCAGTTTCTTCAGCCAATGCCTGAATTTCGGGATCGGTATAGTAGTGCGCTACAAGCACTGCATCTTTCTCTTTCAGCAATGCTTTGATGCGCGTACGGTGGGCTTGCTTTTCCGCATCCGTAAGCGGCTTAGGCTTCGCTGGGAAATCGAACTCCAGCGGTGGCAACACGTGGGCCTGAGTCATCGTGTGAGTACGCTCTTCAGTCAATCATTCAAAATATCACGCCAATGCGCGGCGAACTGTTAAACGCAACGCTGCTGCGTCTTACGCTTAAAAGGGGCCGTATTATAGCCGTTCTACAAATGTTCTGCATCTACCATGGATATAAGACTGATTACGGGAAATTGCAACATAAGCGATCAGTAGACTGCACGCGACTGCGGATTAGGTTGTGGAATTAAAATGGAGGAGGAAATGCTTTTTTATTTCAAATTCCCAACGCGGTGCGTTGGCTACGGAGGAAGTGATGGTGGGTCGTGCAGGATTCGAACCTGCGACCAATTGATTAAAAGTCAACTGCTCTACCAACTGAGCTAACGACCCATCGAGATGCTTAAACCATTGATTTTCGGAGAAGTGGTGGGTCGTGCAGGATTCGAACCTGCGACCAATTGATTAAAAGTCAACTGCTCTACCAACTGAGCTAACGACCCACTTTCCGATGTTTAACCCCTAAGAATTGGGGCGAAACGCGTTATCAGAATGCCCTGACAACGGCGGCATAGTTTACTGAAATATCGCGTTGATGCAAGGACCAATCGTACCTAATTTTCCAATTTTTTGGAATTTAGCGGCTTTTCGCGCAAATTCTGTACGAAGCCGCTATTTATTCAACTTTTCTTTAACTTAATCATGCAGATGACGCATGAACACTCGCTGGCTTACAGTGATTCGAGTTGGCGCGCCGCCATGTTTGCTTCCGTCGAGCCCGAATATTCGCTGCGGACTTGTTCAAAACGTTGGCGTGCTTGGGACCGATCACCACGAGCCACAGCAATCATGCCAAGCTTTAAGATCGCGTCCGCACGTTTGCTTGATTCACGGAAGTTATCAACCACCGTTCGGAAATGGGTCCGGGCGTTGTCGTAATCTTGGCGCACATAGTAGAGCTGGCCGAGCCAGTAGTGCGCGTTGCTCACATAGGTTGAGTTTGGATAGTTCTGCAAGAATGCCTGAAACTCTGGGATCGCTTGGTCGTAACGGCGATCTTCAAGAACAAGGCGGACCGCGCGGTCATAGGCCTCGTTCTCGCTCAAATCATCTGAGTAGGCGATATCAATCGTCGGGACGCTGGTGGTCGCGTTCGAGGAACCCGTTGACGAGGTGCCACCACTGCGCATTTGCTGCGATAGACGATCGATCTCCTGGTAGATGTCTCGTTGACGCTGCAACATCTGATCCAATTGAAAGGCATGCTCATCGGTGATTCCGCGCAATTCGCTCACTTCCCGTTGAAGCTGATTTAACTGTTCGAGGACTGAAAGCTGACCTTGGGTTCGCGACTCAATCAGCCGTTCGAGCCGATCAAGGCGTTGGCTTGTACTCTCGTTGCCCTGTGCCTGTGCGACACTGACAACAGGGGCCTGTCCAGCGAACGCAACACCTGCAAAGGCAAGTGCAACGACGATTCCAGAAATTCTCATGAGCATAGGATCCTGCATATTTTGTCTGGCCTCAGAAAAAGCGCTGCACAGTCGCCAGAAATGCCAACTGTGCAGGGCTTTTCCTAGGAAGGGAGCGAACTCCCTTCCGTGGAAAACACGTTCTTAGTAGACGAGAACAGCGCGACGGTTCTGTGACCACGCACGCTCGTTACTTCCGCGTGCTACAGGCTTCTCTTCACCATAAGAAACGGTGGTGATTTGTGAAGACTGAACACCCAGATTGCGCATGTAGCTGGCAACTGCGTTTGCACGACGCTCGCCCAACGCGATGTTGTACTCTGGCGTACCGCGCTCATCTGTGTGACCTTCGATTACAACAGAAACCGATGGGTTACGCACGAGATAGTCCGCGTGAGCAGACAGCAATTCAGCGAACTCACTGCGGATGCCTGAGTCGTCGAAGTCGAAGTAGATGGTCATTTCCTGACGCAACTCAGCGAAGCGCTGTTGACGCTGCTCTTCAGGGCTCAATACACGGTCAGCGCCGCCAACTTCAACACCACGACGGTCTTGAGAAGTTTGGCTGCCAGACGTGCCTGTCGTGTCGCTGTCAGCGTCAGGGGTGCTTGAACAAGCGGCCAACGCTAACACTGGAATTGCCAAAGCCAATGCTTTCACAACTTTATTTAACTGCATGATTGCTGTCCTTTCACGTTCGAGTTTAAGAGATACAACTTGTTTAAATTAACATGCTTTCATCTTTAGAGGAACGGTGACCAAGCCGGCGCTTTTACTTCGCCTTCGCGCGATGGTAAGCGCGCTCGGAACCGCCCATCCATGGATACGAGTGCCAAAACCTGCCGGTCACGATACGTCGTACTATAGATGATCATACTGCCATTCGGTGCGATGCTCGGAGACTCATCCAAGCTCGTCTGCGTCAACACCTGTACATTCCCGCGGGGGAAGTCCTGCCGAGCAATATGGAACTGACCATTTGCCCGGTGAACAACCACAATTCCTTTCCCATCTGGGGTTACGGCTCCCCCGAGGTTTGATTCACCCTCAAAGGTAACCCGTGAAACTCGTTTGCTATCCAAATCTACTTTATAGACCTGCGCTCTGCCACCTCTTTCCGAGGTAAACACTAAAGATTTTCCGTCCGGTGTCCAGCTCGGTTCCGTATCGATGCGCCAATGGTCTGTCACCTTGGTCAAGCGACGGCTTTGAATATCCATCACATAGATATCCGGTGCGCCATCTTTCGACAGAACCATTGCCATTCGGCGCCCATCGGGAGACCATGACGGCGAACTGTTGATTCCAGGGAACGACGTGAGCTTCTCACGCTGAGTCGTGTAGATATCCTGCATAAATATCTCCGGACGACCATTCTCGAAGCTCACATACGCGAGGCGATTTCCATCCGGTGACCAGGTTGGCGACATCAGAGGCTCTGGAGAGCGCAACAACACCCGCTCGTTATAGCCATCGTAATCAGAAACCATTAAGTGATACGGCGTCTCTGAGTCCCAGTCGATATAAATATATGCAATTCGGGTCAAGAACGCGCCACGCTCTCCCGTTAACGACTCATAGACGACATCGGAAATTCGGTGCGCATATTGACGAAACTGGTTTGGGCTGACCACTGAGCTACGACCTTCAATAATGTGATCGTTGCTGTTGACCAATGCTCCGTCAACCAACGCTTGCGCGGTTCCACCGGTGATTTGCCCACGCAGTGGATCAATCAGTTCATAGGTGACCTGAAAGCGATTCCCTGACAACGGACTCACCTCGCCAACTAACAGGGCCTCAACCCCGAGGCGCGCCCATTTGGCATAGTCATCGACTTCACTATCTTTACCCGGTGTCGCCGGTAGTTGATTGCGAGCAAGCGGGCTGAAACGACCGCTGCGTGTCAGGTCAGCTGCAACAACCTCGGCAAAGTCGTACGGCTTTTCACCTTCCCCCAACCATTGGAACGGCACAATCGCCAACGGACGGGCACGGTCTTGCCCCTCGGTAATGACGATCTCCAACGTCGGACTTTGTCCAAACGCTGCAAATGCGGCCATCCACAACAATACACCTGAGAGTACTCGTTTCATCATGACTCCGTATTAATCAAAACGCGGTTCGAACCGCATCGTAAAGTTTCTAAACTGTGATGCGACATCAGGGTCATCCGACATCGGTAAATTTCCTGCACGAAGCACCGCTGCGCGGGCTGATTCACAGACTGCGCGCGCTCCATCACCGACTTGCACATTGGTTACAAACCCATCGCGTGCGAGCGAAATAGTTAGCACACAGGATTGGCCACGCATGCTCGAATCCGTAATCCAATGGCGCTGTACAGTCGAGCGAATCAATGCTTGATAACGCTCGACTTCGGTCATCACACGCTGTTGACGCGCACGGGCACGCTCTGCCTGCTCACGCTCTAGACGCTCTTGCACCTGCCGCTCACGTTCAGCACGCTCCCGCGCTTCAGCTTCCTGGCGCTGACGCTCTTCTTCACGACGCTGACGCTCCTCTTCCGCTCGCCGCTCGGCTTCTTGCTGCTCACGTAAACGCTGAGCCGCTTGCTCACGCTCACGCTCCGCCCGCTGGGCTTCTTCGCGTGCCTGACGCGCTTGTTGCTCTGCTTGCTGACGGTCCCGTTCTTGCTGCTCTCGTTGCGCTTGAACCTCTCGCGCACGTTGCTGCTCACGAGCTCGCTGTTGTTCAGCTTCCCGCGCACGACGCTCGAGTTCGGCGATACGCTGCTCTTCAGCGCGACGCTCTGCATCTCGTTGCTGTTGTATTCGTTGCACTTGCTCTTGCAGGCGACTTTCGTCGACCGCGACCGCTTCAACAATATCAACTTCCGGTGCGGCAAATTGCGGCTGCGCTAACGTATCGGTTGCCGGGGTAAATTCCATGCTCACCAAAAGCAAAGCGCCAATAGCAACATGCAGCCCGACGGAATACCCGACTGGCTGCCACGCAATGTTGCTCGCTTTGAACAAATTTTTCATGTCTTACACTACTCCGGCGGCTGGGTCATCAGCCCCACTTTGGGGGCGCCAGCGCGCTGCAATAACACCATCAGCTGAACCACTTGTGCATAGGCCACTTGACCATCGCCTCGCACCACCACGGGCGTTTCGGGATCAAGTTGTAAATGCGCCGCAACCAAGGTTGCGAGGTCCACCGCCGACATGGGCGAATCTTGATTATCACCCATATTCAAAAAATAATTTCCTTCCCGATCCACGGTTGCGACTAATGGCTGCCGTTGATCGTCTGGTAACGGTTCCGCATCCGCCCGCGGAAGATCGACATCAACACCTTGGGAGATTAACGGTGCCGCCACCATAAAAATGATCAGCAGCACGAGCATCACGTCGATATACGGAACCACGTTCATTTCCGACATCGCTTTGCGCTTTCTGCGCTGAATAAACGCTTCCATGATTAGGCCTCCTGACCTTGTGCCATGGATGCTGAACTCCCAAGTGTCTGACGTTGCAGAATCGAAGTGAATTCCTCTGCAAAGTTGATGTAGCCACTATCAATAGAGCCCACTTGCGACGAGAACTTGTTGTAGGCGATAACCGCTGGGATCGCAGCAAACAAGCCCATGGCCGTTGCAACTAACGCTTCTGCAATACCCGGGGCAACCATTTGGAGCGTGGCTTGCTGAACCGAGCCCAAAGCGATAAATGCATTCATAATCCCCCACACCGTACCAAATAAACCAACATAGGGGCTGATTGAGCCAATCGTTGCCAACACCGTCAAATGGGTTTCAAGCCGGTCCATCTCCCGCGAATGCGCAACCCGCATTGCTCGCTGTGTCCCTGCCATCACGGCCATTCCGTCTGCATTTTTGACCTGTCTTAGCCGGGCAAATTCCCGAAAGCCGGAATGAAACAAATGCTCAGTGCCCTGAATTTTCTTTCCCTTCGCACTGACCTCTTTGTAGAGTTTTGCAAGGTCAACGCCGGACCAGAATCGATCTTCAAATTTTTGCGCTTCCACTTCTGCTTGTTGCAAAATCTTGCGGCGTTGGAAGATTAGCGCCCATGACACCACAGACATCAAAACTAAGAGCAACATCACCAGCTGAACAACGAGACTGGCTTCTAAAAATAAATCAAAAAAGGACAACTCAGCTTCCACGTCCGATAACCTCTATAATTGGACCGGGGATTGCCACCGGCTTCATTGTATTTAAATGCACACACGCGGCTTTCACATCCGCTACGCAGAGCAATGTCCCTGCCGCGTTATATATTTCTTGTCGGCACTCTATCGAGGCCTTTCGAATTCGGCTCGGCACCACGGTCACTCGCAGTGTATCGTTAAATAGTGCGGGCGCACGTAGATCAAGTGCGACATGCCGAACCACAAACCCAATCCCTTCACGCAGCCAAATATCCTGTTCCACGCCTAAAGCACGCAACCACTCGGTGCGTGCGCGCTCACAAAATTTGAGATAGTTCGCGTAATAGACGATGCCCCCCGCATCAGTATCTTCATAATAGACACGAACGGGCCATGAGAATTCCGCCAATCTCTCTCCCCCTATGAGCCAATTGGACGCGATGAAACGCTACTATAACGCAGATTTTTACGCAAATGTAGCAGGACGCTTACTGCGACCAAATCTTTCCTTTGGCAGCATGAAAAATAAAAAGTTTCACAAGACTTTTATTAATATTTAATGATTATGCAAGAATAAGGAATTCTTCGGATATATAACGGATCTTTGCGACTTGTTAACAAATAGTTGCTTACAAATTAAACAATACAATTCTTTAACACATTAGATTTTCTAATGCGAAGCCGCAGTTTTTCTCGCTTGAGACTGGTCGGAGAAGCTATATAATGCGCCTCGTGTTCAGGGATATCCCACGCGGACGACCTGACAAACGAATTTAAGGATCGATTGTCGCTTCCTTAATGAGGTGAAATAGGTTTCATAGTTTCCCTGTTTCATCGGTAGTTCCTGGATTTAACTTCCTCCTTGTTGTTGTTACAACTTCGCCCACTCATCCCCTGAGTGGGCTTTTTTTTGCCTATCTGAAACCCATGTGAGTCGTTCATCGCCTCGAGCCCCAGCGCCCCGTTCGAATTGGGCGCCCAACGCATTGCGTTGGCTACGGTTCGGGGTGGGTCGTATGCCTCCGCAGGGTGTGTGCCGCATGGATGCGGCAGACAAGCCTACAGGGACGTATTTACGGCGTCTCTGGGGAGGGATTGACCCGCCCCGAGCCCCAGCGCCCGGTTCGAGTTGGGCGCCCAACGCATTGCGTTGGCTACGATCTCTGTGCCCAACGCGTTGCGTTGGTTACGTACAGTTCGGGGTGGGTCGCATGCCTCCGCAGGCTAGTTAGAGTTGGGTTCCCAACGCATTGCGTTGGTTACGATGGGCGCGTGAGGCCGAAGTGTTGATAGGCGTGCTGTGTGGCAATGCGCCCGCGGGGGGTGCGTTGGATAAAACCTTGTTGAATCAGGTAAGGTTCCAACACATCCTCGATCGTATCTTTTTCCTCACCAATCGCTGCCGCTAAGTTTTCTAAGCCAACCGGACCACCCATAAATTTCTCGATAATTGCTTTGAGCAACTTACGATCCATGTAATCGAACCCGGCCTTGTCCACATCCACCATATCCAAAGCGGCTGCAGCCACCTCCGCCGTGATAGGTCCTTGAGATTTGACTTGGGCATAGTCACGCACCCGGCGCAACAACCGGTTCGCAATCCGAGGTGTCCCCCGCGAACGTGCCGCCACCTCGCGTGCCCCATCATCGGCAAGCTCCATCGTCAGGTACGAAGCCGAGCGACGCACAATGGTCGTCAGCTCTTCGACCGAATAAAACTCCAGCCGCTGCACAATCCCAAACCGATCCCGCAATGGTGAGGTCAACGCCCCCGCGCGAGTTGTCGCGCCCACCAACGTAAAAGGAGGTAAATCAAGTTTGATGGAGCGCGCAGCCGGGCCCTCACCAATCATAATATCGAGCTGATAATCTTCCATCGCAGGATAGAGCACTTCTTCCACCACTGGACTCAGACGATGGATTTCATCAATAAAAAGGACGTCATGAGGCTCAAGATTCGTCAACAAGGCCGCTAGGTCTCCTGCTTTCTCCAGTACCGGCCCTGAAGTCGTCTTAATTCCAACGCCCATTTCATTCGCAATGATGTTTGCGAGCGTCGTCTTACCCAACCCCGGCGGACCAAAAATCAGAACATGATCCAATGCATCTGAGCGACCACGCGCCGCCTCAATGTAGATATCCAACTGCTCAACAACATGCTTCTGACCGGTATAGTCCGCCAAGCGTTTGGGACGGATCGCGCGATCAATCACCTCGTCCTCGCCGGTCGCGCTGGCTTGGACTGGCCGTTCTGGCATCATACGATCCGCTTCAATCATGCTGTTATCCTAGTTCTTATTGTTCAAGTTCGGCGCCCAACGCAATGCGTTGGCTACGGTTCGGGGCGCCCAACGCAATGCGTTGGCTACGGTTCGGGGCGCCCAACGCACCGTTACGGAACGTGCGTTGGTTACATCATCGCCTTTAGGGCCGCTCGAATTATATCTTCGGCACTCATGTCGTCTAATGCAACCTGCTTGATGACTTTTGTTGCCTGATTGTCTTTATAACCCAGAGCCAACAACGCACTCAGCGCTTCCTCCCGGGCACTATCCGCCGGAGACAAAGCCATACCCATATTCGATGGCGCAGCTCCTGGCAGACCCGTATCAAAATCAGCGCCCGTGAAGTCTTTCAGGCGATCTTTCATTTCAACCAACAAGCGCTCCGCCGTCTTCTTCCCGACACCCGGAATCTTCACCAAGGTACTCACATCGCCTTGACGAACAGAGTGAATAAATTGATTTGCACTCATGCCCGACATAATGCCCAATGCCATTTTCGGCCCCACACCTTGTGCTTTGATTAATAGACGAAATAACGCGCGCTCATCGGCATTATTAAAACCAAACAAAAGTTGCGCATCTTCGCGCACCACAAAATGGGTCCATAAAGTGACTGGCTTGCCAATTTCAGGGAGATCATAAAAACAGGTCATCGGCAGATGGACTTCATAACCCACGCCATTTACATCGAGGAGAACTTCCGGTGCATGTTTTGCGGCAATGATGCCTTGCAGTCTTCCAATCACACTGAGGTCCTTTTAATTCTTATTGTCGGTATTCAAGCCATATCACCAGCGACGCTGGTTATGCGCATGACAGATGGCCACCGCGAGCGCGTCTGCAGCATCCGCTTGCGGCATGCGCGGCAACTTCAAGATTTGTTTGACCATATGCTGCACTTGCTCTTTATCCGCCCCACCTGTGCCAACAACCGCCTGCTTCACCGCACGCGCAGCGTATTCCTCCACCGGCAGACCGTGCACTGCCGCGGCAACAATTGCCGCGCCACGCGCTTGTCCCAACTTAAGAGCCGAGTCTGGATTACGCGCCATAAAAACTTGCTCAATAGCAAAGTCCGTTGGCTGGAACTGCTGGATAAGTTCGCTGACTCCATCATGGATCATTTTAAGACGGGTTGCGAGGGGAATTGTCGTCGTACCGCCCGTTCGAGCAAGCTTAATACAACCGCTCCCTAGGTAGGTTAGACGCGCACCATGCTGCTCAATCACCCCATAACCGGTGACTCGACTTCCTGGGTCAATTCCCAGAATAATCCGCTGCATGCTGTCTCCTTATGATCCAGATTTGGCACCCAACGCACCGTTACGGAACATGCGTTGGCTACGGTTCGGGGTTGACCCGCGCCGAGCCCCAGCGTCCGGTTCGAGTTGGCCGCCCAACGCGGTGCGTTGGCTACGATCTGACCCGCCTCGAGCCCCAGCGCCCGGTTCGAGTTGGGCACCCAACGCAGTGCGTTGGCTACGGTTCGGGGTGGGTCGTATGCCTCCGCAGGGTGTGTGCCGCATGGATGCGGCAGACAAGCCTACAGGGACGTATTTACGGCGTCCCTGGGGAGGTATTGACCCGCCTCGAGCCCCAGCGCCCGGTTCGAGTTGGGCGCCCAACGCAGTGCGTTGGCTACGGTTCGGGGTTGACCCGCGCCGAGCCCCAGCGCCCGGTTCGAGTTGGGCGCCCAACGCAATGCGTTGGCTACGGTTCGGGGTTGACCCGCGCCGAGCCTCAGAGCCCAGTTCGAGTTGGGCGCCCAACGCGCCGTTACGGAACGTGCGTTGGCTACAGAACGCGCGTTGGCTAGGGTTTGATTTGAATGCCGAGTTCGTCGAGGGCTGCGGGGTTGGCAACGCCTGGGGCATCCGTTAATGGGCATTGTGCCGTGGTCGTTTTCGGGAATGCAATGACATCCCGAATTGAGCTCGCACCCACCATCAACATCACCAAACGATCCAAGCCAAACGCCAAACCAGCGTGCGGTGGCGCACCATATTTCAACGCCTCAAGCAAGAAACCAAATTTTTCTTGCGCTTCCGCTTCATCAATTCCCAAAATTCCGAACACCACCTGCTGCATTGCGTTGTCGTGAATACGTACCGAGCCGCCACCGACCTCGACACCGTTTAGCACCATATCATAAGCATTGGAGAGCGCCGCTCCTGGATTCGCGCGAAGTTCATCCGCTGACACCCCAATCGGCGCCGTGAAGGGATGATGCAGCGCGAAGAAACCTTCGTCCGTTTCTTCGAACATCGGGAAATCGACCACCCACAAAGGCTTCCACTCGCTTGAAACTAAATCAAAGTCTTGACCCAGCTTCAACCGCAACGCACCTAAAGCCTCGGATACGACCGTCGCTTTATCTGCACCGAACAGAAGAATATCGCCATCGTGCGCATCAACCCGTTCAAGGAGTTCAGTCACCACAGCGTCCGGGAAGAACTTCAACACCGGTGATTGCAAGCCATCGACGCCCGCTGCACGGTCGTTGACCTTCATCCATGCCAAGCCTTTCGCACCATAAATCCCAACAAATGCCGTGTACTCATCAATTTGCTTCCGGCTCAGACTCGCACCGCCCGGTACCTTAATGACCGCAACGCGACCCTTGGGATCATTGGCTGGGCCTGAGAATACTTTGAAATCGATGTCTTTTACCAAATCTGCAACATCTACCAACTCTAATGGATTGCGCAGATCGGGTTTGTCACTACCGAAACGACGCATCGCTTCGCTGTAGGCCATCACCGGAAAATCACCCAGATCGACTTCGAGCATTTCTAAGAATAATGAACGCACCATGGACTCGGTCAATTCACGCACTTGCGCTGCCGACATAAACGTCGTTTCGATATCAATCTGGGTAAACTCTGGCTGACGATCCGCGCGCAAATCTTCGTCGCGAAAACACTTCACAATCTGGTAGTAGCGGTCAAAGCCAGACATCATTAACAGCTGCTTAAATAGCTGCGGGCTTTGTGGTAGCGCAAAAAACTTGCCTTTGTGCGTCCGGCTTGGGACCAAGTAATCCCGTGCACCCTCTGGCGTGGCCCGCGTCAGCATTGGCGTTTCAATATCAAGGAAGCCTTGACTGTCCATAAAACGGCGGACCGCACTCGCAACACGCGCGCGAAACTGAATTTTTTCGTTCATATCCGGACGGCGCAAATCAAGGTATCGATAGCGCAGGCGTTGCTCTTCACTCACCTGCTGGTTGTAGTCGATCGGAAGGGGCGCTGCACGATTCAAAATCGTAATTTCTTTGGCCAATAACTCAACTTTACCGGTTGTCATCCGTGCATTGACTTGCCCGTCTGGACGAGCGCGCACTTCGCCCGTAATTTGAACGCAAAACTCTTGGCGCAGTTTATTCGCTTCGGCAAACATATCCGCGAAGTCGGGATCAAATACCACCTGCAACAACCCTGTACGATCGCGCATATCGACGAAAATCAAACCGCCGAGATCGCGTCGTTTATGGACCCAGCCTGCAACCGTAACTGAGTTTCCGAGTTCTTGTTCTGTGACTTGTCCGCAATAGTGACTACGCATGTTGACCCTGTTTCCGTATTCCTGAATGAAAGGCGCACAGTATATAGGAGAGCGGGCCCGAAAGTCACCCGCTGTGATGCCCTACTCTGCGGTTCTTGGTTGCTCTGGGCGGGCCAGAAAAACGCCGTGTTTGCCCGCTTCTTTGACCTCATACATGGCATCGTCGGCTGCTCGCAAGAGATCGTCTTGGGTCACTCCATGATCAGGGAATAGCGCCACCCCGATACTGGCCCCTATTTTTGCTGTGAAGGATCCCTCAGAGGTCGAAATCGTGTATGGCTGAGCCACGCGCGTTAAGAATTTCTCACCAATGCGTTGTGCTTGCTCGGGTGACTCCACGTCGCGAACCAAAATGACAAACTCATCACCGCCAAAACGTGCAACGAGATCGGTTTTTCGTGTCGCTCGTTTCAACCGTTGTGCAACCGCGAATAACAATTCATCCCCCGCGTCATGACCCTCTTTGTCATTCACCGCTTTGAAGCCATCCAGATCCACAAACATGAGAGCAAATTTAGTTCCTGCCGTGCTGTGTGAGAGTAAAGCCAATTCAATTTGCTCTTGAATGTTGGCGCGATTAGGCAACTCGGTCAGCTCATCGTGCAGTGCGCGAAACCGCGCCTCTTTTTCTCGCAAGCGACGACGCGCTATTTCGCGGCGTAAATGCTGCAACCAAAGCACCACGATCGCCGTTAGAATGAGGACCGCAAATACCGTCATCGCAGCCCATTTGCGTACCGTTTCGCGGGCAAGACCTTGCTCGTAACGAGGGTCAAACCAACGCTGAGAAATAGTGCGCCGGTCTTCGGCTGTGATCGATAAAATCGCTCGATCCAGCAAGGGAATCAGTGCGTCTAAATCGCGACGGAGTCCAACCGATACCTGATCACCCCGCTCGTCATACAGCACAGAAAGGCGCAGATGTGATAAATGTTGCTCACGGACTCGCCCGAGCAACAGCGGGAGTGAGTCCATATAGACATCAGCATCCCCCTCGAGAATGGCGCGGAAGGCATGTTCAGGGCGTTCCACCAAAATAAGTTCTATGCGTGGGTTCTCTTGCAGCTCCTCAACCACACTGTAGCTTTCGACAACCGCAACACGCAGGCCCTCTAAATCGGCAAATTGGCGGACGCGCGGGAGCTGTTCCCCACCGGCCAGCGCCCAGGGCACGTCCCAGTATGGAATCGTAAACACACTAAACTCCATCCGCTGAGGTGTCGGTGTGAAAAATGTGAGTCCGTCGATGTCGCCGGCCTGCAGCGCATCGACACAAGCCGACCAACTGCCACAATCCTCCCAAACAAACTCTGCGCCAAGACGCTTCGCCAGAATACTGACAATATCTGCATCTAGCCCGTACGGCTGCCCATCTTGCTCACGAAATATGACAGGCTCAGAATCCATGGGTAATCCGATGCGGAGCGCTCCGAGCCCTGAAATGAGTTCAAGCTCCTCGGGACGCAAGGTCAAGGTCCCATTTCCGGAAACGTACCCAACAGCAACTTCGGGTATGAGGGAAGAATCGAGGGTCAGCGAATAGATACGTCCAGGATACTCTTGTGCTTCTGCTGCAGAACACGTCCACACCAAGACGTGGTGTTCCTCAATCGCGCCTTGCAGCGCAACCGTACTGCCGTAAAGACGCGTGGTAAGTCCTTCTGAGGTACGCAAAAGCGATGCGATGTGCTCATCTGTGGTACCAATCACAAATGCGTTCAGGCGTGCGCTCTCAGTGAGGCTTTCGTCTGCACATAAGAACACATCGACAGCTTCCTCAGGCGTGGCGCGTAGGCCACTTACGAGAAATAGTGCCACGAGCAGACACAGCACGATCGCCCAAAACTGTTTCAACACGGATGTCCTCAGCGTTTTAATGGTCGTTGTGATTGGCATACGGTACAATCTGTTGGTGATTAATGACCTATTCAACTGAATACTTGGATTGCTTGCTCCGCTATGAACAAACAACGTGATTCAATTTATGCCGCGCCCCTTTCGCAAGTGAGCGACTTTGCGTTTGATGCCCAGGTTGCCAATGTGTTTCCGGACATGATCAATCGATCCGTGCCGGGCTATGGGACCATTGTCGATGTGATTGGTCGATTAGCAGATCGTTTTGCTCAACCGAACACGCGCATTTACGATTTAGGCTGTTCATTGGGTGCTGCCAGTTTATCAATTCGACAACACTGTTCTGTACCCGGGGTCCAGATTGTTGCGGTAGATAACTCGCCTGCGATGGTCGAACGCTGTGAAAGCCACATCAGTGCGTATCGCGGAACCATCCCGGTGCACGTTCAATGTGCCGATATATTAACCTATCCGCTCGAGAAGTGCTCGATCATTGTACTGAATTTCACACTGCAGTTTATTGCGCCAGAGCAAAGAGACGCGTTGATGCAGCGGTTTTACGATGCACTGCTCCCGAACGGCCTGTTGATTCTTTCCGAGAAAGTAACGCACACGGATCCGCTCGTTGAATCGACCTTGGTGGACCTTCACCATGAGTTCAAACGCAGCAATGGATACAGTGATCTGGAGATCAGCCAAAAGCGCGCTGCACTTGAGAATGTCATGCGTCTCGACTCCGCCGAGCGGCACATCGAACGTTTCCGCGCGGTCGGCTTCAGCACCATTCAAGAATGGTACCGCTGCTTCAATTTTACGTCGTGGATTGCAGTTAAAGGAGCTCAGGATGGCGAATAAGCAACCCGAGGGCATGGCGGCCTACTATCCGTTTTTTGCACGGCTTACCGAGACCTCGCTAGCTCACTGGCTGGAGCATCTGCCAGCAGATTTGCGCGCCTGGGAACAACAACGCCAACATGGGGATGCACGTAAATGGCATCGCCTGTTAGCGCAATTACCAGATCATAAAGCGGCTCACATCAACCTGAAGGATCACGTGCAGATTGGTGACGCGCGTGAACTTGAAGCGGGACAAATTGCACGGATCGAAGGCTTGTTACAGCAATTGATGCCATGGCGGAAAGGTCCATTTGACCTCTTTGGCGTTCATATTGATACCGAATGGCGTTCCGATTGGAAATGGGATCGACTCGCTTCACATATTACGCCTTTGCAAGGGCGAACCGTGCTCGACATTGGCTGCGGCAGCGGATATCACCTCTGGCGTATGCTCGGAGCCGGAGCAGACCTAGCGGTCGGGATTGACCCAAGCCATCTGTTCGTGGCTCAATTCCGCGCTATTCGCTCCTTCGTACCTGAAGCACTCGCGCGAAACATTGAGCTTCTTCCACTCGGAATCGAGCACATGCCAAAGCTCACTGCCTTTGATACGGTATTTAGTATGGGGGTGTTATATCACCGCCGCTCACCCATCGATTTCTTACAACAATGCATCGATCAGCTACGACCTGGTGGTGAACTGGTCCTCGAGACCTTGGTCATTGACGGTGATGTAAATCAGGTATTGGTTCCGGGCAGCCGCTACGCACAAATGCCGAACGTATGGTTTATCCCCTCGTCTTCCGCACTTGTGCATTGGCTCGAGCGCCTTGGCATGCACCATGTGCGCGTCGTCGATGAGACCGTCACCTCATGCGATGAGCAACGCCGCACAGCGTGGATGGAAAGCCAGTCGCTGGCTGATTTTTTGGATCCAAACGATCACTCGCGAACAATTGAGGGGTATCCAGCACCGAAACGGGCTGTTCTTCTCGCGACGAAACCCCTATAAGTCGGGAGCCAGCGCGATAAGGTCTAACGCGGTCGCAGACGAATATGCGAGTTCAAGCATGCGAGGTAGAACCCTTCCTCGCGCAACTCACTTTGGTGAACTCGATACGTCGCATTGTTCCAAATCCCTAAAGCGAGGTCCGCTTTTCCCTCATGACTCAGCAAAATCTTCTCCCCCGCGAGGCTCCAAAATGCAGTATTGGCCGCCGCATCAATCCACACGACAACCATATCAAATGCGGTCCGAATTCGGGAATGACACAACTCCGCATTGAGGCGCGACAATAAATGATGCGGATGCATCAAAACATTATGCTCACCCGCCATTGCGGAGCGTAGAAACGGATTGAACAGGGTCTTTAGCACGAGCAGTGACACCACATTTTGACCGGCCAGCGCCTGTGCGTGAGCCATCACCATGACGGCTTTTTCATTCGGTAAGCGGTAGTAATCTATCCAGAGTTTTTCTCCATCGTCGCGATGTAACTGGTGATTAATATGAAACCGGCCCACATCAATAAAGTCATGCGGTACCAAATCTTCGGTTAATCGCTCAACAACTGCATGATCTTGGAACAAGACATCGAGGTGGTCATCAAGCTCCCAGCGCTCATGTTCAAAGCTTTCTTCCAGCGAAGAGCGCGTCAGGCAATTCTCGATGGCATACTCAAGGACATCCAGTTGCCGCACGGGCTTAACGAGATAATCAACCGCACCGAGACGAACTGCCTCGCGAATGTCCTTCATATCATCCGAGGCAGAAATAACAATCACGGGAGCTGGATCCGATGACGCAAGCAGTCGTTCCAAGACAAGTAAGCCCGAAATGTCCGGGAGATTAAGATCGCAAAGGACAATATCCGGCCGCACCTTGGGCAATGACTCCATTGCCTGATGACCGGTTTGTGCCAGACTGGTTTCAAATCCTCGGTCAAGAAGATAGCGGTTGAGCATATCGCCATAAACGGGATCGTCTTCAATGATGAGAACTTTGCGACTCATAGGCGTGACTCCATAAACACACGTATGAATAGCATTGTTCAAGAACTACAAAGCGTCAAACCGACCATGCGTAATCAAAAGGTAAAACCTACCGGTTTGCGAGCCAGGTTTTGAAGTCGTTGCCGAGCTCAGGATGGCGTTCTGCGTAGGCGACGATCGTTTGCAAATAGCCAAGTTTGTTGCCGCAGTCGTGGCTGCGACCTTCCATGTAATAGGCATGGACCGGCTCTTGTTTGAGCAATTCAGCCATTGCATCCGTTAACTGAATTTCGTTTCCTGCACCCGGTTTGGTTTTTTCCAGCAATGGCCATAAGTTAGCTGAAAAGACGTAACGACCGACCACCGCAAGGTTAGAAGGCGCTTCACTCACTTTCGGTTTCTCAACCAGCGCTTTGATGGGCGCCTGCTGACGCGGCGCAAGCTCCACGCCACCCAAGTCCGCCACACCGTACTGGTCCACCCGATCCCGTGGAACTTGTTCCAACATGACTTGGCTGGCACCGGTCTCTTCGAAATTCCGAATCATCTCTGCCAAGTTTTCTGTTGTGGCGTCATGGGTATACTCATCAATCAACACATCCGGCAATACCACTGCGAACGGGGCGTCTCCCACAACCGGGCGTCCGCACAACACCGCGTGTCCCAAGCCTTTTGCAACACCTTGACGCACCGCGGTGATGGTGACACCCGGAGGACAAATACGACGAACTTCGTCGAGCAACTTCTGCTTATTGCGTTCCGCCAAGATTGCTTCAAGTTCGTAGTTCACGTCAAAGTGATTCTCAATAGCACCTTTGCTCGCATGAGTAACCAGCACAATCTCGGTAATTCCCGCTGCCACACATTCGTGAATAATGTATTGAATCAGGGGCTTGTCGACCAAGGGCAACATTTCTTTGGCAATCGCCTTCGTGGCCGGAAGCATCCGCGTTCCTAGGCCTGCAACGGGGATAATGGCGGTGCGCACAGGGGCGTTTGTCTGCGTCATGCGAGTTCCTTTTCAGCAATTTGATGCGTATAGCACGGAATTATTCGGGCCTATAATACCCGTTTGCAGGTCTGAGGGTAAACCGCCACGCCTGCTTTTTCCCGAGAGCATGTTAAACTTATGAAAGTTTGCAAAAAGCATCGATAGAACAGTGAGGGCTCATGATCTATTTTTCATCAAAGACAATTGAAGCTTTACAGGGTTATTCGCCAACGGAACGGGTTGCTATCATCCATCGAGCCAATCAAATGATGCCGTTTGAACGCAAAGCGTTTGGCAACACCCTGAAAGTGATTATTCTCGTCGCCCTGTTCTGGTCGGTTTTATATATTCCGGGAACCGGTTGGAAATTATTAGCAATTCTATTGCTGGGGTTACTCTACCGGCTTGCGGTCCTCCCGGTGAATCTGACACTCGCTGTGCCTTACATTCCAGAAGCGATTCGCAAGCACGAACAGGCAAAAGCGTCCGGCCGCGACGAACCTGGCCAGCAAGACGGTGGCGATAGCAATCATTCGTGACGTAGCCAACGCACCGCGTTGGGTTATGCTCCAATACGACGTAGCCAACGCACCGCGTTGGGTTATGCTCCAATACGACGTAGCCAACGCACCGCGTTGGGTTTTGCTCCAATACGACGTAGCCAACGCACCGCGTTGGGTTTTGCCCCAATACGACGTAGCCAACGCACCGCGTTGGGTTATGCTCCAATACGACGTAGCCAACGCACCGCGTTGGGTTATGCTCCAATACGACGTAGCCAACGCACCGCGTTGGGTTTTGCCCCAATACGACGTAGCCAACGCACCGCGTTAGGTCTTGCCCCAATACGACGTAGCCAACGCACCGCGTTGGGTTTTGCTCTGATGGGAACAGGCGTGGCCCGGAGTGGGTTGATACCTCTGCAGGGTGTCTGCCGCATGGATGCGGCAGTCAAGCCCCCATGGATGGGTTTACGGCGTCCCTGAGGGGGCATCAGCCCATACCGGGCCCAGAGCCTTTATCGGGCGCGGACCCAACGCAGTGCGTTGGCTACGACCTGCCCGGAGCCTTTATCGGGCGCGGACCCAACGCAGTGCGTTGGCTACGACCTGCCCGGAGCCTTTATCGGGCGCGGACCCAACGCAGTGCGTTGGCTACTCTTCGTCGTCCCACTCGTCCTCATCCCAGTCGCCCCAATCATCCCAAGCGTCCCAGTCGTCTCGCTCAGGCGGGTTGCCATCGTAGACTTTGTCGAGCCAGGTTGAGAAATAGGCTTCACGAACAAATGCGTATTCGTCAATCGCGTTTTCGAGCATGGGCTCTAGGTTTTTGAGCTCAATGCGTTGTTCAAGACCGCGAATTGCATAGCGGGTTATGGTCAGTGGCCACGACATAAAGGACATTGGCCAGATGTAGTCGTCAACGAAATCGCCGCCCCGATCAATCACCACCGTGGGACCAAGTCCAGGGAGCATGATATAGGGACCGTCTGGTACGCCGTAAACCGCGAGCGTTTCGCCGAAGGCCTCTTTCTCCTGTCCGACACCCATTTTACTTGCAACGTCGAAAAACCCGAACACACCAAACGTCGTGTTAATAAGAAAGCGGCCGAAGCTTTGAGCCGCAGGCTTGCCCTTTCCCTGCAAGGAGTTATTCACCACCGATGCAGGTTCCAGCAAGTTTTCGGTCATGTTATAGAGCCCGCGCCGCGCTGGACGCGGTATATTCTCATAGGCATTTGCGAGAGGGAGTGCTACGTAAGGATCCAACACATCTCGGTTAAAGTCCCACATGACACGGTTAAAATCTTCGAATGGATCGCGCTCGTCGGAAAAATCAAACTCATTTTCCGTTTCGTCGGGCGTTGAAGCACACCCCGTTAAGGCAAAAACTGCAACAAGGGCGCAAAGCAGCGCCCGAGGTAAATATTTGCCGGTGAGTGCACCGTCTATCCACTGACTCAAGGAATCAACTCCGTTAGTACCAACTGAACCTGTTGGCCGGCCTGGCGCTCCACCAAACGAGGACGCGCTTCAAAGTCACCACTACGGCGCTCCATGCTATCGCCCACAGTCAAACGCGCTCCAACCAACCAACTTGCTGCATTCGACAAACTTGCGCCCTCTAGCATCATGTCTTCGTCGGTTAGTGTCACGGTTACCGGAAAATCCATCACCCGTTGGCGTGTTACCGCAATCGGTGCACTGCCACCGTCAGGATCGCGGACGAATACATACAGCGTAGCAGTCCATGGCATTTCGTTCCGTAAAGTTTCTGAAATATCGACGTTTACGGTGAGGGTCATGACATTCCCCTCGAGACGGTCTTGCGCTTGCTGCAATGAATTTTGGATGGATGCATAGCGCGGATCGTTCTCACCCATAAGCCGCAGTGCCATATCCCAAGCGGTGACCGCTCGTTCGTAATCAGCCCGCTCGAAGTGAACGACACCCATCAAGCCGAAGGCTTCAATGTTGCGACTATCAAGCTGCAAGACACGCCCAAGGAAACGATTGGCCCGAGCAAGGTCATTGTCACTTCCCGACAGGATCAAGGCCTGACTGTACACCGTCAGGTTTGAGATGTTGTCTGCCTCTAACCGATAGGACCGCTCAAAGGACTCAAGCGCCTGCTCAATTTGTTGCAGTTGCATCATCATCCGACCATACAGTGTCCACGCATTCGGCTCTGGATCATCCATAAGGCGCTGTCGCAATCCGAGCGCGTATTCCCAAAACTCCTCATCGGATTGAGGTGCAGCACTTTCATCGCCGAGTAACCACTCACTTAGTTTCGGCAATGTATCCCATGCGCGGTCCGCCTGCTGCTGCTGTTGCCAAGAACCCGCCCACAGATACAAACCACCGGCCAGCACAACAAGAATAAGCGTGATCACGCCGACATTCGCAGGTTTGTGCTCAACCACGTCATCGGGGTTGTCAATTTCGGTTACAAACGTCTTTTGCAGCTCTTGCTTCGCAAGCACCATATCTTTGGGCGAAATAGCGCCCTGCTCGAGGTCGTCTTCGAGCTCTTTTAAGCGCGACTCATAAATTTCTTTGTTCGCCTGGAGAATCGTCCAGGTTTCCCACTGCTGGCGGCGGGCAATGTACATGTAGGCCACTGCGGCCACCAACAACAGAGCAATTAGTACGTACCACATCAGTGCTTATGCTCCTCAGATTTATCTTCGTCATCACGCGTTTTTGCCTCGAAAGCAGCTAAACGCGCTCGCTCGTCCTCAGTCAATTCGGCGCTGACTTTTTGCTTACCGCGTACATGGAGAATGACGGCCCCCATGCCAATCAGGAGGACCAAGAAAGGGCCAAACCAAAGCACTAACGTGTTGCGATTGAGCGGTGGACGATAATGAACAAAGTCACCATACCGCACCTTCATAAACTCAATGATCTCCGCGTCCGTTTGACCTTCCATAATCATCATGTACACACGTTGGCGCATATCTTGTGCCAGCGGTGCATCGGAATCTGCAATACTCTGATTTTGACATTTTGGACACCGCAGCTCCCCCGCCAAGCGATTAAACCGACGTTCTTGCTCGGCAGTATCAAAGGCGTAGAACTCACCCGAAGCTTGTGCGGGTGACGCGACAATTGCCGCCAGCGATGCGCTGAAGAGCGCAACAACGAGCGCAACTAAAAACAGCTCTATTTGACGCGTCATGGCAGTAACTCCCGCCGGTGCTCTGGAATTTCAAGTCCCGCATCCAGCATGGCCTGATAGTAGATTGGTCCGACCGTGCGGCTCCAAACCCGCTCATTCAAGTCGCCCACATGGCGATAGCGAATGACGCCGTCCTTGTCCACCACAAAGGTTTCTGGCGCACCGTACACACCAAGATCTAGCGCAAGTAGCCCGGTTTCATCAAACAGGTTGATTTGATAAGGGTCGCCTAAATCCTGCAACCAGCGGACCGCGGCCCCCCGCGAATCATCCTTATAGTTCAAACCAATGATGTACACACCTTCATCAGCCAACAATTGATTCAAGAATGTGTGTTCTGCGTAGCATGTTGGACACCACGTTGCCCATACATTAATCAACATCGGGCGACCGCCGACAATGGATTCATTGTGGCTGACGTCCGGCTGATAGAGATCCGGCAGTTCAAATTCAGGCACTGACCGCCCCACCAATGCAGACTCTAAATGGGTGGGATCTGACCACAAGCCTTTGAATAAGAAGACTGATAGTCCCAAAAACGCGAGCAATGGCGTAAGCAGGATCAAGGTTCTGATTTTCGTATTCATGCGCTCGCCTCCTCTGCTTCGCGTTTGCGTTCTAACTGGAGTCGGCGTCGAATTCGATAACGCTTATCTGTCATCGAAAGCAAACCACCCACCGACATAATAATGGCGCCAGCCCAGATCCATCGTACAAACGGCTTGTAATGAATCCGAACCGCCCAGCTTCCATCGGAAAGCTCTTCACCCATGGCAATGTATAGGTCACGCCACGGGTTCACACGCAGACCGGTTTGCGTCTGGACTTGACGTTGAATGGTATAGAAGCGCTTCTCCGACGTAATACGCCCCAACGATCGACCGCTTTGCTCGCGGGTAATCTGGAATAGTGCGGTATCACTGATAAAGTTCGGACCCTGTCGTTCGCTCATTTCGACGAATTCAAAGGTATAGCCACTCATGGAGAAGGTATCCCCGGGCCCCATGCGAGCGGTGCGCTCGACCTCGTAATTTTGGACTAAGGCAATCCCGATAATCATCACGGCGAAGCCCACGTGGCCAAGCACCATACCCCAATGACTGCGCCCAAGCTTAATGAGCGCTGGGATTTTTTGCTCCCGTGATGCCACACGCATTTTGAGCTCGGCCACCGTGGCACTCAAAATCCAGAATGCGAGAATGAGGCCTAAGACCGCTAAACCATGCACTTCACTGGCAAAAATCCACGGCAGTAGGAAAGCCAAGACGACGGAAATGAGCATCCCGAACAGCACGGTTTTTTGCAGTTCACCCCAGGGTTGACGGCGCCAGCGTGTCAATGGACCGAGACCCAAAATCAGCGCAAACGGAATGGTCAGCCACATAAAAATTAGGTCAAAGAAGGGTTCGCCAATGGAAATGTTGCCCAGCCCAAGTTGCTGATATATCAAGGGCAACAGGGTGCCGACCAGAACCACAATGGTCGCGGTCACAAGCAACAGATTATTCCCTAACAACAAGACTTCTCGTGAATAAAGCTCATAGCGACTATGGCTTTGCACTTTCGAAGCGCGGATCGCATACAGCAACAGTGAGCCGGTAATTACCACGCCGAGGAACCCAAGTAAGAAAGCCCCGCGCGTGGGATCCGAAGCAAATGCATGAACCGACACCAACACGCCCGAGCGGACGAGGAACGTACCTAACAAACTCAAGCTAAAGGCCGAGATTGCCAAAAGAACAGTCCACGATTTAAAGGTTCCGCGCTTCTCTGTGACCGCGAGGGAATGGATGAGCGCAGTGCCGACTAACCACGGCATAAAGCTGGCGTTTTCAACCGGATCCCAGAACCACCAGCCGCCCCAGCCCAACTCGTAATATGCCCACCACGAGCCAACCATGATACCCAGCGTCAGGAAAATCCATGCGGCGAGCGTCCACGGGCGCGACCACCGCGCCCACGCGGAATCAAGACGTCCGCCAAGTAAAGCGGCTACCGCGAAGGCAAACGCCACTGACATGCCCACATAACCCATATAGAGCAACGGCGGGTGAATAATCATGCCAGGATCTTGCAATAACGGGTTCAAATCACGGCCATCGACCGGAATCATTGGCAAGGTGCGATCGAATGGATTCGACGTGAGGAGCATGAAGAGGTAAAAACCGACCCCGATCATCCCCATCACAGCCAGTACTCGCGCAGCGAACACCAAAGGAAGGCGGCTTGAAAAACGCGCAAGCGCCGCCGCCCAACCCGCTTGGACTAACATCCACAGCAAGAAAGAGCCTTCATGTGAGCCCCATACCGCCGTAATACGATAGATCAGAGGCGTCACGGACGACGAGTTGTTCGCGACATAAGAAATACTGAAATCGTTAACAATAAAGCCCCATGTTAAGGCAATGTACGAAATCAGCGTGAAAATAAACATCCCATAAGTCAGGGGACGACCCATTGCCATCTGACCGCCGTGCCCACGCCATACGCCAATCAGAGGAACAACGGCGAGGAGCGCCGAGAAAGCAAATGCCAGCGCAAGCGCAAAATGTCCAAACTCAGCGATCATACGAACCACCTGAAGACCCTTGGTCCTCATCATCCCGAGCAAATGGGTTGACTGGGAGATCTTCCCCTTCCTCGAGCTGCCACTGGGATGGCGGTACGTGTTGAATGCCTTTCAACGCCTCAGCGAGGGCCGGTGGCATATACTCTTCATCATGGCGTGCCAACACTTGGCTCGCTTGAATTCGATTGGCACCAACAAGGGTACCTTGCGCTACGATGCCCTGCCCCTCACGGAACAGATCAGGCAATATGCCTTCATACTCGACGGTAACCACCGCCGGACCGACATCGATCAGGCTGAATGACACAGAAAGGCCTGAGCCTTCGCGTCGAACAGATCCTGGGACGACTAAACCGCCGACACGCAGTCGTTGGCCCACCTCAGGTAATTGCTTATCGCTTCCCTTCCCTTCCACAATTTCTGTCGGCGTATAAAACAAGTCGATATTCTGAGACAGTGCATACAACACCAGCCCGGTCGCAAGTGCAAAACCGGTCAGAATTCCACTGGTCATAATTAACCGTTTTTTACGTCTTGGGTTCATGTTGAGGACTCTCGTTTAGCTTTTTGAATTCGTTCACTGCGGGCCTGCTGCCGTTGCGCTTCTTCGCGAATTTTATTGCGGCGCCAGACCGCCTCCAACGCGAGAATACCGAAGCACAAAAAGGTCACAAAAAATGCAGACCATACGTAGACGCCATAACCACCCATGGCGATGAAGGCACTCCAGCTATCAAACTGCATTCTGGTTCTCCTTCTTTTCTTGGTTCAAGATTGCTTGCGCCCATGGCCGATGCACTTCCCGGCGCAACAGCTCATTATTCAGACGCATAATGACGAGAGCTCCGGCAAGAGCCATCATCGCAAAGATATTCACGAGGAGCGGCCAGAGCATTTCCGGCGCAATACTCGGAGATTCGAAGCGGGTAATCACCTTGGTGATCGTTGACTGTTGATGCAGGGTGTTCCACCAATAAACCGAGTAGTGAATAATTGGAATGTTTATTACACCGACCAGCGCAAGAATACTTGCGGCTTTCCCACCCGCGCGCTCATCTTCAAATGCGACATACAATGCCATCACGCCAAGATAGAGGAACAACAGAATCAGCTGGGAGGTTAAGCGAGCATCCCATACCCACCAAGTTCCCCACATGGGTTGTCCCCAAACAGCACCCGTAAACAAGGAAATAAACGTGAGTACCGCGCCCACCGGAGCGATTGCAAGCAATGCCAGTTCAGCCGTGCGAATTTGCCAGACCAGTGCAATCAGCCCAGCAATCGCCATGCTCACATAAAAGCCCATGGACCAAATAGCCGAAGGCACATGCACGAAAATAATGCGGTAGCTTTCCCCTTGCTGATAGTCTGGCGGCGCGTAGGCGAGCCCCCAAATCACACCAACAATGGTCAGGACGAGTCCTGGAATCAGAAACCAAGGCAGCAGCTTTTGATTTAGTGCAAAAGTTGCTTCCGATTTTGCATAGGGATGTAACCATCGCCACATATTAGTTCACACTCACTCGTAAGCCGGCTTTCACTGCAAACGGTGCCAACGTTAAACTAAGCACCATAAACGCCCCAATCAAAGCCAAGGGTCCGGCGGCAGATAATCCGGAGACTGCCGCTTCCACTGCGGCCGTTGCGAAAATCAAAAGTGGGATTAGCAGCGGCAGCAATAACAAACTTAATAATGCACCACCTTTATTGAGGCTGACGGTCAGTGCCACACCAATGGCTCCTGCAGCACTCAATACGGGCGTACCGAACAAAAGGGTCAACCATAAAACGCCCCACGCATGGGTGGGAAGATTCAGCAACAGTGCTAACAACGGCGCAATCAACAAGACCGGCAGTGCCGTTAACAGCCAATGCACGGCAATCTTCGCCAATACACTGATCTCCATAGAGACCGGCAACAACATCATTTGTTCCAGAGCCCCGTCCCGAAAGTCGTCTCGGAACAACCGGTCTAACCCCAGCATCGCGGACAACAAAGCAGAGACCCAAATCACTCCTGGCGCAATGCGAGCTAAAATATCCGGTCCTGGCCCGACACCCAATGGGAATAAACTCACCACAATCAGCAAGAAAATGAGCGGATTCAGCAACTCGCTTCTTTGCCGCAAAGCAACGCGCACATCACGCTTCACTAGTTGTAAAAATACAGTCCGAGTAGCAACCATCAGTATTGATACCTCAACTGCACGCGCTGAAGCGGGAAATGGGCAGAGTTCACCGCTTGATGCGACGTCAAAATAATCGCACCGCCTGCCGCCACGTGCTCCGCAAAACGGGCTTCCAGCAACGCAATACCGCTTACATCCAACGCGGTAAATGGCTCATCCAATATCCACAATGGCGCATCCGTTAACCACAAACGAGCGAGCGCGATTCGACGCTGCTGTCCTGCCGAGAGGCGTTGCGCCGGAATATCTTCGAGCCCCACAAGCCCCACTTTTTCAAGCAGTTCATAGGGAGGAGCGCTGATCGGCTGCCCTTGCACGGCAGCGTAAAATTCCAAGTTTTCGATTGCGGTCAGCTCCGCTTTTACGCCTGCTTTGTGCCCGATAAAAAGCAATTCCGCGTGAAAGGCCTCGCGACAGTTTTGGATCGGTTCACCGCGAAACTGAATCTGTCCTGCTTGTGGCGCCAAAAGCCCAGTAAGAATACGCAGTAAACTGGATTTTCCCGCGCCATTCGGCCCTTCGATTTGCCACACTTCACCGGCTCGCACATGCATATTCAAGTCTGCAAACAGTGTTCGCTCTCCACGCACCGATGCGAGATCGGTTGCCGCAAGGAGCGTTTTGTGGTCCGCAGATTGCGGCGATGCTGTCGGTTGCGTGGTCATATTTTCCGGAACATTGCCTTCTATTTTTCCGACCGGATCAACCCGACGGAGCGCAGATAAATTGCGCATATCCTAGCAAAAAATAGCGATCGGAGCGACTATTATCGGTCTTGCCAGCCGCTTTCTGCTGGCAACCATTCGGGGAACGCAGGATGCGCCATGACGAACCAGCGGATCCCTTCTACTTCGTGGGTAATACGCCATTCGCGGCCACTGGAAAATTGGCCGGTCAACGGCGTCTGTTGGCTCAGATGCACCAGCCATTCTGCAAGCTCGGCTTCGCCTTGGTAGAGGGGGCTTAGTTGCTGCCATGCATGGAGTGTATGTGTGAGTAAGTGAGCGCTTCCTACGGCGGTCACGGAGAGCACACTTAGCGCCAGCATAACTTCTGGTAGGGTAAATCCTTGAGGCTTTTTTAGTACCATCCACTTTCCTTCGTGTCGATATCCGCATCGTAACGGCGCCAACGTCCTGAAAAACTGCGTTGAAAACGCTGACGCGGCATCCGCACCTGAATGTCAACGTGTGTGCAGTGCATCCGCTCCGGCTCGATATCGGTCATAGGTGGACAATCGATGGATTGGAAACGTCTTTCCACCTGAATTCCAGCAGAAGGTTGGATCGCCGCGCCTCGCTCTAAATCACGCAAGACAAGCTCCGAGCGAAGCACCTCGGTGCGCACAAGTCGCTCCATCCTGGCTATCTGGAGGTCAATAGCAACACGTGTACGTTGTTCGAGTGCATGTTGCAAAGAACCCAGTAACACGAAAGTGACACCGGTACTCAACAACAGAACCGCCACCAAGGCGGCGCCCTGCTGATTTGTTATGGTCCGCTGATTGGATAAGGCCATGGACTGCACCATTCGAATAAGGGTTCTTGTCGACTCGAGGCGCGCCCTGTGAAACAGAGCATCGGGGATCGCCAGTCCATCGTTTCAACGTACAGTACACCCGGATCATGCAGGGTAAGCCATCCGCTCCCCTGACAATCGCGTCCCGAAGGGCGCCATTGCAAGGCCCCAGCCCGCAAGCGAACGCCACTTTCACCGACCAAAAAACAGCCCGGTGTTTCGAACTCCGGATAAAGTTGATGTGCGCCTAGCCCGCCATCTGCCAGTGCACGGAGCATCCAATGACCGGTTTGCATCAGCGTCATCTCGGCCGAGGCTATGCGCTCAGTGCGTTGAATGGAGCCATACACCGCGGCAAAGAAAACGCTCGCGCCCAGCACGAGCACTCCCGTTAGGGTAATGCCCATCAGGAGCTCCACTAGCGTGAAGCCGATCACGCTATCAGCACGCTTCATAAAAACTCTCGGGGCCGTGCACAGCGCACACCCGAATTCGCCCAAGCGTACTCACTATCACCCGATATTGGTCCAAGCGCTGGGCGTCTCGGTGTCGGACTCGAATATGACCAGCACTGAATCCCGCCATCCCCGTGAGACCACGAAACAGCATCGGGTTCGCAGCAAAGTTCCACTCAAGGTGAGCGTTTCTTATTAGCTCGGAGCACTCTGGCGCATGTACCCTGTCTTCCCAACACAGGCGAGTTCCTGCGATCTCACGCTCAAGGGTAAAGTACATATCAGTCCCACGCCCAATCGCCTGCATTCGAATCATCCGCACGAGCCCTTCTACACTTGAAACGTCTTGTTTCAGTTGGTAGCGGACAATCAGTTGCTGAAAGGACGGCACTGCAAATAGACTGAGCACGCTGAGCAAAACCAGAATACTGAGTAATTCAATCAAGGAAAAACCACGCACAGACACCCCCGCTTTCGTCGGTATCTGAACAGTGTGGCGGAGAGGCGAGCGATCGCCATAAAAATAAGCGATCGCCGTATCAAGGGAGGACTTAACTCACCGGAGTAATGCGAAGCTCGGGTGGGATACTAAAGGTCACGTTCTCTTCACGGCCAGAACGCTCATCAACCGCGGCTTGAGCACCTGCGCTTTCGGCATGAGCCCGCAACCAACTGACGACGTTCTGCACCAAGATTTCCGGTGCGGATGCGCCCGCGGTAACCCCCACCGTTTTCACATCGGCGAGCCATTGGGGATTAATGCAGGTTGCATCGTCAATCAGGTAAGCACGCGTACCCATCTTCTCGGCCAGCTCTCGCAATCGATTCGAGTTCGAGCTATTGCGCGCACCGACCACAAGCAACACATCAACTTCCTGTGCCAAATCACGCACCGCATCTTGGCGATTCTGCGTTGCATAACAAATGTCATCTTTGCGCGGGCCCTGAATATTGGGAAAACGCGCTCGTAACGCATCAATAATCTCGGCGGTGTCATCGACAGATAGGGTTGTTTGACTCATATAGTGCAGTGCATTTGGATCTTTTACCGTCAAACGCGCCACATCGTCGACCGACTCCACCAAATAAATCCCACCGGTCTCTGAACTGTATTGCCCCATGGTCCCTTCAACTTCAGGGTGACCTGAGTGACCAATCAAAACACACTCTTGATCACGACGGCTTGCCCGGGTGACTTCCATGTGGACTTTTGTCACCAGCGGACAGGTGGCATCAAAAACTTTTAAACCGCGGTCTGCAGCGGCATCACGTACCGCACGAGACACGCCATGGGCACTAAAAATTACAATACTGTCGTCGGGGACTTGATCCAGCTCTTCCACAAAAACGGCGCCGCGGTCCCGAAGACCGTCAACCACATGTTTGTTATGGACCACTTCATGACGTACGTAGATCGGTGGTGAAAACAGAGCCAAGGCCTGTTCTACAATGGTAATCGCACGGTCAACCCCAGCGCAAAAGCCACGCGGGTTGGCGAGAATGATCTTCATGACGCCTCCACACTCAGTATTTCAACTGCGAAGGTAACCCGTTGACCGGCCAAAGGATGATTAAAATCCACAGTGACCATGTCGCCCGTTACCTCGCGAACAATTCCCGGGATCTCGCGACCATTCGGCTGGCTAAACGAAATGATTGCACCCACTTCTGCTGGTGTATCTCCAGAGAATCGAGCCCGCTCCAGATGATAGATATTCTCCGGCAACGGACGTCCAAATGCATCTTCCGGCTCGAGGGTGAACTCACGATTATCACCCGCCTTTAAGCCGTGTAAGCAGTCTTCGAAGTTCTTGGTCAAACTTCCATCACCAATCGTCAACCGTGCCGGCTTCCCGTGCACTTTGGTGCTATCCGCAGCAGATCCATCTTCCAGTTTAATTGAAAAATGAAAGACCACACGGCTGCCCGGACCAATCACTGACTCTTCGCTCATACTGCTTACTTCCTTACCACTAGGACTTAGGTTTGCTTTTTTGGTTCACATCGGACTTTGCGCCGGAGCCAAAGAAGCTATCGTAAATCATCAAGCCCGCGCCAATCACAATCGCGCTATCCGCTACATTAAAGGCGGGCCAGTGATAGCTCCCGACATAAAAATCAAGAAAATCGACGACATAACCCAAGCGCACGCGATCGACAACATTCCCCAAGGCACCGCCCACCAGCAGTGCGAAGGACCAATTCAGTACCTTGAGTTGACGCCCTTGACGTCGCAAGAAAATCAGCAGAACCGCAACGATGACCAGGGCAATCAAGGTGAAAAACCAACGCTGCCAACCGCCTTGATCGCTCAAAAAACTAAATGCAGCCCCATAATTGCGCACATGGACGAGATCAAAGAATGGCAGGACATCGACCCGGCCAAATAACGGCAGCGCTTGCACCACCCACACTTTGGTCAATTGGTCTAAGACCAACACCACAAGCATGACCCACCACAAGGTGAGTCCACTTTCCTGCCAACGCGTTGGCTTTACTGTCGCCATCGAATGCTCCCGGCTCTATTAAGCAAACGCGCGGGTTTCGCCGCGACCATCAACGTTGGTCACACAGCGACCACACAACTCCGGGTGATCCGCATGGGTTCCAACATCGTCACGATGGTGCCAGCAACGGGCACATTTCTGGTGCTCGGTTCGCGCCACGTGAACTTTGAGGCCAGCCAATTCCGTTGCATGTGCATCCACCGCTTCAACCAATGGTTTGACTGTCGCCGCTGACGTGAGCAACACGAAACGCAACTCATCGCCGAGCAATGACAAAGTTGTCGCTATCGCATCGTTGCAATACAAAGTTACTTCCGCTTGCAACGCACCGCCAATCACATCATCGCGACGGGCTTGCTCAAGGGCACCATTGACTGCATCGCGCACTTCCAGAATTTGCTGCCACTGCGCATTGGAAATTTTACCCGTGGTCAAATCGGCAGGCCAATCGGTGTACCACTCCGCCGTAAAGACATACTGAGCGCGTTCGCCGGTGCGTGGCGCAGGTAATGCTTGCCATACTTCTTGCGCCGTGAAGCTACAAATCGGCGCAATCCAACGAACTAAGGCTTCCGTAATATGCCACAGCGCAGTCTGACATGAGCGCTGGGCAATACTGTCTTTCTTCGCGGTGTACTGACGGTCTTTAATGATATCTAGGTAAAAACTACCGAGCTCAATTGAACAGAAGTGCATTAGTTTTTGCACGACCGTCAGGAATTGATAATTATCAAACGCCGTCTGAATTTCGTTCTGTAACGCTTGTGCGCGACCCACGATCCAACGATCCAGTTCAACCATATCGGCGGTGCTTACTTCGTGCTGTGCCGGATCAAACCCGTTCAAGTTCGCCAACAAGAAACGTGCTGTGTTACGAATGCGTCGATATGCGTCGGCTGAACGCTTTAGAATCTCATCAGAGACGGTCATTTCGGCCGTGTAATCGTTACTCGCAACCCACAAACGAAGAATATCGCCACCCAATTTATTCATCACGTCTTGGGGAGATACAACATTACCCAACGACTTGGACATTTTGCGACCGTGTTGATCCACCGTGAAACCATGAGTTAACACTTGCTTGTATGGGGCCGTACCCTGGGTTGCAACACCCGTTAAGAGCGACGACTGGAACCACCCTCGGTGCTGATCTGACCCTTCAAGATACAAATCCGCTGGCCATTGCAAGGCACTTTCTTGTTTTAAGACACAGTAGTGCGTTACCCCCGAATCGAACCAAACATCAAGTGTATCGGTCAGCTTGCGATACTGTTTCGCGTCGTCACCGAGCAGATCCGCGGCATCCAAATCAAACCAGGCTTGAATTCCCTCCGCTTCGACCCGTTGAGCAACTGCTTCGAGAAGTTCCAACGAGCGCGGATGCGGCTCAGCCGTTTCGGTATTCACAAATAAAGTGAGTGGAACACCCCAAGTGCGCTGACGGGAGATACACCAATCTGGACGACCATCGACCATACCCGCAATTCGGTTTTCACCCCATTCAGGAACCCAACGGACTCCTTTAATTTCACTCAGTGCTTTTTGGCGTAGGCCTTGCTTGTCCATGCTGACGAACCACTGAGGAGTTGCACGGAAAATGATCGGTGTCTTGTGGCGCCAGCAGTGAGGATAGCTGTGCTCATAGCTTTCATGATGGATGAGCATGCCTGCTTCATTCAGCGCATCAACAATGTTCGGATTTGCTTTAAAGACGTGTTGTCCAGCGAACTGTGGGGTGTCTTCTTTGTAGACCCCATGGTCATTCACTGGGTTATAAACCTCCAGGCCGTAGCGTTGACCGACTAAAAAGTCATCGACCCCGTGCCCAGGGGCCGTGTGAACACAGCCTGTTCCTGATTCAGTTGTGACGTGTTCACCCAAAATAACCGGGACATTGCGGGCTTGCAGCGGATGACGCAGCTGCACCAGCTCAAGATCCGCTCCTTTACAGAAACCAAGCTTGTGATATTTGCTGATGCCATACCGTTCCATCGCGCTGACCACGAGATCACTGGCCAAAATGAGACGCTCCGGCTGCTCGCCTTCAACTTGAACTAACGCATATTCAAGGCTCGGCTCTACCGTCACCGCCATATTCGCAGGAATGGTCCACGGGGTTGTAGTCCAGATCAGCAGACTAATCGGCCCCTCACCCGGATGTCCTTCTGGGTGTGCAAATTTAGCAATGGTTGCGTTCGCATCGACAATCGGGAAGCGCACATCAATGGCAGGTGATGCCTTGTCTTTATACTCTACTTCCGCTTCTGCCAATGCAGAGCCACAGTCGGTACACCAATGCACCGGTTTGAAGCCCTGTTGCAAGTGACCATTTTCAATGATTTTTCCGAGCGCACGAATGATATTCGCTTCTTGGGCGAAATTCATGGTCAGATATGGGTTGTCCCAATCACCTAGCACGCCCAAGCGTTTGAAGTCGACCATCTGGGCTTCAACTTGGCTTTGCGCATACTCACGACACTTTTGCCGAAACTCGGCATCGGTCAGCTTCTTGCCCGGCTTGCCGTATTTCTTTTCAACCATTAGTTCGATCGGCAGGCCATGACAGTCCCAGCCCGGAACATAAGGTGCGTCAAACCCACTAAGGGTTTTTGACTTCACCACCATATCCTTGATGATTTTGTTCACTGCATGGCCAATGTGAATATTGCCATTCGCGTAGGGAGGGCCATCGTGCAAAATGAACTTCTCTCGTCCCGCCCGCGCCTTGCGAATCTGGCCATACAAATCGTCTTGATACCATTGTGCCAGCATTTCAGGCTCGCGCTGGGCTAAGTTGCCGCGCATCGGAAACGCCGTATCCGGGAGGTTCAACGTAGGTTTGTAATCGCTCATGCAGTTCGGTCCGTTCTTGTTTGGAGGCTACTTACGTAACTCAGTTCATTAAAGTGTGATGCAACATACGCGTTTTGTTCAGTCTACTTCGAGGTCGATACCGTTTGATAGGGCGCCCCGCTAGCGGATTCTGTCTTCGATGACTCATCCGAATCATCCGGTATTAGCAACGCCCTCGCAAGCGCTGCGTCCTCTATAATTTGCGCATGAAGCGCATCGAAGCTGGCAAACTTCTTTTCGGCTCGCAACCATGCCAGAGGGGTTACTAAAACTTGCTCACCATAGAGTTCTGCTGAGTCTCGGGGACCGGGGAAATCAAATAAGTGAACTTCCAGCAATTCTTCGGTGCCTGCAACCGTCGGCTTCCGGCCAATGTTCGCAACGCCGGCATAGACGTGGTGCGCTGTCTCAAGCCCGACGGCGTAGACGCCCCGTAACGGGTTATGCAACCGATGAAGCGCAACATTAGCGGTCGGAAACCCGATCGTACGCCCTTTTTTCGCTCCATGACGCACGCGACCACTGATTGCATACGGACGCCCTAACATACGCGCAGCGGTTTCAAAATCAGCCGTCGTCAATGCACTGCGAATTGCGGTGCTCGAGACCCGAATGGATTCAGTGCGATAACTTTGGGTGTCAATGACCTCAAAACCAAAGTGCTTCGCGGCTTGTTTTAGCAAGTTGAAATCGCCCGTTCGAGCCTTGCCAAAACGAAAGTCATCGCCAACAACCAACAACGAGACCCCAAGCTTACCCACGAGGACATCTTCAATAAAGGCTTCGGCGGTTAAATTCGCAAAGCGCGCATTAAACTGTGTGAGGAGCAATCGATCGACGCCACACTCAGCAATGTGCTTGTACTTATCCTGCCAACGATACAAGCGCGCAGGGGCCCGGTCCGGTGCAAATAGCTCCAGAGGTTGCGGCTCAAAGATCATCGCGACCGAAGGGACCTTGCGCGCAAGCGCCTGCGCGTGCACTTGCTCGAGCACCGCTTGGTGCCCAAGATGCACGCCATCAAAGTTGCCAATCGTCAGGACGCAGCCCCGATGCTCAGGCCGAATGTTATGTAAACCACGAATCAATTCCATAGGCGCGCGATTATATCTTAATCCACTTCCCCATGCACCCGTGGACCACCGATGAATTGGCCACGTTATTTTGATGTTCGTCGGTTGCTTTACGACCCGTGCGAGGTTTAATTAAACAGTCCGTAATTCACGCGGCCGGCCACCGAAAACGAGCCAACTTATAACAAAGGTCGCAGCACCCGCAGCGATCAAACCGGTTAGCCAGATCACCCGCTGCCAGAAGTCAGCATCAACCCATGCCAATCGATCCGGTGAAAGTTCCACTAATAAACCGATCATAACCGCCGTTGCTAAAGTAACTTTCAGCAGAAAACGGCGCGTAGCCGGTGCCAATATAAGGACTTTCTCGCGATACAATACGGTTCCGAGGAGTAAGGCATTGAGGGTGCCCGATAACGCAGTTGCAAGGGCAAGACCCACGTAACCAAAGGGAATGGCGAGAACGATATTGAGAACCATATTGGAGGCCATGGCAATAATGCCATATTTCACAGGGCGCTTCGTGTCTTGACGCGAAAAAAAGCCGGTGGCCAATACTTTCACCAACATAAAACTGAGCAAGCCGGTGGCGTATGCCATCAGGGCAAATGAAGAAAGATACGCATCTTCTGGGCTAAATACCCCTCGCTCGAACAAGACCAACAGCATCGGCTCTGCCAGAACAAAAAGCCCCGCCATAGCAGGCAAACCGAGCATGACTACCATGCGCACGCCCCAATCGAGGGTACTGCGGAATTTATCCAATGATTGATCGACATGGCGCGCAGAAAGTGCCGGCAACACAACCGTCGCAATCGCAATACCAAAGAGCCCGAGTGGGAACTCAAGCAAACGATCGGCGTAATACAACCAACTGATCGAACCGGTCACCAGAAAACTCGCAATCACCGTGTCGAGGAGTAGGTTGATTTGACTAACCGAAACCCCAAATAAGGCCGGAATCATCAGGGTGCGGATCTTCACCACACCCGGATCGCGCCAACCCCACTTCGGCATGACCAAGAGCCCTGCTTGCTTCAGGAAGGGTAACTGAAATAGGAACTGCACAACCCCACCCACAAACACACCGATCGCGAGACCGATTTCCGGGCGCTCTAACATGGGTGCAAGCCACAACGCGGCAACAATCACCGAGACATTCAGCAAAACTGGCGTAAACGCAGCAACACCAAATCTGCCAAGAACATTCAGCGCAGCACCCGAGAGGGCTGTTAAGGTAATAAAAAAGAGGTATGGAAAGGTAATTCGTAATAGCAAACTAGCCATTTCAAACTTGTCTGCTTGGTCCCCACCACGCAGCCAGTCCATAAACCAGCCCATACCGAATAGCGCCGCCACAACCGGCGAGAGCACCATGGCGACCAAGGTGACAATACCGACCAAGGTTCCAAGGGTTCCGGCGACGCGTGCCATCAAAAGACGCGTCTCATCCAACGATTTTCCACGATGGTATTCGGTTAGAACTGGAACAAAGGCTTGCGCAAAAGCCCCTTCAGCAAAGAGACGGCGAAGAAAGTTAGGAATCTTATTGGCGAAAAGAAAGACGTCTGCGGCCGCGCCGGCACCCATCAGGGCCGCAATCGCAACGTCGCGCACCAACCCGAGGATTCGGGATAAGAACGTCATCACGCTGACGATCAAGCCAGAGCGCAATAAGCGCGGAGCAGGCTTTTGCGAGGAGGGATTAGACGATGGCGTCGTCGCAGTGGACTTACTGTCCACGCCGGGATTTGCGTCGGTCACGTGGGTTAAAATCCTTTCTGAACCAATGGCTCAGAGATTATCACATGAACCCATGAAAAACCCAGAACCGACGCATTCTTAGTTATCTGCTGTTATCCCCAGCGCGAGCACGATCGTTAACGGCAGGACAATGTGACGGTACAGCTGCTCGTTGTATCACAACGCATTGTCTGGCTACAGACGAAAAACGGATTTAACTGCTCATAAAACCAGTTTTGTAGAAACTCGTAGATTTCAATATTCGTATCCATGCCAAATTCATGATGAAGGTATGCAGAGGCAAAATCCTCACCGAGCGTCAAACTCCCGGCGATCTGATTACAACTCACCCCATCGTCGAGGCAAAGAAAATGTCCACCGCCTTGCGTAGAAACTAATAAAACCTTTGGAGTTGCCGAAGTTTCTTGCGTTAATTTATCGCGAAAGTCACTGGTATCGCCTGAACCTCGGACAACCCGGTCAAACAGGCTAACACCAGCATCGGCCGTGGTGATCACATCACGCACACGACCCAACCAATTCGCTTGTCCGACATCACCACCCTGGTGCGCATCTTGCGGGTCAAATGTCTGAAGAGACTCCTCCCCTTGGATTTCAGAGCACGTGTAATCATCACAACAAATTTCTCGTGTCGGATCACAGTCGCGATAAATAAAGAATCCTTCATTTAAGTAAGCTAACCGAAACGCTTCGTAGACTTCATTGATTGCAGCTTCGTTCGGGGAGTTCATCGAGCCGCCCATCTCGGCAACAAAGTCCAAACTGACACCCACCACCGTTCCAGACGGGGAACGGGAGGTTCTGACGAATAATTGATGCTCAGAACCAAACGTACTATTGAACCAGACCAATTGGGATTGATATGTGTAATCAGCGCACACCGAACTGTATTTCTTATAGTAGTTCGCGCAGTTTTCCGTGGCGTGCGTGATGGGGCTTGCGAGAACGGCGAAAAAGGCCACAACCAGAATAGTTAAATATTTCATCTACTTTCATTCCTTGAACGTTTATCCAATATTGCTAACTTGCAATTGTCAAAATTATGTTACCCCCCGGCAGTAATTGCAAATTTTAATACCCCGATGACGTTATTGCAGTGGACTTACTGTCCGCGCTGGGATTTGCGTCGGTCACGTGGGTTAAAATCCGTTCTGAACCAATGGCTCAGAGATTATCAAAGGGGCCTATGAAAAACCCAGAACCGCGTTTTGAGACTTTTTTGGGCACAAAAAAACCGCCCGGAGGCGGTTTTCTTCGCAAACTGAGTTTGCTTACGCAGACAGCAATTTGATCTGAGCTGACAAACGGCTCTTATGACGAGCAGCTTTGTTCTTATGGATCAGACCTTTGGTCGCGTAACGGTCGATAACCGGAGTCAAAACAGCATATGCCTGCTGCGCTTGAGCTTGGTCACCGGCAGCAATAGCTGCTTGAACTTTTTTGATGTAAGTGCGCATCATTGAGCGGCGGCTTGCATTGTGGCGACGGTTTTTTTCAGCCGTGACCGCGCGCTTTTTCGCAGACTTGATGTTAGCCAAGGTGTAACTCCTGATAATTCGTAAACTTGTACCGGACTTTTTAAGGCCGAGGATCATGCCTCGTTTGCGCTCAAAAGTCAAACGGAATCGGTGAAAGATGCGCGCGGATATTACGGATCCGCGCGGTGAATTGCAAGCAGTTTACTGATTATTTTGTGGGAGCCTGCACGCGACGGCGAATCGCCAAAGTGAGCGCCGTGATCATGATCACCACACCCCAACTCCCCCCTGAATAACCCGGACGGCGTTCAACTCGTGCTATCTGTTCGTTTTGCACCCGATATTCAAAGCGCTCTAGCTCAGATTTCAAAATTCATTCATTTCCACAACAGCCAATTCAAAATCTTCATGGGCTTGTTGACGCATCGAAGTCGACGCAGCCATCGCAGTACTGCGTGTGGAGCTGCTAGAGGTGCCTGGTGCTCGGAATAGCATACTGCGCGTCTTCACATCAAACACCGCTGTGTCGACAAACGTCTGTGTTTCGTTTTCGGTACCTTTCACGGTGTACAAACCATAAATGGTCCAGTAAAGAATCGAACTCGAGCGGTCCGAGGTCGTTCGCACTTGGTCATACGACACCAAGGCAATGACATCAAAACCATATAAACGAGCCAGCTGATCTACCGTGTTCCATCCTTCTCGACCTTCAAGATAAGTGCTCGGAATTAATTCGATATGGTCGATGTAGTCTTGCTGAATAAACTCCTGTCGGACCATATTGAGCAACTCAAGCTGACGGCGCTGTGGGATCGCTTCGTACCAATGATTACGGCTCGGTACAAATGCAATCCCAACGCGCAATGGTAAGTTCAGAGTCGGTATTTCAGGACTATGAGCCACCCGGTCCTGCTCTTTTGGGTAGAGAAAATCGACCAAGCTACTGCTATGGGCTGATTGATGCGAGGTGTCTGCAAATATCGCGCTGCAGGCAGAAATCAGCGCGGTAACCAACAACAATATGACGAGTTTAATACCTGCTTTCATGGGCTTTCCTTAGTAACAGGTGGTTATGGAAACTTTCTTCTTTCAGCCCAACGCAGTGCGTTGGCTACGGTTCGGGGTGGGTCGTATGCCTCCGCAGGGTGTGTGCCGCATGGATGCGGCAGACAAGCCTACAGGGACGTATTTACGGCGTCCCTGGGGAGGGATTGACCCGCCTCGAGCCCCAGCGCCCCGTTCGAATTGGGCGCCCAACGCAATGCGTTGGCTACGATCTCTGTGCCCAGTGCCCCGTTCGAATTGGGCGCCCAACGCAATGCGTTGGCTACGATCTCTGTGCCCAGCGCCCCGTTCGAATTGGGCGCCCAACGCGTTGCGTTGGCTACAATTGGCGTCGGTAGAGCGCAACGAGTTCGCTGAAGGTTCTTGGGAATTGAGCATCGGAGGTGCGCGCGAAGGGATCGAAACCGAGGCGCGTTTCGAGGCGAGCCATAACGATAGCAAGACCAAGAGAATCCAAGCCGCTCTCAGCGAGCAAGGTTTGGCTATCGATCTGGTTTAAGGTTTCGCGGCCTGTCTCCGCTGCAACTTCATCCATGACGTCTCGAATCATTTGTTCGAGTTGATGTTCACGAATCGTCAAAACGACCTCACAATATCTGCACACCTATGACATGAAGGTTGCCGCCCTCATTGCGCGCCATAGCAGGATTGTTAACAACTTGTTGCGCAGTATACTGAAATTTGCCTAAATAAAAAGCAATTTCGCTTCAGCGCCCATCCTTCAGAATCCGTCGAGCAGGAATCGATTGCCCGTTGCTGCTTCGATAGGCTTGGGCAAGGAAAAGTTCAGCGCAGGCGATCGCATCGTGCAACGCATGATGCCCAGTAAAGTCCGCAAGCCCATACCGCGCGCGACTTGCAGCAAGTGTCAGACTGCCGTGAGGAAGGACATTGTGTGCACGCTCTAGACGCTTTTTTTCCGCAAGGAGCGTGCAGTACCATCCATCCGCGCGCCAACGCATTCCGGCGCGGGCCAAAGCAGCCTGCAACGCGCTTCGATCAAACTGCACATTATGAGCCACGATAAAATGGTCCTGCGCATCGTGCGTGAACGCCTCAAGTACTTCTTTCAAAGGCCGGCCGGAGGCAAGATCAGACGAGGATAACTGATGAATCGTCGCGCTTTGATTCAACGTGGTATCCGAATGAAGTAACGAATAACCGGTGCGATCAAGCGCAATCACAGGAGGTTGAATTGGAACCCAAGCCAAGCTGAGCATCGCATCTTCCTTTGGACTCAGCCCGTTGGTTTCAATATCAAGCGCCATCCATCGCGCTTGCTGCCAATTCCCTCGGCCATGGCGCCAGGCTCGAAGACGACGCATCACATATTCCTACCGAACTTAAAGGAGACCCCTTGCTGTGCATTTTTAATCACACGAAAGGCCGCCTTCAGTTGCCGTCTTTGCAACGTGCTTAATTGCTCTGGATCCACAGCATTCGCAGGGACGCCATCGTAGCGCCGATCCATTTGCACATTTAAGCGAAGTTGCGTCAGAAACTGCCACGCTTCGAGCAGGTTCGTGTTGTCCTTGTCGTTCAGCGGGCTCTTCCCGCGCAGCTGGGCTAAACGCGCTGGTGTTGCAGGTACCGTAAGACCCGCGGAAAGACTGTATAAGCGGACAATATCATTCAAAATGGCAATCGCCTGCTTCTTAATATCAATATATTCAAACTCGCCCTCAGATTTCGTGCGAAACCGATTAAATAATCCGAGAGGGACACTTAGCTCGCCGATATGACGTGCAATATTTCCCAAGAACATATCATGCTGCGCTAGCTTCGCGACCTCCTCCCGATGCCTACGATACAAGGTCGTATTGCCCGCCACCGCACGGCTATCAAAGAAAATCATACTATGCATAATATTTTTGGGTGTTGGGGAACGAACCCACTTTTGAAATTGCTCCCGCCATTGCAACCGCGTCATTTGCCACACTGGATTTTTCGCCATGATGTCCCCAGGACACAAACGAATTCCGCAATCCGCGAGCCCATCACAGACATACGTCGCCATATCTGCAAACCACTGGCGCTGACCATCGGTGATTTCATCGGCGAATAGGAGCCCATTGTCTTGATCCGATCCCAGGGTTTGGTCCCCACGGGCTTGCGAACCAAATGCCAACCACACATAGGCGCATGGGGCACTGCCATGTTTCTGCTCATAAAGTTGAATGAGTTTTTTAGTCATCCCATCGGTTAACGACGACAGCAGTCGACCGATCGTCCCGATGTCTCGCACCCGTCCAGCAAAGCTGCGCAAGTAATCTGGGATTTTCTGCGCCTCCTGCACCAAGGCTTCTTTATCCCGTGCTTTGAATAATGCATTGATCAGAAGCACCGGTTCGCTGCGCTGTTGATGCATCAAATCGGTTGCTGTGATGACGCCAACTGGACGCTCTTGATCATCGAGCACCGGTAGATGATGAATATTGGTTTGACTCATCGCAGTCAGTGCATCAAATAAACTTTCTCGGGCATAGACGACAGCTGGCATCGGTGTCATCACGGCGGCCACGGCTGTATCTGTCGTCAATCCAGCGGCAACCACACGGTTACGCAAATCTCTATCCGTCAAAATTCCCCGTAACTGCTCGTCATCAACCACTAGCAAACAGGACACCCGATGCTCGGACATTTTGATTGCTGCCTCTCGGATTGATGCAGCGCTGGGAATAGAAACAGGCGTCCGTTCCAACACCGAGTCCAAGGTTTTCTCGGTCCAATCAAGACCTGTTTGCCCCCCTTTCTCTGCGAGCAGCCGTTGCCCATGGGCATTCATAAAATAACGTTCAAATGCTTGAGAACGTCGGCGCATTTCATCAAACAGCGCCGCGGACCACGTCCACACAATGCCGTCAGCAATCACTTGCAAGCGATTCGTAATCGCTCGACCAGTCAACAAAGATGGGTAGCCAAAGAGGTCTCCCGGTTCGAGACGCTCAATGTGCTGCCCATCTTTGTCGACTAAATCTGATGCGCCGGAGCGCACCAAAAACAACATAGGACGATCCGGGCGAATGATTTCGTCCCGGTTCGCCTGACACAGATACATCGCCTGCATTTTATCGGCAGCAAGTTTCAACGTGTCCGCATCGAGCGCATCGAACGGTGGAGTCTGTTGTAAAAAGCTACGAATATCTTGGCTATCACTGGTCATAAAAAAATCCATAGTAAAAGCCCCGCCATAGCGGGGCTTGCGTTACGCTTAATGGCCCGTTGCTGCGCCAGCGCCTTTCGGATATCGAATGGATTCCACCAAATCCTGAATTTCTTTCGGAGCTTCCTTGGTGAACTTCAACACCGTCAAGGCGACAATAAAGTTCAGAAGCATCCCCACCGTTCCAATTCCCTCCGGCGAAATTCCGAACCACCAGTTCTCTGGGGTATCTGCCGCCGGATTGATGAAGCGGAAGTAAATAATATAGGACAAGGTGAAGATAATACCTACGACCATTCCCGCAATGGCTCCGGTGCTGTTCATCCGCTTATGGAATATCCCGAGGATAATCGCTGGGAAGAACGAGGCCGCAGCCAGACCGAACGCGAAGGCGACCACCTGCGCCACGAAGCCGGGCGGATTAATCCCGAAATACGCACCGATGACCACGGCAACCCCAGCCGCTACCCGTGCATAGAATAGCTCTTGCCGGTCCGATATGTTCGGCATCAAGGTTCGCTTCAACAAATCATGAGACACGGAACTCGAGATAACCAAGAGCAACCCTGCTGAGGTAGACAGTGCCGCGGCAACACCACCCGCTGCGACCAAGGCGACTACCCAATTCGGTAGGCTCGCGATCTCTGGGCTTGCCAAGACAATGATGTCCGCGTCGACGTGCATTTCATTCCGCTCGTCATTCGAATAGAACATCCGACCATCTTCATTATGATCATCCCAGGTGATAAGACCCGTTCGCTCCCAGTTCGTGACCCAGCTCGGTGCATCTTCATACAAGACGCCTTGCTGATCCGGACCGTTGAGCGTGTTCAAGATATTCACCTTGGTAATAGAAGCAATAGCCGGTGCTGTGGTGTATACCACCGCGATAAAGACCAGTGCCCAACCACCTGAGCGGCGTGCATCACGAACTTTCGGAACCGTGAAAAAGCGGATAATAACGTGTGGCAAACCCGCGGTACCCACCATCAGCGCCATAGTGATTGCAAATACATCTAAGCCCGATTTAGTACCTTCCGTGTAGGGTGCAAAACCAAGCTCCGTCGACAAGCCATCGAGGCGCTCGAGTAAGTACTGACCCGAACCGTCGGCTAAGGTCGCGCCAAACCCAGTTTGTGGTAAGAAATGCCCCGTCATTTGCATGGTGATAAAGACTGCAGGAACTGTGTAGGCGAACGCCAAAACACAATACTGAGCAACCTGAGTGTAGGTAATGCCCTTCATTCCCCCCAACAGGGTATAGAAGTAAACCATCGCCATGCCAATCAAGACACCGGCTGTAATGTCGACTTCCAAGAAGCGGCTGAAAACCACGCCCACACCGCGCATCTGACCCGCGATATACGTGAAGGACACCAAGATGGCACAAATAACCGCAACGGTCCGCGCGGTTTGCGAGTAATAGCGATCGCCAATAAAGTCGGGCACGGTAAACTTACCAAACTTACGCAAGTAAGGTGCCAGACAGAGTGCCAGAAGCACATATCCGCCGGTCCATCCCATCAGATAGACGCTGCCGTCATATCCGAGCATGGAGATCAGACCCGCCATTGAAATGAAGGATGCAGCAGACATCCAATCTGCAGCTGTCGCCATCCCATTTGCAACCGGAGGCACACCCCCGCCTGCTACATAGAAATCATTCGTCGAACCGGCACGCGCCCAAATTGCAATTCCAATATAAAGCGCAAAAGTCAGACCGACGACGATAAACGTGAGTGTTTGAATATCCATAGTTTACTCCTCGTCGACCTTGTATTTTTTATCGAGCTTGTTCATCTGATGGATGTAGATAAAGATCAGCACGATAAAGGTGTAGATAGCGCCTTGCTGGGCAAACCAGAACCCGAGCTTGAAGCCGAAAAAGGTGATCTGGTTCAGCCAGTCCACCAGGATAATGCCGAAGCCGAAAGAGACCGTGAACCAAACAATCAAGAGCTTGATCATTAAAGCAAGATTCTCTTTCCAATAGGCTTTGGCATGATCTTCCGATTCAAATGCCATGTGTGTTTCCTCCAAAGGTTGTCGAAAACCTCGGCTTTTTGTGGTTGTTCCCGAGGTATGGAGCAAGCATGTTGGAGAAGCCCGAAGGGCGAAATTGGACCTTAGTCGAATAGGCCAGTTATTCGCGCCAAATCACTGGCGGTTTCCGACTAAAGTGTTAGATTAGAAAACTTTCCATCGCAGCAAATTGATGCCCTATGACATTAATCTTGGTCAGTTCTGGTTTGATCTATATCGCCCTCCTGTTCGCGATCGCGCTGTGGGGCGAGAAGAAATCGACGCTCGGTTATAAGCTCAGTTTGCACCCATGGGTGTATGGATTGTCCTTAGCCATTTATTGCACCACCTGGACCTACTATGGGGCTGTGGGCAATGCCATTGACAGCGGGTGGAGCTTTCTTCCTATTCTGCTTGGGCCGATTTTACTGTATCTGTTCGCCCTGCCCGTTATCACCAAAATGGTCATGGTCAGTAAGCAACAAAACTCGACATCTATCGCAGACTTTATCGCCTCTCGGTATGGAAAAAGCCATCGTATGGCGTTAGTTGTCACTCTCATTGCCGCCGCGGCCATCATTCCTTACATTGCATTGCAGCTAAAAGCCGTGGGTTTGAGTTTTAATACACTCAGTGATTTACCGCCTGAGACCACCGGAGGTTCACTAAAAGAATTAGCCGTCGCCATTTTAATGGCGCTATTCGCCATCATGTTTGGTACCCGTCGCATGGAGGTGACCGAGTATCGGTCCGGCATGATGTTGGCGATTGCCTTTGAATCGATCGTTAAACTGGTCGCGTTGTGTGGTGCGGCGCTGTTTGGTTGGATACTGTTTCGCAGCAGCAATGATTTAACCCTTGGCGCCCAATTGGCATCCATGGACCTCAGCCCGGGATGGTCACCGCGCCAGGCATTGACCCCTGAATTTTTCATTCAACTGGCCATGGCGGCTGGTGCTATTCTCTGTCTACCTCGCCAATTCCATGTCACTGTGGTGGATAACGTCCGTTTAAGTCACCTCAAGACCGCTCGTTGGTTGTTTCCTCTGTACCTTGCATTGACCTCACTGGCCATTGCGGCCCTTGCCGTGAGTGGACAGGCGTTACTTCCGAGCAATGGGGATGGATCCGTTTTACCATTGCTAATCCCGTTCAATTTTGGACAAGAGTGGTTGGCCATTCTTGTTTACATCGGCGGAATTTCAGCGGCCACCGCAATGGTTATTATTGCCACGCTTACTTTGAGCACCATGATCAGTAACGATGTGATCATGCCAATCTGGTTGACGCGCGATCGACGCAGCATTCCGCAACCCCATCGCTTCTACCGCCGGTTACTCCGCGTCCGTCGATACTCCATTACGTTAGTTCTGTTGCTAGGCTGGGCCTGTTACCACTTATGGGTTTCTCGCCTCAACCTCGTCAGCATCGGTCTGCTCGCATTTTCTGTGGTCTTGCAGTTGCTACCCGCCATGATCGGGGGCTTGTACTGGCGCAAAGGGCATGCACAAGGGGTGTATATGGGGTTAGTGGCAGGTTTGGTGGCATGGATTCTGGCCATTCTCCTGCCACTCACCCAATCGGATCCGTCCCTTGCTGAGCGCATTATCACCCATGGAACCGTGATCAGTTTAGGGCTCAATACGGCCGCCTACATTCTGTTTAGCTATCTTTCTGTCCCCGCACTCGTCGATAAAATTCAAGCGACCGCCTTCGTCCAACCGCGACTGGCGCAAAGTAATCAAACGAAAGGGTCGGAGCCTGAGGCAACGCGCGTCGGTGATTTAATTTTGCTGATGGAAACCTTCCTCGGGAGCGAGCGGAGTGCGGAGCTCCTGATTGCCTACGAACGCCATGCGGTGTTGAATCGTGAGGGAAATGCAGACTCTCAATTCACCGATTATGCAGAACGCTCGATCGCTGGCGTATTAGGTGCCGCCACAGCGCGCTCACTCATTCATGCGGCGATGGAGAACCGCAAGCTAAATCTTGAGGAAGTGGTGCATTTCTTTGACGACACCACCCAAGCGCTGCAAACCCAACAATCAATTATGTATTCATCCCTTGAGAACTTGGCTCAAGGCATTTCTGTGGTGGACAAGGAGTTACGCTTGGTGGTTTGGAACCGACGTTACCTTGAGCTATTTGATTATCCCGATGGCATGGTCCAGCCCGGCCGCCCGATTGCAGATCTTATTCGTTACAACGCGGAGCGCGGTGAGTGTGGTGTTGGTGATATTGATGAGCTTGTTGCGAAGCGTTTGCGCTATATGCAACAGGGTTCACCGCATCGGTTTATCCGTCGTCGCTCAGATGGTCGAGTGATTGAAATGGTAGGGAATCCGCTCCCACACGGGGGTTTTGTTACCAGTTTTACCGATGTCACCGAACACATCGAGACGCAAAACGCGCTTGAGGATGCCAATATCGACCTTGAGGCACGGATTCGCAGCCGGACCGATGAAGTACGTGAAATTAATCGAGAACTGACCGAGGAAATTGTCCGTCGTCGCGAGGTTGAGAAAGCGCTACAGGCCGCTAAGGCGGAGGCGGAAGCCGCCAACGCAAGTAAAACACGCTTCCTTGCTTTGGCTAGTCACGATATTTTGCAACCGCTCAATGCCGCACGCTTATATCTCTCGGCGGTCGATACCGAGCGGCTCGATGCGCATCACTCAGGGCTCATCCACAAAGTGGATACGGCATTGGACTCCACGGAACACTTACTCTCTGCACTCTTGTCGATCGCGAAGATGGATCAAGGGGCGATGCAGCCCCAGCTTCGGCACATTGATTTAGACACCATCCTCGGACCCCTTGTCCCCGAGTATCAGGTGCTTGCTGAGCAACGGAAACTTAAATTTAAAGCTCGGTTAAGAAACTTAACGGTGTTCACCGATCCCACCTATTTGCGACGCATTATTCAAAACTTCGTGTCCAACGCCATCAAATATACCGATCAAGGGAAGGTGCTGCTCGCGGTCAGAAAGCGAGGAAACTTTGCGGAACTTAGTGTCTGGGACACTGGCCCCGGTATCCCACAGCAAAAACATGAAGAGATATTTGAAGCGTTCATTCGGTTACACAAGGGCAGTACCAGTGGGGTTGGCTTAGGTTTGAGTGTCGCGAAGCGTATGGCCGAACAACTGAACTGTCCATTGACGATTCGCTCTGAGCTTGGTCAGGGAAGTTGTTTCACGGTTCTCGTTCCACTCGGCGACACACAAAAAATCATTCCACGTGAGAAACCCGAGCGTTCAACGCAAGCTCATGACGGACTGCAGATCTTGTGTGTGGATGATGACGGCGCAAACCTTGAGGCTTTAAACGCCCTGTTAACCAAGTGGAATTGCAGCAGTGTGCAATTTACAACGCCGAAGGAGGCCCTCCAATGGGCTCAACAAAACCCCGCTCCGGACGGTGTACTTCTGGATTACCAACTCGGGGAGCACGGCGATGGTTTAAGCCTGTGGCATCAGCTTCAAGATGCTTGGAAGAAAAAAGTTCCTGGTGCGCTGGTCACTGCGGTTCGCGATCCGGAGCTAAAAGTCCGCACTCGACGCGCCGGCTTGCAGTTCTTGGCCAAGCCCGTGCGGCCCGCGCAATTAAAGGCGTTACTACAACATATGCAACGCCACAAAGAAATGTCGTGAGCTTGAAAAACCTTGTGCCCCGGGGTGGGTGCAAGGTTTTTAGCCACGATTATGGTGGGGAGAGCTGCAAACGCTCCGCAATCAACACGGCTTGCGTGCGGTTATATACATCCAGTTTTCGAAAGATAGCCGTCATGTGCGCTTTCACCGTCGCTTCGGTTATGCCCAATTGGTAGGCGATCTGCTTGTTCAAAAGCCCCTCGTGCACATAATACAAAACCTTGTATTGCTGTGGTGTCAGATCCGCAATCTTCTCCGCCAGTTCTTTATCTTCTTGAGATACTTCCGCAAGCTGCTCCCGAACAGATTCTGGAACCCATTCGTCACCGTCAAGAATACTAGCAATTGCTTGGGCTATTTGATTGGACGGCATTGATTTCGGAATGAACCCAAGCGCACCAAACCCCATGCATCGACCAATCACTTGGACATCTTCAGCGCCACTGATGACCGCAATAGGCAATAATGGATAGTCATTTCGGATACGAATTAACCCGTACAAGTCTCCCGCTCCCGGCATGTGTAGGTCGAGGAGGAGAAGGTCAATATCATCATCGGTGGCGAGCGCGTCGAGCGTGGATTCGAGGCTATCCGCCTCACGAATTTGGAGATCAGAAAAATGATTCGCGAGAGCCCCTTGCAGGGCCTCGCGAAACAGCGGATGGTCATCGGCAATTAATAATCGAGTCATAGCACTTGCCGGGCGGCTATGGCGCCCGGATCCCTTACCGGTTTAATCGATTCTCAATCAACGAATCTACCACACTCGGATCCGCTAACGTAGAGGTATCGCCTAAATTGCTGTGCTCATTGCAGGCTATTTTACGCAAAATCCGTCGCATAATCTTACCCGAACGGGTTTTCGGTAAACCAGGAGCCCACTGAATAAAGTCGGGCGTTGCAATGGGACTCAATTCAGAACGAACCCACTTCACCAATTCCACCCGGAGCTCATCGGTTGCATTCACACCATCCACCACGGTCACGTAGACATAAATGCCTTGGCCTTTGAGATCATGGGGATAACCTACGACAGCCGCTTCGGCCACCACTTCATGCGCGACCAGGGCGCTCTCAATCTCCGCAGTACCCAAACGGTGACCCGATACATTGAGTACATCATCCACCCGACCCGTGATCCAGAAATGGCCGTCTTCATCACGACGCGCACCATCGCCAGTGAAATACACATTCTTATAGGTACTAAAATATGTCTGTTCGAAACGCTCATGGTCACCCCATAAGGTGCGGGCTTGTCCGGGCCATGAGTCTTCGATGATTAGGTTGCCTTCGGTCGCACCCTCGAGCGGATGCCCCTCGTTATCCACGAGTTTCGGCTTGATTCCGAAAAATGGCAGCATGGCTGAACCCGGCTTCATATCCGTCGCTGCTGGGAACGGAGCAATTAGAATGCCACCTGTCTCGGTCTGCCAGAACGTATCGATGACCGGGCATTGGCTATTGCCAATATGGTTGTAATACCACTCCCACGCTTCAGGGTTGATCGGCTCGCCAACTGAACCAAGAATACGCAGTGACTCCCGCGTACTGCCTTTTGCTGCAGCCGTGCCTTTTGCCATCAAGGCACGAATAGCCGTTGGTGCCGTGTAGAGAATATTGACTTGGTGTTTATCGACCACTTTGCCGATCCGCGACACGTCCGGATAGGTTGGTACGCCCTCGAACATTAGGGTCGTCGTGCCATTCGCAAGTGGACCATAGACAATGTAGCTGTGGCCGGTAATCCAGCCCACATCCGCTGCACACCAATAAACGTCGTCTTCACGAATATCAAATGCATACTCGTGGGTCATGGAAGCATACACCATGTAACCACCGGTGGTATGGACTACCCCTTTGGGTTTTCCGGTTGAGCCTGAGGTATATAAGATGAAAAGCGGATCCTCAGCGTTCATGACCTCAGGCGAACAATCCGTGTCGCAATCTCCAATCAGCTCATGCCACCAAACATCCCGCGGCGCCTCGAGTTCATAGTCGGTGTCCGTATGTTTTAGGATGACCACATGGTCAACCGTCGGACATGCTCCTTTCGAAAGGGCCTTGTCGACATTGGGCTTTAACGGGACGGCTTTTCCACCGCGACGCCCTTCGTTCGCGGTAATCACTACTTTTGCCTCGCAATCGTTCACCCGATCAGCGATCGCATTGGGCGAAAACCCACCAAAAATAACCGAATGCACCGCACCAATACGGGCGCAGGCCAGCATGGCATAGGCCGCCTCAGGGACCATCGGCATGTAGATCGCGACACGATCTCCTTTGCCTACACCAAGCTTCTTTAAACCATTTGCAAAGCGCGCAACGTGCTCGTGGAGTTCACGGAAGGTTACGTGCTTTTGCACATCAACCTCGTCTCCTTCCCAAATAATCGCTGTCTTGTCCGCACGCTTTGGTAAGTGACGGTCGACACAGTTGTAGCAAGCATTCAATGTTCCATCACTAAACCACCGGATATTCACATTCCCCGGCGCGTAACTTGTCTCTTTGACCTTGCTGTAAGGACTGAACCAATTGATGCGTTTGCCTTCCTCACGCCAAAATGCTTCCGGATCGGCAATCGACGCCGCGTACTTCTCTTGGTAGCTCGCTGGCGAGAGACGAGCATGTTCCGCAACGGCGGTTGGCATCGCATAAGTTTTTGCTGCCATCGGTCAATTCCTCCTTATTTTTGTATGCTCACAGTTGTACTGATTCTGCCGTGGGAAACCTATTAGACCATAGTCTAGATTGATCCAGCCTGCATCTTCCGTGACCCTATAAAACGCCAAAACGCCTTGTTAAAAGCTATGAGGAAACGAACATGTTACGAATGAATAAAACCGTACTCGCCAGCGCAGTAACCAGCGCTTTGTTGCTCGGTGCCGTTGCGACCAGTGCGAATGCGCAGGCCAACGAGACCAGCATCACGTACGGTGGCTACATCAAACTCGATACCATGGTGACACGCACGGATAGCGGTTTTCTGCCCACGGATAGTATTGGCCGTAATTTCTACATCCCTGCCCTCACGCCGGTCGGTGGAGAGCGCAATACCTACACAGATTTTCATGCACGGGAATCTCGTTTTTGGTTCCGCGCAAGCCAAGAGCTTGCCAACGGCGAGACCATTACCGGTCACTTTGAGTTCGATTTTTTAGGCACACCGGGCGGCGATAAGCGGGTCACCAACAGCTATTCCCCACGCATCCGCAATGCCTTTATCTTGTATCGGGAATGGCTGGTCGGTCAGTTCTGGAGTAACTTCATGGATCTTAACATGATCCCTGAAAGCCCCGACTTCGTCGGTAATCCAGACGGTATCGTGTTTAACCGCCAGCCTCAGATCCGCTACACCATGGATAATGGTTGGTCGTTCTCCGTCGAAGCACCCGAGTCAACCATTACACCATTCCAAGGTGGCACCGATCGCATCACCACTGGTGACACTGCAATGCCTGATTTAACGATCCGCTACCAGACGCAAATCGATCATGTACACCTGTTCGCAGCAGGCCTGTACCGGGAGATCGAATACCGTCAGGGCGGCGTCAGTGACACCACCTCAGGATACGGTATTGCCCTGAATACCAAAATCGATTTGGGTCCCCATGACCTTCGGCTCGGTGTCGTGCATGGTGAGGGAATTGGCCGGTATGTCGGGCTCAATTCTGTCAACGACGCGGTCATCACCGAAGAGCTCAATCTGGACGCACTGGGATACACAGGTTTCACAGCCGCGTATCGGCATGTTTGGAGTGATCAGTATCGCACCAACCTCATTTTTTCTCGCGGGCAATTCAAAGACCAGCGTGAATTGACCGGTTTAAATGCCAACGACTACACCCAGCGCATTGCCGCGAACGTGATGTATCAAGTGAACGAAAGTATGGTCGTCGGTGCTGAAATCAGCCGTGCCAAGCGTGAACTGCTCTCGGGCGACAACGGCAACCTCGATCGCTTCCAACTGAGCGTCATGTATTCCTTCTAACCCCCCAGAACGACCCAACGCATTGTGGCCAACGTAACGTAGCCAACGCACTGCGTTGGGTCGTGCGATGTAGTAACGTAGCCAACGCAATGCGTTGGGTCGCGCGATGTAGTAACGTAGCCAACGCACTGCGTTGGGTCTGATTGATTAAAACGAGCTTGAACGGAGCGATACGGAGCCGGGGCTGCGCGTTGTGTGCGAGGGTGGGGCTATGCCTCCGCCGGGTGTCTGCCGCATGGATGCGGCAGTCAAGCCCCCATGGATGGGTTCACGGCGTCCCGGAGACGGCATAGCTCCCACCCGAGCTCAACCCAACGCAGTGCGTTGGCTACATCGCGAAACCCAACGCGCTGCGTTGGCTACCTTGGTCTTGTTTGGTACACTGAGGCATCGATTGGGGTGTGTGAGGTATCCATGTCGCAGAGCAAAGGTCAGAAAAGTCCCTCGGATGAATTCGATCTGTTTCGAGAGATGATGCACGATGTTGCGCGCATCAAGGCGGATGATATCGTGCGCCAAGAACATCAAGGCCTCACGCCCGAACAGCAAGCGGAACGCCAACGGGCAGCGCAAGCACAGGAAGACGAGGATAGTATTGCGCTAAGCGAAGAGGTTCGTGACTGGATTGAGCCACACGACCCCATTTTTTGGCGCAAAGATGGTGTGCAAGATGGCGTGTTCCGGCAGCTCAAGAAAGGCCATTACGAACCGCAAGCCACCCTCAATCTCCACCATCTTCGAGTTCGAGAAGCCCGGAGAGAAGTCGCCGGTTTTATTGCCGATTGTTATCGCCGTGGAATTCGCACCGGACTGATCATCCACGGACTTGGTCTCAAAAGCCAGCCTCGGCCCGCTCTGTTGAAAAGCTTATGTAATCAGTGGCTCCCCGAGCTTGAGCCAGTATTGGCTTTTCATACCGCACAAAAGCATCATGGAGGTGCAGGGGCGACTTATGTCATGATTCGGAAAAATTCCGAGCGTAAACTGGCCACCAAAGAACAGAACCGTAAACGCTAGCAAACTAAAGATTAGGATATACTCATGATGAAACGCTTTATTGCATCCCTCGCTCTTGTCGCTGTGGCGGTGGGGTTCAACAGCAGCCCAGTCGCTGCTGAAGAGCAAGCACAGGGTCCCCAACGCATTATCTTAGTGATCGCTGATGGAATGGGTTTCCCCTACGTAACTGCCTACCGTCATTTTAAAGATGGCCGCGACTACACCCTTGACTCCGATGTGCAGTCCACCCTGTTTGATCGTTACTTGGTTGGGATGGCGAGCACCTATCCAGCGGACGATACCCAAGTCACCGATTCAGCCGCCAGCGCAACCGCCCTTGCGACAGGCTATAAAACCTTTAATGGCGCGATATCGGTAGATGCCGAACACAATCCGATTCGCACCGTCATGCAATATGCAAAAGACAACGATTGGCGCACCGGAACAGTGGTGACAACCCGCGTCACTCACGCGACACCCGCCGCATTTTTCGCGCACGTTCCGTCACGCCGTATGGAAGCTGAAATTGCCGATCAGATGGCCGCCCTGCGCGATGACGGCAGCCCAAATTTCGATATCGTCTTGGGAAGTGGCACTCGCTTTTTCGTGCGTGAAGAGGAAGATGGAACCGAAGTGAACCATGTAGAAACGCTACAAGCCGCCGGTGTGAGTTTTGTGGACGAATATGAACAGCTGCAAACACTTGATACGCTCCCCGTGTTCGGCCTGTTTCACGATGATTCATTCCCCTATGTCATCGACGACAAAAAGCGCTTGCGCATGATGAGTCAAGAAGCCCTTCGGTTACTGGATCAAGACGATCGTCCCTATATCATTATGATCGAAGCGTCTATGGTGGATTGGTGTGGTCACGCTAACGATATCGCCTGTGCCATGCATGAAATGGCTGAACTCGAAGAGCTGATGGAGTTTCTCTACAGTTACGCAAACGAGCGTGATGATACCGCGGTGATTTTAACCGCCGACCATTCCACAGGAGGTCTCACCCTCGGAGCGGACGGCGACTATAAGTTCCGCGCCGGTGAAATCCACAAAATCGGTCGTGGCCTTCGGACCATGGCCGTTGACCTCGTCGATATGCCGGCAGTCGATTGGAATGACTACGTCGAGAAATACATTCCATTCCCACTGAGCTCCAACCATCAAGCCGCACTGCGCGAACACGCGAGCCGCAGTGAGCGTAATCGTCAGGCCATTCAAAATGTGTTGGTCGATATCGTGCGTGCGCACACTGGCGCGGGCTGGACCACCGGCGGTCACACCGGTGAAGATGTTCCAGTGATCAGCTTTGGTCCTTGGTCAGATTATTTCCGTGGCTTCCAGGATCAAACGGACATTGGTCGTCAACTTATTGAGTGGGTCCAATAACCCGCATTGGATTAAAACACAAAAGGCCACCGAATGAAGGTGGCCTTTTTTATGACATCAAGGATTTCGCTTGGTCGGGTTTAGCCGAGCGCTTTGCGCGCATTACGGAACAAACGCATCCAAGCGCCATCTTCCTGCCAATCTTCCGGATACCAACTATTCGCAATCGCACGGAAGACTCTTTCAGGGTGTGGCATCATCGCCGTCACTCGTCCATCGTCGTTAGTAATTCCAGTAATCCCCTGCACGGAACCATTCGGGTTCGCTGGATAGTGCTCCGTCACTTGTCCATAATTATCCACATAACGCAGGGTAATTTGCCCGGCCTCGTTCAACCCAGTCACCGCTTCGGAGTGCGCGAATTCAACTCGCCCTTCCCCGTGCGAAACAGCGATAGGCATCCGTGAACCGGCCATCCCCTCGAACCATGGACTCTGGCTCTTCTGCACGTCGACCATGGCCACACGCGCCTCAAAACGCTCCGAGCGGTTCGTAACAAAGCGCGGCCAATGCGCCGTTCCTGGGATCAGTTCATGCAAAGTCGACAACATCTGGCAGCCATTACAGACCCCCAACGCAAGCGTATCTTTACGCTGGAAAAACTGCGCAAACTGCTCGCGGGCTTGGGTGTTGAACAAAATTGATTTCGCCCACCCTTCACCGGCGCCCAAAACATCACCGTAGGAGAATCCGCCACACGCGGCCAACGCTTGGAAGTCAGCTAACTGCACACGGCCCGCGAGAATATCACTCATATGCACGTCGATCGCTTGGAAACCGGCTCGGTCAAACGCCGCCGCCATTTCATAATGGGAATTCACGCCTTGTTCTCGCAGTATCGCGATTCGCGGCGCAACGCCTTTTAAGATAAAGGGCGCTGCGATGTCTTCTGCTGGATCGAAAGTTAGCTTTGCATGGAGACCCGGATTCGCTGCATCTTGCTTGAGTGCAAACTCTTGGTCTGCACAACCTGGGTTATCACGCAATCGCTGCATCTGATGGGTCGTTTCGGCCCAAATAGAACGCAAGACAGAGCGCGGCTCCGCATAGACCGTTTGCTCTCCATGCATGATCCGAATCTCATCGTTCGGGGTAACTGTTCCGAGATCAACCACCATGTCCGCAAAACCCACTTCCGCGAATTGTGCTTGAACACGTTTTGCAACCTCAGGCGTTACTTGAATGACGCCACCGAGCTCCTCACTAAAGAGCGCCGGTATCAAGTCAACCGACGCTGGGATGGTCATCACTGCACCACAGTTTCCGGCAAACGCCATCTCCGCCACAGTAACAAATACGCCGCCATCTGAGCGATCGTGGTATGCAATCAGGTCGCCCGCTTCAACCAGCGCCTGCAGCACCTCAAAGTAAACGCGGAGGTATTCCGGTGCATCCAAATCTACGGGGGTGTCACCCAATTCACGATGCACTTGGGCCAACGCCGAGCCACCCAAGCGATTCTGGCCGCGGCCCAGATCGAGCAGCAACAGGCGCGAATCGCTCTGCTCTGGCTTCAATTCAGGGGTAACCGTTTTTCGCACATCAGTTACACGCCCAAATGCCGTGATAACCAGTGACATCGGAGAAATAACAGCTTTCTCTTTTTCATCTTCTTGCCAGCGAGTTTGCATCGACATCGAATCTTTGCCGACCGGAATCGTTAAGCCCAGCGCTGGACACAATTCTTCGCCGACCGCTTTCACCGCAGCGTACAAGCCTGCGTCCTCGCCTGGGTGCCCTGCCGGTGCCATCCAGTTTGCCGACAACTTGATTCGCTTGAGGTCTCCGATCGCAGTCCCGGCAATATTGGTAATGGCTTCTGCCACCGCGACTCGAGCGGACGCGGCATGGTTCAACAAGGCAAGCGGCGTCCGCTCCCCCATGGCCATCGCTTCACCCGCATAACTATCGTACGACGCTGCAGTTACTCCGCAGTCTGCTACCGGAATTTGCCACGGACCCACCATCTGATCACGGGCAACAAGACCCGTCACACTGCGATCCCCAATGGTGATCAAAAACGTTTTTTCAGCAATGGCTGGTAAGCGCAACAGACGCTCAATGGCATCACGCACTTGCAAGGTCGCCGTTGCTAAAGGTGCCGAATTAAGTTGAGTCGAACTCACTTCGCGATGCATTTTAGGTGGTTTACCCAAGAGGACGTTGAGCGGCATATCGACCGGGTAGTTATCAAACACTTCATCATACAAACGCAATGTCTGACGTTCGGTTGCTTCGCCAACCACCGCAAACGGTGCCCGTTCCCGCTGACAAATTGCCTCAAAGGTTGCGAGACGTTCAGGAGCAATGGCAATAACATAACGCTCTTGCGATTCGTTCGACCAAATCGCCATCGGCGACATACCCGGCTCGTCATTTGGGATCGCACGTAGCTTAAACTCACCACCGCGCCCGCCATCATTGACAAGTTCTGGAAGCGCATTGGAAAGTCCACCTGCACCGACATCATGGATAAAAACGATTGGGTTTTCTGAACCCAACTGCCAACAGCGATCAATCACTTCTTGGCAGCGCCGCTCCATTTCTGGATTCTCCCGCTGAACCGAGGCGAAATCGAGCGCTTCCGATGAGTCGCCGGAGGCCATCGAGGAGGCGGCACCGCCTCCTAACCCGATATTCATAGCTGGACCACCGAGAACCACAAGCGGCGCACCCACGGGAATATCATCTTTTTGTACATGGTCCGCTCGGATGTTACCCAAGCCACCTGCAATCATGATCGGCTTATGATAACCACGCACCTCAAGACCATTAAAACTGACCACTTGCTCTTCGTACGTACGGAAATAGCCGGTGATATTTGGCCGACCAAATTCGTTATTGAATGCGGCGCCGCCCAACGGCCCTTCCAACATAATGTCGAGCGCGGAAACAATACGACCTGGCTTGCCAAAATCTGCTTCCCACGGCTGTTCAAACCCAGGAATTCGCAGGTTAGACACTGAAAAACCGACTAATCCGGCTTTCGGCTTGGCGCCAACGCCTGTGGCACCTTCATCGCGTATTTCACCTCCACTACCGGTGGCTGCGCCTGGGTATGGAGAAATCGCGGTCGGGTGATTATGGGTCTCGACCTTCATGAGGATATGAATTGGCTCCCCGTGATAGCGGTATTCATGCGTTCCCGCCTCAGGGAAGAAGCGACCCGCCTCCGAACCTTCCATCACCGCCGCGTTGTCTTTGTAAGCAGAGAGCACGTAATCTGGAGTCACCTCAAAGGTGCGCTTGATCATCTTAAACAAGGACTTCTCTTGCGGCTCGCCATCAATGGTCCAATCCGCATTGAAGATTTTATGACGGCAATGCTCGGAGTTGGCTTGTGCGAACATGTAGAGTTCAGCATCCACCGGATTGCGTCCTAATTTTTGGAAATTCTCGACGAGATAATCAATCTCATCATCCGCGAGTGCGAGGCCGAGTTCGCGATTAGCCGCTTCAAGTGCACTGCGCCCTTGCCCCATGATATCAACGGTGCTGAACGGTGCAGGCGATTGTTCGGCGAAGAGGATATCCGCATCTGCGAGCAATTCGAAAGTACTTTCGGTCATCCGATCATGGAGTAGCATCGCCGCTTGCTTGCGTTGTTCTGGGCTGAGCTCCCCTTCAAGATAGTACGCAACGCCACGTTCGATCCGTTCAATCGCCTCGAGTCCGCAGTTGTGTGCAATATCGGTTGCTTTCGAAGCCCAGGGTGAAATGGTTCCCACACGCGGCGTCACAACGATGAGTTGTCCCTCGGGAACGTGCGCTTCTCGCTTCGGGCCGTAGGTTAACAGCGCAGCCAAGACCTCTTGATGTGCAACCGAAAGTGGCGCACTCACTTGCACAAAGTGAACAAACTCGGCGTAGAGGGCGGTGACTGGCAAAGCAGCCGTCTGTAGTCGTTGTAATAATTTCTCTGCACGAAAATCAGACAAAGCAGGTGAACCACGAAGGATTTCCACTGGTAAGGCTCCGGATTGCAATGAGGGATTGGGATGGCCCTGCATTATAAAGAAAATTGAATGGTTTTGCGACACAAACGACAATGCACCGACCACTCAGTTCTGGTATAACTGTCACCAAGATTAGTGTTCTGGTCTAAAACGCTGCTCGCAAAAGCCGCGTCGGCAGACCCGAGAATGAAGGGTGTCTACAACGTGATACGACTTGGAAGGTACACAAGCATACTTGCCGTCGCCCTGGCACTCTTGCTGAGTCTCAGCGGATGTGGTGGCGAGCGCGTTGAACAACACCAGCTGCAGAAAATTCAAGAGCGCGGTACCTTGCGCATCGGCACCATGATGTCGCCGGTCAACTACTATTTGGGCCCAGACCAAACGGGCACAGGTTTTGAGTACGAGTTGTTACAAGGCTTTGCCGCATCACTTGGTGTAACCCTCGAGCTTGAAGTGCGCTACGAACTTCGTGAACTCTGGCAGCTCCTCGACAGTGGTGCGGTTGATTTTCTTGCGGCAGGACTGGATATCACAGACGAGCGCCGCCGTGTCTTTCGCTTCACTCCGCCCTACCACCAAGTAGAGCAGAAGCTCGTTTATCGACAAGACTCACGTGAGCGACCGCGTGATTGGACCCAGGTGGAAGGTCAGATTCGGGTTGTTGAAGGCAGCAGTCATGAAGCCATGCTGGTCGCCCTATCCGACCATTATCCTCATTTAAATTGGTCGAGCACTCCGCTCTACGATGCCGATGAATTACTCGATCATGTAATGCAAGGCCGCTTGGATTTTACCATTGCAGATTCGCATCATTTGGACATTAAGCGCCGCACGCATCCGGATCTCAGCATTGCATTTACCGTTCGTGATAATACCCATTTGGCTTGGGCATTTACTGGCAGTTCGGATGATTCCTTGTACGCAGCCGCCATTGAATATGTTGGCCACAGTCATGAAAACGGCCTGTTGGTGCAGCTGGTGGATCGTTATTTTGGTCATGTCGCGCAATTTAATGTGGTCGATACCCGTGCATTTATTGCCGCCATTCAATCCACCCTCCCGAACTACAAAGCACTCTTCGAAGAGTATGCGGGCGATCTCGATTGGCGCTTGTTGGCTGCTGTTGCGTATCAAGAATCGCACTGGGATCCGTGGGCCCGTTCCCCAACAGGCGTGCGCGGGATGATGATGCTGACGCTTCCCACGGCGCAACAGCTCGGGGTGCGCAGCCGACTTGACCCAGAACAAAGTATTCGCGGTGGTGCAGAATATTTGCATCGTCTGCATCGACGACTACCCGATCGGATTTCTGAACCAGACCGCACCTGGATGGCGCTTGCAGCATATAACGTAGGGTTAGGTCATTTAGAGGACGCCCGCATTATCACCCAACGTCAGGGCGGCAACCCGGATTATTGGATTGATGTTCGCGAGCGCTTGCCTTTGCTCCGGCAGAATCGCTACTACCGCACGACGCGCTTCGGGTTTGCGCGGGGTGACGAGCCGGTGCGCTATGTCGAAAATATTCGTCGGTATTATGACACCTTGGTGTGGCTGGATGAGCAAGAGCGTTTATCGACGCTATTGAATGCCGAGTCCGACGCTATCACGCGTTAATCAGTTCGTTCTGTCTCTTACGTTGCCACTCGTGTGCTTTGACGAAGGGAAGGTAAACCTGCTACAAAAGGAATACGTTGGTGCTAAAGAAGGCTGGAGCCATGAAAGGTCGCCCGAAGCGGTTCAATAAAGAGCGTCGTCGCCAGTTGCTACGCAGACACAAATTAAATCTCGCAGACCGACGTTCGAAATGGTTTTACGCCACAGAGACCTGCAATAAAGTCAGCACCCCCATCGACTTACGCGACCCCGAAGAGGTTTAATCTTGGGTCGGTTCGCCTGTTGCCGCACGTTTTAGGGCCTTTTTACGAGCGCGTCGCGTTCGAAAAAAGTCGGAAAGTAGTTCACTACATTCCGCTGCCAATACCCCTGACACAACCTCAATCTGGTGGTTGAGTTGTGGATGCCGTGTAAGGTCCAAGAGGCTCCCTGCTGCTCCGGTTTTTGGGTCACTTGCACCGTAAACTAAACGTCCGATTCGGCTATGCACTAAAAGCCCTGCACACATCGGGCATGGTTCCAAAGTGACATACAAGGTGGTATCGAGCAGGCGATAATTCCCGATCGTTTGGGCCCCTTCACGGATGGCGATCATCTCCGCATGCAGTGATGGATCGCAGCCACCAATCACATGATTGCGGCCAATTCCAATGATTTTGTCCTGATGCACCAAAACCGCACCCACGGGAACTTCCCCGTCGTGTTCGGCTTCTTTAGCCAGTTCTAGCGCCTTGCGCATGTAGAGTTCATCGTTTTCTTGCATGATGTTACTTCGAGGCCATGTAACCAACGCATGTTCCGTAACGGCGCGTTGGGTTGTGTGTCGAACACATTTCTCAAATTCATTCCCAACGCAATGCGTTGGCTACTCCACTACCCGGTAACCAACGCATGTTCCGTAACGGCGCGTTGGGTTGTGTGTCGAACACATTTCTCAAATTCATTCCCAACGCAATGCGTTGGCTACATCATCATTCCAGCTGCGGCGAATAGGACGGTGGTTATAACCGCAGCCAAGACCGCGTAGGGCAACTGGGTCTGCACGTGTTCTATATGATCAACTCCAGCCGCCAAGGATGCAATGATTGTGGTATCACTGATCGGCGATGCGTGATCGCCAAAGATCCCGCCGGACAGAGCTGCAGCAATTAACAATGGAACGGGCAAATCGAGACTCATCGCGAGCGGGATTGCGAGGGGCAGCATAATGGCAAAGGTCCCCCAACTCGAACCAATCGCAAATGCAGTTAATGCCGCCAGCAAGAAAATCAATGCCGGGAGCATCCAAGTCGGCAATGCCTCATTAAGGATATCGGCAAGGTAAGCACCGCTGCCAAGGGCTCGTGTCGCGTCACCCAGAGTAATCGCCAACCAGAGAATAACTGCGAGCGGTAGTATCTTCCATGCGCCGCGCAGCACTGCCTCTGCAATCACTTTTACCGGAGTCCGCAAACTCAACCATGTGCCGATAATCGCAATAATTAACGCCGTGACGATCGCGACAAAGACGCTGACCATCCCCCGCCCTCGAACAATTGAACCATCCCCAGTGATATACAGCATAATTGGAACGAGCAGCACCATGGTGACTAAACTAATCAATACCGTAGCAAGCGCCCCACGATTGATTGCTTGTTTCGGGATATGGTTTTGCCCCGGCTTTTTTTCTTGCTCAAGTCGCTCAGCAACCTTTACTCGTGCCTCTCGCTCGTACTTCTGCATGGGTCCGAATGACCAGCCGGTCCACGCCACGCCAAACGCCAGCATTAACGCCACGATAGCATAAAAGTTCAGAACCACTGCATAGACTAGGGTGGTTAGCGGATCGGCAACCCCTTGATTACCAATCAGCCCTAAATTGAATGCGCCCCACGCATTGAGCGGAATAAGAATGCAGACCGGGGCACAGGTTGAGTCGACGAGGTAAGCTAACTTTTGCCGAGAGATGCCGAGCTTGTCGTAGACGGGTCGTGATGTCGTCCCTGAGGTCATAATCGACACATTTGACTCAATAAAGACCACAACACCTAACACCCATGTGAATAAACGTGCCCGCCGTTTATTCGGGACGAGCTGCTTTTGCTCAAGCGCGCGCACAAAGTGAACAAAAGTTCCACCCCGCTCCAAAACACCAAACAAAGCGCCGATCGCAAGGGTGAAGCCCCAAATCAATTGGTTGCTCGGATTCACGAGGGTTTCGAATAAACTGGTGGTCCCAGACCATAACCCAACACCGACCTGCGGCATAAACAGGAGTACGTGCGCCAGCAACACCCCACCGAGCAGTGCCCAAATGACCTTGCGCGTCACAATAGCGAACAGAATTGCCAACAAGGAGGGTAACAGACTGATCCAGCCTAATTCGGTATTCATGTGCTCACTCCCTTGCCGTTCTTTGAATTATTTTCTGATATCCACCGATAATAAAGGCTGACCGTGGGTTACGCAATTCAGGTTGTGTCGATGCGGATTAAAAGAACAGAAAGAATTTGATTTGTTTTTGTCGGGGGGGTACATTCAAAAAAAAACATGGAGTTACACATATGGAAATCTTGGTCTTTCTTTTCGCTTTCTCACTCACTTTCGGACTTTCCGGAATCATCGTCGGTTTGATCGCTCACTTTCGCGGCTTTAACGGCTGGCGGTGGTTTTTCATTGGCTTGCTATTACCTTACATTTCGCTGATTCTCGTGCTGCTGTGGCCTCGCCTCTTTGAACATCCACAAGGGTAAAAAAAGGTCGCCAGCATATTGCATGGCGACCTTGATAAGCCTGGTTATTCCCACTCAATCGTGGCCGGGGGTTTCCCAGACACGTCGTACACCACTCGACTGATCCCATCAATCTCGTTGATGATTCGGTTCGAGACCCGTCCGAGCAGGTCGTAGGGCAAGTGCGCCCAGTGAGCCGTCATAAAGTCGATGGTTTCTACCGCGCGCAGTGAAACAACCCAATCGTATTTGCGAGCGTCGCCCATGACCCCAACCGAACGAACCGGCAGGAAAACAGCGAATGCTTGACTGACTTTGTGGTAGAGGTCAGCCTTATGCAGTTCTTCAATGAAAATTGCATCTGCACGGCGCAACAAATCACAGTACTCTTTCTTCACTTCCCCAAGGACTCGAACACCGAGTCCCGGTCCTGGGAATGGATGACGATAGAGCATGTCATAGGGTAAGCCGAGCTCAAGTCCAATCTTGCGCACTTCGTCTTTAAACAATTCCCGCAGTGGCTCGACCAAGCCCATTTTCATGTCTTCCGGCAGGCCACCCACGTTATGGTGCGATTTGATGACATGTGCTTTCCCAGTCTTTGATCCTGCTGATTCAATAACATCAGGATAAATGGTGCCCTGGGCCAACCAGTTCACTTCCGTAAGCTTATGCGCCTCTTCATCAAACACTTCAATGAATGAGCGGCCAATGGCTTTGCGCTTGGCTTCTGGCTCGTCAATACCAGCCAAGGCATCCAAGAAACGATCTTCTGCGTCGACGCGGATGATGTTCAAACCAAAGTGGTCACCGAACATCTCCATCACCTGATCCGCTTCATTCAGTCTCAGAAGCCCGTTGTCTACAAATACGCAGGTCAGCTGGTCGCCTATCGCACGGTGCAATAGCATTGCAGTGACCGATGAATCCACGCCGCCCGAGAGACCCAAAAGTACCTTGCCAGTACCGACTTGCTCACGGATCCGCTCAATTGCATCCTCAATAATGGCGCCCGGTGTCCAGAGCTTCTCACATTGGCAGATATCGAGCACGAAATGCTCCAACATCCGCAGACCCTGTCGCGTATGGGTCACTTCAGGGTGGAACTGAACCCCGTAAAAACGCTTCTCTTCATTGGCCATGGCCGCATGGGGACAGGTTTCCGTGCGCGCCGTGGTAATAAATCCGCGCGGGATATCACTGACTTTATCGCCGTGGCTCATCCATACATCAAGCAATGGCAGGTTGTTCTCACTAATGCCATCCTCTATGTTTTTAAAAAGAGGGCAATCGGCGACCTGTTCGACTCGCGCATATCCAAATTCGCGTAGATTGGAGCCTTGAACTGCACCCCCGAGCTGGGCAGCCATAGTCTGCATGCCGTAGCACACGCCCAGTACCGGAACACCGGCAGAGAATACATATTCTGGGGCACGAGGAGAGCCTGCCTCAACCACGCTTTCCGGACCACCCGAGAGCACAATTCCGTCTGGATTAAAGGCTTTGATATCGTCCGCATCCACGTCCCAAGCCCAAAGTTCACAGTACACGCCGATCTCACGAATACGGCGAGCAATCAGCTGCGTGTATTGCGAACCAAAGTCGAGAATTAGAATACGATGCTGATGAATATCTTGTGTCATATCTGTCTATTAACCCATCCGGTAGTTAGGAGCTTCTTTCGTGATCTGGACGTCATGGACGTGCGACTCACCCATCCCTGCTGAGGTGACCTTCACAAACTGTGGTTTGGTTCGCAGCGTTTCGATATCTGCCGAGCCCGTCAGCCCCATGGCAGAGCGCAAGCCACCCATCTGCTGGTGAATAATATTGGCGATTGGGCCTTTGTATGCCACTCGACCTTCAATGCCTTCAGGAACTAACTTCTCGGCCTGGTTACTTGCTTGGAAGTAACGATCCGATGAGCCATGGCTTTGGTTCATGGCGCCAAGCGAGCCCATGCCACGGTATGACTTATAGTAACGGCCTTGGTATAGCTCGACTTCACCCGGAGACTCTTCCGTTCCCGCAAGCATACTGCCAACCATGACACAGCTCGCACCGGCAACGATCGCTTTTGTGATATCACCAGAGAATCGAATACCGCCATCAGCAATCACCGGGATATCGCGCCCTTCGAGGCCCGCAACCGCGTTTGAAATCGCCGTAATTTGTGGGACACCGCAACCGGTCACGATCCGCGTGGTACAGATAGACCCCGGACCAATTCCGACTTTCACTGCGTCCACTCCTGCATCGGCCAGCGCAACCGCACCTTCAGCCGTGGCTACGTTGCCACCGATAATTTGAATGTCTGGAAAGTTCTTGCGAGTCCAGCGAACACGCTCAAGGACACCTTCTGAGTGTCCATGTGAGGTATCAATCAGAATGACGTCGGCACCTGCTTCCACCAAGGCTGCGATGCGTTCTTCCGTACCGGCGCCAACACCAACTGCAGCACCCACCCGCAATCGACCTTGCTCATCTTTACAGGCGTTCGGTTTATTGGCGGCCTTTTCATAATCCTTCAGGGTAATCATGCCGCGCAGTTCATGCTTATCGTTCACCACAAGGATCTTTTCGATGCGATGCTTATGCATCAGGGCTAAGATTTCTGCACTTGAAGTATTCTCGCGAACCGTGACCAAACGCTCTTCTGGCGTCATCACGTCTGCAACAACGGTATTTCCGGACTCTTCGAAACGAGTATCCCGACCCGTCACAATGCCGACCAGGCGATTTTTTTCAACCACGGGGAAGCCATGAAATCCATGTTCAAGTGCAAGGGCTTTCACTTGCTTGAGCGTTGTCTTTGGGGTCACGGTGACTGGATCAGAGACAATACCGCTTTCGTATTTCTTCACCTTACGAACATGGGCTGCTTGGTCACTGATGCTCATATTCTTGTGAATAAAGCCCATTCCACCTTCCTGGGCGAGAGCAATCGCCAGATCGGCTTCCGTTACGGTATCCATCGCAGCCGAAACAAGTGGAATATTCAGTGTAATGCTTTTCGTTAAGCGGGTATTTAGTTTCGCTGTATGCGGCAACACGGTGGAGTGCGCAGGCAAGAGCAAAACGTCGTCAAAAGTGAGGGCTTCTTGGGCAATTCGTAGCATGGCAACATCTCTCGCTGGAGGTGGATGACTGGATCAATGTTGCGGCGGTATTTTACTCAGATCACCCCTTCCAGTAAACTAAAATATTCCCTTTTGGATCGCAGTATCGGTCCGAGTGCGCCGCAGCCGCACCGCAATAACACAGGAAAGCGTGCATGTTTTCAGATGATTGGGACGATTTAACCCCAGCCCCGCGCGAAGATCGTAAAGTACTCACCGTCTCCGGATTAAACCGGCAAGTACGCCAACTTCTTGAGCGTCAGTGGGGTTCCCTGTGGCTGGTCGGTGAAATCAGCAACTTCTCAGCCCCTGGTTCAGGACACTGGTATTTCACCCTCAAAGATGAACAAGCACAGATTCGGGCGGCCATGTTCCGCGGTAATAATATGCGTGTGCGACTCCCGAATGGACAACGACCTGGCAATGGTATGCAAGTCATGGTCCGAGCCAAAATTAGCTTGTATGAACCACGTGGAGACTACCAACTCATTGTCGAACACCTAGAGCCCGCAGGTGAGGGCCTGTTGCAACAGCAGTTTGAAGCACTCAAACGGCAACTCACCCACGAAGGCCTGTTCGCACCGGAACGTAAAAAGCGACTCCCAGAGAGAATTCGCACACTCGGCGTCATTACATCGCCCACCGGCGCCGCTATTCGCGACGTCCTGACCGTCCTACGGCGTCGTGATCCCAGCTTGCATGTGATCATCTACCCCAGCCAAGTGCAAGGTGCCGATGCCGCCCAGCAATTACGTCAAGCACTGGCTACCGCGATTCGACGCAACGAAGTCGACACGATCCTGCTCACCCGAGGCGGTGGCTCACTCGAAGATATGTGGTGTTTTAACGATGAAAATCTCGCTCGGGATATCGCCAACTGCCCCATCCCGACCGTCAGTGCTGTTGGCCACGAGATCGATTTCACGATCGCAGATTTCGTCGCAGACGTGCGTGCCCCCACCCCATCAGCTGCCGCTGAGCTGGTCAGCCAGGATCAGAGTGAAAGCCGCCGTCACCTGATGCTTATAACGGCTCGACTTGCACGCAGTGCACAGCAATACCTGCGTCAAACGCAGTTGCGCTGGCAGCACGCACAACAACGCTTGCAGCCCCTCAGCCCCCAGCAAAGGCTACAGACCCAAGCACAGTTACTCGATGAGCTAGTCCGCCGGGCAGAGCGCGCCATTCAACGATCGGTTGCAGCACAGCGCCAGCGGGTCGAGCAACAACAACGTTCCCTTGATAAAGGACACTTAGCCAAGCGCGTTCAAGAATTAAAATTGCAGCAGGAGCGCTTACTCCAACAAGGAAAGCGCGCGATTGTGAATCAACTCAATCAGTCCAATAGTCGATTTCGGGCGTCCCAACAGGCACTCAGTTTGGTGAGTCCTCTAAACACCCTCAGCCGCGGATACACCATCACGTTCAACCAAGATGGTCAGATCGTCCGTCAAGCAACGGCCTTACAACCAGGCGACACCCTTCGGACCCGTTTCGCCGAGGGTGAGGTCATTTCCACCGTAAAAAAAATTAACGGGTAGCCAACGCAACGCGTTGGGTGGAGGGCATGGTTCCCTCCCGAGCAAAGCCCAACGCCCGTTACGGAACATGCGTCGGTTACGACTCTTCTTTCTGTTGGACGACGCGTAGAACGCCGGCCTCGCCCTCTGGATGGTGTAAATGAACATCCATTTGTGGGAACGGAATGCCGATGCCATTTTCATCGAGTGCATTTTTAATGCGCTCCATGGAATCCCAGTACATCGGCCAGTAGTCAGCGCTTTTCACCCATGGACGAACAATGAAGTCCACAGAAGAATCGTTCAATGCAGTGACCGCAACGCGCGGCGCCGGGTCTTGCAGCGTGCGCTCATCGGAGGTAATTACATTCATCAGGACGTCTTTCGTTTTCTTCAAATCCGCTTTGTATGAAACACCAATCACCATATCAACCCGACGAATCGGCTCTTCTGAGAAATTCGTAATCTCACTTCCGGTAATCTTTGAGTTCGGTACAATCACAAGCTTGTTATCTGGCGTTTTCAGAACTGTGGTAAACAGCTCAATACGCTGAACCGTTCCTGCCGTCCCACCAGCGTCCACGTAGTCGCCCGACTTAAACGGACGATAAATCATGATCAAAACACCCGACGCAAAGTTGGACAAAGAGCCTTGGAGTGCCAAGCCCACAGCCAAACCAGCCGCACCCAAGATAGCGATAAAGGACGTCGTTTGAATCCCCACATGGGATAACGCCATAAGGATCGCCGCAACCATGATGATGGTGCGGATAATCCCCGCCATAAATGAAACAACTGCATTATCGATGTTTGACTTATCGAGCCGTTTTACCAAGATATTGGCAATTGCTCGGGCCAACATAAAGCCACCGACAATAATAAAGAGAGCGACGACCACGTTGCCGGAAAACAGCAAAATGGACTCTTGGTTCTCTGCGAACCAATCGAGAAGATCAGTCATGGTGTCATCCTTTTGGTTTTTCTATAAGACTTTTCGCTATTATAAGCGGAAGTTAAAGTATCTGCGACCTTGGTCATCTCCGGGCCCGAGCCACTGCAGTAAATCTTGAATCCCACGCGGCGCACCTGGCTCCGGAGCAATACCAATTCGGAGGTTCGTGCTTTGCGGAGAAACATTCCCTTGCACGCTTAAACCGAGCAGATTTTCTGGTTCCATCGTCACGCCAATTGCACCCTCAACGCAAGCTAGCGCAATGTCATAGTCCCCAAGCGCCTCCCATCCTTGCGCAAGGCGCGCTTCAACCTGCATTCCAAACAGATCGCCACGCAATGATTCACATACCGGTTGGCCGAGGACAAATTCAGGAATGTTTAATGTAATGGCGCCACGCAAAGCGATAGGCGAATCAAAATCCATCAGACCCATGAGCCGCTCAAGCTCACCTCCAAGCCGAACGTCGTTCAACTGAACACGATTTGCCGAGGCAGCAACACGAGCCGTTCCAGACACCACGTTTCCTTCGGTTGCCGGAATACGAAGGTCTGCACCCACACGTAAGCGCAGGAGTTCCAAAGGATGCAGGCGCCACTCGAGCCCTTCAAGGGCGACATCGTCTGCGCGAATACGGGTTATGGTTCCGTTCCAAATGGTTCCATGAACTCCGCCCACTTGGATATTTTCTGGGATCGGGGCAAACGCAAAAATAACGCGGGCCGGCATCAAGGTAATGAGAGCAACAAGATATACCACGCCTAGCAAAGGGAGCAGTACACGCTTTTTCTTGAGGTATTGAACCATGAAATGAAGACTTCCTTAATAACTGAAGAGGCAAAACTTACCTTGCCCCGTGCAATGCGGTCATACGCTAGTCTAGCTGCTACGGCGCACGAATTTGTAGCCGACGAACACGGACGATACCCGCTTCACTCGTCTCGGCCGCATCCATCGCTTCGATGATAACACCCCGCTCGATCAGCCGCGCTGTGAGCGTAATGAGGGCATCGAACTCAACTTCGTTAAAGGTTAAAACCCACGAGTCTTGTTGCGGTTGAATACGCGCCACTTCCATATCCAGTTCAGATGTCAGGGTATTCACAAATCCAGACAACTGATTCGCTGAAATGGCACTGCGTTGATTCTGTTGATTTGCCCGGGCAGATTCAACCCGTGCAGCACCATCCGCCACGCGTTGATAAGCGGATTGCTGTGAATTGAATCGCATCTCAGCGCGCTCTAACCGTGCATCAAGCGGTAACCATAACAAGTACCAAAATAAGAAGATACCAAGGAAGACCGCCAAAATTTGTAGCATCCGTTGCTCGCGCGTTTGCATGGCATTCCAACGCTGATCAAATTGCGCTCGATACTTGCCATAGACAGGTGCGATTTTTGCTTTTATCGGCTGGAACGCTTTTCCAACCGTTTGACCCAATGCACTCATGAGCCCCTCCGCACAAGAATTGTTCCATTAATCTGACCACCTCGGCTGGTCAGTTGGCCTTGGCTCACTTCCAGTTCTTGCGCTCGAGCAGCCTGTGTGAAGCGCTCAAACGTTTGGAAATTTGCGCCATTCGCTTGCAGACGCAACTCACCTCGGCTGGCGTCAAATTGCAACATGGTCAGTTGCAGCTGGGCTTCACTAAACGCGGGTTCAAGCCGCTGAAGAATCTCAAGAACATGGCCTTGTTGCCCCCCGCCCAAGGCACGAACGTGACGCTCCATCTGACCCACAGGATCTTGCACGCGTGTCTCATTGGGGAAAGTCTGCAAATAAAGACTTTCCGTCTGTTGTGCCAACTGCCGCGTGTCGCGTTCCAGTTGGATCGCGGTCGTCCACTTATTCAGCAGAAGCACCGCCACAAAAATAGCCGCCGCCATCGCTGGGAATTTCAGTTTACTCAAGTCCACATCAGATGCACTTTGCACCCGATAATCGCCCTGCATCAAATTGATGCAGCCTTGGGGTTGGAAGTCTACGGCTAACTGCAATGGCAATGCTGGGTCATGGGGTACAACCGGCGCAGGAGCCCCGTGCCATTCAAGCGCGCCGTAGGCACGAATTGTGGTTGGCTCCGACATCGTCGAATCCGGCACAAAATAGTCCAATAACTCGACATCCAACGCGGTTCCCTGCCATGCTCCGGTCCGCAAAATCCATTCGGGCCCAAAACGCGTCATGGACCATTCATCTTCAAAGGTGGGCAACAAATAGAGATCGGGATAGAGATGGGACACGGGCACGCCTGCTTCCCCGAGTAAGGCAAGCCAGATATCCATTTGCGCACGCGCAACGACGGCGACCGGCACGCCCTCACTGCGAGGCAACGGCTCAGGCCAGGCAAAGTGAACGTCCTCAATGTCTTCGGCCAGTTCATCTTCTAAGGCGTACGGGATGACCTGACGCAAATGACGTCTCGATTTGGCAGGAAGATTAATTTCATGTAATCCAACGGCGAGCGTACTTACAAAAACCAGTACCTGACGACCCGCAGCCTTCTCACCCAATCCAGCTAAATCCGCTCCAGCGGTCATCTCGCCACTCGCAACGAGTTCCCGTTGGTCTTTGTTCCACACGAGCCACGAGACCGGAGTCTCTGGATCGCCGGGTAAGCGAATGATTAGTTGCTCACTCATCTTTAACGTATCCTCCGCGTGAACGATGCAGAATGTGCGCATCGCCGCCCGCTACCATGAGCTGACTAAATCCATAATACTCCAGATCACCATATTGCACATGGGCCTGCAACTCAAAATAGCGACTTTCTAATGTCAGTAATTCTAATTCTGATAAGCTCTGCTGTTCGTCCGAGAGCAGGTTTTGAATCTCGGGTTGTGAGCGGATCTCGTCAATTGTTTCAAATCCCGTTTCCGGGCGGGCACGAATGAGGTTTTCTGCCGCATTTCGGTCCATTTGCCCCCGAAAGAACGCTTCGACTAGTTCAGGTTGGTCGACACTGACGGTGTTCAAGTTCAGGGCGAAGCGACTATTCGCTGGGATCGCACACACGTAAGGCCTTAGCGTCTCGTAAACTTCTTGAGTGTAGCCGATAATTTGCCGCAATTCCGAGCGGTGTGACAACAATGTATTGGCCGCCTGATATGGCTGCGGTAAAGACTCGTAATCTGGGTCTTCAGCGCCAAACGAATCATGTAATTCCGAGTCTTTGTCCAACCAGTCAATTAGGGTGGAGGTCAAGCGCTGGCTGGTAAACTCATCAAACTCGAGGGCTGCAAGGAGTGTGCGATATTGCTCCACCGCAACCGTGAAGCCCGACTGATCTTCAGTATCTCGGTACAAACTGTTGAGATTGAAGCAGCTATGCAAGTCTCGGATACGCCCGCCGATTTGCCCGCCTCGCACAGGAAAAGGCCCTTGTTGGTTGGCCCAGTTTTGACCGAGATGCGCTCGCCAGTCATCATTTTCCAACTCTGCGAGCAAAACTTGCCGCGTCAAGGCTTCGGCACTCAACCAATGCCAATAGGCTTGCTCGGCAAAGTCCGTCGATGCAACCCGAGCAATCTGCATGCGTAATCGCTCACTCATTTGCACCGCGATGATGGTTACGAAAGCGATAATCAACAAAACTGTGATGATGGCTGAGCCTTTGTTGCGACCTGTCGGCGGTCTAGCCAGTCGAAGTGTGCTCATGGGATCGGCTCCGGTTTCACGCCCGAGGTCAGCAACCAGCGCTCAACAAGACCAAAGTCCTCCAACACAATCCGTACGATCACAACATCAGGTAGGTCGTCTTGGCGTTGCCAACGCTCGTGTTGATCGGCTTGGTGCATAAAGAGCACTTCAAAATCCTCAACACCCGTCAGCAAATTCTGAACCCCCTGCTCACCACTGGAGTCATCAACAAAAGGTCGATGTAGGCGCTGTAAAACATTATCGCGGACCCGGTATACAACCGGCTGCAATTCACTGCGAGGAAGCATCATCCCTGGGTTGCTCCATCCGGCGCGCACAAACGCTAATCCGCCCATATCTGAATCGATTAAATCGCTGCTGTTACTTACATAGTATCGACGGCTTTCTTCGGGTACAGCGCGCACGGGCCGCGCGACCATCTGCCGGACATCACGGTCCATGACCAAAAACGCAAATTGCAGTTCGCTCAAACGCTGATGGCGGGCCTCCGAAATTCTCGAAGAGTCATTCATTTGTGCGAAGATAAGCGCACTCGACAGCGCGAGCACCGCGAAGATCGCAACCGCCACCAGTACTTCAATAAATGTAAAGCCACGTGCTCGTCTCATCGGCGCCCCACAAACCCGCTAACTTCAGCCACTACAGGCCCCTCTGGGATTGCGCGAACGCGCACCGTCACTTCTTGCAGGTCCTCAGTCACCGTTGCGAGCACTTGCTGATCCCAGTACCAGGTGCGGCCAACCAGCTCAGACTCACCACTTTGCTCATTGCGAGGCGGCCAGGTTTGCCAACGAGCCTCAGCATGAACTTCAGCTAATCGATTGCTTGCGACAAGTTGGGCAAAGTAACGCTCTTCAAGCAGTGCGGAGCTGCGCGTGGTTTCAGCCGCGAGCTGCAATGCAGCAATGGCGCCGACTGCAAAAATCGTCAACGCGACCATCACTTCAATCAGCGTGAATCCACGGGATATCAAGCGCCCCTGTTTCACCATACGTCGCGCTCCTCACGCACAAAATCAATCCCACTTCGGCCATCGAGCAGGATCGTGATATCGCCCGGCTCCATACCGGAGAATCGCACACGAAAAGGAATGAACTCGGAACTTTCGAACACTAAAATTTGTGGACGTGGCGGGTCATCATCATCACTTGATTCACGGCGAGCATCTCGGCCGAAGATCGCGTCTCGCCCTTCTGTCATATTGTCGAGAATACGAAAATCGCCCAACTCAAATTCAAACTCAACGGTGTCTGGAACGCGCGTCGCGACTAATGGCGGAGCGACAATTTCATGCCATGCCTCATCACGCCAACGATAGAAGGTATAGTAATCATCATCAAACTCAATGCCATATACGTAGTTGCGTAAAATGGCTTGCTCACGGACGTGATGCATTTGAAGTAGAAACTTGCGGGCCGCATCTTCTGCGGTGTTCCCGGGCGCCCGAGTTGGACTTGTAATGACCACATACATGGCGGCCAGTCCTAAAATAGCAATCACCAGCATCAACTCGATCAGAGTAAAGCCGCGTGATTGCCATTCAAAGGACCGAGGGTGTTTCATTTCTATTTCTATTGCTGCTGTGGGCGATCATGCATATTCCAAGTGCCGATATCGTCATCTGTTCCAGGCTGACCATCAGGCCCAGCCGTGAAAATGTCATACCGACCATATTGCCCCGGACTGATGAGGCGATACTCGTTGCCCCAAGGATCTTGGGGTAATCGGCGAATGTATCCTCCCTCTCGGAAATTCCGTGGACGCGGATCCATTTGCGGCGGATTCACTAAGGCTTCGAGACCTTGCTCGGTCGTTGGATAAATTCCATTATCCAAGCGATACATTTCCATCGCATTCTCTAACGCTGTGAGGTCAGAAATTGCTTTCTGTCGATCGGCTTGATCACGTTGTGAGAATACTTGCGGTACGACAAAGGTCGCCAAAATTCCGAGAATAACTAATACCACCATGAGTTCGATCATGGTGAAGCCTTTTTGTCGTTGCTGCGTGATTGTCTTCATTACATACCTGCTAACTGATTAAGTGCCAATATCGGCAAGATAATGGCCAAAACGATAAATAGAACCACGACTGCCATCACAACAATCAATAACGGTTCGAACACTTTGAGTGTGATGTTCACGGTTGCTGAAAACTCACTATCTTGGTTATCAGCACACCGACGAAGCATTTGCTCAAGTTCACCACTTTTTTCACCGGATGCAATCATATGAAGCATCATCGGAGGAAATAATTTACTTGGGGCCAACGCAGCCCGTAAACTTGAGCCCTCACGAACTCGGTCGGCCGCCTCTGAAACGACTTCCCGCATTCTCAAATTACCAAGCACTGAGCCAGTAATTCGGAGTCCCTCCAATAATGGGACCGCAGAAGCGGTCAAAATACTCAATGTGCGCGCAAATCTTGATGTGTTGACCACGCGCACTACATTCCCGATGAATGGCATGTAGAGCACTCGTTTATGGACGCGGTAGCGAAATTTATCGCTCAGCATCAATCGCTTCCAGATCACCATGAACACCATCAAACCTACGATCATAAACAAACCATAATCCCGCAGGAAGTCGCTGATAACGATTAGAATTTGCGTGATTAGGGGTAATTCTTGGCCCAGGTCCTCAAACTGTTCAATAACTTGAGGTACGACGAAGGCAAGTAAGAAGCCAACCACCCCCATCGCGACGAGCGTCAATACGAGCGGGTACACCGCAGCTTGGGTGATTTGACTTTTGGTTGCTTGTTGCTGTTCGGTGTAGTCCGCTAAGCGATTCAAGACTTCATCGAGATGCCCTGATTTCTCCCCCGCCGCGACCATAGCGCAAAACAGCTCATCAAAAATTGCTGGGAAGTCGCGCATGCCTTCAGCCAGACTATATCCTTCAACAACTTTGCTGCGCACGGACATTAACATTCGCTTTAAACGAGTCCCATCCGTTTGTTCCGCAACGGCGAGTAACGCTTGTTCAATCGGCAGCGCTGCCGAGACTAAAGTGGCCAACTGACGCGTAATGAGCGCAAGATCGTGGGTACTAATTCGGCGTTGGAAAAATGGTTTTCGGCGTTTTGATGTGCCTTTTTCCTGGGTATCTGCAAACTCAACGGTTACCGGGAACATCCCCTTTTCCCGCAGCATCTGTCTGATCTGACGCTCGGTATCTGCTTCGAGCACACCCTCTTGCTTGCGTCCTTGCGCATCGAGCGCCTCATATGAAAACGCTGGCATGCTTATTCCTCCCGGGTTACTCGGAGAACTTCTTCAAGCGTCGTGATACCGGCAATAATTTTGTCGCGGCCATCTTGGCGAATACTTGGATAGAACTTCCGCGCATAGCGCTCAATCGCTTGTTCACCTTGACCATTGTGAATCAATTCTCGAATCGTCTCATCAACCACGAGCATTTCGTGAATACCCGTACGACCTCGATATCCCGTCTGGTTACATTTCTCACAACCACGTGGCCGGTAGATCGTTGGCGGGTTCTTTGCATCAATGCCAAGCAGCGCACATTCCTCGGCCGTTGCAACATGCTCCTGGCGACAGTCTTTGCACAGCGTTCGGACAAGACGTTGCGAGAGTACAGCGAGAAGACTCGAAGATAACAAAAAGGGTTCAATCCGCATGTCTTCCAATCGGGTGATTGCACCTGCGGCTGTGTTCGTGTGCAACGTGGACAATACCAAGTGCCCCGTCAGGGAGGCCTGCACGGCAATTTGTGCCGTCTCGCCATCCCGGATTTCCCCGACCATGACGACATCGGGATCTTGACGTAGAATCGCCCGTAAACCGCGCGCAAAAGTCATATCGACCCGTGGATTGACCTGCATTTGGCCAACCCCTTCCAGTGCATATTCGATAGGGTCTTCGACAGTCAGAATGTTACGGTCTTTGGTGTTGATCTCAGAGAGTCCAGCATACAGCGTGGTACTTTTCCCTGACCCCGTTGGACCCGTCACCAGAATAATGCCATGCGGTTTATGAATCAGACTGGAGAAAATCTTTCGGTTTGCCACGGTCATGCCCAACTCAGTCAAATCCAAGCGCGCATTGTTTTTGTCGAGCAAACGCAATACCGCCCGTTCGCCGTGGTTGGACGGCATCGTAGATACCCGAACATCGACCGCACGACCGGCAATCAAAAGCGAAATACGCCCGTCTTGTGGCAGGCGCTTTTCGGCGATATCAAGCTGTGCCATGACTTTGATCCGAGACACCAAGAGCGACGCCAACTTCCGGTTCGGCCGCAAAATCTCGCGCAGAACGCCATCAATTCGAAACCGGATAACCAAGTCTTTTTCAAACGTCTCGATATGGATATCTGACGCACCCTCTTTGATCGCTTCGCTCAACATTGCGTTAATGAGTTTGATGATGGGTGCGTCATCTTCACTATCGAGCAAATCTTCGGTTTGGGGTAATTCTTCGGCCAGTGAGAACAAGTTCACCTCGTTCCCAATATCTTCCATTAATTGTTTCGCTTCCGAGGAATCCCGTTGGTAAGCCTGACCTAGAATCACGTCAAACTCGTTTTCTGAGTGCACTTTCACGGCAAACTTCTGTCCGACCAAACGACGCACTTCATGAAGCGCTTTTGGCGTGACTTTCCCTCGTGTATGCAAGGTGGGGGTTTCCCCCTCCCAGCTCAATACCACGCCGAAACGCCGTGAGAACGGGTACGGTAATCGTGCCCGTGGCTCATCCGGCGCTGCAACTTGTGCAGCCACGGCTTCCGCGTTCGACAGCTCAACGCCTGACTCAGTGGCTTCACTCATTACTGACCCCCTTCTGCCTCACGACGGATTTCATCCATATCGCGACGCCACTCATCCAGGAAGCGTTGGTACTCTGGTGGCAAATCTTTGTCCTCGTCCCAGTCTGGAAGGACCGGAACGACGTCTCGTGAACGCAAGGAGATTCCACGATCCCGTTGTGCTATCTGTTGCGCGCGCAGGTAGCTGTATTTACGTTGACTTAAGTGACCCATGCGCTCATCGTCACGAATAATGGTCGGACGGATAAAAATCATCAGGTTGCGCTTGCGCGTGCTGACGCTGGTTGATTTGAACAGGTGTCCCAGAATCGGAATGTCACCCAACAGAGGAACTTTTGACAAACTTTCTTGCACGTCCTCATCAATCAAGCCGCCTAACACAATGGTCTCTCCATCGCGGGCCAAAACGGTCGTTCTGAGTTCACGTTTATTGAACGTAACGTCAACCGACGTTGCACCCGCAATACTTGAAACTTCTTGCTCAATCAGGAGCTGAACTGCATCACCCTCGTTGATTTGTGGCGTCACACGTAAGCGAATACCCACTTCACGGCGCTCGACGGTTTGGAACGGGTTCTCGTTATTTGAACCGGCGGTAGCGCCCGTAATGGTAGGAACTTCCTGACCAACAAGAATCGAGGCCTCTTGGTTGTCGAGTGTGGTGATACTCGGCGCCGAGAGAATATTCGAGTTCGTTGTGGTTGCAACCGCTTGAACCACCGCAGCCCAACCATCTTGTACGGTCCCAAAGAGCAAGCCATTGGCGTTGCCAAGCAGATTCGCCAACAAGGAGAAATCGCCCCGTTGATCCGGTTCACGTGTAGTGAACTGATTTCCCGCGTTATCGACCCGCGTCACTTCAGCCCCCGGACGGGTACGCGCTGCTTCAGCTGCGACACCAAGCGGTCCAATCGGAACAATATTGCCGTTGTTATGTTGCATCAAGCCAATATCTTCACTGGCCCATTGAATACCAAAGTTGATCCCATCCCCCTCAAATACCTCGACGATGATGGCCTCGACCAACACTTGCGCACGACGAATGTCGAGCTGGCCAATCACGTTCTCGATGGCTCGCAAAATATCAGGTTGAGCGGTCACCACAATGGAGTTTGTCGGTTGATGAGATTCAATACTTACTTCGTTTCCGCGACGCGCTGTACGCGAGGCCGCACCGGAACCTGAGCCCGAACCGGAGCTCGCGGCCGCACGTTCTTCAGCAATGATCGTATCTGTCATGCCGCGCAGCAGCTGCACCATGTCATCGGCTTGGGCATAGCGTAAATAGAACACGCGGGTGTTTCCACTCGTCTGCATTTCCGTATCGAGCTGACGCAACAGACGCGCGACACGTTCTCGCGCGCGCGGGTCTCCGCTAATCAATACGCGGTTGGTACGCTCATCTGGGACAATCCGTGGAATCATCATCTCAGGGATACCGGACCCTTGCTGTTGAAAGACGCTCTGGGCAATCCGCACCATTTCTGCCGCAGATGCGTGTTGTAATTGAACCACTTCAACATCTTGGTCGCCGGCACGGTCAACGTGCTGAATAATTTGAACCAAGCGGTTGATGAGCGCTGCGCGCCCACTCATCATGATGACGTTCGACGGATCGTAGCTCATGACCGCTCCGCCACTGGCTTGGTCGTTTAATTGACGTAGCAAGGGGGCAAGTTCACGGACCGACACGTTTCGTAGTGGAACTACCCGGGTTACCCACTCATCACCGTTGTAGGAATCGTCATCGACCACGGGAACTGGCGCTGATTTTGCGTCGCGGTCACGAATGACTTTCAGGACATTGTTATCCATACGGACCACCGCATACCCATAAACTTCCAACACGTTCAGGAAGAACTGGTAATACTGTTCACGATTCATCACATCGTAACTGCGGACATTGATCCGTCCCCGTACTTCGGGATCTATAATGATGGTCTGCTCGAGGTTTCGGCTCACCGCCTGAATGAATTCGTTGATATCGGTATTTTTGAAGCTTGCAGAGAATTCTTCCTGTGCTTGCACCGATGATAACGGAACGAGTGCGAGGCTTGCCGCAAATGTCATTCCAAGGACTTTCGTTAAGAAGCGCATTCTATCTACCTATTCGTTCGGAATACTGAGTTCCAGCGTCACCTGCTCGCCATTACGTAAAACCACGACTGTGGCCGTGGTGAGCGAGGAAAGGTCACGCATAATGGAGGCCGCTTCAGCAACATTGGTTAGATCGTAGCCATTGAGGCTGATTGCAATGTCACCGGCTTGAAAGCCTGCTGCCGTGAAAATTTCTGGATTCGCTCGCGGAGCGAGCCGATAACCCACCAATTCGCCATCTTGCTGATACGGCGTAATCGTCACTAATTCTTGAATGCTCTCGATAGACACCTCTTGCCCAGAGAGCGGAACTTCCGTTGGTTGCACAGGTGTTGATGCATCCGAGCGCGGGGCCGGTGCCTCTCGAAGCGTCAACCCAGGTTCGAAGCCGTCCCGACCATCCAAGTACAGCGTTTCCATGCGACCGGCGTTTTCGAGAATGACACGATCCGAGAGAATTTCGCGCAGTACCGCGCGACTTGAGCTAATTGTTTCGCCGGGAATATAGACAACTTGGTTGTTCCCTTGCTGAATAATCGCGGCTGACCGTTCTGGTACCGTACTTGCTGTCACCCCAACAAGACGAATATTCAGCGTCGTTTCTGGCGCTTCCGTTGTTCGAGCAGTTTGCGCGGGTTGAGCCCCACGCTCACCAAATAAGTGCATGCGTTGAATTCGCTCCGGACTCAGCTGACCGCCACTTCCTGTCGCCGCAGAGACCGTTGCGGACGGTGTTGGCGGATTCGCAGGTGCGAGAAGGTTCCATGTCATCTGTGCCGCGAGCCAAGCAGCCCACGCGAATAGGAACACTGCAACCACGGTTGCAGCGGGCTGAAGAAAGCGGCCGAGGGAATCACCGAGCGCGCTAAAAGACATCGAGCCAAAAGACATAGAGTGAGCCATCAATAAGAAATCAACGTGTATTAAATTTTTGTTATCAATGATCGCATTCTAGCTCGCCTAATCCCGAACAACAATGCGCGTGGAAGGAAAAAATGTAAGGATTCATGTTAAACTAACACTCCATTTTTAATCAGGGTTCATTGCTATGAATCAGGTATCCGTCCGTTTGGATAAATGGCTGTGGGCTGCTCGCTTTTTTAAAACCCGCGGATTGGCACGAAACGCCATTCAGGCCGGTAAAGTCCACTACAACGGACAAAGAACCAAACCGGCAAAAATCGTCGAACTCGGCGCAATACTCAGCGTACCGCGCGGCTACGATAAAGTTGAGGTTGTTGTCCTGACGCTCAACGATCAACGACGGGGAGCGCAAGAAGCCCAACAGATGTACGAAGAAACCGCGGCGAGTGTGCAAAAGCGAGAAGAAAACGCGCAGGCACGAAAACTGAATCAGTTGTATAATCCGCACCCTGAGCAACGCCCCGATAAAAAACAACGTCGGGAACTTATCAAATTCAAAAACCAGTAGGGGTGTCCCTGCTGCCAGATTGGAAAGACCCCATGGCAACCAAACTTGATGAAATCCTTCGTTTTACCTTCGAGAATCACGATGTCCGTGGCGAAATCGTGCAGCTGCAGGAAAGTTTTCAATCGCTTTTACAGGGACACGGCTATTCAAAGCCGGTGAAAATCTTATTGGGTGAGCTCATGGCCGTCACCAGCTTGTTGACCGCAACCCTCAAGTTTGAGGGGCATATTAATGTGCAAATTCAAGGCAACGGACCGCTCAACTATGCCACCGTGAATGGAAGTCATGACCAAGCCTTGCGCGGTGCGGCGCGACTAACGCAAGATATTCAGGAGGCAACCTTTCGCGAACTCGTCGGCGACAATGCAATTTTGATCATTACCTTGTCTCCCGAGCAAGGCGAGCGATATCAAGGAGTGGTTGCGATCGAAGGGGAATCTCTTGGCTCCGCTGTTGAACAGTATTTCCAACAATCCGAGCAACTCGCAACCCGCGTTTGGCTGTTCGCAGATCTCGAGGCCGCTCGCAGTGGAGGGCTTTTCCTTCAGGCCATGCCAGGTGCAAAAGGATTGGATGGCTTCGAACACCTAACCACCTTAGCTGACACCATTCGGGCTGAGGAAGTGTTAATGCTTCCTGCAACCGAGGTGCTGCACCGCCTGTACCATGAAGAACAAGTTCACATCTACCCAACCCAAAGCGTCCGCTTTTTCTGTGGTTGCTCGCGAAGTGCAACAGCCACTGCCCTGCGCGGTGTGCCGATGGAGGAATTACGAGCCATTTTGCGTGAAGAGGGCGAGATCAAAATGACCTGCGACTACTGCTTAACGAACTACATCTACAATGAGTTCGATATCGAAGCACTCCACGCCCACGAAGCACCAGAACAGCCTCAATAACAACCACGATACCCAACGCGCTGCGTTGGGCGCGAGGGCACGGTTCCCACCCGAGCAAAACCCAACGCAATGCGTTGGCTACGTCGCGTTGGGTGTGACGACGCGTTATTTTTTGACGAACTTCATGAGGCGCTTGCGCTTGCGCTGTTGAGACAGCGTGAGGGAATTCTTTCTCCCAGCAAACGGATTTTTACCTTCACGAAACTCTACTTTCACTGGGGTTCCCATCAGCTTCAATGATTTTCGGAAGTAGTTCATCAGATAGCGTTTATAGCTTTCTGGTAGGTCATTGACTTGATTTCCATGGACCACAATCAACGGTGGATTGTAGCCACCCGCATGAGCAAATTTCAGTTTCACCCGACGCCCACGAACCAACGGCGGTTGGTGCTCTTCTTGCGCTGATTCCATAATTCGCGTCAGTTGCGAAGTCCCGACCCGTTTGGTTGCACTGGCATAAGCCTCTTGAACCGAGGTAAACAAGTGACCCACATTGGTGCCATGGAGTGCAGAAATAAAATGCACACGCGCGAAGTCTGCAAAGCCCAGACGTCGATCAAGCTCGTCTTTAATCCATTGCTTCGCATCCGCTTCAATGCCATCCCACTTATTGACCGCGATGACCACCGAGCGCCCCGCATTGAGAACGAAGCCCAACAAATTTAAGTCTTGGTCACTGATCGTTTCCCGCGCATCAATCACCAAAATAACCACGTTGGCGCTCTCAATGGCCTGCAACGTTTTGACCACTGAATATTTCTCTACGGCCATATCAATCCGACCGCGGCGCCGCACACCTGCCGTATCAATCAATACATACTCGCGACCATCACGTTCCATGGGGATATAGACGCTATCACGAGTGGTGCCTGGCATATCAAAGACAACCACGCGATCTTCACCCAGAATTCGATTCGTGAGGGTGGATTTCCCCACATTCGGACGACCGATAATGGCGAGTTTGATCGGTTGTGCTTGGAGACGTTCAATTTCGGCTTGCGCGTCGGCCTCGGTGAGCTCCTGAGGCTCTGCCGATTTCGGCTCCCGATGCATGTCCGGATATTGCTTTTCTAATGGCAACAATACCGTACGCAACAACTGACTCACCCCACGACCGTGGGCGGCTGCAATTTGATAAACATCACCGAGACCAAGACTAAAGAAGTCCGCAGCCGCTGCATCGCCGTCGAGTCCGTCGATTTTATTGGCGGTCAGGTAAACTGGCTTGTCTTGTTTGCGCAGATAGTCAGCGATGAACTCATCTGCAGCACTGATCCCATCGCGGGCATCGACCAAGAATAACACCACATCCGCTTCATCAATGGCCTGCAATGATTGCTTGGCCATCAGCAAATCCAACCCTTCTTCCTTACCGTGAATACCGCCGGTATCCACAACAATAAACTGGTAGTTATCATAGCGCCCCTGACCGTACTGACGGTCACGGGTTAACCCCGGAAAATCCGCAACAAGCGCATCCCGAGACTGAGTTAAACGATTAAATAATGTGGATTTGCCAACATTTGGACGGCCCACAAGGGCGACCACGGGTAACATGTAATTTCCTCTCTCCTGAAACACGTTCAGGGCCTACACGGCCCTGAACGATTGGCGGTCTCGCCGCCTGCACACTCTATTGTACTACAGAAGTGTGTTTAGGTATGCATGATTATCGCGTCTGCTGACGTAGGGCGACAACGCGTCCCCGACCATCTTGCACAATGATTTTGTCATTCACGACCAAGGGCGCACCGCGGATCGGCTCATCCCCAAGATTATAGCGACCGACCAGCTCACCATTACTGCGATTGAACCAATGCAAGTAGCCGAAACGATCGCCCGACACTAAGTAGCCGCCTTGGGTGGCTGGCTCCGTTAACGAACGCAAGAATAGGTCTGAATTCCGCCACTGTTCGAGACCGTTCGAACGGTCGACGCTGATCACGTGGCTTTGTTGATTGACCAAAATAATTCGGTTTGCCGACATGACCGGGCCGCGCCAGCTACCATACTCGCGGCGCCACAGAACCTCGCCACTACGCAGGTCTAATGCAACCAAATCGCCATTATATGCCGACATGTAGACCGTCGTACCAGCGACCAGAGGCGCGCCATCGATATCCACAACACGCTCAAGATCAGTCGAGCCTGACGGAACCGTTACGCGCTCTTCCCATGCAAGCATGCCACTTTCAAGGATAAGAACCACTGCCTTTCCTGTCGCGCTGCCAAAGATCACACCGCCACTCTGAATCGCAAGCGGCGACGTGCCGCGAAGGCTTAAGAGAGAAACTTCTTCTTCGTGAATCCACAGTTGTTCACCCGTGCTCGCCCGCAAAGCAACGACATTTCCCGAGCCCAAATGGACCACTACGCGGCCTTCACCCACGGCCGGTGGTGCGAGTACTTCACCAGGAACTTTTTGTTCCCACAGCAACTCACCATCTTCTCGGTTAAAGGCATAAACCAGACCATTCTCCGAACCGACAAATAACATCGAGCCCGCGACAGTCAGACCACTCAAACGAGCCGGCTCACCGGCAAAATAGCGTCCGAATAGCGGTTGCCGCCCTCCCACGTGTTTCGACCACACTTCACGGCCGTTCTCAACGTTGAGAGCTACAATGGTTCCTTGCCGATCCGCGGCGTACACGATGCCATCTGCATGGACCGGTCGAAGACGCGAAAAATGCCCACGGAACCCAGTCCCGACCCGGGTTGACCAAATCTGAGAGGCGCTGACTTCAGTGGTAATCTGTTGCAGTTCTGCGTGCTGCGGGCCTTGATCGCGTGAAGAACATGCGGAGACCAGAAGTACAGCTGCAACGACAGCTAACCATTGTTTTGTTTTAATCATTCGTGTCCTGCCAGGTTGTCAATTTTCATCTGGAGCGCAGTACTTGCACCACTTACTGATGCTTCAGCAGCTGCCAGATAGGATTCACGCGCCGCCGCATGGTTACCGCGCGCATAATGAATGTCACCGCGAACTTCGGCGACATTCGCAGCAAACGCTGAACTGCGAATACCATTGAGCCAAGCTTCCGCGGAATTGTAGTCTTCGCGCGCGATGTCCAACCGTGCTAGACGCAAAGCGACAATCGATTTAAGTTCACCACTGCGGAGCGTTGCGTGGGCTGATTCGAGATACGACCGAGCGGCATCAAAATCGCCCTGATTGACCGCTTGTTGCGCCAAGTGCAATTGGGCAAGCGCACCCTGCTCCGAACCCTCGAGTTCAGCAGCCAGAGCTTGCGCGCGTGCAGAAGCCTCATCGCCTTCCGAGAATTGCAAGGTTTCAAGCATCTGTTGATAGATTGCTGTACGCGATTCAGCTGCTTGTGTTTGGCTATCTTGATAATGACGCCAGCCGAACAGAGAGCCGAGCCCAATCACGACGCCGGCAACGATCCAAGGACCGTACTCTTTGATGAATTGCTTAATCTGTTCGACTTGTTGATCTTCGTGTTCCACTGCCTCTTCCTCTTCAGGTCATACCAAAGTACGCAGTACTGAGGTTAATTCATCCATAGGGACCGTTTGTTGCTCCACGTTTTGACGCAGATATTTCACGGTTACTTTATTTTCTTTTACTTCGTCAGCGCCCAGAATCAGTGCAACTTCCGCACCGCTCTGATCTGCCTTTTTAAGTTGTTTCGCAAACTTTCCACCACCGCAGTGGAGCATGGTCCGAAGGCCGGGCAGCGTATCCCGAACCTGTTCGGCAACGCGCATCGCAGGAAGTTCCGCCTCGGGCCCTGCCGCAACCACATAAACATCCACCGCACGCGGAATTGTAAGGGAGTCCGCTTGTTCGAGCATGAGCACAAGACGCTCAAGCCCCATCGCAAAACCAACGGCTGGCGTCGCTTTCCCGCCCAGTTGCTCGACGAGTCCATCGTAACGGCCGCCAGCGCAAACGGTTCCTTGCGCGCCAAGACTTTCGGTCACCCATTCAAAAACGGTTCGATTGTAATAATCCAAACCGCGCACCAGACGCTCATTGTGCACATAAGGCACGCCTGCCGCATCAAGATAGGCACAGAGTTTTTCAAAGTGCGAACGTGATTCCTCGTCCCAATATTCGCTTAACTTAGGCGCATTGGCGAGTACCTCAGCCATTGCTGGGTTTTTCGAATCCAAAATCCGTAACGGATTCGACTCGAGCCGGCGCACACTGTCTTCATCGAGCATATCCAGATGACTACGCAGGTACGCCGTGAGTGCATCGCGATACGCCCCACGGGCTTCATTCGAAGCTAATGAATTGAGCTCAAGGGTCAAATAAGGGAGTAAACCAAGCGCCTTCCACAAGCGCACGGTGAGAAGAATAAGTTCGGCATCAATGTCTGGCCCATCGAGCCCGAAGGCTTCAACACCGACTTGATGAAACTGACGATACCGCCCTTTCTGCGGACGCTCATGACGGAACATCGGCCCCATGTACCATAGACGACGGGTTTGGTTGTAAAGCAGGCCATGCTCATTTCCGGCACGCACACAACTTGCAGTTCCTTCAGGACGCAAGGTCAAACTGTCACCGTTGCGGTCCTCGAAGGTGTACATTTCTTTCTCGACGATATCCGTCACTTCGCCAATCGAGCGCTTAAAAAGGTCGGTTTGTTCGACCACCGGCATGCGAATTTCGCTGTAACCGTATCCCGCGAGCAATTGACGAATGACGTGCTCGAGCTGTTGCCAGCGTCCCGTTTGCTCCGGCAGAATGTCGTTCATGCCGCGGATGGCTTGGATTTGTTTTGCCACTGTTTCGGTATTCCTGTACTCAATCGACCGTAATTTGCAAAGCCGGCATTATAGGGTGTTTAGGGAATCAGGTAAAATCAGAGGTTCTTGATATCGATCGGTTGTTCGCGCTCACGGCGCTGCACATACGCACGGATCTGGGCCTCAAGCTCATCCACAATATTTCCATTGTCGATACGCAACTTCTGACGCTCACCATCCATATAAAAGCCGCTTTTATTTTTCGCACCTGCCAAGCCAATCTGAGCAACCATGGCTTCACCGGGTCCGTTCACCACACAGCCAATGACCGACACATCGAGCGGGGTCACGATGTCTTCCAACCGTTGTTCCAAAGCATTGACCGTCGAAATCACATCAAACTCCTGACGGGAACAACTCGGACAGGCGATAAAGTTGATACCACGGCTGCGAATGCGCAGTGACTTCAAAATATCAAAGCCCACTTTGATCTCTTCGACAGGATCTGCTGCGAGCGAGATGCGAATCGTGTCGCCAATCCCCTCTGCTAACAACATCCCCAAGCCAATTGCCGATTTGACAGCACCGGCCCGCGCGCCTCCCGCTTCGGTAATGCCCAAATGCAATGGTTGTTCGATTTGCTTCGCCAAAATGCGATAAGCATCCACAGCAAGAAAGACATCAGATGCTTTCACGCTCACCTTAAAATCCTGAAAATTTAGGCGATCGAGAATATCCACGTGGCGCATCGCTGACTCGACTAGCGCTGCGCCCGTCGGCTCACCATACTTTTCTTGAATGTCACGCTCGAGTGAGCCCGCATTGACACCAATACGAATAGGAATATTGCGGTCACGTGCAGCATCGACAACCGCGCGAATCCGCTCTTCATTGCCGATATTCCCTGGATTGATGCGCAAACAGTCCACTCCGTACTCAGCAACTTTTAACGCAATCCGATAATCAAAATGGATGTCTGCAACGAGTGGAACCTCCACGCGCTCTCGAATTTGCTTGAACGCTTCCGCCGCGTCCATGGTTGGAACGGAAACGCGGACAATATCTCCCCCTGCTGCGACAATGCGCTCAATTTGTGCAACCGTCGCGTCGACATCCGTTGTTAAGGTGTTGGTCATCGACTGGACAGCGATGGGTGCCCCATCACCAATAGGCACAGAGCCGACGTAAATACGACGGCTCTTGCGGCGAATAATAGGAGATTCGTGATTCATGTTCGGTAACTACTCTCTTTTCGGAACACGCTTCAGTGGTTCACCGTTGGCTTAACCTTCGGCAGGCAAGCGGAAGCGCGCTGTGCGCCCACGGTAGGAACTCAAGTCAATCGATTCACCACGAAAATAAACAGAAACGGCTTGGGGAGCTCCCAAGGTTAACTCAAAAGGCGCTTCGCCTTCTAACGGCATCACATGCCCCGCTTGTTTGACGCCGAATGCAATTACAGCACCGGTCGCATCTTCGATTCGAACCCAACAATCATCTGCAAACGTCAATACCAATTCAGCGTCTGGGATCTCTGAACCCGCCGGCGATGCAGCTGGCTCAGAGCGTGTCGATTGAACGTCCGAAGTCTGCCGAGGTGGCTGTGTACTGACGGGCGTTTGGCTCGTTGACGCGCTGGTGGATTCAGAGACAGTGCTTTCTGATTCTGTCGTTTCAGTTGATACTTCTGGCACCACGACTGGCTCAACCGGGGCTTCCACCAAAGTTTCGGTTTCCTCTGGTGCGATCACATCATCGCGATCACGTGGGTCAATCGGATCCCGTTGACGCTCCAATTCGCGCTGAGGAGTCGTCGTTGAAGTGGCTCGTTCACGCGCTTGAGTCGACGTTGTCGTTGCGGACGATGAGAGGCCGTTGCCGTTTTGCTCTTCGATAAATTGTTGCCAAACAAAAACCGCGACCGAACCAATCAACAAGAGGATAATGATCCACGTGATCAGCATCAGCTTGTTGTCTTGTGATTCAAGCTTGGTTTTGCGCGAGAAACTTTGCATTTGGCCGGGAGGGACTTCTTCGCCGATAAAGCTTTGGTACGCGGCGATAACACTCGCTTCGTTCAGGTTTACAAGTTTGGCGTATGAACGCAAGTAACCGCGGATATATGTTCCACCGACGTACTTACTAAATTCATTGGCTTCAAGCTCTTCGATCTGTGAACGCCGAAGACGCAGTCGGTCAGCAATTTGGCTCACAGACAAACCCGCTTGCTCACGCGCAGCGCGCAACAACTCCCCAGGGGTTACCTGCGTATCCACTTGGCCTTCGCTCTCCTCGTCAAGAGGGAGCTCTTCATTTTGTTTGGTATCGGTCATGTTTAGCTGAATTCACTACTTTGAGGCAATCCATCGCCGGAATCGATATCGTAATAGGCTAACCGACCACATTTACCTTAATCGGTTCCCCATTCTTTTGTTTTTGTTGTTTTTTCAATAAGCGTTTTGTGCGATCCACTACATCCCCGACGAGCTGTCCACACGCCGCGTCAATATCGTCCCCACGCGTCTTTCTAACGATAACGGTATAACCGTGCTGCATCAATACCTTTGAGAAACGATCAATACGAGAATTACTCGAACGACCATACTCAGAGCCGGGGAAGGGATTAAAAGGAATTAAGTTTATTTTACTGGGTGTTCCTTTCAATACGCTCGCCAACTGATGTGCTTGATCCGTTGAGTCATTAATATGATCCAACATGACATACTCCACGGTCACCTTCGATTGTGCTTTCGAGTTTTCGATATACCGACGTGACGCGGCCAAAAACTCTTCAATCGGATACTTTTTGTTAATGGGCACAATCTCATCACGCAAATCATTCGTTGGTGCGTGAAGTGAAATTGCCAAGGCCACATCAATTTGCTCGCGCAACAGGTCAAGTGCAGGCACGACACCTGAGGTACTTAAGGTCACCCGTCGCTTGGACAGACCAAAGCCGTAATCATCGAGCATCAGCTCCATCGCTGGGACAACATTCTTGAGGTTCAACAACGGCTCACCCATCCCCATCATGACGACATTGGTCACCGCTTTCACATTCGTTTCACCGAACGGACCAAGCAGCTTACTCACCCGCCACACTTGGCCAATGATTTCTGACACTTTCAAGTTCCGGTTGAACCCTTGATGCCCCGTAGAGCAGAAGGTACATTCCAGAGCACAGCCCACTTGAGAGGATACGCACAGCGTTGCGCGGTCGTCTTCAGGAATCCAAACAGACTCAACCTCCTGACCGTCCCCTAAATCCATCGCGAACTTAATGGTTCCATCGGCCGATTGCTGCTGAACTTTAATCTCCGGCGCACGCACCTCAGCAACTTCTTTAAGCTTGGCTCGCAAGGCTTTGTTTAAGTTTGTCATCTTATCGAAGTCATCTTCGCAGTAATGATAGACCCACTTCATCACCTGTTCGGCGCGAAACGGCTTCTCCCCTAGCTGGGCAAAGAAATCCCGCATGCCCTGCTTGTTTAAATCCAGCAGGTTAACTTTTTTTGCGGTTCCGGCGCTTTGCTCGGTGCTCGGGTTGCAAGTGCTTACTGTCATGACGACCTCAATATTTCTTCAGCAAATTTCTTTTCGTGCGGTCAAAAAAGGGGCTCAAAGCCCCTTTTCTCTGTGCGCTTCCCTACTATTTTAGCGGGTACGAGCACAAACTTCTTCATCAGAGAAGAAATAGGCGATTTCGCGTGCTGCAGATTCAACCGCATCGGAACCGTGAACTGCGTTCTCATCGATGGTTTCTGCGTAGTCTGCGCGCAAGGTTCCTGCCGCAGCTTCTTGTGGGTTGGTTGCACCCATGATTTCACGGTTTTTACGAACCGCATCTTCACCTTCCAACGCCATAACGACGATTGGACCTGAAGTCATGAACTCGACCAATGCGCCAAAGAACGGACGCTCTTTATGTTCAGCGTAAAAGCCTTCTGCTTGCTCTTTGCTCAGGTGCATCATTTTCTGACCCACGATACGCAGACCTGCAGATTCAAAACGATTTACGATTGCGCCGATTACGTTTTTCGCAACCGCGTCAGGCTTAATGATGGACAAAGTACGTTCCAAAGCCATGTGTTACTCCCGGTTCAAGTTATAAAAAAAGTCGCGCGGATTATACGCGATTCAAGGAATTTTTCCCAATAAATCTTGACGTGCCCCTACAAGCACTTGCAAATTTTTTGCGCTCATGTATTTTGGCCGTCTAGATGTTTATTTGAAAGGTGGAACGAGATGAGTAGTGCGTTAGAACAAGCCACCCTGGCGGGAGGGTGCTTCTGGTGTTTAGAATCCGCTTTTAATCAACTGCAAGGTGTCGCTCGGGTCAAATCAGGCTATGCGGGTGGGCATACCGAAAACCCAACTTACAAAGAAGTGTGCACCGGTTCCACCGGCCACGCAGAGGTGGTGCAAATCACCTTTGATCCAACCGTGATCAGTTACCGTGAACTACTCGAGATATTCTTTGCGCTGCATGATCCAACGCAAGTGAACCGGCAGGGGAATGATATTGGTACGCAATACCGGACCGCCATTTTCTTCCATTCTCCGGCTCAAGAAGCAGCCGCCCATGAAATTATCGCGGAGATTGAAGCAGACAAGATGTGGCCAGATCCAGTTGCCACGCAGGTTGCAGCACTTGAAACCTTCTATCCAGCGGAGGACTACCACGACAACTACTTTGAGCGGAATCCGCAAAACCAGTACTGTCAGGCCGTCGTATCACCCAAGTTAGCGAAATTCAAAAAGACCTTTGCCGCACGTTTGAAATAATATCGATTTAGCTGCTGCGCAGTCCAGTGACCGTATCGTTCACGAGCTGCGCAGCGAAATCGATTTCTTCCTCGGTTGTAAAACGACCCACACTCAAGCGAATGCTTGCGTGCGCCACCGCATCCGATCGCCCCATTGCGCGCAGGACATAAGAGGGCTCGACACTCGCACTGTTGCACGCGGATCCTGAAGATACCGCGAGCTGGCCGAGCGCCATCAGTAAAGTTTCGCCTTCAATCCCCTCAAATCCAATATTGAGAATACCCGGCACACTGCGCTTCAAATCCGTATTCAAGACAATGCCGGGGATGTTTTGCAGACCCGTCCACAATTGTGCGCGGAGCAGCCCAATCCGATAACCGTCCTGTTCAAGCGCTTCTGACGCGATGGCGGCTGCTTGGCCAAATCCGGCAATTTGATGGGGCGCAAGTGTCCCTGAACGCATCCCTCGTTCGTGCCCACCGCCGTGGATCTGAGATTGCAAAAGAACCCGCGGATTCCGACGCACGAATAGCGCACCGATACCTTTCGGCCCGTACATTTTATGCGCTGAGATCGACATCAGGTCCACATCGAGGTCGCGCACATCAACCGCGATCTTGCCAACACTTTGAGCCGCATCCACGTGAATGAGCGTGCCATTCTCATGGGCAAGTTGAGCAAGCTCACGAATTGGATGCATCACACCCGTTTCGTTATTGACCTGCATGACCGACAACAACACCGTATCAGGTCGCAGTGCTTGCTGCACATCAGCAAGATCAAGCGCTCCTTGCGCATCAACCGGCAAGTAAGTCACTTCAAATCCGGCGGCCTCAAGTGCGGCACAGGTGTCTAGAGTCGCTTTATGCTCCGTCACCACTGTGACCACATGTTTGCCGCGGTTTTGATGAAACTCCATCACCCCTTTGATTGCAAGATTGCTAGCTTCCGTCGCCCCAGAAGTAAAGACAATCTCGCGCGGATCCGCATGAATCAACTGAGCAATTTGTTCGCGCGCGATATCCACCGCTTCCTCAGCCTGCCAACCAAACCGATGCGACCGAGATGCAGGATTTCCAAATACGCCATCCATAGTGAGAAAACCCATCATGCACTCGGCAACCCGCGGATCGACCGGGGTCGTAGCTGCATAATCAAGGTAGACAGGCTTTCTCATGGCTTATTCCTTCGAAACGAGATGACGGGGCAATCAGTCAGGTGACCGCTTTTCATTCGATGGCGCAAGGCGTTCCACTGACGACAACACCCCACGTAAAATATTCAGTTCATTCTTCTCCGGACGCGCACGATTAAATAAGCGGCGCAACTTCGTCATCACCATGCCCGGATGCTTGCGAATAATAAAGCCCGTGTGGCCGAGCACACGTTCTAAATGCGCATAGAACCCTTCGATATCGTCATGTAGCGGATACTCGACGTCACTTGAACGAACCGATTCCGGCGCTTCCGCTGCCGCCAGAGCCGCCATGCGGACCTCATAACAAACCGTCTGCACCGCCATCGCTAAGTTGAGTGAACTGTATTCTGGATTCGCGGGAATATGCAGATGGAAGTCCGCCATCTGGAGCTCTTCATTGGTCAATCCACTCGCCTCACGACCAAATACAATCGCCACTTTCGCTCCAGCCAACCCCTCTTGCACAGCTTTTTCACCCGCTTCGCGCGGAGTTAGCTGCGGCCAATCTAACGTTCGGTTCCGCGCGCTTGTCGCCAACACCAATTGGCAATCTGCCAACGCATCAGCCAAAGAGTCCATAATTTGCGCTTTCGCTAGGACATCCGTTGCGCCCGCAGCCAAGGCTTGTGCTTTACCCTCTGGCAACTCTTCCGGCTGAACGAGGACCAATTCATGGATGCCCATCGTCTTCATCGCCCGAGCGGCAGAGCCAATATTCCGCTGATCCGTTGTACCAACCAAAATGACGCGAACTTTATCTAACATGGAGACTTTTACCCTTTTTTGCGGTACCGACCGCCCAGCCCAAACGCGTGTTCAGAAAACCGCGCGAGCATACCACAGCCCCCACATTTTTTCATCCACCAACACATCCGGTGCGCGCATAGGTGATGACGGTAGCCAACGCACCGCGTTGGGAGCAAGGGGTTGGAAGCGACGCCTTCGCCGAGTGATGATCGTAGCCAACGCACAGCGTTGGGAACGATGGTTGAAAGCGACGCCTTCGCCGGGTGATGATCGTAGCCAACGCACCGCGTTGGGAACGATGGTTGAAAGCGACGCCTTCGCCGAGTAATGATCGTAGCCAACGCACCGCGTTGGGAGCGAGGGTTGGAAGCGACGCCTTCGCCGAGTAATGATCGTAGCCAACGCACCGCGTTGGGAGCGAGGGTTGAAAGCGACGCCTTCGCCGAGTGATGATCGTAGCCAACGCACCGCGTTGGGAGCGAGGGTTGGAAGCGACGCCTTCGCCGGGTGATGATCGTAGCCAACGCACAGCGTTGGGAGCGAGGGTTGGAAGCGACGCCTTCGCCGAGTGATGATCGTAGCCAACGCACAGCGTTGGGAGCGAGGGTTGAAAGCCCAACGCGGTGCGTTGGCTACGATGCGCTTGCTGGGAGTATAGAAGCTTGGCATGATAGCGGGCATTCATTGATTGGGAGGCAAAATGGAATCCTGGGCGCCTTTATTTGATGTTCAGCGGCAGCAAGCGTATTTTCGTGAGCTTCGAGCGCGAGTGCTGGCAGATCGCGCGGGTGATAAGCCCGTGTACCCAGCCAAAGAGGATGTCTTCCGAGCGTTTCAACTCACCCCAGCGAACCGCGTCAAAGTGGTTATTTTGGGGCAGGATCCATACCATCAGCCCGGCCAAGCACACGGTTTAGCATTCTCTGTACCGCGCGGAGTTACGCCACCACCTTCCCTTAAGAATATTTATAAAGCCATACAGCATGATGACCCGAACTTTCAGATCCCGACCCATGGGGACCTGAGTCACTGGGCCGAACAAGGCGTGTTGTTGTTAAATACTGCGCTGACCGTTCGGGAAGGAGAGCCCGCCTCACATGCACGTTGGGGGTGGCAAACCTTTACGCAAGCCACCGTCGAACATCTTAACCAAATGCATCCGATGGTCTTTATGCTCTGGGGCAAACATGCCCAAACTGTGGCCGCTCCCGTCGATCGCGAACGCCATTATGTGCTCGAATCGGTTCATCCCTCTCCCCTCTCCGCCCACCGTGGCTTCCTCACCTGCGGACACTTCCGCCTCGCAAATGAGTGGCTAGTGCGCCAAGGGCATCAACCCATTCGTTGGTAAGGCAAACGTAATAGGTTGATCACATTTATGTAACAAAATCGCTTTACATTTATCCCGGTTGTGGCACTATGTTGATGCGCTAAAAAACAATCAAAAAGCGATACTAGCGATACTCTAAAGGGGGAGCTCATGAACCATACAGAAGAACTCAGCAACGCATCTGAGAAGTCAAGTAAGGGCCGGGCGAAGCGGAAGTGGCGTGAAATTGAAGCACTGAAAGAGCGCAAACGTCTCGAGCGCGAGTTGATGGATATCGACTACTGTTACGACCTCGAAGTAGACGATTTAGAATTCTAATCGAGTAGGAGGAGGCCTCCTGGCCTCCGTCCTCTCACACCACCGGGCATACGGTTCCGTACCACGGCGGTTCATAGGTTACATTTGAGCTGATGGTAACTGTCCATCAGCGATACCAGACCCAGT
>NZ_PIPM01000005.1 GCF_003987175.1 Aliidiomarina sanyensis | reverse complement strand
TGCGGTTCAGCTAGTGATTCCCCTTACCGGGCTCACAGAGGACTCTCACCTCCAAGTCATCCTGTCAGTACCACCTGTACAGGAATAGCACCCGTCAGGGCGCAACGCGCCGTGCCCGGCGCACAACAAGAAACGCCGGCACCTCTTCAGGGCCGGCGTTTTACGTTGTTCTCTAAGCCTTTTGCTGTCGCGGTTATTTCAACAAGGCGGCTGGCAATAGCGGACGCATTTTGCTCACCATTCCTTGTAAAACACGAGGCGATGCTGCCACGATATTACCTGAATTTTGATGATTCATACCGCCACCAAAATCGGTCACAACACCACCCGCTTCGCGCACAAGCAACTCACCCGCAGCCGTATCCCACAATTTAAGACCCGCTTCCCAGTAGCCATCCACACGACCTGCAGCCACATAAGCCAGATCCAGAGCGGCTGAACCCGCACGACGCACATCCGCAGCTTGCTCAAAAAATGAATTGAATACCTTTTGATAGTCCGGCAACAAATGCTTGAGTTTGAATGGGAATCCCGTTGCAAGGAGGGTGCCTTCCAATTCTTTTCGAGCCGAAACGCGAATGCGGTATCCGTTCAATTGTGCTCCCGCACCACGACTTGCAGTGAACATTTCTTCGCGCACGGGATCATACACAACAGCGTGTTGTGTAACGCCTTTATGCATAAGCGCAATCGAGATACAGAAGTGCGGGATTCCGCGCATGAAGTTGGTGGTGCCATCGATCGGGTCGATCACCCACAGGTACTCTCCCTTCGCATGATGCGCGCCAGACTCTTCTGCGAGGAAATCGTGGTCTGGGTAAGATTTTTGAATGGTCGCGATGATGGTCTGTTCGCAGGCTTTGTCGATGTTCGTGACAAAGTCGTTAGCGCCTTTTTCTTCATACTCGACTTGGTCGGGTTGTTGAAAAGATTTCATGGCGACACGGCCGGCTGCACGTGCAGCACGCACCGCAATATTTAACATTGCATGCATGGGAGGTTCCTGTACTGGCAAAGAGCGAGTGAAAAATCGGCGGCATTATATGCAATCCCAATGCGGAATACAACCAAGGGCTTCGGAGGTCGCGGTGTATTACCTCCGCTGCGCTGGGTTTTGCTCGGGCGTGAATTCGCTCTTGGGCCCTTCGCGGGTTAGTCCCTCTGCAGGGACGCCGTGAACCCATCCATGGGGGCTTGACTGCCGCATCCATGCGGCAGACACCCTGCAGAGGGACTAACCCACTCCGGGCCACGCGAAATCCCCCTTGAGCAAAACCCAGCGCAGCTGAGGTCACAAAAAAGGCTCCCGGAGGAGCCTTTTGGAATTTCGTTGTCGTTTAGAATGACATCGAGAAGCTAGCAGAGATGTGGTCACGGTCCTGCATTGGATCGTAATCCGCGCCTTGATAGCGGTTGTAACCCACTGTGATCCGGTATTTGTTGCTCAAGTAGTTCGCGTCAAGCAACAGACCCAAGTTCTGGCGACCTTCGATGAAGTTCGGGTTTGGTGAATACCCTTTCACATCATGGTTCCACGCGATCGTTGGGTTAATGTTCCAGCCCATGAACGCATTCGAGAAGTTAAAGATAAAGCGTGTCCGATAACCCCACGAGAAGCTCGTGACAAACCCATCACAGTTCATGTTGCCAGCAGGGCTAGGATTACCTAGCGCCATTTGGTCAGCCACCGACAAACACTTGCCATACACTGGGCTGCGACCGAAACGCTGCTCATCAAGACCTGGTAGATCAGAAACGTAGTTGGCGCCCACTTCACCGATGAACGTCATCCGATCCGAGCCCCAGAGGCGCTCGAAGAAGTTTACGAAAGTCATCTGTGCTTGCCATACTTCGAGCTCTTCATAACCCCGAGCGCGATTCCCAACCGCAACGCCGTCTGGGCGTGCTTCGATTAAGCGCGGAGTAAACGTACTCGGCACTTCTGGGCGGAGACCCGCAGTCAAAATTTCAGTGGTGTTGATCTGCACCGCTTGATTTGGACGGTAGCTTACCTCACCTGACCATGACCACTCGCTCAGGGTGGTACTGAAGCTCACGCCATAAATCTCGTTATCTTCCGGATATTCAGCGTAGTACATCGGTCCTAGCTGAGAGACCACGTTATTGCTGAAGTTATTCGTCCGCCAATCGGTCGCGGAAATAATCGGCGCCGTGTTGTGAACGTTCAGGTAGTAAAAACCAAATTCCGTGTCGAGATCCATCGAGTAGTAGCGTGCTGAAACACCAAAACTCCCCGTGTCACTCGCTTCCACATCGTCTGTCCGAGTCAGGTACAAACCAGCTTCAACTGACTCACGGTCGCTCAAGAAACGACCCGGCGCCACCTCTGGATTCAGGGTGACTTTGTTACAGCCTGGGCCACCCAAAATATCAACGGTCGAGAAGAAGGTTCCGCATCCGTCGAGCTTGGTGTTATCCCACTCGAACTGCCAGAACGCATCCAAACTCCACGCATCGCTTAAACCGATCGATGTGCTCACCATGCCGACCGGCAACAGGGCTTCACGCACTTCAGCACCGGGACGGCGGGCCGCGTTTACGTCTAGTGGGTTAATCGAGTTCACACCGTTAAAGATGAAGGTACTCTCACCCCAGCTCAACACTTGACGTCCCACCCGCAAATCGACCGGGCTATTGCCTAAATCGAAGCTGGTGTAATAGAAGGCGTCGAGAAGGTTGATGCCCTTCCCTTTGGAGTAATCATCAAAAGAGTTTGGGTCAAGGCGCACATCAGGGAAGTAGTTGGTTCCTGTATGGCCATGCGCTACGCCTTCTCGCTCCAACACTGCGTCGTACCAGTAGTTAAACCGAATGAAGACGCCACCAGCGTTCTGAGTGCGAATATCTACATCGTGAATGCCACGAAAAACCCAAGAGGTTAAGTCACCCCGATCGAAGTTCAGGTTACCATCGTCGGCAACGCCTGATTGGCCCAAGCCACCTTCAAAGTTTCCTGGGTGCAGCACCCGAATATCACGCTGACCTGTCCGCCACGTTGCGCCCACGGAAAACGTGGAATCGAACGATACTTCGAACGGACCTGCAGAAAAATCAGCGGCCTGTGCAGGCATTGCAATTGCAAGTGCGACAGCAGAGGCAAGAGGGAGTTTTTTAAACATAGTTGTTTTTCTTTTCATTGTTGTTGCCACCTATCCTGCGTACCCCGAACTGGGAGTCCCTGGCTAATGACTGTGCAAAAATCATGTCTGATTAATCATGATTTCGCAAGTATTTACACCCATTTAACCAACTTTTTTGTAATACTTTATTAACAAGCAGGTTAGCAGAGGACCGACCTGCTTGTCACGCAGTTAAGATAAAGCGCTTTCGAGTTGTGGTAGCACCTCAAATAAATCAGCCACTAGGCCATAATCCGCGACCTGAAAAATAGGCGCTTCTTCATCTTTATTAATGGCAACAATGACTTTGGAGTCTTTCATTCCCGCAAGGTGCTGTATTGCTCCACTGATTCCCACCGCAATATACAGCTCTGGAGCGACGATTTTGCCGGTCTGACCGACCTGCATATCGTTCGGGACAAAACCCGCGTCAACCGCAGCGCGTGATGCGCCAATTGCTGCGCCTAGCTTATCCGCTACCTTTTCTAGCAATGCAAAGTTCTCACCGTTTTGCATGCCGCGTCCACCGGAGATCACCACCCGAGCTGCCGCCAAATCAGGACGCTCCGACGCCGCGACTTGCTCGCCAACGAAGCGCACTTTATCTGATTCGAAAACTGCATCAAGTGACGTGACCAAACCTTGGCCACCGTCGGCTGCCACCGCATCGAAGGCCGTAGCACGAACGGTAATGACTTTCACCGCTTGCTGACATTGAACTGTGGCAATCGCATTACCCGCGTAAATTGGACGACGGAACGTATCCGGCGCTTCAACTGAGATGATGTCCGAAATCTGGGCAACATCGAGCAAAACGGCAACACGCGGCATGAAGTTTTTACCCGTGGTGGTCGCAGGAGCCACAATATGGCTGTAGCCCTCAGCGAGGCTGACCACCAACGCACTGATATTCTCGGCCAGCTGATGTGCATAGGCCGCATGATCGGCACAGAAAACCTTTTGTACACCGGCAGCTTGCGCTGCTGCTTCAGCGACCGCACCACAGCCTTCGCCGGCCACCAACACATGGACGTCATCACCCATAGCTTGTGCTGCAGTCAGGGTCTTCAGCGTGGCTGGATTGAGCGTTTTATTATCGTGTTCTGCAATGACTAAAATGCTCATAATACTTTTGCCTCGTTTTTCAATTTCTCAACCAACTCTGCTACGTCTGCAACTTTCACCCCAGCGCTGCGCTCTGCAGGCGGCTCTACTTTTAACAGCGCAACCTTTGCCGCAAGCTCAACGCCCAAGTCCGCTGGCGTTTTCACGTCTAGCGGCTTCCGCTTCGCTTTCATAATATTTGGCAGCGATGCATAGCGCGGCTCGTTTAAACGCAGATCGGTGGTCACCACGGCAGGTAACGTGAGCTCAACGGTTTGCAGTCCACCGTCCACTTCACGCGTGACTTGCACTTTGCCATCGTTAATCTTCACTTCCGAAGCGAAGGTTCCTTGTGGCATATCGGTCAATGCAGCAAGCATCTGACCGGTTTGGTTGTTATCTGAATCAATCGCTTGCTTGCCCAAGATAACCAGCTGCGGCTGCTCTTCGGCAACTACTTTACTGAGTAATTTTGCAGCGCCCAAAGAATCGGGCATCGTGTCTGTCTCGACGTGAATGCCGCGGTCGGCACCGAGTGCTAATGCGGTGCGGATTTGCTCCTGGCACGCTTTCGGTCCAATCGATACCACCACAATCTCTTCCGCAGTGCCTTTCTCTTTCAGGCGCACGGCCTCCTCCACTGCGATTTCACAGAAAGGGTTCAACGCCATTTTAACGTTGCTTAAGTCCACATCGGACTGATCGGCTTTCACACGGACCTTGACGTTGTAGTCAATGACGCGCTTTACCGCGACCAAGATTTTCATAACTTCTTCCTTCTCGTCATTCATACGTCAAACAGACATAAGCGTGCATTATGTAAAAGCGGCCTGCACGAAACAAGTGATCAGGCTATAATGCGCGCAAAATTCAGTTGAATAGAGTGTCAACTCAAGCTGGCACCCTGTTTTAAAACATACTTACCGGCGTAGGCACCGAATCATGGCACTCTCCCAACCATTCCCAAACAGCGCACAACTTCAAGCCGATCTGATTGCGCTTCGTCAATGGGAACAGCGACTTCGGTATTTACTACTGCTGGGGCGTGATTATCCTCATACGGACATTATGCGGCCAGAGTTTAGTGTGTTCGGCTGCGAGGCGGCCGTTTGGGTTAATATCCAAGCAGATCACTCAAACACGGAGACTCGGTGGTGGTTTGTCAGTCACAGTGAATCTCGGCTCGTTGCCGGTTTATTGCTGGTACTCCTTGCGCCTATTCAGGGGAAAACGCGCGATGAAGTAAGCGCATTCCAAGCGGCCGATTGGCTGCAGGCATGTGGTCTCGAGCAGCAGTTGAGTCCTTCTCGCAATAACGGGCTTCATCGGGTCTTAAAGACCGTCAAGAGCTCGGTGTGTGCTTAGGAAGGACCCGTTCCATCAATTTGCTTGCCGCCAGCAAACCAAAACTCGCAGTCACCATCATGGATGCTCCAAATCCTGTCGCACAATCGAGTCGCGTTGCTTCATGCCCCGGTTTAGCGTAAGAAACATCACCACCTAGCACTGGGTACCGCAATTGTTCTGTTGAATACACGCAATCAATCCCAAACTTGCGCTTAGGATTCTTACTAAACCCATGATCACGACGCAATTGATTGCGTACTTTTGCCATCAGTGGGTCTTGCGTCACCTTGGAAATATCCGCAATGGCTAATGCGGATGGATCAATCTGTCCACCCGCACCTCCCGTGGTGACGATCGGGATTTTACTCCGCTTACACCATACCAACAGGGCAATTTTGGCACGCAAACTATCAATTGCATCCAATACCCCATCGGGACGCTCAGCGAACACCTCGGATAAATTGTCAGGGGTGACGAAGTCGTCAATGATCCGCAGCTCCAAGGATGGATTGATATCGCGTAAACGGGCAGCCACGACTTCGGTCTTTGGTTGGCCCACCGTTGATGTGAACGCATGGGACTGCCGATTGGTATTGCTCAGGCACACATCATCCAAGTCGATGAGAGTGAGTTTTCCCACACCCGTTCGTGCGAGCGCTTCGGCGGCCCACGAACCGACACCTCCAAGACCCACGACGGCGAGGTGCAGTTGTCGGATGTGCGCCGCCTGTTGAACTCCATACAGGCGTTCAATTCCACCAAAGCGACGTTGCCACTCCTGCAAATCTGTCTCGTTCATTACCCGTACCGTTTAGATAGCGACTGGCGCTTTGATATGTGGATGCGCTTGGTAGTTTACAAGCTCAAAATCATCATAGGTGAACGCAAACAGGTCCTTCACGTCTGGATTTAAACGCATTTGTGGAAGCGGATGAGGTTCGCGACTTAATTGCAGCTTAGCTTGCTCCAAATGATTGGAATAAAGATGTGCATCGCCAAACGTATGAATAAACTCGCCGAGCTCCAGTTCACACACTTGCGCAACCATCATCGTAAAGAGTGCGTAGCTTGCAATGTTAAAAGGCACACCTAAAAAGATATCCGCACTTCGCTGATAAAGCTGACACGACAACTTGCCGTCTGCGACATAAAACTGGAATAGCGTATGGCAAGGAGGTAACGCTTGCTTGCCGGCTGCCGCATTTTCCCGTGGGGTCATTCGCGTATCGGGTAGAAGTGCCGGATTCCATGCACTAATTAACAAACGACGAGAATCAGGGTTGCGCTTAATCTGCGCTATAAGTTCGCTGATTTGATCGACAGTACCACCATCCGGTGTCGGCCAGTTGCGCCACATCGCACCATACACGGGGCCTAAATCGCCATCTTCGGTCGCCCATTCATCCCAAATACTTACACCATTCTCTTTGAGGTACTGAATATTGGTTTCGCCTTTCAAAAACCACAACAGCTCATGAATGATTGAGCGCAAGTGACACTTTTTTGTGGTCACCAGGGGAAAGCCAGCGGCCAGGTCAAAACGCATCTGATAGCCAAAAATACTGCGTGTGCCAGTTCCAGTCCGATCTTCTTTTACGGTCCCATGCTCAAGAACATGGCGCATTAAATCCAAATATTGACGCATTACGAACCTCGTTTCTTTTTGGGTTGTGCTTGCTTTGTTTTCTTGGCGGGAGGCGGCGTCGAAGCACTGAAGCGTCCTTGATATGCCAGCGTCATCAAAATAGCCCCAGCAATGATCATTGGGATGGAGAGCCACTGTCCCATCGTAAACACACCTAACATTCCAAGATGCGCATCTGGCTCCCGGAACAGTTCCGTAATCATTCGCGCGGTACCATACCCGACCAAGAATAGACCACCAACTGCACCCACTGGACGGGGCTTGCGGCTAAATGCCCAGAGAATTAGAAAAAGGACTAAACCTTCTGCAAATGCCTGGTAAAGCTGGGATGGATGACGTGGCAAAGGTCCTCCGGTTGGGAATACCATAGCCCACGGAACATCGGACACGCGTCCCCAGAGCTCGCCATTAATAAAGTTGCCAATTCGTCCGGCTCCCAAACCGACGGGTACCAAGGGAGCAACGAAGTCACCGACACTTAAAATCGAACGGTTGGTTTTGATTGCGTAGATGACGATTGCCGTAATTGCCCCAATTAATCCACCATGGAACGACATACCACCTTCCGCAAATCGGAATAAATAAAGCGGGTCACTCACCACGGTGGGGAATTGATAAAATAGCGCATACCCGACCCGACCACCGACGATGAGCGCGATGAATCCCCAGAACAACAAGTCCTGCCAGTTCTCACGACTCCAATTCGGATCGCGATCGGCTTGGCGATTCCCCCACCAATAGGCAAAGCCAGCACCGACCAGATACATCAGACCATACCAATGGACAGCGAGCGGTCCGAGTGAGATAGCCACGGGATCCCAACCTGGAAACTGCAAATAATCTGAACTCATGACGTGAAAGCCTATATCCCTACGAAATAAATAAATGGACCGCAATGGTGATTAAGAGTACCGCAAAAGCTCGCTGTAAGTAACGCACTGGAAGTCGATGAGCGATCGACGCACCCACGCGCGCAAAAACCGCCGAGGTCGCCACGATAGCAAGCCATGCGGGTAAATACACATAGCCAACCAACCCCGGAATCGAGGCATCCCCTAAGTCGGGACGGCCCAGCATATAGGTGAGAGTCCCGACCGCGGCCAATACCACACTTGTGACAGCAGCAACCGCCACGGCGTTGCGCATCGCGATTTGATAAAAATGAAGCAGTGGAACCACGAGCGCACCACCACCAATCCCAACAAGCGCTGAAACCACACCAATCACCGCCGACCACGCACGAACAATCCAATTGGGCGGACCGCCCTCACGTTTACTCGGCTGTCGCTTCCAAATCATGCGCAGTGCCAGCAGCGACAGGATTACCGCGAATATGCGCTGGAGTAATTCCGGTGCGAGCTGAGTGCCCAAATAAGCGCCGAGGAAGCCCCCTAAAATCAAAGTAGGTAGGATCACGCGAACCCAGGGCCACAACACATAACCGCGCTTTGCATGCCCTCGCGCACTCGCCAACGTGGTGATCATAATGGTCGCGAGGCTCGTTCCAATCGCTGTGGGGACAACGATACTGGCAGGTAAGCCAAGGCTCGGTAATAGGTAAATCAGGAGTGGGACAATCAAGACACCACCACCGATGCCAAGCATACCTGAAAGCAATCCTGCAAAAACGCCCGCGATCACACACATCAGCAGACTGATCAGCATTACTTACCTGCCCTTACGAAGCCGCCCAGACCGAGAGCCTCAAGTTTTAAGGTGACCAACCGACGCACTTGGTCTGGATGTGAACACGACAATGCTTGCGTCAGAAGCACCTGCAGTACGTTGCTATCCACATGGCGCAGAATCCAGCGAATCTTATCAAGATTATGCGTACTCATCGACAGCGTTCGATAGCCCATCGCCACGAGCAGAAGTGCCCCACCTGGGTCCCCGGCCATTTCCCCACAGACACTCACTGGCTTTCGCAATTCCTCACAGCGTTCAACAATATGTTGCAGCGCGTGAAGCAATGCAGGGTTGTAGGTATCGTAGAGGCTAGCCACCCGCGCATTATTACGGTCCACTGCGAACAAATACTGGGTTAAATCATTGGTACCCACTGAGAAGAAATCGACTTTTTTTGCTACCGCTTCCAATTGATACAAAAGCGCTGGAACCTCGACCATAACGCCTACCAGCGGCCGAGTCAGCTGTTCTTGCTTATCGCTTTGCGCGAGCTCATTTCGGACTTCGAAGTACGCTTGATTAATCAACCGTGTCGCTTCATCGACTTCATCGAGCGTGGTGATCATCGGGAGCAGAATGTTTAGATTCTCATACCCCACGCTCGCCCTAAGCATGGCGCGTACTTGCACCAAGAAAATCTCGGGGTGGTCTAGGGTCATGCGGATTCCGCGCCAGCCCAGAAACGGGTTTTCTTCCTGAATCGGAAAATACGGCAATGGCTTATCACCACCGATATCGAGCGTCCGCATCACGACGGGAACCTTTTTGTGAGCTCGGAGCGTTTGACGATAGAGATCCAATTGCTCTTTTTCCGTTGGAAACCGCTCGCGCATCATAAACGGAATCTCGGTTCGATAAAGGCCAATGCCTTCATAGTGTCCCCAGCGATCCTGACCATGCTCAACGTTCATTCCAGCATTGACTTGCAAGCTCACCCGCACACCGTCCTCGGTTTGCGCGGGTTGATCTCGCCCTTCTGCAACAATTGCTGCAAGCTCGAGTTCTTCGTTACGAAGTACCTCGTACTCTTCGAGAAGTTGCGCGGGCGGGTTGACAAACACATCACCGCTGTAGCCATCGACGATCAGTTCGCGTTCCGATAAATAGGTCAGCGGGACTTCATTGATTCCGAACACGGCAGGGATACCCATGCTGCGTGCCATAATTGCCGCATGCGAGTTTGCAGAACCATGAAGTGATACTAAACCCTGTAATTTATCCCGCGGGACCGATGCCAACATGCTGGCTGTCACTTCATCTGCAACCAAAATGCACGATTCAGGGAAACTTTGTTGGGCTCCATTCCGTTCTTGCAAATACGAGAGAATTCGTTGTCCGAGGTCTCGCACATCAACCGCGCGCTCACGCAAGTAGGGATCGTCAAGACCTTCAAACTGTGCAACAAAATCTTCGACCACCATCTTCACGGCGGTTTGTGCCATCCAGCCATCTTTGATTTTTTTCTCGACCGCATCCCCAAGGCTAGCCGCATCCAACATGCCTTGGTAAACATCAAAAATGGCGAGGGTATCCTCCGCAACATACTCGGCTACTTGTTCCGCCAAGCTGCGTAACTCCATGCGGGTCTGAAGCACCGCCTTCCGGAACTTGTGAATCTCACGCCAGGGATACTCGGTGCGCCGAGGGACGACCGAACTCAGTGTTGCTGCAGGTTTTCCGATAAAGGCTTGTCCAATGGCAACCCCGGGGGCGCCGGCCAGTCCGGTTAAGTTGCGCAACCATGGCGAGTGTTGCCCTGTGACCAGTCCTTTCGCTTCAGCGTGGGCAATGACAGCAGCAAGCTGTGCCGCCAGTGTCACCACAAATGCTTCTTCCTCGCCCGAAAATGCGCGTGCTTTTTTTTGCTGAACCGCTAGGACACCGAGGACTTTACGTTGGTGAATAATGGGCGCAACCAGCATTGCGCGGTAGGCTTCTTCACCCACCGATTCGACCAACTTAAAATTGGGATGCTCCGCGGCGTTCGCGAAGTTGAGGGGTTCTTCTCGTTGTGCCGCGAGGCTTATGAGACCCTCGCCGAATTGGAGACTAACACGTTGATGAGTATCTAATTTTAGGCCTTCAGTGGCCATCAAAACAAACTCTTGGCGATCGTGATCCGCAAGATAAACACTGCAAACATCACTTCCAAGCGCCGCGCGAACTCGATTGACAATAGCGCGCAGCGCCGAATCAAGATCCGGAGCCTGATTCACGACCTCTACTATGCGCTGCAGCGTTGTCAGCATAATCTATCGCTTTCGTTTATGACGTTTTGGACGTGGTTTCCCTCGAAAAGGCATCGCGACGTGAGCGAACTCTTTCATCACTCGGCGGTATACATCGCGCTTAAACGCGACGACCTGGCGAACCGGATACCAATAGCTTACCCAGCGCCAACCATCGAACTCAGGGTGACCTGATTGCAGTACGTCGACCTCGGACTCAGGACATGTGAGTTTGAGCAAGAACCATTTTTGCTTTTGGCCAATACAAACTGGCTTAGCTCCTTTACGAACGAGTCGTTTCGGAAGTCGGTAGCGATACCAGGTGCGACTCGTGTAAACAATTTCTACCTGCTCTGGCCGCAGTCCAACTTCTTCGTAGAGCTCACGATACATCGCTTGTTCCGGAGTTTCGCCATCGTCGATTCCTCCTTGGGGGAACTGCCAACTTTGCTGGCCAAAGCGTCGTGCCCAAAAAACTTGCCCTTGCTCGTTACATATCACTATGCCGACATTTGAACGATATCCCTCGGCATCAATCACGCGAGCATCCTCATAAATTCCTCTTGAGTCCGATTCTTCCATAAAGCAGGCCCCGCGGCAAATATCTTCACATGCGCCTTGGCCGACTTCACTTCATACACAATTGCGCCTGAGACTTGCACCCTGCCGGTGAAGTCCATACCATGAACCCCGATTAACAACGAGTAAATGTCGTGGCTTTAACTGTACCCTCCGCACCACCCAAACATCTTGCTGAATTGCAGGCGCGAGCGCATGCACTGACAGGATACACGTTTGCTGATCTTGCACATGTTGCAGGATGGCAGGTCCCTGCTGATTTTCGCAAAGCAAAAGGCTGGACGGGGCAACTTATTGAGCTTTTTTTGGGGGCCACCGCAGGGTCAAAACCTGAACAAGACTTTCCAGACCTCGGGGTTGAATTAAAGACAATTCCCATCACCCCGGACGGCAAACCCCTTGAGACCACGTATGTTTGCATTGCGCCACTGACCGGTTACAACGGTGTCGAATGGGAAACCTCCAATGTGCGCAATAAATTACGCCATGTCCTATGGATTCCTGTCGATGGTCGTCGCCAGATTCCAATTCCAGAACGGATCGTCGGTGTCCCTATCCTATGGCAGCCCAGTCTTGAAGAAGAAGCCATTTTAAAAGCTGACTGGGAGGAACTCACCGAGTTCATTACCCTAGGGCGGGTTGACCAAGTGACTGCACGCCATGGCACGGCCCTTCAATTGCGCCCGAAAGCAGCAAATGCCCGCGTCGCAACACGCAGTGTCGGCCCGGACGGGGCACCCGTGCAAACGCTTCCGCGCGGCTTTTATCTAAAAACACATTTCACGCAGCGCATACTGCGCCATGCGCTAGGACTGACTGATGGCTGAACAACCCGCAAATACCTCAATGCCCGAACAAATTGTGCATCCGCAAGCAAAACGCAATGGTCTGGTCATCACCGTGCTGGGGGGAAGTTTGTTGGTTGCCACATTCCTGTGCAATGCAATCTTTCAGGAATTTCCGCTTGCCTTGCTGATCACCGGCACCGGTTTTTCACTGGTTACCCTAGCCGTGGGGATTGGCAAGCTGATCGAGCCCCCCGCGTCGTTGATCATGAATCCTAAAGCGATCGTTTATCAACATCGAAAAGGACAATGGCAGTTAACCTGGGACAATATTCAACGGATTGGAATTCCGACGATTCAGCGCGGCATTGATCGAATTGAAGTCCCAGTGATCGGTTTTCGGCTGCATTCGTATGACGCCTTGCTACAGAACATCGACAAGCGCATGGCGGTCCATGTTTTGCTCGAACAACGTCAGCTCCTCGTGGTGGCCCTGCGGGCTGAGAAGCCCGACTTGGAAGATTTCACGCCCTATTTTGATGTTCCTTCAAAATACAAAACGGACTCCGAGACGATCTACGATGGTGTGCTCGCGTCTTTTGCACTGCGCATGCAGCACATGCGTGAGCTGCTCGGATATGACCTGTTTATTTCCGACAATGCGCTGGACCGTCCCGCAGAAGAATTCGTTAATTATCTTCGGGAACTACAAGCGACGCGCAGTGACTATCTTGTAGACGAGTCGTCCGCTGAGTAAACGGGTTCGTCAGTCCTTCGATCAGTGGCTTACTGAAATAGTATCCCTGCATCAGCTGAACACCTTGGTCGAACAAAAAGCTGTATTCATCGTGGGTTTCAACACCCTCAGCGACAATGCAGATTTCAAGTTCCCGAGCCACGCTCAGAATACCCCGTAAAATAGTCTGTGAAACGCGACGCTGGTGAATATTTCGGATCAGCGCCATGTCGAGTTTAATCATGTCCGGCTGAAACTCAGCAAGCAGATTGAGTCCCGCATAGCCTTCACCAAAATCATCAATGGTCGTTAAAAAACCATTTCGCTTGTAGGTTTCAAACACTTCAAGAAGGAGACTATGATTTTCAACCCGCTCATGCTCGGTGACTTCGAAGATAATGTTTTGATGGGGAAAATCGAGTTTCTTTGCCATCCGAAAGGTCCGCTCGAGGCAGGTTTCTGGCTCATAAATAGCATTGGGTAAGAAGTTAATGCTAAGTTTTTCCTGCATTTTTAATTTGGATGCCGTTTCAATTGCGGTGGTTCTGCAGGTTTGGTCAAAGCTGTAGATGTTATCGGAGTTCACCCGCGCAAGGACTTCCCCCGCACCTTCGCCATCTGCACCACGAACCAGCGCTTCGTACGCGTACACTTCTTTCTTTTGTACCTGTACGATCGGCTGAAACGCCATCTTAATTTTAAAGCCCATTCCTTTATAGCAATTACATTGCTCACAGACTGACATGAGTTTCACTCCATTCGGTTTTACGTTACATTTGCGCTATAACCTGTCAGCGACTGTGTGAATGTGGTGAGCGACTTCGTTGCAGCGCGGTCCTTCACTGCCACGCTATGTTTTGTCCGTGCGCACCCCATCGTGACAACATCACGATCGCCGATATATCGACAGCAATAAAACGAATGCCGATATACTTAAGATCAACTCTAACATGAGGTTTTTGCGTGAGCGAGCAAATACATCCAGAAAAAATAACCGGTTGGCGTGAATGGCTCGCCCTGCCCGATTTAGGCATCAACGCGATCAAAGCGAAAGTAGATACCGGTGCGCGTACATCTTGCTTGCACGCGTTTCGGCTGGAACCTTTTGAGCGAAACGGCGAAGAATGGCTGAAAATTTGGGTTCACCCCATTCAAAATGACCTGACCGAGCACGTATGTGAAGCGCCTGTACTCGAGCAGCGGGAAGTGACCGACTCGGGCGGGCACAAAGAAATTCGCTACGTCATTCGCACACGCGTACAAGTTGGCTTCGGACCATCGGCGGACGAATTTTTGGCTGAGCTCACCCTGACAAACCGTGATACAATGAAGTTTCGGATGTTACTCGGACGGCAAGCACTCAATGGGCGCTATCTCGTGGATCCGCAAGCGTCATATCTACAAGGAAAACCCTTATGAGAATCGCCATTCTCTCGCGCAATAAACATTTATATTCAACGCGTCGTCTGATTGAGGCGGGTGAAGCGCGTGGACACGAGATGCACGTTCTCGACCCATTACGTTGCTACATGAACATCAACGCCAAAGAACCAGAAATTCATGTCCGAGGGAAAATCCTGCCAGAATTTGATGCCGTCATTCCGCGAATTGGCGCGTCGATCACATTTTATGGAACTGCCGTTCTTCGTCAGTTTGAGATGATGGGTACCTACCCACTCAATGAGTCCGTTGCGATTAGTCGAAGCCGCGATAAACTGCGCTCATTGCAATTACTTTCCCGGAAAGGGATCGGCCTGCCAGTCACAGGCTTTGCCAGCAAACCAACCGATATTCCTGACCTGATTGATATGGTCGGCGGTGCCCCCCTGGTCATCAAGTTACTTGAAGGGACACAGGGGATTGGGGTGGTATTGGCGGAAACCCGCAAAGCAGCCGAGAGTGTGATTGAGGCGTTTATGGGGCTCAATGCCCATTTTATGGTGCAAGAATACATAAAAGAAGCGGGCGGTGCGGATCTCCGTTGCTTCGTGATCGGGGACAAAGTAATTGCTGCGATGAAGCGACAAGCCAAACCCGGGGAGTTTCGTTCAAATCTACACCGTGGCGGCAGCGCAACGCTGGTGAAATTAAGCCCTGCGGAACGTGCTACAGCTGTCAAAGCGGCAAAAACCATGGGGTTGAACGTTGCGGGGGTTGATATCCTTCGTTCAAATCACGGCCCACTGGTCATGGAAGTGAATTCCTCACCTGGTCTTGAAGGGATCGAAACTGCGACTGAGAAAGACGTCGCAAGTCAAATTATTACCTTTATTGAAAAGACGGCTAAGCAAAATCGTACGCGCACCAAAGGTCGCGGATAAGTAGGAACTCGCAGTATGGCTCGTAAACGCGCACTTCCTTTCGAATTGGGCGACCACGCGATCGCCCCTGGCACTCAAGAGCGTGTGCTTCTCCCCGCCGCACGCTTATATAGCGATACCCCCTTGGATTTGCACGTCGAAGTGCTGCACGGCGTTAAACCCGGGCCGGTTCTTCTCGTGTGTGCCGCCATTCATGGTGACGAACTCAATGGTGTCGAGATCTGCCGCAGATTGATTCAAGTGATTGACCCGAAACAACTCACTGGAACCTTATTGCTTGTGCCGGTCGTCAATATGTTCGGATTTATCCAGCAAACCCGCTACCTGCCGGACCGTCGTGACTTAAATCGATGTTTCCCGGGTTCTGAGCGCGGTGCACTTGGGAGTCGCTTAGCGCACCTTTTCCGCACCAAACTGGTCGAACGGGCGACCCATATCATCGATCTTCACACGGGTGCGATTCACCGCAGCAATCTACCGCAAATTCGGGTAAATCTGGATAATCCCGAGGCAACTGCCATGGCGGAAGCGTTCAATTGTCCCGTGATCATGAATGCCAAAGACCGCGATGGCTCGCTCCGATCACAAGCATCAGAGCTGGGTATCCCTCTGATTTTATATGAGGCAGGAGAGGCGCTCCGGTTCGATTACTCAGCCATCAAAGCAGGGGTCAATGGCGTGACCAACGTCATGAAAATGCTCAAGATGATGAAAGGCCGTCGTACCCGTAAGAAAGTGACGCCGGTATTTGCCCAACGTTCGGTATGGATGCGAGCTGAAGGCGATGGTCTTGTCCTGCATAAGGTTTCTTTGGGGGATACTGTCGCACGAGGCCAACTGCTCGCGCACATCGCCCCCCCTCACGGTGGGGAACATACGAGCGTGTATGCGAGTGTCGGCGGCATTGTGATTGGAATCAGTAATATCCCAGTGAGTCATGAGGGTGAAGCACTGTTTCATATTGTCTGCTTTGATGCGGATGAAATACCCCATGCGTCCGAAATGGTCGATACCTTTGTTGAAGCGTATCCTGATCGTCCTAGTTAACCGATGAGTCCGTTCAATGCTTGATGCTGCAGCCCAACTTATTCTTCGGCAAGCCACTGAAATACAGGCCAATCGGCTTCTCGTGGTCAATCCCGCAGAAGGCACCATAGGAGCACTTCAGCACCATTGGCCGGAACGCGAACTCGATGTCTGGGCGTTGCATGTACGCGGTAAGCAGGGTGCGCTCCATTCAGTCTGCTTCGCAGCACAATTCGAATCACCCAAATCCGTTAACTATGACGGTGTGCTTGTATTTTTACCGAAGGAAAAACAATTAATGGCCATGCTGATGGCCAACCTGCGCGCGGTCGCTCAACCAGGAACGCCATTGTGGCTGTGCGGCCATAAAGATACGGGCATTAAATCTCAATTAAAGACGGAACACGAAGGCTGGGCCCCTTTTTATAAAATCGCCAACGGCAACCATTGCCAACTGCTTCGCACCGAGCTTCATCACGCGTGTCCATTCTCCCTCGAGGCGTGGTTAAGTCGCTATCAGATTTCACGGCCCGAGGGGGACATCACGGTCACGACCCTCCCGGGTGTTTTCAGCGCACAACATCTCGATGCGGGCACAGAACTGCTACTCGATCATTTGCCGCCTCATATCAGTGGTCACGTGCTCGACTTCGGCTGTGGTGCTGGCGTTATCAGTGCGGTCCTCGCGTTGCACCCTCAAGTCACGCAGATTAGCGCGCTTGATGTCAGTCCGCTCGCGTTAGCCGCAACTCAACTGACCTTGGCTCCTATCCTCCAACGCGAAGATGGTCTACCACAAAAGCAGCTCTCCCTGATCGGTTCGGATGGGCTGAGTGATTTTAACGGACCTGTCGACTGGATCGTGACCAATCCACCGTTTCACACCGGAAAACGCACGGATTACGAAATTACCCGAGATTTTATTAGGAAAAGCCGCACTATTCTGAGTCCTGGGGGAAGATTACTGCTCGTCGCGAATCGGTTTTTACCCTATCGTGAGCACCTGGAGGCCATTTATCGCCATGTCGATATCCTGGCTGAGAATTCAAAATTTACTGTCTGGAGCGCACATTAAGTGGCTACCCTGAAGCAGTCTGAGACGCCATCGAACACGCAGCAGAAGCGGCGCTTTGAGCGGTGGTCGCTCGTGCAACGTCTCAATGTGATTGTTTCTGGGATTGTCGCCTTTGCCTTGCTTATATTTATCGCGATGACGGCGCTCTGGGTTTCTAATTCAGAGCGCAATCAACTGGCCCAACAAACCACAACCCTTGCACAGCAAATTGCGAGTCAAGCCGCTGGAATTGAGATGGGTGAATCTCAACTACAAATGATGTTGAGCGGCCTTTCTCCCTATGAAAGCATCTTGCATGCCCACATTTATACCATCAGCCCCGATGGCGAAACCTTAACTTACCTGATCGGCTATCATCAACAAGGGCGCTCACCTCTGCCCAGCCAAGAGAACCAAATCGATGGCTCGGTGCAGCATGTATTTACATCCGATTACATACAAGTCACAGTCCCCATCTATCAAGACCGGAATCTTACCGGTGTGGTCATGCTCCGTTCTTCGTTGCATGGGGTAAAATCGCAGTTTCAACGTCATTTATCGTTCTCGCTCGGTATCTTTTTGGTCGTGATGCTCAGTGTGACTGTCGGTCTGCGATTCTTTACTCGCAGCCTCGAAACGAGCATTCATCGCTTCACACGAGCCATCGCCGATGCTAGTCAGACCAAAGAACGAACGCTGGATAACACGCCGTATTTACCCTCTGAGTTTTCCGAGCTACGGCACCAAGTTCGTCGTTTGCTGGAAAAGTACCGCCAAGAGCAACGTTATGCGGAGCACGCATCGGCTCAAGCACGCAACGCGACTGAACGTCTGGACTCGGAAGTAAGTGAGCGCACACATGCATTACTTGAAGCCAACCGCAGGTTGACGCAGGCGTTGGAGGAATTACATCAATATCAGCGCAAACGCTTAACCGAAGATAAGCTCGCTTCGCTGGGTGATGTGATTGCCGGTATTTCTCATGAGCTGAATACGCCCATTGGCGCTGCCATCACCGCTGCAACCCTTCTGGAGGATAAGCAGCGAGAACTTGAGGATGGATTGCTGGAGCATGAGCCCGAATCTCCAGAGCACTCCTCGTTGCTCGATAGCTTTTTTGAACAAGGGCGTGAAAGTCTGCGGATTATAAATAAGAACCTCGATCGGTGTGCAGAACTCGTGCGTCACTTTCAACAAATGGCGATGTTTAATCGTAACGATACACCCCACGAGGTCAATCTGCGCGCATGTGCTGAACGAACCATTGAACGCGTTGAAAATGCACTGGTGGTTCCAGAACACGTCCGCATTGTGCTCGAGTGCTCCGAAGATCAAACCGTTCAATTGCGCCCATTGGTGATGGAGCAGCTCCTCACCGAATTGATCGAAAACGTCATTCGACATGCAACCATTTATACGGATGATGGCGAACCGCTGCCGCTGACCACAACCATTCGTATTTGGATGGAACATGGTCAGATACTTGTGGAAGTCGCAGATGATGGCCGGGGTATCGCACCAGAGATTCTTGCCCGTATGTTCGAGCCCTTTGTGACCTCCGGTCGCTCGCAAGGCGATAAAGGCCTTGGTTTGTACCGAGTCTTCAATTGGCTCACCCACCTGTTGCATGGGGACGTGCAGTGTGAGAGCGATGTATTTGTCAAAAACGAAGACCGCCCGCATGGGACACGCGTGACGCTCTACATTCCCATGGAACCCTCAGCCTAATTTCCGGTCAACATGGCATCAAGTTGTTAAAAAAAAGGGGGGATAACTTGCATTATTCACTCCTGAAATCATATTCTTATATATTGAGCAAATTGCTAGCACCGCGCGGAGAATAAAAAACAGCATGGAACCAACAAATAACGTCAGACTCTTAATCGTCGAAGACGAAGTGGTGACGCGCCAAACATTGACTCGCTTGTTCCAACAAGAAGGGTACGATGTATTTGATGCCGCCGATGGTCGCCAAATGGAACACATTATGGCTCAGCAACCCATTGATATTATTATCATGGATGTGAACTTGCCCGGCCAAAGCGGTCTGGAGCTGGCTGAGTCCCTGCGTGAACAAGACAATATTGGTTTGGTCTTTCTCACCGGCCGCGATAGCGATGAAGATCGCCTCCTCGCCCTCGAACTCGGTGCCGATGACTATCTGATTAAGCCGTATAACCCGCGGGAATTGACGGTTCGGGTGCGCAATCTTGCGCGCCGCATCGAGCAAATTCGACAGCCGAGTGATGAACAGGTTGAGGGCAGCTTACAGTTTCACTTTAACAACTGGGTTCTTGACTGCGACAGCCGTTGCTTATATTCCCCAGATAAGAAAGTATTCCGGTTACCGAAGAGTGAGTATCGGGCCTTAGAGCTGTTCTTGACACAGCCCGGTAAAATTCACGATCGCGATACACTCGTGCGCAAAATGCTAGACCGCGAGCTGCGTCCGAATGATCGGACGGTCGACGTCGCAATCCGCCGTATCCGTCGCCATTTTGAAGCGCATCCTGATACACCGAATCTCATCACCACAATTCACGGTGAAGGGTATCGCTTTGTGGGAGACGTCTCGACCAAAGTAGCTGACCGCTAAGGGACTATGCCAAGCAATCTGAAAAAACGGGCCGCAGGGTCCGTTTTTTTAATCTCGTGCACCCGTTTGTTGAGCCAACCAGTGTTCAAGCTGCTCGAGATCTTTGGCGAGTTGAGCCTCCCATGCCTCAACTCGGGCCGGTAAATCGGTAAACACCCATTCGTCACGCTCGATTTCCTGCATCGATTGTCCCAATCGAATAAATCCCAAAGCGCGACAACTTCCCTTTATTTTGTGTGCCGAACGACGCACCTCAACCTCATTTTGAGCATTCACCAAGCCTTTGAATTCCGTTAAATATTCAGGTGCCATTTGCTTAAAAGTGGCCACACTGGCTCCGAGGCCTTCAGGACCAAGGATTTCTAAATACTGATTGAGTAACTCGTAATCAAGATATGTTGTTTGCGTGTTCATAAATCCAATCATCTGCTTTGCTGCGTATTGTTCACTGTAATATACGCTGACTGCTCTAACAAATCCGCGTTCCGTGAATGAAATCGTCCGAGAGGGGTGAAGCGTTCACTGAATTTGAGGTATACTTAGCGGTCATATTTTCGACACAGCGCGTTGGCTCGGGCCAACCTGGACGGAGAAGTACTGCATGCCGACTTCTATGCCGGATATCGCAAATCAAGCCCAAGCTCAAACTGAGGGTTCACTCGATTGGGTGGGAATGAGCAACATAGAAATGCCAGTAATGGTCGCCAGTGAGTCGGGGTTACCGCAACAAGTGGGCGCCCGAATTGAAGCTTTTGTGAGTCTTGATGACCCGAAAGCGAAAGGCATTCATATGTCACGACTCTATTTGGCCGTGGACGAACTCGCAAACGACGACGTGTTGAGCGCCAGCAGCGTTCGGAGGCTGCTCGATCGCTTTGTGGAAACTCACGATGACTTGAGCACGAAAGCCCATGTTTCGTTTGCCTTCGAATATCTCTTGCGCCGTAAGTCGCTTATTAGCGGAAAGCAGGGCTGGAAAGGCTACCCTGTTTCCGTGTCCGCGACCTTCAATGGCAAAGAGTATGATATCGAACTAAAAATCGGTGTGACCTACTCCTCAACCTGTCCTTGTTCAGCGGCGCTTGCACGACAGCTCATTCAAGAAGCGTTTCAAAAACGGTTCAAAGATGCTGAAGTGAACGCTGAGGACGTCAAAGCATGGCTCGGTACCACCGAGGGAATCGTGGCAACACCGCACAGCCAGCGTTCGCTAGCCGAAGTGCAAGTCAAGCTGCGCGATGATGTTGATATTCTGCCGATCGTCGCCATGATTGATCGAATTGAAAGTTCACTGAAGACGCCAGTCCAAGCAGCGGTTAAGCGTGAGGATGAGCAAGAGTTTGCTCGTTTGAACGGACAGAATCTGATGTTCTGTGAAGACGCGGCGCGGCGCCTCCAACATGAACTCAATAAAGTCTCCACCGTGCTCGATTTCAAGATCCGTGTGAACCACTATGAGTCGTTGCACGCGCATGATGCAGTGAGCGTGACAACAAAAGGAATTACGGGCGGTTATCGCCCGTAATTTCCTGTATACTAGCCGGCTCGTTTTTAATCAAAGTTAGCGTGAAGCAACCGTAATGAAATCTTACGACGTCGTTGGCGTGGGGAACGCCTTGGTGGATCAAGAATTTAAAGTCACAGACGCATTCTTGGCCGAACACCGCATTGAAAAAAGTATCATGACACTGCTCGATGAGGCGCAGCAACAGCTGCTCCTCAATGAGCTTCATAAACACTTCAAGCTTGAGAAACGCGCAGGTGGCGGGTCGGCAGCAAATAGCTTGGTCGCGTTCAGCCAATTCGGCGGGAAAGCGTTCTATTGTTGTAAAGTGGCGAACGACGACGATGGTGACTTTTACCAACAAGACCTCGCTCGTGCTGGGGTGCAAACCCATCTGATCAAGCAAAACAATGATGGACACACGGGGAAGTGTGTCGTCATGGTTACCCCCGATGCAGAACGCACCATGTGCACGTTTTTGGGCATTACGATCGACTTCTCAACCGATGAGTTAGAAGAAGCTGTAGTGGCTGATTCACGCTATTTGTATGTAGAAGGCTATTTAGCAACTTCTGAGATTGCCCGGGACGCGGTACGTCGCGCACGTGAAATCGCAGTAGCGAACGATACGAAAATCGCCCTCACCTTCTCTGATTCGTCCATGGTGAAGTACTACAAAGAAGGTCTGGATGAGTTTCTCCAAGCGGGCGTTGAGATTCTGTTCTGTAATCAGGAAGAAGCAGAGCTCTACACCGGCATCGAAGGGCTCGAGCCCGCCATGGAGAAACTGTTAGATTATGCGCAACAGGTGGTCATTACGCGTGGGAAGCATGGCGCGCTGATCGGCACCCGTGAGCGTCGGATTCAAGTTCCTGGTTTTCCGGTCCAAGCAATCGATACGAACGGAGCCGGTGATATGTTTGCGGGAGCCTATTTATTTGGCATCTCCCAGGGCATGACGCCTGCCCAAGCTGGCACCCTCGCGAGCCGTGCCGCGGCTGAAGTGGTCAGCAACTATGGTCCGCGTCTCACACAAGCGATTCAACAGGAGCTGCTTGCAGAACTCGGTCTTGAACAGACCGCTCAGGTCGCGTCCTAATCACCCTATTTTGTTTTAGAGAGAGAATTACTATGTCTGCACAACCCGCTGTCGCTACTGCTGCGAAACAAGACTTCAAAGTCGCGGATATCAGCTTGGCTGATTACGGCCGCAAAGAGATCCAAATCGCCGAGTCTGAAATGCCAGCATTGATGAAGATTCGCGACAAATATAAAGCAAGCCAACCGTTAAAAGGCGCGCGGATCATTGGCTGCATTCACATGACAATCCAAACTGCAGTGCTCATTGAGACGCTCGTCGATCTCGGAGCCGAAGTGCGTTGGTCATCGTGCAACATCTTTTCGACCCAAGACCATGCCGCTGCGGCGATCGCTGCGGCAGGAATCCCTGTATTCGCATGGAAAGGTGAAACAGAAGAAGAATACGAGTGGTGTCTCGAGCAAACGTGTTTGAAGGATGGTCAGCCGTGGGATGCCAACATGATCCTCGATGATGGTGGCGATGTCACGTTGCTCATCCACGACAAGTATCCTCAAATGCTTGAAAAAATTCATGGCATTACCGAAGAGACCACCACGGGTGTTCATCGCCTGCTGGAAATGTTGAAAAAAGGCACCTTAAAAGTACCGGCCATCAACGTCAACGACTCGGTGACCAAGTCGAAAAATGACAACAAATATGGTTGTCGACATTCATTAAATGACGCAATTAAGCGTGCGACCGACCACCTACTCTCCGGCAAGAAGGCCTTGGTAGTGGGTTACGGTGACGTGGGCAAAGGGTCAGCCGCCTCATTGCGCCAAGAAGGAATGATTGTAAAAGTCACTGAGGTCGATCCAATCTGTGCCATGCAAGCCTGTATGGATGGTTATGAAGTTGTGTCTCCATACCTGAACGGTGTAAACACAGGTTCAGCAGCGGGGATTGATACCGACCTACTAGGCAATACTGATCTGATTGTCACGACAACCGGCAACGTGAATGTATGTGATCGCTATATGTTAGCGGCCCTGAAAAAGGGTGCTGTGGTCTGTAATATCGGTCACTTTGATAACGAGATCGACACCGCGTACATGCGCAAAAACTGGCGATGGGAACAGGTGAAACCACAGGTTCACACAGTTTTCCGTTCAGATAGCGCAGACGATTATTTGATCCTGCTCTCGGAAGGTCGTTTGGTGAACTTGGGGAATGCAACCGGACATCCAAGCCGGATCATGGACGGCTCTTTTGCCAACCAAGTCCTCGCTCAAATTCACTTGTTCGAGAAAAAGTATGCGAACATGAGTGCCGCAGAGAAACAAGCAAACTTGACTGTCGAAGTGTTGCCAAAACACTTAGATGAAGAGGTTGCTCGCTACATGGTCGAAGGATTTGGTGGTGTCATTACGAAAATGACCAATCAACAAGCCGAATACATTGGCGTGAGTGTCGAAGGCCCATTTAAGCCAGACAGCTACCGCTATTAACAGCGAATCTGTCCTGGGGGGCGATGCCCCAGGACGCCTCACACGAAACAAAAGCCATGGTGTCCCATAGAGACCATGGCTTTTTTTATAGAAGTCCTGTCGAGCGTTGGCAGCCAACCGACAAAGGGGTGTATAATCGCGACATCATAAAAAGGAGCAGGTTGTATGGCGGCAAACATTCCCCAGCTCCGTTTCCGGCAAATGGAAATGGCAGACTTCCCCAACGTCATGGCACTGGGTAACAAAGTGCATGGCGACAATTATCTCACCGAAGAGAATCTTCCTGACTACTTCGCACGCGGTCAATCCGATGACGGTCGCAATTTGCATTGGTTAGCATTTGCTGACGATATTCTGGTAGGAATTCGGATTACGTTTGCTCCGGGAAAGTGGGATGTCGATACCTGGTGTACTCCAAGTGCTTGGCCGTTTCCTGCAACACAGCTTTGTTATTTTAAATGCTCGGCGGTCGACCCTGATTTTCAAGGCGGCGGTGTGGGCAAGTCCTTGCTATATCACTCCATCATTGAAGCGCAGGGTGCGGGGTGCCAAGGTGGCTTAGCCCATATCTGGCGACAATCCCCGAACAACAGCGCCTTTGAGTATTTTAGTCGTTGTGGCGGTGAACTGATTCAAGATCACAAAGACCGCTGGTATCGTTCCTCGGTAGACGATGGGTATTATTGCCCCGTGTGTGACGGGATCTGTCACTGCACTGCAGCGGAAATGCTGCTGCGCTTCTAGCGCAGCGCGCTCCACGCATACATTGCGCGCAGGGCTGCACGGCGTAAGCTTGGAAATGGAAAACGTGGGAGCTCTCCGTGATAAAACGGCAATTCCGGTAATTTATCCCCTGCCGCCTTTTGGGCCAGCCGTTTTCCCGCAAGGCTCGCAAACGCAACGCCCGCCCCGCAGTATCCCATACTCGTAAACACACCAGAACTCGGTGAGTACACGCGCGGCATTGCGTCAAACGATACACTAACCCAACCGGACCAATAAAAATCCGTGGTGAGTTGGCGTAAACGCGGGAACGTTTGTGCCAGTGCGCGTTCAAGACGCGCACGATGCCTTGGATGGGTTGATTCACTCCCGCTGACTGCGCCTCGCCCACCAAACAATAAACGTCCATCCGGCAAGAGTCGGTAGTAGTATTTCAGAGTGCGCGTATCCATCATCATGTCCGTCGAACGGAGCCCGTTTTCCGCTTGCTCTGCTGCTGTGAGAGGACGCGTGACCAAGATACTCGAAAGTACCGGAAAGTGCCTTTGGCTCAATGCCGCAAAGGGTTGTTTTGAAAGATAACCGTTGGCACAAATGAGAACCTGATTGCAGCGAATCGCCCCTTGTTCGGTCACAATTCGGTGCGGGGCGTTGTCCCCGCGACTGTTCGGGCTGCCGCTTGTCTGCCAATCAATGACTGGATGATGGGGGACACACAGAACGCCTGCAGTCTGAGCTTGTTCAAGGTACACCCCGACCAGAGCGCGTGGATTCACTGATCGCGCGGGTGTAATCGCCAGTGCGCCATGGCTCCATGAAATGCCCGGAATCGTCTCCTGTAGCTCGCTAGGAGACACCCATTCAGCATCAAGTAGGGTTGGTTGATATAGTGCTTGCTGGGCTTGTAGCGACCGTCCCATCTTAGCGCTATGCGCCAGCCGTAAATACCGCGACGGAATCAAATCGCACGATACGGATGCGCTATCGACCGCAGCATCAACGTGGGCCAAGCTCGCGGCAAATTCGTTTTGTACCGCTTGGGCAACATCCGCACCAAATTTACGTTGGTAATCCGCGAAACCCAGGCGCCCAGTTCCCGGTAGCAAAAACCCGGCATTACGAGAACTACACCCCGCCCCTATTGCGCCAGCATCAATGAGAACGACTTCGCGCTGGTAGTCCCGTGCAAGCGTTATGGCGGCATTGAGGCCGGTGTAGCCCGCACCAATCACAACCACATCGGTTCGGTCCGGTAAAGCGTGCTCCGCGACCGGAGGTAGCACTGTGTGTGCTGCCCAATAGGAATGCACCCCCCGTTCGTGATCCCGAGGGATCACGGATTGTTGGAGCGGATCGTACATCGGTGTGGTTGCCTCCTACCGAAGATTAAAGTCCAAAAACCACTTTCTCACTCCGCAACATGCGGGTGACCACCCAAACCAACAATCCAGTTAGCAGCAAAGTCACCAATCCACCGATCAACACCGGAATAAACGCGATCGGTTGGCCTGCAATGGTGGAGAATAATACATGATGTTGCGAAGTAACGGGCAGCAGTTGTAATACCGGATGCTCGAATCGGCTGAACTCGAGCGCAAAGACCGCAGCCATCGGTGCAAACATAACCAGTGAGATATAAGTCTGCGCCTCTTTAAATGACTTCGCACGGAAACTCACAAACAACTGCAAAATACTCGCGAATAATGCCAATGGGATGAGCGTGAGTGCAATCACTAACTGATCCATTGGACTGAACGCAAAGTCGATTCCAAGTTTTTCGAGGGGAACAAAAAGAAACACCGCAGGAATCAACAAGAGCGCCAACACCCCCCCTAAAATAGCGAAGGTCGCAGCGGCGGTCATTTTGGCAGCTACCAAAATATGGGTGGCAACCGGCTGAGCAAGCAAAAACTCAAGGGCGTTCCGCTCCCGTTCTCCTGCACTCGTGTCAATCGCCACGTTCATGCCGGAAAAGAACACGGACATCAGGACAAAAACCATAACCATGCCCAAGACGAGGGCAGCGCGGGAGCCTTTGGTTGCCGTATCCTGCCGTTCCACACGTAACGGTTGAATGACTTCCCCACTGATACCTCGCAGCGTTAAACGATGCATGGCAATGGTTTGATTGTATTCACGCAGTGCGCTTTCGAGACGCGAACGTTGGCTCTGCAAGTTCCGTTCGCTGTAATCCGACCGCACAATAATCGGAATCGGACGTGCGCGCTCCAGACGACTTTGGTAATCCTCGGGAATGGTTAACCAGATATCCTGGGCAGGATGCTCATCATTCCCCGCCAAAATACGACGAGATTCCAAAAATTCCACCAGTGCAGGCGCATATTCTGCACCATCGATATGTACCCGGACATCACGCTCTGACACCACATCTTTAATTAAAACCAGAAAGGCCACCGCCATCAAAAGAGGACCAAATAAGGCATAAGACATGGCGGCCATCAGACTCCGTCGGTCACGAACTGCGTCGATCATCTCTTTACGCCAAATCGTCAAGAACACAGAACTCATAACATAATTCCTTCTTCAGTGCCGATCAGCGTGACAAACGCATCCTCAAAACTCGCTTTCCCAGTCCGTTCACACAATGCTTGCGGGGAGCCCTCTGCTTTGACTTGTCCCGCCACCATAATGACCACATGGTCACATAAGGCCGCAACTTCTTGCATTACATGGCTCGAAAATAGAATACACCGGCCCTGCTCCCGCAGCCGGTACAATAACTGACGAAGGATGCGCGTACTCATGACGTCGAGTCCACGACTCGGTTCATCCAAAATCAGATTTTGCGGTTGATGCACAATCGCTTGTGCGAGAGCAACTTTCATCCGCTGTCCCTGAGAAAATCCTGCCGTTCGGCGATCGGCAATTTCTTGCATATCAAGGTCTGCAATGACCCGATCAACGGCCGCTTTCAAAGCTTGGCCTTGCAAGCCGTGCAGCGCGGCAAAATAAGCCACGTGCTCGCGCGCCGTAAGACGCTCTTGAAGGCCGAACTTATCCGGAAAAATCCCAATGCGACGACGAACCTCAAGCGGGTTTTCCGCTGCGTTAACCTGATCGACTTCTGCATAGCCCGCATCCGCCTTAATCAGACCATAAATAGAACGCAAACACGTGGTTTTCCCTGCTCCATTTGGGCCAAGTAACCCGGTAATCTGCCCATCGTCGGCAGTAAATGACAGGCCGTTCAAAGCCTGAACATCTTTGTAGGCTTTCGCTAATCCCTCTGTCTTAATCATCCTGAGTGCTCCTCACATGCCCGCAGCGTTAACATTTCGCACAAACGGCAACAACCGAGTGCGGTCGATACATGAGGCATCAAGTTCTGCCCCAGGGCGATCGAGAAACTGTGCCACCAAGCGGTTTGCACAAGTGTGGGACACAATCGTATGGCCGCCGTGCTCAGCAACGATATGTCTGCTGTTGGGGAGCGTTTCCGCCGCGAGTTCAGCCCACTCCGGTGGTGTCACCGGATCCTGTTCACCCGAGAGCAAAAGCACCGGTAACTCGCTATACACTGGTTCAGCCCACTGCGGATCCCCTGAGTTCACCGGCCAACCCGCACACAGGCTCATGAAATCGTCGGTCAGTTGTCCACCCATGAAAATGTTTTCACGGTCGCGGGTTAACAGCGTTTCATCGACGCGGGGCATGTCTTCTTGGCACAGCACCGATAAGGTTAAACCAAGATACATTGGATTCTCAGCATCCATCGAATTGAAAAGACCAATCAACGGTCGGTAGTCCCCACGTGCCGTGGCATCCATAACGAGCGGGATAAGTTGCCGTGTGCGGGGACTATATAACGCGTTGCGTAAGGTGCCAGAGAGCCGGGGTTCGGTCAGTAACAGCTCAACTATTTCGTCACTGCGCGGATCGCGGTATTGCAGAACCGGAGGTTGCTCCCGCAGTGCTTGGCGGAGTGCCTGATAATTAGCATCGACATCACCAAATCGCTCATGACATGCTGTGTCCGCCGCACAATCTGCGACCAAGCGCTCATAAGCCCGTTGACTGAATGTACCAAATGGCCCCACGACGACTTGCGTCGGAGCGAGACCATCTAACACAACCGCACGGATTGCTTCTGGTTTTTCACGCATCCACACCAGCCCTGCTCGTGTCCCATAGGACCCGCCATATAGGTTGATCTGTTGGTAACCGAGCGCACGCCGGACGGCGTCAAAATCATGAATGGCATTGACCGTATGATAATGCTGGAAATTCACATCCAATGCGTCAGCGCATGTTTGTGCCGCTGCCGTCAGATCAATCTCTTCTTCGCTTAGCAACAACAGGTCAAGATCCTGCAAATCGCACTGCAAAGGGTTTGACTTACCCGTCCCGCGCTGGTCGATCAGCAGGATATCGCGGGTTTGGCGAACCTCCGAAAAAATGGACGCAATAAAAGCAGTCAGTTCCGTTGCGGCTTGACCCGGCCCTCCGGCCAAGAAAACGAGGGGATCCGGTGATTTCCCCGAGCTAATTGCCGGCAAGCGAACCACGTAAATATCAAGCGTTTCATCGGTCGGATTGAGGTGATCTTCCGGAACCGTTAAGTAGCCACATTCGATCTGTTCCGCGTGACCTCGGACATGGCATGGCTCCAACACGAGACCTGACGCGTGCGCCGGCATCGCGAGCGTGCTCAAGCCAACGAGCACAAGCGCGCTGAGCAATACGTTTCTTTTCATCATTATTTTTCTCGTTTTATAAACGTCGAGGTAGTTTTATCGAAGTTGCGTTTGACCTCAAGGTAAATTCAATCAAATACACAGTTGGTTACAAAATAATGACACCCCTTGCATCGCCATCCTTGCAAAAAAAAGCCCCGCACATGGCAGGGCTCACGTTGTTAGTTTTTGCGTTCGTACCGATAGCCACGAAAGCTCAATGGGTTTTGAGAATCCGCTTGGTGTTCACGCAGCAAGGTCTGTTCCCATTGCATTTCGGACCAATCGGGAAACCAGGTATCACCGTCTACTGTCAAGTCAATATGTGTCAAGTAGAGGCGTGTGGCTTGCGGAAGAAATGCCGCATAAATTTCACCACCACCAATGATCATCACTTCATCATTTTCAGGTTGCTGCACATCCAAGTGCTGCCGGGCTATCTCCAATGCGTTCGAAACGGAGTCGGCTACCAACACCCCTTCAGGTAGCGCATGCGGATTGCGAGTCAAGACGATATTGGTCCGCCCCGGAAGCGGTCGACCGATCGACTCGAAGGTTTTCCGCCCCATGATAATTGGCTTACCCATCGTGATCGCTTTGAAGTACTGTAACTCAGCGGGGAGATGCCATGGCATCTTACCTTGATACCCAATCACTCGATTTTGCGCCATCGCCGCAACCAGTGCTACCTGCATAGACCGCCGTCACTCCATTTGAAATCTTTGATTAGGGGCGATAGATCACGTGACCATCATCGGGCTCATCATCGTCCCAATCATCGTCATCTTCATCCCAGTCGTCATCCCCCTCAGCAAACGCCTCATCGTCTTGCTGACGGCGCATGGTCTCAGAGTGATAGTTACTCCACTTAAACTCGACCGCTTCTGGCTCATCTTGCAGCGGAGCTTCAACCTTCGGCAAGGTTTCAAGGTATTGCATAATGGCATGCATGAGTTCATTACACGCTTGCCCGGTCAGTGCGGAGAGTTCATAAACCGGCCCGTCCCACTCGAGGGCTTCCACAACACGAGCACGGACTTCAGCCAAGGCTTCTGGTTGCAATAAATCGGTCTTGTTGAGAACGAGCCAACGGGGCTTTTCTGCTAGCTCCGGGCTGTACTGCCCAAGCTCATTAATAATCGTGACCGCAACTTCAGCGGGGTCTGAACCATCATATGGAGCGACATCAATAAGATGAAGGAGCAATCCACAGCGCTCAAGGTGTTTCAAGAACTGAATACCGAGTCCTGCGCCATCAGCAGCACCTTCAATCAAACCAGGAATATCCGCGATCACGAAGCTTTGTGAAGCCGATAACCGGACCACGCCCAAATTCGGGGTAAGCGTCGTAAATGGGTAATCTGCCACTTTTGGCTTGGCCGCAGAAACAGAGCGAATCAATGTGGATTTGCCTGCGTTCGGCATCCCCAGAAGACCCACATCTGCGAGCAGAAGAAGCTCGAGCAACAAATTACGATGCTCACCTTTGGTGCCATCCGTCCGTTGCCGTGGTGCCCGATTGGTGCTGCTTTTAAAGCGCGTATTCCCAAGGCCATGAAAACCACCCTTTGCAACCATGAGGCGTTGACCATGGCGGGTGAGATCTCCTAAGACTTCACCGGTATCCAGATCTTTGATCCGGGTTCCAACAGGCACTGACAAGACTTTGTCTTCACCTCGTTTACCGGTGCAATTCCGCCCCATCCCATTTTGACCTCGAACGGCTCGATGTAAGCGCTCAAAACGATAATCAATCAGGGTGTTTAGGTTTTCATCAGCGACAAGCCAAACATCTCCACCATCTCCGCCGTCGCCGCCATCGGGACCACCTTTCGGAATAAATTTCTCGCGCCGGAAACTGACGCAGCCATTGCCGCCGTCACCTGCCTCGACTCGAATATCGACTTCATCTACGAATTTCATGGGGGATGCCTGTATTACCAATGCTTGCTTGCTAAAGTTACTCGCTTCGGACTGCGTTCGCAAATGCGAAAGCGAGATACAAAAAACCCCGCGCAGCGGCGGGGTTTTTCTCAGAGTATTTCGTCTCGTTAGTCAGCGCGAACGCTGATGAACTTACGGTTCTGAGGTCCACGTTGTTCGAAGGTTACTTTACCATCGACTTTGGCGAACAATGTGTGGTCACGACCAACACCTACGTTATCGCCTGCGTGGAACTTGGTGCCCCGCTGACGCACCAGAATGTTACCGGCCAAAACTGACTCGCCACCGTAACGCTTAACACCAAGGCGTTTGCTTTCGGAATCGCGACCGTTTTTAGTTGAACCACCAGCCTTTTTGTGTGCCATGTGTCTCTACTCCTCTCTTAACCGCTGATACCAGTGATTTTCACTTCCGTGAACCACTGGCGGTGACCCGCACGCTTCATGTGGTGCTTCCGGCGACGGAACTTGATGATCGTCACTTTATCACCACGGCCGTGCGTCACAACCTCAGCTTTAACTTTTCCACCCGCAACGAAAGGCGCACCGATCGTTACTTTTTCACCATCAGAGAGCATGAGCACTTGCTCAAATTCTACGGTATCACCGGTAGCTGCTTCGAGCTTTTCCAGGCGAACGGTCTGGCCCTCGGTGACACGGTGTTGCTTACCGCCACTTTGAAAAACCGCGTACATATTCTTCTCCACATGCTCGTAATGAGCGCAACAAACTTAATTTAGGCCGCGGATTTTACGGAAAAACGAATCGCAACGCAAGACAAAACTCAAAAAATCATCAAACTGGCAGAATTCTGTAATTCCGGTAAAATCAGCGCAAATTTTGTGGACAGATTGAACCGAGTTGCCATGACCCTGGATGACGTAAAGACCCTCAGCGACGCCGATATGCGTGCTGTGAACGCCATTATTACTGCCCAACTCACGTCGGATGTGGCCCTGATTAATCAATTGGGATTTTACATCATCAACAGCGGTGGCAAGCGCTTGCGTCCGCAGCTAGCGGTGTTAACGGCCCGAGCACTCGGATATGAAGGTGATAAACACCAACTCCTCGCCGCAATTGTTGAATTTATTCACACGGCCACCCTACTGCACGACGATGTAGTCGACGAATCCATGACCCGTCGCGGCAAAGACACTGCAAATGCACTTTTCGGCAATGAAGCAAGTGTTTTAGTCGGCGATTTTCTGTATACCCGCGCTTTCCAGTTGATGGTAAAAACGGAGAGCATGCGCGTGCTTGAAGTGATGGCCGACGCCACCAACATCATTGCCGAGGGTGAAGTCTTGCAGCTCATGAACTGCAATGATCCAGATACTTCAGAAGCATCATACTTTCAGGTGATTTACAGCAAGACCGCCAAATTGTTTGAAGCGGCAACCGAACTCGCTGCAGAGTTAGCCGGTCAACCACCGGAAATGCAACAAGCCGCAGCGGATTACGGCCGTTACCTCGGTACTGCATTCCAGCTCGTGGACGATCTCCTCGATTACACCTCCGACGCCGCCACCATGGGCAAAGACGCCGGTGACGATCTGGCGGAAGGCAAGCCAACCCTGCCGTTGCTATATGCGATGTGGAACACCGATGCAGAGCATGCGGCGCTCATTAGAGAGGCCATTGAGCAAGGGGGTAAGCGCGATGCGTTAGCGCCTATTCTTGCTGTGATGAAGCAAACCGGGGCGCTTGAATATACGCGTAAAAAGGCGCTCGAGCAGCGCGATCATGCACTGGACGCACTGGCACCATTCCCCGAGTCTGCACACAAAGAAGCGCTCAAAGCCTTGGCACATCTCGCCGTTGAGCGGCTTGCTTAACTCGTTCCAGAAGAATGTGATATCAAACAAAAAACCGCCCGAAGGCGGTTTTTTTACGAGCAGTATTCGCTTACTGGTTCGCGAAGTCGATACCCATTTGAATATCTTTCTTCAAGCCATCCAGCATATCTGTTTTTGCCTTCGCTTCAAACGCGCTGAGCTTGCCGTAGGGGAGAATTTCTTCAATACCGTTCTTACCCAGACGAACCGCCTGCGCAAAGTACGGGGCATCGCTGCCATCACCTTCAACGTAAGCGTATTCCGTGACGTTCTCGCCTTGCAAACCTTTCACCAAAGAGAAACAGAAACGCGCTGCTGCTTGGCCCATCGACAAGGTTGCAGATCCGCCACCCGCTTTTGCTTCAACCACTTCGGTCCCTGCATTTTGGATCCGGTGCGTCAGGCTTTCAATTTCATCTTGGGTAAACTCAACGCCTTCCACTTGAGAAAGCAAAGGAAGAATTGTGGTACCACTGTGGCCACCGATCACGGGAACGTGCAGTTCCGCTGGGTTTTTCCCTTTCAGCTCACCCACAAAGGTTTCCGCGCGAATCACGTCAAGCGTGGTCACACCGAATAGGCGATTTTTGTCGTACACGCCTTTTTTCTTCAATACTTCCGCAGCAATCGCGACCGTGGTGTTGACCGGGTTCGTGATAATCCCAACCAAAGCTTTTGGACAGGTGTCCGCAATGTTCTCCACCAGGTTTTTGATGATGCCGGCGTTCATGTTGAATAAGTCTGAACGATCCATCCCGGGCTTACGTGGAACGCCTGCAGGAATCAAAACCACGTCTGCACCACGCAGTGCGTCGGTAAGTCCTTCCTGACCGTATCCTTTCACAGTGACGGCTGTTGGGATATGGCTAAGGTCAACCGCGACACCGGGCGTTACCGGAGCGATGTCAAACAAGGCCAAATCAGAACCAGCGGGTAGCTGGGTTTTCAAAAGAAGAGATAACGCCTGACCAATACCGCCAGCGGCGCCTAACACTGCTACTTTCATATCGCACTCCATTTAGTCAGTTGCGGGGGGCTAAACCATATAGGATCAGCGCTAAAATTACAATAAAACGCCCGGCTTGTGGGCGCTAAAAACGGTCTAATTCGCCGACAAATTAGGTGTTCTAAAAAAATTCCGATACACTGTGCCGAAAAGTCCGGCAACCCACAATCCGACGAAAGTAGATATGGCATCCCAACAACACGAATTACTGATTGAAGCCTTCAAGGCCCTGCTCAAAGAAGAACGCTACGCCTCCCAAGCGGAGATCGTTGAAGCGCTGCAAGACCGTGGTTTTCAATCGATGAATCAATCCAAAGTATCGCGGATGCTCAGCAAGTTCGGTGCAGTGCGCGCGCGAAATGCGCGGGAAGATATGGTGTATTGCTTGCCACCCGAGCTTTCCATGCCTTCGGCCAAGAGCTCGGTTCGCCAACTGGTGATGGACGTTGAACATAATGATATGATGATCATTATCCGCACCACACCGGGTGCAGCGCAGCTCATTGCACGATTACTTGACTCAGTGGGTAAAAAAGAAGGTGTGCTTGGTACCATTGCAGGCGACGACACGATTTTTATCGCACCCGTGGATATTGCTCGCATTGATGACACATTGAAAAACGTGCAAGCGTTATTTGACGCTCCGATCTAAGCCATTTTTCTGAGCGTCGCTCAGTCCTCAATCTCGGCTAACCGGAACAGACCATGCTCGGACGGAACGAAATACAGACTATTGTGTTCCACCTGAAGGTAATCGAGTAAGGGATCAGTCGCCCCGTCGGCATCCGGGAGAAAACGCGATGCCATCCAATCTTGCAATGACCCCATCTTACGACTAAACGCGAAAAGCATCTCGGCAGGCTTACGCACGGTTGCTGTCGGCATGCGTTGACACCAAACATCACCATGCTCTCGGCTCGCAGCACTATTTTTTGCCGTCTGTAATTTACGTCCATGCAGGCGATCATAGCCGACGATCCGTTCTTGTTCGGCGGTCGTGAGGCGTTTAAACCGGTCTATTTCAGTCAAACTTTGTTGAATCCAAAGAAAACTTCCATCGGCAAATTCAGGATCATCCTCTGTGCGAACCAGCGCCCGCTCGCGGCGCTGAGCTGCATGAATCTGCTGCGGGTTAACCTTGAATCCAAAACGATCCCGTCCGTCTAAATGACGGTAGGTATGGCGTTCTTCAGCCAAGACTGCAACACCCGCGAGCTCAGCCATCAAGGCTTGCGCTGTCGCATGGTTAGCATCCATCCGATCGGAACAAATCACAATCACCACATCAAAGGGCGTGGTGGGAAACGGATGGTCACTGCGACTAAAATCCGGGACCCCGCGTAAGCCATCTGGACGATTGCTCGGTGAGACCACGTCCCAGTAGGCATCACCAATCCCAATGGCAACCGATAATTGCGCTTCGGAGAAATAATCCTGCCAGTGATGATAACAATCAGGGAGTGCTGCGAGCGCCTGACGCGCCCTTGAAACTTCATCCGTATCAATATGGAAAAACAAAAACAGGCCATGCAGGCTAGGCTCTGCAAATATACCCGTTTGGGGGCGCTGCAAACGATTCATCGGACGTTCTCTCCTTGCGCGGCCTGTGCCTAATCATCAAGCGAATGGGAATAAGCTCATCATGCCACGGCAAGGACCGAAGAAAAAGCGCAGAACACCGATGTGTCCTGCGCTTTTCAGTATTCCCTTGCGATTATCTTGAGAACGCGTCTAGTAGCCAGCCGCGTAACCGTCTTTACGGCTCTCAGAGGCGCCGATATAGATACCCTGCTCCGCGTCATACCAGATGGCCTGGTAGCCCCCATACGGCCCAACCGCTTCTTGCAGTCGATGGCCCATCTTAATGAGTTCGCGACGGGTATAATCGGAGAAACCATTTTCGAGACTGACCACGCCACCATCGGTCATAGTCTCACCCGTTGGTTGGCTTGAGCCCGTATGCAAAATACGTGGTGCATCCCCCGCCTCTTGTAGGTTCATGCCAAAATCAATCATGTTAATGAGAATCTGCGCATGCATTTGTGGCTGCGTTGCGCCGCCCATCACCCCATAACTCATCACCGGCTTGCCGTCTTTGGTCACAAACGCAGGAATAATGGTATTAAAGGGACGTTTACCCGGCTCATACACATTCATGTGGTCTGGATCGAGGGCAAATAACTCACCCCGGTTCTGCAGCACAAAGCCAAGGCCTGTGGGAGTGATCCCAGAGCCCATTCCGCGGAAGTTACTTTGAATCAACGACACCATGTTACCGTACTTGTCCGCCGTGGTGAGATAAATGGTATCACCCGTGGTCGGCGGATTCCCCGGTTCATAACTCATCCCTGCACGCTCCGGATTGATCAGCTGAGCGCGCTCTTGGGCGTATTCTTTTGAAATCAGCCAATCCACCGGAATGTCATTGAAATCAGTGTCTGAATAAAACTTCGCACGGTCTTCAAAAGCCAGTTTCTTCGCTTCCACAAAATGGTGGACATATTCAGGGCTATCAAAGCCCATGCCGGCGATATCGAATTGCTCAAGAATATTCAATATCTGCAGGGCCGCAATGCCTTGGGTGTTTGGTGGGAGTTCCCACAGATCATAGCCGCGGTAGTTTGTCGAAACGGGGTCGACCCATTCGGAACGGTGCGCCGCCATATCCTCGTAACTTAAGAAACCGCCGTGTTCCTGCACAAAGTTACCAATGACGCGGGCGATCTCGCCCCGATAAAACACATCACGACCCCCTTCGGCAATCTTCGTATAGGTGTCTGCGAGATCCGGGTTCCGGAACATTTCCCCTTTGCGCGGCGTGCGGCCCTCTTTCATGAACACCTCCCGAAATCCCGGGAAGTCTTGGAGAACCTGCGCGTTGCGCTCAAAATAGAAAGCAATCACCTCGGTCACAGGAAAGCCATTTTCTGCATAATGAATGGATGGCGCCAAGATATCTGCCATGTCCATCTGGCCGAAACGCTCATGCATTTCAAACCAACCATCCACCGCGCCAGGCACGGATAGAGGCAAAAGGCCCCGTTGTGGAATACTTTCGTAGCCATTATCAAGGAAATAATCGAGCGTCAAACTCATTGGCGAGCGGCCGGACGCGTTCAGGCCATACAACTGCTGGCTTTCTGCATGCCAAATAATGGCGTAGAGATCACCGCCAATTCCGTTCCCAGTCGGCTCGACCAGCCCCAACATCGCGTTGGCCGCAATGGCTGCATCGATTGCATTGCCGCCCGCCCGCATGACTTCAAGAGCAGCTTGAGTCGCAAGGCCTTGACTGGTTGCCGCCATGGCTTCCGGTGCCATGACTTCGGAGCGTGATGCAAAATGATGGCCAGTGATCCGATCATAGGCCGAGACTGAAAAAACGCAGGCGGCCATCAAGGTCGCCACCAACGATTTTTTAAGTATGTGCTGCATGATTATTCCTCCAGTGCGGAGCCAACTAACGGCTGGCCTCGCGAAGTGTATGATGTGAGAGCCCTATGAACATAACGGAAGATAGTGCACAACTGGACTACTTTGCGGTCAACTGCGCTTATTCTAGACAAGTTGATGGATGTTGACCGTTTCGCATTTAGCGCGCAATGCCATTACCGCAGGCGTCAACCACACCTGAATCACAGCCATAAAAAAACCCGGGCATACGCACCGGGTTTTGCTGTTCATAGAAGCGAAGAATCAATCACTACGCGACGTTAATAGTCGGAATAATTGTATCTTTCGCTTTTTGCTCTGCCGCACGGAAATCAGGCATCTGATCAAAGTTCAAATACTTGTAGACTTCTCCTGCCATTGCATCGATGTTTTGTGCGTATTGCATGTATTCTTCACGCGTTGGGATTTTGCCCAAAATCGCGCCCACCGCTGACAATTCTGCAGATGCAAGATACACGTTCGCACCATCACCCAGGCGGTTCGGGAAGTTCCGTGTTGAGGTTGAAAGCACAGTCGCGCCTGCTTTCACACGCGCTTGGTTCCCCATGCAGAGTGAACATCCTGGCATTTCAGTGCGCACACCGTTACGACCATAAATGTTGTAGTACCCTTCTTCCATCAACTGCGCTTCGTCCATCTTGGTCGGCGGCGCAATCCACAGCTGTGTTTTCAAGGCATCGGTATTTTGCTCAAGCAATTTACCGGCAGCACGGAAGTGACCAATGTTCGTCATGCACGAACCAATGAAGACTTCGTCGACTTTATCACCCGCCACATCCGACAACGTTTTCGCATCGTCTGGGTCATTCGGGCAGCACAGAATCGGCTCGACGATTTCATTCAGATCGATTTCAATCACCGCCGCATATTCAGCGTCTTTATCCGCTTCCATCAGCTCGGGGTTTTCCAACCATGCTTCCATCTTGCGTGCACGACGCTCAAGCGTGCGCGCATCGCCATAGCCTTCGGCGATCATCCAACGCAACATGGTGATGTTAGAACGCAGATATTCTGCAATCGATTCTTCCGATAACTTGATGGTACAACCGGCCGCTGAGCGTTCCGCCGAGGCATCAGAGAGCTCGAACGCCTGCTCGACCGTCAGATCCTGTAGACCTTCGATCTCTAAGATACGGCCAGAGAAGATATTTTTCTTGCCGCGCTTCTCAACGGTCAGCAACCCTTCTTTAATGGCATACAACGGAATGGCATGAACCAAATCCCGTAAAGTCACGCCCGGTTGCATCGTGCCTTTAAAGCGCACCAGAACCGATTCTGGCATATCCAAGGGCATCACGCCTGTTGCCGCCGCAAACGCCACCAAACCTGAACCCGCTGGGAATGAAATCCCGAGTGGGAAACGGGTGTGAGAATCACCACCTGTTCCCACGGTGTCTGGCAATAGCATCCGGTTCAACCAGCTATGGATAATTCCATCTCCCGGACGCAAAGACACCCCGCCACGATTCATGATGAAATCTGGCAGCGTATGTTGTGTTTCGATATCGACCGGCTTTGGATACGCTGCGGTGTGACAGAACGACTGCATGACCAAGTCCGCATTAAAGCCAAGGCACGCCAAGTCTTTCAATTCATCCCGCGTCATCGGACCGGTTGTATCCTGCGAGCCAACAGTGGTCATCTGCGGTTCACAGTACATTCCTGGACGCACACCGTCCATACCACAGGCCTTGCCGACCATCTTCTGGGCCAGGGTAAAGCCTTTACCGCTGTCTGCAGGTTGCTCTGGCGTGCGGAACAAGTCGGAACGGCCCAGACCCAAAGATTCCCGTGCCTTGGTGGTCAAACCGCGACCGATGATGAGGTTAATCCGACCGCCTGCACGCACCTCATCAATGATGACGTCCGATGCATAGGCATATTCAGCAATCACTTCACCAGCTTCGTTCTCAATTTTTCCAGCATACGGGTAGATGTGGATCACATCGCCCATATTCATTTGGTCAACATCCGCCTCGAAAACCAAGGTTCCCGTGTCTTTCATGGTGTTGAAGAAAATTGGTGCGACTTTACCACCGATACAGATTCCGCCTGAACGTTTGTTTGGCGTTCCTGGCATGTCATCACCGATGTACCAGAGCACCGAGTTGGTCGCTGATTTACGCGATGAACCGGTACCCACGACATCACCAACAAAGGCGACCGGATGTCCTTTTTGTTTCAATTCGGCAATTTGCGCTGCGGCGTCAGTGACCCCTTCTCGCGGCATTTTGTACATTGCTTTTGCATGCAATGGGATGTCCGGACGTGACCATGCATCTGGGGCGGGTGACAGGTCATCAGTATTTGTTTCACCAGGCACCTTAAATACGGTGGCGGTGATCTTCTCAGGCATCGCTGGACGGTTTGTGAACCATTCCGCTTCGGCCCATGATTCAATCACAGCCTTCGCGACTGCATTCCCGTTTTTCATCCGCTCTTCCACATCATGGAATGCGTCGAACATTAAAATCGTGTGTTTTAGCTCTTCTCCGGCAAGCTCTGCAAGCTCAGCGTCGTCCAACAACGAAACCAATGTCTCAATGTTGTAACCGCCATGCATGTTGCCAAGTAATTTAACCGCTCGGGCTTTATCGATGATCGGAGAAACCACTTCACCTTTGGTGATCGCTGCAAGAAAACCTGCTTTCACATACGCGGCTTCGTCCACACCTGGCGGGACACGGTCGCTAATCAACTCAAGCAAGAAGTCCTCTTCGCCGGCGGGCGGGTTCTTTAAAAGCTCAACTAAGTCAGAAACTTGCTCTGGGGTCAGAGGCTTTGGTGGAATTCCTTCTGCGGCTCGCTCGGCCACATGTGCGCGATACTGTTCTAACACAAATGATTCCTCTTAAATGCTTGCCCGCCGCCCTCGCAGAATTGCGCAGGCCGCCGACATGATGAAAAAACGGGCGAATTATACGTGAATTAGGGATGGATTTGAATGAAAGCAGCGCCAGTAAACGCTGATTTCAGTCATTCAGCGTGTTTATGGCACCTCGGTACGGGCTATAAGGCCATTGGATTTACCGCACCGCCGGATAGACATCTGCGACACAACTCAGAATCATTCGCTGAGAAGCCTCCGACGCCAAACGATGCTGGTCGTCCACCGCAATTAAGTTAATGCCAAAACGCTGACAAAACTGGGCGACTTTATCGAATGGAACAATTTCGTCTTCACGGCCATGCAGTACGCGGATATGCGAAGCAGATGGCAGGGCTTGCACCCGATCGCCCTCTTCCGTATGGACTGCAGGTGCTAACAAAACGAGTGATTTAAATCGCTCTGGGTACATTGAGTACAGTCGAGCGGCCAGCAGACCTCCAAATGACGACCCCACCAACGTAACTCCGTGCTGATCGCGCGTCACGGCGTCTGCATGTTGGATACGTGCGTTTAAGTCCATGCCCTGAAAATCGGGTGACTGGAGCTCCGGATACTGGCCTTTCAGCAAATGGTATTTTTGCCCATGGGGTCCGCTTTCGAGGCCATGAAAAAAATACAGCATCGTCATTCTACCTGTTTGAGCAAGTCATCCATGATGTCGTCCATGGTGACAAAGCCCACCAGTTGATTATCATCCAACACGACCAGTCGTTTCACTTTATGCTGCACCATCATCGCTGCCACATGCTTCACCGCGAGGCTTCGACCGACACTGACCGCTGGTTTTGCACAAATGTCATAGACATTGAGCATATCAATATCGCCTTCCTCCGCGATCACTGTTTTTAAAATGTTGGTGTAAGTGATGATACCGTAGGCATCCGCATCATTTTGTTTCTCCACCACCAATGATTTCACATTATGGCTTTTGAGCTTACTCAACGCCTCGCGCAACTTTGCGAAAGGTGAAATAGTAATGACGTTTTTGACCATGACATCGTTGACGACCATATCGAGTTCCTCTGTCGGTGCGCATTGCGCTACATACATTCTTTCACATATTGTTCAAATTTTTCCAACTGCGATGCATCGATCCCGCCGATATGTTCAAGTGGAACCGTAAATACAAGACCGCTCGAGTCTTGACCATCCGGCATAATAACCTCTTGCACCGCTTTCATGACTTGCAGGGACAGACTTTTCTCCAACACCATCAGCAATACCACTTGGCTTCCATCGTATTGAAGTCCGAAGAATGACTTCTTCGCCGAATTACTGATGCCGCGTCCAGACAACACTGTCATCCCACCGGCCCCCTCGTTGCGCGCTGCGTCGATCGCTTCTTGCTCACGATCCTCTGGCACAATCGCCACTAACACTGAAAATTTCATGCTTCAGCCCTCTTTTCTTGAATGTGATTCCACGCATGCATCAGGATCGCATAGACCATCACGGTCACGATCGGGAAGATCGAGGCAAAGGCAATTAAACCAAAGCCATCAATCAGGACGTTCCGTCCTTCAATTTGGGTCGCGAGCCCAATGCCCAGCGCCGTGACCAATGGGACCGTCACTTCGGAGGTGGTCACCCCACCTAGGTCATACGCCAGTGCGATGATGTATTTCGGAGCGATGATGGTCAGTCCAATCACAAGAATGTATCCACTCATCACATAGTAGTGCATGGATCCGCCCTCGATAATTCGATGGACGCCAATGGTAATTCCGATCGCAACCCCGAGGGCAACCAACAAGCGAATCGCGTTGCCGTTGAGCTTCCCCGACGCGGCCTCTTCCGCTTGCTTACCAACCGCAATCAAGGCCGGCTCCGCCATGGTGGTGGCAAACCCAATCGCGAACGCAAACAGGTAAACGAAAAGAAACCCATCGAGCGCCATCAATTGCTCAGCCATACTCTCACCGATGGGGAACAAACCTATTTTTAGCCCCACCACAAAGGCATACAGACCAAAAATAACCAAGATAAACCCAAGCAGCACTTTGCGTGGATTCGCCAGTTGGCGTTTTAATACGATGTACTGGAAAAACAAAATGGTGATGATGATGGGGAGCACATCCCGAATCATGGTGGCGAGATCCAGAAGCATCACCACTAGGCCCGAAGGTGCAGTGGTGTCTTCGGCGAGTAAACTTGCGTCGATCTCCGGTGCGGGCTGACTAAAGACAACGATGCCATAAATTTGCACCGCAATCATCGGGACCATGACTGCCAACGCAACCAACCCAAACCCATCCATGAGCGGGTTACGGCCCCGAATTGATGCCGCGAGCCCAATTCCCAAGGCTGCAATCAGCGGCACCGTGACGATATTCGTGGTCACCCCACCGGAGTCATAGGCAAGGCCAACAATTTCCTCCGGTGCGAAGTAGGTCACGAGCACGACCAAGATATAGCCGATAATCATAAACCATTGGATGGGATACCCGAAAATGGTCCGGAACACCCCGAGGGCGACGACGAAACCAACGGAAAACGCCACCAGCAAACGCAAGGTTAATGCGTTAATGCGCCCTTCGCTGATTAATTGGGCTTGCTCTGCGACCGCAATCAACGCAGGTTCGGCAACAACCGCAGAAAACCCGAGGCAAAAACCAAATGCTAAGAGCAGTAGGACCGAGCCACGCTTCGCGAACTGGTTGGAAAGGCTTTTTCCAACCGGAAAGATACTGAGTTCAAGACCTTGTAGAAAGAGTGCGACACCGATGGCAACGATACCAAGTCCGATCACCATAGAAAGGCCATCATCTGGAATCTGACGCAGGACCGCGAACTGAAAAATCAGGACCACCGCTACGATAGGTAACAGATTATTGAGCGCGTGCAATAACGCTTTGCCCAAGTCACGCAAAAAGGTCAATGAATTCCTACTCCCTGGCGAAGTGACGCATATGGTATTGGTTTGTATTTGAGTGTACGGACTGATCCCGCACGAAACAACAACGGTTATCGAAATGAATGACCTTGATCAAAATTTTACGTACCGCGTGTTGTTGTGCAAGACCCGTCCTCGCTTACCGAATAAATTGCAATAAAATACCGATCGCAGCCAGAACCCCAAGCAAGCGGAAAATCCCCTGCTTCGCCACAAATACCAAGAGTATGGCGACCCCAGTCAAACCGAGGGCGTACAGATCCAGTGCCGCTAAATTTGGTAACAAGACGGAGATGCCGGCCGCTTCAAAGGTCGAGCGCTCTGTGAACAAGTAATTCAGCGCAAACCACAATGCGAGATTGGCAATAACACCTACCACAGCCGCTGTGATCGCACCCAGTGCAGCACTTAAGCGAGGCATGCCTCTGAGTTTTTCGACATACGGTGCGCCAGCAAAAATCCAGACAAAACATGGAAGAAAAGTGACCCATGTAGTCAACAAGGCCGCCAGCGTTGCACCCGCTAGCGGATGAAGCCCTGTGGCTTCACGTAAACCAGCCAGGAAGCCCACAAACTGTGTCACAAGAATCAAAGGTCCGGGTGTAGTTTCCGCTAACCCGAGGCCATCGAGCATCTCACCCGGTTGCAACCAACCATAGTTCTCCACCGCTTGTTGTGCGACATAGGCGAGCACTGCATAGGCACCCCCGAAGGTGACGACGGCGAGCTTGGAGAAAAAGAGCGCAATCTGACTCCAGACACTGCTATCGCCAAACAGCAAGAGCAACCCAATAATCGTCCCAAGCCACAACGCCGCTGCAATAATTGCCGCTCGCTTCGTGCCCGGCCTCGGTTCAATTGCCACGATAGGCGCACTGTGTTCCTTGCCATTGAAGCGGTGCGCAAAACCCCAGCCAATCACACCAGCACCAAGCACCACCAATGGAAACGGCACTGAAAATACGAACAACGCTAAAAATCCCGCCACAGCCAAGAGCATCGCAAAGGTCGTTTTGAGGGCTTTTTGACTGAGCCGCACCATGGCTTGTGCCACAATCGCAAGGACCGCGGCTTTCAAACCAAACAAGAGTCCTTCAACCGCGGTCACATCCCCAAGCAACACGTAAGCCCAGGATAAGCCCAGAATCATCGCTGCTCCCGGCAGGATAAACAGAACGCCCGCGACTAACCCCCCTTTGACGCCATGCAGCAACCAACCGACATAGGTAGCAAGCTGCTGCGCCTCAGGTCCGGGGAGCAACATGCAATAATTCAACGCGTGCAAGAATCGGTCTTCATCGAGCCATTTTTTTTCTTCCACGATCAGCCGGTGCATCAGGGCAATTTGCCCGGCCGGGCCGCCAAAGCTCAAAATGCCTATTTTCCACCAGATGGCCAAAGCCTCGCGAAAGGGGATCGAATTCTGTTGCATTTTAGCTCCAGCTGTTTAGGTGGGTTGCCGCCAACGCAATGTGTTGGGTCGTAGCGCATAAGTTACTAAACTTGAGTATATGGCATTTGCGTAAAATTTGTGTGACACCACTGCCGAGCACCTTCATGGCTTTACAACTCTCGCGTTGCAAACGTCTGCCACATTCTTTGCCCTGCGGGTCCTAGTTCGCGAGTGGCTAATTTCACCAAATGAACCTCTGCTGAAATATGGTCTAAAAATCCGGGAATATCTATTTCGCGGAGGGTTCCACTGTGCAATTCGCGGGTTACGAGATCGCGCGGGACCACACCCCAACCGAGCCCCGCCCGCAAATAACGAACCAGCGTATGTGCATCGTTGACGCGAAGGCGCGATTTACCCGCTACCCGATAGATCTGCTCTGGATTGATGCCCATGTTCATATTTCGTGGTAAGAGATACGGTAATGCGGCAAGTTCATCGCGGCTTTGCGGCAGCCCATGCGCATCCACGAGCGACTGCGCAAGCGTGACAACCAACTCAAAACGAGAAATCCGCAAACTCTCGAAGTCGGCAATCTGTTGGAAGGTAGGCAGCCACGGCGTGAGCGTGAGGTCGGCTCGCCCTTCTGCCACCTCTTGCAGAGAGTCAAGTTGTGAGTACCCACTTACAATGAGTTCTGTTACAGGAAATGCTTGCTGTACTTCTCTTAACGCAGGTAAGAGGAGATCGGGATTGCAGGTGTAGTCATAGCCAATCAGCAATTTAGGCTCGGCCCCCTCTCGCAACTGAGTTACCACGGAATTCAGGCGATCGTGCTGCCGCAAAAGTTCTTGGGCATGGCGCAGGAACTGCGCTCCCTGTGCGGTAAGTTGTAATCGATAGCCACTTCGGTCGAGCACGGCAAACCCGAGTTCATGCTCCAACCCCGACAAGGCCATGCTCAAAGCAGCCGGCGTACGATGCAACTCAGCCGCACCCGCTTGCAGGCTGCCAGCCCGAATCACCGTATCGAGAACGCGCAATGGCCAAATCTTCATATTCAGCTTTTCTTAATGATTAACTCAATTTAATTCAATATAACTTTATCTTCAAAAAAAAGTACATTAATCGGCTCATACTGCATACATGAGCATTAGTTTTGGGAAGAAGCTGGAGGAGAAGTATGGTACGTCATATCAATCGAATCGGTCTGCTTTCGATCGGGATTCTTGTGCTCCTGGCAGGCTGTCGTGCCGACCAGCACACCCCCACTGAACTCCCGTTACGCCCGGTTAAAGTCCTCACCGTTGGGGCGGACGAAGGCGCAGAGATTCGCCGCTTTCCAGCGGTTGTCGAAGCGACCCAAACTGCTCATCTCACCTTTCGGGTCGGTGGCGAACTTCAATCACTCCCTGCACGCCCGGGCCAATCGGTCAATCAAGGCGAGTTGATTGCAGCCTTGGATCCAACCGATTACGAACTCGCCGTTGCGCAAGCACGCGCGCGGGCTGAGCTTGCTGATACGCAATTCGAACGCCTCGAGCGGTTACTGGCGCAAAATATTATCTCCCAATCGCAATTTGATGAGGCACGGGCAGAACGCCAAGTGGCACGGGCTAACCTCGACACTGCGGAAGCTAACTTACGGTACACCCAGCTGAAAGCCCCATTTTCCGGTGTGATTGCCAACCTACATGTCGAATCATTCGAAAACATCGCGCCTCAACAACCGATCGTCACCCTGCACGTGGACGACATGATTGATGTGTCGATTCAGGTTCCGGAACGCCTTTTTGCGCAGGTTCGCCGGGAAACCGACTATCAGCCAGATATTGAATTCGATAGTTTGCCTGGGCAGATTTTCCAAGGACAATTACGAGAGTGGGACCGCATCGCCGATCCGGCAACCAATACCTATCGAGTTGTATTTACCTTACCCAAGCCCGACACGGGAAATATTTTGCCGGGCATGACGGCAAGCGTCGTTATCGATAGTCGCCAGGTGTTGCCACAGCTCGCTGATGCGGTTCGTATTCCAATTGCTGCTGTCTTTATGCCTCCTGAGCGTCCTCTCGCTGCGCAAGAACGCATGGTGTGGGTCTTTCAACCCACCGAGGGAACGACCGGAATTCTCGAAATGCGTCGCGTGACACTCGGGCAAGCCGCATCCTCTGATGTGGTGGTGGTCGCGGGCTTGGCCGCCGGCGAGCAAATTGTCGTCGCTGGCGTGCACCAGCTTCGTGATGGACAGCGCGTCCGTCGGTGGGAACGCGAGCGGGGACTTTAAGCATGAATATCGCGCGTTACAGCATTGAACGCCCGACCAGCAGTTGGATTTTTCTTCTGTTACTGCTCATTGGCGGGACCATTGCCCTACAAAACTTGGGTCGTCTAGAAGATCCTGAGTTCACAATTAAGCAAGCCTTGGTGGTTACACCCTACCCAGGGGCCTCGCCACAGCAAGTGGAAGAGGAAATCACCGTTCCGCTTGAAAATGCATTACAAGAATTACCTTATATTCGCCACATTACCTCCACGTCCACCGCAGGCCAGAGCCAAATCATGGTCGAAATGCAGGATCAATACCGTGCGCAGGAACTGGCGCAAATCTGGGATGAATTGCGTCGCAAAGTAAATGACTACGCTCGCTATCTCCCTCCCGGTGCTGGCCCGGTTGTCGTAAATGATGATTTTTCCGATGTCTATGGCGTTTTGCTGGCACTAACAGGTGACGGGTATAGCCTCCCCTCACTGCGCGATCATGCCAAGTACCTGCGCCGCGAGCTCGCACTGGTGCCGGGCGTCGCCAAGGTGGTAATTGCTGGAGAACAACGAGAGCAAGTGGTTGCGGAGGTCTCACGCGCGCGGCTCGCAAATTTGGGAATCCCACCGCAACGAATTTATGAGCTTCTGGCGACCCAAAACACAGTGTCGAACGCAGGTCGCGTTCGCTTGCAAGATGACGCGGTCCGTTTCGCGACCAGTGGCGAGTTCACCTCGGTTGAACAACTACGTGATTTAATTATCAGCAATCCCGGCGCGCGCGAGCAAATTCTGCTAGGCGATGTCGCAAATATCTATCGGCAGCTTGAGCCCATTCCGACCAACCTACTTCGCTTCAATGGCGAGCCTGCGCTTTGGATTGGAGTGTCATTTGCCCGTGATGTCAATGTGGTGAATGTCGGCGCACAATTAAATCAACGCATTGCGGAATTAAACTATGCAACGCCAATCGGTATGGAGCTGACCCCGATATACAATCAACCCGAAGAAGTCCAGCGCTCGGTCTCCGGCTTTTTGTTGAACCTCGCTCAAGCCGTCGTCATTGTGATGGTGGCGTTGCTCCTCACCATGGGTCTGCGGAGTGGTTTTCTGATTGGTTTCGTCTTGCTGTTGACGGTGCTCGGTACATTTATCTTCATGTATCTGGGTGGAATTAATCTCCACCGAGTTTCCTTGGGTGCTCTGATTATCGCACTCGGGATGTTGGTCGATAACGCGATTGTGATTACCGAGGGAATGCTCGTTGGCGTACAAAAAGGGCAAACCCGCCTTCGCGCAGCGCAGGATGTGATTCGTCAAAATGCGCTCCCCTTGCTGGGGGCTACAGTCATCGCGATTATTGCTTTCGCCCCGATAGGACTGTCTTCAGATGCAACCGGGGAATTTGCCGGTGCGCTATTCTGGGTTCTCCTGATATCGCTCGGTTTAAGTTGGCTCACGGCGCTGTTGCTGATTCCATTTTTGGGTGAGCGCTTATTTCGCAAGGGTATTCCCGTCGCGAAAAGTGAGGCAGAGCTCTACAACAAACCAATTTACAATGGGTATCGCGCATTGCTGCAGTTGAGTCTTCGACATCGTCTGCTCACGATGTGCTTAATGGGTATTCTATTGATTAGCAGTGTGATTGGCTTTGGTGCGGTGCGACAAAGCTTTTTCCCGAGCTCCAACACTCCGGTCTTCTTTGTGGACATGTGGTATCCCCAGGGGACCGATATTCGTGCAACCTCGCAAGACATGCAGGCCGCCGAGGCTTGGCTGCTCGAACAGCCCAAAGTGGCTCAAGTGGCTACAACCATCGGACGCGGTGCGCCGCGCTTTTCGCTACCGTACATTGTTGAGCTGGATAATGAGAATTACGGCCAACTGATCATTCGAACCCATCGTCCGGACGATCTGGAGCCAATGATTGCAGCAACTCGGGACTATCTCGCAGAATATCACCCACAGGCCCGCACCAAATTGAAACGGATGGAGATCGGCCCACCGGTCAAAGCGGCGGTCGAAGTCCGTTTTTCTGGTCCTGATCCCGATATCTTGCGCCAACTGTCCGCCCAAGCCCAGCAGATTTTACTCGATGATCCGGGGCTGAGTTTTGTTCGAGATAACTGGCGGGAACGCACCAAAGTCTTGCGTCCTCAGTTTAATGAAACCAGTGCCCGGCGCGTCGGCGTGACAAAACAAGATGTTGATGACCTCCTTCTTGCCAACTTCCGAGGTAAACGGGTCGGTGTGTATCGTGATGGAACGGATTTATTGCCTATTATCGTCCGCGCACCGGAGCAAGAACGAGTGTATTTGGAACAATGGCAAGACATTCAAGTATTCAGTCCTGCCCTGAATCGGTACGTGCCGATCGCCCAAGTGATCGATGATATGCCGTTAGATTGGGAGGACGGCGTGATTCAACGACGAGACCGCAAACGAACGTTGACCGTGATGGCGGATGCAGATCCATTGCATCATGAAACCCCAGCACAAATGTTTGCCCGGGTTCGCCCTGCGATCGAAGCCATGCCTGTCCCGCAAGGGTATGAACTGGCTTGGGGCGGTGAACATGAGGCATCCAGTGACGCCCGTGGAGCCGTTTTTGCATCGTTGCCGCTCGGCTACTTGGCGATGTTTATCATCACCGTTCTGCTCTTCAGCTCAACGCGCAAGGCCTTGGTGATTTGGACCACAGTCCCACTGAGCATCATCGGTGTGACCTTAGGTCTGTTGCTCACCGGGCAGTCGTTCACCTTTATGGCCCTGCTGGGCATTCTCAGTCTCACCGGGATGGTGATCAAAAATGGGATTGTTTTGGTGGAGCAAGTTAACACCGAGGCTCGCAGTGGAAAAGCGCCCGTTCAAGCCTTGCAAGATGCGGCAATTAGCCGTGTTCGCCCGGTCACCATGGCTGCGATTACGACCATTCTTGGCATGATTCCGTTGTTATTCGACGCCTTCTTTGCCAGCATGGCGGTGACCATTATGTTTGGATTAGGCTTTGCGACCCTGCTGACCTTGATTGTGGTTCCGGTGATGTACTCGCTGATCTTGCATGGCCGCGAGGGTAATCCAGCCTAACCAACCGATAAAATACTGGATGCGTTAGTCTGCGAGCGCATCCAGTTCGACGATTTGCGGCCGCGCATTAATTTCCAGCGTGGTGTAACCGGATCTTGGCATGTTGTAACCCATGTACATAATCAGGTTGTTGGGCGTAAGACTCGCTTGTACCATGTCGCGAATGTCCGGAGGCGTGATTAGATAGCGGCTGACATCGGAGCGCATCCGCATTCGTTCATCCGGATGGTCGACCCCTGCGAGGTGAAAAAATACCCCTAAGAGCGCAATCATCCCCGGTTCATACCCGCGACGAAACTCCAAGCGAATTTGTTGTCCCGTTTCATTCCCAGGCGCAGCAAAAATCGTAATGGCATAGCGATGCTCCGACGATGTGGTTCCCCGGCACACCCAATAGTTCTGATAGCCCGCGACGCCAAGAATAGAACCTCGCTCCATATCCACATTACATCCGCGCCACTGACCCAATTGAAAATCGTTCATAATGCGCTGCATATGGGCAATGGTGGGCAATTCACCCTCAGGCCAACTACTTCGCGAGTCTGCTGCCCGACCGCACGCACTCAACATGATCACCATGGCACACAGCGCAGCAACTCGAATACTCCAAAGCCAACTCATGGTTATCTATTCGTTCCTTATCGGTTATTCAATGTGGAAAAGAAGCTGTTATTTCCATCAGAACCCAGATACCTTCCGAAGTTCATGACGCAAAAGCCATGCCTTTCGCTCAATACCACCGGCATAGCCTCCGAGCCCGCCATCCGCGTTAATCACTCGGTGGCAGGGAATCAAAATGCCAATCGGGTTACGCCCATTAGCCTGCCCGACCGCCTGGTACCCTTTGGGGCGCCCGACCGCTTGGGCGAGCTCGCGATACGACATCGTTTCGCCGTATGGAATATCTTTCAGGACAGTCCACACTTCCTGTTGGAACACAGTCCCCTGGGGTGCGAGTGGGACGCTGAATCGCTCCAATGTGCCCGCAAAATAAGCCTCAAGCTCTTCTTTTAACTGCGCCAGCACACCGAGGGTTGGTGCCGAAATGGGCGCCGCATTCGGCACACTCGGAGCGACAAATGAAACCGCTAAAATGTGCTCGTCGTTGGCCATCAATTCAAGATCACCAATGGGAGATGCCATGATGTAGGTGTGTTCCATACAATGTACCCCTTTGACTGTGTCGATTGAATTAATCCCATAACCAGTAACGCAAACGCATCAGCAATCGCTCGGCTCGATTCATCTCAGCGCGTTCGCGCATCATGTCCGCCAAGACATCAGGCCGGTCGGTAATGATGCCATCCACGCCAACATCGAGAAAGCGTCTCATGTGGTGTGGATCGTTCACTGTCCAGACATGCAGCGCCTGCCCTTGCCTGCGCACCCGACTTAACCGTGCCGGCGTCACCAGAGCGTCCCGCATGGCGAGTATTTCAAACGGTTGGCGCTCCACCACCCCAACGGCCGTATGGACCAGCAAACTGGTCCGTAGATCTGGTTGCAGCTGCTTTGCTTGGATCAGGTCCTGCACGGAGAGTGATGCAAATATGGTGTCTTCCAGCATATCGAGTGACGCGAGCTCTTCCATGACCATCGGCACCAAGTGAGGCATTTGTGGGGCCCCTTTGGTTTCAAGATACAGCCCCGCGCGTCCGCGAATGACCTCGACCGCTTCCGCCAGAGTCGGCACCGGCTCACCGGCAAATGCTGGATCAAACCAACTTCCAGCATCCAGAGCACGAAGTTCCTCGAAGCGGATCTCCCAGATGGCTCGAGGGTCTCCCGCAACCCGCAGCATATCGCGGTCGTGTTTAAGAACCAGCACCCCATCGGCGGTATGCCGGACATCCAGCTCAATATAATCCGCACCATCCTGGATAGCGCGCTCGATCGCCGCGAGCGTATTCTCCGGCGCATCCCAAGAGTTTCCTCGATGCGCAATATTGAGAATCTCCTCCTGATCGGAAAACGCGTTGAGTGCAAGCACCAAGTGGGCAACGGCGATCACCACGACCGCGAATTCGACGCCAGCGGCACACCAACCCGCATACCGAGGTTCATGATCGACGGTCACTCCACGCGCGCGTTGGCAGCGGCGATGGTAAATCTTCAGGGTCAGTAGGCTGTTTACACTCACACCAAAGAATGCTGCAAGGAGGTTTACCGCTGCAAACAATGCAAGTAGAACGAGCAGAATCCCAATTTGCACCGCGTAGTGCTCCGGCAGAATAGAAAGCAACAGCCAGCCCATGCCATCAAACAACAAGGAGACAAGCACCGGAATGACCGCCACGACCGCCGCTACAGACACCACGATGATTGCCAGTCGCAAACGCACACTGCGAGTCAACTCCGCACTACGGCGCAAAGCAACCCATGGACGCTCATGTTCCATCAGCAAAATCGGTAAAGCCAACATCCAACGAAGGTAGAGATTTCCATTCACGGCCACGAGTAACACAACAGCAAAGCCAAGTACCCCAAGGAACTGCCAAAACTCGACTGGGCGTACATTGATGACATAATAAATATCATACGCCCCGAGCAGGGCTTGAAAGGAAAACGCAACGAGCGCAATCACTGGAAGCGCCAAGATTAAGTGCGTCATCACCTGAATCAAGCCGAGCAGCAGTAACTTCGGAAGTCGCAAGACCACCTGCCACAAAGCCGATGTTGCAGAGTGAAAACGCCCCCGAGCATCTCGGCTCGCAATCAGCATCATGCCCGCGTGTTGGAAGAAAATAAGCACCGCGGCAAAGGTCAGCGCGAGCAGGATCCACGTTCCACCCACTGGCGTTACCGCGAAGGCAAGTAGCGCTTCGTTTCCAATGGCCGGCTCACCCGACACATAGATCAGGCCCTGAAGTAACCAGCCGGTCACCGGTGCCCATAGCGCAAAGGCAAAAAGTGCAAAATATAAATGGAATGCGAGGAGCGGCTTCCGATGGTAGCGCACCGCTGCCACAATATCGCGTTTTAAGTGCGTTAAACGAATCATGTCTTCCCTGCTTTCTGAATGCAATTAGCCAACAATAGCGGTCAATTTACCGCAAAAACACATTTTTTTACGTTTTCGTTTTGTCTTTTACCCCCTGCACTCGCTAGAATCAGAGCGTAATTTAGACACGCTCACACATGAATTGTGTCGTGTGCCCCCACAACACCAAGGAAGCCACAATGAAAAAAACACTCCTTGCCAGCAGTATCCTGTGCTTGCTGCTCGCTGGCCCTGCGTTTGCGGATACGCCACCTGAAAATGGCAACAATGACGAAAAGTCCTACGCAGATTATGTGAAAGATCTTACAGCCCATCAGGGATTGTTTAATTTTTATCAAAATACCGAGACGGGCGAGCTCATGCTTTCGATTGACGAAAGTCAGCTCGACACGCCATTTATCTACTTTGCAACCACCGCAGATGGTGTGGTCGAAGCCGGTCATTTCCGTGGTAATTACCGGGAAACGAAACTGATTGAATTTCGTCGCTACTTCAATCGCATTGACATCGTAACCCGAAATGACCGCTTCCAGTTTGATCCAGATTCAGCGCTATCACGCGCTTCGGATGCAAACATTAGCGAAGCCGTGCTCGCAAGCTTACGCATTCGGGTAGAAGAAGACGGCCGCATTCTTTTGAATGCGCAAGATTTGTTTTTGAGCGAAGCCCTGCACCGAGTCACACCGTGGGCAAACCCGGGTCAGTCGGGACCAGCGTTCTCGTTGGGAAATCTCAATAAAGAACAAAGCCGTATCGTCAACAAACGTGTGTACCCTGACAACATGGACGTGATCGTTGATTATGTCTTCAATAATCAGAACCCAACGGTCTGGGGTTCATCAGCCATCACGGATCCACGCTCAATCAGCATTAAGCTTCAACACTCGTTTATTGCTGTTCCAGAAAACGATTTTCAGCCGCGTCGTGACGATGCGCGCGTCGGATATTTCACCCAGCAGTTTGACAACATGACCAGTGCCGACTGGGCTCCATTCAACGATGTCATCAATCGCTGGCATTTGGTAAAAAAAGACCCTGACGCAGAGTTATCTGAGCCAGTTGAGCCTATCGTCTGGTGGATCGAGAACACCACCCCAGAGGAGTGGCGTGACACCGTAGCCGAAGGTGTCTTAGGTTGGAATAAAGCATTTGAGGCGGCTGGTTTTAAAAACGCCATTGAAGTTCGGATTCAACCGGATGATGCTGAATGGGACTCGGGCGATATTAATTACAACGTGATCCGTTGGACCTCCTCGCCACGTCCTCCATTTGGTGGCTATGGACCATCCATTGCCCACCCATTGACGGGACAAATTATTGCCGCTGATATCATGATGGAATACGTCTACATGAGTAATCGGTGGATTGAGGACCAACTCTATGGGGAAAGTCATTCACATGCCCACGACAACGCTCTGTATTGTTCACAAGGGCACAAGATCCACACGGATCTGATTGCCGGTGGTGCCATGTCAGGCCTACTTGAGGGTGAAGACATGGACAACAATGAGCTGCTTCGTCAGGCACTCATTCACGTTATTCTGCACGAAGTCGGTCACACATTAGGCCTCAACCACAACATGAAAGCCTCGATCTTATGGGATGAGAAGCAAGTTCATGATGCAGAATTAACTCAGGGCGTTTTGACTGGGTCGGTCATGGATTATGCACCGGTCAATATTGCACCTCCCGGTACTCCACAAGGTGACTTCTATCAATACGTGGTCGGTCCGTACGATATTTGGGCGATTGAATTTGGCTACAGCGTCGGCTTAGATGATGCTGAAGCCGAAGAAGCTCGCTTAGAGTCTATCCTAAGCCGTTCCCATGAGCATGAGTTGGCATTTGGTAACGATGCGGATGATATGCGCGCGCCGGGACGACACATTGACCCGCGCGTAATGATCGGCGATATGTCTTCGAATCCAGTGGCCTATGCGCGTGACCGATTTGTGACGGTAAATCATACGTTAGGTGAGCTGCTCGAGCGCGCGCGGGTTGACGGACGTTCACACCAGCGCGTTCGGACCTCCGCAATGCGCTTAGCAGGTCATTACGCCAGTCAGGCCGGTGTGGTTTCACGCCAAATTGGGGGCGTTCATGTGGAACGAGCCGTGGTTGGCCAAGCAAATGATGTGAAGCCATTTACACCCGTTTCACGCGAAGAGCAAAAACAAGCAATGCGCGTGCTGCGTGACTATGTGTTCGCACCCGATGCAATGAGCTCAATGGAGCCAGTGCTTGCCTACATGCAACAGCAACGTCGCGGGTTCGGGCACTGGGGACAAAACGAAGATCCAGCGTTCCACACCATGGTCTTGGGCATGCAAAGCAACGTGCTAAACCATGTTCTGCACCCATTTGTCATGCAGCGGATCACGGACAGCACCCGTTATGGCAATGCGTATCCACTGCAAGAGGTTATGCAGGATCTAACGGACGCCGTATTCCAGCGTGATAAACCATTGACCACCACTGCCAAGAACTTGCAGATTGAGTATGTGAACCGGCTCATTAGCATTGCTGGCTTTGAGGGGGGATCGCAATACGACAACCTGAGTAAATCTGCTGCGGTGGCCGAATTGAATCGCATCAAGCTGATGCGGGCACCCCGTCGTTCTGATGTGGCTGCTTCACAGCACCATGAATATGTACGGATGCTGATTGAGCGCGCGATGAAAGCCTAATTCGCGCAGCGTAACAAACAAAACGCAGAACCTTTTATCGGGTTCTGCGTTTTTTTATGTCGCAAAACAGGGCTTAGCTTTGGCAAAAGTCATCGGCATATTGACGTCGTTCTCCAATAGCAAACACCTGAAATTCATCCGAACTCACCTGATGCAATTCTTTTGCCTCACGCAACGCATGGACCGGTTGTAGCAACCCTTCGGCAGAGAGCGGAAATGTACCCCAGTGCATTGCAATGCTTTGGCAGGCTCGCAAGTCTTGATGCATCAACACAGCCTCCTCCGGGTTTACATGTTGCTCCTTCATAAAGGACCGCGGCTCATAGGCGCCGATCGGTAGTAAGGCAACCGACACGCGGTTGAGACGTGCAGGTACTGCACGAAATTGATGCGTGTTGTAACCTGTATCGCCCGCAAACCAAACGCTATGTCCATCAAGATCGATGTGCCACGCCGCCCACAATGAGTGATTGCGATCAAACAGTGTTCGGGCCGACCAGTGTTGACTTGGTGTTGCCGTAATCGTGACGCTCTGGGCATTGTGCTCGAAGGCCTCGAACTCCCACCAATCGAGTTCTCTCACGCGATCTGAAGAGATACCCGCACGCTCAAACCAAGACTTCAGGCCGAGCGGCACAAGGTACATGGGTTCATTGCCAAGCGCTTGAATACTTCGAATATCTAAATGCTCGTAATGATTGTGCGAGATGACCACATAGTCGATACGCGGGAGCTCATCCACCTGCAAGGCCGCTGGAACATGACGGACCGGACCCGCGAAATTCACAGGAGATGCGCGACGAGAGAAAATTGGGTCTGTGAGTACATTTACATCATGATACTGGACTAAAAAGCTCGCATGGCCAAGCCAACTGATTTGCAGTTTCGACTGGGGCCCTCGCAGCGGCTCAGGGTCTAGCGTTACAATCGGAAGCTGGTCAACCTCGGCCGATTGGTCGGCCCATTCGTATCCATCAAACAAGCGCATGCGCCAATAGGAAAATACGTTCTTGTCAAACGGCGGTAGGTGCGGGTTCTGGAAGCCATCGTCAGTATGGTGCGCAGGGCGTTGTGTGTCAGTTCTGACTGCGGGGGTCGAACAGCCGCTCATCAATCCAAAACTGACCAGCGCCAACACAAGCAGTCCGAGTGATATTTTCATCCAATGCCTCATTCGCTGATTTCCTTTCGATCTCCTGTTAGCAATCCACTACGTATCTGCTCCTTTTAAGGGTCAATGCATGATACAACTGAGTGAAATCCACGTATTGATTTCAGAATACACGAAAGCGGTACCCCATGAGTCAAACCCGTTACGATTTCATTCGACATCGCAGTCCCCGTCCACGTCGGCAACGACATACGGCGACGTCAACGCTGCAATACATCGAGCGTGCACTTGCCTGTTTACAGGCTCAGCCTGAGAAAATTTCGGTCATTCGGGATAATGTGACTCACTACGAAGCACAACCACACTTACCAAAAGCCGCGCGAAATGCACTCAAACGCTTTCAATATGTTTTAGCCGTCACAGACGACCCACAGGAAATTGCCCGTTGGATTCTTGAGGATTCAGAGGAAGGACGAAAGTTTCGTCAGTTCCCGCTGCTTCTAAAAGGGGTCTGTGATGATGAGGACAATTAGTACCGCTGCCACAAAAACATTCAGCCATTAAAGAGGACATCAATATGTTTGGCTTGTTTAAAAAGAATCCGACCAAAGCGTTGCGGAAACAGCTCGCTCAGATCCAAGAGAAATCCATGAATGCACAACGTAATGGAGACATCCGCCTACACTCGGAGTTATCGGCGCAGGCAGATGCCTTATGGAAGGAGATCCAGCGCCTCGAAAACGAGGCGCCGTAAACCTGATTACCAGAGGATAACGCGCTCTTCGGGTGGAAGGTACATTCCGTCTCCCTCTTGCACATTAAAGGCCTCATAGAACCCAGGGATATTCCGCGGCGCACCAAGCGCACGGTACTTTCCAGGTGCATGAGGTCCACGTGCTAATTGCGCACGCATCGCATCATCACGGAACTTAATTTTCCAGATCTGCGCCCAACTCAAGAAGAAACGTTGTTCACCGGTGAAACCATCCATCACAGGTGATGGCTCACCACCGAGTGAGTTCTGGTAAGCACGGAATGCGCTGAGCAAGCCAACGTGGTCCCCGATGTTTTCACCTAACGAGACTCGTCCATCAACATTGAGCCCAGGGAGTGGTTCGAAGCGACTATATTGCTCGACCAGAATATCCGCACGCGCTTCAAACTGCGCGCGGTCTTCATCGGTCCACCAATTGCGCAGATTGCCATCGCCATCATAACGCGACCCTTGATCATCGAAACCGTGTCCAATTTCGTGGCCGATTACCGCGCCAATTCCGCCATAATTCACGGCGTCATCTGCGTTCATATCAAAGAACGGCGGCTGAAGGATACCGGCTGGGAAAACGATTTCATTCGCGGTTGGACTGTAATAGGCATTCACCGTCTGCGGCGTCATTCCCCAGCGCTCACGATCAACCGGCTGCCCAATATCAGCCATGCTATCCTGGTAGGCAAACTGGCTCGCACGAACCGTATTACCTATCAAATCATCGGCGGCGACGGTCAGCGCCGAGTAGTCTTTCCACTGATTCGGATAGCCGATTTTTGGTGTAAACTTTGCCAACTTATCGAGCGCTAGTTCCTTCGTTTCATCCGTCATCCACTCAAGTTCGCGAATGGACTCTTCGAAAGCAATCAACAAGTTATCAATCAATTCACCCATGCGAGCTTTGGCTTCAGGTGGGAAGTAACGGGCGACATATTCTTGGCCAAGCACTTCACCGAGCGCGCCATTCACGGCTTGAACGCCTCGCTTCCAACGTTCTTGCTGCTCGGGAACTCCATTCAGAGTGGTAGAATAGAAACCAAATTGGATATCCGCAATATCACTGCTTAAGCGCGATGCGAATGTGCCAGCAAGGCGCAGCTGCATGTAATCTTGCCAGGTTTCCAGCTCGGTTGCTCCGTAGAGCTCACCGAATGCTTCAAAGAATGAAGGCATACGCACAATCATCTCGTCTGCTGCCGTAATGCCCGCACTTTGCGCGAAGGTTGCAAGATCAAAGCTGGCCAGCATTTCCTCGACTTCCGCGAAAGATTTCTTATTGTAGGTTGCCTCGGCATCGCGGCTTTCAGCGCGAGTCCAGCTTGCTTCTGCTAACTTCTCTTCCAAGGCATAAATGCGTTCTGCAGCATCCGCTGCATTCTCATGACCGATCACCGTCAACATATCGGTGATGTATTGCACATAGGCTTCCCGAATCTTCTGGAAGTCTTCACTATCTCGGAAATAGTAGTCTCGGTCAGGAAGACCCAGTCCACCTTGATTCAGATAGAGCGCATAGTAATCTGGATTCCGCGCGTCAGCCCAGACGTAGTAGCCAAACGGACCGCCGACACCAATTTGGCGTAATTCACCCATGAGGGATGTCATTTCCGCATGGCTTTGCACGGCTTGAATTTGCGCGATAAATCCTTCAATTGGCGTCACACCCAGTGATTCAATTCGGTCTTCGTCCATAAAACTGGCGTAAAAATCACCAATTTTCTGCTCGTTGGAACCCGCTTCATGTGAGCTGCCCTTGGCGTCTTCGATAATACGGCGCAATCGGCGTTCGTTCTCTTCCGCCAACATATTGAAAGCTCCGTAAGTTGGGCGGTCGGAAGGAATTTCGGTCGTCTCGTACCACGTCCCGTTAACGAACATGAATAGATCATCTTGAGGGCGCACGCTCATATCAAAATCTTCGAGCATCAAGCCTGAGTGTAACTGCTGTTGTTCTGCTTGCGCTTGCGGTTCCTCAGCACCTTGCTGGGGCGCAGGTGAACACGCGGCTAAACCAAGCGCGAGCGCGACGCTTGCGGCGACGATAGAAATTCTCTTCATAGATCACTCCGTCTTCATAAGGTTTGAGCACGCAGCGTGCCCAAATGTTAGTAGAATGTAAAACGGATCGATTCTAAGCGTTCTGCCCCTATTTCGCAAAGGGGCAGCCATAAAAGTGCGGGGATTCGTCGGTTTTTAACGGTTGGAGTCGTTTTTAAAGCATATGCCCAAATTTTTGCGACTTCGTCTTGAGGTAATTTTCGTTGTGCGGTGTCCCTTCCGTACGATGCGGGATTCGTTCCACCACATCAACGCCGAGCTCTCGCAACGCCGCAATTTTCTTTGGATTGTTGGTCATTAGACGAATGGACTTTACCCCCAGTTGGGCGAACATATCCGCGGCAATATCGTATTCACGCGCATCCGGGGCAAAGCCAAGAATTTCGTTGGCTTCGACGGTGTCTAATCCTTTGTCTTGTTCCGCGTAGGCTCTTATTTTATTAATCAGGCCAATTCCACGCCCCTCTTGCCGCAGGTAAGCGATTACCCCGCGCCCTGCTTGGGCAACTTTGCGCATCGCCGCCTCTAACTGCGGGCCACAATCACAGCGCTGAGAGAATAACGCGTCGCCGGTCAAGCATTCGGAATGAACCCGCGCCAAGACCGGCGTATCTGTGGTGACATCGCCCAGCACCAATGCCACATGTTCCTTGCCTGCACGATCGACAAAACCCACCAAGCGAAATTCCGCAAAAGGAGTCGGTAGTTTTGTTTCCGCAGCGCGAGTCAGAAGCCGGGTAGATGCAGAGTCACTCATCAATACACTCTCGATAGGTAAAAACGAACGGCGATGTAAGGATGTGGATTATACCAGAATTCGGCTTGAAAGGATCGTTTTGACCAACGCCAAATATGAGAAACCCGGCATAAAGCCGGGTTTCAGAGAGATGAGGTCGCAATTCGTTACGGCTGACTTCGTTGCCTGCCTCTTTCTTTAGTTGCCTGCCTCTTTCTTTAGTTGCCTGCCGGCAAAGGCGTCATCCCGCTATCGACCATGTCATTAAAGAAGCGAGAGGCATAATCGCGTTCTGCGTCCGCTTGGGCACGGGTCATGCAGCGTGTTTGACGCAGGTTCGAACCAATGCTCTGCTCACGACGACAAATCACTTGCTGTGACGGATCGCCAATGACCACAGTTTGCAAACGTTGATGGAGATTGAACAAGCGTTCCTGTTCATAACGCTCCATTTGTTCGATATCTTCTCGGTCTCCGATGAGAGTCACTAAACGCCCTTTCAGATATTTAAACTGGTCAAGCTCGCGCTCGTTTAGTTCGCGAGGTTCACCCTCGGAGATTGAGCCTTCAAGCTCATCAAGAAAGACGAGATACTCTGGAATTGACACACGCTCCGGTGTGAGCACCGTTGAGCTTGCGACTTGATTGCCGGTGGTGTTACAGCCTGCTAGTACGAGTGCGGCAATTGCTACCAATAAACCGCGAAGATAATGCCGTCCTGACATAATAAAGTCCCCTTATTCTTAATAATCATTAGACCAAGGGAAGTTAACAACCCATAACAATAAGCACAAGGTGAAATGACAATTTGTTACAATTTTTCAGCCATAAAAAAAGCCAGTGGACATGACTGCCCACTGGCTTTTCTATGCAAACTACTTATTTTTTCTTGGCTTTCTTGTTTGGCAAATCGGTAATAGAACCTTCGTAAATTTCCGCCGCCAAACCGACCGATTCATGCAAGGTCGGGTGTGCGTGAATGGTCAACGCGATATCTTCCGCATCTGCACCCATTTCGATCGCAAGGCACACTTCGCCCAACAATTCACCTGCATGGGAGCCAACCATAGCACCACCAATGATGCGGTCATTGTCTTTATCAAACAACAACTTGGTAAACCCGTTCGTCGCGCCTGATGCAATTGCTCGGCCCGATGCAGACCATGGGAAGGTCACGGCTTCATAGTTCAGGCCTTGCTCTTTCGCTTCTTTCTCTGTCAAGCCAGCCCATGCAACTTCTGGATCTGTATAGGCAATTGATGGAATCACCTTCGGATCAAAGTAGTGCTTCTTGCCCGCAATCACTTCAGCGGCAACATGACCTTCATGGACCGCTTTATGCGCCAGCATCGGTTGACCAACAATGTCACCGATTGCGAAGATGTGCTTCACGTTGGTGCGCATTTGCTTGTCTACTTCAATAAAGCCTTTGTCTGTCACATTAACGCCGGCTTTCTCTGCACCCAGTTTCTTCCCGTTTGGTGTCCGACCAACCGCGACCAAGACCGCGTCGTATTTCACGGGCTTCTCAGGTGCATTTTTACCTTCGAACGTGACATGGATACCATCTTTCTTCGCTTCCACAGCGGTTACTTTGGTTTCCAGCATGATGTTCTCGAACTTCGAGCTCATCTCCTTCGTGAAGACTTTGATAATGTCTTTGTCGGCCGCAGGAATTAGTTGATCCATAAACTCAACGACATCAAGGCTGGAGCCCAATGCCTTATAGACACAACCCATTTCCAAACCGATGATGCCGCCACCAAGAACCAACATCTTCTTCGGTACGAACGGTAGCTCGAGCGCATCCGTTGAGTCCCAAACACGCTCATCATCATGCGGAATAAATGGCAACTCAACCGGCTGAGAACCCGCAGCAATAATTGCATGCTCAAACTTGATGACGGTCTCTTTGTCGCCCGATACTTTCAGTTCATTCGAGCCAGTAAACTCACCTTTACCGGTGACCACTTGGACTTTCCGCATCTTACTCATTTGGCTCAGTCCACCCGTCAATTGACCGATGACTTTATTTTTGTGCTCGCGCACTTTGTCGAGATCGATTTTCGCTTCACCGAAACTGACACCCGCATCATTCAAGTGCTTCGCATCTTCGATGTGCTTTGCCAAATGCAGCAGCGCTTTTGAAGGAATACAGCCCACGTTTAAGCACACACCACCTAAGGTGCTGTAGCGCTCAACTAGAACGACATCCAAACCTAAGTCTGCAGCACGGAACGCTGCTGAGTATCCACCAGGGCCGGCACCTAAGACCACAACCTGGGTTTTAATTTCGTTGCTCATGATTACCCCTATCCGTTAATGCTCGCTGCTACCGGAGCATGGCGCGTCAATTTTCGCGCAATATTGTACCGAGATTTCCTCGGTACGTCTTGTTTAGAGAATGATTTTCCGAATATCTGACAAAACGCTGCTCAAATACACAGTGAACCGCGCCGCCAACGCCCCGTCAATCACACGATGGTCGTAGGACAGGCTCAGAGGCAACATCAGGCGCGGCTCAAACTCTTTGCCGTTCCAGATGGGCTTGATATCACTCTTTGAGACACCCAAGATAGCCACTTCAGGCGCATTTACGATTGGTGTGAATGCGGTACCGCCAATCCCGCCCAGGCTCGAAATTGAGAAGCAACCACCCTGCATATCGGCTGCTTTCAACTTGCCGTCCCGTGCACGAAGGCTGACATCAGTTAACTCTCGAGACAGCTCAATGATGCCTTTCTTGTCGACATCACGAATAACCGGAACGACCAATCCGTTTGGCGTATCGACCGCAATTCCAATATGCACATACTTCTTCAGGATTAGACGCTCGCCGTCTTCATGCAACGAAGAGTTAAACACTGGAAACTCTTGCAACGCTTTTGCCACCGCCTTCATGATAAAGACCAGCGGCGTAAATTTCACATCTGCCTTACGTTTGGCCAGCTGTTCGTTTTCGCCCTTCCGGAACGCTTCGAGCTCAGTAATATCGGCTTCATCAAACTGAGTCACATGAGGAATCGTGACCCAGTTACGATGCAAGTTAGGACCTGATATGCGTTGAATACGTGTCAATTCGACTTCTTCAACATCACCAAACTTACTAAAATCGACCTTCGGTGGCGCAATCACTTGCAAGCCACCGGTTCCGCCTGTGTTTGCCGCAGCAGACGCTTTCGGACGCGAGAGTTCATATTTCACGTATTCTTGGACGTCTTCTTTTAGAATACGTCCTTTGGGACCAGAGCCTTTTACCTGACTCAGATCCACCCCAAACTCCCGGGCGACTCGACGCACAGCAGGCGACGCATGGGCTAACCCAGCAGCTTTGCCTTTTTTACCGAGCGGGTGATCAGGGACCGGTGGGTCACGGCGCTCGCTCCGACTTTCAGATGAGCTCTCATCGCGCTTCTCAGCTTTCTCACTCGACGCTTGTTGTTCACTCTCCGACGCTTCACGCGTGTCGTCTGAATCGTCCGCATCGTCATCCGCACCCGCAATCTCAAGCTCGAGTACCAGACTTCCTTCGCTGACCTTGTCACCCACTTTCACCTTGAGCGACTTTACTTTACCAGCTTTCGGACTCGGCACGTCCATCGTCGCCTTGTCCGTTTCAAGCGTGATCAAGCCGTCTTCTTCTGCAACTTCATCACCCTCTGCAACCAAGACCTCGATCACGTCCACTTCACCGGAATCACCGATATCAGGCACTTTCACGTCAATCACTTCCGATGCACCGGATGATTTCTTCGGCTTCTTGTCCGTATCCGCAGATTTCTCAGCGGACTGCTTTTCGTCTTTCGGTTCGTCTTTCTTCGACTCGTCCTTTTTCGATTGAGAATCCGCCTCGTCCTGCTGATCATCGGACGATGTTTCTTCCTTGCTGTCGTCGGAAGAATCACTTTCTGCGGCCTCGATCAGCGCGAGCAAATCACCCTCGCTAATCTTGTCGCCGACACTAACTTTGAGACTCTTAATTTTTCCAGCGAAAGGCGCTGGAATATCCATCGAAGCCTTATCACTTTCCACAGTCACCAACGAGTCCTCGGCTTCAACCGAATCCCCTTCACTGACCAGAACTTCGATGACCTCAATGCTTTCCCCACCGACATCGGGAACTTTTACTTCTTTTGCATCTGCCATGAGTCGCTCCTTACGCGTACAGTGGGTTTACTTTCTCAACATCGATACCGTAATCTTTGATAGCTTTTGCCACCACTTTCTTATCGATATCGCCCGCTTTGGCAAGCTCGCTCAGGGCGGCTACCACGACATACTCCGCATTCACTTCAAAGTGACGACGCAGGTTTTCACGACTATCCGAACGTCCAAATCCATCGGTTCCGAGGACACGATATGCCCCAGGGACCCAAGCGCGAACTTGGTCTGCATACAGCTTCATATAGTCTGTCGCTGCAATCACTGGACCATTGCCTTGCTCTAGCACTTCGGTAATGAACGCCCGTTTCTCTTTCTTCGTCGGGTTCAGCATGTTGTAACGCTCGACATCCAATCCATCCCGCGCCAGCTCGTTGAAGGATGTCGCACTAAATACGGTCGCTTGGATATCAAAGTCATCTGCCAGGATCTGTGCCGCTTTACGCACCTCATTGAGAATGGTACCTGAACCGAGGAGACGAACCTCGCCTTTTGCCTTGGTTTTGCCACTCTTGGCTTTCACTTCATCCAGCTTGTAGATACCGCGTAAGATGCCCTCTTCCACGCCTTCAGGCATTTCTGGTTGCTTGTAGTTTTCGTTCATAACGGTGATGTAATAGAACACATTTTCCTGTTCCGCGAACATCCGACGCATTCCGTCCTGAACAATTACCGCAACTTCGTATCCAAACGTTGGATCATAGGTAATGCAGTTCGGAACGGTTCCGAAATGCAAATGGCTGTGACCATCTTGGTGCTGCAGACCTTCACCATTCAGCGTGGTTCGGCCGGCGGTGCCACCAATCAGGAAACCGCGCGCTTGGCTGTCACCCGCGGCCCAGACCAGATCACCCACGCGCTGGAAACCAAACATAGAGTAGTAGATGTAAACAGGAATCATCGGCTCGTTGTTCGATGAATAGCTCGTTCCTGCCGCAACCCACGAAGCCATGGCTCCCAGTTCGTTGATCCCTTCTTGCAGCACTTGACCTTTCTTATCTTCCCGGTAATAAGCCACCTGATCGGCATCTTGCGGGGTATATTTCTGCCCTTGTGACGAGTAAATACCCACTTGACGGAACAGACCTTCCATACCAAAGGTTCGTGCTTCATCAGGAATAATGGGAACAACACGTTGCCCAACTTTTTTGTCTTTCAACATGGCCGTCAGGACACGCACAAAGGCCATCGTAGTGGAGATTTCTCGGTCTCCCGAGCCCTTCAATACCGCTTCGAATGCTTTCAGGCCTGGGACTTCCAGTTCCTTATCGGTTTCTGCACGACGCACCGGCATAAAGCCGCCAAGCTTCTCACGGCGCTCACGCAAATATTTGAGCTCTTCGCTATCATCCTCAAACTTGTAGTATGGGATGTCCTCAAGCTCGCTGTCTTTGATTGGGATATTAAAACGGTCACGGAAATGCTTGATCGCATCCATGTCCATTTTCTTCACTTGGTGAGCGACGTTCTTTCCTTCGCCTGCCGTGCCCATACCGTAGCCTTTGACAGTCTTCGCAAGGATGACTTGCGGACGGCCTTTGGTATTGACGGCCTTATGATAGGCAGCATACACCTTCACTGGATCATGACCACCGCGGTTGAGGCGCCAAATGTCTTCATCGGATAAGTTGGCCACCATCGCTTTGGTTTCTTCGGTTTTACCAAAGAAATGCTCACGGGTGTACGCACCACCTTTCGCTTTGTAATTCTGATACTCGCCATCCACGCTATCTTGCATGATCTCCGCGAGTTTGCCGTCCGTATCCCGATACAGAAGTGGGTCCCAGTACCGACCCCAAATGACTTTGATGACTTCCCAACCAGCGCCACGGAAGGTGCCTTCGAGTTCTTGGATGATTTTTCCATTTCCGCGAACTGGGCCATCCAAGCGTTGCAGGTTACAGTTCACAATGAAGGTCAAATTATCGAGTCCTTCACGGCTCGCCATACCAATGGCACCCAAACTTTCCGGCTCATCGACTTCACCGTCACCCAAGAAGCAATAGACCCGTTGGTTCGAACAATCTTTAATACCGCGATCAGTGAGATATTTCAGGAAACGCGCGGTGTAAATTGCCTGCATTGGCCCAAGTCCCATTGATACCGTGGGGAATTGCCAAAAATCGGGCATCAGTTTGGGATGTGGGTATGAGGAAAGCCCTTCCCCATCGACTTCTTGACGGAATTTATCGAGTTGCGCCTCAGTCACACGCCCTTCAAGGAACGCACGCGCATAGATACCTGGGGAAGCATGGCCTTGAATAAACAAGAAATCGCCGCCGTCTTGTTCGGTCGGAGCGCGGAAGAAATGATTGAAACCAATATCGTAAAGCATCGCAGATGATGCAAAGCTTGAGATGTGGCCACCCAATTCCAACTCTTTCTTTGATGCACGCAGTACCATCGCCAACGCATTCCAACGGATTGCCGCTCGAATTCGTGCTTCCAATGTGTGGTCACCTGGCATGACAGGCTCTTGGCTCACAGGAATTGTGTTCAAGTAAGCGGTGGTCGGCTGATAGGGTAAATACGCTCCACTGCGACGCGCTTTATCGATCAGCTGCTCAAGAATAAAATGCGCGCGCTCTGGGCCCTCGGCATCGAGCACCGCTTCGAGGGCATCAATCCACTCTTGCGTTTCTTGCTGATCAATATCTGTTTGATGAAGTTCTGCCATAATCTTTCCTTACATCTCCATGGGAGTTCAGGGTTCATTGCGTCGCAGCGAGCGCTGCAAACGTGTGTGTTCCCGATTGATCTGTAATAAGGTCCGTTCAATATAGGCCAAATGCGCGTGACAGGCATCCCGCGCTTGTTCTGGCTCCCTTGCACTGATTGCATCGACAATTGCTTTGCGATGGATATGGAGTTGGTCACGCACATCACTGCGCTCGAGCAAAACTTCCAAGTTCCTTCGCATATTCTGTTGCAACAAGCCTCGCATACCGCGCACCAAATGGAGCAACACCACATTGTGGGACGCTTCTGCGATACTGGTATAAAAGGTCATCAGGGCGTCTGCTTGCGCTTCAACGGATTCAGTCCGAACCTGTTGAATTGCAGCAAAGCTGTGTTCGATACGCTGTAAGTCAGTATCTGTACCACGCATTGCAGCGTAAAAAGCAGAAACGCCTTCTAAAGCATGACGAAATTCGAGGAGATCAAACTGAGATTCAGGATGCCGCGCCAAAAGCTCAAACAGTGGGTCTGTCACTTCGGTGGCAAGTCCCCCTCGCACGTAGGTTCCACCCCCTTGTCGGCGGGTGAGTAATCCTTTGGCTTCGAGTTTTTGAATCGCTTCACGTAACGACGGACGAGACACAGCAAAACGGACTGCAAGTTCACGCTCCGCGGGGAGTCGTTCACCTGCCGCCCAGGTTCCGTCCACGATCATCCGCTCCATCTGGCTGACAATCATGTCCGACAATTTGGTATGTGCTATCCGTTCAATCGAGCTCATATTCAGTTCGCCATGCTTCTGTAAATTGGTCTTACCAATTTACCGATGACGACCATTATAGCCCCAACCCAAGCGAATGACTAGCCCCCGTGGACCGACCACCAAACAAGCGCCCTTTGCGTTGGCTTTATTCAGACCGGAACCACACGCTATGCACCGATTGAGCTTCGATTTCAACGCCACCATCAAGGAGTTCCGACAAGCCATAGATCAAAGGGCCCAGCCGAAGAGTGTGGCTACTGCTACAACCACCAACAACAAAATCACATTCCGACGCGCCAAATTCACCATGGCATCGGGCTCGGAGGTATGGTCATCCTCATCTGCATGAACTTCTTCGGCCGCTTGGGCGATCTCGCCGAGAATCCGTGGCGGATGTTCAATGCCGCGTGTTAGGGATTTCACCCAGACAGGCATCGCGCGGGAGAAATGCCCCACCAAGAGAAAGCCGAACCCGGCGGCGCGTAAAGGTAGCCATTCAACCCAGGCTAGTAGCTTTTGCACTTCATTGGCGCGGGCGCGAAGAAGCACATAGGCGAGTGCGCCGGCGGCACCGAGAATGGCAAACCAGAACGCAACCGCAAAGTAATAACGGAAGTTTAGCCAGATTAATTGCTGCCCTATGGTGAGTTCTTCGTCGTCAACGTAGTGTAAGGCTTTCGCGTGCTCTTCACGGCTTTCTTGGTCGCCCCGGTTGGCTGCGAGCAAGAACTGACGTAAGGCAGCGCGTTGAGGCCGACAACCAATGGCCAGCGATAACACGAGGACATTGACGATCAGCAACGCGAGGTAACTTTGTGAAAACAGTAACAGGACAGCCAGTAAAATTGCGGGTGAGATGAGCAACAGGGGGCCCAATAAATCATGTTTCCGCCAGGGACCGATCTGTTCATGCTCTGTGAGCCATTCGTCCCACCGAGCAACCGTTGGTTCTAGCCGCCAGTTTTCTGACGTGATGCGCAGGCGCTCTAATATCAACGCAATCAATAAGGACAACACGACCATAGCTTATTTACCATCCTTTTCGGTAAGCGCAGCAATTTGCTGCCGATAATATTCCCAATCAAATGCCGGGCCGGGATCTGTTTTTCGTCCTGGCGCGATGTCTTCATGGCCGACAATGTGGTCGGCGGTGATTGCTGGATAGGCCGATTGCAAGGCGACGGTCAATGCAGCAAGTGTATGATATTGCTCTTTAGTGTAGGGGGTGTGATCGGTTCCCTCAAGTTCTATGCCGATCGCGAAGTCATTGCAGCGTGATTGTCCTTGCCATTCGGAGACACCTGCGTGCCAAGCACGCCGATTAAAGTCGACATACTGGATAATCTCCCCGGTCCGACGAATGAACGCATGGGCAGAAACTCGCAGCTCGCGCAGCTGTTCAAAATAAGGATGTGCATCGCAATCGAGGGTACCAAGGAACAAATCTGTTACGTATGGGGTCCCAAACTCACCGGGGGGCAATGAGATATTGTGCACTACTAACAAGCGAACGGCTTCGCCCGAGGGGCGCTCGTCCGCATGAGGCGAGGGGTAAAAAGAAACCCCTTCGCAGCGGTGTTGGATGATCCGGATATCAGCCACACATCAGTCCTTCTCTCATCAGCTTTTGTTCACGTCGCTATTGAACAAAATGAACGAAAACAGCCATCTGTCAGTAATTGAAGTATGATAATGTTGTACCACAGAAGCGAGTAAGAGGATACGGGAATGCGCTCTGAGATGCCTTCCGACGATAGCACACGCACGATCGGCAAACGCTTCGCGTTTATCGCGTGGATCGCTATTTTTGGTGTGCTGTACCTCTTTTTCGATTCTTACTTGGGACGTCAGCAAAATCCAAATCAGCGGGTTCAATCGTGGACTGAAGGAAACACCGCGGTGGTCGAGCTGCAACAGAATCGTGCGGGGCATTACCTCGCAAATGGCACCATCAATGGCTACGACGTATCCTTCCTGTTGGATACTGGGGCGACTCAAGTCGCTATCCCGGGCCGCTTGGAAAACCGACTCGGTGTGACACGCGGTCAACGGGTCCAAGTCCGCACCGCAAGTGGTATTGCTACCGCCTATCAAACGGAGATCGACGTGCTGACATTTGGTGAGATTCGCCTCTACAATGTCGCTGCCACTATTGTTCCTGATTATGACAGCAGTCACATTCTGCTGGGCATGAGTGCCCTTCGCGCGTTAGAATTCACGCAGCGCGACGGCGTTTTAACGATTCGTCAGTAAACCCCATACAAAACCAAACTCAAGGAGCGTGTTGGCATGAGCATCCGCCCCCCCTTTGCTATGATGGAAGCATTGCACGCGGCCATTCCCCAACAAGTTCGCCAAGCCCTCGCCGAGGATCTGTGTGGCTACCTCGACCAAACAGCCAACCCAGACGACGACATTACGGCAGCGCTCATTCCTGCAGACCAGCATGCCAACGCAACGCTAATTACCCGGGAAGCAGGCATATTTTGTGGTCGGGCATGGCTCGATGAAGTGTTTCGTCAGCTCGGAGGTACGGTTCAAATCGACTGGCAGGTGAGTGATGGAGATAGGATTCAGCCGAATCAACCACTATGCACACTCTCGGGGCCAGCGCGGGCTATTCTTACTGGCGAGCGAACGGCCATGAATTTCGTTCAGACATTGTCGGCCACCAGCACCGTTGTTGCAGATGCTGTGGCACATCTATCGGGTACCTCAACCCAGTTATTGGATACGCGAAAGACAATTCCAGGACTTCGGATCGCCCAAAAATATGCCGTCTATTGTGGGGGTGGGATGAATCACCGGATGGGTCTATTTGATGCCTATTTGATTAAAGAGAACCATATCGCAGCCTGCGGTGGTATCGCATCAGCCGTACAGGAAGCACGTCGCGCGCATCCGGATCGTCCCGTTGAAGTAGAGACCGAGAATCTTGAGGAGTTGCAACAAGCGCTCCAAGCGGGTGCGGACATTATCATGCTCGACAACTTCAGCATGGAGATGATTCGTCGTGCAGTCGCCCTAACCCGTGGGCAAGCAAAACTCGAGGTTTCGGGGAATGTGACCCCCGATCAACTCGCCGACTACGCGGCTACGGGGGTCGACTTTATCTCTTCGGGCGCCCTGACCAAGCATGTACGGGCCATCGACCTCTCCTTGCGTGTGATGACTCGCCCATCGGGACATTAACAGGCGAAACGTATTGATAAATCTGTCCGCGATAACTGATCGCGGACCGCTTACCTTGTGATTTTTGCGTCTTCCCTCCACCCTAAGAGAACACTTTCATGGGCCACGGAGGGCTTCCATGCAATCTTATGCTTCTCAAATCCGGGGATTCAATCTCGTTGAGTTAATGATCGTGGTGGCAATCATTGCGATTCTCAGTTCGATCGCAATTCCTGCTTACACCGATTACACCATGCGCGCTCGGGCGGGCACGGCGCTCTTGGGATTACAGCCATGGCAAACCGCAATCAATTTATGTTGGCAAATGGAAGGAACCCTTTCTTCCTGTTCTTCTTTTGGTCAACGAGGCATTCCTGCGGTTGAAAGCCCTCTTCCTGTTGGGCTCTCCGCATTGGGCGCGGGAACCACGGCGGGCAGTGTGCGAGCGACACTGGACGTGCGCGACCGATCCGGTGAGCCACTCATTGTCGAAGTCCGGCCTGCTGCCTCCGCCGCACAACTTCAGTGGCAAGTGAATTGCTCCGATTTTGTCGCGTTACATGATAGTGCGATGCGAATTCCCCATTGTGCGGGAGGTCTCTAGTATGTCAGCCCAACTGAGCCGTGATTTGGTCGATTTTATTTGCTCAGCGGCACACGATGGATGCTCCGACCTCCATTTGGAAGTCTTTCCCGAAGGGGCTTACTGGCGAGGACGTGTGCTTGGAAAATTAATCCGGCGCAGCCGACTCACGCCGGCCCAGGCCACACGAATAATCGCCGCACTCAAAACGGCTGCGGGGATGGATACCACCGAACGACGTCTACCTCAGGACGGCCGACTGCGGGTCAGCGGTGCGACCCTCGAAGTCGACTGTCGTCTCAACACCCTGGCCACCTTGCATGGAGAGAAAATTGTGCTCCGTTTGCAAGTCCGCGGAGAACGTGCGCTGCCGCTTACTGCACTGGGGCTAATGCCGCCACAGCTTCAGCGCATTCGCAGCAACCTTACTCGAAGTGAGGGCTTAATTCTGGTCACCGGACCCACGGGCAGTGGAAAAACCCGAACACTCTACGCCATGCTGCAAACCCTCGATACCCAGAAGCTAAATATCAGTACCGTAGAAGATCCGGTCGAGATTGCCCTGACGGGAATCAATCAAGTCCCGATTCGTACGGCAGTTGGAATGGATTTTGCCGTTGCCCTGCGTGCCATGCTGCGGCAAGACCCTGATGTCCTGATGATAGGGGAAATACGCGATGCGGAAACCGCGCATATTGCATGCCAAGCCGCCCAAACCGGGCATCTCGTGCTAGCAACACTTCATGCAAGCCATCCACTCAGTGCGGTCGTCCGATTACAGCAACTGGGTGTTGAGCGTTACCAACTCGCGGCGTGCTTAAATCTACTGATTAATCAACGCTTACACGTCATTCAGGGCCGGCGACAAGGTGTATTTACCCTGTGTGAGGGGGACGGCGCATTTGCCGAAGCCCTGCTCGGTGGACCCGCTCAGCTCGAATCGTGGAAAGACGTTCCGGCCTATGGGAATGCCGCAGAGACAGCCCAGCGTCAGTACGTTCTTGAGCTCGGGTCATGAAACAATTCTGGTTTCAGTGGGAAGCGATATGCCCTCGCGACGGGCCGACGAATGGGCTATGTAAAGCACCGAGCCTGAACCGCGCGAAACAACACCTTATCCGTCACCAGCTGATTGTGCGACGCCTTACACGGTTACCCAACGAATCCCGCTCAAAACGGCATCGAATGCGGCGGATTTTGACGTTTTTGCATCGCTGGAAGGAATTGCTCGAAGCGGGCATTGACCAACACGGTGCATGGGGCTATCTCCATCAATCCAGCACTGATCAGGCGATGGCGAATGCCACCTCACATATTCAAAAGCAACTTGCTCAGGGCGACACGCTGGAGCACGCATTACGACATCAATCCACGTTTCCACCGACGCTCAGTGTTTGGGTCGGGATCGGCGAGCAAACAGGACGGCTTCCTGAAGTACTCACGCATGTGTATACCACCATGACTCATCAGCATGAGGAACGCGAGGCCGTGCAGGCTGCACTGCGCTATCCAATCACCGTGTTCAGTATGGCGGTGCTTATGCTGGTAGGCATGATTGCATTCTTACTGCCTCGATTTGCAGACGTCTTTTCGCAACTAAATACTCCATTACCGGCGCTCACCCAGTGGGTTATGGCGCTCAACGACATTCGCGTTTTGCAGGGCATTCTGATAAGTGCTGGGCTCAGCCTTCTCACTTTGTTTTGGATTCGGGGACATTGGGACCACTGGTTGCAGCAACGGCGCATCAATCAACGTCTTTACCGAATTCCTTGGGTTGGCCCCAATTGGCGTACGACACACCTACTCCGCGACTTGCAAATGCTCCTACTTGCCTTAAAAAGTCACGTTCCGCTGCAACAGGCTTGCACATATACGGCGACATTTAGTGCCAGTGCTGTGTGGCGCACACATTGGTCTCGCACGGCTGATCAATTGAAGCAAGGTCAGACGTTCACCCTGACCCAGCGACACCAAGCGCTTCCTCCTGAGCTCATTCAGGCAATCCGAATTGGCGAGGAAAGTGGTCGGCTGCCGAATCAACTCGCCTTTGTAACCCAGCAGCTGCACCAATCATTACACGCAAAACGTCAACAACGATTAAGTTTCTTACCGACGGGGGTGCTTATTGGCGTCAGTGCCATTACACTGGTGGTATTACTTTCGCTCTACCTGCCATTGTTTCAACTGGGGCAAGCCCTTGGTTAAAACGCGGGGGCAGACATTAAGAATTTGCTGTGGATTTTCTCAAGCCATGGGTTACGCACTCACTTGCTTGAGGCTTGCCAAATACAAAACAATCACAACAGAGGCACCCGATGGAACTTCTTCAACAGCACCCCCATCTCGCATGGATTTTTGCGCTGCTCTTGGGGCTTATTTTTGGCAGTTTTGGGAATGTGGTCGTCGCCCGGCTTCCCAAAATGCTTCAACGTCAATGGCGTATTGATTGTGCCGCTCTGCAAGGGCAAGCGTCACAGGATGAGGCTCAGTTTAATCTTGCCTACCCGGCCTCTCAGTGCCCACAGTGTTCTGCGTCGATTCGTTGGTATGACAACCTTCCTGTGCTCAGTTTTCTCGCGCTTCGCGGCAAGTGTCGTCATTGTGGCGCGCGCATTAGTGTGCGATACCCCGTCACCGAATGTCTGACAGGTTTGCTGGCCGTCGCATGTGTGCTGACGTTTGGGATCTCGATCGAAGCGCTCGCTTATTGGGCATTTCTGTATGTGTTGCTACTCCTGACACTGATTGATGCAGAACATATGCTCCTTCCTGATCAGCTTACCCTACCCTTGATCTGGGCTGCGCTGCTGCTCAGTATCCAAGTGCTTCCAGTCAGCCCGACCGATGCGATTATCGGTGCAGCCGCCGGTTATCTTTTTCTCTGGTCCGTGTACTGGTTATTCCTCTTACTCACCAAAAAGGAAGGGATGGGGTATGGCGACTTCAAGCTCTTGGCAGCCTTGGGGGCATGGTTAGGTTGGCAATTTCTACCATTAATCATCCTATTGAGCTCACTTGTCGGCGCAGCCTATGGGATCTTGATGATTCTAAGGAAACGGCATGCATCCGGAAGTCCAATGCCATTTGGCCCCTTTCTTGCCGTAGCAGGTGGCATCGCCTTATTCTTTGGTGAAGCCATTTATCAGTGGTACTGGAGCCTTTACCTGTGAAGCAACCCTACATTGTTGGCGTGACCGGTGGTATCGGAGCGGGGAAAACAACCGTCACCAATCAGTTCCTTCGTTTAGGCATTGAAGTAGTCGATGCCGACCTCATAGCCCGTTCGGTTGTGGCCCCGGGCAGTCCGCTATTGAAGGATATCCAAGCGGAATTTGGCAATAGCATGATCAAGTCGAACGGAGAGCTCGATCGTGCTGCATTAAGAGCGCTTATTTTTAGCGATGAAAATGCTAAAACAAAACTCAACGCGCTTATGCACCCGGTGATTCGAGACCAACTGCTCGCCGCGCTTGAACGGGCAAAGTCCAGTTATGTGATTCTCTCTGCTCCTCTGCTTTTTGAGAATAAATTGGATACCCTCTGCCAACGTGTTTTGGTGGTGGATGTTCCGGAATCAGAGCAAATCGCACGAACGCAAGCGCGCGATGGTGTGGACGCAAATCAGGTCGCAGCAATTATTGCAGCGCAAATCTCCCGGACCGAACGGCTCGCACGGGCGGACGATGTGATCGACAATACGCTCCCCATCACGCAACTTGCCGAAACCGTATCGCAACTACACGAAAAATATCTGCACTTTGCGAAGTCCCAATGAATCGCTATCATGTAAGCAGACTGGCGGAAGAAGAAGAATATGGACTGGATCGTCTACGAGCATCCTCTTGAGGAGAAAACAAGAGTATACCTGCGCATTGAAGCCCTGCTGAAGCAAATAGAGGCAGGATGTCAGTGTGTGGATACGATTCGCTACCCATTATTTTTTGGTGGCTTGTTTAATTTGTTAGACCTCCTAGAGCGCACGGATGTGCGTGCTGATCTGATAAAAGATCTCGAGCGGCGGGAAGGCCGACTGCAAGCGTATATTAATCACCCTGCGGTTGATCAGGAACGTCTAAAAGCACTGCACAGTGATTTACAGACCATCCTTCAAGCCCTTTGTGAGGGGCATAAATTTGGCTATGCGTTGCGCGATAATCGTTTCCTTGCCAATTTGCGTCAACGTATGGGGATTATGGGTGGGCAATGCCACCATGAGTTACCTGAGTTTCAGCGTTGGTTACAACAACCCGAAGCGGCACGCATGAACCAAGCAATGCGTTGGCTTGAGCAGCTGGCCGTGTTACAGCATGCCTTGCACATGGAATTAAAAATGGTGCGTGAACAGACTGACTTCGAACCGTACGTGGCCGAAAATGGCAGCTGGCAAAGCAACGATGAGAAGCTATCGCTCCTGCGCATTCGGGTCGATGCTGACTTAGCAACCTATCCGCTAGTCAGTGGGCATCGTCAGCGATTTACCATCCGGTTTATGCAAGCCAATGGTATGCAAGGTACACAAGAACGCATACACTTTAACGAATCCGTCCCATTTCAGCTTGCACGCTGCCCGGGTTAACTTACTTGTGATTGATTGAGCAGTTTCATGTCAAAGAAGTCAGAGATTACCACCGTTCTATGCCCCACCTGTCAAACAAGTGTCAGCTGGACACCAAGCTCTACCTATCGGCCTTTTTGCAGCGAACGCTGTAAGCTTATTGATCTCGGCGAATGGGCCGGTGAAGAAAAGCGAATTCCGGGTGAGGAGTTACCACCCGAAGCAAATGATCCGTACAACGACGATTTCTAAGGATTGATTGGCCATGACCACGGTGAGCATGGCCTAGGCAAACTTACAATGCGAGAACGGCGTTCAAGATAGGGCTGTTCGCCGGTGGAAAAGCATAGTTGATTAGATCGGGACGCGCGACCCAGCGCCAAGGTTGTCCCTCATTTGAACGAATCTCACCGGAAAATCCAGTTACATGCCAAACGTCAAGCAACACGGATTTATCGGGATAGTCGTAGGGGACTTGTAATAACGGCGTTGCTTCATGCACTCGCAGATTGAGCTCTTCTTGAAGCTCTCGATCAAGCGCCACGAGGACTGATTCCGAGGGCTCGACCTTACCCCCTGGAAACTCCCAAAACCCACCTTGATGGAGGTGCTCAGCCCGCTGACTAATCAAAATGTGGCCGTTGGAGTTCTCAATTACACCAACAGCCACATGGATCAGTTTCTTCGACATCTTAGGTCAGCTTACCGTGGCACTGCTTGTACTTCTTACCAGAGCCACAGGGGCAGGGATCGTTACGGCCCACTTTCTCACCGTCCCGCACGACAGGACGCCCGTCAGCGCCTGGTGCCGCTGGCTTGCTGTCAGTACCCGAGGTCGGCGAACTTTCATGTTGGAAGTTCTTTGGTGCGCTCGCTGCCTTTTCGCGCCGCTTCGCTTCCATTTGCTCCACGTCTTCTTCTGCGCGCACCTTCACCTTACTCAAAATACTGATCACATCGAGCTTGAGTGCTTCAAGCATGTCCGTAAACAAATTGTACGCTTCGCGCTTGTACTCTTGCTTCGGGTTCTTGTTCGCATAGCCGCGTAGGTGAATGCCTTGACGCAAATGGTCCATCGCTGCCAAATGCTCTTTCCAGTGTGAATCAAGGCTTTGTAACATGACCGCTTTTTCAAAGTGACGAAGGACTTTCTCACCCACTTGAACTTCTTTCTGTTGATACGCCTTCAGCGATTCTTCAAGGATCTTGTCACGCAGGACTTCCTCGAACAACTTGTCATCTTCATCCAACCACTGCTGGATCGGCAGCTCGAGATCAAAATCGGCACGAAGGCGATCTTCAAGACCTTCGATATTCCACATTTCTTCCAAGGACTGCGGCGGAATATACTCATCAATGATGCGATTGAAGACATCTTCACGAATGACGTCAATCGTCTCTTTGATGTCGTCCCCATCGAGCAATTCATTTCGCTGTTCGTACACCACTTTCCGTTGATCATTCGCGACGTCATCATACTCAAGAAGCTGCTTCCGAATATCAAAGTTACGGGCTTCCACTTTCCGTTGGGCGTTTTCAATCGCTTTGGTGACCCACGGATGCTCAATCGCTTCACCGTCCTTCATCCCCAAGCGTTTCATCATCGCGCCCATCTTCTCGGTGGCGAAAATCCGCATGAGATTATCTTCAAGGGATAAATAGAAACGTGATGAACCAGGATCACCCTGACGGCCCGCTCGACCTCGAAGCTGATTATCGATACGGCGTGATTCATGACGCTCGGTTCCGATGATATGCAAACCACCGGCTTCCACCACCGCATCGTGACGCACGCGCCAGGCCTCTTTTACTTTCTTTATTTGATCATCGGTTGGATTTTCAAGTGCATCCACTTCCACCATCCAGTTACCTCCCAACATGATGTCGGTTCCCCGACCTGCCATATTGGTTGCGATCGTCACCGCACCGGCTTGGCCGGCTTGCGCGATAATTTCCGCTTCTTGCGCGTGGAACTTGGCATTCAATACTTTGTGCTTAATTTTTTCTTTTTTCAGCAAACGGGATACCAGCTCCGAGCTCTCGATTGAGCTCGTACCGACCAACACAGGGCGACCCGCCTCGCGCTGAGCCCGAACGTCGGCGATAATTGCGTTGTATTTCTCGGCGGCAGTTAAAAAGATCAGGTCTGCCATATCATCACGAACCATCGGTTTGTTCGTTGGTACGACGACCGTCTCAAGACCATAAATAGACTGGAACTCGAACGCTTCAGTGTCTGCTGTACCGGTCATACCCGCCAACTTCTCATACAGACGGAAGTAATTCTGGAAGGTAATGGAAGCCAGCGTCTGGTTTTCGTTTTGGATCTTCACACCCTCTTTGGCCTCAATCGCCTGGTGGAGACCTTCTGACCAACGCCGTCCTTCCATCGTCCGGCCCGTGTGCTCGTCAACGATAACAATTTGGTCATCCTTCACGATGTAGTCGACGTCGCGCTGGAATAAGTGATGTGCACGTAAAGCGGCATTCACATGGTGCAGCAATGCAATATTGCTCGCAGAGTAAAGTGAGTCACCCGCTTCGAGTAAGCCATTCTCAATCAAGATCTGCTCGATATGCTCTTGACCGTGCTCGGTCAAATATAGCTGGCGAGCTTTTTCATCAATGGTGAAATCGCCAATATCATCCCCTTCTTCACCCTTCCCATCTTCATGCGCTTGGCGCGTCAGTTGGGGCACTAGGGTGTTAATACGCTTATAAAGCTCTGAGGAGTCTTCGGTAGGGCCCGAGATAATCAGTGGAGTCCGCGCTTCATCAATCAGGATCGAGTCGACTTCATCGACGATCGCGAAGTGCAGATCCCGCTGAACCCGCTCTTCTTTTGTGAACGCCATGTTGTCACGAAGATAATCGAATCCAAATTCGTTATTTGTTCCATACAAGATGTCGCACGTGTACGCTTCTTTTTTATCTTTCGGGTGCATTCCCGGGACATTCACACCCACTGTCATACCGAGGAATTCGAAGAACGGACGACACCAATCGGCATCACGACGCGCGAGGTAATCGTTGACCGTCACAATATGCACACCACGACCGGTCAATGCATTCAAATAGGCAGGAAGCAATGCAGTGAGGGTTTTACCTTCACCTGTCCGCATTTCTGAAATTTTGTGCTCGTGCAAAATCATGCCACCGATCAACTGAACGTCGAATGGGCGCATTTCAAATTTTCGCTTACTCGCTTCGCGGACGACAGCAAAGGCTTCCACCAACAAACTGTCTAGGGTCTCGCCTTTTTCAAGACGGTCTTTAAACTCAACGGTTTTGGCTTGCAGCGCTTCGTCGCTCAGCTGCTCATACTCTGATTCCAAAGCATTGATGAGTTCAACTTTCTTGCGCGCATTACGAATCACGCGATCATTTCGACTTCCAAAAATGCGAGTAAAAAGACTACCTAACATGTTGATTCAGATTCCTGTTACCAAGCGTTTTTAAGACCCCGTAGATTACTTTTTCTTTCTTCTTATTTACGGCGTCGACAAAAGAACGTTTAACAAAATAAAACGGCACCCCTTAGGTGCCGGAGTCATACAAGCGATTCTACACTATTCGCCGGGAAGTTGCCGAAAGACAAAACTCGACGGATTAACATGCCGTCCATTTTCAAGCACTTCATAATGGACATGAGGCCCGGTGGAACGTCCGGTCGTTCCGACCCGCGCGATCGTCTGCCCACGTGTTACCACGTCGCCCACTTGCACATCAATCGATTTCATGTGCCCATAACGGGTGCGTAGTCCAGCACCATGATCAATCTCGACCAGTTTCCCGTAGCCTGCGCGTCGTCCGGCAAAGGTGACAATCCCCGCACCAGTTGCAATGACCGGGCTTCCCTCTGGGGCAGCAAAGTCAATTCCTCGGTGCATCGTCGGATTTCCGTGAAACGGGTCTTTTCGTACCCCGTACTGCGACGACAGCCAACCTTCCACAATCGGGCGCCCCGCAATGAAGCGTTCCCCTTCGATATGGTGATTCAACAGCAGAGATTCAAGGAGGCGAAGTTGTTTTTGTCGTGAAGCCAGTTGTTCAATAACCTGATCAATATCGGCTAAGAGCTGATGTTCGCCGACCACGGGCCATTCCACCTCCGCTTGATCCGGCCCACCGATTGGCATGGGTTGGTTGAAGCTAAACTCGCCTTGGTCTAATTGCGTCGCTGTTGCGAGGCGCTGACCGAGCGCTTCAAGCCGCATAATTTGCGCCTGAATTTCCCCGAGCCGCATTGACATTGCGGTGAGCTCACGTTGCGCATTCGTTCGAACCTCCTGCACAACATCCGACTGCATTGCAATTGCACGTTGTTCCTGCTTAATACGATCTTGCGCAAGCAATGCATTAACGCCCTTATCTTGCCACGGTTGAACATAGGCAATTGCAGCGAACGCAGCGATACCCGCAAACGATAGTAAGCGACGGCTTGAGAGCTGAATTTTAAAACGTACCTTTCTGCCACGGTACAAGATTGCTAAACTCATGCAATATCCTACATAAAAGCGCACATTGATTCGATGTTACGTAAACCACCCAAGACCGTTCAATCGTTACTAAACGACAGTCCACTGACGCGACTGCAAAAAAAGCAGGATGCGCAGGAGCAACTTCAGGTGCTCTGGGCTGAGACAGTACCGGCTGATCTTCATGCCAACTCGCGCTGCCTCGCGGTTCAGGGGCAAACCCTGATTGTGATTGCTCGAAGCGGGGCCTGGGCCACGCGCATTCGATTAATGCAACCCCATATTATGGCTAAATTCTCTGAATTGCCAAACTTGAATGTTCGCAGTCTTGAAGTAAAGGTTCGTCCGAACCTCTCGTCATGAACTGCAATAATAAAAAAGGCCGCGTGGTTTAGACGCGGCCTTCATCCTATCAGGCAAGTGCGGGCTGCAGATAGTGAATCGGCGCCTCGGCACTTTTTTCTTCAAATGTCACATATTCCCAAGCTTCTTGGTTTTGCATCAGCGCAACCAATAACTGGTTATTCAATGCGTGGCCAGATTTAAACGCACGCAGGTGACCCAGAATACTGTGTCCACCCATGTACAAATCACCAATCGCATCAAGAATCTTATGCTTCACGAATTCGTCGTCGTAGCGTAAACCATCCGCGTTTAATACGCGGAATTCATCTAATACGACAGCGTTTTCAAAACTTCCGCCCAATGCCAGATTGTGCGCACGCAGATATTCGATATCTTTCATAAAACCGAACGTCCGCGCCCGGCTAATCTCTTTAATAAAGCTCTGGCTACTGAAATCCATGCTTACCACTTGGTTCGTGTCAGCAATTGCGGGGTGGTCGAAATCGATCGCGAAATCAATCTTAAAGCCGTTGTGGGGTAACAACTCGGCCCATTTGTCGCCATCTTCAACCCGAATAGGCTTTTTCACGCGCACAAAACGCTTCGCCTTATTCTGCTCCTGAACGCCTGCAGACTGCAGCAAGAAGATAAATGGATGCGAACTCCCATCCATAATCGGAATCTCATGCGAATCCACTTCAACGATCAGGTTATCAATCCCCATGCCTGCAACGGCCGCGAGCAAGTGTTCGACGGTGGAGATACGGACGTTCTCATCATTAATGAGACACGTACACATACGGGTGTCTTTCACAATCTCAGGCGTTGCTTTGATATCGACATGCGGAGATAAGTCGGTACGACGAAACACGATTCCCGTGTTCACCGGCGCAGGTCGCAACACGAGATTCACCTTGTTGCCCTTGTGCAGGCCAACACCGGTGGTTGCGATCATTTGCTTGATCGTACGTTGTTTAATCATGACTTACCCTCCTTCGACCAACGTTTGGCGGTGTGTTGGTCCCGATATCAGTAAACCCCTCGCGGAGCTTACCAAATGCTGTCTTGCTACCGAAGTATTCGGCTTCTTTTCAAATAGTTACCCGAACCATCTGGTTTATCGGCATGTCGCTTCAGATCTTCATGAAAAACGCGCGATGCCAATCTGGTCCGATGTCTCTTCTGAAAAGGCCGGATACTATACCAAATGGTAAAGCAATGGTCAATCCAGTAAAGCCTTTACTTTCTATCCGTTCAATCGAACAAATCGATTAGTCAGCCTGACGTCGTAAGAACGCTGGAATGTCGAGAATATCTGGTTCTTGCTTCTTCGGCACGGTCCGCTCTTCAGCATCCACGATCGTCTCTTCTTCATATTTGGCGGCAACCGCAGTTGCGGTCCGGCTATAGCCTCCAGAAGAAGTTGGGCGAGCAATAACGGGCTCTGGTTTTTTCTCAACCAGTGAGATTTCCGGCTTTTTCTCAGCACCAATCCCAGTCGCTACCACCGTGACCCGCATCTCGTCTGACATATCCATATCGATCACGGTACCCACGATCACAGTCGCGTTCTCAGACGCAAACGAGCGAATGACGCTACCCACGGTTTCGAACTCATCAATACCCATGTCCATTCCGGCCGTAACATTTACCAATACGCCACGAGCACCCGAGAGATCAATATCTTCCAGCAATGGGCTGTTGATTGCCATTTGTGCCGCTTCTTGTGCACGGTCTGGGCCGCTGGCAACGCCGGTTCCCATCATCGCCGTACCCATTTCACGCATAACCGCTTGCACGTCTGCAAAGTCAACGTTGATCAAGCCCTGACGGGTAATCAATTCAGCGATTCCCTGAACAGCTCCAAGCAGCACATTATTGGCAGCGCCGAAAGCATCCAACAAGGTGGTACCTTTCCCAAGAACCTTCAACAGCTTCTCGTTTGGAATGGTGATCAGCGAATCAACGTGCTTTGCCAACTGAGAAATCCCTTCCTCGGCCGCAGCCATCCGCTTTTTCCCTTCAAATGGGAATGGCTTGGTTACCACCGCAATGGTCAAGATCCCAAGTTCTTTTGCAATCTCTGCAACAATCGGTGCTGCACCCGTTCCGGTACCACCACCCATACCTGCCGCGATAAAAATCATGTCTGCCCCTTCGAGGTGACGGGTGATTTCTTCGCGGTTTTCTTCTGCTGCAATACGCCCAACTTCTGGGTTCGCTCCTGCACCCAACCCTTTGGTGATTTCACCGCCGAGTTGAATCAGAATGTCAGCATCGTGTTTACGAAGCGCCTGCGCATCGGTGTTAGCAGCTAAAAACTGCACACCTTCAATCTTTTGCGCGACCATGTGTTGGACTGCGTTACCGCCGCCACCACCGACGCCGATGACTTTAATCACCGCATCGGATTCTGAGTTATCCATGACTTCAAACATGTTCATAATTATTACCTCTCCACTTACCCGTATTTTCTGTTGTTACCCCAAAAAAAGCAAAGTAAACCATTGAAAAATCAAAATTCTCCGCGGAACCAACTTTGGATTCGTTGCAACCAATGCGGTCGCTGACTCCGTTGTTTCTCTTTTTGTTGCTCTGCGAGTTCAATTTGACCGAATTTCAACAGTCCAACACCCGTTGAATACACAGGGTCCGCGACATAGTCACTTAATCCCTGAATCCCAATGGGCGCGCCGAGTCTGACCGGCATTTGGAAGATTTCTTCAGCAAACTCCACTGCACCTTCCATCTTTGCCGTTCCACCTGTCAGCACGACTCCTGCAGCAATTTGCTCCTCGAGCCCACTGCCGTAGATTTCATCCCGCACCAGCTCAAACAGCTCTTGATAGCGGGGTTCCACAACCTCTGCGAGGGTGTGGCGTGACATCGTTCGGGACGGACGTCCGCCCACCGATGGCACTTCAATGTTGTCTTCCATACTCACCATTTGGCGCAATGCACACGCATATTGCACCTTGATTTCTTCTGCATGACTTAATGGCGTTCGAAAGATCTTCGCAATGTCATTCGTAACTTGGTTGCCTGCCACCGGAATGACTGCGGTGTGGCGTAACACCCCCCCGGAGAACAAGCTGATATCGATGGTGCCGGCTCCCATATCAACAAGGGCCACGCCAAGCTCTTTCTCGTCATCCGTCAACGCCGCATGACTCGAAGCCAACGCCGAGAACACAAGACTCTCGACTTTTAAATCACAGCGCTCGACTGCTTTCACAATATTGCGAGCCATATCATTGGCACAGGTAATCATGTGAACCCGTGCTTCCATCCGAACACCAGACATCCCGACCGGACTCTTAATGCTCTCTTGGGAGTCAATCACAAACTCTTGCGGGAGCACGTGGAGAATGCGGCGCTCCTGCGCAATAGGAACAGATTTCGCCGCATGAATCACACTATCCACGTCATCTTGCGTCACTTCGGTATCGTTGATAGGGACCATGCCATTTTCATTCTGACAGGAGATATGGCGCCCTGAGATATTCAAATACACCGAAGAGGCACGACAATCCGCCATCAACTCGGCTTCATTGATTGCCCGTTGGATCGACTGAACCACGAGATTCAAATCGTTGACGCCGCCCTTATCCATTCCCCGTGCAGCCGTGACACCGACCCCAATAATGTTGAGATCACCTTCCGGTTGTACTTCAGCAATCAGTGCCGTGACCTTATTGGTCCCGACATCGAGGCTTACAATCATGTTGTCGTCGTCATTTTTTGTGATCACAGCTTTCTCACTTTTTTCTGCGTCTTGTTCTATTTGTTTTCACTATTTCGACTCGGAGCGCCAACCCACTGCAATCCCCGTGTCATACCGTAAATCTGCATACTTCACCGGCTTATCACTCTCATCCTGAATCAGCGGATACAAATCCATAAACCGCTGAATCCGTTCAAGCCGTGCTTCCCGACCGAGGCGAAGCTCAATATCCTGTGCGAGCCAGACGCGAACTGAGTACCGTTCACTTAATTCAACTCGGGTAATTTCCATATCCGCGATCCGCAGTAAGTCACGCATCTGCCGAAACTGCTCAAGCACGTCTTTGTGGGCATGTTCCGGACCATACAATGCCGGAAGCTCACCGACTAATGCACTGGGGTCCGCTGCAAACACGTGACCTTGTCCGTTCATCACCGCGCGATCATTCCATATCGCTACCGGGTCCTGCTCAACTACGTACACACGCAGGCGGCCCGGCCACTCTTTGCGAATTGAGGCGGAAAACACCCAAGGTAGCGCCTCAATTCGCTCGCGGATATCATCCACATCCGCGGTAAAAAAACTTCCAACTTCTCCGGCGAGAATGGCAGCGCGAATATCGTCCGTCGCCGTATGAACCAACTCACCTTGTAAAATAAGCCCTTCAAGTGGCACCTGTTGCTCATCGGTAATAATGCGAAGCAACTGATAGCTGCCAAACACCAAGCCAATCACAATCGCCAGAAAAATGGAGACACCGATCATGAATTCCCATTTTTCCCGTTGATCAATCGGTTCCTGTGCTGCCTTTGATCGCGATTGCGTGGACGTCATCGCATCACTCCAGGGTTAGCTCAAGAATCCTCAGCACCAATGCCTGAAAACTCAGACCGTGTTGCTTCGCTGCCATGGGGACCAAGCTTTTTGCCGTCATCCCCGGCGCAGTATTCAATTCCAACAACTGCAAATTCCCGTGAGCATCCTCCATCAGATCAATACGTCCCCAGCCGCGCGCTCCAGTCGCATGAAATGCACGTAGAGCGAGTGTCCGAACTGCATTCTCACGGGTTTCACTTAAGCCAGCTGGACAAATGTATTCCGTTGTATTGTCTTGGTACTTCGCCGCATAATCATAAAACGCATGGGGTGTTTTCACGCGAATGGTGGGCAAGGCTTCATCGCCAAGAATGGCCACCGTATACTCGGGTCCAGACAACCACGCTTCAATCAAGATCTCTGCATCAAACCGGGCCGCTTCGTTCAGCGCAGCCATCAACTCTGAAGCACTGGCTGCTTGGCCCATCCCAATGCTGCTGCCTTCATGGGCAGGCTTCACCATGACTTTTCCACCAAGCTGCGCTAACACCGTCACCGCATCAAACTCATGTAAATCAGCGCGGTGAACGGTGCGTGATGCCGCGGTTGGCAGCCCCATGCCCTGCCACATCGCTTTCGTGCGGCTCTTGTCCATAGACAATGCACAGGCAAGCACTCCACTTCCGGTGTAGGGCAAACCAAGCATCTCTAACACCGCTTGGACACGCCCATCTTCTCCTGCCCCGCCGTGCAAGACGTTAAAAACACGATCCACTTTCTCTGTGCTCAAGGACAGAAGTGAGTGCTCACTTGGATCGACAATATATGCATCAACACCGGCATTTCTTAATGCCTCATGGACCGCAGCCCCTGAGCGCAGCGATACCTCACGCTCGGCAGATGTTCCGCCGGCAAGCACTGCCACACGTCCAAACTTCATGTGACTCATGGTTGCCCCTCCGATGGAAGCGCCTGACCCATTCGCTCACGATTCAGTTGCAATTCATTTAGCAACTTGGCGAGTCCCCCAACATTTCCGGCCCCTTGAGTCAGAACAATGTCACCGGGTTGCAGAATCTCAGCCAACCGCGCGGGGACGCCCTGAACTTCTTTGACATAAACCGGATCGACTTTGCCCCGCTGGCGAATCGAACGACACAACGAGCGACTGTCTGCGCCCGCAACCTGTTCCTCGCCTGCGCTGTACACTTCAAGCATGACGAGCACGTCGGTTTCGCTCAAAACATCCACAAAGTCTTCATACAAATCGCGGGTCCGGCTGTATCGGTGCGGTTGAAAACACATGACAAGACGCCGCTCTGGCCATCCAGCACGAACCGCCTTGACCGTAGCGGCGACCTCCGACGGGTGATGACCATAATCATCCACCAACAGCACGTCCCCGTCGTCACAGGCAAAGCTGCCATATTGCTGGAAGCGTCGGCCGATTCCTTCGAACTTACCGAGAGCCGCCACAATCGCTTCGTCTGCAATTCCTTCGTCGGTCGCCACAGCGATCGCTGCCGCAGCATTGAGCGCGTTGTGTTGCCCAGGTAAATTCAGCTCAATCGCTAATGGGTCGCGCCCTTTGCGCAACACCGTAAATTCACTGCGGTTCCCCGACTGACGGTACTGGGTGACGCGGACGTCGGCCTGTTCGGAAAATCCGTAGGTAATCATTTGGCGCCCGACTCGAGTCAACAAACTCGCGATCACCGGATCATCCACACACAACACCGCAAGTCCGTAAAACGGCAGGTTGTGTAGGAAATCAATAAAAGTATCCTCCATGCGACTGAAGTCACCTTCATAGGTATCCATGTGATCGGCTTCGATATTGGTCACCACCGTTACCATCGGCTGTAGGTGCAAGAACGACGCATCACTCTCGTCGGCCTCCGCGATCAAATACTTACTGCTTCCGAGCCGTGCATTGGTTCCCGCACTATTCAAAAGACCGCCAATCACGAAGGTCGGATCCAGGCCGCCTTCGGCGAATACGCTGGCCAATAGACTCGTCGTGGTTGTCTTTCCATGCGTCCCCGCAACCGCGATACCGTGGCGGAACCGCATCAACTCAGCGAGCATCTCAGCTCGCCGGACAACCGGAATGAGCAATTCTTTCGCTGCAACAAGTTCCGGGTTATCTTTTTTTATCGCTGTAGAAACAACCACCACACTTGCAGTCGCTACATGCTGCGCACTATGACCTATCGCGACATGTGCACCCAGTGCACGTAGACGCTGAGTGCTCGGATTCTCAGCAATATCCGAGCCACTTACTTGATAACCTTGGTTCACTAGAACCTCTGCGATACCGGCCATACCGGCACCACCAATGCCGACAAAGTGAATGCGTCGTACCCGGCGCATCTCGGGGACATTAATCACTTTAAATGCAGGCTCTTTGGAGACGGTCATACGTCTTTCCTCTCCATCATTAATTCGTTACAAACCGCGGCAATCTGCTCTGTTGCGGCAAGCGGTGCGACCGACCGTGCTGCCGCTGCCATCGCCAGCGGACGTTCTGCGTCTTGGGCAATTGCGAGCAGGATCTCGCGCAAGCGGGCCGGCGTACATTCAGGCTGAGACAGTAATTCAGCCGCATTCACTGCGCGTAATACCTGCGCATTTGCTGTTTGGTGATCATCGACCGCATGAGGGTAAGGCACCAGTATCGCGGGTTTTCCGGCCATACTAAGCTCGGCAACGGTTAAAGCGCCCGCCCGTGCGATCACGATATCCGCAGTGCGATATGCATCTGCCATGTCGTTGATAAATTCTTCTACAGCCACCGACACATTCGGGGCAACATCCGCGTAGGCCGCCTGAACGGTTTCAACACGGCCACGGCCCACCTGATGCCGAACCCGTAACGCTGGGCCTTTCCAATCCAATAACGCCATTGGGAGCGTCTCGTTTAAGTGCTGCGCTCCCAAGCTTCCACCAATGACCAAGACTCGGAACGGAGTTTCAGCCCCAGTTACCGGTATCTCATGCAGTGCACAAATGTCGTCTCGAACCGGGTTTCCAGTGACTTGTGCTGCGGGTAAATAGCGCTTCGCTGCTGCGAAACCAAGTAAGGTTCGCGAAGCAATACGCGCCAACAATTTGTTGGTGAGCCCTGGAATCGCATTTTGCTCATGCACGACCAGCGGAATCTTCCGGCGCCATGCAGCAACACCTGCAGGTCCTGCCGTATAACCCCCAAAACCAATCACTAGATCGGGCTGAAAGTGATCCATCACCTCTCCGCAGGCTTTGATACCGCGCAAAATCCGACCTGGCGCTTGGAGCCAGCCAAAAATACCTTTTCCACGGAGCGCTTGTTGCTGCAACCCATGGAACGTAAATCCTGCCGCAGGAACTACCGAGGCTTCAATCCGATCGGAGGTTCCAAGCCAAGCAATTTCGTGCCCCTGTGCCTGGAGTGCATGCGCCACGGCTAATGCAGGAAACACATGGCCTCCGGTTCCACCGGCTGTCACTAACACCCGACTCATGCCACACCTCCCCGAGCCGGAAGTGGCTTGCCTTTCTGTTGTGCGGCCTCACCTGCCGATCGTTGCAAGCGATATCCGGTGCGCACCTCATAATCAATCCGTAGCAGAATGGCGATCGCAATCGACATCACCAACAAGCTTGAACCGCCATAACTCACGAGTGGGAAGGTTAAGCCTTTGGTTGGGATCAGACCGGAGGCGGCTCCCATGTTGACTGCGGCCTGCAAACTAAACCAAATGCCAATGCCTTGGGCCAGATACCCGCTAAATGGACGCTTCTGCTTTAATGCGCGTTGCCCGAGCAACATCGCTTTGAGGACCACAAAAAATACCAATAAAATGGTGGCTGCGACGCCCACAAAGCCGAGCTCTTCACCAATTACGGACAAAATAAAGTCGGTATGGGCTTCCGGCAAATATTGGAGCTTTTGCACGCTATTCCCCAGCCCTTGACCAAACCAGTCACCACGCCCAAACGCCATCAATGACTGGGTCAATTGGTATCCAGTGTTGAACGGGTCATCCCAAGGGTTCATAAATGAAGTCACCCGCGCCATCCGATAGGGTTCGACCACGATCAACATGACGAAAGCGGCAATAACCGTCACGACTAAACCAATAAACTGCGCCAATTTCGCACCCGCCAGCCATAACATGGCCATTGCGGTGGCGGCGAGGACAACGACGGTCCCCAAATCGGGTTGTGCTAGCAGGAGAACGGCCAGAATGCCTAAGACCAACAAGGCTTTCACAAAGCCCTTCCAATTCTTGCGGACTTCGTCGTACCGACGATCAAGGTAACTTGCCATATAAATCACGAAAAATAGCTTGGCCGCCTCAGCCACTTGCAGCGTCATTGGGCCAAACTTGATCCAACGTTTCGCGCCGTTCACCTCATGCCCGATAAATAAGACGGCAAAGAGCAAGAAAATTGCCAGCAAACATAACCATCCACTGAAAGTCTGCCAGCGCGCCACCGGAATCATCATGACCAAAAGCGCTGCCAGAAGGCTGACCACCACGTAAAAACCGTGACGAATCAGAAAGTAAAACGGATTACCCGTCAGACGCTCTGCGGTCGGTAAGGATGCTGACGCCACCATGACACAACCAAGCGCGACAAGAATGAAGACCGCCCACAGCAATTGGCGATCATAAATTTGCATGGAGGAAGAACGGTTGAAGACGTTCTTCACGCGCTGCAAGAGACTTTCTCCTGCTCGGATCTCCAGTTCGAGTTGCGGCTCAGTTGTGCGCATAATATGCCTCCACTGCCGCTTTGAACTTCAATCCACGCTCTTTGTAATTAGAGAACATATCAAGACTGGCGCAGGCGGGGGAGAGCAACACCATGCTACCCTCCGAGGTCTGCTTCGCCGCGTAGGCAACTGCTTCATTGAGCGTCTGTACCTGTCGCGCACCTTGCTTCAACCCAGCAATTTTAGCGCCGTCTCGACCAAGGGTAATCAACACATCGATTTGCTCAAGCACCGGCTGAAGTACGCTGAGATCTGCTCCTTTCGCATCCCCGCCGGCAATGAGAATAAGTTGACCGGGGACCGTCGCCCGTAAGCCCTCAATTGCAGCGATCGCCGCTCCTGGGTTGGTTGCTTTGGAATCATCGATCCAGCGCACACCTCCATGCTCCGCAATTAGCTGACAGCGGTGAGGTAACGCTTTGAACCCTTGAATTCCTTTGGCGGCAACTGCCGGCTCAATGCCAAGACCCTTTACGAGCCCGAGGGCAGCCTGCACATTCAAAACATTATGCATGCCTTGGATAGGTAAGCTGGCAACATCGAGCAAGGGCTCATCTTCCCACGTGATATAACTGCGTTTGCCGCTTCGCGTAACACCAAAACCTTTCGCAGCATCCCCTGCACCAAATGCGATTTGTTGCATTCCTCTTCGCTTAAAGAGTGGCATGGTTTTCGCGTCGTCTCGGTTCCACACACAGAGCTTGGCGTGCTGGTAAATCCGATGTTTTGCGCGCTCATAAGCCCGCTCGTCATCGTAGCGATCAAGATGGTCCGAAGTAATGTTGAGAATGGTCGCTGCATGCAGCTTCAAAGAGTCAATCAACTCCAACTGGAAGCTAGACAACTCCAAAACAAAGCAATCATGAGATTCTTTAGTCGTCAGATAGTCCAACACCGGAACACCGATGTTGCCGGCAACGGCAGGGTTCATGCCACAGCTGCGCAGAATGTGTCCGGTCAGCTCGGTCACGGTCGATTTACCATTAGACCCCGTAATCCCTACGACCGGGACATCAACCACCCACGCAAACAGTTCAATGTCCGACACCATCGGAATACCTGCATCAATTGCCATCTGAATGACCGGCTGACGACGGTCAATCCCTGGGCTGACAATGATCAAATCGGATTGCAAAAGATGCTCGAGTTGCAAGGGACCAAAATAACATTCGCTGGCTTTAGCTAATGCTGGGTCTTGCTCAAGACCCGGCGGGGCCGCGCGCGTATCAAGGACTACGGGGGTAATCCCCAGGCTCTGTAAATAGCGCACGCAGGACACCCCGGTTAGGCCAAAGCCCAACACGGTGATGGTGGTGAAATCCTGCAACGCTTTTAGCATTCTGTCGCCTTAATTAACGTAACTTTAGAGTCGCCAGTCCGATGAGGACGAGCACCAATGAGATAATCCAAAACCGGACGATAACCCGTGGCTCCGGCCAACCTTTCAATTCGTAATGGTGATGGATAGGGGCCATCCGAAAGATCCGCTTTCCGCGCAGCTTATAACTGCCGACTTGCAGCATGACGGACAGTGTCTCGATGACAAACACTCCACCCATAATGAACAGCACGAGCTCTTGGCGCACAAGGACAGCGATGATGCCCAGGACTGCTCCGAGTGCAAGGGAGCCCACATCACCCATAAAGACTTGCGCGGGATAAGTGTTAAACCACAGAAACCCTAAGCCGGCTCCAACAATTGCAGCGCAGACCACCGTTAATTCCGCCGCGAGTGGGATATAGGGAATTTGCAGGTAGTCAGCAAAGTTCACATTACCGGTGACATAGGCAAATACGCCCAGTGCACCGGCAACCATAATAGTCGGCATAATAGCCAGCCCATCTAACCCATCCGTCAGGTTGACTGCATTACTGGTGCCTACCACCACAAAATAAGCAAGCAACATGTACATCATGCCGAGCTGTGGCATGACATCTTTGAAAAATGGAATGAGAAGTGCCGTCTCCGCCGGTTGCGTGGCGGTATAATACAGATACACCGCGGCTGTCCCCGCGAGCACCGATTGCCAAAAATACTTCCAGCGTGCCGCAAGCCCTTTTGGGTCCTTGCGCACGACTTTGCGGTAATCATCAACAAAGCCAATGATTCCAAAGCCCGTCAATGTGAGCAGCGTGACCCAAACGTAGCGGTTGGTCAGATCAGCCCACAAAAGCCCCGATACCAAGATGCTGATGAGAATCATCAAGCCGCCCATGGTCGGCGTACCGGATTTGCTTAAATGACTTTGCGGACCATCATCCCGAACTGTTTGCCCAATCTGCAAACGTTGCAACCAACGAATCAGTCGTGGTCCAATCCACAGCGACAGTACCAGCGCGGTCAAGATGCCCATAATCGAGCGCATCGTGAGATACGAAAATACATTGAAGCCCGAAGCCACATTTTGTTGTAAGTATTCGGCCAGCCAGACTAGCATGCCGTTTTCCCCCGTCTTTGCGTATTAAGATCGTGTGCCAGCAGAGATGTCACAATGCGCTCCATACGCGAACTGCGTGATCCCTTCACTAAGACGGTAATCTCCGGTTGCTGACGGATTTCTTCGAGTAACCCATCGACTAATGCTTCAATGGAATCAAAATGACGACCTCCGTGACCGTTGAAAATTTCGCTGGCACTCTGGCTCAAGACCCCAAGGGTGAACAAGCCATCGATGCCAGCGGAAATCGCGTACGCACCCACCTCTTCATGGTATGCCCGCGCGTTTGCCCCCAGCTCCCCCATATCTCCGAAGACAAACAGTCGCCGTCCGGGGAGGCTTGCGAGCACGTCGATGGCCGCTTTTGCCGAACCCACATTGGCGTTATAAGTATCATCAATTAACTGCACTCCCGGCACAGGCTTATGGACCACCATGCGTCCTGGCACAGCCTGCATGTTGCTGAATCCACGAACGATTTCAGCAAAACTTAGACCCAGTGCCCGACACATCGCGACCGCCGCCAAAGCATTGAGCACATTGTGCTTGCCCGGCAACGTAAGCGTGACACGGTGCGTTTCCCCTTCCGCGTGCAGCGTGAATTGCGCGCAACCGTCTTGGTTTATTTTGATATCAGTCGCGCGCAAATCGGCTTCGGGATTCTCAATCCCGAAGGTTTTATGGTTACGCCCCTGGAGTTCGCGTAACCAAAACTCATGAAATTCGGAGTCCGCATTGGTCAATGCGAGCCCCGTTTCCCCTAAGCCTCTAAAAATCTCTGTTTTCGCTTTTGCAACACCGCAAATGTCCCCGAACCCCTCCACATGGGCGGGTGCCACATTATTGATCATTGCAGCATCGGGCTTGACCAAACTAGTGGTGTAGGCAATTTCGCCTCGATGATTTGCCCCGAGCTCTAACACCGCATGCGTATGTGCTTGCGTCAGACGCAGCAGGGTTAATGGCACACCAATGTCATTGTTATAATTGCCAGCCGTGACGAGCACTTCGCCTTTCACCGAGTCCGCCTGGGCTAAAATCGCGCCGATCATCTCTTTGACCGTGGTTTTACCACTGCTTCCGGTGATCGCGACCGAGCGCGGATTGACTTCCGCTTTAACCGCTGCGGCCAAGTCACCGAGAGCACGACGCGTATCCTGAACAATAATTTGTGGCACCTCGATCGGCATTTCACGCTCGCAGATCACGCCACACGCGCCGGCTTCAGCAACTTGCGCAAGAAAATCATGGGCGTCGAAGTTCGGGCCCTTAATGGCAATAAATAGGTCCCCTGCAGCAACCTGGCGACTATCAATCACCACGTGCCCTTTCACTTTGATAGCTCCGGTCGTGGTATCTACAAGCTGCCCGTCGACCTGCTTTGCAATCCAATGTAATGTCACCGGAATCATGATTGTCCCCCCAGCACGGACTCAACCCACGCGCGCTCGTCATAATCGACCGACTTGGTTCCAATAATTTGATAGGTTTCATGCCCTTTTCCAGCGAGCACCACGACGTCATCTGCGGCTGCATTGCGCAGCGTCGCAAGGACTGTCTGGGACCGACCGGGGGACGCATGGACGTGCGTTCCTGCTGGCATCCCGCTGACAATATCTTCAATAATGGTGTGCGGATCTTCAGTCCGTGGGTTGTCGTCCGTCACGACAATTTCATCTGCAAAGCGAGCGGCGACCTGCCCCATTTGTGGACGTTTTCCGCGATCTCGATCGCCTCCACAACCAAAGACGCACCAGAGCTTGCCGTGACAATGACGACGAGCAGCCCGTAAAACTTGTTCGAGCGCATCCGGTGTGTGGGCATAGTCGACGAGTACCAAGGGGTAACCTTCACGACGGAACGTTTCCATCCGGCCAATCACAGGGCGTAAACGACCCACTAAGGCCGCAACATCGGTTAAACGATACCCTGCAGAAAGTGGGCTCAGCATCGCCGCGAGGAGATTCGCCACATTGAAGTCCCCAAGCAGAGGACTGCGAATCCGCAAACGATGTTCAAACCATGCCAATGTCAGTTCGGTTCCTGCATCGGTGTACTCAATATCCAGCGCCACCAGTGTGTTCGCACGCCCAGCAAGTTTTGGATTTAGAGAGAACCAATAGTCGTTGCTGGTGCCCCATGTGGCAATCACAGGGTCGTCTGCATTTAAAATTCGTGCTTTGGCATCAAAATCAGTAAACAAACTGCGCTTGGCAGCAACATAGGCTTCCATCGTGCCGTGATAATCGAGGTGATCGCGGCTGATATTGGTCGCAATGATCGTATCGAACCGCAGAGCATCCACTCGGCCTTGCACCAAAGCATGGGAGGAAACCTCCATCGCGACGCACCGTGCGCCCTCAGCCTTAAAGCCAGCAAGCCGTTGTTGAACAGTCACCGCGTCCGGCGTGGTGTTTTTCTCGGGCAACAACTGGGGAAGAATACCACTGCCAATGGTCCCCAACACGGCCGCTGCCGGTTCCAATTCATGCCACAGTTGAGCAATCAAGTGACTCACCGTTGTTTTGCCATTGGTGCCTGTCACACCAATCACGCGCAATTGGCTTGAGGGCGATCCGTAGAAAATATCCGCTAATGCTGAGACACGCTGTTTTAAGTGCGGAACACCGATGATCCAGACCGATTCCATTTCACCTGTTGTCCAGGTGTCCATATCAGCCAAGACCACACAAGCGCCCGCCGAAATTGCTGCATCGATATAATCACGCCCATCCGTGTCATAACCTGGCACAGCAATAAAGGCATCACCTGCAGCAATGCGACGGCTATCAAGCTTCAATCCCTGGATTGCAAGATCAGGAAGTGGGTAGGGACAATCTGGAAGCAGAGCGCTCAGCTTAATCATTGCGCACCCCCCACCCAGCGACCCGGATTTCACGGCCAGTCAAATTATCTGGCGCTACATTTAAAATTCGCATGGTTTCTTCTGCAATGGCGGAAAATACTGGGGCCGCCACTGTTCCCCCGTGATAACTATCCCCTGCAGGCTCATTGATCATCACCACAATCGAGACGCGTGGACGACTCGCTGGAATCACGCCTGCAAATAACCCGATATACTCGTCACCGTAACCGCCCGCAACCGCTTTGCGTGAGGTTCCGGTCTTTCCGGCCACCCGATAGCCAGGCACGCGTGCCCGTGTTCCCGTTCCGCCTTCCAAGGTAACGGACTCCATCAGACGGAGCGTTTCACGGGTAAGTTCACGAGGAAATACCTGGCGACCTGCAAAGGGTTGATCAACCTTGAGAATACTGAGCGGCCGTTTCACGCCCCCATTCCCGATAATGGAATACATCTGCGCAAGTTGCAGTGTCGTCACCGAGAGACCGTAGCCGAAGGATAAGGTCGCAATCTCAAAATCAGACCAACGCCGTTGGTTGCGCATCAACCCCATGCTTTCGCCAAGCATATTGATGCCGGTATCGGTTCCAAAGCCCGCGAGACCAAACAGCCCCAAGAAGTCTTCCTGCTCCATATCGAGCGCCAGCCGCGAAGTTCCCACGTTGCTGGAATGCGCGAGAATTCCCGCTAAGTCTAACTCACCGTAGTTACGAGCGTCTTGAACCCGTCGTCCACCGACCCGCATCCAGCCAGGGCTGGTATTCAAACGTTCATCCGCCTGCACATGTCCATGGCTCATTGCACCCAACACGACCAAGGGTTTGATAGTCGAACCCGGTTCGAAGCTGTCTGAGATAGCCCGGTTACGCATTTGATGGGGTTGAATTGTGCTGCGGTTATTTGGGTTGTACGACGGACTATTCACCATCGCCAACACCTCACCGGTGTTCACATCCAACACCACCACTGAACCCGAGGTCGCTTGGTGATAACGGACCGCTTTCGCTAATTCGCGATAAGCGACCGCTTGAATCCGCTGATCAATGCTCAGCGTCAGATTTTGCGGGAACTCACTTTCCGTGACTTCAAGCTCTTCGACCAAACGCCCTTGGCCATCCCGTCGCACTCGACGTTGCCCCGGCGTTCCCGTTAATAGTCCGTTATAAACGGCTTCGACCCCATCAAGGCCCTCTGCATCGATGTTGGTAATCCCCACAACATGGGCCGAAATCTCACCCGTCGGATAAAACCGCCGAGACTCTTCTTTCAGGCCCACGCCCGGAATTCGAAGCTGCGTGATGTAGTTGGCAACGCCCGGAGTGACCATGCGCTCAAGATACACAAATCGACGCTGTGGATTTTCGACTTTACGCAATAATTGCTCTGGCGTGGTGTTCAATACATCGGCCATCGCTTGCCAGCGCCGCATATCACTCATGCCATTGCGGTCATGCACCACTTTCGGATCGGCCCACACAGTGTGAACTGGCACACTAATGGCCAAATCCACCCCATTTCGATCGGTAATATTACCTCGTTGTACTCGGTCTTGCGCCACCCGAATTGAGCGGAGGTCTCCCTCATAACGCAAGCGGTCGGGCTCAATCACCTGGATATAAGCAGCACGCGCTACGAGCGCCGTAAATCCCAGACACAAGAGGACGAGCAGGAACATGAAGCGTCCCGGCATAGGTTCCGGACGCAGTATCTTCTCATTGCGTCTCACCGCCATGGCACCAGAACCTCCTGATCATCCGAAGGACGACGCATCCCCAACTCACGCTGAGCGATCGTCTCGATTCGGCTGTGTTCAGACAGCGCAGTTTGTTCAATCACCAAGTGACGAAACTCCACATCAATGGCATCCCGCTGTCGCATCATTTGCTCACGCTCTGCAAGCAGCTCTCGATTTAAGTGTGTCAAATACACGGTCGTCAGCGCACTGACGATCGCAACGAACGACCAGAAGACCAAGCCACGGTAATGCCGCAAATCGGAGAAAATGACTTGCAGTAATCCTGGGTGTGCTTGCAGTTTCTTCAGGTCGATTCGTTTCATGGCAGTCGCTCCGCAATTCGCAGCACGGAACTCCGCGCTCTCGGATTGGCCTTGAGCTCCTGAGCACTCGGCTTGATTGCTTTACCAATAGGATTCAGCGTCCGCGTATCCTCAATTTGATCTTCACGCAACGGCAAACCTGCCGGGAGCTGTGCTCGGCGACTCTGGGCTCGGATAAACTGTTTTGCAATCCGGTCTTCCAAACTATGGAAACTAATTACCGCGAGACGCCCACCGGGCTTCAACGCATCGACCGCAGCTTTCAAAGCCACTTCTACTTCCTCGAGTTCACGATTAATGTGAATCCGAATGGCTTGGAAAACGCGTGTCGCGGGGTGCTTGTGTTTCTCGCGAGTTGGACTCACTTTACTAATGAGATCAGCCAACTCATGGGTGCGCGTAAGCGTATGTTCTTGGCGATGCTCAATGATGGCGCGGGCAATGCGTCCAGCAAATCGCTCTTCGCCATAGGTCCGAAAAACGTGAGCCATTTCATCCATGTCTGCTCGGGCCAGCCAATCCGCAGCCGATTCATCCTGTTCTGGATTCATCCGCATATCGAGGGGCCCATCGCGCATAAAACTAAAACCGCGTTCAGCGTCATCAAGCTGTGGGGATGAGACGCCGAGGTCAAAGAGAATGCCAGCAACACGGCCGTGAAGGCCTTCTTGCTCAATAATGTCTGCCAATGCAGAGAAAGGCGTGTGGAAGAAGTGGAAACGAGGATCGTTCGTCAGGGCTTGAGCAGCCTGGGCGGCAGTAGGGTCTCTATCGAATGCAATGAGGCGTCCCTCGGGACCGAGTTCTGCGAGCACAGCACGACTGTGCCCTCCACGTCCGAAGGTTGCATCGATATATATTTGGTCCGGTTGGATCGCTAACGCCTCAATCGACTCCGCTAGCAACACCGGTACATGTTGCGGTGTCTGCGCCATTATAATGAAAAGTCTTGTAGTCGATCACTTAACGTAAAGTCGCCTGCTTGCTCAGCCGCGATATCATCTGCGACCTGCTGCTGCCATACCTCTTCATCCCAAATTTCAAATTTGTTCAGTTGACCAACCAACATTAATTTCTTGGTCAATCCGGCATGTTGACGAAGCGGCGTTGCAATCAGGACTCGACCGTTTTTGTCCATTTCACAATCATCCGCATATCCAAGCAGCAAACGCTGAAGGCGACGCTCTGCGGGGTTCATGGTTGAGAGGGTGGCAAGTTTCTGTTCTATCACTTGCCATTCCGGAAGCGGGTATAACAAAAGGCATGGCTGCTTGATATCAATCGTACAGACCAGTTTGCCTTCACAGTCTAACGAAAGGAGATTACGATACCGAGCCGGTATCGCAAGGCGACCTTTATCGTCAAGACTGATGCTATTTGCGCCACGAAACATATTTATTTAGCGGGATCACCAGAATGATCCACTTCTCTCCACTTTTCCCCACAATGATACAGTCTAGGTGTCACATTGATCCCCTGTCAAGGAAAATTGCAGGAGAATTAATCAAGCGGCAGCGCCTTTTTCACTTGCGTTTAAGCATGTATTCGTTAACTATTTGTTTAATTTATAAACGCGGGTGTATTCGGTGAAAAAGAAGCTCTGGATCGGCCTTTTAAGTCTTATCGTATTTTTGATCTGCGAAGCGGTTTTGATCCGGTTTATTCTGACTGATCGTGAGCGGGATGTAGAGACTCAGCGTTATGTTGCACTTGAACAACTCAGTACGGTGCGGGCGCGCCTTGAAGGGTTGATGCAAACCAACTTGATTGCCATTCGGCAAATATATACCGAGCTCTCAATTAATCCTGAGCTGTCCGAAGAGCGCTTCGCCCTCCTGACACGTAACTTAATCTCCCAACATCTTCATGTCCGACACTTGGCGATTGGACAAGATTATCGCATAACGATGATTTACCCCCTTGAAGGAAATGAAGAGGCCGTCGGCTTCGACTATCGGAGCCGCCCTGACCAACTTCGGACGCTGCAAAAGGCAATTGCAACACGACAAATCACGATCAACGGCCCGGTCGCTTTAACTCAAGGGGGAGAAGCCTTAATCGCGCGTGTTCCCGTCTACGCTGAAGACAATGAAACCTTGCAAGCCATCATTTCACAGGTCATCCGTCATGAGTCGTTGTTTCGCGATGCAGGATTATTTGACCACCCAGAACTCGCCATTAGTTTGCGGGGTATCGACGGTACCGGCGTGACAGGTGAATTAATCACCGGAAATTATGGCATTTGGGATAGTAATCCGGTCGTGCTCGATGTCAATCTTCCAACCGGCTCATGGGCACTCGCCGCAGTTCCTTTGCGAGGCGACTGGCTCCCTGCAGGACATCCGACCGTCTTGTATTTTACCTTCGGCACGCTGATCGCGATGTTACTGGCCAGTATGACATTTTTGATTTTGCTCAATCAGCAGCGACTTCAGGCGGCTTTTGGCCTGATCAGCAATCAAGCACGCTTCGACAACTTAACTGGGCTTGCGAATCGGCACTTCTTTGAAGAACAACTGAGCGCCTACATCAGCGCCTGCGAACGCAGAAGCGAAAAGTTCGCCATACTTTTTATCGACTTAGACCATTTTAAAGAGGTCAACGACTCGCTCGGACATGCAGCGGGGGATGAGCTATTAAAAATTATTGCGGACCGATTGCGCGCCTCGTTACGTCGAGACGATATTATTGCCCGATTGGGTGGAGATGAGTTTGTTGTTGTACTCAAAAATCTCGCCGAGCCGTTCCATGCGCAATTGCAAGCACAAAAACTGTTAAAGCACATTCAAGAACCGATGAATGTGCAAGGCCACGATGTCGTCATTAACAGTTCGATCGGAATCTCGTTGTTCCCAAGTGACGGCGCAACCTTCAGTGACTTGCTCAAGTCGGCAGATATGGCCATGTATGCAGCAAAAGATGCAGGCCGTGCCACATCTGAGTTCTTTAACGAGGGGCTACGAGAACAAGCGACCAATCATCTGCATATGCACCATGCGATTTTACAAGGATTGCAGAACAATGAGTTCTTGGTGCATTACCAACCGGTGATTAATTCCAAAGATGGAACCCTACACAGCATCGAGGCCCTTGCCCGTTGGCAACATCCTACGCGAGGCTTGCTGCTGCCCAAAGAATTTATCTCCATCGCTGAAAAGAGCGGGGCAATTCGTGAGCTTGGGCATTTTGTGCTGACTCAAGCAAGCCGTGACCTCAAGAAACTTCATGCAGCCGGTATTGATGGACGTATCGCGATCAACTTCTCCTCCCACCAGTTCTATGATCGCATTGCCGTAGAACACTGGTTTGCCATTATGAAAGAGGAACACGCAGCCCCAGAGAATTTTACCTTTGAAATCACGGAGTCGATGCTGTTGCCTGATCGTGAGCGGCAGCGCGAGTTGCTGCTTGAGATACACGATGCGGGAATCACCCTCACCATCGATGATTTTGGCACCGGTTACTCATCCGCAAACTATCTTCGTCACTTCCCCATCTCGATGCTAAAAATTGATCGCGCTTTTGTTGAAGGGGTTCCCGATGATCCGCACCAAAATGCATTGCTCTCTGCACTGATTCACATGGCCCGCGCTCTGGGTATTGATGTGGTGGTCGAAGGGGTTGAAACGGTCAGCCAAGTCAACTTTTTAAATATGCAGACCGCTAACTTAATCCAAGGGTTTTACTTCGCAAAACCCATGAGCATTGAGCAATTGATCAAGCACTACGGCCGCAAAGAAAAAACCGCACGTTCGGATGGTTAAAGGACCAAAAACGTGCGGCTTTCGAAAATGGGGAGTTGGCCATTAAGCCGGGTTCTGTCGAGGACAATCATTCGTCTAGGACTGCAGTCGCCCACAGCCTCAAGCAACCTACCCGGACCCGAGGCGGGCCACCCCATGGATCCCTATTTGGTCTTGCTCCGAGTGGAGTTTACCGTGCCATGAACTGTTACCAGCCACGCGGTGCGCTCTTACCGCACCCTTTCACCCTTACCTGATCTTCTGCTTTCCGAGGAAAACAAAAGCCATCGGCGGTCTGCTCTCTGTTGCACTAGTCGTCGGCTCGCGCCGCCCAGGCGTTACCTGGCACTCTGCCCTATGGAGCCCGGACTTTCCTCCCCTTGCTAACGCAAGCAGCGATTGTCTCGGCCAACTCCGCCGCGCAGTATACGCGATCCCCATCCGAGCTCCAATGATTTCCGTAGCAAGCAACGCGGCAGCCTAGAATGTCGGCACTATATCAAATGCTGATACAAGGTATTTGCACTTAAACCGTAATGCTCTGCGACAATCTTGGCCGCTTTCTTAGGTGGAAGTTCTTCACTCAGACGTTTTAAAAGTTGCAGTGCTTCTGTGGGGATTAAATCCCCATCACGAACAACACCACCAATCAGCAAAACAATTTCACCGCGCTGTTGGTTGGCATCTGTCGATACCTGCTCTAACACACTTTGCGCAGAACCGGACAGGTAGGTTTCAAACTGCTTGGTAATCTCCCTTGCTATCACAACCGGGCGATCCGGCCCAAACACCTTAACAACCGCAGTGAGCGTCTCTAAAATTCGGCGCGGTGCCTCATAAAATATTAAGGTTCCCGACTCTCCTGCGAGTGCATCCAACGCCTTTTCCCGTGCCTGTTGCTTTGGCGGTAAAAATCCACAAAATACAAAACGGTCTGTGGGAAGGCCCGCCGCTGAAAGCGCTGTAATCGCCGCACAGGCGCCGGGAAGTGCAATGACTGAAGCTCCCGCAGCTCGGCATGCATTGACCAACGGATAACCTGGGTCACTAATGAGTGGTGTACCCGCATCACTGATCAAGGCAATATTTTTCCCGGCGGATAGCTGCGCTAAAATCGCCTCGATCTTTTGGCGTTCGTTGTGTTCATGGACGGCCCAAAGTTTACTTTCGATGCCAAAATGATTGAGCAGCACGGCGCTGTGGCGCGTGTCTTCCGCAGCGATGATATCGACCATCCGCAACACCTCGAGGGCTCGAAGTGTGATATCGTTCAGGTTGCCGATGGGAGTGGGGACAATATATAACGTGCCAGTGCTCATTTTCTGTCTCTTTACGTGAATCTTCAGAGCGCTTATTTGTCTGAATGACACGGTCAGTTTATAGTAGGGCCTTCCGGTCCAAGCGAGAAGTCTATTGTGCCAAAGTTGAGTTCCCGATGCATTCCTGTTTTTGCCTTGAGTCTGATCACACTGGGCTTGACCGGTTGTTCATCACCGCCAGAACCTTCGGTACCACCGAGCGAACGTGCAACACCACCTGCCGCTGAGCAGGTGACTCCGTTGCAAGATCCTCGGCGCCTGATTGCTCAAGCGAAGGAAGCATCCCGCACCCACGAGCAACATGAGCAGCTCGTTACCGCCGCGACACTTTATCTTGATCAAGGCGCATATGATCATGCAGCGGCCGTATTGAGCTATGTGGATGCCCGGCAATTGCGACCGGAATTTGCAAATCTCTACCGGCTCCAGCAAGCCCGTGTGTATGCGTCTCTCGATGAATGGGCTCGGGTCCTTGAACTGACTGATAACTTGGAGCGGCAGTTCAGTCAACGGCAGTATCGTGCAGAAGTGCTGGACCTTCGTTTCCAAGCGTTTTATGCAAAGCGTGATTATCTGTCCGCGACTCTCATGCGCATTGAGCAAAAGCGCTATGACGATCAAGTCACCCCGCCCGATATCTGGGATGTCCTGAAGCGCGTTTCTTTCTCGGAATTACAAAGTCGAACCATTCCCTCTGACGAAAATACTCGGGGATGGATCCAACTCGCAACACGTTTGCATCAATCAACGCAGCAAGGAACCTCCGCAGCTCAGGCCCTCGCCTCATGGCAGCGAAGCTACCCTTCCCACCCGGCCCAACCGTGGGTTGCAGAACGAGCGGAGCAGACTGCGTACATCGCAACGCCGCAAGTAATTGGTGTGCTTCTTCCGTTAAGCGGCCAGTTCGCATCACAAGGGCAGGCCGTGCGAAACGGGATACTAGCGGCGGCGACGTCCGAGCGGCGCGAGCAGCTCCATTTCTTCGATACAACGACGACGTCCATGAGCGATATTCACGCGCAACTCCTTTCTCTTGAAGTTGAATTAGTGATCGGCCCTTTGGTCCGTGAGCACATTGAGAATTTCCGTGCGCTTGAACCGGGTCCATGGCAGCAGCTCTGGCTTAATCAAGTGGATGACCCGCAACAAGGGGACCGTGTATCGGCGTTCTTTGCACTGGACCTCACATCAGAAGTTCAGGTTGCGGCGCAATATTTAGCGCAAAAAGGTCATCGTAATGTCCTCCTGCTTGGTCCCGACACGTCCCGTGGCCGACAAATGTCTGCGCTGTTCAGCGACGCATGGGAGTCTGAGTTTGGTGCTCGTTCCGTGCGCACCGGCCTCTATACGTCAAGCAGTGACATGGTTGATATCGTGCGGGCAAGCCTGCGTGTTGATGCCAGCCAACAGCGTATCGAGGCGCTTGAACGAAATCTGCAACAACGCATGCGCAATGAAGAATTGCACCATGAATTTCGGAGCCGACAAGATATCGATGCCATTTATCTGTTAGGCGATGCGCAACAAGCCCGGTTGCTCAAACCCTACGTAGATGTCAACTTAAGCGCATTTGGCAGCCGCATCCCAATGTACGCGAGTTCCGCGATCCACCAAGAGCAAACCAGCCGTGGGCAAAATGACTTGGCGGGAATTACATTTTCGGATGCACCCTTTTTGGTCAATCCTGAGCGGGCAACAACCCTACGACAAACCATTCAGGAAGTGATGCCAAGTGCCTCGATGAGTCAACAGCGACTGATCGCCATGGGCTACGATGCAATGCAGCTTGCGGTCCGCTTACCGCTGATGAGCGAACTCCCTGGTTATCGCTACCAAGGATTGACTGGGACATTGCGGATTTCCGACCATATTGTGGTTCGAGAGCTCGATTGGGCTACCTTTGAAGGTCATTCGCTTTCATTGGAGCACACCGCGCATGTCGAACAAGTCCGTCGGTAATCACTACGAAGCCGTTGCTATTCGTCATTTAACTTCTTATGGCCTCGAGCTGGTGATGCAAAATTACCGGTTGGACAATGGTGAAATTGATTTGATCATGCGCGAACAGGAATTTTTGGTCTTCGTTGAAGTCAAATATCGAGCCAGCCAAGACTTCGCCGATGTGCTTGAACAGTTCAGTGCCAAACAATTACAGCGCGTTCGCCATACCGCACGGGTCTGGATGTCTCAAAATGGAATCAATGAACACATGACCGCGGTTCGCTTTGATATTATTGCAATCACAGGTACCCCATTTTCAATTGAATGGCTGAAGGACGCATTTTGATGATGCAAGACACCATCCGCACGTATTTTAACGAAAGCATTCAAATTCAAGTGGCCGCGGCCGATACCTTGGCCCAAGCTGTTGAGCAAGCCGCTTCATTGCTGGTGCAATCGTTATTGTCTGGACGGCGTATTTTTAGTTGTGGTGATGGCAACAGCGCATTTATTGCCCATCACTTTACTGATTTACTCCTCCACGGGAGCCGTCTCGAGCGCCCGCCCTTTCCTGCGATCACGCTAGGTGCGAATTCCACTCACCCGAATCAAGAGGAATGCCTGTCGCGGCAAATCAGTGCGCTTGGTTCTGCGGGTGATTTGTTGGTGACGTTCGTGTGTCAGCAACATTCGGAGCGCGTTCACCAGGCAATGGAAGCGGCGCTTTCTCGCGAAATGACGATCGTGACGGTGGTTGGAGAAGAAGCGCCGGAAATCACCGGGCTACTTGGGCCAAGTGACGTAGAAGTTCGTATCCCAAGCTCCAATCCAGCGCGTATCGTGGAACAACAACTCTTTTTCAGTCAACTGCTCGTTGATTTAATTGAACGACAAATTTTTGAAGGGGAATAGTTATGCGCTTAGTTCGTCTGTTCGCTTTGTGGATTGCTGTTATCGTTGGCGCAAGCCAGATGAGCGGGTGTGCGGCCGTTGTAGTGGGTGCGACCGTTGGGGGAACCGCGGTCGCTCTGGATAGTCGGGATGTGAACACCCAAGTGGATGATTCAGCGTTGCGCGTTCGTATTGTTTCCGCGTTCAACGAGACCGAGGCGTTTCGCAATCAACGGGTTAAATTTGTGCCATATAATGGTGATGTCTTATTGTATGGGCAAGTCGATACGCAAGGGCGTGCTGACGAAGCCGAGCGAATTGTCCGTGACGTCGATGGTGTAAATCGGGTGTTTAACCAAATCCGGGTTACAGATGTCGCAAACTTTCGGACGCGCGCAGACGACACGTGGATCACCACACGTGTAAAAACCTTATTGCTGCGGGATCAAGACTACGATGCCTCTGGTGTGAAGGTAGTGACCGAAGATGGTGAAGTCTTTTTGTTTGGCATCGTCGAGCGCCCTACCGCTGACCGTGCTATTGAGATCGCCCGTAACGTTCGCGGTGTTCGCAAAGTGGTCGATGTGATGCAGGTTCAATAGAACACGGTAGACAACGCTTTATTGAATAAAAAACGGTGCTCAACAGCACCGTTTTTTTGTCTATGTTCTTCAGAGAACAGCCGTTACTTAACAACCGTTAAATGGGGGCGTCCTTTTTTAGTCACTTCCGAATCGTCGCTCGACCCCTCATCCGACTCTAACGCTGCTTCAGAGGCCTCTGTGCGCTCTTCCTGACCGTCCGCGCCTGCAAGCTCCGGCGCGATATCTTCAAGCAGCAGACCTTGCTCTGGCTCAAAGATGGTGCCTGCGCCGTTCTCACGGGAATAAATCGCAAGTAACGACCCCATTGGAAGAATAACCCGCTGATCCTGTCCGCCAAATCGAGCACGGAAGCTGACTTGATCGTTTTCAAGCTGCAAACCATGCACAGCGCCTGGCGCGATGTTCAGGACTATCTGCCCGTCCTGAACATACTGACGGGGTATTTCGGTTCCTGGGAATTCAGCGTCAACCACTAAATGTGGTGTGAGATCGTTGTCTAACAACCAATCATACAGCGCACGCAGAATATAAGGACGACGAGGTGTCATGCTCATCCCTTTTACTGGCGACCGATTTCGCGTTCTTCTTCCGTGAGTGAATCACGGAATGACTCACGCTCGAAGAGTTTCAACATATAAGATTTTACTTCCTTCGCACCGGCACCATTGAGTTCAATACCGTACAGTGGAAGGCGCCACAATAATGGGGCCAAGTAACAATCAACCAGTGTGAATTCTTCGCTCATAAAGAACGGCGTATCCGCGAACACAGGAGCCAGCGCCAAGATGCTCTCTTTCAGCTCCTGCCGAGCCGCTTCCGCATCTTTCTTCGTTCCTTTCACGATAGTGTCAGCTAATGCGTACCAGTCACGCTCGATACGATACATCATTAAGCGACTGGTTCCGCGAGCCACAGGATAGACAGGCATCAAAGGTGGATGTGGGAACCGCTCATCAAGGTATTCCATGATAATTTGTGCTTTGTACAGCACCAACTCACGGTCCACGAGTGTTGGCACGTTATCCGGGTAAGGATTGAGTTGCAAAAGATCTTCCGGTTGATTCTCCGGAGCAACATAGGCGATTTCAACGCTGACACCTTTCTCAGCCAACACAATACGTGTTTGGTGACTGAATAAATCATCTTTCCCTGAATACAGGGTCATTACTGAACGCTTATTGGCAGCAACAGCCATGGTTTTCTCCACTCTTCGAAAACAGCAAAGGGGGCGCTGTACGCCCCCAAAAGACTTTCTATTTGTAATTCAACGAATTACTTAATGTCTCGCCAGTACTCACGTTTCAGTAGAATCGTAAGAATCAGGAAGACAATCAGGAAACCAATGACGTAGTAACCCATACGCTGACGCTCAAGGTACATTGGCTCACCGGTGTACACGAGGAATGCTGTCAGATCGAGCATCGCCTGATCAAACTCTTCATCGCTTAACCGACCTGATCCGTCAGAACGAATTCCGACGTAAACGTCACGCATTTCGCCATCGACCATCCGACGCTCATACGTACGGCGCGGAACACCTTGAAGCTCCTGAACCGCATGTGGCATACCGACGTTTTCAAAGATCTCGTTGTTCACACCAAATGGGCGACTTGGATCTTCATAGAACGAACGGAAATAGGTGTACAGCCAATCAGCACCGCGCACCCGGGCAACCATGGTCAAATCCGGAGGTGTCAAACCAAACCAGTCACTCGAGGCATCCGCGTCGATCGCAGAAACCATAAAGTCACCTGGACCGTCGCCCGTGAATTGCAACAGTTCCTGTCCAAGATCTACCGGAATTCCCAAATCTTCGAACGTACGCTGATAGCGCTGATGCTGCATTGTGTGACAACCCAAGCAGTAGTTCATGAAGATTTGTGCACCACGTTGCAATGACGCTTTGTCACGCAAGTCATAGTCGGCCTTGTCCAGCGGACCGCTGTAGCCTGCCGCGAATGCGGCAGACGGCAGCAGAAATGCCAGGGCCATCAAGAATCGCTTCATCATTTCGTTACTCTCTCAGGCAGTGGTTTGGTTTTCTCGTTTTTGCTGTAGAAGAACAGCAAGACGAAGAATGCAAAGTACAAGAATGTGAACACCTGTCCGATGCGCGTCCAGAATTCAGTCGGTGGCAATGCACCCACGAATCCGAGCACGATAAAGCTGACCACCAACATCGCGAGGTTCGCTTTATGCAAGCTGCTGCGGTAGCGAATTGAACGCACGTTTGAACGGTCAATCCATGGCATCAAGAACAGCAACACAATAGAACCGAACATCAGCACCACACCCCCTAACGGGTTTGGAACCGCCGCAAGGATTGCGTAGAACGGTGTGAAGTACCAGACCGGCGCAATGTGCACAGGTGTCCGCATTGGATCAGCGGCTTCGAAGTTTGGTGGCTCAAGGAAATGGCCGCCCATTGTTGGTTCGAAGAAAATAACCCACGCGAAGAAGATCAAGAAGACCGCGAGTCCGACCAAATCCTTCACCGTGTAATACGGATGGAATGGAATGGAGTCGACAATGTCGTACTTCTTCGTGTAACGCTCGTGGAACTCGTACGGCGATTTATCTTCTTCCTTTACGCTTCCCTTCGGTTTCTTCAAATCGATACCGTCTGGGTTATTCGAACCCACTTCGTGCAAAGCAATCAAGTGCAAGAACACCAGAATGACAATGACTAACGGCAATGCAATTACGTGCAATGCAAAGAAACGATTCAAGGTCGCGCCAGAGATGACGTAGTCACCGCGGATCCAAGTGGTAAGTGCTTCACCGATACCAAACGGAATGGTTCCGAAGAGCGAGATAATGACCTGAGCTCCCCAGTATGACATCTGACCCCATGGCAGCATGTAGCCCATGAAAGCTTCAGCCATCAACACGAGGAAAATCAACATTCCGAAAATCCACAGCAGCTCACGCGGTTTCTGGTACGAGCCGTACATCAGACCACGGAACATGTGTAGATAGACAACGATAAAGAAGAACGATGCACCTGTAGAATGCATGTATCGGAGCAACCAGCCATACTCCACATCGCGCATAATGTATTCGATTGACGCGAATGCACCTTCTGCACTTGGGTTATAGCTCATTGTTAACCAAATACCCGTCACGATCTGGTTGACCAAGACCACGAGGGCAAGTGAGCCCATCAGATACCAAAAGTTAAAGTTCTTTGGCGCTGGATACTGGGTCACGTGTAATTTCAGGGTATTGCTCAGCGGGATACGCTGATCAATCCAGTCGATAATGCGTGACATTAAGCTGCCCCCTCTTCTGCACCCACCATAATGGTGTCGTCATCAACATAATAATGCGGTGGAACCATGAGGTTCGTTGGTGCTGGAACGCCTGCAAAGACACGGCCGGCGATATCAAAGCGCGAACCGTGACATGGACAGAAGAATCCGGAGTCTACGCCTTCAGCGACACCGAAGTTGCGCGGCAGGAACTGCGGCGAACAGCCAAGGTGTGTACAAATACCAACCGCGACAAACAACTCAGGTTTGATGGAACGATATTCGTTCTTCGCATAATCCGGCTGCTGCGGCTGGTTGGACTGCGGGTCGCGGAGACGCCCTTCAACCAAAGGCAAACTATCCAGCATTTCTTGAGTACGGCGAATAATCCACACTGGACTGCCGCGCCATTCTGCGCGAATCAATTGGCCGGGCTCAATCTTGTCAACTTTCACTTCCACCGGTGCTCCCGCGATACGGGCTTTAGCACTCGGATTCCATGACGCTATAAAAGGAACGGCGACACCCACGACCCCTGCACCGCCGACTACCGAAGTAGCAACAGTGAGAAATCGACGGCGGCCTTTATCTACAGGCGCATTGCTCATCCATCTTTCTCCAGTTTTGGACGCTGTGCGGAAAAACCGCAGCAAAATAACCTAGTGCGTGCGAGAAAAAATTGCTCCCCGATCATAAAGAAAACCCTTGCTCTTTACAAGGTAAAAGGTACCGATCTGGGAGTATTCCTTGATTTCTCGATCGCTTCTACTTATGAGGGATTGTTGCTAGCTGAAAGCCACAAAAAAGCCCGGAAAAATCCGGGCTTTCGAAGGGTCTTTGCTCTGTTCTCGGCGAATTAACGCTTGCTGAACTGAGGACGCTTACGCGCTTTGTGAAGACCCACTTTCTTACGCTCAACTTTACGCGCATCACGGGTAACGTAACCTGCTTTACGCAAGTCGCTACGAAGTGCTTCGTCGTATTGCATCAGCGCACGAGTAATTCCGTGACGGATAGCACCCGCTTGACCCGTTGTACCACCACCAGCAACGGTGATGTACAGATCAAACTTCTCAGCTACGTCGAGCAGCTCAAGAGGTTGACGAACGACCATGCGCGCCGTTTCACGACCGAAGTACTCTTCGATTGAACGGTTATTGATTTTGATCTCGCCGCTTCCAGCACGCAGGAAAACCCGCGCTGTAGAGCTTTTGCGACGACCTGTACCGTAGTATTGATTATCTGCCATCTTCATCTGCTCCGTATTAAATCTCTAAAGTTTGCGGCTGCTGAGCTGCATGTTTGTGCTCTGGGCCCGCATACACTTTCAGTTTACGGAACATGGCACGACCCAATGGACCACGTGGAAGCATACCTTTAACCGCTGCTTCGATGATCATTTCAGGCTTCTTCGCCTGCAGCTTTTCAAAGCTGATTGACTTCAGACCACCTGGGAACCCGCTGTGCGCGTAGTACATTTTGTCTTTAGCCTTGTTACCAGTAACGGCAACTTTTTCCGCATTGATGATGACGATGTAGTCACCGGTATCAACGTGCGGAGTGTATTCAGCTTTATGCTTGCCGCGTAAACGACGAGCGATTTCGGTGGCCAAACGACCAAGCGTTTTGCCTTCAGCGTCGATGACGTACCAGTCGCGCTGGACTGTTTCTGCTTTTGCTACAAAAGTTTTCATGAGTTATCTATACCCAGATTCATGAGTTTACCTGCGGCTTTCCGGGCTTCCCCGCGAAATGCCAATTATATAACCCCGTTTCACCGCTTTCCTCAGGTGAAAATCGGGGAGGTAACGTGGGCGGCGGGTAGTATATAAGAACGCCCACCCCAGATCAACGACAATTCCACTCTAGGTTTGGGTAGCCAACGCATTGCGTTGGGCTTTGCTCGGGTGGGAACCATGCCTTCTCCGGGACGCCGTGAACCCATCCATGGGGGCTTGACTGCCGCATCCATGCGGCAGACACCCGGTGAAGGCATCGCTTCCAACCCTCACGCCCAGCGCAGCGTTACGGTAAATGCGGAAGCGCGAGGTACTCTTGGCTTTGCATTTCTTGCAGGCGGCTGAGGCAACGTTTGAACTCGAAACTCAGTTGGCCGCCCGTGTATAGGTCATTCAACGGGACCTCAGCAGACATAATCAACTTCACTTTGTGTTCGTAGAATTCATCGACGAGCGCAATAAACCGACGGGCCACGTCATCAGTTTCCCGCCCCATCTGGCGCACGTTACTTACCAACACCGCGTGATAGAGGCGCGCCAGCTCGATATAGTCATTTTGGCTCCGCGGCCCTTCGCAGATATCTTTGAAATCAAACAGCACCACATCGTCTGCTTCACAGCGCGCATGAATCTGCCGATGGTTGATTTCAATAGACACATTACGATTGTGGGCGTGGTGGTCCGGCGCCAGCTGATCGAAATAACGCAACAGGTTGGTATCCGCTTCAGCGTCTAACGGCGAATGATATATCTCTGCTTTACTCAGCGTCCGCATCCGGTAGTCGACACCGCCGTCTACATTGACAATGTCACAATGCTTTTTAATGAGCTCAATGGCTGGAACAAATCGGGCTCGTTGCAAGCCATTTTTGTACAGGTCATCCGGGACGATATTTGACGTCGCAACCAGCACGACCCCTTTGGCAAACAAATTGTCCAATAGCGTCGCCAGAATCATTGCATCGGTAATGTCTTGTACATAGAACTCATCAAAACAAATGACCCGCGCTTCCTTGGCCAGCTTCGTGGCGATAATAACCAGCGGATCTTGCTTTCCTTTGAGTAACTTGAGTTCATCGTGTACACGGTGCATAAACCGATGAAAGTGCACACGCCACTTATCTTCGAACGGGAGCGCATTGTAGAACGTATCTACTAGGTAGGTTTTCCCACGGCCTACGCCACCCCAAAAGTAGAGCCCCTGAACTGGTTTGGATGATCGTTTAAAAAGCTTTTGAGAAAGCTTCTTCAATCCCTTTTTATCGTGACCTTGCAATAAATCATCGAACAAACGCTGCAGGTGCTTGACCGCATCTTCTTGCGCTGGATCGTGCTGAAAATCATCGCGTTTTAAATCTGCTTGGTATGCCGCCCATGGCGTATTTACAGTTTCCACCACAAATTTGCCTGTCATCTGACTACTGTTCTGAGAATTACATGATACCATTATTGCTGAATCGGGATCATATTTGTGTCATGCTCGATTCTCGCACTGTAGAGGAATAAGAATATGGATTGGCTCATTGGACTTTTGTTGTTAGTCGCAGGTGTGGTGATTGGCTTTTTTGCGGCACGCTACTGGTTTTTAAATTCAGGCGAAGCAGCAGAATTGCAGGAGCAGGTCGCGAATGTCCAGCAGCAATTCGAAGCCTACCGCAAGGACGTCAGCGAGCAACTCGCCACAGCACGGCAAATTGCCTCTGAAGTGACCGACATTCAGCATCGGTTGAACCTGTTTTTACAAGATAGCCAACAACTGCTTGAACAAAACAAAGAATGGCAACAACCGCTCCCGTTTTTTGCAGAAGAAACCATTCGGTCAATTCGCCAAGCAAATATTTTGAACAAGGAGCGTCGCGAAGACAGTGAGAGAACAGAGGACGGCGAGCCACCTCGGGACTACTCGGAGCCAGGCAGCGGCCTGTTTTCACCGCCTGTGAAAGAAGAGAAATCGAACTGACGGATTTCTCTGCGCAAGAAATTCAATCACGGGAGCAGCAATGCTCCCGTTTTTTATGCTCACACTCCAACCAGATGACACGCGTTTTATCCCCTTGAAATCAAAAAATCAGAACTTATTTCTCGTTTTGATGGTCAGTTAGGGAACGGCTTTGCCTGTCCACTCGGCAGCAAGCCTTCCTGAATTACGATTTCGGAGAGATTCTGATGAAAAAGTTGGTAACCCTGCTGGTCGCGTCCAGTTTGGCTGTAGTTTTTTCAATTCAACCCGTTTTCGCCAATATCCCGCCAGCAGCGATGACGGATGAACGCGGTGTTCCGACCCTCGCCCCCATGCTAGAAGAAGTCACCCCTGCGGTGGTGAATATCTCAGTGGCAGGCAAGCGGGTCACACGGCAACGCCTGCCCGACGCATTTCGCTTTTTCTTTGGCCCCAACACACCGCAAGAGCAGGTGCGTGAACAACCATTCCAAGGGCTTGGTTCAGGCGTCATTATTGACGCCGAGAATGGCTATGTTGTCACCAATAACCATGTCATCAACGATGCAACTGAAATTACCGTCACCTTAAAAGATGGACGTCAGTTCAGCGCCCAAGTTTTGGGGCGCGATGCCGAATCGGATATCGCGCTGTTACAACTTGAAAACCCCCGCAATTTGTCTGAGATTCCAATCGGAGACTCCGATGCATTGCGGGTTGGTGACTTTGTCGTAGCCATTGGAAATCCGTTTGGACTCGGTCAAACCGTGACCTCCGGAATTGTTTCTGCACTCGGTCGCGGAGGATTTGGAATGGAGCGCCTTGAGAACTTCATTCAAACCGATGCAGCCATCAATAGTGGTAACTCAGGCGGCGCGCTGGTTGATTTGCATGGCAATCTGATTGGCATTAACACGGCTATTATCGGTGCCTCTGGAGGCAACATCGGCATCGGCTTCGCCATTCCCTCGAACATGATGAAAAACCTCGTCGACCAAATCGTCGAGCATGGTGAAATCCGCCGTGGCGTGTTGGGTGTTCGCGGCGGAAACCTAACCCAAGAACTGGCGGAAGCGCTTGGGATTGATCGCGCGCGCGGAGCTTGGGTCAGTGAAGTCATTACCGATGGTGCCGCATATAAGGCTGGGGTTCAGGCTGGCGATGTCATTATCGCCGTCGATGGCTCTCCCGTGCAGTCGTTCACTGAATTGCGGGCAAAAGTTGCAACCGTTGGTGCGGGCCGTGAAGTTCGCCTCACACTCCTTCGCGATGGACGGGAACAAACCGTGCGTGTGACCCTTGATTCGCAAGAACAGCAACAAGTGCGCGCGGATAACGTGCACCCTGCGCTTGAAGGAACCGAACTGAGCAACGATGAGCGTGGTGGGATTCGGGTCAGTGAAGTCGCTAGCGGCTCCCCTGCCGCACGCCTCGGTTTACGCGAAGGTGATGTGATTATTGCCGTGAACCGTCAGCGCGTCGAATCAGTGCAAGATCTTCAGCGCAGCGTGGAAGGGGCACGCGGTGTTGTGGCTTTGCATATTCGCCGCGGTAACTCCACCTTGTACGTCGTATTACCTAATTAACCCCCCAGATCATCCTCACTGCATGCCCGCTTCGGCGGGCATTTTTTTGGCTGCAACCCAAAACATATTCTAGCCATTTCCCTTTGATCTCGGCTGTGGTTTAATTTTAACCTACCTGTCGGTCATCATTAATGCTAGAATTTGACGCCCTGCGAACGAATACCGGAAGCATCCATGACAGCACAAAAACGTCCAATCCACAGCTTAATCGAGTACTTGGTGAAACCTGCCTTGCTCGGTCTCGTCGTGGCAGTGATTGTGCTTTGGGTCCTTCCCACAATTCAGCAAGACACGTCACAAAGTGAGCCCCCCTCCATGGGCCTTGCCTCCTATTCTGATGCCTTTGAGCGGGCAGCTCCCGCTGTGGTAAATATCTACACCACCCAGTCATTGCGTGAGCAACGTTTGCAGAGCCGCCCGACCACTGTCATGCGTCTTGGGTCCGGTATTATTATGGATTCGCGGGGATTTATTTTGACCGCCCTGCACGTGGTCGAAGATGTCGACCTGATTCAAGTCGCACTACAAGATGGTCGAATTTTTGGTGCCTCTCTGATTGGCAGCGATGCACTGACCGATTTGGCGGTATTGCGAATCGATGCGGATAATCTGCCGACTATTCCGATCAATCTAAGTTATGAACCCCGCGCTGGTGATGTAGTCCTTGCAATTGGTAACCCTTACAACCTCGGTCAAACCGTGACCCAAGGTATCGTTTCCGCCACCGGTCGGATTGCGATGGGCAGTGGTTACGCTGAATTTATTCAAATGGATGCAGCGATTAATCAGGGGAATTCTGGGGGTGCTCTCGTGAATAGCCGAGGAGAGCTCGTTGGGATTAACAGCGCGTCTTATCAATCGGAATTTACCAGCCGCGGCTCTCAAGGTATTTACTTTGCGTTGTCGTACAACCTCGCCATGCGCATTATGCAGCAACTCATTACGGAAGGCGTTGTGACCCGTGGCTATTTAGGTATTACGGCGGGTCAGTATTACCACGACGGCATTTCCGCCCAAGGATTGCGAGTCGATGATGTAGACGATAACAGCCCAGCACAACGGGCTGGACTTCGGGAAGGGGATTTTATCTTTGAAATTGCCGGGCAAACCGTAACGTCAGTGAATCAAGGTTTGGATTTAGTGGCGGAGGCGCGTCCGGGGACTGAAATCGAGATTCGCTACTTTCGTGGCAGCGAATCTCGCCGTACTTCAGTGGTCATTGAACAACTTCAGCTCTAAGCTTCAGTCCGTTTGATCCGTGTTGGACACATCTTTTCACGCGTGATCTGTGCTCCGAGTTTGGCCAACTTCTTCTCAATTGACTCATATCCGCGGTCAATGTGGTAAACCCGCTCCACTTCGGTAACCCCCTCGGCGACCATCCCGGCGATCACTAACGAAGCTGACGCGCGCAAATCCGTACACATCACTTGTGCTCCAGTTAATTTAGCCACACCGGTGGATATCGCTGTGTTTCCTTCAAGATCAATGTGTGCACCCATTCGGCGGAGTTCAGGAACGTGCATAAAACGATTTTCGAAGATAGTTTCCCGGACCACACCGGTTCCTTCCGCAATTGCATTTAAGGCAATAAATTGCGCCTGCATATCCGTTGGGAAAGCAGGATGCGGAGCGGTAACCAAGCTCACCGCTTTCGGACGACCGGTGCTTTTTAGCTCAATCCAATCTGGACCCCGTGTTATCTGCGCACCGGCTTCGGTCAGCTTCTTCAAGACGGCATCGAGAAAATCTGGGTTGGTGTGGGTGCAGCGAATTTCACCCTGAGTGGCGAGCGCTGCCACCAAAAACGTGCCGGTCTCAATGCGATCCGGCATGACGGTGTACTCACCACCATGCAAGCGCGACACACCATGAATTCGAATCGTGTCGGTTCCTGCATCCCGTACATCCGCACCCATGGCATTAAGAAACTTCGCTAAATCCACGATTTCTGGCTCACGAGCAGCGTTTTCAATGACGGTCTCGCCTTCAGCGAGTGCTGCGGCCATCATTAAATTTTCCGTGCCGGTCACACTCACGGTATCCATCAAAATGTGAGCACCGCGCAATTTGCCATGGCTACGCGCTTTGATGTAGCCATTTTCGACCACAATCTCGGCACCCATTTGACGCATGCCCTCGATATGCAGATTGACAGGCCGTGCACCGATCGCACAACCGCCAGGCAACGAGACTTCCGCATGACCACATTTGGCCAATAATGGGCCAAGCACCAAGATCGACGCGCGCATCGTCTTTACCAATTCATAAGGTGCCACATGGCCATGCTCTGCGGGGGGTTGAATGGTATAACTTGATTCTGAGTTGCGCGCATGGGGAATGCCCAGCTCGCCCAAGAGATCAAGAGAGGTTTCCACATCTTGCAGACGTGGAACATTGTGAATTGTGACTGGACTATCAGCGAGTATCGATGCCATGAGAATCGGCAACGCCGCATTTTTGGCACCCGAGATCCGCACTTCACCCTTGAGGCGGGCACCACCTTGAACGACTAACTTTTCCATTCGTTTACACTCAACCTGGCATATTCAGCATTTTTTCACGGCGCCACTTCTCCGGTGTAAACGCTTTAATGCTCAGAGCATGAATGGTGCCATCCGCAATTTTATCCTTGAGCGGGGCGTAAATCGTTTGTTGCTGTTTCACGCGAGACATCTCGGCAAACATATCGCTCACGGCAATCACTTGATAGTGGCTGCCCTCACCCTTAACGTGCACCTCGTCGAGCGCCAGCTCAGCACGCAGGATATCTTCAATTTCTTTTGGATCCATGGACCGTCTCGTTATTCGCTATTCAGATGGCGTATAGCTTAACGAAAGCAGGTCCGTTACGCCACTGACCTCCGCAAATTGACGCAGCTGAGTGTTCACATTCTGTAAAGAGAGTGACCGATTTTTACCCGCTAGCTCCGCTTGCAGCTGAATCAAAAGCGCCAACCCGGCCGAATCGACTTTACTGACCCCCGCTAAATCAAACACCAAATCACCTGAATCACCCAGCCATGCACGACGTTCAGACCATGCATCGCCGACATGATCGCGGTCCAGCGCGCCGGTGACGGTCACATGACCGTCCGCACATGTGAATGAGAGAGAGTGCTGATCACTCACAACTAATCGCCCCCTTGGCTGAATAGGAACTGACCAATCAAATTCTCCAGCACTATCGCCGAATTGGTGTTGTAGATGTAGTCACCGTGCTCCAACGTAAACACGTCCTCGTCAATAAAGCCCGGTTCAAGGCCAATATACTGCTCACCGAGCAGTCCAGACGTTAAAATTGACGCAGAGCTTGTATCTGGAAATCCTTTAAAATCGACACTGATGCGCATTTCGACGAGCGGCTCAAAATACTCACGATCCAGTGTGATGCGACTCACACGGCCTACCACGACGCCGCCAACTTTCACTGGCGAACGCACTTTCAATCCACCAATATTGTCGAATTTCGCATACAGGGTGTAGGTTTCACCGCGAGTCGCATCGGTATTGTTCGCCACCTGCATTGCTAGAAAGACAATCGCCGCGATGGCTGCCGTGACAAACACACCTACTAAAAATTCAATCTTACGCGCTTCCATAAATCACCCAAACATCAAAGCTGTTAAAACAAAGTCCAAACCGAGCACTGCCAACGAGCTGTAAACCACTGTTTGTGTCGTTGCGGCACTGATCCCCGGCGAGGTCGGCATGGCTGTATACCCTTTATAGAGAGCAATCCAGGTCACCACGACCGCAAATACCACGCTTTTAATAAATCCGTTCATCACGTCGTGCTGCCAGTCTACGCTCGACTGCATGACTGACCAAAAGGCACCATCATCGACACCAAGCCATTGAACGCCAACAAAGTATCCACCATAGATTCCGACCGCACTGAACATAAAGGCCAACAACGGCATACTAATAAAACCAGCCCAGAATCGAGGTGCTACGACACGCCGTAGAGGATCAACTGCCATCATTTCCAAACTAGAGAGCTGCTCGGTCGCGCGCATCAAACCAATTTCTGCGGTTAACGCGGAACCGGCACGTCCGGCAAATAGCAGTGCGGTGACCACCGGACCTAATTCACGCAGGAGTGATAAAGCCACCATGGGGCCGAGCGCTTGTTCAGCCCCAAAATCCACCAGAATCGTGTACCCTTGCAATCCGAGCACCATGCCAATGAATAATCCAGAAATCAGGATAATCAGCATGGATTGTACGCCTACGACATAGAGTTGACGCATTAAAAGAGAGAACATTTTGACGGGCTGCGGTTTCCCGATCAGTGCTTGGGCCAGCATGATGCTTGCTGCACCGATGCCCCGAACCGTGTCGAGGGTATTGCGGCCAATGGATTGGAAAAACTGAATCATGCGTTTTTCCCCCCCAGTAAGTCTTCGTGGTACGGTTGTGCCGCATAATGGAACGGCACTGGGCCGTCTGCATCCCCATGCAAGAATTGCTGCACCAAGGCATTGCCGTGTGCTTCAAGTTCCGCGGGTGATCCCTGACCGACTACTTGTTTATTTGCCAAAATAATCACGTGATCCGCGATACTCATCACTTCATGGATATCATGAGAAACCACAATCGATGTGAGCCCCAACGTATGATTGAGCTCACGAATTAATTTCACCAACATCCCCATGGAAATCGGGTCCTGCCCTGCGAATGGTTCATCGTACATAATTAATTCAGGGTCGAGCGCAATCGAGCGGGCCAGCGCTGCACGCCGCGCCATACCTCCGGACAGCTGCGCAGGAAACAAACGACCCGCGCCTCGCAATCCCACTGCTTCTAGCTTCATTTTTACAATGGTCGCTATGATATTGGGTGGCAAATTGGTGTGCTCGCGGATAGGAAATGCCACATTGTCAAACACCGTCATGTCACTAAACAGTGCGCCACTCTGGAACAACATACTCATCCGCTTGCGGGCTTCATATAAATCGCTCCGCCCAAGATCTGGAATATTGGTCCCGGCAAATTTCACGGTGCCTGATTGGGGCTTTAGCTGCCCACCGATCAGACGAAGAAGGGTGGTTTTCCCACAGCCACTCGGCCCCATAATGGCGGTGACTTTGCCGCGTGGCACAACAAGACTTACTCCCTCATAAATAGGGGTATTACCACGGGCGAAATGTACGTCGTTAATCTCGACTAAATGATCCACGTCAGTCCTCTTGCATGCTGTGCAGACTTCTCTTACAGCTATCCAAATACGCTGCTCTGACTCTCATTATCCGCAATAGGTTCAAGTAATGCGAGCAATTCCGCTTGGAACGCTTCGGCTTGCTCTGGGGTTTCATGCAACAAGCCAAATTGCATCAACAAGCGATGCCCCATGGCCGCCTTCCACGCCATGCGTGCGCGAGCTGATCCCGCTTGCGCGTTATCCAATTTGATCCACAGCTCTCTCGAGCGCTCTTGAATGGGCTCGAGCAAATCTGGATTGGTCGCTGCGGCCGCCATAATTGCGGCGTCCAGGGCCAAACGATCCTCGCCATCCGTGATCTGCGCCAATACAATGGCTTTCAACTCCGGATCGGCTCCCGGGACGCCTTGCTCAAGAATATCCGCAATTCGGACATCACGACGTTGGGCGTACCGTTCAAGCATTGCCATAATCAATGCTTCTTTACTGTCAAAGTGATATAAAAGACCACCTTTGCTGATTCCTGTCCGTTGGGTCAGCGCATCAAAAGTCAATTGTGCCGCTCCCTCTTCAAGAACCAAATACTCGGCTTGTTCAAGAATGAAGTCTCGCTTGCTCGGCCGACCACCGCGTTGTCCCCGAATATCCTTGTTCGATGTTGCTTTACTGGCCATGACTCAGTACCTTGTGCTGCAATAAAAAGTTTCATACCGACCGGATGGTAAAGTAACAGGTTTAGCCTATGCTCTCAACGTAAGTCCGGCGGAGAAAGACGAGATTTCATCGCGTCTGATGGTATACTGAACTGATTTCATTCAATAACCCGGTGGAACCACGGACATGTCGACACCCAACGCGTCACATCGCGACTCGCTGACACAGCATTTTATCGACCAAGGTAAGCAAGTACTCACCATTGAGCGTGCTGCTATAGACGGGCTCTTCTCGGCCATAAACCAAGACTTTGCGCGTGCTTGTGAGTTGATGTTGCAATGCAAAGGTCGCGTTGTTGTCACCGGCATGGGTAAATCCGGCCATATTGGCGGCAAGATTGCCGCGACCCTGGCGAGTACGGGTACCCCTGCATTTTTCGTTCACCCCGGTGAGGCCAGTCACGGCGATCTTGGGATGATCACTGGAAAAGATGTGGTCATTGCCATCTCCAATAGCGGTGAAACCCATGAAGTGCTCGCAATACTGCCCGTCATCAAGCGCCTCGGAGTTCCTCTCATTGCATTGACAGGAAAACCCGATTCGACGCTCGCCACTTTAGCGGATGTCCACATTTGTGTGGCCGTTGCTGAGGAAGCATGCCCCTTGGGCCTTGCTCCAACCGCGAGCACGACCGCGACACTGGTGATGGGCGATGCACTTGCCGTTGCGCTGTTACATGCGCGCGGCTTCACCGCGGATGATTTTGCCTTGTCTCACCCCGGCGGAAGCCTTGGCAAACGTCTCCTCTTGCGTGTGAGTGACATCATGCACACGGGTGAGCGAATCCCCAAAGTGAACGCCGACGCCATTATTACCGAGGCACTGCTTGAGATTTCTCGCAAAGGGCTCGGTATGACAACCATTGTCGACGCGAATGATACGCTTCTGGGGTTATTCACCGATGGGGATTTGCGCCGCATACTGGATCAGCGAATTGATATCCACCAAACTCCGATTTCAAAAACGATGACCACCCAATGTATTACCGCCCACCCCGAGATGCTGGCGGCTGAGGCACTCAAGCTCATGGAAACACGCAAGGTAAATGGGCTGATCGTGATCGATAAAAACAAGCGGGTCGTCGGTGCCTTTAACATGCACGACCTATTGCGCGCAGGAGTGGTGTAAATGCATACCCATCAAACCCATATTGGAACGTGGTACGGCGATATCTCGTCCGAACTTTTTGAAAAATTAGCCCAGGTTCAAATTCTCTTTTGTGACGTCGATGGCGTCTTTTCGGATGGCCGTATTTACCTTGGAAATCAAGGCGAAGAATTGAAGGCCTTCCACACGCGCGATGGTCTCGGTGTAAAAGCGCTCATGACAGCAGGCGTTGAGGTTGTGATTGTCACCGGACGGTCATCTCGGATTGTCGAGCAACGGATGCAGCATCTGGGTGTACGTCATATTATTCAAGGCGAACACGATAAGCTCACCGCCATGCAGCGCATCTTAAAAGACACCGGAATTAAATCAGAGCATGCGGCAGCCATAGGCGACGACTTACCCGATATTCCTATGCTGACCCACGCCCACGTGGGAGTCGCCGTATACGATGCCCACCCTGCTGTTCAACAACGTGCCGACTATGTGACGCAGCAGCGCGGGGGCTTCGGCGCTGTCCGTGAGCTTGCAGACCTGATTTTGATGAGCCAAGGAAAACTTCATCAAGTGCTGGAGAGCAGTACGTGAATCGACGTAGTCTGGTCTTGATTATCGTATTCCTTCTCACCGCAGTTTTGGTGTTGTGGAGTGTGACCGAGCGCAAACCGCCCGAGGACTTCGATGAGACACCCGAGCAGCTGATTCCCGATTTCACCGCGCGCGGCCTCGAAACGCGCATTTTTGAATCGGACGGACGCTTGTCGCACCAAATTCGTGCTGATCGAATGGCACATTTCAGTCTTTTGGGTCGCACGGAGCTCGATTCACCTGTTTATATTTCTTATCTCTCCGATGAGCAGGTCAATATCGAAGAAGCCGGGGCGATCTGGCAAATTACTGCAGTCAGTGGGCGCTTTTATGAAAACGAATTGCTCGAGCTTGAAGAGCAGGTCACCATTTTGAACCTTTCGGATAGCGGCTATATCGAACAGATAGAAACAGAATTTCTGGCGATTGATTTGCAAACCCGTACAATGCAGACGGATGAAGCCGTCACCATTCGCGGACCTCGGTTTATCGTGCGGGGTGAAGGAATGCGAGTCGATTTGGAAGCACAGCAGTTGGAGCTGATTAAGCATGTTGAAACGATTTTTTATCCTCGCCCTCGCGCTGAGTAGTGCTGCAGTCATTACGGCGAGCCTAAGCTTGGCCGATGATACCTCTGGAAATCAGCCCAGTGGCTTCCGCGCTGACTTCGAGCAGCCCGTGCAAATCCTCGCGGACAATGACCTGTTGGATTTACAACAGAGTATTTATCGCGCGACCGGCAACGTCCGGATTAACCAAGGAAGTTTGCGTATCACCGCCGATGAACTCGAAGTCACCGGATTTGATAGCCGCGGTGAAGAGCCTGAGATTTTTAGTTTGCGTGGCGCTCCGGCTACCTATCAGCAAGAAATTGAGCCGGGTTTAGTGGTGAATGCGCAAGCAGCCTCCATTTTGTACGACTCTACCGGTGGCATTCTAACCCTTCAGGGGGCAGCGGAATTGCGACAAGATGGCAGTCTCGTGCGCGCGGAGCGAATTGTGTATAACATTGAAACCCAACAGGTGACGTCTGACCGTGGCGAAGAGCAAGTTGAAACCATCTTCCGCCCGCGTCCTCGGCAACAAAATCAGCCTTAAACGACTCAGCAGCCCAGCGGCTTAAACGAAAGGACTTTACCAAAACCATGGCAACGCTTCGAGCGGAACACCTCGCAAAATCATACAAAGGTCGGGCGGTCGTAAAAGACGTCAGTATTGAAGTGAATGCGGGCCAAATTGTTGGCCTTCTCGGTCCGAATGGTGCTGGCAAAACCACGACCTTCTACATGATTGTTGGTCTGGTCGCGAATGATAAGGGTTCGATTCGTTTAGATGATGAGGACATCACCCTCTTGCCAATGCATGCGCGCGCGCGTCAGGGGATCGGATACTTGCCGCAAGAGGCCTCGGTTTTTAGAAAGTTGACGGTGCGAGACAACATCATGGCGATTCTCGAAACCCGAAAAGATCTGGATGCAGGGGCCCGGGAAGAGAAACTTGATGAATTGGTTAACGAGTTCAGTATCGGTCATATCGTAAATAGTCTTGGGATGAGTTTGTCTGGCGGTGAACGCAGGCGAGTAGAAATTGCCCGCGCTTTGGCGGCGGAGCCCAAGTTTATTTTGCTCGATGAACCTTTTGCCGGGGTGGACCCCATCTCAGTACTCGATATTAAAAAAATTATTCAACAGCTGAGCGATCGTGGGATCGGTGTCTTAATCACTGACCATAATGTCCGTGAAACCCTCTCGGTCTGCGAAATCGCCTACATTGTCAGTCATGGGCAATTGATCGCAAAAGGCTCGGCAGAAGAAGTACTTGCCAACCAACACGTCAAAGAAGTGTATCTTGGTGACCAATTCTCCTTGTAATTCCCGCCAAAATCCCAATGATTAGAGGTATGGACGGAATCATTTTCTGGCGGAAGAGCAACCACGTATGAGACCTGGCTTACAACTGAAAATGGGGCAAAGCTTAAGCATGACCCCCCAATTACAACAGGCTATTCGCTTGTTGCAGTTGTCGACGCTCGAATTACAGTCTGAGATCCAAGAGGCACTTGAGTCCAACCCGCTGCTAGAAGAAGACGACATCCCTCCTCCTGAGAGCCAATGGGAAACACAATATTCCGCTGGAACCTCCGCGGGTGAAGCGCAAGAAGACGATTACATTTATCAAGGGGAGACCACCGAAAGCCTGAAGGATTATCTGCTGTGGCAAATGCGTCTCTCTCACTTTACCCCCCTCGATGAGTTCATTGCAGAAACCATCATTGATGCGATCGATGAAAGTGGTTACCTCACGCAAGACATTGACGATTTATATGCCACAATTGTTGCAGAAGAGCCGGAAACTGAACTCGATGAAGTGAAAGTCGTCCTGAAGCGAATCCAACATTTTGACCCGATCGGGGTTGGTGCGCGCAGTGTACAAGAGTGTTTATTGATCCAGCTCCAACAACGCGCGATTGATTCCCCGTATATTGAGGTTGCACAGCGGGTGGTTCGGGACCACTTAGACCTGCTCGCAAAGCGTGATTATCGAAAGCTAGCCCGGAAGAGTCGTCTGAAAGAGGAAACTTTGCGGGAGGTCTTGAAACTATTACAAGATCTCGACCCACGCCCCGGGGATGGCTTTGGAACGAGCGAGAGTGACTACGTCATTCCTGATGTGCTGGTGCGCAAACACAAAGACCAATGGCGAGTGGAATTGAACCCACATGCACTGCCAAAAGTTCGGGTGAATCAGGGATACGCAGACTTGGTACACAATGGTTGTAGTCAACAAGATGGACAATACATCAAACAGCAGTTGCAAGATGCCCGCTGGTTGATCAAGAGTATAGAGAGTCGCAACGAAACCTTGCTGAAAGTCGCACACTGTATTGTGCACCGCCAACAAGGATTTTTTGAACATGGCCCAGAAGCAATGAAACCAATGATTCTGAGTGATGTCGCAGAAAGTATAGAGATGCATGAAAGCACCATTTCTCGGGTCACGACCCAAAAGTTCATGCACACCCCACAAGGGGTCTACGAGCTAAAGTACTTTTTCTCTAGTCACGTAGGCACTGATGATGGCGGTGAGTGCTCATCGACTGCAATCCGTGCTTTTATTAAAAAGCTAGTTGCAGAAGAGAACGCTGCAAAGCCACTGAGTGATAGCAAGCTTGCGAACTTGTTGGCTGAGCAGGGCATCCAGGTAGCAAGACGGACGATAGCGAAGTACCGGGAATCCCTTGGAATCCCCTCTTCGAGTCAACGGAAGACTCTACTTTAAATCACGTCAAAAGAAGGAAGATGTGTTATGCAAATCAATCTTACCGGTCACCATGTAGAAATTACCGAAGCTTTGCGCGATTATGTCGATAGCAAATTTGCCAAGCTTGAGCGACATTTCGATCATATTAACAACGTCCACGTGATTCTCAATGTGGAGAAGCTTTTGCAAAAAGCAGAAGCGACGGTTCACCTGAACGGTGGAGAAGTGTTTGCAGCATCCGAACATCAAGATATGTACGCCGCGATTGACGGTCTTATCGATAAACTCGACCGCCAAGTTATTAAACATAAAGAGAAACTCAAGAAACACTAGGTATGGACCTGAAAGAAATCCTTAGCCCCGATTGCACGCGTTCAGCGGTTTCGGAGAGCAGCAAAAAGAAAATACTAGAGCTCATTAGCCACCTGGTAGCCCCGAAGCTAGCGGGTGTGAGCAAGGCTGATATCTTCGAAAGTCTGTTGCAACGCGAGCGGTTGGGCAGCACAGGGATAGGTCTTGGAATTGCAATTCCACATGGCCGGCTGGAAAATGCCGGCCATCCTGTTGCTACACTCATTACACTGGACCATCCGGTGGATTTCGACTCGATCGATAATCAGCCGGTCGATTTAGTTTTTGCGCTGCTTGTGCCCAAAGATAATCCCGAGGTGCACCTAAAAACATTATCCGCCGTGGCGGCGCGCTTGAATGATAAAGACTGTTGCCGCTCTCTGCGCTCAGCAACTTCTGATGCGGACTTACATGCCATTATGATCAGTGAGCCGAATACATGCAGCTCATCGTAGTCAGCGGACGATCAGGTTCAGGAAAAACCGTCGCTCTGCGTGCGCTTGAGGATCTTGGCTTCTATTGTGTCGACAATCTTCCGATCGAACTCCTGCCAACCCTTGTTCATGCAACATCGGACCGTTATGAATCTGTAGCGGTCAGTATTGATGTTCGCAACTTAGGAACCGGCGCCGCAGACCTTCACGATGCGCTTGAATTTTTACCCGATAAGATTAAACCCGAGATTCTCTTTATTGATGCAACAGACGACATTCTGATCCGCCGGTATGGAGAAACTCGTCGCATGCACCCACTCTCAAAGGGTGCCCTGACACTTGCCGATGCGATTCAATCGGAAGGTGAACTACTCGAACCGCTCGCAGCCATGGCAACCTGGCGCATTGATAGTAGCGGACTGAACGTCCATGAGCTGATCACCCAAGTCACCGAGCGCATTCTGGGACGGGAAGAAAATCAACTAATGCTCGTGTTTATGTCGTTTGGTTTCAAACACGGTGTTCCACCAACCGCAGACACGGTATTCGACGCACGAATTCTCCCAAACCCACATTGGGAGCCGACACTCCGGCCTTTTTCTGGCAAAGATGATCCGGTCCAGCACTATCTTGGGAATCAAGAGTTGGTCACCAAATTTATCTACCAAGTCGAGAACTTTGTGGGGACTTGGCTACCCTACTTCCAACGCAGTAACCGCAGCTATCTAACCATTGCGATAGGATGCACGGGCGGACAACACCGCTCAGTCTACATTGCGGAGAAGCTCGCAGAGAGCTTTGCCAATCAACACAGCAGCGTTCGTGTGAAACATAGAGAACTTGATAAGAAGAAAAATGCCACAGCGTAGTCGTCAGCTTCGAATTTTGAATAAACTCGGCTTGCATGCCCGTGCAGCCACTAAGTTAGCGCGCCTTGCGAATGAGTTTGAGGCCAAGATCACCATTGCCCAAGGCGAGCGAGAAGTCGATGCATCAAGCGTCATGGGATTAATGTTGTTGGCTAGCCAGCAAGGAAAAACCATTGAGGTTCGTGCCGAAGGGAGCGATGCGGACGCCGCCCTCGACGCCATCGAAGAACTGATTCAAGCGCGCTTCGACGAAGATGAGTAGCCAACGCACTGCGTTGGGTTGGATCATTTATCGGGCTCGAACCCAACGCACTGCGTTGGCTACATAATTCTACGAGCTGGGTTGGATCATTTATCGGGCTCGGACCCAACGCCCCGTTACGGAACATGCCTTGGCTACTTAATTCTACGAGCCGGCCACTTTCATCGTGGGTAGTAACACGGAGCCGGTCAAGATGCCATGCCGTGGATCCGTGTCTTGCGCAATCGCTTCGATCCCTAGCAACATCGTTTTAAGATTCCCTGCAATGGTTACTTCGGTTACCGGGAACTGAATCTCGCCATTTTCAACCCAGAATCCAGCCGCGCCACGGGAGTAATCACCGGTTACCATATTGACGCCTTGTCCCATCAGCTCCGTCACCAACAAACCCCGCCCCATTTGGCGGCACAGTGCCTCAAGGCTCGCCACTTGGTGCGCGGCATCGGGACGTACAAACCAGTTGTGAATCCCACCCGCATGACCGGTGGTTTGCATGTTCATCTTACGCGCTGCATAACTGGTCAGCAGATAAGTGTCGAGTACCCCACCTGTGACAATGTTCCGAGCTTCGGTACGCACCCCTTCGTGATCAAACGGGCTCGACGCCAGTCCTCCAGGAATCAATGGGTCTTCATAAATGCTCAACCACGCCGGCAATACCTGTTTACCGAGATGATCAAGCAAGAAACTGTTTTTCCGGTAGAGACTTCCCCCACTGATAGCTGTCGCGAGGGAGCCAAACAGGCCGTGAGCTAGGTCGCGGTGAAAAATGACAGGTACTGAGCATGTTTCAATACTCCGAGCTCCAAGACGCGCAACGGTGTTGGATGCCGCTTCAGCACCGACCGATTCTGGGCTTGCAAGAAGTTGTGGATCGCGCGCCAGCGTGTACGCATAATCACGCTCCATGCGATCGCCTTCTTTCGCGATCGGCATGCAGCTAAGGCTTTGGCGTGAGCTCAGATAATGGCCAGTAAAACCATGACTGTTGCCATACACCCGGAAGCCACAATGACTGCTGTAATGGGCCCCATCGGAGTTCATAATGCGCGGGTCAGCCGAAAGTGCCGCCTGCTCGCAGCGAATTGCCTGCTCCATCGCATACTCAGGATCTTGTGAGGCAGCAAAAAAGAGGTTGGGGTCTGGATAACCAACCGCCATCAAATCCGCGTCTGCTAAACCCGCATGAGGGTCTTCTGAGGTGTATCGGGCAATCGCATCGGCTTTTTCAACGGCAACTTTGACCGCCTCAGGTGACAGATCGGACGTGCTGGCAGACCCTTTACGTTGTCCACGATAGACCGTAATCCCGAGACTTCCATCTTGGTTAAACTCGACTGTTTCCACCTCGGCGAGTCGGGTACTCACGCTCAAACCCCTTGCATGAGAAATGGCGCACTCCGCTGCACTCGCACCGCGTTTCTTAGCAATCTTTACTGCCTGTTCCACAGCCTCAACAGCACGCTCCAAGTCCGGCTGTAATTGCGCAGATGATGTCGTTTTTTCAATACTCAAAAGAAACCCCTTTTTCCGTCCTGCGTGTTACTTGCACGCAGTCCAATCGCTAATTCTCGGTGTTTACTCGGTGTGCCGACCATTCCACATACCATTCAGGGCGGCTTCCTGATAAAATTACTGCATCTTAACGCAAGGTTTTCATTATGCAGTCACACGACCAAGACGAATTTTCTGATGATTTAGGCCCCAGCAAAACGCAATTAAAGCGTGAAGCAGAAGCCATGCACCAACTTGGTACGAAGTTGGTCAAAATGGGCAAAAACAGCCTCAAACAGCTGCCGTTGGATCAAGAGCTTCTTGATGCCATCAAACTGGCCCAGCGCGTTGAAAATAAGCGCGAGGGCTTCCGCCGCCAGCTCCAGTTCATCGGAAAGCTTTTACGGGGCCGGGATGTCGAACCCATTCTTGCGAAAATCGATGAAATCGAAAATCACAGTTTGCATCAAGCCGCTCATTTTCACGGTCTTGAGCGTTGGCGTGAACGCATCCTAGAAGAAGGCGACGACGCCATTCAAGCGTTCCTCGATCAATACCCGACCGCTGACCGTCAACAGCTGCGCCACTATGTCCGCCAGGCTCAAAAAGAGCAGGCCAATAACAAACCACCGGCAGCCTCACGCGCCCTGTTTAAGTACATCCGCGGCGTCGTTGGCTGACTTCTACCTTCGAAGCCAACGCAATGCGTTGGCTACTCGGTGCCGCCGACGCAATGCGTTGGGTTCGGAGCTTGGTGTCTTTATCTAACTCTGACCCAACGCAATGCGTTGGCTACTCGGTGCCGCCGACGCAATGCGTTGGGTTCGGAGCCCGATGTCTTTATCTACGTCTGACCCAACGCAATGCGTTGGCTACTCGGTGCCGCCGACGGTCATGGCGTCGATCTTGAGGGTGGGTTGCCCTACGCCGACTGGGACACTTTGACCATCTTTGCCGCAGACCCCGATGCCGCTGTCGAGTTCTAAATCATTGCCGATCATCGAGACCCGTGCCATCGCTTCGGGGCCATTACCAATCAAAGTTGCACCTTTTAGCGGCGCGGTAATCTTACCGTCTTCAATCAAATAAGCTTCTGAAGCACTGAAAACAAATTTCCCTGAGGTGATATCAACCTGACCACCAGAGAATTGTGGAGCGTAGATGCCGCGCTTCACTGAGGCAATGATTTCCTCAGGATGGTGTTCACCACCCAGCATGTAGGTATTAGTCATGCGCGGCATCGGCAAATGAGAATAGGATTCTCGTCGGCCATTGCCGGTGGGAGCTACTCCCATCAGACGCGCATTCATTTTATCTTGCATGTAACCGACTAAAGTTCCGTCCTCAATCAGGACGTTGTACCCAGAAGGCGTACCCTCGTCGTCGACGCTCAACGAACCCCGTCGATTGGCTAAGGTGCCATCATCCACAATCGTGATTCCTTTGGCAGCAACTTGCTCGCCCATACGCCCTGAATAAGCCGATGCACCTTTGCGATTAAAGTCACCTTCCAGGCCGTGTCCAACCGCTTCGTGTAAAAGTACGCCTGGCCACCCTGCGCCCAGCACAACGGGCATGGTTCCCGCAGGGGCTGGTTTTGCTTCAAGCATAATCAGTGCTTGGCGCACCGCTTCTTCAACAAAAGAAACATAACGGAGCTTGTCGGCCCGAGCGCTCGTATCGTTGCCATCAATATAAACCGGTTGAAAGAAGTAATTGTAATCCACACGGCCACCGCCACCACTCGAGCCCCGCTCGCGCCGTCCATTTTGTTCGGCGAGGACCGAACAATTCAAGCGCACTAATGGGCGAACATCGGTTGCTAACGTACCGTCCGTTGCCGCGACCAGCACATGCTCGTAAACGCCGGTCAGTGACACTGTCACTTCTGTGATACGCGGATCCAGTTTCCGGGCGTGAGCATCCATGGCTTTTAAGAGCTCGATTTTCTTCTCTTCCGATAAACTTGTCAGAGGATTATCTTCGATGTAGAGCGGATTGATGCCCTGAGCCTGCAACATGGGTTGTTTGCCGTCTTGTCCAGCAGCGGCAATCCCACGCGCGGCCACCGAGGCCCGGCTCAATGCGTCTGCATCGATGCTATCGGCGTAGGCAAAGCCTGTCTTTTCTCCGGCGATCGCGCGTACCCCAAGGCCGCGCTCAATATTGAAGCTACCGCTTTTCACGATACCATCTTCCAATACCCAAGCTTCATTGATACTGCTTTGCAGGTAGACGTCCGCATAATCAATCGCGCCCGTGTGCAAGGTTCCTAAGCACGCGGCGAGGTGATCGACATCAAGGCCGGATTGAGCCAATAACTGATCATTCACTTGTGGGTTTATCATGAATAAAACTTACCTCAAATTGATTATGCTGTTGCACTGGCATGCGTTCACGCACCGCTTTCAGTTCATTTCTATCGGGCCGCACGGTGACAACACCCTGCGTTTGGGTTTGCTCTGCAATAACCCGTCCCCATGGGTCCACAACCATGCTGTGACCCCAGGTTTCTCGCTGATCATCATGCACACCGCACTGATTCGGAGCGAGCATAAAGACTTGATTTTCAATCGCGCGCGCTTGCAACAGGGGTTGCCAATGCGCCTCGCCGGTCACTTTCGTAAAGGCCGAAGGCAATGCAATAAGCTCGGCACCGAGCGTGCGCAAGGCCCGAAATATTTCCGGAAAGCGCAGATCGTAACACACCGTGAGGCCTAGTTTGCCGAACGGTGTCGGCACCACCACTAATTTATGGCCGGGCCGCGTAAACTTGGATTCGCGGTAACTCTTCGTCCCATCTTGCACATGCGCATCGAATAGATGAATTTTGTCGTAGCGAGCGCGCTGAGTGCCGCTTGCATCAAAAAGTAATGATGCTGCAGCATAACGTTCACCCGCGGCGATCGGGAGGGTTCCCGCGAGGATCCACACATCAAACTCACGACATGCGGCACTCAACCAATTCTGCACTTCACCTTTTCCGATTGTCTCCGCGAACTTCCCTTGAGCTTTTTCACCGGCACCAAAACGCGCGAACATCTCCGGTAAAATAATCAAATGCGGCTCTTGCGCCTCGCGCTGGGTTTTCGCCTCGTGCAGCAGTTCCCGAAGTACAGCCTTATTATCTTCCCAGCTAGCCCGTGAGGTCCATTGCAAAAGACTGATTGCGGCCATCGATTACCCTCCAGAATTCTCACGGGTTGCTTCGGTATGCTCAGGCAAATCACGGGGCAACACGTCTTCAGCCACTTCTGGCAATTCAACATCGGTTGCATCCCGACGTACCTCGGTCACCACAGGATCAGACATGCTGCCCGTCACGTGATATTGCAAGCGAGAAATCACCTGCGCATCGTGCAGCATCCGGTCAATCACCAGCGCCGCGATCCCACTCGGCGGATTGACCATAAACGCAAGCAATACGGGCAAACTCGAGGTCACCTTCGGTACATACGTAATTTGGTAATCTAACGTTTCATCCCGCAGGTTTGCGTGGCCACGCACCGTCATATCTCCGGCCACACCATTCATGCGCGTGTTCTCGGTGCGCACAACGCCATCCTCTAGCTCGAGCGTGCCACCAAAGCTTTGATAGTGCATACCCCGGGAGAAAATATCGCGAAAATCGAGGGTAAAGCGGCGCAAAATACTTTCTAAACTAAGGACCGCGAAGATCCGCGCTGCACCGTCAGATACATCACGCAAATAACCCTGCCCCAGCGACCAATCCACTTGGCCGCTCAAGGTATCCGCATTCCAGTCCAACAAACCACCTTGCCAATTTAAATCGTATTGGAGGTTGGCGCTCGATTCGCGCACCGTCGAGTTCACCCCAAATTCGCCCAGCAGAGCACCCACGTCGGACGTTTCAAAACGCCCTTGCACCCGTGTGCGCGTTTCACCGTTCGCTTCAACCCATCCTAACCCACCGCGCACGCGCGTATTCCCCCGACGGATCGTTAAATCCGTCACTTGGCCGCCGGAAATTTGAGGGTCGAAATTGGCTGTAATTTCTCCGAGTAGTTGACCGTCGTAGCGGCATAAACGGCAATTGATGGTCATTTTAGGCAGGCTGTCTAACCAGTCACGCTCTCGCACGACCTGTTGCTCCGAGGTATCTTCAGGAACACGGGTCAGTTCAAGAAAATCAATATTCACAGCGAGGGCATCGCTTTCATCATTCCCGCTTAGCCGCGCTCGAAGGTTCTCACCGTTAATATCAAAAGCCCAGCGAGCATCACCAGCACTTCCTTGAATCTGTGTTTCACCAAAATCCTGACCATAGGACGCCAAGGCATCTACCCGCCCTTCAACCCGATGCAGCGCCGGAATAAGTCGTAACCCAGGTTCACAGACTTCCCCTTCGAACTCGGGGACACACGGCACATTGTCGGCCAACCGTGTTAAGCCAACCACAATAGGGAGCCAGTCCTCCAGAGCCGCCGCACCAAGACCAAAGTAGATCGAAAAGCCCGATGTGGGAGACGCCGCAATCGGAACTGGACTTTCCCCAATCACAAACTCGAGTGCATCGAAGCCTTGCCCCAACGGCATATTTCCACGAACTTGTAGGAGATCGCCCATCCGCGATTCAGCGGTTAACTCCGTTTGATTTCCCCGTACTTCAGTTACCAAGGTGCGGCTCGTTCCTGCAGCCTTACCAAGCGGGGCCGGCAGCTGAATTCCCGTATCGGCCAATTGGGTCGTCATGTCCCAGCGGTAGTTGAAGCCCTCTGAGAGAAGATCGAGCTTAAATTCCGCTTGATGCTCCATTCGACCCGAAAATTGTTCCAATAAGGGAGTGTCCGGAAACGCCGATTGGATAGCGTCACTCGCCCATGCACCATAGATATCTGCTGCAATTCGGTAAGGGATCTCATCATCAACTCGGCCCGTCAGGCTGACCGAAATGGGAAGTTCGAACAACGCCGCATCATCCGTATGGAAGCGGATCGCACCGTTGCGGAACGTCAACTCACCCTGAACGGCATCGAGCGTGAGCCCGACGGGTGTTATTTCAATCGAGTTTCCATCCAGGTCCACCCGCCCTTCAGCGACAAGCTCACCGCCTTCATAGAATGGGATATCAAGAGTAAACGCTCCTTGTAAACGGCCTCTTGGCTTTACCACATCGAGCGTTGTCGCAACCGAGTCCGCTAATGGGCTTTGAGCAAACAGAGCATGCAAAGCATCGCGATCTGAGTCAACATCTGCCGCCACATGCAGCGTGGTTCCTTGTGCAATTAATGGACTGATCTCTGCTCGCACTTCACCGAGCGGGATATCCGCCAATGTGCCACCGCGAGTGGTGATAAACAGTGAGTCATACTCAAACGTTAGCTCCGCTTCGGTACCCAGTATCGGCGGCCACTCCGGCCGGAATTGGAAGTCGAGATCCCGTATCACGGTGCGTGCTTGCAAGACGCCTTGGCCTGGTTGGTAAGGGAGGCCATCCAACGGACCGCGCCAAACCATTCCAAGGGTATCAATTTGCCCCTGCTCCAATGCACCGTCGAGGTAATTCGCTAAATCTTCACCGAGCTGCAAGGGAAGAAGCGCTACAACATCAAACACATCCATCCCGCGGCTACCGCCACTGAGCAGCCACTCGGCCTGGACGGGATTTCCATTGTCACTGCGAAAGCGCATGCTTTGACGAACATCAGCATTGGGTAAGCTAAAATATGCCTCAGGTACCCCAAATTCCCACGAGCCATTTTGCTGAAACCAATAGCCTTCAACCGAAAGCTCCGTCAGCTTTTTTGCATCAGCAAAGGTAGAGGGTGATGCCAAGGCAACTTCTGCTCCGGTCAGTGCAAAGCGCCCTTTTCGATCCGTACTCCAGATCTCGAGTGCTAAACCTTCCATGCCCGGAACACCTTGATAGGCCTTCCAGCCAAGGCCATCGGCTCGCACGTAAAATTGCCACTCGCGGGCAGGACTCAACTGAACCTGCACCTGACTCAAAATTCCCTCTGCTTGCAAACCATCTGACCAATCCGCAACCAGCTGGCCTGGACGACCAAATAAACTCCAGAGCGGTGCAAAATCGAATAACTCAATATCGGTTAAGTTCCAGCGATGCTCACCTTGACGATACTGCCAAATAACCCGCTCGAGGGGCCAATCTCGCCCATCCAAACTGATCATCAAAGGCGTACTATTCATCAACCAACCATCGGTTCTTGGTTGCAAGCTCCAAGTGGACGGTCTGGTGTTCAAACGGTGACGCTCACGATCGCGACGCCATTCTAAATGGTTTTCGCCAAGTTCAAGCTGGCCCGAACGGAACTCACCATCGACAAGATTCAACCAGCCTTGCAAATTGAACTCAGTGCGCAGGATCTCAGAGGTCGGCGTGACTTGCTTTAACCATGGAGAAATGTCGAGCTGTTGTGCCTCAACGTAAAAATCGCCGCTTAAGGTACTGAACTCGTCACCATCGATATCGGCGATAAAATTAAGTGAGTTCGCTGTGACATCCGGAATGCGAAACAAACCGGTCGCTTGACGTCGTTCGCCTTCTCGTCGCCAGGTCAACGCATCGATTTGAATGGTCCGGGGGGCTTGTTCTCCGATTCGCAGCGTAAACTCGCTGTCGCGGATCTGGAAGTGCTCAAGTTGCCGCAGAAATAAGTTCTCAAGAGCCGCTGGCAAACTGCGATCTTGATCCCCGTTGAGGGGTGTAAATGCATAATCGACTCGCATGCCCGAAAGGACGAAGTGTTCAAAAACCCAGTCCCGCTGCATCATGCTTTGCCAAAAATTCAGCTGCACGTTGGCACGTTGAACATCAAGTTGCAGCGGATAATCATCCACCAACTCGAACGCGAGATCTTGCAATACCAGAACCGGACCGCGCGCAGTCCATTCGGCACTCAGTCCGCCGATAGTGACGTCTTGGCCAAATCGTTGCTGGATTTGTTCTTCAATACTTGCTCGGTAGTTTTCTGCGTAAGGCAATGCAATTCGCGCAATACTCAACGCCACCGCGAACAGCACCAACAGGATGCCGATCGTCAGCCAGAGCTTCCGAATTGTAAAATGGACTGCGCGTTTTAAAACCACTACATCATCACCACATCAAACTGTTCTTGGTGGTACAAAGGCTCCACCTGAATCTTAATTTGTTTCCCAACGAAGACTTCGACCTCAGCAAGCGCTTGAGATTCCTCATTCATTAATCTTTCTGCCACCGCGGCCGAGGCATACACCACAAATTTATCGGCCGCATAAGCTCGATTCACACGAACAATTTCCCGCATGATCTCATAACAGACCGTCTCCACGGTCTTCATGGAGCCACGTCCTTTACATACTGGACATTCGGACGAGAGCACATGTTCTAAGCTCTCGCGTGTCCGCTTGCGAGTAACTTCCACTAATCCAAGGGAGGTAAAACCAGAAATACTGGTCTTCGCCCGATCTTTCCCAAGCGCCAATTCTAAACTGTGCAACACCCGACGTTTATGGTCTTCATTCTGCATATCGATAAAATCAATAATGATAATACCGCCCAAGTTGCGCAGCCTTAATTGCCGCGCGATGGCTTGGGTTGCCTCGGTGTTGGTATTAAAAATCGTATCTTCCAAATTCCGATGACCAACAAATGCACCCGTGTTGATATCAATGGTGGTCATCGCCTCGGTTTGATCAATCACCAAAGTGCCGCCGGACTTCAACTGCACCTTGCGATCAAGCGCCCGTTGGATTTCATTTTCCACATCAAATAGGTCAAAAATAGGCCGCTCGCCCTCGTAATACTCAAGACGCTCGGACAGATGCGGGATAAACTCCCCGACAAACTCGTGCAGCTGAGTAAAGCTTAGTCTTGAGTCAACCCGGATCCGCTCAAGCTCAACACCAACAAAATCCCGCAAGACCCGAGCTGCAAGGTTTAAATCTTCGTAGAGCACGCCGCCTTTGGCCTTTTTCTTTTTACGCTCCTGAATTTTATCCCAGAGCCGGCGCAAAAAGGCCGCGTCTTGCTTGAGTTCATCATCGCCAGCGCCCTCTGCCGCTGTCCGCACAATAAATCCAATGTCATCGTTGCAGAAACTCTCAACCGCTTTGCGCAAGCGGTCCCGCTCTTGCTCGCTTTCGATGCGCTGGGAGACGCCCACATGATTGGACCGTGGCATCAAAACCAGATACCGACTCGGGATGGTAATATCTGTGGTCAGACGCGCACCTTTCGTGCCGAGCGGATCTTTCACGACCTGAACCATAATATGTTGTCCCTGACGAACCAGCTGGGAAATATCCGGCGCAGGAAGTTGTTCGCGGTCAAGCTCCTCTACCTGATCAATGTGGGTGATAATATCTGAGGCGTGAAGGAAAGCCGCTTTCTCAAGGCCGATATCCACAAATGCAGCTTGCATGCCGGGGAGCACACGGCTCACTTTGCCAACGTAGACGTTACCGACAAGTCCACGACGGGCTTGGCGCTCAATGTGAATTTCTTGCAGGATTCCGTTTTCGACGAGCGCAACCCGCGTTTCACTTGGGGTAACGTTAATTAAGATTTCTGCACTCATAGGTTTCCTCAATTTTTCTACATCGGTTTTGCGTGTGGTTGTGTTTTCGATTTGCGCCCCAACGCGGTGCGTTGGCTACGGGTACGGTCTCTCTGCCCCGCCCAACGCGGTGCGTTGGCTACGCTCTCGAATGCGCCGTCACGGAACGTGCGTTGGCTACGGGTACGGTCTCTTTGTAGCCAACGCACTGCGTTGGGTCTCGCCCCGTGAGCACATCCTGCCCCGCCCAACGCGGTGCGTTGGCTACGGTTCACAACGCATTGCGTTGGGTTTGCGGTTACGGGTATATCCCGTGGTTGCGCAGCAATTGCTCGGTTTCAAAAAGAGGCAAGCCCATCACCGCAAAAAAGCTGCCTTCCAAGTGACGCACAAAAGCGCCAGCCGGCCCCTGAATACCGTATCCACCTGCCTTGTCTTTCGGTTCACCGGTTTGCCAATATCGCAAAATATCTTCGTCCGACAGCGTCCGAAACCACACACGCGTGGTCACTAAAGCGGTCTCACTTGCGCCATTCACCGTCAGATTGACAGCGGTGAGCACTTCATGATACGTTCCACTCAATTTTTGCATCATCTGCACATAGTGTTCAAAATCGAGCGGTTTCTCGAGAATCTCGCCTTCACAGACCACCACGGTATCCGAACCCAAGACCGCAACCGGCTGGTCACCCTTATTCGCATTTGCGCAGGCTTGCGCTTTCTCTCGCGCCAGCCGCTGGACATAATCAGCAGGCGTCTCTTCCGGCCTTGGGATCTCCTCGATGTCCATGGGTTGCACCGTAAACGGATATCCAAGCAATCCAAGCAGTTCCTGACGACGGGGAGAAGCCGATGCCAATATCAATTGTGTCATCGCAAGCTCCATCTTACTGCGTTTTATATATTGTGTGACTTACTTCATCTGAAAATGACGGCGGATCTTGCGGAAAATCAAAAAGACCCACGGCCAAAATAGTGCGGAACTCAATGCAGGCCAAAAATAGTGCGGCATAAAGGGCGCGTTATTCAGGTAGTGCTCCAAAACAAACACAATTGCACGTGCCAAAAGCACAAGCAGCAACACCAAAATTGCTTGCTGGGAGAGTGAGAAGTTCCGAATTCGGGGATAATGCCGGGCTGCAGGGTAAACCACAACCGCATAGGCCGCTGCATGGAATCCTAACGTGGAGCCCAACAAGATATCGACCGCGAGACCGACTAAAAATGCATAGCCAATATTGACGCGATGCGGCAGCGCGATGATCCAATAAATAATTGCAAGCAATGGCCACTCAGGACGCCATGCTGCCAACGTCAGCGTTATCGGCATGACCGCAAAGATCAAGCTCAGAATCACGGTTCCAAGAATAACACTGCGTTGTACCATCATCCGAGAAAGAATCATTCGGTCTCCTCCTGCTCAGGACGAATCGGTTGTTGGTCACTCTCCGCATCCCACAACAGAAGAAGCATTCGGATCCGGTCAAGGTTCGCCACAGGCGTCGCTCGCACGCGGGCAAACGGGAGGGATTCATCACGGACTAATGAGTGGATTCTGGCCACCGGATAGCCCTCGGGAAAGACACCGCCCAAGCCAGAGGATAACAATAAATCCCCCTCCTGCAGTTCGGTCGAATGGGGCACGTGCATCAACTCCAAAAATTCAGTGCTTCCCACACCTTGCACAATCACTCGGATTTCACTTTCTGCCGAACGGGTTGGAATGGCATGGCTCTGATCGGAAATCAAAATAATGCGGGCGGTTGTCACGCCAACACTGACAACTTGACCAATCACACCATTGGCGTCAATCACTGGCTGGCCGATGTACACACCATGCCGCGTCCCTTTATTCACCACGACTTGATGACTGAAGGGATCCGAATCGACCGCGATCACCTCGGCAACCATTCGCAAACGATCATCACGGGAGTCACTGGCAAGCAATGTTCGGAGCCGTTCATTCTCGAGCATCAAAAACTCATACCGTTGCATCCGGCCTTGTAAGTCGAGCATTTCTTGTTTCAACAGCTCGTTCTCATTCACCAACGCACGGCGACTTTGCACTTGTGAAATGAAGTTATCGAGCGCTTGCTCCGGTACCACAGCAAGGTATTGCACTGGGCTGACAAGGGAGTTCAAGAAGAGCCGCACCGGTTGCATAGCATCCAGCCGATGGTCCAGAAAAATAAGCAAAAACGCTAGCGACAAGGCTAGCGTTAAGCGAACTTTCAGGGAGACTGAACGAACAAATAAAGGTGTCGACACAGGGCGCTCGTTATTGCTTACTCATCACTGAAAAGATCACCGCCGTGCTCGTCAATCAATTCAAGCGCTTTACCGCCGCCACGAGCCACGCAGGTCAATGGGTCATCGGCCACAATGACCGGAATCCCCGTTTCTTCCATCAGCAGACGATCGAGATCCCGCAGCAAGGCACCACCACCAGTCAAGACCATTCCACGCTCGGAAATATCTGACGCCAACTCAGGGGGCGATTGTTCAAGCGCCGTCATGACCGCCGCTACGATGCCCATCAACGGCTCTTGCAGCGCTTCGAGAATCTCGTTGCTGGTCAATGTGAATGAACGCGGCACCCCTTCTGCAAGGTTACGGCCACGCACTTCGAGTTCACGCACTTCATCACCTGGATAGGCGGTTCCGATCTCGTGCTTGATCCGCTCTGCAGTTGCATCACCGATCAGTGAACCGAAGTTGCGGCGCACATAACTGATGATGGCTTCATCAAATTTGTCACCACCAATACGCACTGAACTGGAGTACACCACCCCGTTCAACGAGATGATAGCGACTTCCGTGGTTCCGCCACCGATATCGACAACCATCGACCCCGTTGGTTCAGACACTGGCAAGCCTGCACCAATTGCAGCGGCCATTGGTTCATCGATAAGGACGACTTGACGTGCGCCTGCACCTAACGCCGATTCACGAATAGCACGACGTTCGACTTGTGTTGCTCCGTAAGGAACACAGACGAGCACACGCGGGCTTGGGCGCAGGTAGTTATTCTCATGGACCTGTTTAATGAAGTACTGAAGCATTTTTTCAGTAACATGAAAATCTGCAATCACGCCATCTTTCATGGGGCGAATTGCTTTAATGTTACCGGGAGTTCGACCAAGCATTTGCTTCGCTGCGTGACCGACAGCTGCAACACTTTTCGCGCCGCCAGCACGATCTTGCCGGATCGCGACTACGGAAGGCTCGTTCAAGACGATGCCCTTGTCTTTGACATAAATGAGTGTATTTGCCGTTCCCAAATCGATCGAAAGATCGTTGGAGAATAAGCCGCGCAACTTCTTAAACATGGAGGGCTGTTCCCTTGGTTTTTTAATTCGGTAGATAACTGCGTAACTTTATCAAGCCGGGGTTGCCCCGGCAAGCGCGAATGCCCGTCTGAACAGGGTTTTTACAAGAATCTATACACACAGGCTACAATGCACCGAAATCAGAACTAAAAAAATCGAAAAAGTTCCACTTTTACCCTGAGTTTAGTCCCCTACATAAATCTGTCACATTCCTATGGCATCGTTATCGCCCATATTTTTCAATATGGATCTTAATCAATGCTCACGTCGCTTTGTCTCGTCGCTGTATGTCATCTCGCAAGCGGTACCGATATCCCTGAAATGCCCGTATGGTACACCAGCAAAACACCCTATCCTGAACCTCTCTACACGGTGTATCCGGAACCTCCCGCGGGTTTCTCATTAATCAATATCCAGCACGTTGCACGTCATGGCTCGCGGGGGCTATCGAGCCGCGATGCAGATGACCTCCTGATGCAAGTATGGTTGCAAGCACAATATGAGCAGGCACTCACGCCCCTTGGTTTACAGCTTGGCGCGGATCTAATGGAGATTCTGCGAATTCACCACGACATCGGATATGGACAACTCAGCGGACTGGGGCGCACCGAACATAAAGCGCAAGCCGCTCGTTTGCTTGAACGAATTGTCGACGCATCGGCATTGGAAGATCTCGAGCGCGAGATTCACGTGATTCACTCGGGACGCTCGCGCGCTATCGACAGCGGGACCGCCTTCATTGATGGCTGGCTCCAACTTCGTCCACAGGATGAATCTCGCTTTCTCGAGCCAGTGGCCGACGAACACACCGTCTACTTCCATAGTGCCGAAGGGTCGGAGGGCTACGCAGATTATCGCCGAGGCGAACGCGTTCAACAGGTCTTAAGTTACTATGAAAGCCTCGAACAGACCGAGGACGTCGCGCGCGCCATCGTCGAAGCGTTATTTACGAAAGATTTCATTCAACGTTTGGATGGAGGCGCGTACTGGTTTGTCGCATTGGATGATGATTCCGATGTGATTGAATCAAGCTTTGATGTGGCGATGGCGGTCTATGACCTTTTTAGCATCGCCATTAACCTGACCGAAGAATACGCCCCAGATTTTCTGGCGTATGTGCCAGAAGAAACGCGGATGTGGCTGGCGTTTATAGATGACGCGGATTCGTTCTATGGACGAGGCCCCGGCTTTGCCGATGAAACCATTAGCTTCGAGTTGGCCGGTAATTTAGTCAGCGACATGCTTGCCCGCACAAATGCGGTGGCTCAGGGTGAGAGCACTGAATTCGCCACTGTGCGCTTTACCCATGCGCAGGCGTTAATGCCGATTGCCGCATGGCTGGAATTCCCTGATGCGCATCAAGGCGCTGATCCTGCGGTGCCCTTCTCCTACGAGAATAATCCCTGGCGCGCGGCGCGCGTTGCTCCGATGGCATCGAATGTGCAGTGGGATGTGTTTCAGAATGGTGATGGCGAGGTGTTAGTTCGCGTGCTGTGGAATGAGCGTATTGCGCCGTTGGGGCGTGGTTGTGAAGCGTATTTTGAGGGCTTTTATCGCCTGGAAGAATTGAATCGCTGCTTGGGGTCGTAACCGACCCCTCACCCAACCGTAGCCAACGCACCGCGTTGGGCCCCAGCCCAATCCATCCCCCACCCCAACCGTAACCAACGCATTCTCCGTAACGGCGCGTTGGGCCCCAGCCCGATAGACGCCCCTACCTGTTCACCCAACGCAGTGCGTTGGCTACCCCTTCCCGATCGTAGCCAACGCATTGCGTTGGGCCTCTGCCGGAAATATATTTCGATCAAAAACGTCACGACACCGTCATAAAAGTGCCGATTAATTGTCACACAACCTCCCTAACCTATCCGTCCATCTTAACCACACACAAGATGGATAAACCACATGAAACACTCACCTGTTCTTACCACCCGCTCGTTGGTTGCGCTCGCCGTCGCCGCAGCTATCTCGACAAGTTCTGGCGTCGCTCTCGCCCAAGTGAGTGCGGTAAATGCAGTCGCGGCCTCCGTGACCGCCATTAACGCACCGTCGATTCGTGGCCAGGTCTCTGACCCACGCGGACAATTCCTCCAAGGGGCTATTATTCGCTTGGTTGGCACCAACCGCGAAACCACCACCGACCGCCAAGGTCGCTTCCGCTTCGACGGCCTTGCGCCGGGCGAATATGAAGTCAGTGTTGATTATCTTGGGTATCAAAACCAAACCGTTGCCGCACGCGTTACCGCCAACGCAGGGCAAGAGTTCGTTTTTGAACTTGAGCAACCAAGCGTCGAGCGCATTCAAGTCGTTGGTAGCCGAGACGGGCAAGCACGTGCTCTGAACGCCCAACGCGCATCGGACAACATTCGCTCTATCGTTTCTTCAGATTACTTGGGACGCTTCCCCGATGCGAACGTCGCCGAATCCATGCAGCGTTTGCCGGGTGCATCGATTCAGCGTGACCAAGGTGAAGGAAAATACGTAAACGTTCGTGGTGCTCCCCTTGAGTACGCGAACGTATCGATTGATGGCGTTATTCTACCCTCACCAGACGGCGGCAGCCGCGCAATTGACCTCGATACCATCCCGGCAGACATCATCTCAGCTCTCGAGCTGACCAAAGCAATTACGCCTGACATGGATGCCGATGCAATTGCTGGAAATATCAATATTGTTACCCAGGGCGCTCTCGACAGTCGTGGCCGTATTTTGCGAGGTAGTATCTCTGGCGGAAAAAATGAAAAAGGAAATGGCGACGCCTATCGTTTATCCGGTACCTTTGGTGACCGAATCGGTGATGGTGATAACTTAGGGTTCTTGATTTCGGCTAACCACGCACAGACCGATCGCGTGACAGACAACATTGAGCATTCATGGATTATTGGTCCAAACGGCGACTATGTTGTTGAAGAGACCGACATGAAAGACTACGAAGTTAAGCGAATTCGCTCAGGTGTATCGGGTCGTATAGATTGGCGCATGGATGAGAATACGCATTTTTATCTGAGTCACAATTATTCTCGCTTCGAAGATAACGAATTCCGCGATAATATGAGCATCGAGTGGGACCGTCACTCGGCAGATGCCACTTCAACCTCCGGCACAGCTCGGATGCGTTTTAACAAAGAATTCCGTCACCGGACATTTGTAAATCGCATCAACACGACAACGTTCGGCGGTAAACATCTCCTTGACTCCATGATGATAGATTATACCGCGGCATACTCGGTTGCTTCACAGAATTACCCCGACCGAGATTATCTATATTATCGGTCAAGCTTCCGTCCGAACGTAAGATATGACTTCACAAACCCAGACCTTCCGACATTTGAAGTCTTGGGTGCAGATGGCAGTGTGATAGGAACGGACTTCAGCGAAAATACGATTCCGACAGATACCTATGCATTTCGCCGCTATGAGCGCCGCTTCGGTGAAGCCGAGGACAAAGAGCAATCCTATGCCATCAATTTCACCATGCCGAGCCAATGGGGCAACGCATTTTCAACCTACAAGTTTGGTGCGAAAGCACGCTTGCGCGAAAAATTCAATGATGAAGACCGTATGCGCAATAGCGTGGGAGCAGGAGCACCATCATTCTCTGACGTTTTGATCGACAAGCGTTCAGAGCCTTTTGGTGGGTTCTACAACAACGGTCCAAAGATGGAGCGTAACTTTGTTGCAATTTACGGCCCAACCTTTGAAGGTGCTGACTACCTTCCTCGTGTGGCAGCCTCTATCACGTCGGATTATCGAGCGACAGAGGACACATATGCAGCTTACGCAATGAACACGCTTGAATGGCAAGACACGACCGTTGTATTCGGTGTTCGAGTGGAGCACACCCGCACTGAGGGTCAAGCTTTCGAGTTTGATGATGAAACAGAGACAGCGCAACCAAACGATGGTTCCAGTAGTTACACGAAGGCATTCCCGAGCGTGCACCTTCGCCACGAGTTGAACAATGGGGTCATTCTGCGCGCAGCATATAGCACAGGTCTGAGCCGTCCTAACTTTGAAGATCTCGCACCGTACGTTATCGTCGAGGATCGCTCGACTGGCTTAGGTGACGTAGAAGTTGGCAACATCGACCTCAAGCCAACCTATGCACACAACTTTGACTTGATGGCTGAATACTACATTGAACCGGTAGGCCTTATTTCGGCAGGTGTGTTTTACAAAGATCTGAAAAACCCGATCTTCAAAGCACGCAGTACTATTGAAGGTGGTGAGTTTGATGGCTTCCGTTTAAACCGTCCAGAGAATGCGAACAGCGGTGAGCTGTATGGTTTTGAAGTGAACTGGCAACAAGCGTTGACCAATCTGCCAGGTGCTTGGTCGGGGCTTGGTTTCCTTGCGAACTACACCTTTACTGAGTCGCGGGCAGATTTGCCGTTCGGAATTGGCCGTACTGACTTGGCCGGAACATCACGGCATACCTACAACTTAGGCTTGAGCTACGACTCCGAGCGCGTCACCGCGCAGCTGGCATACAACTACCGTTCAGAGTTCATTGATTCTTATAACACGGGCAACCCCGATCTAAACATCTACTGGGATGAGCGTGGGACGCTAGACTTCACTGCAAGTTACCGCATCAACCGTAACTTCACTGCGTTCATGGAAGCGACGAACCTGACCGATAGCAAAGCGATTCGGTATCAAGGTGAGCGCAACCGCGTCTATGAGCACGAGCAGTTCGGTCGTGCGTGGCAAGTCGGCGTCCGCATGAACTTCTAATCACGGAATGTGTGAGAAGGTCGGGGTGACTTCGTATACTCCGGCCTTTTCCTTTTTTAAAGAGGAACGAATATGAAATCAGTAGTCTTTTCACGTGGCTCGTTGACCGTTGTAGCCGGCTTACTTGGCATGCTACTCACAGGATGTGCGGGCAACGCGGCACTGCAAGATGTCGGTGACCCCAATGAATTCCGGGAAGCCAATACACTTGTTCCGGAAGGCGCTGTGCGTTACGCCCCGACCATATTTCCGGACCGAATTGTATTACTCCCGACACAAAACCCCGCCACCTCGCAAACCGTTGCGTGGCGCACGGATACCAGCCTCACCGCACCGCAAGCACAAATTGCCGTGGCAAAATCCACACCCGATTTACACCGTGATGCCCGTCGGGTGGATGGTACGAGCACACAGCTACGAACTGAGAACGGCACCGCGTTACACCATCATGTGACCTTCACCGATTTGGAACCCGACACACTGTATGCGTACCGTGTTCGTGGTGGCGAACATGAGGGGCAATCTACCTGGAGTGAATGGTTTCAATTTAGAACGCCAAAAGCCGAATTTTCGCCATTTACAGCAGTGTACTTTGGGGATGCTCAAAATGCGGTGAAATCCCATTTCTCCCGGGTCATTCGCGAAGCATTTCGCAACGCGCCGGAAGCCATGGTGATGGTGCATGCGGGCGATCTCGTGAACTCGCGCTATGGCGTACACGATGATGAATGGGGTGAATGGTTTGATGCTGGGGGCTGGATGCACGGCATGGTGAATCAGTTTGTTTCTCCCGGTAATCACGAATTCATCACCGATATGCTCGGTCGTCGCAATCTTATGCCGCAATGGCCCGCCCACTTCCCCGGCGCTGGCAATGGTCCAGCAGAGTTACCGCACACCGTCTACTACACTGATTTCCAAGGGGTTCGATTTATCTCGCTCGATAGCACCGAAGCACTCCAAAGTGATCGCCTCGCACGCGTTCAAGCCGAGTGGTTGCGCGGGGTATTGCGTGATAATCCAAATCAATGGACGATTGTGACCCATCATCACCCAATGTTTTCGGTTTCACTCGGGCGCGATAACGCAGAACTGCGTGAGCACTGGCAGCCGGTGTACGACGAGTTTGGGGTCGACCTTGTGTTGCAAGGCCACGATCACACCTATGGCCGTGGGCAAAACGTGACGGAAGGTACCAGTGGACGACTAACCCTCGATGGGCCAGTGTATATGGTCTCAGTTGCTGGCCCGAAAATGTATCTCGTGTCGGAAACTGCTGAAGAAACCATGGACCCGACCGCCGAAGAATTGCAGTTATTTCAAACCATTCAGTTTGAGGAAGGACGCCTCATTTATGAAGCACGCACCGTGACGGGCGCACTTTTTGATAAGTTTGAACTGACCCGCGACGCCGAAGGCCGAGTACACCTCAATGATCTTGCACCAGGCGAAGAATCCCCTTACTTCCGCCATCGCTGCACCAATCCAGAGGCACCACAGAATCGTTGCTGGAATGGCACCGAGCTGATTCATGCGCATTGATGAGTTGATTTGACGTATGCGAAAGGGGCCACTTGGCCCCTTTGTTATTTCTTCTTGTCACTAATCCTCAGATACGATTGTGAAGACGATTGTCCTCTCTGAGGCGCTTTGAGGAAGCAGTGCGTTTGTGGCGCTAGAGAGTACAATTGAGAACGTGCGCTCGGCGTCTGTATCTACACCATTCAGAGTAAATTCAAAGACAGCCTCTCGATCTCCTCGGTCAAACTCAACCGTCAGTGGAACATTATTGAAGTCTCTAGGAATGAGTGCGCCACCCTGATTCACAACTAAATCAATACGGCCTGGCATTATCGCAGCGGTCGTGAAGGGAAGAACCACGGTAATAGTTGTCTCTTCTCCAAGAGGAGGACGAACCAATTCATACTCATTTTCAATTTGTACTTCGGGTAAACCAATAGCATCCGGATCAATCGATATGGTTACGGATCTATTCGCGGGAAGAATGATCTCTTCAGCAGACGCAAACTGAATCTGTAGCTCTTTGGGAGTTAACAATCGCCCTTCGTAGAGAATCGTGAGTGGAACTCGAATGTGATCATCACCCGCTGCGAATCCAATTCGCTCGCTTTCAATTTGCTCAAAATTCACATCCCGAATTGCACTACCATCAAATGTACGAACGATAACGGATCCGTCCACTGGTGCTGGCTGAGACAGCGGGAACCAGAACTCATACTCCACTTCACCTCGCTCTTCCGATGGTTCCGGTACTGCTATTACCGAAGGAAGCTGTAATTGAGGTAATACTATTTCATCTTCACGAGCCGGTAGGATAGATACATTGAATTGACGAGTGCTCGGTAGTTGAAGATTTACTGGGCGAGAAAGCTGGACTGCAAACTCTACTTCCTCATCAAATGACGTTCCTACCCGATTTACCGTCACAGGCAAGAAAACTTCTGTATCTCCGGTCTCAAATGCAATCTCATCATCAAATGACTCAACTGTTCAGTCTCTTGAAATTTTTGCATCCAGCGAGGAATCAGGGCCGGGTCGACCGCATGGCCATGCAAGTTCAACACTCCGCGGTTTTCTTCAATTCGAGTAACCCACAACCCTTCTTCATGTACTCGGGCAAGCTCCGTCATAATAGCTGCATAATCAAAGCTCTGGACTGAACCGAGTTCGGTGAATTCAAACAAGACACTGCGTTTATTTTGCACTTCCGCTTGCAGCTGACGTACCCGACGTTCAAGCTGCGGGTCGATCTGCAATTGCGCCACTTGCGCAGACAACTGACTCAGGAGCTGCTGCTTCTGACGTTGCTCGGTTTGTGCTGCTTGTAACTGACTTTCTAGCCGCATGGTCTGGATTTCGAGTACGACTCGCCAGCCCACACCAATCACCCACAGCACTAACACCACAGTTAAAACGCGCTGCAAGTCAAGGAGTGGGCGTTTCGGGACGAGGTCCGCGCGATAGAGGTTTATTGAATGCTTCATGCGTTTGCCTCCCGCGCAGTGGCTTTCAATTCAGCACGGTCTTGCAGCGCATCATTGGCCAATACCCATTGCAAACCACCAATGGCAAGCAAGTCAGAATAATCTTCTTTTTGAAAGTTTCGCGCCCATTCGGGATAAGGAGATAGCTTCACCGGGATCCCAAGTTGCACCGAAATCGCTTGGCAGAGATCTTGGGCCCGTTCGTTATCAACCAATAGCTCAATCTCACTGACTTGTACTTGACGCATGGGGCCCGAGTAGAAATCCAATGAACGCTGCAGCTCGAGCGCCAAGTTTTCCATCATCTCCGTATCACCTGGATCTATGGTGTTCATGTCATAGCTGTGACGCAGGCGACGCGTTACAAAGGAGCGTCCATTTGCCACAATATTGAGCTGCGCGCGTTCTTGCGGCATCTGGCTAATCAGCATCACCCGGCGACCTTGTGCGGGCCAGTGACCAAAAATTAAATCCGCATGGATGATGCCGGTAATCTTTAAACCAAACTCATGGAGCGCCGAAACCATCGGCATTACAGCTTGCCGGCTTGCCGCAACGACATGAATTTGTTTATTGGGAGTGGCCTGCACCGGTGGATCAAAATAATCGACCAACATATCCGTTGCTGGAATGCTAACCAACTCACGCAGTGACCACTGCAATGAAGGCGCGATGTCAGACGGTGGAAGCTCGGGGCGGTCAATGGTGACCTGTTCGACCAGCTCCGAACTCAAGACCACCTGAATCGGAGCTTTCTTAAATTTAAGGTGTTTATTTTTGAGCAGGATTTCGGTGATGGCTTCCGCATAATCGGCGGATTGAACGACCATGGAGTCGTTCTCGACCAACCGCCAATAGCTCCCCGCATGGTATAAATCTTGAGATTCTTCACGTGGACACGCTTGAAGTGCGGCGAGTGTGACAACCGAGTCGCCGACGCCGAGCGCATACATATACTTGGCGCTGGTCAACATTTTGAACTTGTTAAGAAACGACATCGGGACCTACCTTCGGCTCAGCGGGCTGATGCCGTTTCTCAATGCTAGCTGTGGAACGAGCTTGAGCTATCACCGGCAACATCCTCCCTGAATGTTAATATTGTTTATAGTTTAACCTTTTTATTTTAAAACGTAATTTTTTTTACCTATGTCAAAAAGCATATTCGGATTAGGCAATTTTCTTTTCGTTTTATTAACATAAGTCCAGTATTACACAGCCCAAGCAAATGTCCACAACACCAATAAAATTAAAGGGTTTCGTGGTTGTGAAAGGCTATTTTTTTACTTGGTACATCAGGCTTCGACCGGCCCAATAAGGCACCCAAACACCCCCTTTGTGCTCGATTCGCTCCGGCGCATGCCATGACTTTTTCTCAAGAACCAAGGTCTCTGTGTTGCGCGGTAGATTATAAAAATCGGCACCGAAAAAGCTCGCGAATCCCTCAAGCTTGTCTAAAGCCCCCAAGTGAGCGAACGCTTCTGCATAGAGCTCAATGGCACTGAACGCTGAAAAGCAGCCGGCACAACCACAGGCAGTTTCTTTCTTCGCTTGCACATGCGGTGCTGAGTCGGTGCCCAGGAAGAATTTTGGATTGCCGCTAATCGCCGCGCGTTGCAAGGCTTCTTGGTGAGTGCGGCGCTTCAGGACCGGTAAACAATAGTTGTGCACATGGACCCCGCCCACCAGCAGGTCATTGCGGTTCATCAAGAGATGTTGCGGCGTAATGGTTGCTCCCACGTTGGCATGAGCGCCCAGCACAAAATCGACCGCATCGGCGGTCGTAATGTGCTCAAACACCACTTTCAAACCAGGAAATTTGCGGGTGATCGGTTCAAGGTAGCGGTCAATAAACGCCTTCTCTCGGTCGAAAATATCGATATCCGAAGTCGTCACTTCTCCATGCACTAACAAAGGTACGCCATTGAGCTCCATCGCTTCAAAGACTGGGCCCATCGCATCGATATCCGTCACGCCGCTCGCTGAATTGGTGGTCGCGCCTGCTGGATAAAGTTTGTACCCAATAATGGTGGGATCTGCAGCCGCTTCTTTGACATCGGTTTCAGTCGTGCTTTGGGTCAAATAGAGCGCCATTTTTGGGTCAAAGCGCATCCCCTCAGGAAGCTCTGCCATGATTCGCTGGCGATACGCGCCAGCCAGCGCCGCATCCGTGACGGGAGGTACCAAGTTCGGCATTACCACGGTTCGGTGGAATACGCGAGCCGTGGCTGGAACCGTCATCCCCAGTACTTCTTCATCGCGTAAATGGACGTGCCAATCGTCCGGACGGGTGATCGTAATTTGCTCTGGAAGATCCGCCAGGCTTGGCTTGCTTTGCATTGAAGATATCGAGGAGAAGGTGGGCGCGCTCATGAGAATACCTGCCGTGAAATCGCTAAGAACTTGATTCCACAGTATAACGCGCGCGGTGGTTGTAATACCACCGCGCGGCTCAGATTCTCACAGCCAAAATATTATTCGGAAGCAAGCGCTTGCACTGGATCAAGCTGGGCAGCTTTACGTGCTGGGACATAACCAAAAATTAGTCCGGTGAGGAATGAACAGCCAAAGGCCAACAACACCGGCGTGGTCGCAAATACAACCGAGGTTCCAAAGCTGGCAATCACCCAGGTAATCCCAAGACCAAGTGCCACCCCAATCACACCGCCGAGCAGCGCGACCGTAACCGCCTCAATCAAGAACTGCAGACGGATCTGAGCTCGCTTGGCGCCAACCGCCATCCGAATTCCGATTTCTCGGGTTCGCTCGGTCACGCTGACCAGCATAATATTCATTACCCCAATACCACCCACCACCAGGGAGATCACCGCAATGATTCCTAGCAAGAGCGTCATGGTGTTCTGAGTTTCAGTGGCTGTTTCAATGATGGACGCCATATTTCGGATGGTAAAATCCTCAACGCCGTGGCGTTCAAGCAACAGTGAATGGACTTTATCATTCGCCGTTTGCATGACTTGCGGATCGCTACTCACGGCCGCAACCGTAATGTTGCGCACCCAGCGCTGACCAAACAATCGCAGTGAGCCGGTGCTGAATGGCACGAAAACCACATCATCTTGGTCTTGCCCCCAAGGAGATGCACCCCGCTCACTCATGACCCCGATCACGCGGAACAGGACATTGTTGATCAGCATCACTTCCCCAAGGGGATCGCGATCCGGGAAGAGCTGTCTTGCCACCGTCTGACCGATGACCGCGACGGTCGCATAGAGCTCTTCATCCTCTTGCGTAAAGAAGCTACCCTGCGCCACGTCCCACTGCCGAGCAATCGGGAAACTGGCATAGGTTGCATTGACCTGGGCTTCTTTATCGAAGCCTTCCCGACGCAACGTTCGGTTGCCGGTTAGCTCTGGAACCGCAGCGAGGACTTCAGGAATTTCATTAATTGCGTCCGCATCCTCGGGCATGAGTGTCGCAACACCCCAGCGTCCGCGCTGATTCGGTGCCCCAGGAAACACGCTCAACAAATTGGAGCCCATCGCACTGATCCGATCGACCACATCCTGCCGCGCTCCTTGCCCGATCGCGAGCATAGAAATCACAGCGGCCACCCCAATCACGATACCTAACAAAGTCAGTGCAGTGCGAAAGATATTCTGGCGCAGCGCAGAAAACGCGGTAAGGAAAGCGCGCGCCAAATCCAACACGGAGTTCGGTTGGCTTACACCCGGTCCCGCAGGTGGCGTGCTCTCTGCATCAGGACTGCGGTCCCGATAGCGCTTATCGCTGGTAATATGCCCATCTTTGAGTTCAATGACTCGGTCGGCATGCGCCGCAACTTCATGGTCATGGGTAATGACGATCACGGTATGGCCTTGCTGTGAAAGATCCTTCAACAGCGCCAACACCTCTTGGCCGCTCTGGCTATCCAGCGCGCCCGTTGGCTCATCCGCAAGAATGATTTCTCCACCATTCATCAGCGCGCGTGCAATCGACACCCGCTGTTGCTGACCACCCGATAGCTCGGTGGGTTTATGGTGCATGCGCTCGGCAAGCCCCAAGCGGGTCAGCAAAGCCTCCGCGCGTGCGCGCCGCTCATCTGCATTAATCGCAGTATAGGTTGCGGGAAGCTCGGCATTGGCAACCGCATTCGCGCCGCCAAGCAAATTGTATTGTTGGAACACGAATCCAAATGCGCCGCGACGTAACTGGGCGAGCTCATCTGGGTCCATATCAGCGACTTTTTGGCCCTTGAACCAATAGTCGCCAGTGCTCGGCTTATCCAAGCAACCGAGAATATTCATCAGCGTCGACTTACCCGAGCCTGAACTGCCGACAATCGCGACAAAATCACCTTGCTCAATCTCAAGGTCGATCCCATGCAACACTTGAGTAGTAATAGGACCGGTTTGGTAGCTCTTGGTCAGCCCTTGAATACGAATCATGGGCTCGCCTTTGGCCACACCTTTCTTGCGCTGCGCGGTGGATTGCACAACCGGATCGGAGAGGGTGTCGTACGTCGAGTCAGTCATCTTAGAACATCCGCATGCCGCGACCACCTGGGCCGCCTTGTCCACCACCTTGCTGACGCGGAATCACAACCTCGTCACCAACCTGCAAACCATCACGAATCTCCATGTACACCCGATCCGTAATACCGGTCCGTACCGTGACCGTTTCAGTCTGGCCGTTGGCCCGCAGTACCTCGACAGTCCCCTGCCCACGGCCACTCGGACGCACGGCAGCAAAGGGTACCGACAACACATCATCAGCACTCTCTACCACAAAGAAGACCTGGGTCGTCATCTGCGGAAGTAAGCGCCCTTCGGGGTTTGGCACATTAAATAGGGCATTATACAACACCACATTGTTCTCAATTTGTGGTGTGGGTTCGATCAGCTCAAGCTCGCTGTACCAGCGCTGCCCACGATTACCCAAGGTCGTAAAATACACCGGCATGCCATTCGATAAGCGACTAATATCCGCTTCAGAAACTTGCGCCTCAACGCGCATTTTCGAAAGGTTCGCGATCGTCATAATGGTCGGTGTGGTTTGTGCCGCGTTCAATGTCTGGCCGCGACGTGCAGGCATACTGACCACAGTGCCTGACATCGGTGCAAAAATCCGCGTGTAATTTAAATTGGCTTCCTCGGCCCGCAAGGACGATTGTGTTTGTTCAATTTGGGCCTGAACCTGGTCAATTCTTGCGTTCTCCGCCCGGGCTGTCGCTTCGGCGCTTTGGACAAGCTCTTCGGACGTGGCACGATCAGCCAACAGCCGTTGCTGGCGATTTAAATTAATCTCCGCCAGGTCGCGATTCGCTTCGCGCTCCCGCAGCTGCCCTTTTTGGAATAAAAGCTGAGCGCGGGTCGCATCGAGACGAGCTTCCAGAACCGTTGCATCGATCTCGGCCAGGAGTTGTCCTTCTTCGACTTCATCCCCGATTTGCACGTGAATCCGCTCAAGCTGACCGGAAACCTGCGCACCCACATCAACAAAATCCAATGGCTGAAGACGACCGGTCGCGGTGACCACGACTTCTAAATTTCGCACTTCCGCTTTTGATGTGTTGAATCGGGGTTGTCCGTCATCTTTCGGCCACAACCACCACGTCACCCCTGCCACAACAATCAGCAGTACCACGATGATCCACACCCAAGCCTTGTTACCGCGCTTTGCCATTGGTTCTTTTTCCTTGCTTAACTCTCAATGAGAGGAAATGTTTGTTGATCAACGCCCGCTTGCTTGAGGGCTTCGACCCAATGTTTACGGCAACACGACACATATCGGTCATTGCCACCAATAGAAATTTGTTCGCCTCCGGTGATCGCTTTGCCATCCGGACCCGAGCGGTAGACCATGGTGGCCTTGCGTCCACAAAAGCAGATGGTCTTGATCTCGTTCAGTTTGTCGGCGATTGCGAGTAAGGTCGCGCTGCCCGGAAACGCATTGCCAAACGCATCGGTCCGAATCCCATAACACATCACCGGCGTGTGGAGGCTATCAACCGCTTGCGCCAGCTGCCACACTTGTTCAGGAGTCAAAAATTGCGCTTCATCTAACAACACACAATCCACCACCTGATGTGCGAGCTTGTCCGCGATGAGTCGATACAAATCGGTTTTCTCAGTGAAGGTTTCAGCACTCCGCGTCAAACCCAACCGTGAATGAATTTTGCCCTCGCCCATGCGGGTATCGAGCGCTGGCGTTAACAGCAGGACTTGCTGATCGCGCTCTTCATAGTTATACGCAACCTGTAAAAGCGACGTGCTTTTTCCCGCATTCATTGCCGAGTATGTGAAATACAACGAAGCCATCTTTTTATTCCATCCGTAGTGTCTTTCGTGATTTATTAAACGCATGGCCCGTTGTTCGGCGCACAATAAAATCGAGTGTTTATAGTGCCGGACAAGTTCGCAGAAAGCATGCGCACAATGTGAAGAAATTGTGCAGCTTTTCGCGAGCAAATACTACTGAACTATAACGATTGCAGCATGATAAACCCGCGCAAGTGCGGGAATTTTGCGATATAATGCGCGGTTAATTTAAACCTGCAGGAGTACAGCAATGGCGAGTCCATCTCAATCGACCCCAACCACTTATTCTCTCGACTTTATCCGTGAGCTTCCGAAAGCGGATTTACACCTGCACCTCGACGGAAGTTTGCGCCCTGCTGGTCTGATTGAAATGGCCAAGCGCAGCAAGATTGAACTGCCTTCCTACACCGTTGAGGGTTTGAAAGAGCTCGTATTCAAAGACAAATATCAGAATTTGGGTGAGTACCTACACGGGTTCCAGTACACCTGCTCGGTTCTTCGGGATCTCGAGAATATGGAACAAGCTGCCTACGAGTTGGCCGTCGATAACCTCGAAGAAGGCGTGAACTACATTGAAGTGCGTTTTGCCCCGCAGCTTCTAATGGACCCTGCACGCGGAATTGGCTTCGACGAAGTCATGCATGCGGTGAATAACGGCTTAAAGAAAGCTAAAACTGAGTACAACAACAGAGCAGACGTAGGTTTCGGTGCAGGCCTCAAGCCACCATTTGAATATGGCATTATCAACTGCGCGATGCGCATGTTCGGTAAAAAAGGCTTCTCTCCTTATTACACGCAGCTCTTCCAACTGCTGCGCGATCACGCGCCCATGGATGTGATCAAGTCAGCGGCGATGGAATTAATTCGCGCGAGCATTCGGATGCGCGATGAAGAGGGTCTCCCAATTGTTGGCCTCGATATCGCGGGCCAAGAGAATGGCTACCCGGCTCACAAATTCAAAGAAGTCTACGAGTATGCTCACCAGAACTTCTTACTTAAAACGGTCCACGCGGGTGAGGCCTATGGCGCTGAAAGCATCTTTGAGGCATTAACTCAGTGCTACGCTGATCGATTGGGACATGGCTACTCGCTGTTCTCACCCGAGATGATTGAAGATGAGTCGATCACCGACAAAGAGGCCTACAGCCGGAGCCTGGCCTCTTACATTGCCGATCGCCGTATTGCGATTGAGGTATGTCTGACCAGTAACCTGCAGACCAATCCGGCGATTACCGACATCAAAGAGCACAACTTTAAGTACATGCTTGAGAACCGAATCGCGACCGTTATTTGCACCGACAACCGGTTGGTCTCGAACACCACGGTCAGTGATGAGTACAAGCTCGCGTTGGATAACTTTCCGGTGCCATTGAAGCGTCTGAAAGATATGGTGGCGTACGGCTTTAAGAAAAACTTCTTCCCGGGCAACTATGTGGAAAAACGCGCGTACGCAAAACACGCCTTAGAGCATTTCGACGTTATCGCTCGCAAATACGGGTTTATTTAATGTAGCCAACGCACAGCGTTGGGTTCATGTTCGAGTTATTGATTAATCTGGGACCCAACGCGGTGCGTTGGTTACATCGCCGGGACCCAACGCGATGCGTTGGTTACATCGCCGGGACCCAACGCAGTGCGTTGGTTACATCGCCGGGACCCAACGCGATGCGTTGGTTACATCGCTGGGACCCAACGCGGTGCGTTGGCTACGGTGCGTTGGTTACATCGCTACGCCCCATTTGCGCTGCCACAGATGCCATTCGATGGGTTTTTCGTAGAAATATCCCTGACCCCAGATGCCCAGCTTCTCGCAGAATTTGGACTGTGAGCGTGTTTCGACGCCTTCTGCCACGACCCGTAAATTCAAGTTTTGCGCGAAACTGACAATAGTTTTTACCATGGTCACGTCGCTTTGTGTGTGGGGGATCCCGCGAATAAAGCTTTGGTCAATCTTCAACTCATGCACGGGTAATTGTCTGATATAACTGAGGGACGAATAGCCAGTCCCAAGATCGTCGATCGCAAATTGGATTCCGAGCTCACTGAGCGCTTTCATTTTCTGAATGCTCTGTTCCACATCCTCAACTAAAAGCCCTTCGGTCACCTCAAGGACAAGAAGTGTCGGGTCCGCCCCAGTCTCTTTCAGAATTTCCGTCACACTCTCCACAAACCGCGCACTTTGAATATGCCGTGGACTAATATTAACGGACATGGTCAACCGTTGACCTCGATCCTGCCACCTTTTTAGCACCTCAAGGGACCGACGGAGCACCCAACGATCTAAATCCGCAATCAAATCACTACGCTCCGCAATCGGAATAAACTCTGCCGGTGAAACCATTCCCGATTGAGGATGTTGCCAGCGTACCAACGCCTCTGCACCGGCTAGCTCGCCGGCCTGATCCATCTGGGCCTGCAAATAGAGGATCAGCTGACCTTGCTCAATTGCCACCCGCAAATCTGCTTCTGTTTGATACAAACGTTCAATTTCTTGCCCATCGGCTGGACGATAGACCAGATGCTGATTGCCACCTTTGCGCTTTGCGTTATGCAGGGCCGTTTCAGCACTTTGAATCACATCGTCAGCACTGCGTTGCAGCTCCCCAAATACAGCAGCACCAATACTGACGGTGAGCTGCACTCGCTCGCCCCGTACATCGAATGGTTCTTGACATAAAGCCATCAATTTATTGGCGTATTCGTCGAGCACGGTTCGGATCTGCATGCTGTCTCGGAATTGCGCAGAGATGACAATGCAAAAAGTATCTGCCCCCAAATGGCCCAGGAAATGACGCTCCATTTGATGCTCCGTCAGCCGTGACGTCATCGCCAACAACACATCGTTGCCGTATTGAAAGCCTCGGGCATCGTTGATGTCTTTCATGCGATCAATATTGATGAGCACCACCGCACCCCAGCTCTGTTTGCGGCTGGCCACTTCCAATTCATTCCTCAACATATCTAGCACGCTCGTCCGATTCGGTAGGTGGGTCAGGGTGTCGAAGTACGCAAGAAAATGCAGTCGCTCTTGAATTGATTTCTGCTCTGTAATGTCCTGCTTAATACCCAAGAAATGGGTTACCTCGCCGGATTTATCTTTGAGCGGCGTGACGGTTTGTAACTCGATGTATTCACTTCCATCTTTGCGTCGGTTGTAGAATTCACCCGTCCATGACTGACCATTTAAAATAGCTTTCCAAAGCGATGCGAAAGTACTTGCCGGGGTTTGCCCCGAGCCCAACATTCGTGGATTTTGCCCGAGCAGCTCATCTTCACTGTAACCCGTTGCCTTAACCACTGCGTCATTAACATACTCAATCGTTCCTTGCCGATTGGTAATCAGGATCCCCTCATGACTTTGTTCAACCGCCGCCGTGAGCTTGCGTAGTTTTTCTTCGTGAATATCTCGTTGCGCGACCATATCAGCGACCGCATCGACGATCACACGGAGCTCTTGCGTTTTAATTTCTTTATCCAGTTTAAATGCTTCCCCATCGCGCGCTTTTTTTAATGCCTGTATCAATGCTTGACTGGGTTGGCTGACCCACGTCCGCCAATACCAAAATAATAGAAAATAGATCCCCACCAGTGCACAGGCGGCCACCAAAATCCGTCCAATTCGATTGGCAAACGCATCGGCTGCCGTAATTGGATGAAGGTACTCAATCATCATCACATAGCGGTTTGGCACGCCGAGCAGTTCGCCAGGCGCCAGCACCGGAATGGCCGCAACATAGGTATTGCGATCCTCCATAAAGGAAATCGAAATACGTTCCGATATCTGCGTTTGTTCGAGCTTAACCGCCATTTTATCCGTCAGGCTTGCGTCATCCTGCAAGTAAGCCCCGACCGAATGCGCGATCGCACCATCTCGCCGATACATCACGACTCGCTGAACTCGTCGATGAGCCGCGGTTTCAGCCATGATTTCCTCGAGTGCCTCAGGCAAAGCGTAACGAAGGGCTCGATTCGCTGAGGCTTGGACGAAAATTGACATAGTCCGCAGCTCGCGCTCGCTATGTTCATGACTTGTGCGAACCTGATCCTGCACAATCGCAAACGTGCTGAGGGCGATGGTAAAGGTGCCGAGGACCATGACAAGCAGGACAAACTGAAAGCGTAAGCTCGCAAATGAAAAACGGGAAAATGGAGAGGTCATAATGGGCCGATGTTCACTCCAATAAGGTTAATCATAAAATGATATTGCTGGTGCTGGGTCTGCGTAAATGATGTTCTCACACAGAGGAATATTGCCCGGCACTGTAAGGTGCTGATAACTCAGAAGGTAATGATTGAGCACCCCGAGAATTCGAGCATAATCTTGCTCAGCGAAGGCTTGCGCCTCCCGCCATGACGGAAAATGAATGCCTGACAACGCGGTTTGCAAGTCACTCAGATCAGCACCGGTACGCGCGGCGATAAACTTCAAGCTTTCTTCGCGTTCTTTCATCATGCTTAGGCCGTGATACCAGAATGACGAGCCAAGCCAGATTAAACTGTCTTCGTGCCGGCGTGCAATATCTTGCCGCACCACAAGAACATCGAGAATCTCTCCAGGCATATCGCGACTTGAGAACAGCACCATCGCTCCGCGCTCCACCAGTTTGCTGACGTAAGGTTCGTAGGTCACGACCACATTCACCTCACCGGAGAGTAATGCGTCTACGTGCGATGCGGGGTGAACGACTCGCTGTTCAAATGGCTTATCAATCCATTTTAGTGCTTCGATTCCACGGGCGGTCTTAAAACCACCAAGCGCCGATTGTTCATTTCCGATTACAAACGGGCGATCAGGGTCGAAGTCTGGCATTGCAAGAATGGCATCGGCTCCGTCGGAATAACTGAGAATTTGCGCCACACAAATGGGGATTTGGGTGCGGCTTTGGAAGCCAATCGCTTCATCAAGGGTCAAAAGCGCACCATCCAGTTCGCCCGTCCCAAATAGACGTAGTGTGCTTGTTGTGGCGGGCATCATGTTGATTCGAAACGCCTGACCGCCCACATAACTGTCATGGGTTGGACATGCGCTACAGCCGAACTCTTCTTTGGCGAGATAGTAAGGTTGGTAACCAAGCCAAGTATTACCGCCAATGTTGATGGGCTCACGCTTCTGCCCACAGGAAGTGAGCAGGAGGATCAGCCCGAAGAGGGAGAGAAAAAAAGTAGCGGTCGTCGATCGCACCTGTTGTATTCCAGACTGAAATATAAGCAATGGCTAAAGCATAGGCATGTGCCGTCGCTTTTGCCACCGCTATTCAGGGTTCATATGATCCAGCGCAACAATTTCCGGGAAGTCGTTAAAAACCGCCGTAGCTCAAATACTTCCATTCCGTGTACTCATCAAGGCCCTGGTGCGAACCTTCTCGTCCAATCCCTGAGCTTTTGACTCCGCCAAAGGGGGCTGTGGCATTGGAAAGAATACCCGTATTAATACCGACCATCCCTGCCTCAAGTGCCTCGGCGACACGCTGAACCCGATACAAATTGGTCGCGTAGAAATAGGCCGCAAGACCAAATTCAGTGTCATTGGCCCAAGCAATTGCCTCTTCTTCTTTCTCAAATTTAAAAATTGGCGCGAGCGGGCCGAAGGTTTCTTCCCGCGCACAGAGCATGTGCTGCGTACAGTCCACCACGACGGTGGGTTCAAACCAAAGGCCGCCCCGCTCATGGGGCTTCCCGCCGAGCATAATCTCGCCGCCTTGTTGTTTTGCATCATTAATATGCCGTGTCACTTTATCCACTGCGCCCTGATTGATCAGAGGACCAATCTGAACATCCGGCTCAAGCCCGTCACCGACCTTGAGGGCTTTTACTTTCGCGACAAATTTCTCTACAAACGCATCATGCACTCCCGCTTGCACATAAATCCGATTGGCGCAGACACAGGTTTGCCCAGCATTTCTGAATTTGCTGGCAATCGCACCATCCACTGCTGCATCAATATCCGCATCGTCGAAGACTATAAAAGGTGCGTTGCCGCCAAGTTCCAGTGAGACGCGTTTAATGGTTTTTGCAGAAGCCGCCATCAAATGAGAGCCAACGGCTGTTGAGCCAGTAAAGCTAAGCTTTTTCACGAGAGGACTGTCCGTAAAAACCGGCCCGATAACTTTGGAAGACCCGGTAATGACGTTAAAAACACCAGCCGGAAGTCCAGCTTCTTGTCCAAGTGCGGCGAGTGCAAGCGCAGTGAACGGGCTCTCGGAAGCTGGGCGCACAACCATGGTACATCCAGCCGCCAATGCCGGCCCCACCTTCCGGGTAATCATGGCTGCTGGAAAGTTCCATGGCGTGATAGCCACGCACACGCCCACCGGCTCCCGGGTGACCACCACGCGATTACTCGCATCAAGCCCTGGAATGGTATCGCCATACATCCGTCGTGCTTCTTCGGCATACCATTCAATGTAACTGGCAGCATAGGCGACTTCACCCTTGGCTTCGGTCACTGGCTTGCCCATCTCGACGCACATTAATTCTGCAAGTGGCTCGGCATGCTCCATGATCAAGCGATACCACGCTTTTAAGATATCGGCGCGGGTTTTGGCGGATTCCTTACGCCAGCTAGTAAAGGCCTCATGCGCCGAATCGATCGCCTCGGCTGTTTCCAGTGCTGTCAACGCAGGAACACGTCCAATTCGCTCCCCGGTGGCTGGGTTGGTGACATCCAACATGTCACCTGAATCGCTCGACTGCCAGCGGCCGTGTACAAAGCAGGCTTGGTGCAGAAGGTTGGCGGCTTTTTCTGAGATGTTTGGCATGGTCACTCCCTTTTGACGAAATGAACCACCCGAACTGGGTGCGTCCGTTACTTTAAGCATGTACGAAATATTCGGGGAATGGGTTAAAGGGTAGTCGAAATTCTGCATTTGTTCCGCAAAAAACAAACCCCTGCAAGCAGGGGTTTGTGGTATTCACGAATGGACGATCAGAATGGAATGTCATCATCAAAATCGTTATCCAGGGGTGCAGGCTGTGGTGGTGCCTGGCGCTGAGGCTGGCTCTGCTGTCCGCTTTGGCCTTGATTCTGCCCACCTTGGTTTTGGTTAAAACCACCGCCTTGGTTCTGATTTTGATTGTAATTGCTCTGGCCACCACCCTGACCGCCACCAAAGTCACCTCGGCTGTCGAGCATTTGCATTTCGTTGGCTACGATCTCTGTGGTGTAGCGATCTTGCCCCTGCTGATCTTGCCACTTCCGGGTTTGCAGACGACCTTCAATGTAAACCTTTGAGCCTTTCTTCAAATATTCACCCGCAATCTCTGCTAACCGGCGATAGCACACCACACGGTGCCATTCAGTGAGCTCTTTTTGCTCACCGGTTTGCTTGTCTTTCCACGTTTCGCTCGTTGCGAGATTCAAGTTGGCAATGGCCACACTATTTTGCGTGTAACGGACTTCCGGGTCTTGTCCCAGGTTTCCGATAAGAATTACTTTATTGACTCCACGACTGGCCATTCCATTCTCCTAATGATTATTTTGATAGCGGGCAATCAGTGCTTGAATTGCTGCCGCGTCATATTCGTCTCGTTTAATTTTTAAATAGGTCGTCCCTTCATCGGGAAGCACAATCGCCTCTTCCACACCGGGGGCCGCAATCAAATCTGAAGCAAGCGCTGACGCCATCGCTTGAGGAACGCCGGGGATGGGTAAGGCCATCCGGGTCGTTGCCGCGACCTGCCGTAAACCGTGACTCAGCAAGACCCATAATACTAACAGGGCAATCGCGAAAAGCATAACCGCTGATGCGCCACCCTGCTGATAAAGATAGCCTCCAGCGACACCGCCAATAAAGGCGCCCGCAAACTGACAGGTGGTAAAGAGTCCACTCGCACTGCCCTTACTTCCTGCAGGTGCATGTTGCGTCAGCAACGCTGGAAAACTTGCTTCCAGATAATTAAATCCAATAAAGAATATCCACACTGAGAGGACAATTGTCCAGAGCTGATCAGTAAATAAGGCGATCACCGACAAAGAAATAATGAGCATACCCATCGCGAGACGCATACCGAGCACTTGTTGCTTGCGACGGACCAAGAAAATCATCATCGGAACCATCACGACAAACGAGAGGATTAAGGTCGGTAGATACATCCAACTGTGATGTTGGGCTGCCAAACCCGCATCGACCAATTGCAACGGTAAGGTCACGAACCACGCGGTGAGCACCAGATGTAGAACAAAGACACCGAAGTTAAGACGCCCGAGCTGCCCATCCTGGAGCAACCGCCCAATTTCTTTTGGGACTGGTAGCACGTCCCGACTCGGCACTTTTTGATGGGTTGCTGGCATCACTTTCCACATCAACACCATGCCACCAAGGGCTAAGACAGCTGTGAACCAAAACAAGCCCGACATCCCAACATGTTCACCCAAAATTGGGGCGATGATGAGCGCTAGTACAAACGACAAGCCGATTCCCATCCCAATCACAGCCATCACTTTGGGGCGTTGGTCATCACGGGCGGAGTCAGCGGCGAGCGCTAGCACAGCACCCGCAATTGCACCGGCACCTTGCAGGACCCGACCAACAATTACTCCGGTCATGGTGTCGGCCAATGCAGCCACTACGCTACCGAGCGCAAAAATAAAGAGACCAGCGAAGATCACAGGGCGTCGGCCAATCCGATCCGACAGCCAGCCCATGGGAATTTGCAAGAATGCTTGGGTCAGACCATACGCACCGATCGCGATACCGACCAGAAATGGCGTGTAATCCGGATATGCTTGGCCATAAATTGCAATGACCGGCATGATCAAAAACAGGCCGAGCATACGTAAACCGAACACAGATGCGAGCGCAAATGCGGCCTTCTTTTCTGTGCGATTTAATCCAGATTGCTTCATGGGTTTCAACGACTATCTCTAACTGATTCAGGTGAGTCTCTCTAAGCAGCCGCGAGTTTATCAGATTCACGATGAGTTCGTCAGCCCAAAGCGGTTTGCGGCTTCAAGAGTGGGTACGGTTTGTGCGATAATGGCGGATTAATGTTCGGCCGCACAAACGCTTTTCGGCACATGCCACTTGGCAAAGGATATTATGGATAAAATTGAAGTACGGGGTGCCCGCACCCACAACCTAAAGAATATTCATCTTGAAATTCCGCGCGACAAACTCGTGGTCATCACAGGCCTCTCGGGTTCAGGGAAGTCATCCTTGGCGTTCGATACGCTCTATGCTGAAGGCCAGCGCCGCTACGTGGAATCACTCTCCGCCTATGCCCGGCAATTTTTGAGTTTGATGGAAAAGCCAGACGTAGATTCCATCGAAGGTCTGTCGCCAGCGATCTCCATTGAGCAAAAATCGACGTCGCACAATCCACGCTCAACGGTCGGGACCATCACCGAAATTTACGATTATTTACGCCTAATGTATGCGCGTATCGGTGAGCCGCGTTGCCCCGAGCATAAAGTGACCTTGGCAGCACAAACCGTCAGCCAAATGGTCGACCAAGTGTTGGCCCTACCCGAAGGCAGTAAAGTAATGCTGCTTGCACCCGTGGTGCGTGGCCGTAAAGGTGAGCACCAAAAGACCCTTGAGAATCTTGCAACCCAAGGTTTCTTGCGTGCGCGGGTCGACGGCAACGTATGCGACTTAAGCGACCCTCCCAGCCTTGAGCTCCATAAAAAGCATGATATCGAAGTGGTCGTTGACCGCATCAAGGTCAAGCCAGGCCTTGAGCAGCGTCTTGCTGAATCGTTTGAAACCGCGCTTGAGCTCTCGGGTGGCTCGGCGATGGTGGTCGGAATGGAAGCGGAAGATGGCATCGCAGACATGCTGTTCTCGGCGAATTTTGCCTGCCCTCACTGCGGCTACAGCATGCAAGAACTCGAACCACGTCTGTTCTCGTTTAACAATCCAGCAGGCGCTTGCCAAACCTGTGATGGGCTCGGGATCGAGCAATTTTTCGACGCAGATAAAGTGGTAGGCAATCCCGAGTTAAGCCTGACCGGTGGTGCGATTCGTGGCTGGGATAAACGTAACTTCTACTACTATCAGATGCTCCGCTCGCTCGCCAAACAATTCAATTTCGACCTCAACACACCGTTCAAGGACTTACCTGAAGAAGTCCGCGAACTTGTGTTGCAAGGTTCCGGCAGTCAAGAGGTCAAGTTCACCTACATGAACGATCGCGGTGATACCGTGGTTCGCAAGCACCCTTTTGAAGGCATTATTCCAAATATGCAACGGCGCTACCGGGAGACCGATTCGAATGCGGTGCGAGACGAACTCGCCAAATACTTGGCAATGAAGCCTTGCCGCAGCTGTGGTGGGACTCGCCTGCGCGAAGAAGCTCGGAATGTCTTTGTAAACGACACCACATTGCCACAGATCACTGAACTAGCAATTGGCGATGCACTGCAATTCTTTACCGATATTCAACTCAGCGGCCAGCGAGCTCAAATTGCTGAAAAGATTCTAAAGGAAATTAATGACCGGCTCCGCTTCCTTGTGAACGTTGGTTTAAATTACCTGAATTTATCACGCAGTGCTGAGACGCTCTCCGGTGGCGAAGCGCAGCGGATCCGCTTGGCCAGTCAGATTGGTGCGGGGCTTGTGGGCGTGATGTACGTTCTCGATGAACCTTCCATTGGTTTACACCAGCGCGACAATGAGCGCCTACTTAAGACCCTCTGCCACCTCCGCGATTTAGGCAATTCAGTGTTGGTCGTTGAGCATGATGAAGATGCCATCCGGGCTGCGGACTACATTATTGATATCGGGCCAGGCGCCGGCGTGCACGGCGGCGAAATCGTCGCCAAAGGAAGTTATCAAGACATTATCGACAATGAAAAATCACTGACCGGTGACTACCTCAGTGGACGAAAAGCCATTGAGATCCCGAAGAAACGCAATAAACCCGGAAAGCATTGGCTCGAACTCAAGGGTGCGCGGGGCAACAATCTCAAGAACGTGGATGTGAAACTGCCGATTGGGTTAATGACCTGCGTTACGGGTGTCTCGGGTTCAGGGAAATCAACCCTCATCAACGACACTCTGTATCCTCTGGCCCATCGTGAACTCAATGGCGCCACCTCCGATACGGTTGCTCCTTACGATAGCGTTCATGGACTCGAGCATCTTGATAAAGTCGTAGACATCGATCAATCTCCAATTGGCCGAACACCCCGTTCCAACCCAGCAACCTACACGGGTATTTTTACCCCCATTCGTGAACTCTTTAGCGGCGTTCCGGAGTCGCGTTCGCGTGGTTATAAGCCAGGGCGTTTTAGCTTTAACGTCAAAGGCGGGCGTTGCGAAGCGTGCCAAGGGGATGGGGTAATCAAAGTTGAGATGCACTTCTTACCCGACGTCTATGTTCCCTGTGACATCTGTAAAGGAAAGCGCTACAACCGAGAAACCTTGGAGATTCTCTACAAAGGGAAAACGATCCATGAAGTGCTCGAAATGACGGTAGAAGATGCCCGTGAATTCTTTGATGCGATTCCTGCCATCGCTCGCAAATTACAAACCTTGATGGATGTGGGCCTCTCCTACATTCGCCTTGGGCAATCAGCCACGACCCTATCCGGCGGAGAAGCGCAACGGGTTAAATTGGCGCGGGAGCTATCAAAGCGTGATACCGGCAAGACCTTGTATATTCTGGATGAGCCAACCACCGGGTTGCACTTCCATGATATTCAACAATTGCTTGCGGTTCTCCATCGCCTGCGCGACCATGGCAATACCATTGTCATTATTGAGCATAACCTTGACGTCATTAAGACCGCCGACTGGATCGTCGATTTAGGCCCCGAAGGCGGTAGTGGCGGCGGTGAGATTATCGCATCGGGCACGCCGGAGCAGGTTTGTGAGTCCACCGTGTCCCATACCGCACGCTTCTTGAAGCCGCTGCTGAACGGATAAGGAATCACCGTGGAAGGTACCCCCAAGCAACCCAAAAATTGTGGTTCACTGCTCGAGGAGCTGGTGGAAAAAGCTCGGCAGCAAGCCCCGGGTGGGCAAGTTGCCGACTACATCCCAGCACTCGCGGAAGTGGATCCGGAGCATCTTGGGATTGCGGTGGTCGAGCTTGATGGCACGGTGCATATCGCTGGGGACGCTCATACCCCATTCTCCATTCAAAGTATTTCCAAAGTTTTTGGGCTCGCTATCGCCATGCAGCGTATGGACGATGTCCTTTGGGAGCGCGTTCGAATGGAGCCCTCCGGGCAAGCGTTTAACTCGATCGTGCAGCTTGAGTGGGAACATGGCATCCCACGAAACCCATTTATTAATGCCGGAGCGATTGTCATTGCAGATGTGTTAGTGAGCCATTACTCCGCTTCCAAAACGGCATTTGTGCAGTATGTAAGACAGCTTTCCGGTAATCCGAACATTCACGCCAACCATCGGGTGTGGGAGTCGGAAAAGGAGCACGGCAACCGAAATGCCGCGCTCGCTTACCTGATGAAAAGTTTTGGCAATATCGAATCCGAGGTCCCTGAAGTCCTTGATCACTACTTTTTTCAATGCTCAGTGGAAATGAGTTGTATCGATCTCGCGAAAAGTCTTGGATTTTTGGCAAACCGCGGCGTGCAGCCAGGTACCGAACAAGTCATCTGTGACGCACGCTCGGCGCACCGCATTAACGCTCTGCTCTCAACTAGTGGTATGTATGACCAATCCGGGGAGTTTGCCTTCACCGTCGGCTTGCCAGCAAAGAGTGGCGTGGGCGGTGGTATTGTAGCGGTCGTTCCTGATTATGGCGTGATCGCCGCCTGGAGTCCGCCATTGAATCGCTTTGGCAACCCCACCCGAGCCGTCGAAATGGTCACCCAATTCGCAGAACGCCTCGGCCTTTCGGTGTACACCTGATTAGTAGCCAACGCATTGCGTTGGGGTACCGACCGTAGCCAACCCATTGCGGTGGGATAATGACCGTAGCCAACGCATTGCGTTGGGGTACCGTGCCTTGATTACTGATTTGGGAGGCAGTCGTCCCGTTGGATGAGGTGTTGGTAGGCTACGCATGCGCCCCCCTCCTCGGCCGTGACTAAATTAATTCCATATGCCTCGAGCTTGAGCTTCATATTCTCAGTGGTCGCAAGCTTCAATAAAAATCCCATGATGGTCTCAAGCGAAATTGGGCTGTCGTCGCTCACAATAACATTTGTCACATACACGCTGTCGGGATTGGGAGCCGCTTTGAGACCGACAACTCGTTCTGGATCATGCGTCGAGAGCCAACGGACATATTCATCAGATAGAAGACCATATTTGACTCGATGGTTTCGAACGAGCGTGAGAACCGTAGCTTGGCTATCTGCGCGGTAGACCGCAGGTAAATCCCCACTGCCATTATCGCTCCCATTCGCGTCGTAATTGAGCCCGTAATGGTACCCGACAACGCCGGCCACACGATCACCGGCGCGCGGCTGCCAGTCAAACGCTTCCATCGCATAAAGACGCTCACTCCCATGTGAAATCGGCGGCGAGACCTGAAAACCGGAGTGCGCGTCCCATCCCCAAGCTTCAGACTCAAATAGAATCAGGTCACAGCATCCCGATTTAGAGATCGCTTGATACCGCTCTTGCGGCCGAACTTCACGAATACTGAAATGATACTCCGATTGCATGTGATTCAGTGCATAAACCACATCACCGAGTAAGTGCTCACTCATGCGAGAAGAGAAATAGGGTGGGAACTCATACGCTGCAATCATCACTTTCTTCTGAACTGAAGTCATACCGGCTTCATGCTCAAAACGTGATTCTGAAAATGCTTGGAACGTGATTAAGCTGATCAGGACAGCCGCTACCCCAAGCATCCAGCAAAGAATGCTTGGCTTCAGGCTGACAGGACCGATGGCTTTAATCACGTTCCGCATTTGCTACACCCTTACTGAGCGGCTTCGAATGAATAATAGGTTGCTGCACCCGGTCCGACAGGCATCCCGAGGGCAAACACCCACACATAGAACAAGATAACCCAGCCAATAAAGAACACCATAGTGTAAGGCAACATAATCGAAATCAGCGTCCCAATTCCAATATCTTTCTTGTACCGTGCTGCAACGGCTAAAATCAAGCCGAAATAGCTCATCATGGGAGTAATGATATTCGTGACCGAATCACCAATCCGATAAGCCGCCTGAACGAGCTCTGGGGCATACCCAATGATCATCAACATCGGAACAAAAATCGGAGCCGTGACTGCCCATTGCGCTGAGGCAGAGCCGAGCATTAGGTTTACGAAAGCACACATTAAAATAAAGAAGACGAAGACCAACGGCCCCGTCAGGTTAATGGATTGCAGAATATTTGCACCATTCACCGCAAGCACCGTGCCAAAGTTAGTCCAGCCGAAGAAGGCGACAAATTGCGCTGCGAAGAATACTAAAACCATGTACAGACCCATGGAGCTCATACTCGCAGCCATGGCATTGATCACATCCCGGTCATTGCGCATGGTTCTGACAACGTAGCCATACACAAAGCCTGGAATGGCGAACGTAATAAAGATAAACACCACGATACCGCGCAAGAACGGAGAGCCCGCGACACCGCCTGTTTCAGGATCACGCAACACGCCCCATTCTGGCACGACTGTAATCGCCAGTAAGGCAATCAATGCTAGGAATGTAAGGCCCGCAGCGATTAAACCTTTGCGCTCTTCCGGCTTGAGACCCTCCATACTGACGTTTTGGTCTAGGTCGGAGTCGGGATCCATGTCGTTCGGATTGTATTTACCAAGTTTCGGCTCAACAATCTTCTCGGTCACTAGCCAGCCAAGCACCGCAATCAAGAACGTACTGATGAACATAAAGTACCAGTTCATCTCCGGTCCGACTTCGTACGTTGGGTCAATTAGTTGCGCCGCAGAGGTGGTGAATCCAGACAGCAAGGGATCAACCGTCCCAATAAAGAGGTTTGCACTGTAACCTGCGGACACCCCAGCGAAGGCTGCCGCAAGGCCGGCGAGCGGATGACGGCCTAACGAATGGAAGATCAGAGCCGCTAGCGGAACCAAGACCACATAACCCAATTCGGACGCCGTATTTGATACCACCCCAGCAAACACGATCGTCACCGTCACCATGCGCGGCGACGCATTCATCACCATGCCACGCATCATCGCTTCGAGCATGCCTGAACGCTCGGCAATTCCGACGCCCAAAATAGCAACCAAGACCACCCCAAGCGGTGGGAAGCTGGTGAAGTTCGTGACAAGATTCGAAACGATCCAGCGTAAACCTTCGCCGCTCATTAAGCTATTTACGACAATGTCTTGCCCGTAAGTTGCGGGGCGCGGATCCGCGACACTAACACCAAAGAATCCTGCAATGCCGCTGGCAACAATGACCAGCAAACAGAAAATGGCGAAAAGAGATACCGGGTGAGGAAGTAAGTTGCCAAGCCACTCAACGGTATCGAGAAAGCGAGTAAACCAACCGCGCTGACGTGCGTCGTTCTGGTTCCGATATTCATTCTTTGCAGACGCCATGCAGCGCTCCTTTAATTCTTATGCGACGCCCCGAACAGGCGTGTTCTTAATCTCTTAAACAGCGAAGCATTGTACTGTAAACCAGCACGCGCAACAAACCCGCCCTGCCGCCCAATGCGGATAATCATGATAATTCCAGTGAGGACAAACCAAAGACTAAATAACCCAGCGGCGATAATAAAAACATTGTTGAAATTTCGCTGGCCGCTGTAATCCATAAAATGCAGCTTGTACATCAGCTCGGTTAAACCCGAGTGTTTATTGCGGTGCGCCACCACATCACCATTCACCTGGTCAATATAGACACGAGTCTGCAATCGATCGGCAAAGTCGATGCGAAAACCGGGGCCAGGCCATCGTGGAAGGTCATGTGAACGGCGCACATCCGTTATCCTGTTAAACATGCCAGAGCCTAGGTAAGAGTCGACAGCAAGTCGCTGAGCCAGCACGGCGCCAGTATTCCAGCGCTGGCCTGTCTCGGCATCAAACCACGCTTGCTGCAGGCCATCTCCGCGACTGCGCCCTACTTCATGCCGCGGGCGATGAGCTGAATCGTAAACCACCGCAAATTGGGGGAGTTCATCCCGCATCCTCACATTGATTTCGTATACATCCCCTAATTGAGAAAGCTGCCTAAGGGGCACAATGTACCGGCCTTGGATAGCCAACACACGATCCGGCGCCGCATGATAATTTTGTTGTGCATTCAGCGCTTCTCGACCCATAAATGAGAAATAGAATCCGGTCACCGTCCAAATGAGCAACTGAACGACAAGAATCAGCCCAGCAATCCGGTGCAAGCGGATCATTCGTGACATCGACCAACCACTACTCTTTCTATTGGCACGTTGCTTTGCCTGTTCGTATTTTTCTCTGTCGAGTGGATTTACGCGCGCCATGAACGCCTCCACAATTTCAGAACATGTCGCTGTAACAGCAGCCATAAACCCGTGATTGCAATGAAAAATGTAAGCACGGTGAAGGCGTATAACCAGGGTGTGCTGATACGATGACGATCGGTGTAATCCATAATGTGGAGCATCCACATCACATCAAATACACGCCACGCTTGATGACGCTGCGTTAACAAATCGCCCGTCTCAGCTGCAAAATAGAATGTGGTTTTCCGCGCATCGGCAAACTCAACTCGCCATACTGGGGCATGCGCAGGGTTAACTTCTTGTGGCATCTCAGCCGCATCGAGAATCAGTTCTTTTGCATGTATCTTCGGAACTGGAGAATCCGCATAGGTCAAATCCGCGATATGACGGACGTCATCGGCAGACAAACTGACGATCTCAAGATCAAAAGCATTTACCAGAAACCGCGTGTCTTGCGTTCGTACGCGAAATACATACCGGAAATCACCATCAATAAAGCGGCGCACCAACGCAGCTTGAGTGGCTTCGGGATATCGTGTTTGAAGTTTCGGAACTTGCTCGAGAAGCTCCATCTGGCTTAGCGGTTGATCCGCTTGCTGGCTTAAATGATGACCATGAATATAGGGTAACTGCAAAATAACCATCACAGCTCCGGTAATGCTCCAAATAATCAATTGGGCACCAAAAAGCAGGGTCATCCAACGGTGAACTTTGCGGATTTTTAGCGTCTTGAATTGCATCGTTATAGTTATAATTTCAAGTCAAGCCTTGTTGTACCACGAAACCCCCGATCTCCGCTACCTGCGCGTTGGAAGCAATGCCGTCGCCGGATGATGGCCGTAGCCAACGCAATGCGTTGGGTGTGAGGGTGGGAGGCGATGCCGTCGCCGGGTGATAATCGTAGCCAACGCAATGCGTTGGGAGCGGTGATTGGAAGCAATGCCGTCGCCGGATGATGGCCGTAGCCAACGCAATGCGTTGGGAGCGATGGTTGAAAGTAATGCCGTCGCCGGGTGATGACCGTAGCCAACGCAATGCGTTGGGAGCGGTGCTTGGAAACCCAACGCATTGCGTTGGCTACGATGCGTTCGCGCCGTGGTTGGTAACAAAAAAGGCTCCCGGAGGAGCCTTTTGGTGTCTTGCAAAGGGGTATCTAATTACTTGATGATTTTAGATACAACACCCGCACCTACGGTACGGCCACCTTCACGGATTGCAAAGCGCAGACCTTCGTCCATCGCGATTGGCGCAATCAACTGAACAACAAACTTCAGGTTGTCACCAGGCATGACCATCTCGACGCCTTCTGGCAACTCGACTGAACCCGTCACGTCCGTTGTACGGAAGTAGAACTGTGGACGGTAACCTTTGAAGAATGGCGTGTGACGGCCACCTTCTTCTTTGCTCAGTACGTAGACTTCTGCTTCGAAATCAGTGTGTGGCGTGATTGAACCTGGCTTCGCCAATACCTGACCACGCTGCACGTCTTCACGCTTCGTTCCACGCAACAACGCACCAATGTTCTCACCCGCACGACCTTCGTCTAGCAACTTACGGAACATCTCTACGCCCGTTACAGTCGTCTTCACAGTCTCTTTCAGACCAACGATCGCAACTTCGTCACCCGTGTTTACGATTCCGCGCTCTACACGGCCTGTTACTACGGTTCCACGGCCTGAGATTGAGAACACGTCTTCGATTGGCATCAGGAACGGCTTGTCGATGTCACGCTCTGGCTCTGGGATATAAGTATCCAACGCTTCCGCCAGCTCAAGAATCTTCTTCTCCCACTGCTCGTCGCCTTCCAACGCCTTCA
>NZ_PIPM01000048.1 GCF_003987175.1 Aliidiomarina sanyensis | reverse complement strand
ACGTCTTCGATTGGCATCAGGAACGGCTTGTCGATGTCACGCTCTGGCTCTGGGATATAAGTATCCAACGCTTCCGCCAGCTCAAGAATCTTCTTCTCCCACTGCTCGTCGCCTTCCAACGCCTTCAGCGCTGAACCTTGGATAACTGGCAAGTCGTCACCTGGGAAATCGTACTCTGACAGAAGTTCACGAACTTCCATCTCTACCAGCTCCAACAACTCTTCGTCGTCTACCATGTCACACTTGTTCATGAATACAACGATGAAAGGTACACCAACCTGACGTGACAACAAGATGTGCTCACGTGTTTGTGGCATCGGACCGTCTGTCGCCGCAACAACCAAGATCGCTCCGTCCATCTGCGCCGCACCCGTGATCATGTTTTTCACGTAGTCAGCGTGTCCTGGACAGTCAACGTGCGCATAGTGACGCGTCGGCGTGTCATATTCTACGTGTGACGTAGAAATGGTGATACCACGCGCTTTCTCTTCTGGCGCATTGTCAATTTGTGCGAAGTCGCGAGCAGAACCACCGTAGTG
>NZ_PIPM01000047.1 GCF_003987175.1 Aliidiomarina sanyensis | reverse complement strand
TACTTCGAGCTCTAAAGTTTCTGACTGAACGATACGCCTTCACCAAATCGTCTGGTGAGTTTTTACCTGGCTTGTTCAAACTTCGTTTGTTTCTTTATCAGCTTGTCCAAATTTTTAAAGAGCACATCACATAAAGTGATTGGTCAATGCTTTATCAAGCACTCAACAATCGCTTTACTCGAAACAGAGAAAAATAAGTTTTCTTAAGACAAGGCCGGGAGTGAGGAAGTGTACTCCAGTACACGACGAAGTCCCGAACGCAGTATTAAGGAAAATGGTGGAGCCATGCGGGATCGAACCGCAGACCTCCTGGATGCAAACCAGGCGCTCTCCCAGCTGAGCTATGGCCCCAAGCCGAAGGCTTGGCCAATCCATCACCAAACCTAATAATCTTCTTCTTGAAAAGTGAATTTCAAATGAGGGCAAGGCGTGGGATGAGGAAGCATACATCAGTATGCGACGAATTCCACAACGAAGCCATCATGAAGAAATGGTGGGTCTGAGTAGACTTGAACTACCGACCTCACCCTTATCAGGGGTGCGCTCTAACCAGCTGAGCTACAGACCC
>NZ_PIPM01000046.1 GCF_003987175.1 Aliidiomarina sanyensis | reverse complement strand
CAGCGCTCGCCATTCCTCACGGGTTCGATATGTTTGGCTCATCATGCTAACACCTTATCAATTAGAATCGGTGGTAGCCTACGGCTTCAAATTATGGCTGAATAGGTGTGGTTGGCGTTACGCTTACTGTTGAGCGAGCGCTGATGAACTAAAACTCAACGATATAAGCAAGGTACAAGTGACGATATTAAATTTGTTGAAGACCTTATTCATTTCTGCTTCCTCGTTTTAATTACTCGATAATGACAATATCACAGTCAAAACACCTATCTTCACCACCGGCAAAGTAAACATCGCCGACGTGAATAGTGCTGGTATAATTGCCATCGCCCACGCTCAAATTGACGCTATATATTCCGCGATATTGCGGGCTGAAATTCAATGAGTTCGTTCCCGTAATAACGTACTCTGATTCGTGATATTGAATATGCTTTAAACGCCACGATACAATCGGCTTCATATTCAGGGCAAGAGCGTGAACGTTTTTTAAGCATTTACGATTAAGTCCAGTACTTCTTCGCTCATAGTTGCCATTTTCTGTTTACGATTCACGCTCGCTTTTATTGTCTTCTCGCGGCGTATTTGGTTCA
>NZ_PIPM01000045.1 GCF_003987175.1 Aliidiomarina sanyensis | reverse complement strand
CTGCGCTTCCGTCCGGTGGCGATCCGCAATAATCTGCTCCCAATCCCATTGGTCCACATACACCGAATGCACAGGACTCAAAGTTTCCTCATCGGCGCGCAGCGCTTTCATATGCGTGACAATCCCCTCGCCTGGCTCAAATCCATAATGACCCAAGGTCGCCCGTTTCCATTTAGCCAACGAGTGCACCACTTCGAACTGCTGCTGCAACGCTTTGACTGGCACTTGCACCGCGCGTTCGTAGCCAGAGAGCGTGTCCTGAATACCCTGTGTTGGGTCCGTCAGCATGGGCGCTTGGATCTCTGTTAAATTGAGCGCATCACAAAGTGCTTCAGTAAACTTTTGTTTTATATATTTTATTTCGGCTTGCTGGGTTAGAAATACGGCTTTCATTATGATGGCTCCAATTGATTAACTTCCTAACCTTTTTATCGCCATTGCAGCTAAACATTCAACAGTCAATTTCCATTTATCGTTATTGATATAATTTATTTACAGTAAATGCGTTTTTAGATAGATTTTGTTTAATCAAATGGCGGATAAAGCGGGAATTGATAGATGATCGACAATTTGGATAAAAACATACTGAACGCACTGACCGAGAATGCCCGCCTTTCGTATGCCGAAATTGCCAAAGCAAACCGAGTATCACCCGCAACGGTGCATGTCCGCGTCGAGAAAATGCG
>NZ_PIPM01000044.1 GCF_003987175.1 Aliidiomarina sanyensis | reverse complement strand
TGAAGGCGTTGGAAGGCGACGAGCAGTGGGAGAAGAAGATTCTTGAGCTGGCGGAAGCGTTGGATACTTATATCCCAGAGCCAGAGCGTGACATCGACAAGCCGTTCCTGATGCCAATCGAAGACGTATTCTCAATCTCAGGCCGTGGAACCGTAGTAACAGGTCGTGTAGAGCGCGGAATCGTGAACACAGGTGACGAAGTTGCAATCGTTGGTCTGAAAGAGACTGTGAAGACGACTGTAACGGGTGTAGAGATGTTCCGTAAGTTGCTTGACGAAGGTCGTGCAGGAGAGAACATTGGTGCGTTGTTGCGTGGAACGAAGCGTGAAGACGTGCAGCGTGGTCAGGTATTGGCGAAGCCAGGTTCAATCACGCCACACACAGACTTCGAAGCAGAAGTCTATGTACTGAGCAAAGAAGAAGGTGGCCGTCACACTCCATTCTTCAAAGGCTACCGTCCACAGTTCTACTTCCGTACAACGGACGTAACGGGTTCAGTCGAGTTGCCAGAAGGCGTAGAGATGGTTATGCCTGGTGACAACCTGAAGTTTGTTGTTCAGTTGATTGCACCAATCGCGATGGACGAAGGTCTGCGCTTTGCAATCCGTGAAGGTGGCCGTACTGTAGGTGCGGGTGTTGTATCTAAAATCATCAAGTAATTAGATACCCCTTTGCAAGACACCAAAAGGCTCCTTCGGGAGCCTTTTTTGTTGTGCGCCGGGCACGGCGCGTTGCGCCCTGACGGGTGCTATTCCTGTACAGGTGGTACTGACAGGATGACTTGGAGGTGAGAGTCCTCTGTGAGCCCGGTAAGGGGAATCACTAGCTGAACCGCA
>NZ_PIPM01000043.1 GCF_003987175.1 Aliidiomarina sanyensis | reverse complement strand
CCAAAATACAACAGCGTATAAATCTCAGGCCGCGTAAGATATTAGGGTTTAAGCAACCAGATGTAATTTTTAAAGAGCAATTGCAGTACGCGCAGAGCGAGTGTTGCAGTTATTAATTGAATCTAGGCTCAAAATTAAAAATTCCCTCCAGAAGAATAAAAATACTTTTCCCTGCGTGTTTGAAGAGCCACTGAATATTCATTTTGTAATCCATTCGCTAAGCTTTTAATAAATTTACAAAATGAATTTGCTGTAAAACAAAAAAGATGGTTTAAAATAAAGTTCTGAAATACAAATGTATATTTCAGTTTTCGTTGCACCATCAAATTCATTCAGAAAGAAATTATCCTACGAAAGGAACTACAATGAGCGAATTTACAGATATTCTTACTCACGCACGTCGCTTGAATGCAGCGACCAAAGATTTGTCCGTAACGGAATTACAAGAAGTTATGGCAAAGCTCGAGAATATTATTGAACAACGCAAGGAAGAAGAAGCTGAACAACAGCGGGCAGAGGCCGCAAAGTTGGCAGATATCGAACGGATTCGCAAAGACATTGAAGCAGCTGGCCTCAACCCAGAAGATATTCTTGGAGCGCCAAGCCGAGCGCCGGTCAAGCGCAGTCAACGCAAGCGCGCACCGAAGCCGGCGAAGTATGAGTACACCATGTCCAATGGTGAAAAGCGTACCTGGACGGGTCAAGGCCGGATGCCAAAACCAATTCAAAAGGCCTTAAATCAAGGCAAAAAGCTCGAGAGTTTTTTAATTAAAAAATAATCAAACGAGCCAAATCGAGTAGGAGGAGGCCTCCTGGCCTCCGTCCTCTCACACCACCGGGCATACGGTTCCGTACCACGGCGGTTCATAGGTTACATTTGAGCTGATGGTAACTGTCCATCAGCGATACCAGACCCAGT
>NZ_PIPM01000042.1 GCF_003987175.1 Aliidiomarina sanyensis | reverse complement strand
CGGCGTTTAATTTCTTTATTCACGCGCTCAAGTGCGTTGGTCGTTCTTAAGCGACGACGATGCCCTGTGGGCAAAGCTAGTACAGCTAACCCCTCAGGAAGCGCTGTTTCGGCCCATGTTGCGAGCTTAGGCGCGCTTTGCTCATACTTCTGACACAACAACTCAATGTGGCGTTTTGCTTCATCCGGTGTTTTTGCATCAAAGACACTGCGAATGTCATCCGCCACCTGTGCTTTCATGGCCTGCTTGGGCACATAGCTTTGCGCGTTTTGTTGTAAGTGAAATTGACAACGCTGCCACGGCACACTCGGAAATACGCTCTTGCGTGCCGCTTTCAGCCCTTCATGGGCGTCGCTAACAAACAGCTTGATACCATGCAAGCCTCTATCTTTCAGGCTAAGCAAGAAGTCTCGCCAATGGACTTCTTGCTCTGAGAGCGATACCGAGCAGCCTAAAAGTTCGCGATGTCCTGATTTATTGACGCCCATCGCGACTAAAACGGCGCAATCAATCACTGAGCCACCGTGTCGCACTTTCTCATAACGTGCATCAAGCACGACATACGGGTAACTACCAAGCGGCCGCTCTCGCCATTGCTGCAAATGTACATCGAGCTCATGTGCGGCGCGGCTTACCTGGGTAGAGCTTATTTCAAAACCACACAGCTCTTCCGTCACCCGTGCCACTTTACGCGTCGACACGCCTTGCACATACATCTCTGCTAATGCCAGCTTGAGCGCTTTCTCAGAGCGCAAACCACGCTCTAAGCTATTTGGATAAAAATCCGTATCGCGGGTTTGCGGAATACTTAAATCGAGTTTTCCAAAGCGGCTCTGCAGCGATTTCTTCTTATATCCGTTGGCGTACCCTTGGCGTTCTTCTGAGCGTTCCCAAGGGCCGGCTCCGAGGTGTCGCTCTCGCTCTAACCGCATCGCTTCATTGAGTAAAATACTGAT
>NZ_PIPM01000041.1 GCF_003987175.1 Aliidiomarina sanyensis | reverse complement strand
CCAAAATACAACAGCGTATAAATCTCAGGCCGCGTAAGATATTAGGGTTTAAGCAACCAGATGTAATTTTTAAAGAGCAATTGCAGTACGCGCAGAGCGAGTGTTGCAGTTATTAATTGAATCTAGGCTTAGTTAATTTCTCAGATTTTGTCGGTGGTAGTCTTACTTTAAACCAAAAAATTTACAACATAAGCTATTGAGGGCAAACCAAGGAGCAACCATACCATACTTGCTGACTTCAGATAATAACCGCAACACTCATGTAATGGCATAGCTCGAAGAGAGGTCAGCTACCGACATTTGGTAGTCTTACTTTTCGACCAAAAGAGTGAGTTCCAACATGAGTTATCGGCAGTTGACCGAGGGACAACGATACCAGACTTCGTTGCTTCTCTCAGAGAAATTTTCACTCAGAAAGATTGCAGAAAATTAGACGTTTCGCCATCAACCGTAAGCCGAGAGCTTCGGAGAAACTCAGTTACATTGGGTTGCTATGAGCCTAGCAAAGCTCATCAAAAAACGAGCCAAAGACGTGCTCAGGGCCGAAAGAGAGGCATTTGCAAACGCACAGTAATTGCTGTCGAGCTCTTTCTTTCAGCGGACTGGAGTCCAGAGCAAATTGCCGCAGTGTGCAAACTTATTGGACGTCCTGTAAGTCATGAGTGGATTTACAGCCACATCATTCGCGATTTTCGGCGAGGTGGCGAACTTCATCAGCATCTAAGACATCGATTAAAGCGATACAGAAAGCGAATACACAAACAACGAGAGCGCATTGTCGATAGACGCTCTATTCATGACCGACCAAAGATTGTTGGAGCACGCCGGAGTTACGGTGACTGGGAAATCGATTCGGTCATAGGTAAACGCGGAACTGGCGTCATCGTGATAGCCTTAGAACGAGAGTGTAAAAATATCTGTGTAAATGGCATTCTTATCAACTCCTTAGAAGGATATCAGAATGCCAATATCAGAAAAACTTATCGATCAGCTGCTTGAAGGCTGTGATTCTCCAGAAGACATTTTAG
>NZ_PIPM01000040.1 GCF_003987175.1 Aliidiomarina sanyensis | reverse complement strand
CCTAGATTCAATTAATAACTGCAACACTCGCTCTGCGCGTACTGCAATTGCTCTTTAAAAATTACATCTGGTTGCTTAAACCCTAATATCTTACGCGGCCTGAGATTTATACGCTGTTGTATTTTGGTCAGCATCTCGTTGGTCAATATCCGTAAATTGCAGCCTTTCGGAACATACTGACGCAGCAAACCATTAGCATTTTCGTTCGCACCTCGCTGATAAGAGGCATACGGGTCTGCAAAGTACACATCTGCATCCAAAGCCTTGGCGATGCGTTTATGCTCGGCGAACTCCAAACCATTGTCAGCCGTAATAGTGTGCACAAGTGATTGAAAAGGTTCTAACATTTCAATCAAAGCACCAGCAACTTCGTTTGCATTTTTGCTAAAAACCTTACGTGTAACGTAGAAGCGGCTTTTTCGCTCTAGAGCGGTAACAATGACTCCAGTTCCGCGTTTACCAATCACAGTGTCGATTTCCCAGTCGCCGTAACGCTTGCGTGTTCCAACAATCTCTGGTCGGTCATGAATAGAGCGTCTATCGACAATGCGTCCGCGCTGCTTATGTGTTCGCTTTCGGTACCGCTTTAATCGATGCCTTAAGTGTTTGTAAAACTCGCCACCGCGCCGAAAATCGCGAATGATATGGCTGTAGATCCACTCATGACTCACTGGGCGGCCTATGGAGCGGCAAACCGCAGCGATTTGTTCTGGACTCCAGTCAACAGAAAGGAGCAGCTCTACGGCGGCTACAGTGCGCCTACAAATGCTTCTCTTTTGGCTATGACTGCGCCTTGCTGTACTTTTTTGATGAGCCTTGCCTGGCTCATAGCAACCCGATGTAACAGAGTTTCTTCGAAGCTCTCGGCTTACGGTTGATGGTGAAACGTCTAATTTCTGTGCAATCTTTCTGAGTGAAAATTTCTCTGAGAGAAGCAACGAAATCTGGTATCGTTGTCCCTCGGTCAGCTGCCGATAACTCATGTTGGAACTCACTTTTTTTGGTCGAAAAGTAAGACTACCACATGTCGGTAGCTGACCTCCTTTCGACCTATCCCATTACATGAGTGTTGCGGTTATTATCTGAATTCAGG
>NZ_PIPM01000004.1 GCF_003987175.1 Aliidiomarina sanyensis | reverse complement strand
AAGTGGCTTGTGAAAGCTTCGATATACATGATTCAACTCCCGAAAAAGGGAGTATATGATCACAGGTAACTCAGATCGTCAAACTGATCGTTTCGTTGCTTAAAAAACGTTCACGATCTTGCCCTGGTAGGCCGGTGGTTATTCCTGCTGGCCATCATTATGTTGAAGATTACAAACTGCTTACTAAATAGCTGAGTGATAGCTATGCATAACAAAGCGAAGCACCCGGATAATTTAAAGCGTCTTTTCGCTCCGCTCAAAGCAGCTTTAAATTACCGCTGTTCGCGGCGTTAAATGCTCAGGGAGCGGAGTCGGATTAATAATGTCGAGCAATAATAAAATTCTAAGAAGCGATGAGGAGCAAAAGCGCTCGATAGAGATTTACGACTCATTTCGAGATGAATTGTTAAAAAGGCAATTGTCCAACACCGAAAACTACGATAAGTCAATTTTAATGCTATCATCGGCGGGCTTAGCCATATCCCTGACGTTTTTTGAATCAGTTGTCCCTATGGAAACTGCTTCACGCCTTTGGCTGATGAAAATGTCGTGGGTATTTTTTTTATTATCGATTCTTCTGTCACTCGTAGCTTATTTAGTGAGTAATGCTGCCATCACAAAACAACTGAGTATTGCCGAAGACTACTATGTGAACAAGTTGCAGAGTGCTTTTAACAAAAGAAACTGGTTGTCAGCACTAAATAACTGGCTTAACTATAGTGTTGGCGTGTTATTCGCTGCTGCAACCGTAGCAGTAGTAATTTTTGTAATCTCAAATATCAACCCAGAAGGTGCCGAAATGTCAGATAAGAAAGTAGAGACCTCCGATCTTCAGCCATCCGTGGAAAGCGCTACTATACCAATAATGCAGCGTGTCCAAACAGATGGTATCAGCATCAATAGCGCCCAAGTTCCAACAATGCAAGCTGCTCCAGGTGCAACCTCGCAACAGCCATCTACTTCTCAGCCTACTCAGAGCCAGCCACAGCAGTCTGATGCAAAGAAGTAAGGCATTTACAAGTAAAGGCAGCAGACGGCCAAAGCTGCCGCTGCTTTAGGCGTTATGTGAAAAGTATATTGCCAGGGCCTGGGGTAGGAGCTCCTAGTTTATCTGGGACAGTGGGTTCGACGCCCACCCCTGGCACCCAGTTGGGTTTCGTGATTTGTGAATAAAATTCAGGAGTTAGAATGGAAAGTTTCTGGTCTATTACCGATGCCAATCGGTGATAGTGGTAAGTATTACATTAAGCGACGGGATAAAAATTACTCTAAGCGAACTTTTGGCCGTCAAGGGAGCGATATTTTAAGTTACAGCCTAGAGCCGACAAAACTTTTTCATCAAGCTCTGGGTGCGGAGCTGAGAAGAGTATACAAAGCTAACTTCTCAACTAGCAGGCTCCCCTACTCAATTCCGGTAGGCGATCTCGGATCTGTAGATATTGTGCTACGATTACGCACCATTGGTAATCATATTCTCATAATCAGTATTCAGCTACAGAAGTTTTCTTCTAGCCACTCAGTTTCTGAGCTAATTGAGCTTCAAAAATTATCAAACCATCCTATTCTGGAAGCAATAGCACGCTTTTGTTTTAATGTTCATCACTGCCCAAACCCAAGTCAAATGGCTGTTAATTCTTGGCATAGCAAGCCGTTGCTAAGAATTAAACCAGAAAGCTCAGAAATTTCGAAAGCTTCCTTGGTAGAGATAGTGACTAGGCATAGAGATATTGGTGACAGAGCCATAAAAGAGATGCTAGATAAGAATGAACCTTTGAATTTTAACGATGATCTTTTGTTAATTGATAAGCAAGGAATTGTTTTCTTACAGAAGACTAAAGACCTTAACAATCAAAGAAATAGGTACCAACGCATTTCATCGCTGTTTGAATACTCGATGTATGTAAAATCCTTCATTCAATCCATTAATTTGATTAAAGAGTCATGTGACACTCAGGCGGAAATAGTCTCGGAGGTTTTGGTAATAAATTCGATCCTAAGTGAAGATGTTCTGAATGAAAGTGTAAGTGGCAGCCGCGGCTGGAGCTTAATAAAGAAAGAAATGAGTTTGGTGGGTATTTCTTTAGAGAATTCAGACGTGGCTTCTATGCCTTTTTATAAAAGAAGGTGGTTCTTGGCCATATCAGCCGTAGTCACGCTAGTTTCTGCGGTTTTTGGAATAGCGGGCTATTTCAAAAACGGAGAGTAATACACATAACAATTTGTAGCACGCGGATAAATTACTCGCTGCGCTTGCAATTTACCGGTGAGTTAGAAGTTATGCGAAGAAAGCATCGTGCTATAACGATTAGAAAGAGTTTAAGAGAAATGAAAATCGAATATGATTTAATCTCGAAAAGTCAGCTTACAGATGAAGTCCGAGGGTGCTTTGCCGCAGCATTGAAGCAGCAGGGAAAAGTTCAAGGTGATCTTTGGCGCAAAGCTGATAGGTGTAAATTACTGTGTATCGCAAGAATTGATGGAAAGGTAGCTGGGATTGGCGCTATTAAGGTCAAGACTGAATCCGATTTCTCAAATGAGAAAGCTGGACTTCCAAAGCAAAGCAATGATTTTGAATGGGAGCTTGGATACCTGTACACGGACCCAAGCTATGCTGGAAAAGGCATAGCGAAAAATATTGCTCGCATCCTGCTAGATAAGTTCGGGCAAGAGAACCTCATGGCTTCGACCGAAATTTCAGCTAACCCGGCGATGGTAAAGATACTTGAGCAACTAGGTTTTCGGTTGTATGGCAACCCATGGAAAAGCAATATCCATAACAACTATCTTGGCTTGTTCTTAAGGTACACATAGGTGGTAATTGTAAGCAGCGACACAAATAACAAAGGGCTGCATCGGAAGAGTTTCCGCTGTCACCTTTTGTGCAAAGAGCTGCACAAAAGCCGCGATCACGAATCTGCTCGGTGAGCCGGGCGTTATGTTCTTGGTTGACTGTTCACATGAGTTCAAGAATTAGATCATCGTCAAACGCACAGGGGTGGGATGAAATTCAAGAGTAGAAATTTGCGCGCGATCGCTGAACTGGTAATTGGGGATAAAGAGTTTTTCCCATACCGCTCAAGCAGTTATATCACACGGTTTTTTGAGGAGTGTGATCTTGATTTCGTTCACGATGGTTCAACGCGCTGGAATTGGACCGCAGAGCGTTTAGAAGAGTTGCTTCAAGAGCCACAGTCCGCTGCTCATGCTCTTCCTGAACGTTTTGTTCATGTCCTTCGAGTATTAATGCACAAATCAGATGCTGAGCCAGATGATCCTGATCGCTCAAAGGCCTTAGAAGAGTTGAATAAGCCTTTGGCAAGGGAAGGCTACGAAGCTTTCTACGGAGAGGATGAACTTCTTTATATTCGTCACATAGGCTCAAAAACCATATCGCTGGCTGCAAACCCTCACAGACCGTTTACTCCAAAGGAAATTGAAAAACGTGACCAGCTGATAAATTACTTGGATAAATGCTCTGAAGACGAAATAATTGAGGACGTTCTTCTACCGCTGTTCAGGCAGTTGGGTTACTACCGAATAACGGCAGCGGGGCATAAAGATAAGGCTTTGGAATACGGGAAGGACATTTGGATGAGGTTCATCCTTCCCACACAGCATGTTCTTTACTTTGGCATACAGGTTAAAAAGGGAAAGATTGATGCTTCGGGGGTGAGTAAAGCCACAAACGCTAACGTCTCCGAGATCTATAATCAGGTACTGATGATGCTCGGTCATGAAATATTCGACCCTGAAACCAGTCGGCGTGTCTTGGTTGATCATGCATTTATAGTTGCTGGGGGAGAAATTACCAAGCAGGCGAGAAATTGGCTCGGAGGGAAACTGGACGCGTCTAAGCGAAGCCAGATACTCTTCATAGATCGCGAAGATATATTAAATCTTTACATTGCAAACGGCCTTCCATTGCCGCACAAGGCTCTTTTCGCAAAAAAATCGGAGTTTAATGATGATATTCCGTTCTGACTTGGCAATGGAACATACTGAGGTAATTCGATGCCGATTGGACTAGATCAACGCTGCCTTGAACGATTGCGAGGGGGGCTCGCTGAACAAATCCCAGAGTTCAAGCTCCATCATGGCTGGAGTCTAGATCGCTCCTCGTTGTCGGGGTTGTTTGAACTTGAAAAAGCACTGCCTAATAAGATGGCTCTGAAGGCGTCTCTGGAGATGTTTATTAATGAAACCCCGCTTTTTGATTACGTTTATGGTGAGCTTTCTAAAGAGCTTCATGACTTTGAAGAGTTTGATTCCGAGTCGAAGCAATCTAGCCTTATTGAAAATCCCAAATACTCGGATGCGGAGCAGCTTGCTGCTCGGTTAATATCGGGGTTTGAGGAACTTCCACGTAGGTACCAGTTCACATTCAAGCTCAATTCCGAGTTGAGTGCTCATTTTCATGGCCATGAGTACAAGTTGACTGACTCAGTTAGGTTGATTCGTCCCAACGCAGAATTTACAGAGCTGTTCCCCCTCGTTTCGGGCATTCCCGGCCGTGACCGATGGTTGCATGGGGGAGGGTTGCTCGGCCTTGTTGGCCCAAAAGAATTGACCGGTGATAGCCTCTATCTTCAGGTTGAGTCACATGGCTTTGTTGGCAAGTGGACGTCTACTACGCCGGAAGAATCAGCAGTTTCTGTCCTGAAGTCAGTTCTAGGAACCTGTTTGGCGGTTAGGGCATTCAGACAACGTTACGTTTACTCGCCAACAACGATAAAACAGCGGGCCTATATTCACGAATGGCGCGATAACAGGTGGCGACTTTATGATAGCATTGAGCTTGATGAATCGGTTTCAAACATTATTTCAGAGCTAGTTCTGGATGACCTAGATGGCACCATTGATAATGACCAGAAGAAACGCGCGTTTCTGACCAATCGGCTTAAATTGCTTGAAAGGGCGTGGTCTGATGAGGCTATAAATGAGCGGATTCTTCTCGCTGGGAAGTGGTTGCTCGACAGCTATTCGGGAAAGAACGAGCTTCTTTCGTTTGTTCAGGCTACCGTTGCCCTTGAAATTTTACTTGGAGAGAAGACTGTATCAGATTTGATCGGACTCGGTGAGTTGCTTCGTAATCGATGCGCGTATTTGGTTGGGAAGACACACGCTCAGCGCAACGAGATTCTTGATGATTTTAAGAAAATCTACGAAATACGCTCTAAAATTGTTCACCGTGGCAAAGACCGCTTGAAGCGGCATGAGAAGGACTTGTTGTATACCCTTAGATGGTTGGTCAGTCGAGTAATTCAGGAAGAGCTAGAGCGGATAGAAAGGAATGCATAGCAATACGTTTCAGGTGACATTTGACCCGCTAAACATTTTTGCTACGGCAAAAACAGGTATCGTCTCAAATGCGCCTGAGCGTAGGCGCTAGTTGCGAAGGTAATTTCGCCGACTCACTTCAGCCAGTTGGCCACTAGAAGTCTAGATCAGGACGAAAATGTTTATGAAAAGCATTAATTTAATATCTCTCGCGCAAGCGCATGACTCTCTTTTGCATGACGAATATAAAAACTTCACAAAGTATTATGGCGTAGATATTAAAAATAATGAAACTATCGATCTGAAAGTTCTAGTTTCAGAAATCTTTCTCCGCCTGCCAGATGTGGGTATTTTTAATGATTTTTATGTGGGGTATAAAATAAAGCACATCAGCAAAGAGTTTGATTTGCTCAGATTCGGAAGAAACTATGTGTTAAATGTAGAAATTAAAAGCACAAGCACGGTTGAAAAGATAAAGACGCAGCTAACAAGAAACAATTATTACCTAGGTCACATAAGTAAGGTAGTGCATAATTTATGCTTTGTTGCTCAAAAAAAGATATTATATAGGCTAAACTCATTCGGTGACCTTGAATCGATTGACTTTAGCTATTTGATCCAGCTCTTAACAAACCAAAACCTGATTGATCTCGATAGTCCAGATGTCCTTTTTAATCCGTCCGACTATTTGGTTTCACCTTTTAATTCCACAGATAAATTCTTAAACGGCCAGTATTTTCTGACAGGGCAGCAAGAAGATATTAGGGATGAAGTTTTGGGCGAAATATATGATAACAAAACTGCCTTTATTTCAATTACCGGCAGCGCAGGTACCGGTAAAACGTTGCTAACATATGATATTGTAAGATTTATTAAAAACTCGAAAAATGTGGTTGTTGTGCACTGCGGGCAGCTGAATGATGGTCACCATCGGTTGAGGCAGTTTGGGTGGAGAATAGTTTCAATAAGAGATTTTAGAAATTATGATTTAAATGATATCGATTTGGTCGTCGTGGATGAGGCGCAAAGAATATATCCTCAACAGTTCGATAACTTAGTCGTAGACGCACAAGCAAAAAGTACAGATTGCATATTTTCCTATGATAAGCAGCAAACTCTATCCTCAGCAGAGTCACGAACTGACATTGAAGGAAAAATTGATTCCTTAGGTTTTTTTTCTAAATTTAAGCTATCGGAAAAAATTAGAACGAACAAAGAGATTGCGAGTTTCATCAAGGTCCTTTTTAACGCTAATAGAAATGATATATCTTTTCCAAATTGCGGGAATGTAGATTTTGATTATTTTACGAGCACTTCAAATGTTAAAGATTACATATCCCTGATAAGCAATGAGGGTTGGGAGGTGCTTAGGTTGACACCCTCTCAATACGATAATGAGCACCACGAGTCCTACTCGCAACTGACCAGCAAGACGTCACACCGGGTGATTGGGCAGGAGTTTGACAACGTTGCGGTTGTGATCGACCAATACTTTCGGTACGACTCCGAGGGATTTTTGACCTATAATTCCAGAACTTACTACGATTCAGTTAAAATGCTGTTTCAAAATATAACGAGAACCAGAAAGAAACTGAAGTTAATAATTATTGGGAACCGACAAATTCTTAACAGATGTCTAACTGTTTTGGGCTGAACTTTGTGATGAGCAATTAACACATCGCTGTTGTCGGACGAGCTTACGTTAGCGCTCTGGCACGCCGCAAAGCTAAATGTTAGCTCCAAAAGAAGGGCCCTAGTGCATAAAGGCGAAATTAACGGGCGAAGTGGATACTACCTACAGAGCATGCACAAACGGTGAGTATATCGGCGAGTGCGTCGTCATTTTAAAATTGGAAATATTATAATAAGCGATAGATATCAATTAATTAAGATGTTGAATCAACAAGCAGATTCAACATCCCGCACATCAGGATTACGCACGCACACACATAAGCTTGAACGCGCCCCTAACCATCACCCCTCATAAACCAAAATATCACCCGGTTGGCAGTCCAGCTCACGGCATATTGCTTCTAGCGTACTAAACCGAATTGCTTTGACCTTACCTGTTTTGAGCAGCGATAAATTAGTCATTGATACGCCCACACGTTCAGATAACTCCGTGAGCGACATCTTTTTCTTTGCGAGCTCTACATCCAAGTTAATTCGAATAGCCATACTTGTTACACCACTTCGACAGATTGCTCACCACGCAAAAACTGGATTGCAAGCAACAATATCAGGATTGGGAACAGGACAATATTCACAACGCCCAAGATCACCGTCAGCTGCATCAGTGCAACAACAATCAGCCCGATACTAAATACTTTAATCAAGGTCGGAAGCGACGAAAACTGCGTGAGTAACGCGATAGCGAAAATAAGCGACACCAGGGCAAACAAAAACAAGACGGTCAGACTGCCAGCCATGGCAGATGCAATTAATGCATCTTCATAGGCGCTGAATAAACCAGTAGCCAGAGCAATATCCACCACCACAAACCCATGGAAAATCGCGACTAGACCAATCATGACCCACAATAGAGCGGATAATAAACCTGCATTCAGATGATGCGATAAATACTTGCGCAGCACGAGGTAGACAAAGATCTCTAACGCACCAATCAGCACAAACAATGCATCCCAGCCATTTAGGGTTTGGAAGTCTCCCCAAATGCCTGCCTCACCAGACACTCCAATGGTCAGGACATATAACCAATATATCGGAAATAACACGGCGAGTAAGATAGCGGCGCCACCGCCATAGCGAAATAAGTTTGAATCGTTCATTTGCTCTGCTCCACGGCATTAGGACTTTCCGAAGCATAGACGCAATGATAATTTATATCAATAAATAATTTACGATAAACATAAAATAATTGCTGTTATTCGTTTCCATTGGGGCTCTAGATGCGATAATTCAATGGCATTATCGGCCTCAAGGCAGTACGCTTCGATTAGATAACGAAGTTGTTCGGGGAAAAACCATGCGAAAAACAGACAAGAAGCACGAGCGCGAGATTATCCGAGAGCAGACTGTGCACTGATCGCAAACATTCGCTTTGCCAGCGAAAAGACGTTAAATTTGACCGTATCGTATTGGGGTTAAGCAGCATATTGGGAGATAAACCATGCGTTCCCTCGAGCAATTTCTCGCAGATTATGGCGTCAGCCATCAAAATCATGTGAATCAATGGGTCCACATTGTGTGTGTGCCCGCAATTTTCTTCGCGACATTGGGACTTTTTTGGCTGATCCCGATCGGTAATTGGCTTGGATTAAGCGGACAGGCGGCATATTGGGTGAACGGGGCGACGGTATTTGGGGCGCTATCCATGCTCGTCTATCTCAAGCTTGCGGTGTGGGTCTTCGCCATGATGGCGGCCTGGTTTGCGCTGTCCTTTTGGGGTGTAACCGCCATCTACAACGCGGGTCTTCCGCTTGGCTGGATCTCACTCGCTATTTTCGTCGTCGCGTGGATAGGTCAGTTTATTGGCCATAAGATTGAAGGCAAGAAGCCATCGTTTTTGGACGATCTGGTATTTTTATTGATTGGTCCTATTTTTGTGTCCGTTGAGTTTGCGCACAAGCTAGGGCTCAAGAAATCTTAATGCTGCACGTTGCTGCAAGCGCCCTAACCGGGGCGCTTTGTTGGCCTGGCTACAGCTAAAGCTAAAGCTAAAGCGAGAAGCGGGCGTAGATCGGGTTGTGGTCCGAAACGGTCGTGGTGTCGATAGCCGTGGCTTCTCTGAGAGACAGGTCACGGTAGAACACAAAATCGAGCGGGTGCTCTCGGTAGGTTTTAATATGTTGCGAATCTGACATGTAGGCCTCGCGCAGTCCCACGCTTCGACAAAAACGCCGTAAATGCAGACGCCTTTGGCGATTCCACACATTAAAATCACCGGCCACAATCAATGGCCCATTGTGGCCCAACAACTCATTTCTCAACACTTCCATTTCGCGTAAAAAATGATGAGCACGCACAAAATTAATCGCGTGCATGTTCACGACCAAAAGTGACTCTTTATCTGGGAGCGGGTGATACGAAAGCATATAGCTCTTGTGCGTCGTAAACAGCCCCTCGCGATTGCGAGAAAGCCGAGGTTGCGCATCAGTAAAGGCAATTTGACTGGCGGTAAGCACCCCATACACCGAGCGCTTTGTTTGCATGTTCGGTGCGATCGCATAGGACCAATGGGGCAATTTCCAATCGTCATGGAGGGTGAGCTTGGCTTCTTGTAACAATAAGAAAAGGCTTGGGAACTTTTGCAAAATTCGTGCAAGCGCCATTTGAAACCGCAAGGTTTCGGTCAGCTTTTGTGTATTCCAACACAGCACACCAAAATCCTCGCCATGGACGATGGGTTGCTCATGAATAAAACGCTGAGGGACAATGATTTTGGGCTTAAGCACTACTCCGCCTTCACATCAGAGGTTAATTCGACTTGAAGCAATACGCTTCACTGCTTATTTATTATACATGATTTGATAGCGCAGATTTGTATAGGTTCCAAAGGGAAAAGCCTTTAATCAGTAATGTTCACAATCCCCTTGCACTGAGGGTAGCGAGAACAACCATAAAACTGACGACCAGCGTTCACACCTCGTGTCGCGGTGCGGATGACCATTTCACTGTTGCAGGCGGGACACAAAATGGAGTGTTTCGATGGAGCCGCTTGAGGCTGTACCTCAGAGTCGACGCGTTTGAGAATGTCATCCCCATTGAGCAATATAATATTCTTGTCACGGGCAAAGCGCAGCGCTTCTTTTGTGAATTCGCCAGAGGCTACAAAGAAGCCGCCAACCGCGTCCATCGCAGCCATTACGCCATATAATTCTCGTACCTTTTGAACTGGTACTTGTTGCGTCTTCCAGTGTTTGCATTGCACGACGTAAAGCTCAGAGTCTTTGTACAGCTCCAAATCAATACCACCATCGGGTCCAGATTTTGTTTCATACACGCGGAAGCCTTGTTCACGAAAATAAGCTGCAGCAATTCTCTCAAAGTCTCGCCAAGTAACAGGATTAAAAGCGCTTGATCGCGCCATCGTTCCGACCTGTCCTCGAACTCGAACATTTTTGAGTAATCGAGACGCACGCGCTTTCTCCAATAATGATGCGATGCACCCCATGACCAATGCAAAAGGGAAAATATACTGAACCACCATGAGAAGGGAAAAATAGAAAATATATGCGGTAGCGTTTTCGGTTGTTGAGGGCTGAACAGGCCACAAGGTGTCAATAATTATGGGAGCGCCGAAGAAAAATACGGCTGCTAATGACAAACTTAACCACCATGGGAGCGTCTTTGCTATTTCGAATAAAGCATCGGCTGTCGTCTTTCGTGCCATTGAGTCCAATCCTTCGGTTATATCCTCATGTCGTTACTGATTTATATACTCGAATTCTCGTCACAACCCAACTGATTATTATCGAGCTCGGAGAAGCGGATTCATTTCAAGTTTGGCCCATTTAAGACCCTCTGGATGAAGAAATTGAGTTTTCGCGCGCTGCCCCTAAGAACTCAAACTCACCACCAACCTCCGCTGGCCACCAAAATCCCGGTGCTCGCACAGGTAGATACCTTGCCATGTGCCCATGTTGAGTCGCCCGTTCGTCACCGGAATGGTTACGGAAGTGCCCAGCAGGCTCGCCTTTAAATGGGCGGGCATATCGTCTGGCCCTTCACAGGTATGCCGGTAGTAGGGCGCATTTTCTGGGACCATCTGGTTAAAATGGCTTTCAAAATCTTGTCGTACCGTTGGGTCAGCGTTTTCATTGATGGTTAATGAAGCGGAGGTGTGCTGAATGAATACATGTAAAAGCCCGGCTTCGACATAGCTGAACTGAGCGAGTGCTTGTTCTACTTCACGGGTAATCAAGTGAAAACCGCGTGGCTTGGCGGCAATAACAATCGTTGTCTGTTGAACGGGCATAGCCCCTCCTCTTACTGGTTGTCGAAGGAATGAACTTCGTTGAGCGGCTGCCCCACAATGGTCACTTGATACTCAGGCATTTTGTGTTCTGCATGGAACATCAGTTCCGAGGCTTCCGCATATTTATCAATAATGCGCTTAAGTTCCTCTGATAGTTGGGCATAAACTCCCGGAGGAAGCCGCAGTGGCTTAAGGATGATCATCATATCCTTGGGCTTCTCACCTCGTATTAGTGCGTCTTCCGCCCGCTTAAAATAATCCCGTGCCTGCTGACGAAGCACCCGGGAGTGGGGGCGAAAACCCAAAGGGCCATGGACCAAAAAACGAAATCGGTTCTCAGGCTCGAGTGCAATTAATCCAATGTTTTCAAGCTGGCGCAGCTTTTGATACAAAGTCGCAGGGTTCCAACCTTGTTCTCTCGCGACCTGTTCAGGCGTGTTTTGTTGGTAACGAAGTGCAGAGAACAACACCATCAAATCAGGATGCTCGGCGAATGCTTCATCCTGTTCGTCTGTAAAATACTGATGAGGTGCATGTCCGGAAGTCGCCGAACGCAACAATGTGGCGACATCGAGATCGCACATTTCTGCGAGAGATAGGAGTCGTTGGAGTGAGATATCATCTCCATTGAGCATGCGCTTGACGGTATTGAGAGAGACCTGAAAACGCTCTGCAACGTCTGTATAGCTCAGGCCGCGTTCTTTGAGCGTCATCTTAATGGTTTCCAAGGCACGCTCTATCACCAGTGGACTAAAGTTAAAATCAGCCATAATGCCCAACAAAGTATCGAATTATGATTCTAATGGTATCATAAATTGGTTCTTGTGTTTGACTCAGGGAAATCAGTTGCGTGCCTCAGTCTCGATCTCTAGATTAAGTTGCACATCGTGAATTTCATCAAATAGCAGGCGAGAAAAATGCCCGAACCTATGCAACCATCTCACACTTCGGATATTCCGCGCTGGCGCAAAGAGCTTGGGGCTTGGTATTGGCCAATGTTGCTATCGCTGGCCTGTGTCATCCTTTTGCAGGTGGTTGTCCGGCAGCTATGGGGATGGAATTTTCCATTCTGGTTGGTGATTGCGTTATATCTTATCCTGGCTGGCATCCTTAGCTTTGGTTTGAAAGCGTATGCAGAGGGGCCGAAAAAGACCAAGCGTATGCCTCATCCTGCAAGTCAATGGCCGGTGGCGGGTCCACTACGTTATTTGGGCCGCTATGCAATTATGTTTACGTTTATCCCCACCTCGTTACTGTCGATTTTCAATCCGTGGCAGCTGACTCAGCAGCTGAAGCAAATCGGCGGACAGGCGCGCGTACACAAACGAATGCGTGATCATTACGAAGCCCTTGAGCACTATCAGAACAAGGTCAGCTATCGCCTTCCATTTGACGGCGAATGGTTGATTTTTAATGGCGGCCTGCACCGCGAGACCTCCCATTCATGGGATGTACTGGCGCAGCGCTATGCCTATGATTTTGTAAAAGCAGACGCATCGTTTAGACGACATAGCGGCGCTGGCAATCGTTTAAAGCACTATTTTTGCTATGAAGAGCCAATTCTCGCAGCAGCCTCGGGTGAGGTGGTGCATGTTCAGGATGGAATCGGCCCTGCACCGCTTGTCGGCTTCGGAGTTTGTGATTTTCTTGCGCGTCATTTTGCGGGGAATCATGTAGTGATTCGTCATGCAGAGGGTGAATACGGGGTGTACGCGCACTTGATTAAAGGGACAATTCCGGTTCAGATTGGGGACCGCGTGGCGCAAGGGGATCGTATCGGGTTATGCGGCCATACGGGCCACTCGAGTGAACCTCATTTACACTTTCATCTCCAAGATGGTGAAAGCATCTTTAGCTCCATGGGGTTGCCCATACGATTCGAAACGGCCCGAGTTAATGGCACTGTGACAGACACGCCGGTGGAGATCACGCGTGGCCAGCGCGTTGCGCACATACCTTAAGAATTAATGAAAGCTTTGTCGCGCATGATCGCGCCCATTTCGGCAATGCTAAGTCGGCCCGCGCTCGGCTAACAGCGCGGCCTCCTTGCGCACGTGGAGTGGGAACACGCGGTAACGTGTGGAGAAAGGTGGCACATCCTGTGCCGGCGCTGCTGTCCATGCAAGTATTTAGGCTAAACCCTCACTGCGACAGCATGCGTCGTAACGAAACACGAGGCCGGCAAAATAAAAATTAATATCGTTTGACTTACCCTCAGATCAGCGTATGGTGGCCGCTGTGGTTAGTAAATATCAAGTTGTTCTACACTTCGTAGCAAAATTATTCGTAATTACCTCCGTTCTGTTGCATTAACTACCTTTTATTTCCTCGCCGATGCACGCCCTCAACGGGCAAATTTTATTGTTTTTAGGAAGTCTAATTATGTCTAATACTGTTACTGGTACCGTAAAGTGGTTCAACGAAGCGAAAGGTTTTGGTTTTATTGAGCACCAAGGTGGCTCAGACGTTTTCGCTCATTTCAGCGCAATTGCTAGCAGCGGGTTTAAAACACTTGCTGAAGGCCAATCGGTATCGTTCACGATTACCCAAGGCGCAAAAGGTCCACAAGCCGAGAACATCGTAGCGCTGTAAATCGCTCTGTTTTCAAGCTGATCAGAGGAGCCGAAAGGCTCCTTTTTTTATGTCTTTTGTTCGGAGCACTATTTGTTCTCAAACACCGAGCGTGAATGAGGACGGTTATCTATACTTGCCATGCACGTCCCGTTAACTTTGAGGAAAACTGTATGGCAAGCATGGCAAATGTTGGAAATGTTGATCGCGCAATTCGTATTATTGTGGGTCTGTTAATTGCAGTTTGGGCGATTACAGCCGGAAACTTTTGGTGGATTCTTGGCGTAGCCCTGATCGCGACCGGGGTATTTCGTTTCTGCGGGCTGTATCGCATCTTGGGTATCAACACCTGTAAAGTGTCCTAAATGTCGCTAGGATATGAATCTGAATTTTCCTGCCCCTATTGTATGGCACCAAACTCACTTGAGATTGATGCCATGAATGATATCGGGCAGGCGCAGATTGTCGATTGTCAGATCTGCTGCCAGCCGATTGAGCTCACAGTCATAGAAACAATGGATGGGGAGTTTGAGATTATCGCCCGTACCGATGATGAGTAGTTAGTAAGCCAAGGAGTCGCGATGCCGAAACGAGATACGCCCATCTGGCGCAAGCCACAACACTACATGGATGTGAAGGACCCGAAGCATCAGGTGAACTGGGTCGAGCTATTTTTTGACCTCGTGCATGTCGTGACCATTTTTATGTTGGGCACCTTTCTTGCACAAAACCTAGATATGCAGGGCTTTTGGATCTTCACAGCGATCTTCGTTGCCATCTTCTTTGCTTGGGCCGATAGTTCGGTCTACAACGCCCTGTATATTTCGACCGATCTCACACATCGCACCATTATGGCCTTTCAGTCGGTCACCATGATGGTGATTGCGGCATCCATTCCCGATATTTTGTCGTCTGGTTGGGTCTTTTTCGCGTTAGGGTTTGCCACCAATCGAGCGTTGCTGGCGCTGCTCTATTGGCGCGCCAAAGCGGTGGGGGCGGAGCAAACTTGCTTAGCTGGTGAGCAGAGCCGTAACTTTGCATTGCTCGCTGTATGGTTTGCAATCACGGCGTTTTTGCCGACGCCATTCGCATTCTGGATGTTTGTTGTGGGACTGGCGCTGATCCAGCTCCAGTATATGCTTCCGCGCGTCGGAACACTCCGTTATGAACGTTTTGTCCCCCATTTACACCACATTTCAGAGCGCTTCGGGCTACTGATGTTAATTCTCATCGGCGAGGGATTCTTCAAGTTGGTGCTCACCTTGAGCAATCGTGGAATTGGCGAGGTGGGCGGTGACACGATCGTAAACTTTGTGATGGGCGGGTTAACGTTGTTTGCGCTCGCCTGGGTCTACTTCGACTGTGTAGGAAACGCGGTCCCGAAAAGTAAAAATCGATCGGTGTTGGTTGCCTATTGGTTAGCGCATTTGGTGATCATGTGGAGCGCAATTATGGTCAGTGTGGCGCTCTCGGGTGAAGTGTATGTCGGGTTTTTTGAGTCCTACCCGCTGGATTATGGATTCCTTGGCGTCGTTGGGTTGCTTATTTTTATTGCCACGTTGTGGCCCTTGCAGCGTTTGGTCGAAGGGCGAGATTACACCCGCAGTTTTCATACATTGTGGGTGCGGGTTTTTGGTTGTGCGGTGGCATTTGCGCTCTTGTTTATCTTTCCATTTGTTCCGGCGATCGTTAGCAACTCCCTGTGGTCGATCGCGCTTTTTTCCCAAATTGTTATCCCACTGTTGAAAGCGTTTCGCGTCGAGGTCAAGGCAACCTGAGTTACGGGGCGGTTTCGAGCCCTTCAATAAACGGCAGCAGTCGGGCAATATTTCGTGCGTCATCAATCCCACGATGATGGCGCCCTTCAAATTCCATCTTGTGATAAGCCAATGCGAGCGCAAGGGCGCTAGGAATTTAAATGCGCAGTTTTTTACTGCAGTTGTTTAAGTTTCTGCGATTTGCGCATATCGCTCAGCCAAAAAGTCCAATAAGGCGCGTACCGAAGGAAGCATGCCGCGACGCGTAGGGAATACGCAATGAATGACCTCTGTTTCTGGTTTCCATCCCGGCAGAAGGTGCACAAGCTCACCGCTCTCCAAGTGTGTTTGCAGCATTAATGTGGGGAGTTGGACCACGCCAACACCTTTCAGAGCGGCCTGTTTTAAAGCGAGCATGTCGGTCGTGAGATAGCGTGGTTGTAATTCGATTGTGACCCGTTCCTTCCGTTCATTGAGAAGGTGCCATTGATGTTGTTCGTTGGGCATATCGCGCACCATGGATGGAAAGCGGGTGAGGTCGGCAGGTTGTTTTGGTGCTCCGTAGGTCTCCAAAACGCTGGGCGCCGCCACTAAGCATTGCTCCCGCCGAGAGAGAACTTTGTAGACCAATCCACTATCTTCTAGCGGAAACGGCCGGACCCGAATTGCGATATCGTATCCCTCATTTAATACATCAACCCGCCGATTGGTGGCGTCAAGCTCCACCGTAACTTTCGGATAGAGCGTCATAAAGTCTGCGAGCATGTTGCCCACATGAAAGTTGAGTAAGCCGATCGGGCAAGACAACCGAATCACACCGCACGGTTCGGAGCGCATCTCTGTGACCACATCAATGGCCGATTCTGCTTCTATTAAGACCGCTTGGCAGTGCGTATAAAAGCGTTGACCGACATCGGTAATTTGAAAGGTGCGAGAAGAGCGGACAATGAGGATCGTCTCTAACTGCTCTTCAAGCTGACGGACTCGGCGACTGAGTTTTGATTTAGGAATGCCAATTGCCCGTCCGGCCGGAGCAAACCCGCCATGTTCATCAAGCTAAAGATGCCCATTGGGTTGGCAATGGCTTTCCTGTGAGCACGCTTTTTTCTTACCAAAAAGATGGCGCAGCTGTGGGTGAACCTCCCAGCGCATGCGAAATCGACGCCAGCGACTTATCAGAGCCTGACGAGTGATGCGATGCCGAAGCAACCCTTAGGTAATGGTCATTCAACGTTTCGTGTGATTGCGGGGGAATACGAGGGCACGGTCGGGCCCGCGAAGACCCACAGTGACTTATTGGTGATGGATCTTGAGCTGCATGCGAACGAGAAGCATGTGCTTCATTTCAATCCCAACTGGAATGTGTGGCTCACCCTGCTGACTGGAACGGCCTTGGTCAATGGACAAGAGATTGTGCGAGATGCATCCATTGTTTCGTTCCAACAAGACGGGGAAGCAGTCCATATCGAAGCAAACAACACAGCGCGTTTCTTGGTGGCCGCTGGCGCTCCCATTAACGAGCCTGTGGTGGGCTATGGCCCCTTCGTTATGAACTCATGGAATGAAATCAAAGAAGCCATAGCGCAATTTTCTTAACTTCGGCAAAGCGCCCAGCTTTTGCTGGGCGCTTATACTTGACCAGACCGTAGGACTGAATAGGCATTTGGCATACAATGGCGTCTTGAATGACTGCCAAGGAATATTCAATGGTTATTTATGTGGACGCTGATGCGTGCCCCGTGCCAATCCGCGAGATCCTGTTTCGTGCAGCAACGAAGCGCGAGATAAAGCTCTGTATGATTGCCAATCGTCTCATCAATCATCCACGTTCGCCGTTCATTGAGAGCGTGCGGGTCGCGGATGGTTTTGACGTGGCTGATCAGGAAATCGTGAACCGCTGTGAAGCGGGTGACATCATTATCTCTTCAGACATTCCCCTTGCAGCAGAAGCGATTGAAAAGGGGGCCCATGTATTGAGTCCTCGGGGCGAATTGTTCACCCCAGAAAACATTCGACAACGCCTGAATATGCGCGACTTTATGGATACCATGCGAAGCTCTGGCGTCCACCATGGTGGACCACCGCCGCTTAGCAACCGCGATAAAAAGGAGTTTGCCGATCACTTGGACCGGCTGCTTTCACGGGCGAAGTAAGTTAAGGTCGGCGCCGCTCTATATAGCGTTGAAACAATGGCAGGTAGCCGTGGTGATCACGCACACTGATGTCGATATCTCCCCGAATGAAGCCCGCGCCAGGATGACGTGTAAGGAGCCACTCCCAGTCCACTTGCCCTGGGTTAATGAGTTCCACTTCGTGCCACGTTAGCTCTTGCTCGACGAGTGGCTCTTCAGAGTAAACAGCAACGATGTCCGCTTCGGTTCCAATGCCCAAAGTGTGAGGAAGTGAAACACGGTGGTGGCGTGCTCCCACCGCGCCATGATGCACCGCGAAGGCGACATGATAGATTTCACCGACCGCAAGCGTCTTGCTATCGCGAGGGTTGGGGCTTTCCATACTGCGCTCAAGGGTGACCCGCCATGCGCCATCATTGTAACGACCGTCTGCTGTGATTGCGCCACGGGCTCCATCCGGCGTTTGCAGAAGACGAAACGGGATCACATCACCATCTTGCCATTCGTAATCAGGATCAAAGGGCACGGCGAGATCCTCACTGAGGAAATAATGGTCGTCTTGCCCATATCCGCGCACCAGCAAGCGCTCCCAATCGAGTGCGCGCTTCCCGGTAAGCTCCGGATTGAACATGTAAGCGGGCTGCATGGCATCTGCCGATCGGTTGTCGCTGTACATGCTGCGGCCCTCTGAACTCAGACGATAATGCAGGACATACCCGTTGTCTGCGAAACCCACCGGGTTTGAGCGATGGGCGCGCCATTGCCACAGGTCCAAAAATTCACCGCGATTTTGCATCGCATCAAGCTCTTCGAGTGGACGCACGGCATCCCATGGCGCAGGGCGATTGTAATTCTCGATCGAGCGAGATTGGGGGATATATTTGCGCACATCGGAGCGGCCCATCTCCTTTCCTAAAATCGGGTGTTCGCTCACGTCGTCGGGGTCAGCCGCCGAATCCAAGCTGCGCATTCCCGGGTGAATCAGCATCCAGCCGCCATAGCGACTGAACCCTTCCACGGAGCCGTCGTCTAGCATCATGCTAATGCGATCTTCATACAATCCGTGCTCATCAGGACCCGCTGAACCATCGCCCATGCGCATCCATTCACCATCTTGGTAGCGCCAATATTGGTGATACCAGCTCGGGTTCTCAACCTCTAAGCGATAGTGCAACCGGAATGTCTCATCATTGTATTCGGCAGCAACATAAAGTGTCTTTGCTTGGTTGCCTTTGGGCTGTTCTGGCGCTTCCGCATCTGAGAGCGACTCCATATCAGACGCCGGCGAGCAAGCGCTCAGCGCTCCAAGAATTAAGGACGTAGTGACGAATTTAAGGGCAAAACGGGACATAGCAAGCCATCCTTTAGCAAATCTGTTGTTCTAGCTTAACAAGATTCGCACGAAGAACGAACTGCTTAAAATGAATACTAATGTTGGACGATTTGGTTCTTTCCCTTCTCTTTTGCTGCGTACATCGCTTTGTCAGCACGGGAGAAAAGATGGTCAATGTGTGTATCATCGTCTCTGCGCTGTGTGAGACCTTGGCTGACTGTCACATGGAATGAATCTATACCTTTGACGAAGGCGAGCTTACGAATTTCATATTGGAGCCTATTGGCGATGTACATGGCATTCTCTGCATTACAGCGAGGGAACACAGCAGCGAACTCCTCACCGCCCACACGACCGAGTGAGTCGATCCCACGCAAACAGCCGCGCATTACTTTGGAAAAGTCACGTAAAACGCGATCACCCATCTGGTGGCCATAGGTATCATTGATGTCTTTAAAGTTATCAATATCGATCAAAATAAAGGAGATTGGCTCACGTTTTTCGATGGCCTCTTCGAGCGATTTTTGCGCTTTCTCAAAAAAGTGACGCCGGTTCATGGCCTGGGTCAAGGTATCCGTGGTTGCGAGGCGTATGAGTTCCAACTCCATTTCTTTCTTTTCGGTGATGTCCTCCGCAATTCCCACAATTGTGAGCACATTGCCGGTGGTTTTATCACGGTTAAAGAAACATTTATCACTCAGCCAGCGAACTTCGCCGTCTCCGCGAATAATTCGGTACTGACGCGCCTCGTTTGCTCCGGTTTCGATGACCTCTGCAAAACTTTGCATGGCATAGGCTAAATCATCGGGATGGATTGACTGTTTCCACTCATCATAGCTTTCAAGGAGAGCATCGGAATCGCGACCAAAAATATGATTATACGCTGGGCTGACATACAGCACTTTTTGAGTGCGCCAATCAAACGCCCACAGCACTGCATTCACGCTTTCCAGCAGCGTGTTGATTAGGTCATGATGCTGTTTCAGTTTGCCCAATTCAAATTGGGTCTGTGCTAAGACTTCAGCAAGCTCTTCGTAACTGGTGTCTTTTCGCTCTGCAGAATGCGCCACAGATGCTCCTTTTGAGGACAAGAAGTGATGTGAATTGAGTAAGTTACTGGCTTCTTGAAAGTGTAGATGACAATTTTGTGATTATCCTCCTAGACGATCCACATATAACAACTGCCTTGCTTTTTAAGCGCACTAAACCGCCAACGTTCGCTGATCCGATTATGTTGGGCCGCTCCGACACAGACGTGCAGCGGTAACAAATGCTCTTCACGCGGGTGGCAGAACCGAGCGTGGGGCGCCTTTTCCCACTGCGTAAGACGCGCTTTTCGGTCATCGGCATCGTCAAGGCGTAGCGTGTCTTCTAACCATTCTTCAAACGCCAAATTTTTCTGATCAGCTTCCAAATCGCTCCCTGCAAAAAATGCCCGCATGTTGTGGAAGGAAAACCCCGAGCCGATCACGAGGATGTTTTCGTAAGCCAACTGTGCCAGCTGCTCGCCTAAATACAAATGAGTGGCTGGATCGAGATTTGGGTGCAGAGAAATTTGTAGGCATGGGATATCAGCTTCAGGGAACAAGAGCTTGCCGGGAATAAAAACGCCATGATCGAGGCCACGGGTTGTATCGAGCTGAACGTCAATCTTTGCTGTACGGAGCGACTCTGCCAGTTGGCTCGCTAACTCCGGTGCCCCCGGTGCTGGATATTGTAGTGTGTAGGCTTCCTCAGGAAATCCGTAATAATCATAATAAAGTGACGGTTTTGCCGAAGATGTGATGGCGATCGGCGAACTTTCCCAATGCGCACTGATAAAAACCAGCGCATCGGGCTTGGGAAAGCGCTGCTCGAGTGTATTTCGAAGATCACGAAATGCCCGCAGCATATCTTCGTGGCTTGGGTCACCAAGAATCGGCAGTGGACCTCCCCCATGAGACACAAATAAAATAGGTTGCATTGCTGACCTCCCGTCAATGAAATCGGTGCTCAGACCATTAGACGCGCATCCCCGCCAAACTTCAATTTAACCTTCTTGCTTGCCCACCAGAAAATGCACTACCTCGCTCCAAATCGGGTCGCGAGGATGATACCCGATATTGTTGTGTCCTCGTCCCTCGAGTTGGATGTAGATCTTGGGTCCTGCATAGTGTTCATATAGTTCTCGACCAAACTTGGCTGGCACAATGGTATCGTGCTCTGCAGTGACGATCGCCACCGGACCATGATAATGGTGAAGTGCTGCCTTGCTGTCATAGCGGTCTCGCAGCAGTGTATTGATGGGAAGCCATGGAAAATGGTGGCGGCCAACATCAGCGAGGCGCGTAAATGGCGTGATGAGGAGAAGTCCTGTGACGTGATCTGACCGCTGCGCTGCTAGTTGTGTTGCAATACCGCTCCCGAGCGATTCTCCGAGTAAGAAAATGGGTCCTTCGTTATCTGTTTGAAGCAAGTCAAAGCCTTCAAGCGCAGCAGTGACAAAGGCTTTTTCGCTTGGTCGACCGGAGCGAGCACCATAGCCCGGATATTCAAGCAAATAGACCTGCCAGTTGAACTCACCTTGATTAAATAACGACACGAAATAGTCCCGCACAACGGCATTTCCTGCATTGCCATGAAATACCAGGATACGTCGGGTCGGTTGCGCGGTGTCAAATTCGGAGCGACCAATCCAGCCGATAAGATCACCCGACGAATTGCGCCATGGTTCCAGCCCATTGGCCTTCGCTTGCGCCACAAGGGAGGTCTCGCTAGCGGTTTGTGGATAGTAAATCAGGTTTCGCTGAAACAGGGTGTAGAGCAGCAGGATGACCACATAAACCAATGCAATGATAGCCAGTATACGAGCGGCGCTTGCGAGCAAGGTGGTCATGTGTGGCCTCGTTGTCATGTTGTGAGTGGCCCAACGCGATGCGTTGGTTACAGTTGAATAGGGCGGAAGATGCCCGTTTTGGTCATGTCACGGACCAAATTGAACTGCTCGAGCGCGGCTACCGGACAGATCCGTTCCATGTACTCAAGATTGAGGGTTGCCCACGCTTCGCGCGTTACGCTGACACTCAGAAGGTACTGATCTTCTTCGTGGCCCGTTGCTTCATTCAGGCGCTGAGTGTAGGCACTAAGACGCACTTCTTGGACGGCGGGAAGGGTCACGAAGACTACACCGAGGAGGCGTAACACCACACCATGCACGTGCCGCATGTAATCCTTTCGCTGCTGCATTGCGCTTTTGTCTTTGATGACCAAGCGTTTCCCAGTCTTTCCTAAATCGGCCTCTTGGCTAGGGAAGCTCTCCGCGGTAGGTAAATCGACATCGAGTAGAACGCAGGTTTGCTCGCCTTGCTGGATATCGAAGTCCACGAGTGTTTCCCGCGGCCAATCGAGGCGTGCAATTTCATGCTCGAGAAGTTCACTCATAAATTCGCTATCTTGATCACGGCGCGCGGCAAAGTCTGCAGCGAATTTCTGTTGCTGTGTATCATGAGCTGACTTTTCAAATTGCCACTGAGCGAGAGCTTTCTCATAACTCTCGGTTAACCGGTTGCGTTCGGTTTCCGTTGCAAATACATCGCGCTCCCACGCAGCTCGGCCTTCGTATTCTCGGGCTTGACGACGGGCTTCTAGTCCCTCAAACCAGTGATGCCAGAACCAACGCTTCGGTGGGACATAAGCGGCCGGAAGCATAGGAAGTGATGGTGGGCGTGGAGGAGGTTCACCATAGGGGATGGTTTCAAACTCCGGGGCAGGCGTGTTGAGGGTTGGTGTATCTAAATGAATATTTAATAGGAGCTCTTGGCCATCATTGATGCGCTCGAGCTCTTGCTGCAAGAAGGCATCGATGGTGGGCCCATGGGTGGCCCACATTTGACGCTCTAGCGACTTTTCGATCGGATTTCCTTCCGAGTCCCGCATGATCAACTGACCGCGTTCATCACAGGAGAGCTGTACGGTAATTCGTGTGCTTGATTGTTGCACATGGCGTGCTTGCTCCCGCGCAAGCCGACGCTGATGGGCCGGGCTTTTATCCAAGCGGCTCCGATACGAAAGCCCCGTCCCCGGAATCCCTGTATTACCCCAAATCCCTCGCTTACCTGCAGTGAGGCTGGCGCCGCGCACACCGGCAGAGACACTCATGCCGGACTTACTAAAATTTAAGCGAACACCTGGCGCGATGCGGACGCGCCGTTGAAATCGAAAAGCCATTTACCAAGGAATCCTTCCAGTCATCACGTCTTTCAACATAACCCAGTCACCCATTAAGCTATACAGAGGATGCTTAAAGGTTGCGGGTTTATTCTTCTCAAAGAAAAAGTGGCCCACCCAGGCAAAGCCATAACCGACGACGGGAATGGCTAAAAGCCACAGATACGCACCGGAAATCAGTGCATAAAGCAAAATTGCGATGACCAACAGTGAGCCAATCACGTGCAAGCGCCGAGAGGTTCGGTTTTTGTGCTCTTGAAGGTAATAGGGATAAAACTCTTTAAAGCTTTTGAATTCTTTCGGCATACGCGACTCCTGCTGGTATTTCGCCACTTTTTGCGTGGTCTATACAATATACTCCACTTTACAAACAAAATTACAACATATCTCACAAGTTCTCGCGTTGAAATGCTCCGAACAAGCGGGGAGTTTCGGTCTTTGTGGGGAGGAATCGAGTCGCAATCCGTCAGTTTTGTATGCGTCACCTATATCAAAGCGAATAGTTTTACGGTTTCTCGGTCCTAATCACTTGATCATACTTGGCTTCTGTTCAATATTTAGAAAGTTCTAATTAATAAGGTGCATGGGGCATGGCACACGCAGTTTCGAATCGGTCCATTGAAGCAGCTACGGGACATACCTGGCAACATTGGTGTGAGGTACTCGACCGAGCCGGTGCGCGTTATTTGGAGCACAAAGAAATTGCTGAATATCTTCTCAACCAAGAAAGTCTTCCCGCTTGGTGGGCACAGACCTTGGCGGTTAACTACGAACAGGAAATTGGTCGGCGTGTCCCAGGCCAAGATTGCAGTGGTAAGTTTCGAGTCTCGGTCAGCAAAACGCTTTCAGGAAGCATGGACGAAGCGTTGAGCACATGGCAAAAACTTATGAAAACCCGCGGGCAGTTCTCAGACGTGATGATCAGCCGTGGGCCCGATACCTCAACGACCGAGAAGTGGCGTTATTGGCGCTGCGGCCTTGCAGATGGTTCTTCGATTTCAGTGAACATCTATCAAAAAAGCCCAGACAAAGCCTCTCTGACGGTAGAACACGCAAAGCTTGAAAGTGAAGCCCATGTCGAGCATTGGCGAGCGTTTTGGAAGGGGGAGCTGAGTGGTCTGTGATGGGGTATTTAGTCTTCGCTAGTGTGGATCTTGCCAACCACGCCACTCAGCAGCGCCACGCTGAAATATCGCCACTTCAGCCTTCCGTTTCAGGTGATCAAAGAGCGGTCTTTCCCAGTCACTTTTTACAAACTCACCCAGTGATCGCGTTACTTCGTGCTCAAAAACTGCGGGTTCTATCTGGTGTGCACAACGCCATATTTCAATAATCCGATCTTTTGCGTTAAGGAGGACTTGATTATTGGGGACTCTATCGCGTTTTTGATTATTCACTTTTTTATGTGTCGGCAGCAGATTCCAAAGATCGTTGTTGTACCACAGGCTATACGGCAGTGCGTGATCGATGTCCATTGAGTTCGAGCGAAGTGATTTTTCGGACCAAACACATTGAGGCGTCCCTATTTCCAGATAAATCTTCCGGGCGAAGCTTTGTTCGCGGGCAACCTCTGGTTTTTCGAGCAAACGGTCCATCACTAACCCAAGTGTGACATTTGGGAGTTTGTCACCGAATCGGGAACATAGCTCGGCCCATCTTAGGATCAGTGAGTCCCTTACCCAATAACCGGTCAAACAAAACTCGAGCCAAAGCTCAGCTTCAACAACGACGCGATCGGTGGCTTTCTCATGATGAAACATTTTCCCTTCCGCCGCGAAATTGACGGGTCCGTTGATAATCGCGGTTCGGATTTTAGTCAGCGTACTGCGCAACGTTTTATTTATCGGCTCAGGGAGTGTTTGCTTCTTCCATGCCAACATAAACATAGAGAACAGCTGAGGTGAGGATACATCGGTAATTTGGAAGTATTCGCTTGCTGATTTTATCAGTTCATCCAATAAAAACCGGAACGAAATAGGCTTGCCTCCTCGGCCCTCTGCATTGATCTGGGGGATGAAGGTTCGGGACGCCACCAAAGGCCAATAGTATGCTAGCCAGAGTTCAGCGATTCGTTTGGTTGGAATTCCGATATTGCCATCGGGATACCAAGTGACTGCGTGTTCGTCTTGTTCGGCGACATCACAAAACGCCCGCAGAAGGGCCAGCTTGTATGTAGCCGTTTTACGGTCATTGCGTAAGACGGATTCAATCCGATCGAGGGGCTTACCAAGTGATGAGCGCCGAACAAACAAAAACGTGTGCCAACTTGTTTCTGCTCTTCCGAGGGCGTCGCCATCGTCATGTTCTGCAATGCATTCAAACGCCAAACGCTTGCACAGTAGTTTTAATTGCCCTGGGGTGATGGGATTGAAGAGTCGCCCATGTCTATCACGATCATCTGTACCAATGTCAGGACGGGAGGCTGGGATTGAGATAAGTAGCCGACCATTCACATTCAATAGATCTCGTAACGCAAGTATGGAGTCAAAAAGCACATTTGGAGGCAAATGCATGAGGACTGCGGAGCAGACCACACCATCATATTTTTTATAGGTACTCAGCTTATCGGGAAGCTGCCCGGCAAAGAGTCGTTCTGTTAACTCGGGGTGATGCTTTAGCGCGAGTTTACGCAAGGCATCGGACGGCTCGACACCATATGCATCAAATCCTTGCGATAAAAGCTCCCGAACGTCCCGCCCCGAACCTGCTCCTACGTCCAGAACGGACGCGCCCTCTGCAAAACTTGAGGAAAAATGTTTTGAAATCCCACTTTGCGCAACGGCTTCGTAACGCAGGAAAATATCCTCCGCGTTGTCTTCGTAGAAGCGAGTTGTTTGCTGATCAATCAAGTGAGTCATTTTCGATGTCCGTCCGAGCGCTTTCCCTATATGAACTTATGTCTTCAGGAGAATCAATCCTCCAAAAAATAAGCCGCATCACCCCAAGGCTCGGTGCCGTGCTCCATCATAAGCTCAATAATGATGGGCACAATGCAGCGTAAAATAGCGGTCGCATCTTCAATTTGCTCTCGGTTTAATCGGCCTTTCCATGTGGCACCGCCATGAATCAGTTGGTTGCGTAAGGTGTAGAGGCGGCTTAGTAAAATTGACAAAGATGTCACAACATCTTGTTCTGCAAGCGCTTGGTGGCTGCGTCGCTTGGCCGCAGTGAAGCTTTCGCGCCATGAATCATCAAGCGGGTCAGCGTTTACACACTCCCAGAACGGCTGATACACGTATTGATTATCCATCAATGCCCGAATGTCGGTGGTGTAACGTTCCCAGATGATTCCATAGAGCCGCTGATGGGTGTCATACCGAATAATTCGCTCTAGGAAAGAATCAAATGCGAGCTTTTCGCGGACCCGGGTTTCTTGGGTATATTGGCTCGAATAGGCTGCGTTAAACGCGATCCATAAGAAAATGAATTCGCAGTCGGTATCACCAGCGGCGCGCTCCTCTTCGGCCTTATTGAGCCAGCTAAGTGCGCGGTGAACGCGTAAATTGAGGCCCTTTCCCCAATGCTCGCGGTGTTCACGTTGATAGTCTTTTAATGTGGCGTGTGCAGGGATGTCCATGTATTAACCCTTCGTTCCGTGTGCCGATGCTTCGGTCATGTTGTTATGACCATAAATTAACCTGTTGAGGCGCAGGATGAAAGGGTTGTGTAAAGAAACTGAAAACTCGTATGCCGATCAGGCGCGGCGGGTGTGTCGTGCAAGGAGGTGCGGGTTGTGGAGTTGAACCTCGGATTTTTGTTGAAAGCCCCAAAGTCGGTCACGTGCTGCCCGGTGTGTTTCTGCAATATTCACCAACGGCTCGGGGTAATCTCGGCCAAGGACCACACCATGCATGGTTTGTTCCATGGGTGTCATTTCCCACGGTTGATGCAATAGCCCGTTGGGTAAGGATGCAAGTTCGGGCACCCAATGGCGGATAAAATCGCCATTTGGATCTTGCTTCTGGCCTTGATACACGGGGTTATAAATTCGGATGGTGTGGATGCCGGTCACCCCTGCCTGCATGTTCAGTTGAGGGTAGTGAATTCCGGGCTCGAAATCGAGGAACACGCGGGCGAGGTGGGGTGCTCCAAGTCGCCAGTCAATATTCAAGTGGTGACTCAACATAGAGACCAGCATGGCACGCATGCGAAAGTTGATGTACCCCGTGGTATTGAGGCAACGCATACTGGCGTCTACCAGCGGAATTCCAGTTTGGCCTTGCTCCCAAGCTTTTAGATCTTTGGGGACATTCACGTCTGCACGAAATGGAAAGGCCCGGTATCCGGGATTGAAATGTTCATGTTCCATATCCATTCCAGATTCGAACTTTTGCAAGAAGTGACAACGCCAATGCAATCGTGAGCTGAAAGCGCGCCAAGCGCGGGTCGGGAGTTGCGTGTGATGTTGCAGAGCATATTGCCATACTTCGCGAATACTTAAATTGCCCCACGCCAAATATGGTGAAATACGTGAGCAACTGCTGCGACTTGCTGCGGGTTTGGAGATGTCTTGATGATACCTCGCACCGCGGCCCGCCATGAACTCTTTTAATTCTCTCCAGCCGTGTTGTGCCCCACCAATCTGTTGCTCTGGCACCGGTTGTCGCCATTCTCGTGGGGGTGATACGGGTGGTAAATGATCTGCGCGGAAAAGCTGAGAAAGCGCCGTGAGCTCAACTGAGGGGCAGGGCTGATTCATCACGGAGCGCCAATGCTGGTCCCATCCGCTGCGGTCAGATAGCCCCCGAATAACCGCTCCGCATGGGAATTCCTGCCATTGCACACCCCGTTTTATACACCACTTTTTTAAGGCTCTATCACGCGCGTAGGTGCTCTCAATGCCAATCTCTTCATGGCTAAAAATAGTCCCAATGCGGTACGTTCGGTGCAAGTTGTTTAGTGTGTCTGACAGGCGCCCTTGGGTGAGGGTCAGCCTTCCGGCGAGTTGGTGATTGATCTCGGTTAGCGATTGCCACATAAAGCGCCAATGCCGATCCGAGTAATGGGGATCGTTCCGCAGAAAGTCCTCCACCACAAAGAGGATAATGAAGGGTTTATTGGCTGCTTGGGCAGCTGCGAGTGGGGCGTGATCAGTGAGGCGAAGATCACGTTTTAACCAGACAATATTGATCATGTCAGGCAATACGCATCAGATATATCGATGCGATCACCTGTTTGACGGAGGCCGCGTTATTTCATGGGCCAGGTTTGCAATTCACCTTCGATGTCAGCTCGAATCTGTCCCCGACCACCTTGTTTTGCTTGATAGAGTAAATCATCGGCGCGCTGAATGGCGTCTTGCCATGTGTCGGTTCGTCCTGCCATGTACACGGCTCCACCGGATGCATTGACGTCTATGTTGGGGAACGGAGTATGGATAATTGCGTCTCTAATTTTGTTTTTGATAACGTCAATACCCACATCATTCACGCGACGAATCACAATCAAGAACTCCTCGCCACCCCAACGCACCACGAGGTCTTCGGCACGCAGCGCGGCGGTGAGTCGTTGACTAACACTTAACAGCACTTGGTCGCCAATATCGTGGCCGAATTGGTCGTTGATACTTTTGAAATTATCGAGATCAAATAAAATAATGAGATCACCCCGTTGCTCTGGAAAATTAAACAGTGCACGGCGGTTATACAGTTGCGTAAGCGGGTCCCGATTGGACAGCTCGGTCAGTTCTTTGTTGGCGAGGTAGAGCTGGGTGTTAAGCTTGCGCACACGGCGCATCGCAAGCAACGCAAATGCGAGAGCGACAAACAAGAAAATACTTAGCAATCCTATCCACCGCTGATTTCGTTGCTGTTCTGCAAGGCGCGCCTCGCGCAACGCGGACTCTTGTTCCAACCACTGAATGCGTAATGCGGCTTCTTGCGCATCGTAGCGCACTTGTAGCTCTCCAACCACGCGCTCGCGTTCCGCCCGATACGATGCTTCGCGCAGAGCGAGCTGTTGTCTGACGACTTCGAGCTCCCGCTCCATGTTGCCAGCCGTTTGGTACGCATCGGCTAAGTAGTTCAACATATCGGCCTGGGAGCTCGGGGGTGCCGTTTGACTGAAGTCCTCAAAGGCGGTTTCCATAATGGCGAGCCCTGGTTCGAACTCGCCCTGCTTGACCATCACGTAGCCTTGATTAAATAACATGATGTGCAGCTCATAGGTGTTGCTGATTGCTTGGGCAATAGCGACGCCCTTCTCAAAATATCGCTCGGCGGCTTCATAGTTTCCATTGTGCAGATTGAGCGCTCCGAGATTATTAAACGCGAGCATTTGTGTGCGGCCAACGGGCTCACCTTCGGGCGCTTGCGTTGCCTTGAGGAAATCAGCTTCTGCAGCTTCGTTCGGACCCTCGGTCACTTGAATCACAAAGCCACGGACCATGTAGAGTTCGGGCAGACGCCCTTCAAGTCCATAGCGATACGATTCTTCAATGGTATTGTCGAGCGTCTGTCGTGCTCGGTCAAAGTGTCTGAGTCGCGCGTGGGTTCGCGCAACGTGCAGGTTGAGGAACTGACGGCGTCGCTGCAGATGCTCGTCCTCAATTGTCATCATCACTTCGTGGGCGCGCAGCAAATAGGTCAGCGCTTGCTCGTAGTCATGGATAAATTCGTAGCTTCGGCCAATTAAGTGCAGGCGATGGTAGTAGACTCGGGCGTCGTCAATACCCGGTTCCATGAGCTCGGGAAGCAGTTGGCCAAGCGCTTCTCGCATTTGAGCATGGATATAAATCTCGCCTTTTGCATTCACTAGCTCGGCGCGAGCAATGGGATGATTGGTAATATCATCGTGCCCAAGTGTGGTGTCGATGATTTCAAGGGCATCCTCAATCAAATGATCATGAATGGCCAATGCAAGCGCTTCATAGGCGCGTGCCCGAGCATAGGTGGCGACCGGTGTTTGATCATCCAGTTCGCTGAGAATTGTGCGTAGTGCATCTCGATCCCGCGGGGCGAGTCCTACGCCAAGAGTGCTACTTAAACGTTGCTCCAAAGCAGGGTCCCGCTCGGCAGCATGGCTCATCGGTACACAAAAGAGGAGGTCGAGAAACAAGAATCCGATCAGGATGATATACGCTTTTTTCATGTACAGTGCCGGTCTCTAAATTCCTCGATACACATCGAGAACCCCATTAATAACGAATTGCACAGCAATCACCGCCAAGATAATTCCGAACACCCGCGACAAGTGATGAGCGCTTGGCAGTTGCTCGGATGGTCTTTTTCTTCGCATGGGGTAGCAGCGAGACAAAGATAAAGGCGGTTGTGAGCGGATTCACGATTACAAAGAGCGCAGCAATCGTAATCGCCAAGTACTCAACAAAACCACCAAACATCATTCGAAACTCCTAACGCCTATTTTAATATTGATTCGTCAATCAGTTATTTATAGGTGACTTGGAAGTAAAGCTCAATTGGTGATGTCGGATTCTGGCGTACAAATCTCGTTGAGTTGATGTAGCTCAAAAAACTCCTGAATGTCGTTGTAGGCAGGTGTCCAAAATCGCAGAGGACTCGCAAGACTTGCGACCAATGCAACATGTCGTGCTCGCTCGTACATTCGTGTTTCAACCGGCACGTTCAATTCAGCGAGCCGAGCAGCAAACTTTTCCGTGTGCTCGGGTGCAGCGATGGTATCTGATCCGCCGTGCAGCAACAGTGTACGGGGCATATTCTCATGTGCGAGTGCCACCGGATTCGCTTCATCACCTTCTACTGTCGTGAATTTGTCTTTCACCCGCTCGTGCTCAAGTGGCAGGTCGTATGGCCCCGACATACCAATCAGGGCATGGACGGTGGGTGAGAACGGCACGAATTCATCAAAATAACGCGGATCGGCAACCAGCATAGCAACGGAATGTGCGCCGGCCGAGTGGCCCATCAAGATGAGATTGTCGGGACTTGGGCACGGTTCATTGAGGTGCTCAGGAAGTGCTGCAATGGCTTTGGCGATGTCATCGATAAATTGTGGGAATTCAACATCTGGATACAGGCGATAGTTGGGGATCACGGTGACGTAACCTAAGCGCGCGAACGCTTGCCCCACAAATTCGAACTCGTTTTTATCCCCCTGATCCCAGGCCCCACCATAAACAAACACGATAATGTTCTCGCGTAACGGTTTTTGGCTTGGGATGTAGATATCCATCTGCTGACGGCTGTCGGTCGCGTAAGGAACGTCAGCGAGGCGATTGTAACTTCCGCTTGGCACAACCGTATTGAGCACGCGCGTCGGTTGGCATGCAGTAAGAACGAACGCTCCGCAGAGGAGGGCAATTAAGATCCACAAACGCATAAGACTCCCTTTGTTGATGGTTTATCTACGTAAATAGGGCGTTGTGCGATCAGCGCTCAAGGATAACTATCACCTTGAATCTTATGCTATTCGTTATATACCCGATTAATCGAGATTGGCTACTATTGAAAAGACAATAAGAAAAAGGACAAGACGTGAGTTTCGATTTGCTGCAGCGTGCTGGGGTCTCTTCAGAGATCCTTAGCTCGGTGCTCGACAACGTGGGTGCCTATGTTTATATCAAGGATCTAAACGGACAATATCTGTATGCAAATCAACAGACGTTGCGCCTTTTTGATATCACCCTACAAGGACTTGCTGGCAAAACAGACGGCCATTTTTTTGATTTAGAGCGAAGCCGAGCCCTTCGCGATAACGATGTGCGTGTTTTAAAATCCGGCGAAACCCTGACCACCGAAGAAGAAAATATTCTTAAATCAACCGGTGAATCCAGAACCTTTCTCTCCGTGAAGAAACCGCTGCGCGATGAGACTGGAGATATTATTGGCATGTTTGGCGTTTCCACAGACATTACGGAGCGAAAAATGCTTGAAAAACAGTTACGCCAGCAAAATGAATTGCTGCAAATTGTCATGGATAATGTGGATTCGGCCATCTTTATGTTAGATGAGTACAACAATCTGTTGTATGCCAATAAACAACTTGCGGAGCAGTTCAAATTGCAGCGTGTCGGGCCGCAACATACACCCATTGCATCCTTTGTGGATGAGAATGCATACAAAGAACTCGCTGAACACAACCAGTTTGTTTTCGAATCTGCGGAAAAGCAGGCATTTCGCGAGAATGTGATGGGGCCGGATGGCGAGCAACGTGTTTTTTGGTCGGTGAAAGTCCCTTATGTGAATGAAGAACAGGAAAAAGTCATTATTGGCCTGTCGACGGACATGACGGAGCTGTTTAAATTACAAGAAAAGCTGCGTGAGCAATCCACTCAAGATCCGATGACGGGTTTATATAACCGGCGTTTCTTTATGGATTTTGCGGAGAAAACTCTGGCAGAGTCTGAGCGCAGCCGTCGGACCACATCAATTCTGCTCATTGATCTTGACCATTTCAAACAGGTCAATGATGAGCATGGTCACCCTATCGGAGACATGGTGTTGTACGAGATTTCCAGACGTATCGTAAAATCATTGCGGCGCGGGGATATTGCCGCTCGGGTTGGCGGAGAGGAATTTGCAGTATTACTGCCAAACACCCCGCTTAACGCGGCGACGGAAGTCGCGAATCGCATTTGCAAGCTGGCGCGCATGAACCCTGTTAAATTCCCTGAGGATAATCATGTGACGGTCACCTTGAGCATTGGTGTTGCAGCAAGCGCAAAGTCTTTACAGTCGTTTGAGGGGATTTATGCACTCGCTGATAAGTACTTGTATCAAGCAAAGCGAAAGGGTCGCGACCAAGTGTGTGCCGCGACACCTGATGATCATCCGTTGCCCTGAGAACGGGGCGCGATAGATTAGACGTTTTCGCCTTCGGCGCGAACGTTGAGTGCCGTGGTTCCACGAATCTCAAATTCGACGCGGGTCTGCTCAATGGGACTTGTTTCTGATACCCAATCATGCAGTTTGAAGAAGTAACGGACGCCATCATCTCCGCCGATGGCTCCTTCGTCGCGCTCCGCGTTAAATCCTAATATTTTTCCTCGCATAGCTATGCTCCTTTTCGACGTCCTGTCTTTGAGTATAGCCAATAACTTTCAAGGAAGCTCAATTCGAGCGGGCTAGGATGCCCGCTTGATGTAGTGTGCTGCCGCGACATCTGGATGAGAGCGTAGACGTCCTTTCAAGACATTCTCACCGACCTGATAAAACAGTGGGTTTTCCGGATCTGCACTTGGGCCCAAGGCCTTCACTTTGAGGTGGTCCGGGAGCTGCAGAAGCGGGACCTCGCTATCCAACTGAGCGGCCATAAAGAAAGCCACCGAATAACGGTCAATCCCCGCTGCTGGTGTAACGACCCGATGATAAGTCGCACGTAAGTAGCCATCAGAGGCGAGCTCAAGGAGTTCGCCAATATTGACCACCACAGCGCCCTCGAGTGGAGGTACTGTGACCCACCCTCGCTCATCCATTAGGACTTCAAGGCCGCTTTGTTGGTCTTGTGTCACGATTGTGAGATAGCCTGGGTCTTTGTGCGCACCCACACCTTGGCGCTCACCGGCCTCTTGATCTGACGCGCCGGGATAGCGAATCAATTTCATATGGGTGTAAGGTTTTTGCACGGTTTCACCGAACACATCTGCGGGTTGCTCGAGCGACTCTGCAAACGCGCCGAGCAAATCGACAGTCAGCTCGGTGAGTGCATCTTGATAAGCAAGGGCGACTGGCTTTAATCCAGGTAAACTCTGCGGCCATTGATTCGGGCCCACGAGCTGCCACCATTGTGGATCGCTCGGATCAAGATGGACAGCCGCTTGCTCTTGCATCAGATCAAACTGCTCGCGTCGATCAGGCTTCCCTTGGGTTAGCTCGCCCTGCAATTGCGTATACCCCCGAAAGTGGGGTGAATTGACCATGGCAACTGCTTGTTTTTGTGCTGCTGGGAGCGCAAAAAACTGCTTGGTTTTATGCAGGACCTGCTGTTGCAGACGACACAATTCATGTCCGGTCACGTAAAAAAAGCCAACGGTGCGTGCCGCTTCAGCGAGTTGTGTTAAAAACGCATGCTTTTGTTCGCCGCCCGCGCGAAGATCGCGGACATCGAGGACAGGAAGAACAGTCGAATGTGTGTTCATACAGGCTCCTAAGTGTGAATGCCTGTATGAATTATAGGCTTGAGTGTGCTTCGCCCGAAAAACCGTTTTGCTATTTGATATAGCGGAAAGTGCTAGAGCAGTCGCTCATCTAAGAATTCTTTGATGTGCTCGGAGCGAAATAAAAACTCATTGAGTTTGATCTCCTTCCCTTGCGCCGTGTCTAAGATTACATGTTTATATCGGGTGACGGCAGGTGCACGAGCACTGGATTCTAAATAGGCACCTTTGATATCGGAAATTTTGATGGATTTTGTTTGTAGTGGGCTCTCAATCAGCACTTTCTCACGGTCGATCGTCATGCGACGCGCTGCGGTTAGATTTCTGTAGTGCGTGAGTACTACGATGACCAGAGCCACGCCGACCGGATAGGCTTGATTGGCAAGTATGGTTGTCAGTGCCTCTCCCCGGATTAAGTTCAGGATGACCGGCACGAAAATAATCCCTGCAAGCAAGCTCATGGTCCATTTCAACGTATCTTTTGAGAGGGGTTGGCGGTGAAATACGACCTTCTGCTTGCTTGGTCTTTTCATGCGCTCGAGAATAAGCGTGTGCAGCGTGTTGAACTTATCCACAAAACGACTGAGTTTGAGAATGGTTTCGCCCGCATCGTTCATTAAATGAATCTCGCGGAAATCATCGGTCTCGTGCGCGTCAGCGATATCTTCCCACGCTACGAATTTCACATTTTCTTTGTAGCGACGAACCGCAATCCCTTGCTTAGTCACATAAATATCCATGTGTTCATTTTCTGGCTGCATGCGCCAACCGAGCACTAGCGCGACGGGGAGTAAGAACGCGAGATAGGTTTCAAAGCGGAATTCCCAGATGCCAGTTAGAATATAAGCGACCGCCAACCAGAGCAGCGCGACCATAATCCAATAACGGATTTGGGGTGGCTCGTGCATCGGAAATGATTGTCCTTCCATGGGTTTTCTCCTCGTGATTTTCTTGTTGCTACAAAAATAGGGAGCTTAGGGAGATAAAGCAATATTCCTATCTTCAGATATACAGAAGAAAACCAGACTTTTATTTGCATCCCAAGCATCGACAGTTATGCTAGCGATAACTTGCCGAAGAGAGAGCTATTTTGAGTCATTACGCGACCATTTTAATTTCGTTAGAAGACGCTCCTGTTCCTGTTGAGCGCATTTTGCAGATCCCAGCAGATTTCACCCTTGATTTCGTGCATATGTTTTTGCAAGAAGCCATGGGTTGGCGTGATGAGCATTTCTATTGCTTTCACACACCGCTCGGTTCGATTTACCCCGATACGGATGATTTATTGGGTGAGGCAACCAGCAACCTTCTCGACCACGAAGTGACATTGCGCGATGTGCTCCCCGAAGTCGGCGCCTGTATACACTATGTGTATGATTTTGGTGATAACTGGACACACCTTATTCAATTGCTCGAATGGGTCCCAGAAGATGAGGGGCTAACACAAGTCCTGAGTGCATCGGGTCGGTGCCCACCGGAGAATGCGGGTGGGGTTTTCGGCTATGAGGAAATCTTAAAAACACTCGGTTCAGCGGGTAACGATGAGAGTAAGCAAGGGATCATCGAGTGGCTTGGGGTTTCAGAGTGGGACCCAATGGATCCGCAACTCGAGTTGTTGCAACTCAACCTAAACGATCTGATCGAAGAGATTTTTTCGCAGGCCGACCAACTGCCTGACGAGGATGTGGCGGCACAGTTTATTACCCACGACGAGGACTATGAATTACCGGGCCTCCTGCATGAATTTCTTGCCCGCCCCTACGATGCCCCTGAATTTTTGGAGATTGTGATTCCAGATGGGCACGCAGCGTTACCCATCACCCACGTATTAGCCCCGACATTTTTGGCGTTGCGTGATCGCAGTGTCCCTCGAGCCCCGGCATTTGAGCGCGAAATTGCACCGACTGATATTCTGACTCAACCGTTGCAGCTTGAAGAGCACGCGCTTGGGATTCTTGAGTGTACCGATTTGGTAACGGTGGATAAGGGCAGTCTTACCTTAAGCAAGCGAGGAAAGCAGGTGCTTCCTCAGGCGGCAAGCACTGAGCTCACCTTGGCGCTTTTGCGTGCGGGGCTCGGCGCATACAACTGGGCCAGATTCGGAGGCCATTCAGATATCCCCGCGATCCAGTTTAGCTTCCCGTTGGTTCTGTGGAAGATATGCGAAACCGAGGATTGGACCCCACTTCACGCGTATACAGACTATCTTGCTCAACTGATACCGGATATTTATTTTGAATGTCAGTCCCCGTTTATGGGACCCATTACGGAACTGCTTGAAACCTACTTACGGCGGATGACGTTGGTTGCTGAGCTGTTTGGCTTGGTTGAATTACGCAAAGAAGCTGAACCGACTGAGGCGGAAATTCGTCCCGGTCCAAATGCACATTGGTTGCAGTGGCACTTATAAAAATAAGCACAATAGGAGATGACATGGGCATAAAACACATAGGTTTGTTGGCGGCAGCTTTATTGCTGAATGCCACTGGGTGTGATGCGAATTCGGCTGAACCGACGCAAGGTCGCGTGATTGAAAATGCCACCGACTTTTCAATTTTGTCGCCCCGGGCGCGTATTGCGCCTGAGAATGAGATGCTCGCGGATCGACTTGAACATTTGCTACCACGTCTGATGGAAGAGCAAAACATTGATATGTGGCTGGTGCTCAATCGTGAAAAGGCGGAGGATCCAATTTACTTCACCTTGATTCCTCAGCCGGAATTCGCGGCGCGGCGCACGACTATGTTGGTCTTTAATCGTCTTGAGGATGGAACGGTTGAGCGGTTGACGGTTAATCGCTATCCATTGGGCGCCCCCTACGAAGCAGCTTGGCAAGGGGGCAGTCTTGATGAGCAATGGGACGCCTTAGGGGAACTGATTGCTGAGAAAAATCCAGGCACCATTGGAATCAATGTGTCACGCGATTGGTCTGTGGCTGACGGACTGACGTCTGCTCTGCATACCCGGTTACTGGAGGTTCTGCCGGAGGGCTTTGATGAGCGAATTGTCTCGGCGGAAGCTTTAGTTGTTCGGTGGATTGAGCAACGGACCGAAGCTGAGCTCGAAGTGTATCCGCATATTGTCGGGATCGCGCGCGGCGTCATTGCCGAGGCGTTTAGCTCTCGGGTTATAACGCCTGGAATTACGACCACGGATGATGTGGCCTGGTACATTCGTGAGCGATTTAAAGAACTCCAACTGCCTATTTGGTTCATGCCGTATGTGAGCTTTCAACGTGAGGGTATCACCTGTGATCCCGAGACCGCGTTTTGTGGCGATACGGGTGTCATCAAGCGGGGCGACTTACTCCATACCGATGTGGGTATTTGTTATTTGAAACTATGTACTGATACGCAGGAAATGGCTTATGTTCTTCGCGTCGATGAGGATGATGTACCGCAAGGATTCAAAGATGCATATCGGGTGGGGAATCGTTGGCAGGACATTCTGACTGGCGAGTTTGTGACGGGGCGCACGGGAAACGAGATTCTTGCAGCGACCATCGCACAAGCTGAATCGGAAGGTATTTTAAGCAGTACATATACGCACCCAATTGGTTTCTATGGCCATGCACCTGGGCCGACCATTGGGATGTGGGATAACCAGGGGCCAACGCCGGTTCAAGGCGATTGGCCACTGTATCCAAACACCGCGTACGCGATTGAAGGGAACATCAAACATCCCGTCGCGGAGTGGGGTGGTCAGCTCGTCCACATCAAAATGGAGCAAAGTGCATACTTCAATGGTGAGCGAGTGATCTATTTGGCCGGACGGCAAACCCAGTTTCACTTGGTTCGGTAACCAACGCATTGCGAGGCCCACACCCGGTAACCAACGCGTATTCCGTAACGGGGCGTTGGGCCGGGATATGAGGCATCGCAAAACGCACGCCCAACGCGATGCGTTGGCTACGAGTCGGGCATGGCGATAAACAACGACACCAAAGCGATGGAACCAAGATACTGGAACGATCCCATCAGCGAGCCGGCACCGAGCTCTGTTTGCCACATTTGGAAAAACGCCCCGCCAATCACGGTAAAGAGACCGAACCACACGAGCAGCGCAATACCTGCACCAAGAAAAACGGTCGATTTACTGTGTTGGAAGGTGGCAACATCACGCCTGCGCGCTTGCCACATGGCATAGGTTCCTTTCAGCACCACAAAACCTGCGATAAATTCTAAGGCTATGACCAGTGTCAGTGGAATCCACACGAGGACTGGGTTTGAAATGCCAAAGGCGAAGGTATTGGGGTAGGCTTGATGGTCTGAAAGTCCTAGAACGTAACCCATAAAGAAGTGGGCTTCAGCCAGGTTAACGACATTTTGTGCGGCATAGAAAACGCACAAGAGACCGATAAATAACGCCAACAAGATTTTAATTGTTCGTAAAGCCATCTCTCTTTCCTTATTTTGATTATTAAAGAGAGAGCGACATCATGTGCTGTGACTTCTTCTAGCATCCACTCTGCCAGACTATCCTAGCGTAGTGTTTAAAAATTAAACACCCCCAACGCAGTGCGTTGGCTACGGGCACTCATTGGTAACCAACGCATATTCCGTAACGGGGCATTGGGCCAGGATATAAGGCATCACGGAACCTAAAGCTCTCGTAAAATACATTGATTACGCCCAGCAGCTTTTGCAGCATAGAGGGCATCATCGGCTTCTTTGAGTAGCTCATCAGAGGTGAACCGCAGGGTGCCGCTCACCGCGACGCCAACGCTGATGGTCACATGCGAAGGCTTGTTTGTTGTGTTATCTGGATTCAGCTCAAGGCGTTCGACCGCGTGGCGTACTTGCTCTGCAATACGCATGGCATCGGAACTGGAGCAATTCGGCAGAAGAATCATAAATTCTTCCCCACCGTACCGCGCCACAACATCGTCTTCCCGTCGGTCCAAACTGAGCAGTGTCGCCGCGACCTGTTTCAAACAATAATCACCGATACTGTGTCCGAACTCATCGTTAAATAATTTGAAGTCATCGATATCGATGAATAACACAGCGAGCGGCTCTTTGGTGCGATGCACTCGGAGCACTGCCCGCGTTAGATTCTCATCCAGGAAACGTCTATTCGCGAGCCCTGTGAGCTCGTCTGTCGTTGAGAGAATTTCTAACTTCTTGAGCGCATCATTCAGTTGCTCGGTTCGCTCTTTCACCCGCTGTTCAAGAATTTCGTTAATGGCGAGCAGTTCTTTTTGTGGGTCAAGGAAATCAGTCAGGTTGTGCGCCGTGCCCCAGATATGGGTTACTCTCCCTTGCGTGTTTTTTATTGGAACCAACAAGGTCCGAAACAAATATTCTTTACCATTTACCCACGGACGTTGTTCAAACTCGACCACATCGCCGGTTTCGAGGCAGGTGTAGTACCCGGCAAGAATTTCGTTGTCATGGCCACCCATTCGTATTACTTCGCTGACGAGGACCCCCGGCTTTTGATTGGGATCGACTCGAAACGCTGCTTCATTGGCACTGACCATTTCAAAATCATCGGGCACGACTTTGCAAACCCAAATTGGATTCAACGTCTGCTTCCAGAGTTGCTCAAAGAAGTATTCAAGTTGTTTGGTGTTCAGTGATTTGATTGACACGGGTGCATTTCCATACTGCCTTCTGAATCGCAGCATAACCTGAATTATGGGAGTTTGGCTAACGAAAAGTGACCGGGGGACTTCTGGTCAAAATCTGGTTATTATCATGAGTTAGGGAGCCATTTGAGCGGTTGAGGTACGCCGCGCACCGCCAATGATTATGGGCGCGTTAGATTGTTTGAGAACTCTGGAGATTGTAATGCAGAAGCCCCCGTTAGATATTGGCTATTACCGCCACTACAAAGGCCCGATTTATCTTGTAGAGGGGCTGGCGCGCCACTCAGAAACGGAAGAGTGGGTTGTCGTGTATCGCCCTTGTTATGGTGATCAGGAATTGTGGGTTCGTCCGTTTACGATGTTTACTGAAATGGTTGAGTGGGAGGGAAAAGCAGTTCCTCGTTTTGCGTTTATCGGAACTCAGCTTGAGGAAGTGTGAGACATCATGAAAAAGCTACAGCAGCTTGCCCTGATCACCGCTTTGATGGGATTCGGCTTCGCCTGGTTAGTCTATGAACAAGTGGATATGAGTTCCCCATCATATTCCGCAGGTGGCATTGGCATGTTGGTGATGGTTATTTCGCTTCCACTGATTTTGGCATCGGCCGCTTTCAATATTCCATCGACATTGATGTTACTCGACCCCGAAAAGCGGAGGAAGAATAACCTCGATAACCGAGCGGGGTATGCGCTCTGGGGGGTGAATTGGCTCCTGATGTTTACTTACTTGTATTTTATTATTCTGTTTATACGGGTTATTTTACGGTTCTGAATCCCAACGCGGTGCGTTGGTTACCGTATCTTCCCAGCGCGGTGCGTTGGCTACCGTCTCTTCCCAGCGCGGTGCGTTGGTTACGTCAAACGCAGCGGTTACCGTAAGGTGCGGATTTGGGATACTTCAATATATCGGCCGCGATCGGCGTTCATCCGAAACACTCCCATCACCACGACATCCTGATCGACGTAACGAGCAAAATTTTGCCCTTCAAGGCCCACTCGATTAAGTTGGCCATCTTCGACCCAATAATGGAGAGGGTCATCATACATACGCACCACACCAGACGTTTTCACTAATTGCCCATCCAGCGTCTGAGCTTCAGCCGCAACCACGTGAAGTGCTAATTCGCGGGGCTGAGGTACGCAGGCCGCTAAAGTGAACGTGACGAGAATAAGTAGAATCCAGCGCATGGTTTTTCCTGAATGATTAAGGTTTATACTTCTTCAATACAGATTATCTGAAATCAACCAAAAGGGAAAAAGAATGCTGACTCGAATTTTAATGGTGTTGCTACTCGTCGGGTGGATGCCTGTGCAAGCGGGCGAGGACGAAGTGGTTATGGCGGTTGATCGTTTCCTGCATGGTGCCAGTGTTGGAGACGCAGCGATTCATGATGCATTTTGGGCAGAAGAACTTATCTATACCAGCTCCAATGGGACACGCTTTGGAAAAGCAGAGTTGATGTCCGGAATGGAGGGCTCCACGCCGACGCCCGAAGATGAGGTTGCTGTCTGGTATCGTGCGGATGATTTGGATATTCAGTATGAGGGTCCGCTCGCTTTGATTAGTTTCACCCTCGTTGCAGCAAATGTTGCGGATGAGAGCGAAGCGTATTTTTTGAATTCTGGCGTTCTGAAAATTATTGATGGTCGCTGGCAGGCCATTCGTTGGCACGCAACACATAAAGCACAGGGGTAGCCAACGCATTGCGTTGGGTTCTTATTTCGTCCCAACGCGGTGCGTTGGCTACCTTCTCGTCCCAACGCGGTGCGTTGGTTACCTTCTATTTGCGTTGGTTACCTTAGGTTACAGCGGCGCGGGATTGAAACGCTTTGTCTTGATAGGCACCGCTGTAAACAATCTCTGAGAGTCTCGCTACGGCGCGCGCTACATCTTCATAGGTGTTATACAAAGGGGCAAAGCCAAATCGGAGGTAGTTAGGCGCCCGGAAATCTGCGACAACACCGCGCGCAATTAAAGCCTGACAGATGGCGTACGCGTCATCATGTGCGAACGAGAGCTGACTTCCCCGGATGGTCCCCTCAGTGGGAGAAACACATGGCATGATCGTTAGAAGACCGTGATCACCCATGCAACTCAGCCAAAACTCCATAAGTTGAAGGGATTTTTCACGAATGGCTTCCATGGAAACATCCTCAAAGGCGTCGAGTGCTGCGTCCACAGCGGAAAGGGAAATAATAGGCGGTGTGCCAACCAAAAATTGACGGATCCCAGACGCGCCGGTGTATTGAGGCGAAAAAGCAAAAGGTTCCGCATGTCCAAGCCAACCAAACAGAGGTTGTAGTGCTCCCGCAAAGTCACTCGATAGCCATTTCTTCGCAACATATACGAAAGCAGGAGCACCAGGGCCCGCGTTCAGGTATTTGTAGGTGCAGCCTACTGCGAAATCTATGCCCAACGCGTCGAGTGTGACTGGCATGGCGCCTGCACTATGGGCAAGATCGACAATGACGAGCGCACCCTTGTCGTGAGCCTGAGCCGTGATTTTCGCTAAGTCGAGTCGACGTCCTGTGCGAAAGTTTACCTCGGTGACAACGACTGCAGCCGTCTCTTCGGTGATTGATGCGATTAAATCGTCTTCAGCCACGGTCGTTAATGAGCAACGGTCGCCGAGCAAGCGCTCAACCCCTTGAATCATATAGAGGTCGGTTGGGAAATTATCCTCTGTGGATACGAATTGCGTGCGACCCGATTGTATCTGCAGTGCTGCACAGAGTACTTTGAACAAGTTGATGGATATTGAATCACAGCAAATGACCTGTCCTGGCGCCGCACCGATAAGCTTCCCAATTCGATCCCCGACGGTAATCGGTAGATCAATCCACCCATGTTTGTTCCAACTCGTAATAAGGTCTTTACCCCATTGACGGCGGGTGACGTCAGCCACGCGTTCGTTCACTGCGTGGCTCATCACACCGAGTGAATTACCGTCCAGATAAATCGTATCGTGGGGGATCGAGAACAGTGCGCGTTTGGCAGCTAGTGGGTCGCTTTGGTCTAATCCACGGGCCTTCTCAAGTGCCATGGGTACCTCTTTGCTTCGTTCTGGTTCGGGTCGTTATTCGAAATTAGTGAACGGATTGCAGCACCCGGATAAGCTCGGGGAATGCGTCCGTTTCTGGGTGAATGACATCAAAGTGGCCAAGGCCCTCTAGCATCACCACTTCAGCACCGGTCAACTCGGTTTGCTCACGCGGTACAATGGTGTCCTCAGTCCCCTGCAACAGAATCGTCTGTGGATGAATGGGATGAAGCGAAGGATTCATTGTATTTCGCGCATCTGGATCGCTCGCGATAAACCGGGCCGCAGCATTCTCGCAGCCGCTTTCACCCTGCGCATACATCTCTATATCGGTAATGGCTGCTAATCCGATCACTGCGCGGATCGGAAGGGTTTCGTTTTGGCGTTGCATGATTGGACTTGCGGCAAGAAGTGCGAGGTGGCCACCGGCTGAGTGGCCAATCAAGGTGACTGAGGATGTATCGAACACATCTCCCTCCTTGCCGTGAAGTGTGTTGAGCGCTGTTTGAATATCGTCAAAGGTTCCCGGCCAGCCCCCACCTTCATCGTCTAGGCGTCGAAACTCTAAGGCTGCCACGGCATATCCCTCATCACGTAGCGCATGGGCTAGGGGGTGGGAGTGGCCTACATCAAAGGAATTAAGCCAACATCCGCCATGAATAAAAATGAGTAGTGGTGCAGATGACTCAGCGGGTACATAAAGCTCTATAAACTGAGGCGAGGCTTCCCCATAGCGGATAACTCGATCGGGCTCTGGGACTTCGAGCTCAAGCACATCACGGAAGCTGACGGGCTGTGCGACCGCAGCGATACCAAGGCTCAGTAAGATAAAAAAGAGGACAACGACGCGCAAATTCAACCCCTAAAAACTATACAACATCGGCCATTTGTGGCTCTGGTTGTATACAATACGCAAAGCAGGCTTTGAAATAAATCTTTTGTTGTGTCGCTGCGGGAAATCTTCGGACTTTTCCTCTAAGATGGAAAAGAAAGTTATGAGTCTGCGTCGAGGGTCTGCAATGCAAGAACAAGAGATTTTGGATTTTTGGTTTGAGGAATTAACACCGCAGCAATGGTTCAAAAAGGACAGCGGACTCGATGCCACCATCACGCGGAGGTTTTCGGAGGTGCACCGCGCCGCTTCTCAGTGTGAACTCTATCGTTGGCGCCATACACCCGAAGGACGCCTCGCGGAAATCATTGTGCTTGATCAGTTCTCACGCAATATTTTTCGTGATCAACCCGGTGCGTTTGCCCAGGACGCACTTGCGCTCGCGTTGGCGCAAGAGGCAGTTGCTCAGTGTGCGGACAACCAACTGAACACGGCCCAGCGAGCATTCCTTTACATGCCTTATATGCACAGTGAATCATTGCCAATCCATGACGTCGCGATGGAGCTCTATGATCAACCGGGGCTGGAGTTTAATCTTGAGTTTGAGGTGAAGCACCGAGATATTATTGTAGAATTCGGTCGCTATCCTCACCGCAACGCTATTCTTGGACGTCAATCGACGGAGGCAGAAATTGCCTTTTTAAAGCAGCCAGGTTCCTCGTTTTAATCAGTGGGTCTGATGCACCACAGAGAGTAAGGAAGAAACGATGCGTCCACTGACGGTCCTAGGGTTCTTGGTTATTGGTTTGTGTGGGATGGGCAGTGTCAAAGCGGACCAGGCGGTCACGGAGTTTGACACACTGGATGCCGAAGAGTTGATGTTAGACGCAGGCGAGTTGCTCAGTCGGTTTTGGGAACTTGAACGTGACCATAAGCGTGGGCTTTATCAAATGCGAACCTATCATGCCAATTATTTGCTTCCGTACCATTACTCATCGAATGTCAATCAACAGCCAACCAGTCCAACCCGCGGTGCTTCAGAACGGAATGACACCTACCGGAATTATGAAGTAAAGATTCAGCTCTCGCTGCGCACAAAAATTCTTGAAGATTTCCTCCTTCCAAATGCCGATGTATGGGTGGCTTATACCCAGACATCTTTGTGGCAGGCGTGGAACCACCAAGACTCAGCACCATTTCGGAGCACCGATCACAATCCAGAAATTTTTTACATTGTTCCGTTGGCGGAGCGATTTGACCCGATCCCGGGTGGATTGCGACTCCAAATGCTGCGCTTCGGGCTGGCCCATGAATCGAATGGACAACGGGAACCGGAATCACGAAGTTGGAACTATTGGAATATTGGTGGAGCACTTGAGGTTCAGGGATTGATTGTTGAAAGTACCTATAAACTGCGGATCGGTGAGAGCGATGACGATAACCCAGATTTGACCCATTTCCGTGGCAACCTCGAGACTCGCATTGGTGGCTTGTGGGATATGACGAGTCTTACGTTAACGCGAGTTTCCCCGAATGTATCGATCAATCGTGGGTCATGGCAGGTCGATGTGACGCATCCGGTGCGGCGCTCGGTTCCTGATGGCTTGCGCTTTCATTTGCAGATTTTTTCCGGATACGGCGAGACCATGATTGATTATAACCACCGGCAAAACCGGATTGGTATCGGCTTTGTATTGTTGAATATCTAGCTCCCTGACGTAGCCGAAGCCTGTTCCGTAACGGCGCCTTGGGCCGAGTGCCTGCCGAATAGGTTGTCTTGGTTACGCGGGCTTCTTGCGCACATAAAGACCTTTGCGCACTTTGGCGACGACCTCGCCGTCTTTATCTTTTATCCACACGTCCCAATGCGGTAGGACCTTTTCGCCATTGTCTGCCGCATTTTTGATGGCCAAAAGTTCTTCGTCGGTAATGGTGAAATCAGCATGCACTTTGCCACGGCCGGGGCGAATAAAATCAATGTGTGCTGTTTTATCCCACACAATATACTCCCGCCCGAGTAACCGCATGAGAAGCAGCATGTACATGGGATCGACCATGCTATACAGCGATCCACCAAATTGCGTTCCGACATAATTACGGTTGTACCACCGCAAGCCCATTTCCACGCGCGCATGTTTAAAATCGTCGCTGATGTGCGCAACACGAATGGCGGCACCTCGGTAAGGGCGATACCAATTAAGAAGAAAACGAAGCCCTCGAGGGCTACTGAACCAGGATCGAATGGATTTTCGCATTCATCTTGCCTTGTTATTCACTGATTGGACCAGTATGCCGGAAAACTGGTTCCTGTACTAGCCGCAGAATCTCTGCGGCCGCTTGTGCATCATCGAGTGCACGATGATGACTCTCGAGGCGGATATCTAATGATTGGCAGAGTTTTCCCAAGGAGTAGGACGGAAGCCCCGGAAATGCTGCGCGTGCCAAGCGGACAGTGCATAGTTTCGGGAGGCGGAAAAACGTTCCCACCCTTTCAAACTCCCGCTTAAAGAATCCATAATCAAAATTCACATTGTGGGCGACAAAAATCGCATCTTGTAGAAATGCCAGAATTTCGTCGCTTTTCTCTGCAAATGTAGGCGCGTTCGCTACCATATCATTGCTAATGCCGGTCAGCTCGGTGATGTGCCGAGGGATATGGCGCTCCGGATGAATGAGTGATTGCCAGTTATCGACAATTTCACCACCCACTACTTTTACCATCCCAATCTCAATGACGCGATGATAGGACTGACCGCCTCCGGTGGTTTCAACGTCGACCACCACATAGGGCTGATTCGGATCGAGTTGCCATTCGACCCGTCGAATCAGGACCTCGAAACCGAGTTCACGCAGGCGGCGTATCCGCGCTAATTGGTTGCGGCGGAGGACATCCCCCGGTGCTTTCACTTCTTCAAAACGCAGCCTTTCGCTTTCAAGAACCATTAAATCGGGATAGCCATCATTGCGACCATTGAAGTCTTGCGCCATGTCACGCATAAGCTGGGCGAGTGACTCAAGAGAACTGTGCGCGATAAGGGTGGTAAGAATATCAAGGAGCGCTGGGTGCCAGCGAAAAATCCCATTCGGCTTTCCATAGGCTCGGGTCGCGACTTTTCGAATATGAGCGATCCAGTTAGCGGGTGACGTCTGCGGTCCGGCCAGTGACGATAAGCGCGATTCGATTGCTGTTTTTGACTGCGTGTAGAACTGGTTGTGCGTCAATATTGTCGGTCGGCGATCAAACGGTGTGCATAGTCCATGATCCGCCCCAAATAGCTCTTCCCAAAAGGTCAGCCCAAACAGGCACAGCCATACCCGGTTTTCCGTATGCCATGCCGTTGATCCCTTGCGCTGCAGAAAGGCTTTAACGCCAGCTTCAGCGCGATCTCGGTAAGCTTCATCCAATGGGAGAGGGGCCGGAGCATCCCGAAGCATATCCGTTAAAAGGCTTGTGCGTTTTTGTTGATATTTTCTCTCGAGAAAATCCTGCGCGAATAAAAGTAAGTGTTCACTCTCTGGATTTTCAATGATGTTCTGTAGGATACCCTCCACTTCTTCTTTGCAGCCCGCTAGGTAGCGGACGCGAATGTATTTTTCGGTGGCGCGCGGATCGCTGCTTTGATGTAACAGCCTTAACGCGGTCGCTTCGTCATCTTCGAGCAGTTTCCGACCGAGCTCATAGCACCACTTGCCATGGAGATCGCGCGCGACGGGTCCAGAGGGTTCAGGCCAGTTTGCTGCCATATCAGCTTGGTATTTGAGTTGCTCGATGGAGTGGACAGCGCGCTTGAGCCAGTTCAGTTTTTCCGCATAGAAAAATGCAGATTTGGCCTCACCAAGCGTATCAAAACGTGCACTTCCGCCCTCATCGGGAACAAATTCATCGCGTGTTCGCAGCAGTCCTAAGTCACGCATTGAAAATTGATTTAGCGTTCCGCGCAGATTACCGAAGAACAGATATTTAAAATATTGAAGGAAGGCGGGTTCGCATTCTTGAACATAATTCTCAAGGACCCCGTGATCTGATGAAACGTCAGCTTGAAGGGGACGCAGCCACTCGACCCAACGCGCCTTTTGCGCACTTACTGGGGGTGGGGGCGTATCGAGCGGTAGGGCTCGGGCGAGGGTCATGAGCTCAGGTTTGGTCAGCGTATTGAGGAGCTCTATCCAGTTCTCGGAGGATAGCCGCTCGGGCTTAACACCTTGCACTAGCTCATGGGCATGTAGCTGTGTCAACGCCCCCGGCAGATCTTCAATCTCGTGGTACTGGAGCCGCGCGACGTTAACAAAATCAGCCTTCCGGTTCACTAGCCGAACAAATAAACAGAGTGCATCGTCATTGAGCGCGTTTACGATCGAGAGGAATTGCTGATCGCTGTCATCGAGCAAGTGTCCGCAGATATCCTGGATATAGCTTAAAAACTCAAGGAAATGATCCCGATAATATTTGGGGGGCAACTCCCGTGTGTGGCTCACCGCATCGACTCCAAAACAATAAAACACTGTCTATGCATACAGTATTCGAGCGGAGCGAAAATTGCACGAAAAAAATAAGGAAAGGGTGGGTGTTGAGCGCTTAAGAAACAGGCAGAAAAACTTGCAAAAGTGAGAATATGAGCCAGACTTTTTTAAATAAAACATAATATTACAACAACATCATCGACCAATTGAGGTGACATAGCGTGCTTTGGGTGCTCTCGCTCCATATTATATTTCTCACGATTTGGGTTGCGGGCGCGTATTTTGTCCCTGTGATTTTGGCGGGAGCTGGTCGTCACGAGAATAACTTCAGTGATCCGCCCCAAGGCATCGATTCGATGGCGCGGTTTGTCTATACCCATGTCGCAACACCCGCCGCCCTCATTAGTATCACCGCCGGGTCTGTGGTGTTTCTTATCAACCAAAGTGCCGATTTCTGGCTGCTCGCTAAATTGACCTTAGTCGCGATCATGGCGGCTGCTCATGCCAGCTTGGGGCTCTTGATCATTCGCGTGGAGCGCAAGCAATACGCCATGGTTCGTGCATGGAGCTATGTGTTTATCGCATTGCTTTCCGTGTTGATTGTCGCCATCCTGTGGATCGTACTTGCCAAGCCAGCCGTGCCTGAGGGGGTTCCATGGACGCTCTAAATTTAGGGACGAACATCGCGCTGAGTGGCTTCGGTAATATCCACACCCACGCCATACTCATAGACCAACTGTGCACCCAGAAAGCCGGTAATTTTGATCAATCCTGCGGTCAGCAGGCTCATATACAGTCCCCACGGAATAATATTGGCGGCCATATCGTCCCAGCGCAGCATAAAATTACATGCCGCCAAAGAAAGCATCATCACTGCCAAAATGCCATGCGCCCACGCAGTCACCAGCTTTCTTATTCTGCGGACCGTGAACAAATCAATCGATCCGGCCAAGCCAGAAATGGCACCAAACATCACACCAATGAAAGCCAACCAATAACTTGCCCGCGCCCAGAAGGCATCTTGGGTAAACACATAAGCCAGATCACTGGCCACCAGCATAATCAAGGCGGCAATCGGGAAGTGAATCAAGGCCGGATGCACCGGGTGGCCCAACACGGCGGCACGGCTTTCAATCTTGGCGGTTGGCATGAGGGTTCCTTCATTTCAGGAGGGTTGAATTAATGCAACGTCTGTTGCTTAGACTAGCAAAATTTTCGCCGCTCGCCAGTGTGTTACTGCTCACCGGCTGTTCGGGCCCATTTTCGATGCTCGATCCAGCCGGACCTTCAGCGCAAATGGTGGTGTGGTTGTGGTGGGGGATGTTTTGGTTCTCTGTGGTCGTCATGGCATTGCTGTGCTGGGGCTGGTGGGTCGCCATGCAGCGCGATGGGCGAGATGTACCGCAAGAACAAGCGCAACGAAAACTGCATCGTTGGGTGTGGTTGGGAGGGATCGGCTTGCCGGTTCTTGCGATTACCTTACTCCTCGCATTTGGTATTCCATTTGGGCATCGTATGCTGCCTCATCCCGATGAGAACGTGGTGCGCATTGATGTGGAGGCCAATCAATGGTTTTGGCGCGTGACCTACCCCGATCATAATATCGAGCTCATCGACACCATCGTGATTCCGGTCTCAACCCCAATTGATTTTCGCCTTAGCAGCACGGACGTGATTCACTCATTTTGGGTGCCGCGTCTGGGCGGGAAGCTTGATGCCATTCCCGGCCGAACCAATGTATTGCGACTGCAAGCAGATGAAATCGACACCTACCGTGGCTTGTGCGCGGAATATTGTGGCACGGCCCATGCATTCATGAAATTTGAAGTTTCCGCAGTGAGTGAGGAAGACTTCGCTGAATGGCTGGAAGCCCAGGGAGCGGACCATGAGTAATGCACGGCAACTTCACGAAGCATTTGCCAAAGTCTGGGACAACCTCCCCGGTTGGGGGCAGCTCGCCGCGGTAAATCACACGTCGATTGGACGTCGGTTCATGGTCACCGGTGGGATCTTCTTTTTGATCGGCGGCATCATGGCGATGCTCATTCGGACACAGCTCGCCTTGCCGGAACAGACCATTGTCCCTGCGGATGTGTACAGTCAGTTGTTTACCATGCATGGCACGGTGATGATGTTTTTGTTCGCCATTCCTATTTTGGAAGGGTTGGCAATTTACATGATTCCCAAGCTGATTGGGGCACGCGATCTTGTCTTCCCACGCATTAGTTCACTTGGGTATTACTGCTATTTATTTGGTGGGATTATCATCATGTCGAGCTTGTTTTTGGGCATTGCGCCGGATTCAGGCTGGTTTATGTATACCCCGCTCAGTAGTGCAGAATTTGCGCCCGGACCTGGGTCTGATTTCTGGTTGTTAGGGATTACCTTTGTGGAAATCTCTGCGATGGCTGCGGGAGTCGAGCTCACCGTATCCATACTGCGAAGTCGCGCACCGGGCATGACCCTTAGCAAGATGCCCATTTTTTGTTGGTACATCTTGGCCATGGCCCTCATGATTGTGTTTGGTTTCCCGCCGCTGATTCTCGGCTCGGTGCTCCTTGAATTAGAGCGGGCTGCTGGGATGCCTTTCTTTGAAGTTGCTGGCGGTGGTGACCCGATTCTATGGCAGCATTTGTTTTGGCTATTCGGCCACCCTGAGGTTTACATTATTTTCTTACCCGCTGCGGCGGTGATCACCACCATTATTCCGGTATTCTCCAAGCGCCCGATTATCGGCTACAAGTGGATTGTATTGTCGATCATTCTCACCGCGTTTATTAGCTTTGGAATTTGGGTTCACCACATGTTTACCGTGGGGATCCCGGCGTTAGCGCAAGCATTCTTCTCCATAGCAACCATGTTAGTTGCCATTCCAACGGCCATTCAAATCTTTGCCTGGCTGGCAACCTTGTGGGTTGGCCGGCCGAGCTATAACCTCCCCATGTTATGGGTGTTCGGTTTTCTGATTGTTTTTGTCTGCGGCGGTTTAACTGGGGTGATGCTGGCGCTTGTGCCGTTTAACTGGCAGGTCCATGACACACACTTTGTGGTGGCACATCTCCATTATGTGTTGATTGGGGGCATGGTGTACCCCTTGATTGCCGGGCTTTATTATTGGTTGCCGCACTTCTCAGGTCGCATGCCTTCGTTACGCTTGGGCCGCTGGGGTTTTTGGATGACCTTCATTGGCATGAACACCACCTTCTTGATGATGCATTTGACGGGTTTGCTCGGCATGCCTCGGCGTGTTTTCACCTACGAGGCAGGCCTTGGTTGGGATGGGCTAAACCTGCTCTCATCGGTGGGTGGCTTTATCATGACGTTAGGTTTTGGTTTGGTCCTCCTCGACATTCTGTTGCACTTTAAGTTTGGTAAGAATGCAGAGTCGAATCCGTGGCATGCGGATACACTCGAATGGGCCACCGGCACACCGCCACGGTCGTATAATTTTGCATCGCTCCCTGAAGTGAGCTCACGTCACCCTTTGTGGGATGATCCGAGCTTGCTGCGCTCAATCCCTGAAGGTAAACATGCCCTCACAGAAATCCGGCATGGACGGCGCGAACTTCTCGGAACGGAAGCCATTAGCGGCAAATTAGTATCGATTTTCCATATTCCGACACATTCCTGGTGGCCGTTACTGGGTTCCCTCGCTTTGGCGCTCGTCTGCGTTAGTTTATTGATTCGATTCTATCCGCTCGCGATTGTGGGCTGTGTATTGGCGGCGGTGTTCTTATTGCGTTGGAGTTGGGAGAACGGGGCACACCCCAAAATGGCGCCTCCAACGCCCTACGATCATCCCGAATTGCCACTGCATTCGCGCACCTTCGATGGCCCAGGCTTGTGGGGAATGATCGTGACCCTCATGGCGAACGGTGCATTGTATTTGTCGCTATTATTTGGGTGGCTTTATTTGTGGTTGGTGGCCCCCAATTGGTCGATGCCGGATACCAGTCCATTGAATGTACCTATTTTGTTGTTCTCGGGGGTGTTGCTCAGTGCCATGGTGTTCTTTTATCACCTGCAGGTCCGTCTATTAAAGCAAAGCTACGACGATGGCCTCGAGCGGAATTTCTGGCTGATCGGCTTTGTGGGCTTGGTGCAAACTGCGTTGCTTGTGACGGTCACTGCACTGGCACCCCTTGAGTTACAAGAAAGTGCCCATGATGCGGTCTTGTTTGTGATGCTCGCCTATCTGATTTTTCACTGTGGATTGGGCGCAATTTTGACTCTGATGCAAGCCATGCGCGTGCGTTTGGGGTACGTCGGTAGTGCATTCCCTTACGAGCCTATCGTGCTTCGCCCTTGGTGGACTTACACTCTTGGCGTTTTCTGGAGTAGTGTCGCGGTGTTCATTGGCTTACCCATGGTGTGGGGCTAATTTCATGCGTTGGTTACTGCTGTTCGGTTTGCTGCCGTTACCGGCACTGGCGCACAATCCGTTTACCAGTGGCGGGCAAGACCAAGTCGCCGCGCTGCTCTCTGCGTTCTTGCTGCTGATTTTTTGGGGGCTTTATCTGTGGGGTAGCCGACGGACACCCGTCAAACGCGGGGCATTTTGGTTATTCCATGGCACCGCAGTGATTACGTTTATTACCATGCTCGGACCGCTTGATGACTGGGCTGAAACAAGCTCAGCCGCCCACATGACACAACACATGCTGATCATGGTGGTCATTGCCCCGTTATTCGCGATTGCGAAACCTCTACCGCAAATTTACGCGGTTGGAGGGCAATGGTTACGCACGTTCTGGCATGCAGCATTCAAAATTACCCGCTTCCCCATGCTTTGTGCCTACTTGCATGGATTTATGATTTGGTTCTGGCACATTCCAACCTTTTATATGCTGGCAATTGAGAATCCGTGGGTGCACGTATTTGAACACTTTTGTTTCTTGATCACGGCGATATGGTTTTGGTGGGCTTGCTTGTATGCCAATCGAGAGAAGTCTGCTTTTGCGTTTTTAGCATTGCTCTTCACCTTAATGCATACAGGATTCTTGGGCGCGTTGTTAACCTTTGGTGCGGAGCCTTTCTATGGTGAATCACGAGACCTTGCAGACCAGCAGCTTGCCGGTCTCATTATGTGGGTGCTCGGCGGGATCCCCTACATTTTGGGATCAATATGGGCAGGCGTCCGTTGGTATCGTCAGATTGGTCGCACCATAGTCCGATCCGCTTAACCTAACGCTTACGCGGACCTGGAATCACCATAGTGTCGGCTGCGGCGCTTTGGAGTAGTTCACGATAGGCCTCTTTTTCCTGCACGGTTTGTTTGATGACCAAAGACTTTAATCCGGTAATTTGGTTTCGTCCCTGATGCTTACTCATGTAGAGCAAGATATCGACAATCCGTAGCATGTCGTCAAACTTAAGGCCTTTATTCCGAGTGACTGGAGTTTGTGAGTAGAGGTAACCCCCGCTGAGTGTGACCCGAATAAGGCGCCCTTCGCAACGAATGGGATCGATACTCACACTGTCGAGAATTCGGCGCGCAAGGGCCGGCAGACCATCGACATTTGGATTTTCAATCAAGATCAAGAACTCTTCTCCGCCCCAGCGCGCCACGAGGTCATTATGATGGCTTAGTTGACTGAGTCGACGAGAAACTTCCCGCAAGACCACGTCACCCGCATCATGCCCATACTTATCGTTAATTTGTTTGAAGTGATCGATGTCGAGCAAGAAAAGTGCGTAATTCGCTTTTCTTTTTGGTGTGGATTTCAGGGTGCGGATCCGCTCATTGACCGCACGCCGGTTCCACAAGCCGGTGAGCGGGTCCTGTAAGCTTTGTAGTTTGAGATCGTGATTGGCTTGATTTAACAACCCGTTTAATCGGCGCATCCGGGTAAAAATGAAAGCCATCAGTGCGATGATTGCAATTAAGAGACTGACCACAATCACTGTGAATAATTGGTTGCGTTTCCGGTTTTCTATGTCTTGTTGCTGTAACGCAGATTCTTGTTCGAGTAGTTGAATCTGTAGTGACTTCTCTTGCGCCTCATACTGAATTTGCAACTCGCTAAAAACACGATCACGCTCCGATGTGAATTGGATCTCACGTAGCTCAAGTTGTTCTTTTAGTGCGCCTGCTTGTTCTTGATACATGCCTGCCAGTTCAAATGCGTGTGCCATGTGACCCAAGAAAATTACAACTTGATACGGACTCGCGAAACTGCGGAAAACATCGCCGGCAGCTCGCATCTTTTCAATGCCCGCTGCATGATTTCCGCGCATGACCTCGATATAGCCGACATTGAATTCCATCACAGAGCGTTCATTTACATTGCCAATTGCTTCCGCAATTTCAATTCCGAGGCGCAGGTATTCAAGTGCTTCTTCAAAACGTTGGAGGTGCAGAAGTGCTGCTCCTGCATTGTTGTAGCCGAGCATGTGCACCCGTGGGATTCCTTCTTGCTCTGCGGTCTCTGCGGCCCGTAAGAAGATTTCGACCACGGCGTTGGAGGGGCCTTCGAGGTATTGCTGCGCATATCCACGCATCAACCAAAGCTCAGGAAGACGCTCTGTTAGGCCCAGGCGATTGGATTCATCAATGGTGTTGTCTAATAGAATAGATGCCGCTGTGTAATTGCTGAGGGACAGCTGAATACGGGCGATCTGGATGTTTAGAGATTGTCGATGCCGTGGCGTGTACTCCGTATCGAGGTGCGTGAGTTGGAGTTGGGCAGCAAGGAGATGCTCAAGCGCTTCTTGTAAACGCCCCTCTCGTTGTAAAATCCGAGCGATGGTGTGGTTTGCTTCGTAGAGGACGCGGGGGCGCGATGCTTGTTCCATCATGGAGTGAAGTGCAGGAATTAACCCAAGACTGCGTTCGATCTCTTCGTAGTAAAGATAAATCTCCGCTTCAATGGCAATAAGCCCGGTCAGCGCATTGAGATCATTATTCGCCTCCGAAAGAATTTGCAGCTCACTGAGTCGATTCAGAACATCGGTACGATCTGCGCCATCTTTCGCATCGGCGTAGAGCAAGAATCCCTTGGTTCGTGCAAATAAATGAAAGTATTGAACAGCATCGAGGGAATCTACGGCACGCGCCAACCATTCCCGATCCGCGGCACGCATTTCAGTCCATTCCAGACCTTGAATTCTTCGTTCAATTTCCTGCGGCGTTATAGCTTGTGCGAGCGCACTTGGGGCAAGAATCGCGGAAAGCAAAACCAAAGCACTGAGATTGCGCCAAGCGGAGCGAGCACGAGATGAATAGGCGAGTCGCAAAAACATGCAAATCCTTGTTGTATGCTTTTTCAGGGAATGCTTTACAGCCTAGACTGCAGCATTTTACCGAGTATGAAGTTACTTATCGGCTAAATCAACTAAAGGTAAAGGTAATTCCAGTCTAGTTGTATAACTGAACGGGTCCGTGAAAACAAACGCCCACACAAGGCGGGCGTTTGTTTTGCGCTGTTTCGCTTTATCACTCTCCGCGATAGAACGCACGGAGGTCTTGAGAGAGCTGCTCCAGTGAAGGGTGATGGATATACATCATATGGCCTGACTCATAATATTTCATGACAACACGATCAGTATCCATTCCATAGTTGCTGAATGAGTGTTCGGTTGCGAAGAAGGGTGTCGCTGCGTCGTAGTAACCGTTGGCGATAAAGATTCGGAAGTCTTTATTGCGTTGCTGCGTCACGGCAAAGTGCGGCGCAAGATTGTGGAAACCTTGCTGCTGTCCCCGTGGCAAACTCCAGTCCCAACCAGCGAACACCTGGCCGCTCAAAATGCGGTATTCATCACTGCGGTTTACATTCAGGTTGTTGCGTAGATGGTAGTTAATCGCTGCGGTATACGCACCATCAATCCCGTATGCCGACGGATCAGCAATCGGACGTTCGCCGGCATCATCACTCTCAATGCCAATGAACCGTGAATCTAACCGGCCAACCACTTGACCGCGATCGCGTAGAAGCTCGCGGAAGAAGCGATGCGGGACAATTCTCAACCGTGTCTGTTCAATGTATGACGTGCTTAAGCCGGTATATTGATGCAGTTTCTCAACAACACGTGCGTGTGCTTCAGGGGAAATTCGGCTGCCTTGAAGCAACGCGACACTATACTCTTCAAGCGCGAACTGACGAACCTCATCCAAAAACGGCTCGAGTTCATCGGGACGATTTGGCAGTGCATCGTGATACCAAGCAGTCGCTGCGTAAGTTGGCAAGTACATAATGTACGGCATGTCGTTGCCTTCGGTAACCCGGGTCGTTTGGAAATCAACGATGGATGAAATCAAATGCACACCGTTAAAGGTCATGCTACCCCAGCCATGTTGCAGTTCGGCTAGTAAAGCACCGACTCGAGCCGTGCCGTAACTTTCACCGGAGAGATACTTTGGTGAGTTCCAGCGGTTATGCTTCGTCACAAACTGACGGATGAACTCAGCGAGTACGCGCGCGTCCTTTTGCACACCCCAGAAGTCGCTGTTGCGTCCTTCGCCTACCGCACGGCTGAAGCCGGTCCCCACAGGATCAATGAAGACGAGATCAGAGACATCAAGCAAGCTGTGCGGATTGTCACGAAAATCATAAGGCGCTGCGCCAGGATTCTCTGCATCACTGGGCACGACAATTTTCTTCGGGCCGTATAGGCCGAGGTGCAACCAAACCGATGAAGAGCCGGGGCCGCCATTGAAAACGAAGGTAATTGGGCGTGTGTGCCCATCTCGCACGTCGGTCCGGAAATAGGCGGTTGAGAAAATACTCGCGATGGGCTGACCATCTTCATTTGTGATGACGGTATCACCGGCTTCGGTGCGATACCGGACGCGTTCGCCTTGAATACGGACTTGGCCTTCGCCGGTCGCCATGGTGGTTTCGTCAGCGTAACTGGGCGAAATCATCGCAAAGCTACTCATAACGAGTACAAGGGCGAATGCCGCAGTAGTGAATATGCGAGCCATGAATCTGGTCCTCATGTGGGTTGTGTGAGAGATAACAAACTTCACCCTAACGCAGTTTTTTACTTGGAGGCACTAAAACTCGGTGATTTTGCGTATTTCAACGACAAGTCGCTGCAAGGGCTTCGTGGAGTCTACGTAAGTGATATCCCCCATTGCGTTTCCGCAAAGTGGGCATATACTGGATTTTTACGAATTTCCTTTTCGCCCAGTGATTTATCCAAGGTAGGTTTTGCATGCATATGTTCCGCCACACTCCGTCTACGGGAAAACAATTTCTCGCGTTGGCCGGATTTTTAATTGTGACCTATCTGACGGCTGCTATCGGGGCGGTGGGGTCGTTAAACGCACAACAGTTCTATGCGGAATTAAATCTACCCGCATTTGCGCCGCCCGCGTGGCTTTTCGGACCGGTGTGGACCGTGCTGTACGGCATGATGGCCATCGCCGCGTTTTTGGTCTGGCGGCGGGCTGGATGGCGCTATGGAGACACCGCACTCATTCTCTTTTTGGTCCAGCTGATTCTGAACGGACTGTGGAGCTGGATTTTCTTCGCGTGGTATCAAGGGTTTTGGGCACTTGTGGAGATCCTCGCCCTGCTCGTTGCGATTGTCGCCACCACCGCTGCGTTTTGGAAGCATAGTAAGGTGGCCGCATTTCTGATGTTGCCCTATCTCGGTTGGGTCACCTTCGCAACCGTGTTGACCTTCTCGTTGTGGCGGTTGAATCCGACCGTTTTGTAAAGGCACCACCCACGGCGCTTATTTCACGCGTGCAACTAAATGATTTGTAAAGGGAGCTTGGCTCCCTTTGCTTTTTTTGGCTTTGTGGTTATACCTCTTTACACACGTAAAGAGGAATCACGTGAAGGAGTCGCCATGGGGTTACCTGATATGCTGGCCATGACATTGGCCTTGTGGTTTTTGTTAGTGGTCGCAGTTCTTTGGGAAGCGTGGCGGCACAAACGCATTGTCGAACAAATTCCAGTCCGCGTGCATGTCAACGGCACGCGTGGGAAAACCAGCGTAACGCGCCTGATTGCGGCGGGCCTCCGCGGTGGGGGAAAACGTGTCTGTGCCAAGACCACAGGTTCCGCCGCCGCCTATACCGATCCGGATGGTCGTGAGTTTCCCCTGTACCGAGTGGCCGGAGCCAACATCATTGAGCAAATGCGTTTACTCAAACGCATGGCCAAAATCAAACCTGAAATCGCCGTGCTCGAATGCATGGCCCTGCAACCTCATTATCAATCATTGACGGAATTAAAGATGGTCCGTTCCAACGTCGGTGTGGTCACCAACGCACGAGCGGACCACCTCGATGTGATGGGGCCAGGCGAGCGTGATGTGGCATTGGCCCTCGCGGGCAGCAGTCCTGTGCACGGTGCGCTATTCACCGCTGAACATGACTTGATTGATGTTTTTCAGATGGCCTGTGACGACCGTAAAAGCACGTTACATCAGGTGTCGTACGATGAAGTTGAGGCCATCGACAAGGATACTTTGAGTCAGTTTCAGTATGCGGAGCATGCAGAAAATGTCGCGCTCGCATTGAAAGTGTGTGCTCACCTCGGCGTGTCACGGGAAGACGCTCTCAAAGGAATGATTGCCCTTGAGCCTGAAACCGGTGCGATGCGGCTATTACACGTCAATTATTTTGAACGGGACATTATTTTTGTGAACGCCTTTGCAGCGAATGATCCCGAGTCTACGGGCCGTATTTGGACCCAGTTATGCCAGAGCCAAGGAAAAGACCGTCGCAAAATTGCGTTGATTAATTGTCGGGCGGATCGCCCCCATCGCTCGATGCAGATTGCTGAAGCCGTGGTCACCTGGCCCGCTGCCGATCGCTATATCGTGATGGGAAGTGGAACCTCCATCTTTGTTCGGTTTGGGCTGAAAGCGGGACTCGATCCCAACAAAATTCTGGTGTTGGAGAATGCGGATATGGTGGAGATCACAGAAACGCTCTTGGAAGAAAGTGACCGCCATGCGCTGGTTGTTGGAATGGCAAATATTCATGGGGGAGGAGAAGAGGTTGCTCGATTCTTCCATAACCGTGCGACGGTGGAGGAAGATTTATGATTGCCCTGAATATCTTGGCCGTCGCGATCGGCATTGGCCTCTTTTTTACCCTGCTACTTAGCCAAGTGTTTGGGCTGGCTGCCGGAGGCTTGGTGGTTCCCGGCTACATGGCGTTGCAACTGATGAATCCGCTTAATATTACGGTCACGTTGGTGGCCGCATGGCTCACCTTTGCAATTGTTCGGTTGATTGCAAGTTACGCCATTATCTATGGACGCCGGCAAACCATCATTATGATTTTAACCGGGTACTTGATTGCGGGCTTCTTCGATCTGTTCTTGGGTAATGTAATCGCGTTCATGGATTTGCAGATGGTTGCTGAAACCGGCGATGCGGAAGCGAAAGTAGCGCAGCTCGAATACCCACTCATGATGGCGGTGATGGAAAGTAGCATCATCGGCTACATCATCCCGGGTTTGATCGCCATTTGGTTTGACCGGCAAGGGGTCTTGCAAACCCTCTGTGGGCTCGCAGTGACGGCTGTCTTGGTGCGTCTGACACTGATTGTGATTATGCCTGAAACGCTCGCCGCGTATGAGGCATCACAAGCATTCCGTGTTCCCGGTTGGTAAGGAGAGAAGCCATGAAAAGCTACACAAAAATCTATTGGCGTTCGTCTCAGGTCCCGACGTGGGGTTTGGTATTCCTCGCGCTTGCCGCAATCCTGATTTTCGCCATTGCAGAAGGCGTGCAAAAACGCGATCCGATCGTTGAAGCACATTATGCCACCATGGTGACCGCCTCGCGGACGGTGCGTGATGCAATTGAGGTCATCCGGCCCATTCGAGGTCAAGTCGAGCCCATTAATCCAGAGTTTGATCCGCAGCGGTCGGGACTGATTGGGTCAGCGACCAGTATTGTCACCACCACGCGCGGGGGACTGGAATCGAAGCAAACCTCGGTGAATCCTAACTGGGCTGCGGTGGCGGTTAAGCTGCTTGCCGAAGCGGGCGTGCAAGAGGGTGATCTCGTGGCGGTTGCGGTATCGGGCTCGTTTCCTGGCTTGAACTTGGCGGTGTATGCGGCCCTCGAAGCGATGGGAGCTGAGCCGGTTATTATCGCATCGGGCTCATCGTCGCAATGGGGTGCCAATATTCCGAATATGTTATGGCTTGATATGGAGCGAGAGCTAAGAGCCGTTGGTCTTATCTCGCTTAAACCCATTGCCGCTTCCATCGGTGGTGTTGAGGACCGTGGAGCGGATCTGCCTCGTGAAGGGGTTGAAAGTGTGCGGCAGAGTATTCAGCGGGCGGATATCCGCTTGCTCGAACCGAATAACTACCAAGAAGCGGTCGCTGACCGTATTGCCTTGTACCGCGAACACTCGGGCGGACGTCGTTATGCTGCGTTTGTGAACGTCGGGGGCGGAGCGACCATTGTGGGTCCTCCCGGGATTGATAGCCAGTTCCGTTCGGGATTGCAGCGCAGTGCGCCCGCTCGGGCATTTGCCGTGGACACCGTGATGGGGTATTTCTTGCGCGAGCGTGTGCCGGCAATTCATTTTATTGGGGTGAACACCATGGCGGAACGCCATGGATTGCCCATCGCGCCAGACGAAGCGGTTCCGGTTGGCTCCGGTGGTGTCTATACGGCCAGTACGTACCGTCGCGGTCTCGCCTTTTTTCTGGGCATCGTGCTCATTGGGTTGACCTGGTTGATGGTCTATTCAGATGGCATAAGTTCGTTCTGGCGTGGGAAAGGCAAGGGCGGAAAGGGCGTTCGACCCATGGTGTAGAGCCGAACGCCATTGTTTCTAGCTTGCGGGTGATTGCATGCGGGTGCGGTCAAGGCCATGGCCGTTCGGACCATTTTCGGTTTGCCATAACTTAAAGGCGAAGTAGACGCCCACAGCCACCAGTGCCGTATAGAGCCACATGGCTGGCGCATAACCGGCCGGATTTAATGGTCCTGCCGAATTTCGATCATTCAAAAGACCCACCACCAACGGGACGACCGCCCACCCAAGTTGTTGGCACATGGTCATCATGGCGTAGGCTGAGCCCATGCGTCTTCCGTCCACAATATAGGCCACCGAAGGCCACATGACCGCTGGAATGAGTGAGAATGCGGCACCTAAAAAGAAGATCACCACGACCAGTGTAAGGGGCACCATTTCACTGCCGATAAAGGGTACTGTGAGATTCACCAAGGGGCCCGGCGGCAGATAACTGACCGCAAGGAAAAGCGGCAGCATGAGGACGGTTCCAACGAGCATGAAAATGGAGCGTCGACCAACGCGATCAACCCACAGGCCAAATAGAGGCGTGAGAATAATTGCGGCCATCGGCAACATGCTACTGAGGAGTCCCGCGGCTTCACGAGTTACGCCATGTGCTTGCTGAAAGTAATCAATGGCAAAGGAGCGGAACGGAAAAATAGTGGCGTAGAACACCACACATAGCGCCACGATGTACCAATAGCTCGCGCTGAATTTGTAGAGACTTTTGATGTCCAGTTTTTCGGTTGCGCTTGGGGTTGCCAGTTGGAAACGACCTTCGGCACGTTTTTCTGTGACCCAATACAGCCATGCGGCCGTCACCGAAACACAGGCAACGCCTGTGGCCAACCAAAGGGGATCTTGCCAGGTTGCGTACAAGGGCCCTGCAAAGTTCGGAGACCAATCGGCAGAGGCGGTGCCTAAGCGAGAGATGGATAGGTTAATCCCGAATGCAAAACTTAACTCGCGGCCTTTAAACCACTTGGCCAATACGGTTGTTGCTGCAACAATCAGCGGCTCTGCACCAATTCCAAGTAAGAATCGACCGGCTAAAATCACCTCGAAGCGCGAGCTGACCGCTGTCAGAGCTGCGGCTGCAAGACAGACCAGAGCGAAGAAAGTGATGGCTTTTTTGGTGCCCCACCGATCAATGATGTACCCACCAATCAGCAGAACGCATAGTGCTGCAATATTGTAGGCGGTCGAGAGCCACCCGATCTGTTGATAAGAAAATCCGAGTTGCTCGCGCATCAGATCCACCACGGGCCAGAGTGAATCGTAGACGTAGTAATTTCCGAACATTGCGAGGCTGACAAACAGCAAAACGAGCCAGCGATACATTGGACTCGGCGGCGGAAGTGAGTTGGACTCTGAATGCATAGTAGGAGCTCTTGTTGTTATTTTTGGCGATTCGGCGACGTTATTGTGAGCGTTTATGCAGCGTAACGCAATTTATCAGATCTCGGTGATTTCACATTTCTTGGGTGGGCGTTTACACTTAACGGCCTTGGGTTTGATGTGGGAGATGCAGCATGATAGACGGAAAGTACACACAAAAACGATGGTTTTGGATCCTGGCGTTAGGCTGGATCTTGACGGCCTGCGCCCCAGCCCCGGAACCCGACGTTTCCGCTGAGCCTTTTACCCTGACAATTGCGCATATCAATGATACACACTCCGCGTTTGACCCGGTGCGGGCTCGTTTTTGGTTGCAAGACGAGGTCATATACAACGAATTTGGTGGGCACCCGCGACTCCTCGAACGTGCTGAATCTTATCGTGCAATTGCTGAACGAGAGAATCAACCTCTCTTGTTTTTGCATGGCGGCGATGCATGGCAGGGTTCCGCTTATTTTAAACTCAATGAAGGGCGTATGAATGCGGATATTCTCAGTCGTATGGGAATTGATGCGATGGCGCTTGGAAACCACGAATTCGATTTGAATAACCGGCTTTTGAACGCGTTCCTCGACACGATTAATTTTCCCGTGCTTGCAGCGAACATTGATACCAGTGCGGATGCGGATCTCCGTGACCAGCAAAACCTGAAACCCTACGTTATTTTTGCATTTGATGGATTCGAGAAAGAGCGGCTCGAGCAGGCACCGTTGTACCCCGATGGACGTCAGTTGGTTGGTGTGTTTGGAATTGCCTTAGATGACATGCCGAATATTTCGCCAAACACTGGGGATGTGGTGTTCTTCGATATGGTCGAATCCGCACAAGCAACGGTCGATGAACTCACTGCGCTGGGCATCGACAAAATTATTGCAGTGACTCATGTGGGTCATGCCGTCGATGTCGATATTGCGAGTCGAGTGAACGGCATCGATGCCATTGTTGGTGGGCACTCACATACGCTATTGGGCGATTTCTCTAACTTGAACCTTGGTCATGGTGGGGAATATGCAGCACGTGTGATGAACCCAGATGGTGCGCAGTGGACTTGTGTGGTTCAGGCGGGGGAGTATGCACAGGCTATCGGGCGGGTGCATCTGACCTTTAATGCAGAAGGACAGCTTGAAGCATGTGAGGGCGGCAATACCTTGCTAAGTAACGATACGTTTTACAGTGAAAACCAGCGCACCGACGAAACGCGCCTTGATGCAATTGATCATGAGCGTGTAGTGGATTTTATTGAGCAACAGGCGAACATTGCGATTGTTTCTGAACATGCGGATCTCCGTGCGCATATTGATTCGGTGTACAAGCCTGCAGTAGAAGCGGCTTATGGTGAGGTGATTGGGATGGCTGCTCAGGGATTGCGCCATGTGCGTCGTCCAGGGGATGGCGCAAGTGACGAACATGGTTCAGAAGTGGCGCCGTTGGTTGCTTATGCGCAGTATTGGTGGGCGGCTCGTGATGAAGTCGCCGAACTCACTGGCATGTCTGTTGACTTCTCGCTGGTCGGGGCCGGCGGAATTCGCATGTCCATCCCGGAGGGGGAAGTCCGCGAGGGTGACATTACACTGGAGCTACTCCCCTTCTCGAATTTCCTTGCGGTTGTTCCGCTGACCGGTGCCGAGGTTGTCCGCTTGTTGACCGATGTGATCAATGAAACCTTGCCTGAGGGTTCGCATGCAGGAAAGTTTCCTTACGGCGGGAATCTGCGTTTTGCGTTCGATGAGCTTGATCCGGGTGTGCGCGGCGCGATTACACAAATTGAGGTAAATCGAGGCACTTTGGCGGATCCGCAATGGGAGCCTCTGGAGCGCGATGGGACCTATCATGTGGTCATGAATTCCTACAACGCAACCGGCAACGATGGTTGGACGATACTCTATGAGTCACAACGAGAAAGCTCCGGGCGGGTTGATTTGGCCTACGTCGATGGAGAGCTGCGAGCCTTCCCGGTGGAACGAATCGTTTCGAGTGATGGACGTTTACGGGTGGTCTATGCGGACGAAGAAATTGCATGTGATCGCGAAGCAGTGATCTGCAATACCGACGCCATTGCGGTGGTTGAATTTATTCGTCAGCAATGGGATACGATTACGCCATTACCCGACCCGACGGTTACTTTAAGACGCGCTGAATAACGCCGTGTTAACCTATCAAAAAAGCGCACCTCGTTGAGGTGCGCTTTCGTTTATCCAGCAAGCCAAATCCACATTGAATGGTACAGCGGAATCCCGATAATGACATTGAAAGGGAAGGTCACACCCAAGGAGGCGAGCATCGCAAGACCAATATCCGCATCTGGAATTGCGCCCCGAATGGCCACTGGGGCAGCAATGTAGGATGCACTGGCGGTTAGGGTTGCGAGAATAACGGCAGAACCTTCAGGTAGGCCGAGGAAGATGGCCATGCCCATTCCAACACAGGCCAAAACAAGCGGCATTAGAAGTGCAAAAATGACCACGCGAATATGGCTGCGTTGGAACTTTGCGAGGGTGATGGCGGCGACCATACCCATTTCGAGTAAGAACAGTGCGAGGACGCCATGGAATGCATTACTGTATAGGTTCGTGACAGGTTCACCTGCATGCGGACCATACAACCAACCGATCAGGACCCCTCCAACGAGTAAGATTACGCCACGGTTGGTGAGTGTTTCATGCCATAACGCGCGCGCTGAACCGGTTTGCTCTCCGCTGAGTTTTCGGTAGATAAGCAAGCCGAGGACAATCGCGGGAAGCTCAAGGAGAACTAAGTACAAAGTGACTTGTCCTCCGGCCAGCAATTCACGACCTTGGACGTAGGCAAGTGCGACGGCAAAGGTACCTGCACTGACTGAACCGTAGTGGGCTGTTAGGCTGGCGCTGTTGGCCAGGCTTAATCGCAAGACGTAGTAAACCACAGGGAAAATAAGGAGAGGAGAGATAATCCCGAGGAGTAAGACACCGCCGAGTTCAGCGAACAATCCCGCGGACATACTCTCATGCAAGGCCATCCCCCCTTTCAGACCGATGGTTAACATGAGCAATAAACTCAAAACATCGTAGGCTGCTTTGGGAAGCTTTAGGTCTGATTTAACCAGTCCCGCGACCACTCCGAGTAGGAAAAACATGACAACAATATCGGGAAGTGGAATGTTCGACATCCGGACTCCTGCACATTAAATAAGTCAAAACCGTCGCTAGTTTATTGAAAAAGGCTGCGAAAAGTATAGGAAATCTCACTGGCCGGACCAGTTTTATCGGAAAATCGCCGACCGTTTGGAATAAAAACTCGACTGAGCGGTTTATAGTGAAGTGAATGCAACAACATAAGGAAAAGCGCATGACAGGTTCTCATCCGTTCATGCAATGGTATGGGGGAGCGCTCGCATTTGCCGTGAGCTTATTGGGTTGCCGAGAGGCAGCTCAAGATATGGTCCAACACGCTTTGTATAAGAGTATGAGTGCACGTCGGGTCCCATCGGATACAGCGGCTCAAAAGGTCTGGTTTTATAAAGTGGTCCGGCACGCCTGCTTCGATTGGTTGCAACAAGAAAAGCGCATGGATCGTTCCATTGTAGTCGAGGAATTTACCGAAGCCTTTGTTGACGACGAAACCTTGGGTGAGCGTGAGGAAAAAGTGGTTTGGGTGCGGCGAGCGCTTGCTTTGTTGTCGTCTGAGCAGCGAGAAATATTGGTGCTCCGTGAGGTCAATGACCTGAGTTACGACGATTTAGCGGCTGTGTTGCAGATTGAACGAGGCACTGTCATGTCTCGCTTGCACCGCGCGCGGATGGCGTTGCGAACGAAACTGAGTGAAATAACTGAAGATGGGGGATTATCCAATGCAAACCCATGAAACGAATTGTGCCGTTGCCGAGCAATTGTCGGGTTACCTCGATGACGAATTAACTCAACAAGAGCAACAGCGGGTGATGGTTCACATACGAACGTGTCACAGTTGTAAGGCATTACTTGAAGAAATGACTACATTGCGAGGCGATATGAAGCGAGCCGTTCATGTTTCTGCTGATGCGCGGGACCTGCCTAAAGTTATGAATGATCGGTCGGCCCGGTTCCTCGGGTGGTTCGGCTGGATTGCCCTAGTTCTGGGGGCATTGCTCCTCACGACGTTCTTTTTTTGGGATCTTGCGGTCGAATTGCTAACCGATCGAAATGTGCCCTGGTGGGTGCGCCTTGGCATAGCAGGGGTCTATCTTGGCTTTATTGGACTTTTCTTGATGGTACTGCGGCAACGCTTGATTGCCTCAAAAACGGATAAATATAAAAAGGTGAAACTATGAAACCCATTCTCGTCGCGACAACCGAAACAATTGCTGGACATGAAATTATCGAAACACTGGGGATAGTGCGGGGAAACACCATTCGAGCACGCCATTTAGGCCGGGATATTCTTGCAGGGTTGCGGAATTTAGTGGGCGGTGAGCTTTACGACTACACCAAACTCATGGCAGAAAGTCGGGAACAATCGATTGATCGAATGCTCGATGAGGCGCGGGAGTTAGGTGCCGATGCAGTCGTCGGCGTCCGATTCTCGACATCGGTTGTTGCGCAAAGCGCTGCAGAAATCCTCGTTTTTGGTACGGCGGTCAAGCTGCGTTCTTGACTCGTGCTTTAAATCGCTCGTCGCGGCTACCAAAAAATTGAACCTGATGTAAAGGTTGTTTAATGGTCAAAGGAGTACTCTAGGCGTGAAGGTCACTCCGATGCACAATACGCCGGGTTGGTCGTGGAGAGGAACTCAATATGATGCATACAGTAAATCGAGTGGTATGGACGGGCGCAGCAATGGCTTTCGCTCTTAATTTATCGGCGTGCAGCTCAACACCTGAAGACGATGTTGTCACAGCCGAACCTGAAGTCGAACTTGGAGAGCGAATCTTACGGGCCTCTGGCAATGAACCGTTTTGGACGGCTGAAGTCTATGCTGACTACGTGCGCTACATGCTCGCTGCGGACTCATGGGATACATGGAACCTCCTGCCCATCGTGGGTGTTCAAATGGATGAGAGCCAAGCCGAGTATCAGTTCTCCGGAGGACGCGGCGGACTGACGATTACCCAATCGATTTGCCATGACACGATGGCGGGAATGCCATTCCCATACACTGCGGAGCTTTCGGTGGACGGTGCACGCTATCAAGGATGTGCAGGTGATACAAAAGACTTATTGCTCGGTAGCCAGTGGCACGTTGTCGACGTGGATGGAACTCAGCCCCCACGTGATGCATCCGTGACGCTAAATTTTGATACCGACGGGCGCATTTATGGGCAGGGTGGTTGCAACCGGTATTTTGGAAGCTATAACCTGACCGGCGAGGGGATCAGTTTCAGCCAAATGGGCCTCACCCGCATGGCGTGTGCAGAGGCTCGTATGGATTTTGAAGTGAAGTACGTGAATACCTTGGGGAATGTGACGCAGATTTCATTCAATGAGGAAAACGAACTTCTCTTGAGTACCGTGCAAGGTGAAGTGATTCGTGCAAGCTATCTGCCACGCGAATTAAAATAAACGAATCGTTGTACTCGGGGTACGTTTATAGCACTCCGAGTGCAACATCCATCATGCGGGTAAATGCCGTTTGACGGGCCTCTGCAGACGCGGCTTCTTGCGTTACCAAGTTATCCGAAACCGTCAGGATACAGGCGGCCTCTTTGCCCAGTACCTGTGCGTTATGGAATAATGCAAATGCTTCCATTTCTACGCAAATTGCGCCGAAATCCGCGTATATTCGTCTAAAATCTTCAAAATTTTCACGATAGAACACATCACATGAGTGGATGGTTCCGGTTTTGAGCGGGATATCCAATGCGTGGGCACATTGAATTAAGGCGTGGTTTAATGCCGAGGATGGTTTGCGGTAGGGGCTCGACTCACCATTCTGTGTTTGACCGAAGCTCGTTTCACTATAGACATGGGTGGCAAGAACCACGTCATACAGCGCTAAATCTTCCGTATAGGCTCCACAGGAGCCAATTCGAATGATGCGTTCTACGTCATATTCTTTGAAGAGTTCCCACGAGTAAATGCCAATACTCGGCATTCCCATGCCGCTACCCATAACACTCACCGGCTTACCGCGAAATGTTCCGGTGTAGGCGAACATGTTTCGTACGCGATTGATTTCACGCACATTCTCAAGGTAGTTCGTGGCAATAAACTGCGCTCGAAGCGGGTCCCCCGGCATGAGGACGGTTTTTGCAAATGCACCGGGAGCAGCTTCAATATGGGGTGTCATGACCTATCCTCGTTTCACCATGGACTCTAGTGCAGTATGTCATGCTTTCAGTGACTGTAAATTGATCCGGATCGTATTTGGTTCGAACCCTACACGCGGCAAATGATCGGAGCATCGTGCTCGAGTCGACGAATTTCCCGGATCACCAATGTTTTAGCAGGCTGCATCCACTGATCAATAAACGAACGCTGCGCTCTGATTGGACAGGTTCCAGTCGGGCGCGTTTCCCCATTTAAATCAGTCAATTCCACTTGGAGATCAACGGGAAACGGAAAGGGGTTCCGCATGCTCACCATCATCCCATAATTGCCGCGCAACTGACGGAAGAAAAACTCGAACGTGCGGTCCGGATTCTCTATTTCATTCACTTGCTGGAAGTTGGCGAGCGCGCCATCTTCATCAATTTGAGCTTCTACCAATACGCGTTCGCCTGGTAAGACACGAATGGTCTTGTCTTGCACCACCGGCCAAAAGTAATCATTTCGGTAGTGATATTCACCTTCAACCGTGGCAAGGAAAATATGGGTGTCACCTCGACATGGGCGAACGGAGCAGTACTCATCCATCGTCGGCTCGGGTAGGATTTGTGGTGCTTCAACGCGATGCTCTTGGGGTGGGGGTGTGCTGCATCCCACAAGCGCGAGGGTTGCAAGACCGATAATAATGAGAGATTGCCAATTTAACATGTTCTAAAAGACCTTTTACTGCATAGATTATGATTTTGTTTCAGACGACTGCTGCCGACGCTGTGGTTCCGCCGTATAATGCTCACAAAACGTGATGAGCTCCCGAATAGGCATAGGCTTCGCAAGATAAAAACCTTGTACCTCGTCGCACCCTTCGGCCTGCAGAAACGCGAGTTGATCGTTGGTTTCGACGCCTTCGGCCACAACCCGTAGGTGCATTGTACGAGACATTGCAATAATGGTGCGAACGATATTACAACTATCCTCGTTGTTTGGGATGTCAGAAATAAAACTTCTGTCGATTTTGACCTCATGAACCGGCAAACGTTGCAAAAGGCTCAAAGACGAATAACCCGTTCCGAAATCATCAATTGAAACCTGGAGTTTTGCACGGCGCAGAATATCCAGCGCGCGCTGGCTTTTCTCAAAATTCTTTGTGATGGCGGTTTCCGTGAGCTCGAGCTGTAGTTGAGACCAGTCGGAGAGCCCTTCAAGTTTTTTAAAAAAGTTCTCGTGACATTCTTCGCCTTCGAAGTCGAGCGCGGAAACGTTGATTGATAGGCGTGGAATTTTCTCACCCATGAGTTGATTGTGAGTGAGCTCCTCAATGGCCTGTTTGCAGACATAATCCGTGATTGCGGTAATCATGCCTTGTTGTTCCGCAAGGGAAATAAATACATCGGGTCGGATAGGGCCAAAGTGAGGATGCGTCCAACGTAAAAGGGCTTCAACACCGGTAATACGGAGAGAGCAGCAATCAAATTGCGGTTGATAAACGAGGTGAAACTCGTCGTTGGCGATCGCAGCTTTTAGATCATGACTAAGCTTGAGGCGATTGTGGACCGCTTCACCAAACACATGATCGTAAACACGTAACTGACCTCCACCGATTTCCTTCGCTTCTTCCAGTGCAATTGCAGCTGATGTTTGTAAGGCTTTGCTTTCGAGTGCATCTTGTGGATACAACGCAATTCCGAGAGAAATAAGTGTGTGATGTTCCGGCATGCCGTCAATAGGTAAATCGTGGACTTTGCGCTGCACCTCGCGCAGGCGTTCGATATAGTGCTCGAAAGAATTTACCAATGGAATCGCAATGGCAAATTCATCTGCCCCAATCCGGGCGACTAAGGAACGATCCCCATTACCGGCTTGTGCGATCAGTTCCGAGGTTGCGATCAACAGGTCATCACCGGCTCGTGAGCCTGCCGTGTGATTGATTTGACGAAATTCATCGATATTTAGAATGGCAACCAGAATTTGGTCATTTTGTTCGCTTTGACGGATCCATACGTCAAGTTCTTGAGAAAAAACATGGCGATTCAGTAAACAGGTGAGATTGTCACGTTCAAAGAGCCGACGTTCCCGCTTTAGAGCACTATGCATGAGAAAAAAGAATAAGAGGCCGGTCATCGTGACGAAGAACCAGCCCTTGTAGGTCTGCATTTGGGTCAGTGTTTCGGTATTATCGACGATTTGCTCTAGAAAACGGTCAGAGTAAAGAATCCATAAAAAACCAAACACTAGATAGATGGCTGTTCGCCATATCGCGGTCCGAAATGGGGACATCAGCTCCTCAATGGGTGAATATAATTATTCTGCTGTTGTAAATTTAGCAGGGTAAAGGGTTAAAACAAACATCCGGACTGTTTCTTCTGTCCGAATCAGGTAAAATAACGGGCTATTTTTTAGTCGCAGGTGAGGTTCATCAACGGATGAGGTCCTCACGGAGCGAGTGGTATTTGTAGTTTAGTTAAAAGAGTTGATATGTCATCACATCCCATTCTGTTTGACCCGCAATCACCCGCCGGTGAAAACCGTGAATCTGTCACAGGTCCAAAGGGTGCAACCCGTGGCAAAGCAACCATCGGTTTTGTAAGTCTTGGTTGTCCGAAAAACTTGGTCGATTCTGAGCGTATTTTGACGCAATTGCGGGTTGAGGGTTACGACATTGTCCCGACCTACGACAATGCGGATATGGTGATTGTAAACACCTGTGGCTTTATTGACTCAGCCGTCCAAGAATCACTTGATGCGATCGGTGAAGCTATACAAGAAAATGGCAAAGTGTTGGTGACAGGGTGTCTTGGAGCACGTGATGACGAAATTCGTGAAGTGCACCCAAATGTACTTGCCATTACCGGTCCGCATGCTTACGAAGAGGTGATGTCACAGGTTTATACGCACTTGCCGAAACCTGAGCAGATTCCGTTTGAAAATTTAGTGCCCGACACGGGTGTCAAATTGACGCCGAAGCACTTCGCGTACCTAAAAATATCGGAAGGCTGCAATCACCGTTGCACCTTCTGCATTATCCCTTCCTTCCGCGGAGACTTGGTGAGCCGTCCGATCGGGAATGTACTGGACGAGGCAAAGCGCTTGGTAAACGCCGGCGTAAAAGAGCTATTGGTGATCTCGCAAGACACGAGCGCATATGGCGTGGATGTGAAGCACCGGACAGGGTTTTGGGACGGTCGTCCAGTAAAAACACGGATGCAGGAATTGTGTGAAGCCTTGGGTGAAATGGGTGTTTGGGTTCGGCTCCACTATGTGTATCCATATCCATCGGTCGATGACATCATTCCATTGATGGCAGAGGGCAAGATTCTTCCCTATTTGGATATTCCCTTTCAACACGCCAGTAAGAAAATTCTGAAACTGATGAAACGGCCAGGCAGCTCTGAGCGAGTGCTCGAGCGAATCCACAAGTGGCGGGCCATCTGCCCAGACCTAGTGATCCGCAGTACATTTATTGTGGGCTTCCCTGGAGAGACGGAGGAAGACTTTGCTGAACTGCTCGACTTCTTACGAGAAGCACAGCTCGATCGCGTGGGGTGCTTCACGTATTCTCCAGTGGAAGGTGCAAAAGCGAATGAGCTGCCGGATCCGGTGCCTGAGGCTGTAAAGCAAGAACGCTATGAGCGATTTATGGCGGTTCAGCAGGAAATCAGCGCGGCAAAACTTCGGGCCCGTATTGGTCAAGAGATGTTGGTTTTGATCGATGAAGTGAACCCCGAAGGTGCGGTTGGCCGGAGCTATGCAGATGCACCTGAGATTGATGGATTAGTCTACTTGAGCGATGAAACGGATGTGAAGCCAGGGGATAAGGTGTGGGTTGAGATTATCCACACCGATGAATATGACCTGTGGGGTGTTCGAGTCCCGGAATAGGGGCGTAGCGCGGTCTTTTCGTTGATCAGAATTGGATCGAGATGCCAAAGGTCCCGGAGTAAGCGCGGGCGTACATCGCGGCTCCAGCAACGAGATGGACGCGCTCAAAAAGTGGATAACGAGCTTCCGCGTGCAGGGATGTCGCGGAGCTCCGATTTACATAGCTATACTGCAAGTAAGCATTTAAATCCCAGGTATTATCAATCACACCACGCATGCCTGCCCGTGACAGAAAACCAGATTGCCACGCAGTAAATTGGCCAAAATCTACATCCACTCGCATGGCACCCGCAGTCACATATAAATCAGCCTGTTCGCTCGCTGCGCTTCGATATCCCACGTATGCTGCTGTCTGATATGCCGTCGCTGTCGAGCGGGAGAGTTCGCTTGTTGAGGTGAGCTCACCGCCAAAGGCCTCCACACCAATCAGCCAACGCTCTTTGAAAGTCGCGGTACCACGAAGTCCGCCCAAATCGGCTTTCGGCGCATTACTTCCGCGGCCAGCTTCATGATGGTAAAGCAGGTCCAAGGTATTCCAATTTGGGCCTTGGAACGTTTCTGCCGCAGCATTCGAGCTGAACAATAGAAACAAAGGAAGAAGGCATATTGGGTAGCGATGCTTCATGAAGTTCTCCGAAAAAAGCCTGGGGCGTAGCATGGTGAAGTATAGGCGGTCATCGTATCGTTGAATAACTCAGCCCGTCCACGACCATATCGCTTGGCACCATACATGGACGCACGACGCGCCAACGTAATCATATCAGCCGCAAGAGCGTAATCTTGATATTACAGGAGATTTTCTGTGCTGTCGTCTTGATTACAAATGGCGCGGTCATGTCGAAGGTGCAAGAAAAAAGCCGGAGTGGAGCTCCGGCTTTTACGCGGCGTCAAATCCTTTATTTTAGGCGGCGACTACACTGTTGATGGTGTCGCTCGCTTTGGCGATTGACGCGGTACGCGCTTCTTCACCTAAGTTCACGCCTTCAGCGCGCACAATAGTGACGTCCGTCATACCTAAGAAGCCAAATACGGTGGTCAGGAAGCTTTCTTGGTGTTCCATTGCGGCTGCAGCGCCTTCGCTATAGATGCCACCGCGCGCAGACGCAAGGTAAACGCGCTTGCCAGTTACCAAGCCCTCAGGGCCTGCTTCTGTGTACTGGAAGGTACGGCCCGCTTGTGCAATACGGTCAATCCAAGCTTTGAGCTGTGAGGGCACTGAGAAGTTGTACATTGGTGCACCTAAAACAATCACATCCGCGGCAAAGAGTTCTTCAAGCAGGGTTTCGGTCAGCGCGGATTCGATGCGCTGGCGCTCAGTGCGCTGGGCTTCATCCGTTCCACCCGCCAAAAGAATTTCGGCATCCAAGTGGGCAATTGGCGTTTTGATCAAGTCACGGGTAATGACTTGCGCGTCAGGGTGTTTCGCGACCAAACGGTCAACGATTTTTTGGCTCAACTGACGGCTGACTGATTGGCCTTCAAACAACCCCGTTTCAATATGTAGAATTTTCATCATAACCTCACTTCAAAATAGGAAATGCTCTGAAGAGCATGGGTTCTTTTTCATCACGTGACACAGTTTAAAGATGTTCCAATTTAAGGACTAGAGGTCTAAAATGAGAACAACTGTTTCAAATATGGAACAATAAGATGCGCGACATTACCAACCTTGCCTGGTTTGCTCACGTGGTGGAGCATGGAAGTTTTAGTGCTGCGGCCCGTACGCTTGGGGTTCCAAAATCAACCTTAAGTCGACGGATTGCTGACCTTGAAGAGGAGCTTGGGGTTCGGTTATTAAATCGAACCACGCGAAAACTCTATCTCACGGATGTTGGACGCGAGTTTCTCGTCCATTGCCAAACCGTTGTTGCGGCGGCAGAAGCAGCTGAACAGGTCACGCAGTTCGTCCAAGAAAAACCCCGTGGAAAGGTACGGATCAGCAGTCCCTATGCGATCAGCCAGTCGTTGCTGGTTTCAATTATGCCGGAGTTTTTGCGTCGTTATCCGGATGTTCAGATTGACTTGATCATGACCAATAAACCGGTCAATCTCATTGAGGAGCAGGTCGACATCGCCTTGCGTGTTCGTCCGACGATTGAAGATTCTTCGTTGATCGCCCGGGAATTGTTACCAAGTGCAAGTGCGCTTTTTGCCAGTCCGCAATTTGTCCAAAGCCATGGGGAGCCAAGTCATCCAGCCGATCTGCTCGATTGGCCAAGTATGTCGATGCATTATTCTTCCGGACGATATCAATGGAATTTCAATTCGAATCAAGGAGAAGCATTGACCCTTAATTATCATCCGCGTTTGATTACCGATGATTTATGGGTGCTGCGAGAAGCTGCCGCAGAACATCAAGGCGTGGTATCGTTGCCGGTATATTTGTGTCGCGAGTATCAGGCGCAAGGACGACTCATTCGAGTTCTTCCAAATTGGCGATTGCCCGTCGGAAAGCTTCATATGGTTTACCCATATCGACGGGGTCTACTTCCAGCGGTGCGGGTTTTGATTGATTATTTGATTGAGACCATGCCGGGTGCCGCTGGACTTGCAGGTATTGCGACAGATACTGACGCATAGGGGGTGTATCGTTGAGATACATCATGAGATAGCTAGCACATAGCCAATAATTCATTTGACCGATCAAGGAAGCGGCTGCATGAATAAGCTCGACTCGGGATTCGCCATTCTTCACAGCAATCAACTTGAGGTGCTGCGCGATGCATTGGTTCAATGGATGGCCTCACACCCATTGGATCCGCTTGGTGAAGAGCAGATTCTGGTGCAAAGTAACGGGATTGCACAGTGGCTGAAGATGGCGCTGGCCAGCACTGAAAATCATCATCCTGGTATTGCCGCTGGATTGCGTGTTGAATTACCGAACCAGTTTATTTGGCGTTTGTACCGGATGATATTGGGCCCGGATATCCCCGCATCCTTGCCGTATGACAAAAATAACCTCACTTGGCGTATTCTCCGGCTTTTGCCAACCCTCAACGATCCGGTATTTACCCCTTTGCAACGGTATCTTGCGGACGATTCGGATGGGCGGAAGCATTGGCATCTTGCTGCGCGTCTTGCGGATTTATTCGATCAGTACCAAGTGTATCGGGCAGATTGGTTGCAAGCCTGGTCTCGTGCTGAAGATGTCATTGTGCGCCAACAATTAGGTGACACTCAAACGGTTCCACCGGAGCAAGCGTGGCAGCCTGCCCTTTGGCGCGCGTTGCGAAAAGACCTATCTGAGGTGACGGCCGAAGCCGCGTATTCCAGTCGGGCAGATGTGCACCACCGTGCCCTCGATGCGCTTCGAGCGGGAACGATTGCGGCAGGGCCGTTGCCTGATCGGGTTATTATTTTCGGGATTTCATCGCTGCCCTACCAATCGCTCGAGCTTTTGGCTGCGCTTGGGCAGCACAGTCAGGTCATGTTGGCGGTTTTGAATCCGTGTCGTCATTTTTGGGGCGATATTGCAAGCGTGCAGGATGAGGTGCGTCGACAACAAAAACGTCAGCAACGGAAAGCCGATCTTCCCGAGGCAATTGATCCCGCATCGTTGCATTTATTTGCGCCACCGTTACTAGCCAGTCTTGGTAAACAAGGGCGCGATTACTTGAGCCTGTTGGATCAATTTGATGCGCCAGAGCAATATCAAGATTGGTTTAGCGACCGAATTGATTTGTTCAGCGAACCGGTCGCAGACGTTGCATCACTGCCACTGCTCCAACAATTGCAGCAGGATATTCTGGAGTTGGAGCCAGTACCAAATCCGAAAAGGCTTCTGTCGCCCGAAGACCAAAGCTTGACCTTCCACCGGGCGCACAGCCGTCAACGGGAAGTTGAAATTCTTCAGGATCAACTTATTGCAGACTTTGCTGCAGACCCCACACTGACCCCGAAAGACGTGATCGTCATGACCCCGGATATTGGCGAGTATGCGCCCCATGTACATGCCGTGTTCGGGCGAATCGAGCGGGACGATCGACGGTACTTGCCTTATAGCTTGGCGGACCAAGCGAATCGGGGCCGCGTACCGCTCTTGATTGCCCTTGAATATTTGCTGAGTCTGCCAGACCAACGGGTCACCCTGAACGATGTGTTTGATCTGCTCGAAGTCCCCGCAATTCAGCGTCGTTTTGACGTAAAGCCGCATGTACTCCCGCAATTACGCCTGTGGCTGACGGAGTCGGGGGTACGTTGGGGTCTGGATGGAAATCACCGGGAAACCCTTGGCATTGAGAGCATGGGTGATGCCTTTAGTTGGATTTTTGGCTTAGAGCGTATTTTGCTTGGATATGCCATGGGTGGAGATCATGGCGAGGCGCTCGATTCGTCCCTCACGATGTGGCACGGCCGTCGACCGTACGGCGAAGTGGCGGGCTTGGCAGCAGATGATTTGGGTTCCGTGTTACGCCTGTTGCGTGCGCTGAAGGTCTGGGTCGAGGCTCTGGACATGAAATCAGAGCGAAGCGTATTGGAATGGACCCAAATGTTCTATGGCCGAGATGGGCAAGCTGATCATCAAGCGGAGGTACCGCAAAGCTTGTTAGAACAATTCTTTGATTTTCAAGCACCCGAGGATGAACGCCTGCTCGCAAGCCTCACCGAGGCTCTAAGTCGCGTTATGGACGCCGCTGATGCTGGCGATTTCCGTGACGCTGTCAGTTTGCCAGTGGTGCGCGATGCGTGGTTAGCAGAGGCCGATCAACAGGGTTTAAGTCAACGGTTCATGGGAGGGCAGATTACGTTTTCAACCCTCCTTCCAATGCGCGCTATTCCCTTTCGTAAAGTCTATATCTTAGGTTTAAATGACGGGGAATATCCACGCGCTCGGCGTGCGGACGATTTCGATTTGATGACGCAAGAATACCGCCCTGGCGACCGTTCTCGGCGTGATGATGATCGGTATTTATTTTTGGAGGCACTCTTGAGTGCTCGCGAATCGCTCTACTTAAGCTGGATTGGGTTTAGTGACCGAGATAAAACCGAGAAGCCTGCGAGTGTCCTAGTAAACCAAGTTCGCGATGTTATTGCCCAAGGGTGGGAACTTGCTGCAGATAAGAAGGGTGGCGTGCTAGGGGATGTGCTTGCACACTTGACTACGGATTACCCACTGCAACCGTTTTCCCCGTATTATTTTGCGCCTCAGTCTGCATTGCGGACGTACGCGCGGGAGTGGGAGGCGCTCACCCCGCATGCGCCGGAAGCGGCAGAAAATTTACCGCGCTTGCAGAACGTTCCAGAACTCACCCTCGATAGCTTGCGCAGGTTCTTGAACCATCCTGTACGGTTCTTCTTACGTGAGCGATTGCAAGGTCGGTTTTTTCAGGATGACCTCACCCTGCTTGATGATGAGCCTTTTGCGCTTGATGGCTTAGGCCGATACCAGGTTGGGAGTGAGCTGTTGCGCGACGCCATCAAACACGGCGCATCGTTCCAGCTCGAGCCACGCTTGCGCGTTTTACAGGCGGAGGGGCGGTTACCGCTTGCACTGATGGGCCAACGCGAGCAGCAAGAGCTCGGTCGAACGATCGCGACCGTGCAGCACCGCATAATCGATTCGGGCTACACCTGGACAGCAGAGCCAACCGGACGACAAGTTGCGCTGGAATTTCCGCTCGAGCGCTTGCCTGGTGCGCAGCATCCAAATCATAGTCGTGTGTTGCAGCTCAAGACACAGATTGATGATCTGTTTAGGAACCAAGTTGATGAGCTTGCGATTTTATTAGCGCGTCCCGGCAGTATTACAGAAAAGCAGCAGCCTCGGTGGGAGCTGTTACTTGATGCCATGCTAAAACAATTGGTTGCGAATGCGGCGGGGCACGCGCTTCGGGTGTGGCATTTTGGTCTCGACACTGCGATAGAGCTTCCGGCGGTTCCGCGGGCACAAGCCTATGAAACATTGCAGGGCCTGATCCAAATGTGGTGGGAAGGATTGCAACAGCCACTTCCGTTGGCGCGTGCGACAGCCATCAAAGCATTGATGGGCGCAGGTGAAAATCAACTACGGGATACCTATGAGGGTGGATATCAGAAAAAAGGGGAGGTGGAACAATCGCCAGAATTGGGCCGTTACTACCCAACATTCGAACATCTGATTGAATCTGGTTTCTCGGATTGGGCTGAACGGGTGTATGGACCGCTATTGGCCTGCTACCGCGAGAACGACGGCGAGGATATGCCTCAAGCCAAGCACGAGCATAAAGGAGCACGCGCATGAGCACTCCGCAACGTCTGCAACCGCTTCGCTTTCCGCTCCGGGGCATTCAATTAATTGAGGCAAGTGCCGGAACCGGAAAAACATACTCGCTCGCTGCTTTGTATGTCCGCTTTGTGCTCGCCCACGGAGGGGAGACTCCTGGAGGGAGAGCATTTTTACCGCCAGATATTTTGGTTGTAACCTTTACCAAAGCAGCCACCGAAGAACTCCGCGATCGGATTCGCGCACGGCTTGTTGAGGCCGCGGCAGTCTTTCGAGGCCAGTCTGCTGGCGATGATTTTCTTCAAGCTCTTCGCGCAGAATATTCCGAGGACCAATTTGCAGGTTGTGCTGCGCGACTGCAAATGGCGGCCGAGTGGATGGATGAGGCCGCCATCTTCACCATTCATGGTTGGTGTCAACGCATGCTGAGCGAGCATGCATTCGACTCAGGCATGGGATTTGCTCAAGAGATGGAGCATGATCTCACAGAGCTACAACTGCAAGCAGCGCGCGACTACTGGCGGACTTGGTTGTATCCATTACAGGACAGTCGTGTTCTGGATGACTTAGGCGCGTTAGCCCGTGCTCCTGAGATGCTGTTGAAACAAGTTCAGCCTTGGCTCCGCCCCGATGGAAAATTGATCGCGTTTCATGCGGATGGTCAGCCCCTTCCAACGTCTCAACGACCTGATGAAATGGGCGAGAAGCTCCGCACATGGTATCGGCAGGTCGATGCGGCAGTCGCTGCATTGACGCCGCACTTGGATACGTCACTGCTCGAGTTGTTAACTGAGCTGCAAGCATCGAAGTTGAATAAGCGCAGCTACAGTGATGCGAAATGGCACGAGGTTGATCTCCCAACATGGAAACGGTGGCTCGCCCATCCAGACGAAATTCAGATCCTGCAAACCGACGATGCGGAACATCTTCAGCGGTTCAATCCAGAGGTGCTGCGAAGCCGATTAAAAAAGGGACACGTGCTACCGGCCCATCCCGCGTTTGTGTCGCTCGATCACCTTATGACGGTTCTAAACGACCGACCGGATGCGTATCGCGCGGTGGTGCAACACGCCGCACAGTGGATTGCGGGACGCATTGAGCAGCAAAAGGAACGACGCGCTGTGCTCGGTTTTGACGACCTTTTGACGCGTCTGCATCACGCGCTAGATCGGGAAGGGGGCGCTGTGTTGGCTGAGCGGATTCGTGCGCAATTCCCAGTGGCTATGGTGGATGAGTTTCAAGATACCGATCCTATCCAGTTCTCCATTTTTCGTGCTATTTACCCGCAGATTGATGCAAATGAATACAGTTTGACCTTAGTGGGCGATCCGAAGCAGGCGATTTATAGCTTCCGTGGTGCGGATTTACAAACCTATTTGCGGGCGCGGCGTTGGACCACAGGGCGGCATTTCAATTTGCCCCGAAATTTCCGTTCCGCCCAAGCGCTAGTCGATGCTGTGAATCGTTTGTTTGTGCAAGGTGAGGCGTTGCCCAAAGGAAGCTTTGGATTTCGACATGATGACTCTGAAGATACCTCGGCGATAGGACAGAACGCGCTCCCGTACTTCCCAGTTGAAGCGCAGGGGCAGAGCGCAACCTATGTAGAGCATGGTGAAATAATTCCGATGCTGAATTACTGGCTTGCGCCAGAGGCAGCAGAGCAGTTTAAAAAGTCTGATTACATGGACCGCATGGCGCGTGCATGTGCGGATCGCATTGCCAAGATGTTGACGGATAGTGATGCGAAGCACTGTGGATTGCAGTCGGAGGGGTCTTTAAAAGCGCTACAGCCTGGATCCTTTGCGGTCCTCGTGCGCAACCGAATGGAAGCCAAACAAATAGCAGAAGCCTTGGCGGTTCGAGGGGTACGCACCGTCTATTTATCAGACCGCGATTCGGTGTATGCCACCGAAGAGGCGCAAACATTGCTCGCATGGCTGCAGGCAATTCATGCGCCGGAAGATGAGCAAAAGCTTCGAATGGCGCTTATGATGCGTCTATCGATGCAGAACGATGCACAGTTCGGTGTATGGCTTGAAGACGAACAGGCATGGGAAACTATGTTGGAGCATTGTCGCGATTTCCAGCGGATCTGGCGCCAACAAGGTGTATTGCCGATGATTCGCGCTTGGCTTCATACATTAGCCCTACCCAGTCGTTGGCTCGCATTGGTGGAAGGAGAGCGGATTCTCACCAATATGTTGCATTTGGCCGAGCTACTGCAACGAGAAAGCGCACATCGAGACGGAGAGACCGGGCTCATGCGCTGGTTTGCAACCCATGTGCAAGCGCCAAGCGGCACCGATGAACAGATCCAGAGGCTCGAAAGTGACGCAAGTCGCGTACAAATTGTCACCATTCATAAATCGAAAGGGCTGCAATACGACTTTGTCTTCTTACCGTTCATTGCCAGCTTCAAATCGGCATCAGATGCTCCTCTGCGTTATGGGCAAGACGATCAGACCATTGTCGATATTGCACCGAATGAAACCGTCAAAGAACGCGCCGATTGGGAGCGATTGCTTGAGGATGTGCGATTGCTTTACGTTGCGTTAACGCGTGCGGTTTATGGATGTTGGCTCGGTCTTGCAACATTCAGCGAGGGCAATGCGAAGTACAGTAAACTGAACCGCAGCGCATTGGGTTATTTGCTTGATCTACCGGATCGGCCGGCACCGGACGATGTGCGAGCAGCGCTTGCGAGGCTCCAATGGCATGAGGAACCCTTCCCAGCAGCGGCAATGTGGCAAGAAGTCGTCTCGTCGGCGAAGCCCTTCCCCGCACTCGTGCTATCGGATCATGTGACACGTGAACGGTGGTGGGTTGCGAGCTACTCTGCGTTGCGGACTCGAGCGAATGCAGCAAGGTTAGAGGCGGAACAAATAGGGTTTGCTGGAACACCAGATTCTGCTCGTCATGCACAATTGCAGGACGATGATGAAATGACTGCTGCGCAAATTGCCCTGCCGCTCTCGTCGGCCCCGCTCGATGCCGCTGACGATGGGCTCCATGACTTCCCGCGCGGGGCGAGTATCGGTACTTTTTTGCATGGCCTCTTGGAGTGGGCGTGTGAGGAAGGTTTCGACAAGGTTGCGGGTGCAATCGATGAACAACAGAATTACTTACAGAAACGATTGCAACAACGCGGGTTGGAGGACTTTTTACCAGCGGTTCAGCATTGGCTTGATCGTATGTTGACGACGCCGCTCGCGTTTCCTGGGGATCATCCCATTATGAGCCTTGCGACACTCCCCCGTGCAGTTTCAGAGCTCGAATTTTGGCTAGAGGCAAAGCAGGTGTCGGTCGCACAGATCGACGCCTTGGCCCAGCAATTCTTTTGGCCTGGAGTCGCCCGTCCTGCATTGGAAGCAGACACGTTGAATGGAATGCTCAAGGGGTTTATCGACTTAACTTTTATCGGTTCGGACGGTCGGTATTGGGTATGTGACTTTAAGTCTAATTGGCTTGGAGCGGATCGGTCGGCATACACTCAGCAGTCTATGCAAACAGCCATGCTCGAAAAACGCTACGATGTCCAAGCGACACTCTATGTTTTCGCGTTACATCGGCTATTGAAAGCACGTGTACGTGATTATGAAGGGAATGAATCAAAGTACCTCGGCGGCGCCATGTATTGGTTTATGCGTGACCCATCCATGGGTCAGCTTTGGCTGCCTACGCCACATGAGCTCGTGCGCGCACTCGATACCCTATTTCGCGCTGAACGTTCTACGACGACAATGAGCGAGGGGGCGATGTGATGGGAGAATTTACTGTGAAATCAACCCCACAGCATGTCGCATCAGGTGATGAGATTTCCCTTCGAGGGCTGCTTCAAGCGATGGTCGACACGCGGCTCATCCGCGCCATTGATGCCGAACTTCCTGCGTTACTGCATCGCATGGCGCCGGAAACTCGTTCCGAAGTCTGGTTGTTATGTGCCTTGGTGAGTTTTCAGTACGGACGGGGACATACCTGTATTCCGTGGGAAACCTTTTGCAAACATGCGGATCAACTTTTGGGCATAGATGAGGGAGCGCTTGCTCGTTTGAGTGAACGGCAGCAAAAGGCGTGGCGCACACACCTCAGAGCGTTGCAAGAAATGTCATCTGCTGCACTGCTCGAGAGCCCGTGGATTGCTGCGTCCGCAGGGGAGCAGGGCGTGGTTCAGGAGGCTCCATTAACGTGGAGTCAGGGGCGTTTTTACCTCACTCGTTTGTTTTTGGCAGAGCGGCAGGTACGTGCGGCGGTCACCGCGCGTCTGCAACCCTTAGCGTTTGATTCTGATGTTTTGCAAGCAGCGATTGCTGAGGTATTCGAACCAGACCAAGTGCGTGTCCAAGGTGTAATCCATTGGCAAAGCCTAGCCTGTGCGTTGGCTGCGCAACGACCCTTCACGATTATTACCGGTGGTCCGGGTACCGGAAAGACGACAACCGTCGTTCGGTTGCTCGCCGTACTCCAGCGGGTCCGTGCGGGCCAGGCTCGAATTCAACTTGCTGCGCCCACTGGAAAAGCAGCAGCCCGTCTCACGGAATCCATCCGCGACAAAATTCAAGAGTTACCGGACGGGCTGGGTCATGGAATTCCCGCCGAGGTTGTGACCTTGCACAAGTTGCTTGGAGCTCGGCCACACCGGCGCGCATTCTTGCACAACAGGCACAATCCTTTGCAGGTTGATGTGGTTGTTGTGGATGAAGCGTCCATGATTGATGTGGAAATGATGGCTTCCCTGATGGATGCGCTGCCGCCGCAGGCACAAGTGATTCTGCTCGGCGATAAAGATCAATTGGCATCGGTGGAGGCTGGATCGGTGCTTGGGGATTTCTGTGCGGGGGCCGAACGAGGGGGGTACCGTAAAGAAACACTGGACCTTCTTTTGCCCTATACCACTGGAGATTTGAACGCATTTGCCGGGGCAGGTTCGGACTATAATCAGGCCACCGTCATGCTGCGCGAGAGTCATCGCTTTGGTGCCGATTCCGGTATCGGTCAGCTCGCCGGTGCAATCAATCGGGGCGAGTCGGTTCAATCTGATTTTTTTGAGCGCTTCGCGGACATCCAGTGGTTCGAGGGCACTGAGGCCTTGGATGCTCTCAGGAAGCTCTGCGTCACGGGTTATGCATCCTACCTCAAGACGATGCAGACAGGCCCAATAGCGCAAGGAGCGAGTGACTCTGCGGATACCGAGAATACGGTGCAGCGCCAAGCTGATATCTGGGCCAAACAGGTCCTTCGCGCCCATCGAGATTTTCAGGTGCTGGTTGCTTTGCGTACCGGTCCGTGGGGGATTTCAGGACTTAATGAGACCATTGCCGACTGGCTGAACCGCGCGGGCTTGATTGCGCAGACCCATGGTTGGTATGTCGGTCGACCCGTTATCGTACAGCGCAACAATTATGCGCTAAAACTCATGAATGGGGATATCGGGCTCACGGTTCGTGATCCTATCTCCGGGAGTTTGCGCGTTGTATTTGAGCAGCCGGATGGCCAAATTAAATGGGTGTTGCCAAGTAGGCTTGCGGATGTTGAAACGGTCTATGCCCTGACGGTGCATAAGTCACAAGGCTCGGAATTCACGCATACCGTACTGGTGTTGCCCGATGCAATGAATCCTGTGCTCACACGCGAGCTAGTATACACCGGTATTACACGCGCCAGTCATCAGTTCACATTGGTGACGCCTGAAGCCCGTATCTTGGCACAAGCAATCCAAACGCGGGTCATTCGCAGCAGTGGCCTATAAAAATGGGGCGCTCGATAGGCGCCCCATCTCAACGGGTTGGTTCAGAATCGATTCAGAGATTCTTTAATACGTGGTCCGCTGAACTCACGTCAAAGCTCTTTGGGTCTTCTACAAATAGCTTCGCAATCACGCCATCTTTGATGATCATGGCAAAGCGCTGAGCACGCACGCCACCGAAATTTCCGGTGTCCATCGTGAGGCCAACGGAACTCAGCCAGCTTGCATCACCATCCGACAGCATTTTCACTTTGTCACCTACTTTCTGGTCTTTTGCCCAGCTCGCCATCGTGAACGCGTCATTTGTTGCGAGGCAGTAGATACCATCCACACCTTTTGCTGCAAGCGCATCAGCCTGACGAACGTAACCGGGAAGATGCTGTTCAGAGCACGTCGGCGTAAAAGCACCGGGGACGGCAAAGAGAACGTGAGTCCCCTTCGCGAAAAGCTCTGCTGGATTGTGCTGATCCAAGCCAACTTGTCCACGAGAGGTTAACGTGCCGGGTGGAACTGCGCTATTTTCAGTAATCATAATTCCTTCCTAGTTCATCAGAAATGGATTGAGTGACTCTCTCTTACGTGAGAGTTAGTCACTTTCGATCTGTCTTACATCTTATTTGAATAAAGCATTGTTTGAGAATCGGTTAAAATCAATCAAGTTTATAGATATTTTCCATTCAAGAGAGGTATTCATGCGGCCAATTTACGTGCTCCACGAAAATGAAGAGTGGCTTGTGCCCCTGCGTGCCGAGTTTGCAGCGCGTGGGGTTGAATTCAATGAATGGTTTCTGGATACCGGCACCATTAGCCTTGATAAAACGCCGGAAGACGCGGTGTATTACAACCGCATGAGCGCGAGCTCCCACACGCGAGGCCATCGGTTTGCACCGGAGCTCACGCGCATGGCATTGACTTGGTTGGAGCAGCACGGACGCACCGTCGTCAATGGCACACCCGCACTGTACTTGGAAGTCTGCAAAGTTTCCCAATATGCAGCCTTACAAAAAGCAGGGCTTGATGTCCCCAGCACCCGCGCTGTTGTCGGGCGCCATGAACTCGTTCCTGCGGCACAAGCATTTGGTGTGTGGCCGCTGATACTGAAACCGAACCGGGGCGGGAAAGGCTTAGGTGTCATGCGGTTCAACACCCTTGATGAACTCCGTTTGTTTGTTGATTCAGCGCAGTATGAAGAGCCTCTTGATGGCTTATGGCTCTTGCAAGCGTATATTCAACCGAAAGCACCGCACATCACACGCTGTGAATTTGTTGGTCGGCGCTTTGTCTACGCCGTTGATGTGAATACCGAGCAGGGCTTTGAACTCTGCCCTGCCGATGTATGCGCCGTGGGGGATGCTTTTTGCCCGACGACAGAAGCTCCGACGCCTGCGCCTTCGAAGTTCACCATTACTCAGCGGTTCGATGGTCATCCGCTGATCGAGAAGCTCGAAACCTTCCTGCATCACGCGCAGGTCGATGTAGCTGGGATTGAGGTGATCGAAGCTGCAGATGGACGTCTGTATGTGTATGACGTGAATACCAATACCAATTACAACCAAGGTGCAGAACGGGTCGCCGGGGTTAAAAAAACGGGAATGGGTGCGCTCGCTGACTATCTTATTGCGCTGGCGGACACTCGGTCCGCTAGCTGAGGGTTTGCATTTCTATTCGTTCCAGACGCGGTCCCTCAAAAGCTCGCGGTAGGGTGTCGATTCGGGTTTATGGCGAAACCACTGATCGAGGACCTGTAGGAACTGCGCATTTTCTCGCACACGGGGCATGACGTTGTTGATTTGTTCAATGATGGCGTGCCCCCACGCATTGTCGGTACATCCGATGGCGCCGAGTATGTGTGCTCCCGCCGTCTCCTCAATTTCAATAAACTCCAATGTGTTTCCACTTACTTGACGATCAAACTCAGCCAGAATTTGGTAATCAATGGTGTAGTCAATTCGACCGGCTTTAATCATTGCTAAAATGGCCAAGGTCGCGTTTTCTCCGGTGTGGACCACACGATAGCTATCATCTGGTGAGACTTCCTCGAGGATGGGTTGCAGGTCGCCATACACTCGACCGGCCGGATAGCCAAAACGAAGATCAGATTCACGCAGAAATTGACGTAGGGGGAGTGGTTCACCATAGGTTTCACGAATTCGACGAGCATGCACTGCGGTCGTGATAATCCCGTGGGGATAATAAAAATGAGTCGGCTTTGAATACGCGACACCACGAACCGCTTCGGGCCGATATATCATGCAGGGAAAGCATTGATTTTCATTGCGATCGAACTGTTGGCGAATCCGTGTTTGCGGCAGTATGTAGCGGGTACTCTGAACGTCTGGTAACGCCTCTTTAACGGCCTCCATGAGGACATCGCAAATACCTTGGCCTTGCAAGGGGCCTGAGACCACATGAAATGGAGGTGCGGTATTGACGACCCAATGAATTCTATCTGCTGTTGCATTGGCATTGGGGTTGCCTGAGATATCTGTGGATGCATAGGTTGCGCTTGTCGCAACCCAAGTCAAGGGAAGGCAGAGGGCACTTATCCACATTGTCCAGCGTTTCATAGGAACCTCCTTGCGATGCGTCTCCTCTTCATTCTATGCAGGGGAGCCAGACGAGCTGTACCTGACCGATAACGAACGTCCGAAGGCCTATATTCCCGCCTTCACGTTCTTTAACTATTGAAGAAAAACTTCTCAGCGTCCAGCGCCCTTGGTACATTTAAGTGTAAGTAAACATTTCGCTGTGCGAGGGATCATGCAAGAACCGAATTGGCAGGCGGTGTCGCCCAAATACACCCATCTACTCCGTATCGATAAAACACTTTTTGTCCTCATGCTCGTGATCCCACTCACAGTGGCCGTCGTGTTTGTTGAGCGGATTCCCCTGTGGGTTGGATATATCGGCTGGGGGAGCTTACTGTTGATTTGGCTTGGAATGGTCTTTCTGTGGGCTCCACGTCGATATCGCGTGACTGCGTATGCGGTGCTCCCTGAGGAGGTGCATTTTCGGGTTGGTGCTTTGTGGCTTCGCCACACAGCTGTGACCCATAATCGAATTCAGCATCTTGAAATCGAGCAAAGCCCATTTGAACGTCTTTTAGGTCTCTCTCGACTGATCATTTTCACCGCAGGTGGCAGCGGGGCGGATCTGATTTTGCCGGGGCTTCCCGTAGACCGTGCGACGTCGCTTCGTGATGACTTATTAAAAATCATTCGGGAGGAGCCGCAACTTGATGAACCGATTACCGTTGCGGGGAAAACGGAATCTGCAGAATCTCAGCGCGATACAGGAACGTCGCTATGAGTGGACGTTTAACCTGGGAGCGCCTGCCACTGCTCGCCTTGATTTTCTTCTTTTTTAGCAGCGTGCGCTTAGCCGGAAAACATCTGTATCAGGCAGTTCCCGTACTTGCCGGGTTATTTATCGCGGTGGACCGCGTGCGTGATTTCATTCCCCATATTCTGGTCGGCTTTCTCGTTTTATTATTGATCACGACCGTGCTGCGTTATCGGCGCTTTTTCTTCGTGACGGAGGAGGGGCGCATTCGGGTCCGCCAAGGGGTCTTTCGAAAAGTTGAACTCAATCTTGATTATGATCGAATTCAGCAAGCGGATGTGGAGCAACCTGCTTATTTCCGTCCGTTTGGTCTCGCAGTACTCAAGTTACAAAGTGCCGGAAGCAAAGCGCAAGAAGTCGAAGTGGCTGGGATTCGGAGTGCGCGGGCCCAGCAAGTCCAACGGGACATTCTTGCTGAGCAGCAAGCTGCTGCCACGGCGCACGTTGATGTGGAGCGATCCGCCGACACTGCGTTGAGCTCAGTCACTCCTGAACAAGCAGATTTTGGATTCACGTTGAGAAATGCCGAAGTGTTGCGGATTGGATTAATGCAAAACGTGTTTGTGGTTGTGGGTGTGCTTGCCACCCTGCTTTTCTCAAACCCTTATGTTGGCCAGCGTGTCCGTGATCGGATTGAAACCGTCTTCGAGCAGTTTCCGAGTACGGCAGAAGCCGTGCTAGTGGTTGGCAGCGTGACACTGTTTGCATTGGTCATTTTTGTACTTGGCACGGTGTTGTTTTATTTCAACCAGTACTATGGCTATCGCTTGGTACGGCAGGGCGACCGCGTGCGCTACCAAGCTGGATTTACCTCCACATTATCGCGCAGTTTTCGGGTGCAGAAGTTACAGCAGGTGGATATTCGGCAGTCTTGGATGGGGCGTTTGCTGCAACGGTTTCAAATTCGAATTTCACAAGCTGGCGGCCATGCCCAGAAGCAAGATGGGAAATTCACCATTCCCTGCGCTCACCAAGCGTTGCTTGAAGACATTCGGTCGGATTTACGACTGACATCACCTCAATGGCAATCGGTCCATTGGAGCTATTTTCCGCAGCATGTGGCCCTTTTAACCTTGGTCGCTGGGTTATTCTTTGGGGTTTGGGTGGCCCTCGGGGTATTTGTTTTTTTGCTGGTTGTGCGTTTGCGGTGGTGGCGACGTTTCGCTTATCACTTTGACGGGCTGTGGCTGGCGCTCCGCCATGGATTTATCGGGCAACGCGAAATGTGGATGCCGGCGGCAAAAATGCAGGCGGTGACCCGAACGCAAGGCCCCCTGCAGCGTGTGCTCGGCGTCGCCAATCTGCACATAAGTAGTGCCGCGGGGGTATTGCATATTGCCTCCGTTCCCTTGGAGGAAGCCAAAGCACTGCAGGCGCAATTGCTGGACGTTACCCGCTCCGATTACCGGCGCTGGATGTAATCGTTATTTCCAGTACTGCTCTACGGTAACATTTCCAGGGCGGCGACGAAGGTTGATTTCAAGGCCTTTGGCGGACAGCTCGGCTTTTGCATCGGTGATCATTTGCGGGTTACCACACAACATGATTTGTGCGTCGGTATCTAAGGTGCCTCCAGTGGCTCGCTCAAGCTCTCCACTGCGAATCAGGGCAGGAATTCGCGCTTGTAGGGCACCAACGACCGGTTCCCGGGTAACCACGGGTTGGTAAGTGAAGCGGTTTGGGTACCGGTCTTGCCACTGGTGGATTAGTTCTGGATAGATAAGGTCTGCCTGGCTTCGAACCCCATGGATAAGGTAAATGTTTTGGTAACGTTCCCAGGGCTCCTCGGTGCCTAACATGGAGAAGTACGGGCCAATTCCAGTCCCCGTGCCGATCAACCACAAGCTTCTTCCATCGGGAATCTCGCTTAAAATGAAGAAGCCGCTCGGAGGCTGACTAACCTCTACGGTGTCGCCGGGTTTGAGTTGATCTAAACGGGGCGATAACTCGCCTTCGGGGACCGTGGTTACCATGAAATCGAGAATCTCTGTGCCGGGCGAATTCACCAAAGAATAGGCCCGTTGGATACGCTTCTCTGGTCCTGGGAGTCCTAAACGAACAAACTGTCCCGCAGTGAATTCAAAGGGCTCCGTTTTGACTCGTAAACTAAATAGCGAATCATGCCAACGTTTGTTTTCAACCACAGTGCCGGTAATCCAAGTGGCCATAGGTTCCTCATGCTTTATCTAAATCGAAAAGGGGTATGATGAAGACTTTTTTATCACACCACAACCAATTGGCTTGCACCCCACGTATGTTATTGCGACGATTCGAGAACAAGATGGATGGAGTGCTTGCTTGATATGCAATGGGTTACGCGGGTTTACGATCAAAAGACCACGGTTCAGCATGGTGAGATTCCGTGGATTCCTTATGTTATTGAGACAAAAGCAGGGTTCAAGCTGAGAGGACTCCGGACGCAATCCCACGCAGGTTCAAGTCGCCCCGTGCTCCACTTCATCCATGGTAATTCCTACTCAGGATTGACCTACTTACCGCTCCTGATGGCACTTCACCCCCATGCGGATCTGGTCCTGCACGATGCACAAGGTCATGGTGATAGTGATCATGGTGGTCCATTTATTGGCTGGAACAATTCAGCGTTGATCGTTCGAGAAGCTTGGTATCACCTGCGTGCGCACTATCCAGGACAGCAGCCCGTGGGCGTTGGCCATAGTTTTGGGGGCGTGCTCACGTCTTTGGCAGCATCTCAAGATCCTCAGCTGTTTGATCGGTTACTGTTACTTGATCCGATCGTCTTCTCACCTCGGATGATTCAAGTACTGTCGCCGCTTCGCTGGTTTGGCGTGTATAAACTCAACCCGATCGCCCGTAAGGCGCGCCGACGTCGGATGGAATGGCCATCACTCGCCGCCGTGATTGAGTCTTTGCAGGGGCGGGGAATGTTTCGCGGATGGACTGATGCTGCACTTCTCGCTTATGCGGAGCACGCAACTGAACCCATGCGCGGTGGTGGACGTCGTTTAAAGTGTGCTCCCGAGCGTGAGGCGGAGATCTTCTCGTCCTATGCCGAAGGGCTGTGGCCGGCATTACAAACCCTCGAGACACCGACTCAAGTTTGGGTGGGTGAACACACCTATCCCTTTGTGCACACCTCGATGAATTATTGGCAGCGCAATCCAGCAGTTCGGGGAGTGGCAGTGGTTCCCGGCGGTCATTGCTTTATGCAGGAGCATCCAGTGATGACGGCGGAGCAGTTGATCCAAGAGATCGGGGCGCCATAAGCACCCCGACATTCTCTGTTGATGCGTCAAACCTTTAACCGGTTGCGTTTAGACTGGTGTCAGGAATCGGTTCGCCAATGCACGCGGAAAGTGCGGTAAGTAGCTTTTGTTCGATGATGGTGACTTCGCCATCGTATTCGGCGCAGAGAATCCATGCATTAACCAAGGTTTCTTTGTCCTTAGGGCCCCATTCATTCACGCGATCAAGCACGTCACCGAGGTCACCGAAGCTGAAGTGATCGCGCTCAAATGGCTTCAGATCGCGGCCGAAACATTTCGCTCCTGCATCAAACGCTGCGTAAAACGACGATTTATCCCCTGGATGACCGTAGTGAGCAAGGACCGAAAGCGTATATTCTGCGTCGGTTTTAAAGCGCGTTTTGACCAGTGGGACCCGTTGATTGGGTTTAAATTCAGCATGCACGTAGCGCCGTACGATCTGTGTTAAGCACCAGTCATAGAGAGTCATTTGTTGGTCGACGGCAATGACCCGCTCAAGGGTTTTAAGTATCGCGAAGGCTTCTTTCTCTTCCAAGGTCTTCAACGCAGGGATAGAGAGCTCGACGAGCGGCAAACGTTGTTCAAGCGGGAGATCAACAACTCGCTGATAGTCGACTTCTGTCCGTTTCCGCAATTCCTCCCCGTGCGAGTTTTCGATGACGGCCAATTGTCGAACTTGCATATCGGGCACACTGGAAAGGGCAAGGGCAAAAATGATCGCTTCTGCGCCTGCTTGCTGGCGGGCTTCTTGCCGCAACTCGTCGCTTAAGGCGATCGCACTTTGTGTTCCCATGGTTGCGGCATCCGCTCCACCGGCAACACCGGTGCCAATTGCAGCACCGGACCCTAAGACGGCACCGGTGAGAACGGTTTGCATCAACTTGTCTTTGCGCGCTTGAGTCTGCTCTTTCTGTGACGCTTGGTTCGCACCGGGTTCTCGGGCAAGCTCTTCAGCAAGGGTTTGCCGAGGATTGGCACGAAAGACCCCATCCCACGATGGACGAACGCGTTTAATGCGCTTTTCAAGTGGAGGGTGGGTGGCGAAAACTGACATGAATTTGTTGACCGCCTGCCCGAAGAACAGGTGCGCTGCTTCATCAGCATTCTTGCTTTCCACTTTGCTGCCGGGACCTTTCTTTTGCAGCGCGCCAATTTGCTCAAGAGCTCCCCCAATGCCATCGGGATTCCGAGTAAATTGGACGGCAGAGGCATCTGCTAGATACTCGCGCTGTCGGCTCACCGCTGCTTTAATGAGGTTGCCGAAGAGGATACCAACCGAACCAATAATCAGGAGGCCGATGCCAAGTAGTGGCAGTGGATTTTTATCATTGCGTCGGCTGTACATCCCGGTGCGCATCAGCAAATAGCCAGCGTGGCTGATGAACAAAATGCCATTGAGAATGGCCATGATGCGGATGTTCATGCGCATATCACCATTCAGAATGTGCGCAATCTCATGGGCCACAACCCCTTGTAGTTGGTCGCGGGTGAGATTTTCGACACAGCCGCGGGTCACGCCGATCACCGCATCGCGCGGTGAGTAACCTGCAGCAAATGCATTGATCCCCGACTCGTTGCTGAGCATGTAAACGGGCGGAACGGGCATATTTGCCGCGATGGCCATTTCTTCCGTGACATTGAGAATCTTCCGCTCAACCGGATCCGTACTGTCGGGAGATAGTCTTCGCCCACCGAGTGCTTCGGCAACCACACGGCCGCCACCCCTCAACTGAGACCATTTGTAGAGTACCGCAAGACTGATCGCAGAGAGAGTCATCCCCATGACCGCAAGGATGATATCCCACTGAAGAATGAACTCAGATGGTTGTGTTGCGCCAACCGGCTGCTGGGTCGAGTGCACCCCGCCGGTAAATGCAGCGACCAAAAGCCCCGTCAGAATCAGCAAGCTGATCACGGCGAGGCCGAAGAGAATTACAAGCAGTCGTGTATTCCGTTTTGCAACTGCTTGATGTTCAAAAAAGTCCATCGATGCCATGCTGTACTTCGCGCCTTAAAATTTCACTTCAGGCGCTTTTTGGATCGCTTCCCGATCTTCGAATTGCAGCAGGGTTGCATCGGTCGGATGACCGAACATGCTGGCGAAGAAAACGGGCGGGAAGGATTGGCGATACGTGTTGTAGGCCATCACCGAATCATTGAACGACTGACGTGAGAACGCAACTCGGTTTTCGGTGCTGGTTAGCTCTTCGCTTAACTGCATCATGTTCTGGTTAGCTTTCAAATCAGGATAGGCTTCCATGACTACGTTTAAGCGCCCGAGTGCATTGGACAATGCACCTTCGGCGCCCGCTAATTGGCCCATCGCTTGCGCATCACCGGGCGCTGCAGAGGCATTCTTCAGGGCCGCCGCTGCTTGGTTTCGTGCCTCGACCACTGCTTCCAGTGTTTCACGCTCATGCTTGAGATAGGCTTTCGCGGTTTCCACTAAATTAGGAATCAAGTCATAACGCCGTTTCAGTTGCACATCAATTTGTGCAAATGCATTTTGATAGCGGTTTTTTAAAGCCACTAGTTGGTTGTAGACCCGCACGATATAGAAAACGAGCAGGACGAGAATGGCAATAATAATCCAAAGTTCCATGGTCTTTATCCTCGTAAGAATGGGATTTTGTCCCTGTTTTCAATGGCACTTTTATAGCACGGAAGTTCCCGAAAAGACATGTCATCTCGCATATTTAAACGATGTCCCAAACGAATAAAAACTGGCCCAGGGATCCCTCAAAGATTCAGGTTTTATTGGCGCATTTGGGGATTTTCGTGTACTTTAACGTGCAATCAAAATACACGGGTTCTTGGTTGCTTATGTCAAACGTCAGTGGAAACCTGTTCGTCATTGCCGCTCCGAGCGGTGCCGGAAAATCCAGTCTTATCAAAGCACTCTTAGACCGTCACGACGATGGCTCTATGGTGGTCTCAGTGAGCACCACGACCCGCAAGCCTCGTCCCGGAGAGGTGAATGGGGTGCACTATCATTTTGTCGATGAAGCAACCTTCCTGCAGCAAGTTGAAGAAGGAAACTTCTACGAGTGGGCAAAGGTGTTTGACCACTATTACGGCACCTCACGCACCGTGATCGAGAAGACCTTAGCGGACGGAATTGATGTCTTTTTAGACATTGATTGGCAAGGAACGCGCCAGGTAAAAGCAGCCTACCCGGGCGTCCACACCATTTTTATCTTGCCACCGTCGACTGAAGAATTAGAACGTCGGTTGCGGACGCGCGGGCAAGATTCAGATGAAGTGATTGCGAAGCGAATGGCTAAAGCACATCACGAGATGTCTCATTATGCGGAATTCAGCTATTTGATCGTGAATGAGGATTTTGAGGACTCAGTGGCCAACTTGGAGCATATCGTCATGTGTCAGCGGATGCGACGTTCGAAGCAGCAGATTCGTCATCGCGAGGTTTTAAAGGACCTCATTCAGGAATAGCGCTTGGCTTAAGTGGGCAGTTTACAGTACAATATTTGCCCTTTTGAGCGTTTTGGCTCGAATTTGAACGAATACGAAAGATTCTTTTTAAGGCGGAGTAAAAAATGGCACGGGTAACAGTTGAAGATGCAGTAGATCGTATTGGCAACCGGTTTGACTTAGTTCTGGTCGCTGCACGTCGGGCGCGTCAAATCGCCAGTCAGGGCAAAGAGCCATTAGTTGAAACGCAGAATGAAAAGCCCACCGTTATCGCATTGCGCGAGATCGAAGCCGGTTTAATCGATGCAGAACGCTTAGATCAGGATGATCAGGAAGAGAAGTTCGCACGAGACGAAGCGGACGTGGCGGCTATGACCGCGCTGAAAACCAGCGAAAACGAAGAATAGTACGAAGAAGCCCACGCCCCGTGGGCTTTTTTTTGCAAACCCCATCCATTCGCGTATGTCCGCGCGTTTCCCATCATCTCGATCTTGCACATCCAGTGGCCTTTAGGTCATCATGTCGGCAGAAGTAACGAATTTTAGGCATCTTCGATTGGGTTGCCACGCAAAAGAAGTGAGAGTGCTGTAGTGTATTTGTTTGAAGGGTTGCGCAAGTTAACCGAAGCCTATTTGCCGAAAGAACATGTGGACCGCCTCGAAGCGGCTTTTGAAGTGGCGTTCGATGCCCACAGCGAACAAAAGCGGCAAAGCGGTGAACCTTATATTACGCACCCTGTGGCCGTCGCATCCATGCTGGCTGAAATGCGCCTCGATCATGAAACCCTGATGGCAGCGCTACTCCACGATGTGATTGAAGATACCCCTGTGACCAAAGAAGACTTGGCTGAACAGTTTGGTCCGACAGTTGCTGAGTTGGTGGAAGGGGTCTCGAAACTCGATAAGCTCCAGTTCAACAGCAAAGAAGAAGCGCAGATAGAAAACTATCGCAAAATGATCATGGCGATGGTGCAAGATATTCGCGTTATTCTGATCAAGCTTGCAGACCGCACCCACAATATGCGGACCATAGGCCACTTGCGCCCCGACAAGCGTCGCCGGATTGCGCGCGAAACGCTTGAAATCTATGCACCCTTGGCTCATCGCTTGGGGATTCACAATGTAAAGAATGAGCTTGAAACCCTTGGGTTCTGGGCGATGCATCCGTGGCGTGCTCGCTTGTTGGAAAGCCAAGTGCGGAAAGCACGTGGTAATCGAAAAGCGCTGCTTGAACGCACACACAATGAGCTTGTTGCGCGCATTGAAGAACAGGGCATCCAAGCGCGGGTTTATGGCCGTGAAAAGCACTTGTACAGTATTTATAAAAAGATGCTGAACAAGGAGCTGAAGTTTGATCAGGTGATGGATATCTACGCGTTTCGTGTCGTAGTGGATAGTGTGGATACCTGTTATCGGGTGCTCGGTGCGGTCCACAACCTGTACAAGCCAATTGAAACGCGCTTTAAAGACTACATCGCGATTCCCAAGAGTAACGGTTATCAATCACTCCATACCTCATTGAAAGGACCCCATGGTATCCCCGTGGAGATCCAAATTCGCACCGAAGAAATGGACTTAATGGCGGACCGCGGGGTTGCTGCCCATTGGCTGTACAAAGACATTGAAGACAGCGGCACCACGGCGCAAGTGCGGGCTCAGAAATGGATGCAGAGCTTGATTGAGCTGCAGCAAAGTGCTGGTAATTCTTTTGAGTTTATTGAGAACGTTAAATCAGACTTATTCCCAGACGAGATTTACGTGTTCACGCCAGATGGCCGCATTATTGAACTGCCGCAAGGAGCCACGGCGGTTGATTTCGCATACGCGGTACACACCGACATTGGTAACACGTGTATTGGTGCGCGGGTGAACCATAAATCGCATTCGTTGAGCAAACCGCTAGAAACTGGCCAAACCGTCGAGATTCGCACGGCCCCAGGTTCGCGTCCGAATATTGCGTGGTTGAACTTTGTCGTGACGGCTAAAGCGCGTTTAAAGATCCGCCAGTACCTGAAGAACGCAGAAGCGGATGAAGCCTTACAACTTGGCGAACGTTTGTTGCGTGCAGCGCTTGGCTCACACAGCATGGACGATATTCCAGAAGAAGACTTTGTGCGCGTTGCCCAAGAGCTCAAACGGGAAGATAAAAAGACGCTGATTCGTGAGATTGGCTTAGGTAACTTAATGAGCTTAGCGGTCGCTCGGCGTTTATTGGGGGATGACAAGCGGGTCAAGGCGGCACTGGGTGATGATGAGAGTGGCCGGAGCCTAGCGATCAAGGGTGCAGATGGATTATTGCTCAGTTTTGCGAAGTGTTGCCGACCTATCCCAGGCGATGACATTATTGCGCACGTCAGCCCTGGCAAAGGTTTAGTCATTCACCGGCGTGAATGTAAAAACGTGCGAGGACATGAAGATGAGCCTGGTCGTTACTTCCCAGTGCAATGGGATAATAAACCAGATGCGATGTTTACCTCAGAGATTCGCGTTGAGATCGTAAATCAACAGGGTGCTCTGGCTCGCTTAACCTCGTCAATTGCGAAAACTGGATGTAATATTCAGGGGCTAAAAACAGAAGAAATTGACGCCACGATCTACTATATTGATGTTGCATTGACTATCAGCAATCGAAAACACCTTGCGGATGTGATGCGGCAGATTCGAAAAATGCCCAATGTTCAAAGGGTCTCTCGTTTAAGGAAATAACTTCATGTCAAAAGTGATTGTTGCCACGGATCAAGCACCCGCGGCAATCGGAACCTATTCGCAAGCGGTTAAAATTGGCACCACGGTTTATTTGTCTGGCCAAATTCCTCTTGTTCCTGAAACCATGGAAATGGTTTCCGAAGATTTTCGTGCGCAAGCAGTGCAAGTATTCAAGAATTTGAGTGCGGTCTGCGAAGCTGCCGGCGGTGAATTGCAAAACATGGTCAAGGTACAAATCTATCTGACGGACCTCAGCAATTTTGCGGTGGTCAACGAGGTGATGGCAGAGCATTTCACGACCCCGTATCCAGCTCGAGCAGCGATAGGCGTGCGCGCCTTACCCAAAAATGCGCAGATCGAAATCGATGGAATCATGGAGCTTCCTTCAACCAACTAGGAAGCCCCATTTGGTCCTTAATGTTACGGTTGGGCCGGTTCAGGTTCTTTGACCTGAATAGGTCCCACCGTGAGAATCGCAATGATTGCTACCACGGCTAAAATAAAGCAGTAGAACGTGTTCATACTGACCGCCAGCGGGGAGACCCCAAAGGTGGCGCCCATCAACAGTGCTTGCGCACCGTAAGGCAACACGCCTTGTACGACACAGGCGAAGATATCCAGATAGCTCGCACTTTGCCGCGGGGCAACGTTGCCCTCTTCAGCCAGCTTCTTACTGACCTCTCCTGAGAGCAAAATAGTCACGGTATTATTCGCAACCGCGAGGTTGGTCAACGCAGTAAGTCCCGCAATACCAAAGGCTGCTGAGCGGTCTTTCCGGCGGCTGATGTTCTGCGTTGCACGGACCACTGTTTGTGAGAGGAAGGCTAAGCCACCTTGCTGGCGAATCAGGGCCGAGAGCCCACCAATCAGCAGTGAGAGCAAGAAAATTTCTTGCATGCTTGTAAAGCCCTCGTAGATGTCTTGCGTGAACGAAACGACAGCGTAATCGACTGCGACGAAACCAAATAGGGCAGCCAGTATGATCCCAAGCGTGAGCACCACAAATACGTTTAGCCCGGTGACCGCTAAGGCAATAATGAAAAAGTAGGGGAGCGCCAACCAATAGTTCGCACTCGGGACATCAATCGGCGCGCTGCCGGTATCAAAAAAGGCGAGTGCAATCACCGTGAGCAACGCGGCGGGGAGCGCAATCCGCAGATTGGTGCGGAACTTGTCTTTCATTGCACAGCCTTGCGTACGGGTTGACGCGATGGTGGTATCAGAAATGAACGACAGGTTGTCGCCGAACATCGCCCCACTGACCAAGACCCCAGCCATTAATGCTGGATTGATTCCAGCCGCCTGAGAGAGGCCCAAGGCGACCGGCGCAAGCGCCGCAAGCGTACCCATGGAGGTTCCCATAGCGGTTGAGACCACGGCTGCTATCAGAAAAATACCAGGCAAAATGAACGAGGGGGGAATGATGGCTAAGCCGAGCGCGACCATCGCATCAACACCACCGGTCGCCGCGGCAACGGTCGAGAATGCACCGGCGAGCAGGTAGATCAAACACATGGTGATGATGTTGTTATGCCCCACCCCTTCGACGAAGGTTTGAATGCGACGATTGAGTTCCTGTTTACTGAGCAAGACCGCCAAAATAATGGCGGGCAAAATTGCCACTGGGCTCGCCAGTTGGTAAAAGGCCATCTCGACCCCTTGCAGGTGCAAAATAACACCCGTACCAAGAAACAGGGTGAGGAACAGCGCGAGCGGGAGCAGTGCAATGGCACTCGGCTTTACCGGCGCGGCCGTGCTAGATGAATAGTTTGCAGACATACCACTTCTCAGATTTATTTTAGACGTCCAGAAGCATAAACATCTTGATGGCGATGTGCAACCGTTTCGTGGCGATTACGGGGAATTGCCTCCGACCCTCCCGTATCCCTTTGAAAGCGTGTACACTAAATTCACTAACATCATGATGAGGTATCCGGATGAGCCCAGAAGATCTGCACTTGCAATTACGTAACTTACGTCACGATGATTACCCCCAGTTAAAAGCACTGATGGACCGAGTTTACGATGACATTGGTGGAGCGTGGGAAGAGCACACGATTCGCAAATTGGTGCGCGAGTTTCCGGAAGGACAAATCTGTCTTGAAGATAACGGGACCATTGTTGGCGTTGCCTTAACTGTGCAGGTGACCTACGACAAGTTTTCCAACCCCCACCAATATGATGACTTGTTGGGTAAACGAGATACCATTCTCAATGAAGAAGATGGTGATGCCCTGTATGGCCTCGACGTCTTGATTCACCCAGATTATCGTGGCTACCGACTTGGCCGGCGTCTTTACGATGCTCGCAAGGAGTTGTGTATTCAGGAAAATCTTAAAGCGATTCTTGCCGGAGGGCGGATCGTCAATTACCACAAATATGCGGATGATATGACCGCGAGCCAGTACCTTGAGAAGGTCCGCCGCCGCGAAATTTATGATCCGATCTTAAGCTTCCAGCTAGCCAATGATTTTGTGGTTAAGCGTCTGCTCTATAAATATCTGCCCGAAGACCTCAAATCCAAAGGCTATGCAACGCTACTTGAGTGGAGCAACTTCTTGTACGAACCTGCAGAGACCGTCATCTCTGCACGCTCGCGCAATGTGCGGGTGGGTGCGGTGCAGTGGCAAATGCGTGCTGTCGATTCCGTAGAAGAACTCCTGCAGCAGGTCGAGTATTTTGTCGATGCAATGGCGAGCTACAAAAGCGACTTCGCATTGTTCCCTGAGTTTTTCAATGCACCGTTGATGGGTTTATCAGACAAGAGTCAGCAGATGTCGGCAATTCGCTTTTTGGCCGGCTTTACCGAGCGTTTCAAAAAAGAAATGTCACAAATGGCGGTGAGCTATAACGTCAACATCATTACCGGCTCGATGCCCTTACAAGAGGGTGATTCGCTCTATAACGTGACTTACTTGTGTCGCCGCGATGGTTCAGTGGAAGAGCAAAAGAAAATCCATATCACACCTCATGAAAAGCGAGACTGGGTCATTGAAGGGGGCGATAAAGTTCAAGTGTTTCAAACCGATGCGGGCCGCGTTGGTATTCTGATTTGCTACGATGTGGAGTTTCCAGAATTAGGTCGGCTCATGGCCGATGAAGGCCTGGAGATTTTGTTTGTTCCCTTCTGGACCGACACGCGCAATGCATACTTGCGCGTGCGTCACTGTGCGCAAGCGCGCGCCGTCGAGAACGAATGCTATGTGGTGATTTGTGGCAGTGTTGGAAACTTGCCAGAAGTTGAAAGCCTCGATGTGCAGTACGCACAATCGTCGGTATTCTCCCCTTCAGACTTTGCCTTCCCCCATGATGCAGTCATGTCAGAAACGACACCGAACACAGAGATGCTGATGTTCTCTGATTTGAATTTGGATGAATTGCGGTATTTGCACCATGAGGGTTCCGTGACGAATTTGAAAGATCGCCGCACCGACCTCTATGATGTTGTGCGTAAGTGGCGGACCTAAGGCCAACCGCCCGTGAGTAGTCCGCTCGCAGCGATTGGGCTGACGACCCTCAAAGGGGTCGGCCCTAAAATGGCAGAACGGCTCCAACGTCTTGGACTGCACTCGGTTCAAGACGCGCTGTTTCATTTACCCACTCGCTATCAAGATCGCACGCGGGTCACCCCGATTGCAGCCTTGCGCGTGGGTGACCATGCGACTGTCGTGGCCGATGTGATCGATGCGCGCGTTCATTTTGGACGGCGCCGGGCGCTTCTTGTTCGTTTGACGGATCGTTCTGGAACGGTGACTCTGCGATTTTTTCAATTCAGCGCAGCTCAGCAAAAACAGTTTGCGCCCCATCAGAAAATTCATTTATATGGTGAAGTGCGTCCGGGCCCTACGGGTCCTGAATTTGTTCACCCCGAATACAAATTAATTGAACCCGATGGACCGGTTCACGTGGAAGAAACGCTCACGCCAATCTACCCGACTACCGATGGCGTGCATCAATTAACCTTGCGTAATGTTGTAAAGCAAGCGCTTACTTACCTAAATGACCGGAGCTTGCCAGAATTATTGCCCGCTGATCTGCAAGTAGGGCTGCCGCAACTTGCCCAAGCCATTCGGGTTCTACATCATCCGCCAACGGATGCGGATCAAGCACAATTGCTGGCGGGCACGCACCCGGCTCAGCGCCGATTAGCGCTTGAAGAGTTGCTCGCGCACCAATTAAGTATGTTGTATGCGCGTCAGCAACAACAAGCCGTTTCGGCTCCCGCTATTCCTGCATCACAGCGACTTAAGTCTGCATTACTGGCATCGTTGCCATTTCAGCCCACCGGTGCGCAAACACGAGTCGTGCGAGAAATTGAACAGGACCTTGCCAGTTCGCTCCCTATGCTGCGTCTGGTCCAAGGTGATGTTGGTTCGGGCAAAACGCTGGTGGCAGCAATGGCGGCGATGTCAGTAATTGAAGCAGGTCATCAAGTGGCGCTGATGGCACCAACCGAATTGCTGGCCGAACAGCATGCACGAAGCTTTGCTATGTGGCTTGAACCCTTGGGGGTTCGGGTTGGCTGGCTTGCAGGTAAGCTCAAGGGAAAAGCACGAGAAGCCACCCTTGCTGATCTTGCAGCCGGGGAAATCCGCTTTGTGGTAGGGACTCATGCATTGTTTCAAGATGCAGTCCGTTTTCACGGGTTGGCATTGGTGATAATCGATGAGCAGCATCGCTTTGGTGTGCATCAACGGCTTGCGCTTCGCGCGAAGGGTGAGCAGCAAGGGTTACACCCACATCAGCTTGTGATGACCGCTACGCCAATCCCACGAACTCTTGCCATGACTGCCTATGCAGATCTCGCAACGTCCATCATTGATGAGCTTCCTCCGGGGCGCACACCGGTGGTCACGGTTGCGATTCCTGACACCCGGCGTGATGAGGTGATTGCTCGCTTGCGCGATGCGGTGACGGGTGAACAGCGTCAAGTCTACTGGGTCTGCACGCTGATTGAAGAATCTGAATCGCTGCAATGCCAAGCGGCTGAAGATACTGCCGCGTATTTAAAAGAAGTCTTGCCGGAGCTTCGCGTCGGTTTAGTCCATGGCCGGCTCAAAAGTGCCGAAAAAGAAGCGATTATGCAGGCATTTAAAGCCCATGAGTTGGATTTGTTGGTCGCGACCACCGTGATTGAGGTGGGAGTGGACGTGCCAAATGCGAGCCTGATGGTCATTGAAAACCCTGAGCGACTCGGTTTAGCGCAGCTCCATCAGCTTCGGGGACGGGTTGGACGTGGTGCAGTCGCAAGCTCGTGTGTATTACTCTACAAGACACCGCTCTCAAAGCAGGCCACGGAGCGACTCGCGGTGCTACGAGAGAGTAATGACGGCTTCGTGATTGCTGAGAAGGATCTCGAGTTGCGCGGTCCGGGGGAGCTACTCGGCGCACGGCAGACCGGCTTAGTCCAAATGAAAGTGGCGGATCTCACACGTGATGGTGATCTGATTCCACAAATTCAAACCATTGCGCACGCACTGTTTCGGGATTACCCAGCCCAAAGTGAAGCAATCATGCAACGTTGGCTGCCAGATAAAGAACGATACGCGGCAGTTTAAATCCGTGAGATTGTCCTTCGGATATTGGGCATTCTGCCGCTATCGTATACACTAGGCGGGAATTTTACGAGGCAGGCAGTATTTCATGAAAAAGCACGATGACAGCACGCACTTTGGCTTTAAAACCGTCGCAAAAGATGAAAAAGCGAACATGGTCGCCGGAGTTTTCCATTCCGTAGCTGGCAAGTACGACTTGATGAACGACGTGATGTCGTTTGGTATTCATCGCTTGTGGAAACGGTTTACCATTGATTGCAGTGGCGTTCGTCGTGGACAAAAGGTGCTCGATCTCGCAGGTGGAACCGGTGACCTTGCGGCTAAATTCTCTCGAATGGTTGGCCCTACCGGTGAAGTTGTGCTGGCAGATATCAACGACTCGATGCTTAAAGTGGGCCGCGACAAGTTGCGCGACATGGGCATTGTCGGGAACGTAAAGTACGTCCAAGCAGACGCTGAAAAACTGCCTTTCCCAGATGACACCTTCGACTGCATCACGATTGCTTTTGGCTTGCGTAACGTGACCGACAAAGATGCCGCGCTGCGTTCTATGCTCCGAGTCCTGAAGCCTGGGGGGCGGTTATTGGTGCTTGAGTTTTCCAAGCCAGTCCTTGAGCCGCTCTCGAAAGCCTATGACATGTATTCGTTCCATATCATGCCACGCATGGGTGAGTGGATCGCGAACGACAAAGACTCCTATCAGTATTTGGCAGAGTCTATTCGGATGCATCCGGATCAAGACACCCTGAAGGATATGATGGAAGAAGCAGGCTTTGGCTCGGTGGAATACCACAATCTGACCGGTGGCATTGTTGCACTGCATCGGGGTTACAAGTTCTAATGCCGATGATGATGGTAGTCCGGGCCAGTTTAGAACGCGCACTCAATCTCGCGCTTTCTCATGATCCCCGTGCCCGTCAACGGCTGCAGAGTGTTCGCGAAAAGTGCTTTCGGTTGAGCGTTCCAGAGCTCCCCGAACCCATCACGGTGTTCTTTCAGGAAACTAGCGTTCAGTTACTTGGTCCTGAGTATGAATCCGTGGACGGCTCGGTTACCGTTGCGCTCCATGATCTTGCGGAGCTGCAAGATGCCAGTGCGGTCACGCGTATGATTCAACAGGGTCGGATTTCAATTGCGGGCGATCCAGTCTTCGCACAGCAGGCCGCGCAGGTCTTTTTGCAAATTAATGTGGATTGGGAAGAGGCATTTGCCGATGCCTTCGGTGATGTGCCGGGGTATTGGCTGGCGCAAGGCATTGACCGTCTGAAAGGAGCCATGCCGAAAGCGGAGCAGATGCAAAAGCGTGTGAGTGAATTCCTTACTCAAGAATCGACGTTGGCTGCGAGTCCGGTGTTTTTTGCGCTATTAGAAGATGATGTGAAGGCCCTTGAGCGTCGGTTATCTGCGCTCGAAAAACGAATCAAGGATATGGAGTAACCCGTGCGCGCATTTCGGCTTTATAAAATCTTAAGCACCCTGCTCAAGCATGGTATCGACGAGATGATTCCGCGCCGTTGGCTCCCATGGTACATCCGATTATGGCGTAAAGCCGCGTTTTGGCTGCGTAATCAATACCCAGAGAAGCCACTTTCGGAAAGGCTGCGGATGGCCCTTGAGGCGCTTGGGCCGGTGTACGTCAAGCTTGGACAAATGCTTTCCACACGCCATGATCTACTGGAACCGGATATGATTTTGCAACTCTCTTTGTTGCAAGACCGAGTGGTACCGTTTCCTGGTGAAGCAGCCAAACAGATGATCGAGAAAGCGCTCGGAATCGAAGATATTTACGAGATTTTCGAAACCTTCGAAGTCACTCCGCTCGCCTCAGCTTCGATCGCACAAGTGCATGCAGCGACACTCAAGCTACCCGAGCACGAGGCAGTCAAAGACGTGGTGGTGAAGGTTATCCGTCCGGGCATTGTGAAGACGATTGACGCAGATCTAGAGCTCATGGAGGCCGTTGCTGCGCTTGCAGCCCGATACCTACCCGATGGCAAGCGCTTAAAGCCTGTGGAAGTGATCCAAGAGTATCGCAAGACGCTGTATGATGAGTTAAGTCTTGATCGCGAGGCAGCTAACGCAATCCAGTTGCGTCGCAATTTTACCGACTCACCGTTGCTGTACATCCCTGAAGTGTATAGCGAATACACGCGCTCTTCGGTGATGGTGATGGAGCGAATCTACGGCGTTCCGGTGAATGATGTGGCGCGGATTCAGGCACTCGGAATTGATTTGAAAACACTCGCAGAGACAGGTGTCGAGGTCTTTTTCACCCAAGTATTCCGAGATTCATTCTTCCATGCCGATATGCATCCAGGCAATATTTTTGTCGATCCAGATTCAGCGAGCCGTCCCCGCTATTTTGCGGTCGACTTTGGAATTGTGGGGACGTTAAACCGAGACGACAAGCGATATCTTGCCGAGAACTTTATCGCCTTTTTTAATCGCGATTATCGCAAAGTAGCAGAGTTGCATGTGGATTCCGGTTGGGTCCCGCCACAAACGAACATTGAAGAATTTGAATCTGCGATTCGCACGGTGTGCGAGCCTATCTTTGAAAAGCCGTTAGCAGAAATTTCATTTGCACATGTGCTATTGAACTTGTTCAATACAGCGCGCCGATTTGAAATGGAAGTACAGCCGCAACTGGTGTTGTTGCAAAAGACCCTCCTGTATGTGGAAGGGTTGGGGCGTCAGCTTTATCCGCAGCTTGATTTATGGAAGACAGCAAAACCCTACCTTGAGCGTTGGATGCAAGAACAAGTGGGGTGGCGTGCATTGGTCCGCAGCTTGAAAGAGCAAGCGCCGTACTGGGCGGAAAAGTTACCTGAGATGCCCACCTTGCTGTACGATACATTAAAGCAAGTGCGTAACAGTAGTCGTGATGCGCAACGAGTCGCAGATTTGTTTATAGAGCAGCAGAAGCAAGCTGCAGTGAGCCGGTGGTGGAGTTTACTGGCCGCGAGTTTGACCATTACCACAGCCGCATTTGTCGTCGCGCCGATGCATTTTGTATGGCCGCTGTGTACTGGAATTTTGTCCGCAATGACTTGGTGGCGAGCCTGGTCAGCGAAACCTTAAGAGCAGAGAGGATTTATGGGTATCAGTTTATGGCAACTTTTGATTATCCTCCTTGTGGTAGTCATCGTCTTTGGTAGTAAGCGTCTGCGTACGCTCGGAAGCGATCTCGGATCGGCGATTCGAGGTTTCAAAAAAGAGATGGATGACGAGAAAAAGCCATCTGACGAGGAAAAGAAATCGCTTGAAGAGAAGTCTTCCGTTTCACCTGAGGCTGATCAGAAACCACAGTCGAAAGAACATGACGACGCCAAACCGCGCGACTAAGCGTGGTGATGCAGCATCGTGATGAAACGCGGACGGACGTATGTTTGATATTGGGTTCTGGGAGCTACTGATTATCCTCGTGATTGGGTTGCTTGTGCTTGGGCCCGAGCGGCTGCCCGGGGCTATCCGTTCCATGCAGCGAACCCTGGCAAAAGTGCGCGCTTTTGGAAGCCGGATGGAAGCAGAGATTAATCATGAACTGCGCGTGAAAGAGCTTCACGACCACCTGAAGAAAATCGAGTCGGCCGAAGACATCGAGAAATTGTCTCCTGAATTAAAACGTTCCCTGGCTGAGCTGCAGCAAGCTGCGGATTCGGTGCGTAATCCCTATGGTGCACAAACACCGTCGAAGGAGTCCACTGACGCCTCGGAAGAACCGAAAGACACCCCTTCAGCGACAAACGATAAAAAGGACCCGTAGCCATGCAAGAAACAGGGTTACTTGATCATTTAGCTGAACTTCGGCGGACTGTATTGCGGTCGGTTACCGTAGTGCTGGTGATTTTCGTATCATTGATTTACTTTGCACGCGACTTGTATCGCTGGCTTGCGGACCCGTTGATGGCGCACTTGCCGGAAGGTACCAGTATGATCGCAACGGATGTTGGGGCTCCTTTCTTTGCGCCGTTTAAACTGACTCTGGTGGTCTCGATTTTGATTGCCATCCCCTTTCTCCTGCATCAAGTATGGCGTTTTATAGCCCCAGCACTGTACAAAAAAGAAAAACGCTTAGTCGCCCCATTGTTAATTAGTAGTAGCTTGCTGTTCTATCTTGGTATTGCATTCGCGTATTACGTGGTGCTTCCTTTGGCGTTCGCCTTCTTCACGAGCATGGCTCCGGAGGGCATTACGATCGCTACAGATATTTCCAGCTACTTGGATTTTGTATTAAAGATTTTCTTTGCCTTTGGCATCGCCTTTGAAATTCCGGTGGCCATCTTACTGTTGGTATGGAGTGGTGCGGTCACCCAAGAAGCGTTGCGGAACAAGCGTCCGTATGTGATTGTCGGACTCTTCGTGGTGGGCATGTTGCTCACGCCGCCAGATGTCATTTCACAGACCTTGCTTGCAGTTCCCATGTGGTTGCTGTATGAACTAGGTATCATCTTGGCTGGTTTTTATAAGAACAAGAATCAGGAGGAACAGCCATGAATACTCGTATCCAGAAACGTACGCAACGCCCAATTGGACGGATCGCTCTGCTCGCAAGCGCAGCGGTCAGTTTGACTTGGCTCAGTGCCCCGGCGTGGTCGGACGAAAACTCCGTTTCCAATCGAATTCAAGCTTGTGCAGAGATTCAAAACCCACTTGAGCGTCTGGTGTGTTATGACGAAATTGCGCTTGAGCTTGGCGCTGAAGTCGCATCAGGCCCAGCGCGTGGTCAAGGTCAGGGGTTAGGTCAAGGGCGTGGTGAAAGCCAAGGGCAAGGTGCGGGGCTAGAGCGCGCAGCTGAAGCGCGGAGTGAAGCCCAACAACGTGCGGACGAACGAGCAGAAGCGGCAGAGCGGCGGGCCCGTGAAGCGGAAGCTCGAGCGCAAGAGGCCGAAGCTCGTGCCCAAGAGGCTGAGGCACGGCGTCAAGAACAAGCGCGAAGCAGTGGAAAGCCGATTGAGGGCAAGGAATATGTAACCATTGATGAGGCTTGGCAAAATGCGCGAGGTTTGTGGTTCTTCCGGCTCGATAATGGACAAGTTTGGCGTCAGCAAGAAGCCGGACGCTTTAATTACGACCCGAACACCCGCTACTACATTGAAGAGGGTCGCTTCCTGAATAGCTACTTCATGGGCACGGACGGTTCAAACCGGCGTATTCGTGTGCAGATAGAACGGTAGTCTGCTTTCACATGCTGGTCGATTGTGGTCTCAATCTGAGTGCACCTGCCTTTGCAGACCGGCACGCGTCGGTTTTAGATGAGGCTGCGCGTCAGCAGGTGACGCGATTCGTACTGATTGGGACATCCGAACACAGTAGCCAAGAAGCCCTCGCGTTGGCCGAACATCACCCTGGCTGTATCGCAACCGCGGGGGTACACCCCCACGATGCGGCCAATGTGAGCCCCGGATATCTTGATGTACTACGCACGCTGGCGGCCGATCCACGGGTCCGCGCAGTGGGTGAATGCGGCCTCGACTACAATCGAAACTACTCTCCTCCGGCTATTCAGCGTCGTGTTTTTACGGCTCAGTTGGCATTGGCGGCCGATTTAAAACTTCCTGTGTGTTTGCATGAGCGGGACGCGTTAGATGATCAACTTGCTATTCTGGATGAGTTCCGCAGAGATATTCCGGCTTTATTTGCCCATTGCTTTACCGGTGACCGTGCTGCACTCGAGCAGTACATTGAACGGGATTGCTACATCGGGGTGACGGGGTGGGTCTGTGATGAGCGACGCGGTGCCGACCTGCAAGCAGCAATCCCGGCCATTCCTGAATCTCGTTTATTGCTCGAGACCGATGCGCCCTATCTGTTGCCACGCACGATTCGGCCTCGGCCAAAATCGCGGACCAATCTCCCGAGTTACCTTCCGTATATCGTCGAGACCGTTGCTCAGCTGCGTGGAACCGATGCGCAAGCCCTGATGCACACGACAACTGAAAATGCGCAGCGCCTATTTGGCGAATGGTCGGCACTGTCGGTCGGGCAAGATGAGGAGGCAGCCCATGAGTAAATGGCAACACCTCCGCCTGCTGTTGAATGTCTTTTTGATGCTCGGGTTATTTTCTTCGACAGTGCAGGCGAGCGAGGATACCCGCATTGTGCCGTCGGCGGATTACTTTATTGATCATCAGGATGAGCACTCCCTCAATGATGTCATGACATTCTCTCAAGCGAATTGGACCTATTTGGGTACCGATCCCGATCTCGTTTGGTTATGATACGACACCAATTTGGTTCCGGGTCGGAATTCCCGCAGGGGAAGGGCGGCGACTGCTGCAGATCGAATATCCATTACTTGATAATGTGCATGTTGCATTCGTATTGGATGGTGAAGTCGTCAGTGAATATCATGTGGGAGACCAACAGCCCTTCACCGAGCGCCCAGTGCTTGCCAATTCTTTTGTGCTTCCTGTGCCTGACACCGAAGCACATGAAGCCTTTGTCCGCGTGCAAACCAGCAGCTCGGTTCGTGTCCCACTTTATATCTGGCAAGAGAGTGATTTTCACGCCGCTCAGGGACCATTGAACGTTGCGGTTGGCCTGTATTTTGGCGTGCTGATTTGTATGGTGGTGTATAACCTGTTTGGTTATGTTGTCACCCGTGAGCCGAGCTTTTTTAGCTACTCTATCTACGTCATCTTTACTGGACTTCTCATGGCTGCACTCAGTGGGGTTGGGTTCCGCTATTTGTGGCCTGAGTTTCTGTGGATGCAGGAACGGGCGATCGTCCTTTTCGGTGGATTAGCTTTCGTTTTTGCCTCGATTTTCATTACCCAGCTCATGAACCTTCGTTCAAATGGAATTCGCTGGCACCAAGGTTTAGTTGCGCTCGGTGTGGGTGCCGCCATTATCTCGATTTGTAGCGTGTTGTTGCCGTACTCGGTGACGATCCGTATGTTGTTAGGCTTCGCCATCATCGCTTGCAGTTACGTGATGGTGTTGGGCGCCGCAATGTGGATCCGTGGGATGATGCACGCGCAGATCTTTATGTTGGCTTGGATTACCTTTCTCGCCTCGATCTTGTTCAATTCATTGGCCTACTTGGGTATTTTGGATGGGCAGTTTATTCAGCGCTACGCCATCATGATCGGTTCAGGAATTGAAGTCCTCCTGCTGTCGTGGGTGGTGACCCTGATGTACTCTGCTGAGCGCACGCAAAAAATCGCCGCGCAAGATGAAGCGCTGGCGCAGGCATTTGTTGCACAAGAAGCACAACGGCAGTTAAACGAAGAGTTGGAAGTTCGGGTTGCGGAGCGGACACAAGCGCTAGAGGATGTCACGGCCCGCTTGCAAGTGGCCAATAGCGAACTCGAGCAGAAAAGTCGTGAGGATGGACTTACACGCGTTTTCAACCGTCGTTATTTCAATGAACAGCTGCAGCACGTATTTCACCAAGCGCAAGAAGAGGGAAAGCCGCTTTCAATTGTCATGGTAGATATCGATCATTTTAAACCGCTCAATGACGCCTACGGTCACTTGATTGGAGACGACGTTCTGATTGCGTTTGCGAAGCGCCTGCAAGAAACCGCAAGTCGTCCGACAGACTTTGTGTGTCGTTATGGCGGCGAAGAGTTTGCGGTCGTGTTACCGGACACGGATGCCGAGGCGGCAAAACGAGTCGCTGAGCGACTCCAAGATGCTATTCGCAAACGGCCGTTTGCCAGTAAAGCGGGTCCACTTCAAGTTACGGCAAGTTTTGGCGTCGCGACCACTACCGTAGAGAAGCCCGCGCACTCCGCGCTTGTGTTGCTCAAAGCGGCCGATGATGCCTTGTACCGGGCTAAATCAAAGGGTCGCGATCAGGTTATCCGCGTGACCGTAAACGCTGATGCGTGAGCATTTTTACGAATTTTCCAGTACAATCGTCCGCAACATCTTTACCACAGGATAGGCTTCTATGTACCCATTTGCTGGATTTCCTATGCGCCGGATGCGCCGCTTGCGCCGCCATGATTTCAGTCGCCGCCTCGTCGCAGAACAAAGCCTAAGTTGCGCGGATCTGATTTATCCGATGTTCGTGCTGCCCGGCGAGCAGCAGCGTGAGAGTATCCCCTCCATGCCCGGAATCGAGCGGCTTTCGATCGACCTGCTCGTGGCCGAGGCGAAGGTATTGCATGATCTCGGCATTCCACTGATTGCTATTTTCCCGGTGACGCCCGCTTCGGCAAAGTCCGAGCAGGCGGAAGAGGCTTGGAATCCAGAGGGACTCGCGCAGCAAGCCGTCCGAGCGGTGAAAGCAGCTGTTCCTGAACTCGGTGTGATGACAGATATCGCGCTCGATCCATTTACGACCCATGGGCAAGATGGAATTATTGATGCTGAGGGGTATGTGCAGAATGACATTACCACCGAGGCTCTGGTGCGTCAGGCGCTATCTCATGCGCAGGCCGGGGCGGATGTTGTTGCACCTTCAGATATGATGGATGGGCGCATCGGCGCGATCCGAGTTGCACTTGAAGAAGCGGGATACCCAAACGTGATGATCATGGCGTATTCGGCAAAGTATGCTTCAAGTTATTACGGGCCGTTTCGTGATGCAGTGGGATCAGCTGGAAATTTGAAAGGTGGCAACAAAAAGACTTATCAAATGGATCCTGCGAACGGTGATGAAGCGCTCCATGAAATTGCTCTCGATCTCGAGGAGGGAGCAGACATGGTAATGGTGAAACCAGGCATGCCGTATCTCGATGTTGTGCAGCGCGTGAAGGAAACGTTCAAGGTGCCTACTTTTGCTTATCAAGTGAGCGGAGAGTACGCGATGCACATGGCCGCCATTGAAAAAGGATGGTTGGGCGAAGAGACAATTGTCGAATCTCTCTTGGCATTTAAACGCGCTGGGGCGGATGGAATTCTGACCTATTTCGCCAAACGAGTCGCTCAACAACTTCGCGAGCAACAGCGCGGATAACACACCTACACTTCTTTCAGGGTCAATCCACCGAAGCGCTGTTGCCACAGCGCTTCTTTTTCATACAAGCTTCGAAGATACGGGTTCGCTTGTAAAAAGCCACGCGGGAAGTGCAAGGTGAGGTGTTCATCGTCGGTGGTCAACACACCATTGGCGATCATATCATCGCGGCGGCGTTGACAACCCATCACTGCGAGGCGCATGACCCGTGTTAAACGAGCGAGAGGCGGATAATCAGGAAGTTCGTCCGGCTCGGCATCGTCATCAATGATTCCCGCGACTCCACCGAGAAGCTCCAGTAAAAATTCACGCTCGCGGACCGAGAACCCTGGTAAATTTGAGTGAGCGAGGACGTAGCGACCATGGCTACTGGCATGTTTGTAGTTGAGGGTTAAGCCAATCTCGTGGAGGTAGCTTGCTGCACGCACCAAACGGACCGCATCTTCCCCTTGAATATCGTGCCACTGGGTTGGACATGCCTCAAGGTATTGCTGCGCGAGCTTCTCCACCCGCGCGATTTGATCATAATCTAGGTGGTAACTTTCGACCAAACTCATAAGTGTTCGAAGTTGAACATCCGTGTGTTGAAGCTCATGGAGCATTCCGTAAATCAGACCTTCACGAAGTGCCCCTTCTGTTGCCTCAATAGTCGTCAGCTTGAGGGCGCGAAATGCGCCGATCAAAATACACAGACCGGAGATAAAGACAGGACGACGGGGCGGCCGTAAACCATGAAGCTCGAGCGCGTCGATACGACCGTACTGCAAACATTCGTTTAGTAGTTGTTCGAGCCATGGAAGGGTAAAGCGCAACGGCAATCCGCGCGCGAGCGCCATTTCTTGCAAGGACTTGAATGTCCCGGACGCACCCAGTGCAGCGTCCCAGCCATGGCGTTTGTAAGCGGCCGCATGAGGCTCAATCAATTGCATGACATGGGTGATCGCCGCATCGGTATTTTCTGGTGTAATCCGGCCGTCGTCAAAGAACGCCCCAATCAGCGTAACGCAGCCCATATCCAAACTCTGCAGATAACGCGCTTCAAAACCCTCGCCCACTACAATTTCGGTACTTGCGCCGCCTATATCAATGACCAAGGTAGCGCCTTGCACGGACGTCGTGTGGGCGATTCCTTGAAAAATGGTCGCGGCTTCCTCGTCACCACTAATGATCCGAAGTGGATGCCCAAGTGTACTGCGAACTTGCTCAAGAAACGGGTCTTCGGGTTTGAGTTTGCGCAGGGTGGCTGTGCCGACCGCAGTGATATTTTCTGGAGCAATGTCGCGGACCCGATCCGCGAAAATGGCGAGGCAATCGAGAGCCCGCTCTCGCGCCGCAGCATCGAGGGTTCCATCCGCTTGAAGTCCCCCAGCAAGGCGGACTTTTCTGCGTATTTTTGAGACTACTTGGAGGGAGCCGGCTACCACACGCACGACCAGCATGTGGAAGCTGTTGGAGCCTAAGTCGATGGCCGCATAATAATCTTTTGAACGCATCGGTTAGGCTCCTTCGTCGCTTGATTAGTGCTTTCGCTGGCGTGGGCCGGAATGCCGACGACTATGCTCGCGACCACTTTGCATGCGCCGTTTTTGTGGGATATGCGGCTTTTTCAAGTCGGTTAGCAGGGCGTCCGAGTTGTATTTGGTAACCGGAATCTCATGCTGAATGTAGCTTTCGATCGCAGGTAAGTTATACACATACTCTTCGCAGGCAAAGCTGATGGCTTTCCCGCTGGCTCCCGCTCGACCTGTGCGGCCAATCCGATGTACGTAATCCTCACAATCGTCTGGCAAGTCGTAATTGAATACGTGGCTTACAGCTGGGATATGCAATCCGCGCGCAGCAACATCAGTCGCGACCAAAATATCGATTTTTCCGGAGGTGAAATCCTCGAGAATGCGAAGACGTTTGCGTTGAGGCACGTCACCCGTGAGGAGTCCGACCCGATGCTTGTCACCGAGCAGCCAATGATAAACATAGTTACATCCGTGCTTGGTGTTACAGAAAACAATTGCTTTCTCCGGCCAATCTTCCTCAACCAACGTCAATAGCAGCTTAATTTTGTCGGGTTTGGACGGATAGAAGAGCTCTTCTTCGATGCGCGCACCAGTCATCCGTTCCGGTTCGATCTCCACACTCGTCGGATCGTTCATGTGTTCGTAGGCGAGCTCTTTAACCCGGTGGGACAGTGTCGCGGAGAACAGCATGTTTAAGCGCTCACCCGCAGGAGGCATCTTCCGCAACATATAGCGCACATCGTCGATAAAGCCCAGATCATACATCCGGTCTGCTTCATCGAGCACGACGACATCAATATTCGAAAGTTTGTAAGCGCCTTGCTTAAAGTAGTCGATCAGGCGGCCGCAGGTGCCGATGAGCACATCGACTCCTTCTTGAAGCTCTGCACGCTGGGCGTCATATCCTTCGCCACCGTAAACTACCGCCATCTTCAATCCACAACTTTTTGCGATGGCTTCTCCGTCATTAGCGATCTGAACGGCGAGTTCTCGCGTAGGTGCCATAACAAGCGCGCGGGGTTGCGTTTCGTCTGGGTTTCGTTTCGGATTCGTCATCAAGTGGTTGAATAATGCCACAAGAAAAGCGATAGTTTTTCCGGTGCCGGTCTGTGCTTGACCTGCAACATCTTTACCCTGCAACGCGATAGGCAAGCTCATTGCCTGAATGGGCGTACAGTGCTCGTAGCCGATTTGATTTAAAGCATCCAGAACTTTAGGATGCAAACCCAAGGCGGCAAATTGGGTTTCTGTAAGGTGTTTTTTGCTCATAGGTGCACAGTTTAACAGGTTTAGACTTGCATTAGAAAACAGAATATAATGCGCTGCTACAAAAAAATGCGACGCATGCAACCGATTGGAGATGCAACATGAGTGACAATATTGTTCAGCTGAGTGACGATAGCTTTGAAGCCGACGTTTTAAACGCTGATCAACCCGTACTGGTGGACTTTTGGGCCGAGTGGTGTGGTCCGTGCAAAATGATCGCGCCGATCCTCGACGAAGTCGCTGACGAGTTTGCAGGTAAATTGAAAGTGGGCAAGTTGAACGTTGACCACAATAACCAAACGCCTCCTAAGTATGGAATCCGCGGTATCCCGACGCTTTTGCTGTTTAAAAATGGTGAAGTTGTGGGAACTAAAGTGGGCGCCATGTCGAAAACTCAGCTGGCTGAGTTCCTGAACGAGCACGTCTAAGTTCAATGGTTTGGAAGCGCCCTGTGCAAGTTTTGCGCAAGGGCGCTTAAAAACTGGACGGTTTCCCAATTTGGTGTTACTTTTAACTCGGCAGCTCTTACGATGCTGAGCCTCACATCGAACTCGCCTCAGTATTCCATTGCTTTCCAGATTGCTGCTCAAGAACTTTTTATTTGCCCGCCCATCTGCGAGCAAAATTTATCCAAACACAAAACACTTTCAAATTCGATGAACTTTCCGTGGCGTCTCACGGTATATTCGTGAACACGAGACATATCCAAAATCTAACCAATTGAAAAAACCTACCTACTATGAATCTTACAGAACTGAAGAACAAGCCCGTCAACGAACTGGTAAACCTCGCCGCCGAGATGGGTCTCGAGAACATGGCCCGCTTGCGCAAGCAAGACATTATCTTTGCAATCCTCAAAGCGCACTCAAAAAGCGGTGAAGACATCTTCGGCGATGGCGTGCTTGAGATTTTGCAGGATGGATTCGGATTTTTGCGCTCAGGGGACTCGTCGTATCTCGCCGGCCCGGATGACATCTATGTCTCACCCAGCCAGATCCGACGTTTTAACTTGCGGACTGGTGATACCGTAGCCGGAAAAATTCGGCCACCGAAAGAAGGTGAGCGTTATTTTGCCCTTCTCAAGATCCGCGAAGTTAACTTCGATAAACCAGAAAACTCCCGCAACAAAATCCTATTCGAAAACCTCACACCACTGCATGCGAACGAGCGACTTCGCATGGAGCGTGGTAATGGTTCGACCGAAGACATTACGGCCCGGATTTTGGACTTAGCATCACCGATCGGAAAAGGTCAGCGTGGTTTGATTGTGGCGCCACCTAAAGCCGGTAAAACACTGTTATTACAGAACATTGCTCAATCCATCGCAGCCAATCACCCAGAATGTAATCTGATGGTGCTACTGATTGACGAGCGTCCGGAAGAAGTCACCGAAATGCAGCGCTTAGTGAAGGGCGAAGTAATTGCTTCGACCTTTGATGAGCCTGCGAGCCGTCACGTACAGGTGGCCGAAATGGTGATCGAAAAGGCCAAGCGGTTGGTTGAGCACAAAAAAGATGTCGTGATCTTGCTCGATTCCATCACACGTCTTGCGCGCGCCTACAACACCGTGATTCCGAGTTCAGGGAAAGTACTGACCGGGGGTGTGGATGCCAACGCCTTACACAAGCCAAAGCGCTTCTTTGGTGCCGCTCGAAATGTCGAGGAAGGCGGCTCACTGACCATTATCGCGACTGCTCTGATCGATACCGGATCGAAGATGGATGAAGTCATCTACGAGGAGTTCAAAGGAACCGGGAACATGGAACTGCACTTGAACCGCAAGATCGCGGAGAAGCGTGTATTCCCTGCGATCGATTACAACCGCTCCGGGACCCGCCGTGAAGAGCTGCTGACAACTCCGGATGAGCTTCAGAAAATGTGGATTTTGCGGAAAATCGTACACCCGATGGGTGAGATTGAAGCGATGGAATTTGTCATCGATAAACTACAAATGACGAAAACCAACGACGAATTCTTTGACTCCATGAAACGGTCCAAATAATCCATGAAGTATCGTGATCTGAGAGATTTCCTTGCGAAGCTTGAGCAACAAGGACAGTTGAAGCGCATCACGAAGGAAATTGACCCCAAGTTAGAAATGACCGAAATTGCCGACCGAACGCTCAAAGCGGGCGGTCCGGCACTCCTGTTTGAAAACCCCAAAGGTCACTCCATTCCGGTGCTTGCCAATTTATTTGGCACACCGGAGCGGGTTGCAATGGGAATGGGCCAATCTGATGTGGCTGCTTTACGTGAAGTCGGCAAGCTATTGGCTTATCTAAAAGAACCCGAGCCGCCGGCTGGCTTTAAAGATGCCATGTCGAAGCTGCCTTTGTTGAAGAAAGTCCTGAGTATGGCGCCCAAAGAATTGAAGAAAGCGCCGTGCCAGGAAGTGATCCTTGAAGGAGATGACGTCGATTTGACGAACATCCCAATTCAACACTGTTGGCCGGGAGATGTTGCTCCCTTAGTAACTTGGGGGCTGACAGTCACACGCGGACCCCACAAGAAGCGTCAGAATCTCGGGATCTATCGACAACAACTGCTCGGGAAAAATAAGCTCATTATGCGGTGGCTCAGTCATCGGGGCGGAGCACTGGATTTCCGTGAATTTTGTTTGCAAAACCCGGGGCAACGCTTCCCCGTATCCGTTGCATTAGGCGCGGATCCGGCGACGATTCTGGGCGCTGTGACACCGGTTCCGGATACCCTTTCGGAATATGCGTTTGCAGGTTTGTTGCGTGATAGCAAAACGGAAGTCGTGCAGTGTGTCAGTAATGACTTACAAGTTCCAGCGCACGCGGAATTCGTTCTTGAGGGCTATATTGAGCCGGGGGAAACGGCGCCCGAAGGTCCGTATGGGGATCACACTGGTTACTACAACGAAGTCGAATCATTCCCAGTGTTTACGGTAACGCATATAACCCATCGCAAGGATCCGATTTATCACAGTACCTACACCGGGCGGCCACCTGATGAGCCTGCGGTGTTGGGTGTCGCACTAAACGAAGTCTTTGTGCCGATTTTGCAAAAGCAATTTCCGGAAATTGTCGATTTCTATCTGCCGCCTGAAGGGTGTTCATATCGTATGGCCGTGGTCACGATGAAAAAGTCGTATCCGGGCCATGCAAAACGAGTCATGCTCGGGGTCTGGTCATTCTTACGGCAGTTTATGTACACCAAGTTTGTCATTGTCTGCGACGACGACGTGAATGCTCGAGATTGGAAAGATGTTATTTGGGCGGTGACGACCCGCATGGATCCCGCACGGGATACCGTGATGATTGAAAACACCCCAATTGATTATCTCGATTTCGCTTCGCCGGTGGCGGGTCTTGGTTCCAAAATGGGCCTCGATGCGACGAACAAATGGCCTGGAGAAACCGATCGTGAATGGGGCACGCCGATCGTAATGGATGATGCCGTGAAGCAGCGCATTGATGCGTTGTGGGACGAACTTGGGATTCTGGATTAAGCATGTATCAAGGTGTTGCAACAGTACGCCGCTGCGAAGCGGTTAATTCGTTTGTCCATATTGTTGAGTTAGTGCTCGAGGAAGCCGTCGACTACATCCCGGGACAATATCTGATGGTCAATATGGGCGAGGGTGATCAACGACCCTTTTCCATCGCCTCCATTCCAGCGCACGGCAAAGAGGTGACGCTGCATATTGGAGCAAGTCCAGATAATCCGTATGCATGGGAAGTGTTGGAGCGGATCCAACGCGAGCGCGCTATTTCGGTTAGTCTTCCGCATGGGAATGCAGGCTATGAGCCCACACGTTCACGCCCTTTGTTGCTGATCGCTGGGGGGACCGGTTTTTCCTATGCGTGGTCAATTCTTCAAGCGCATCTTGCGCGCACCGAAACTCAACCCGTGTTGCTTTATTGGGGGGTTCGGGAAGAGGCGGATCTCTATTACCATGAAGCCTTGGTTGAGATGGCGAAACGCTTTGCCAACTTGACCTATGTACCGGTTGTGGAACGTCCGCAGGACGAGAATTGGGCGGATCCGCGTGGGAAAGTACTGGATGTCGTCATTGACGATCTGAGTGCAACTACCAGTGCCGCTGCCGAGGGAATGAAGGCTTATGATGTCTACATTGCTGGGCGCTTTGACATGGTGCGCGTAGCCCGCGATCAATTCACCGCACTGGGCTTACCGAAAGACCAATTATTTGGCGATGCCTTGAGTTTTATCTAGCGAAACGCGTATACTTCGCACCGTCGGCGAGCCAAAGGCGCGTCGCATCATTACCAAAGGGGTGCCCGCAAGGGCTGAGATGTAAGTTGGTCTTTACCAACTTCAAACTCTTTGCACCTGATCCGGTTAATACTGGCGTAGGGATTGGTAATACAGAACGGACCAATTCAGCGGCTAACCGGATCTCGACTTTTTATCCGTTTTTAAAAGAAGAGATCCACCATGAACAAATCAAAAGTATCTCGCGCAGTTCTCAGCGCACTCGCACTATCCTCTTTCTCATTTGTCGCTCTGGGCGACGACGCGTCCTCTGCCGAAACAACGACACAATCCCCGATTGAGCGGATTGTCGTGGTAGGTGATTTTCGTGCACGCGGTGTTGAAGATGTAGCGGGCAGTGTCTCCGTCATTCAGGGCGATGATATCCGCGCTCGTCAAGCAGAGCATCTCGAGTCGGCCCTGATTATGGCTCCCAACGTGAACTTAGCTTCGGGTGCGAGTCGGGCGAGCTTTTTCCAGATTCGCGGCATCGGCGAGCGTAGCCAGTTTGTCGATCCAATTAACCCCTCGGTTGGTTTAATTATTGATGGAATCAACTACAGCGGAATCGGCAGTGCCGGGACCCTGTTTGATATCGGCCAAGTCGAAGTATTTCGCGGTCCGCAAAGCACTCGCTACGGTGCAGATGCGATGGCCGGGGTGATTTATCTTGGCTCGGAACCCCTCGAGTTTGCGCCAAGTGGCCACGTGGAAGCCTTATGGGCGAACTACAATACATATGCTGCCGGTGTTGCATTTGGTAACGCACTCAATGACCGGTTTGCGGTGCGCGGTTCACTCTACTCTTATGTCAGTGATGGCTTTCAAGAGAATATCTTTTTAAATCGAAAAGATACCCAGAATCAAGATGAGCTGACCCTGCGTCTGAATGCCACTTGGTTGGCCACGGATGATCTGACCCTGAATTTTACCTATCACCGATTTGATATTGATAATGGGTATGACGCGTGGTCATTGGATGGCAATCGTCAAACCTTGTCGGATACGCCGGGACGAGACACCCTTGATAGCCATGCAGGCCGTATTGGTGCAATCTACACCGGTAACCCGGGCTACGTTGTGGAAGTGATGGCAAGCGGCCTGTGGGCAGAGTCAGAATATAGCTACGACGAGGATTGGGCATTCGAAGGGATTGCGCCAGGCTGGGAATACAATAGCTTCGATGCCTATTTTCGGGATCGTGAACAGATGGAGCTCGAAACTCGCGTTCTTTCGGACGAGCCGGTACAGTTCCTTGGCCTTGAGACTGAGTGGCTCTACGGCATCTATTATCAGCAGCGTCGGCAGGATTTGGACCGTGAATACACATTTTTGAATACGCCATTCAGCAGCCGATACGATACCGACCGCACTGCCGTGTACGCTGAGCTACAGCAAATGTTGAGCGAACGTCTTCGCCTCACTTACGGTGTGCGCTGGGAGCGGTATGATAACGACTATGCGGATAGCCGCGGAATTGTCGCTGAACCATCAGACTCTGCCTGGGGCGGACGCGTCAGCTTGGAGTATGCGCTTGCCCCAATGCAACAGCTCTACGCTACTGCGACACGCGGGTTTAAGGCGGGTGGCGTGAACGGTGAGGCGCTCGGTCGAGTGGAAGATCGGAACCTTGAAGACCACCGCGAATTTTTGGAAGCTCAAGCTACTTTTGCGCCTGAATATCTGACGAGTGTCGAGGTCGGTTATAAAGCGTTTTTGCCGGAGCACAGCTTAAGTCTGCAAGTGAATGCATTTTACAGTTGGCGTGACGACATGCAGGTCAACGCATACGTTGAGCGCAACGGTGTCTTCGTAACTTACATGGATAATGCGTCGGATGGGACGAACCAAGGTATTGAAGCGAGCATTGATTATGTGCCACGTGACGACCTTCGGTTGTTTGCATCATACGGCTACCTTGAAACCGAGTTTAATGATCTACTCTTACGTGATGGCACGAATTTGCGCGGACGTCGTCAAGCCCATGCACCACGTCATCAAGCGCATTTGGGTGGTGAATATCGGATCGCAGAAGGCCTGACCCTTCGCTTGGAAATGGATGGACGGACCGGTTTCTATTACTCAAACACGCATAATCAGCAGTCGTCGAGCTACGCGCTGGTGCATGGTCATTTGAACTACACGTGGCAAGACTGGGAGTTCAGTCTTTGGGCCCGCAATCTGTTTGACCGTGATTACACCACGCGCGGATTCTTCTTTGGCAACGACCCGCGCATTGAGTATGCACCGCGGACTTATGTTCAGTGGGGCGAGCCTCGTCGCGTTGGTTTCACGGCACGCTATCGCTTCTAGGGAGTTGTCATGAAATTTTCTGCAGAAATTAGTTTGTATCCGCTAGCCGATGAGTATCGGACCGTGATCCAAGACTTTGTGGATCGTCTGGCCACTTACGAGGGATTGCAGGTACAGACCAATACCATGAGCACGCAAGTGTTTGGTGCTTATCGGTCGGTCATGGAGGCATTAACCATTGAGTTAGAGCGCGTATATCAACAGGTTCCACCTCAGGTTTTGGTCTGTAAGTTTATTAATCGAGACCTGACCCCTGAGGATCTGCGGGCCAAAGGTGTGGAGCAGCATGGATAGGCTGATCAACCTCCTTGAGTTGTCTTCAGGGCTCGAGCTAACGGCGGTCGCATTTGCGATCGCCTACATCGTTTTGGCCATTCGACAAAGTTTATGGTGTTGGCCGGCGGCGGTTTGCAGCGCCAGTCTGTTCTCGTGGCTGTTCTTTCAAGGCAATCTATACATGGAAGCATGGCTGCAAGCCTATTATGTTGCGATTGCTTTTTACGGATTCTGGGTCTGGCGATTTGGGAATAAACATCAACCCATTCCTATCACGACACGTCCATTAGGCTTCCATGTGGTGTGGGTTTTTCTGCTCCTCGTGACCAGCATTTTTATTTCAATTTATTTGCGGTTGCGAACCGATGCCGTTTTCCCAGAATTAGATACGGTCACTACTTTATTTAGCTTGTTCACAACGTACCTCGTTGCGCGTAAAGTATTGGAGAACTGGTTGTATTGGATCGTCATTAACAGCTTGTATGTCTGGTTGTTTACTCTGCAAGGTTTCCAAGCAACCGCGATTCTTTTCGCAATTTATGTCATCATGTCCACAGTCGGATATATTCGTTGGCGGCAGGATTACCGTCAGAACCAACGCAAGCGCGTCGATTCTGCAGGGATGAGGGTTTCGCCCGCACGTTAAGAGGTTGTGTGTATGCAATTCCCCACTGGATGCTTAGCTCATTTACCCGAGCATGGCACGTGGAAAACAACGTCTGTGGGGCGTGATCTTGCGAACGCAACATGGTGCATTGATAACGGTGCCCAGACCTACTTTGTAAAGCGGTACGGCCACGATGAAATGTTCGGTCGTGCGCCGGGAGAAACTGTCCGCTTGGATCGTGAGTTGGCAACGCTCAGTCTCGCGCCTCAGGTTGTTTGGTCAAGTGTAGCGGATGGTATCTGTGTCTTTGAGTGGATGAATGCAGCGACCATTGCCGATGAATTTGATCCCCATCGACGTGCCCAACTTCTGGGCCAAACACTGGCTACCATACATCAAGCTGAGCCTTCAGGGCCGCGCTGGTCTTTGCGTGCCCGTGTACAACACTATTGTGATGCGCTAACCAAGCTCCATCCACGTCGCGGTCGCGAGGCGCAAAGTGATTGCGATAGCTACGCAGATCTCTTTCGTCGCTGGGACGAAGAACCGCACGTGTTTTGCCATCATGATCTAAATGCCGAGCATGTTTTTCTGGGAAACGAGCCCCGAGTGATTGATTGGGAATATGCAGGCTATGGACATCCTGGTTTTGACTTGGCGTCGACCATTGTCGTCAATGATTTGTATGATGACGAAATCAGTGAATTGCTGGCTAGTTATCAAGAGCATAGCGGTCGCTCTATTGACCGTGAAAGCGTGCGGGATTGGTTGCGACTGGTTGCCCTCGTGAACCGTATTTGGTTTCATCTGCAAGAGGCAATCGCTGAACATGAAGCGTTGAAACAAGCGGAGGAGGGAGAGGATGCCCAAGCACACGCAAGAACTTCCCGAGAAACTCTATCAGTATCTCGCTGAAGATGAAGACGCGCGGGTTTGTAAGGATATTCCCGATGAAGCCTGCAACGAACAACCGAAAGCTTTTTTACTGCATTTATGGGCACTGACGCTCACCAAGTTAGGTGACTCCCTCGTCAGCGCTCGACTGGTATTGCCGTGGATGCTCTCAGCAACCGGGGCACCAGCCTTTTTTATTAGTCTTCTGGTTCCTTTGCGCGAGTCGCTCTCACTCTTGCCGCAGCTTTTTATCGCACAACGCATGCGCGAGCGACCTGTTCGGAAGTGGTTTTGGGTTTGGGGCTCAATAGGCCAAGCTCTCGCCTTATTGGCGATGGTGAGTGGATTGTTCTTTATCCACGACGAGGGATGGTTCACGCCACTCACATTTGGGTGGTGGGTCATCGTGTGGCTGATTGTATTTAGTCTTTCGCGGGGTATTTGTTCCGTGGCGTTGAAAGACGTCACAGGAAAAACCATCTCCAAGTCTCGCCGCGGGCGGCTGACCGGCCTGGCAGCCACTTCTGCAGGATTTATGACGCTAGCAACGGCGCTTCTGATTATTTTCGCACCGCAAGTCGATGGAACAACGGGAATGTTCGTATTCCTTCTCGGCGGCGCAGCCTTACTTTGGCTTGCGGCGGCTTGGACCTTTGCTGCTGTTCCAGAAGTTCCGGGCGCCACTTCCGGAGGAGGTAATGCTATTACGGAAGCTGTGAAGTCGATGCGATTGTTGTGGACGGATCGGGATTTTGGCTTTTTTGTCGGTGTGCGGGCCTTGTTGGTTTCCTCGGCGTTCTCGATTCCCTATATCGTGGTCTTGATTCAACAGCAGAGCGATGGGGCCTTCACCGGACTGGGGAGCTTGATGCTGGCGAGTGGCGCCGCGGGCATGTTGGCCGGGCGGTTTTGGGGGCGTTGGTCTGATACGGCGAGCCATCACGTGATGGCCGCAGCCGCGTTTATGGCGTCTGGAGTCATGGCCATTACGCTAATCATCGCGATGATCGAGGATGCATTGCTTGGATTGATTGGGGTCGGGGGGGCGCTGATTTTCTTGGCCGCAGTGGCGCATCAAGGGGCGCGGATTGGACGAAAAACCTACTTGGTTGATATGGCAACTCAAGAAAATCGCGCACAACTCACAGCGGTCAGCAATACAGTGATTGGTGCATTGCTCCTTCTCGGTATGTTACTCGGAATTCTCGATCAATGGCTTGGCACCCATGCTGTGCTGACACTCCTCACCGTCGTGGGAGTGGTTGCAGGGACTCTCGCTCTGCGGTTGCGTGCGGTGGAGTGACGAACCGCCCTTCATTGGGTATAATCGCGCCCGTTCTGGCACTGGACTTACGATTCAGCCAGCTAAGAGAAGGGTTTTAACCATGCAGTATATTTGTGCCGCGCTCTACAAGTTCGTGGAGCTTAACGACTTTGAAGCAATTCGCCAGCCACTCTATGACGTGATGGCGGCCCACCAAGTGAAAGGAACACTCCTACTCGCGCGAGAAGGGATCAATGGAACTATTTGCGGAACTCGGGATGGCATTGACGCCGTCCTCGGTTGGCTGCGTAACGATCCGCGTTTGTCTGATCTCGAACACAAAGAATCACTGAGTGAATCTCAAGCGTTTTATCGCACCAAAGTGAAGTTGAAAAAAGAGATCGTCACCATGGGCATCGATTGGGTCGACCCCAAAAATGTGGTGGGGACCTACGTAAAGCCAAAAGATTGGAATGCACTCATTACCAATCCCGATGTGTTAGTGATTGATACGCGCAACGACTACGAATACGCGGTCGGTACCTTTGCGGGTGCCGTGAATCCGAAGACGGAAAGCTTTCGCGATTTCCCCGAATATGTACAACAGCATTTAGATAAAACTAAACACAAGAAAGTCGCGATGTTCTGTACCGGTGGAATCCGCTGCGAAAAATCCACCGCGTATCTCAAGGAGCTCGGCTTTGATGAGGTATATCACCTGCAAGGTGGTATTCTGAAGTATCTGGAAGAGGTCCCAGCGGAAGAGAGTACCTGGGAAGGTGAGTGTTTTGTGTTTGATCAACGGGTCACTGTGAAGCACGGCCTTGAGCAAGGTTCTTATGATCAGTGCTACGCGTGCCGGATGCCCATTACGGACGAAGAAAAAGCGTCAGTGCATTATGAAAAGGGGGTGAGTTGCCCTCATTGTTATGACAAAACGACCCCTGACCAAAAACAGCGTTTTGCTGAGCGAGAAAAGCAAATTCAACTTGCAAAACAGCGGGGCGAAAAGCATATCCGCGACGGTCGGATTGAAGGTTAACGGTCGGACTGACAGAAAGACAGCAAGCCCGGCGATAATGCCGGGCTTTTTTTGTGCGCCGGTGTTTAGTTCAAACCCCGCGAATCGATCATCAAGATAATTGGATCGTGATCGGAGGCCCGATAAGGTGCGGGAGAATACCAATCCCGTTGCTGTTGTGGAGTTTTCTGGCCGATCGGATACTCAAACGCAATGGGCTCGTCTGCGTTTACATGCCAATGCGTAAAGCCAGTCACTGCGTTCAATACACTGTGGTGGACGAGCGCGTGATCAAGACTCCCTTTCTCTCCGCGGAATACGTATGAATAGCCGTCTGGGGCCAAGGTGGTCGCCAAATTGGGGAAGCCCCCTTCGGCCAAAACACGCAGCGGATCTTCTTGTGCGTACGCATTAAAGTCTCCCAGCAGCACGTAGTTCTGATGACGAATATTCAGTGGGTTGCTTGCCAACCAATTCATCAGTTCAATCGCGGCGCCGGTGCGTAAGAGGTTCCAACAGGCTTGTCCATCCCCTTGATTGGCGTTGGGATCGTCTCGTTCGCGGGGACAACCGCCTTTTGATTTGAAGTGATTGGCAACCACGGCGATCGATTTACCCGAGGAGTTGATGCGGAAGTTTTGCGCGAGGGGCGGACGACTTCCCCATGAAAAAGCTCCCCGTGTTGTCCAAGCGGGGTCACCGAGAGGCGTCACCCGATCGCTTCGATAAATAATTGCTTGGGTGATCGCATCGGTCCCAATTTGTGTCGCATCGGCGCGGATAAAGTCATAGCTGCCTTCCGTGGTGAGGCTATTGAGCCCGCGGGTTAAGTCCGCAAGGGCACTGCGCTCATCGAATCCATCGTTCTCCATTTCCATCAGAGCATAAATGTCGGCATCGAGCGCTATGATCGTGTTGATTGTACGGATTCGCTGACGTTCAAATTCTTCTGGCGTGGCTGCACCCCGTGGCGTGGGGAAACCGCCTCCTTGGCCGTCTCCATTAAAGTAGTTCAGGACGTTAAATGCCACGATACTTACATCCCCACCACTCATACGTGGGGGAGCCGGACGCCGATTTGTGACCTGAAACTCGGGTTCACGAACCGGATGAAAGTGATAGTTTTGCCCCTGAACCATGAAGAATCCTTCAAGGTTTTGCACCGTGTCGCCTGCCCGAACTGGGTTATCGATATGAAGTCCTGGGTACGGATAACGCACATGACGAGGGTATTCAACATCGGAGCCATCGTCGAGTACAAAGCGACGTGCCTCGTTTTGTGCGGCTAAAGCCGCCGCCTCAGCACCGGGCGCGACCACTTGTGTGGGAATCCATAATCGCTCTGAGGCCACATCTAAGGTACCGAAACGGGCCAGTTGATAATTGCCGATTACGGTCAGTGGTTCCTCAATTTGGACGCGTTGAAAGAGGATATCTTGGAACGATGTATCGGCCGTGAGCGGAAATGCGATCGAGCGGGTTTGAATTTCTGGCTGGAAACCACAAATCGCCACGGCGCGAATATCAGTGACTTTATAGTGTCCTCTGTACTCTGCAACTTCCCCCCGTACGCGCACCCTTTGTCCTACTTCAGCGTCCTGGAAAACTCGATTCTGGCGCAAAAAAACAGCACCACTCGAATCCTGCGCAAATGCGCCGGAGAGACGCTCAGCACCCATAAAATTACCTGAAATGACGGCTTCAAGGTCGACTTCTTGACCTACATAACTGCCGACTTCAGCAAGCGAGGTGGCCGCATTGCCACACGCGGCCGCTAACTCTGCGGAACGGTTAGGCTGCTCCGCGGAGCAGCCGCTCAGCAAAAGACTGACAAGCAAAATAGGCCAGCCGGCCAGAATTCGACTATTCCAATGCATGGACTTGTTCGCCTCTTATATTAATTTCCGGGAGCACGCTCCGGATGAATCACATGGGTTGCTTTGACACGTTCGTCTGCATAACAGCCAAGGACTTTGATAAAGCGTGTCATGGTTTTTAGTTCTTTCAGTGCCGCTTGCCATTGCGGGCTTTGCTCGTGGACCAGAATGTCGATATAGAACAGTTCTTCCCAAGGATTCCCTGGCATGGGGCGCGACTCAAGCTTGATGAGGTTGAGATCGTGCTGTCGTAAAATAATCAACGCATCAGCCAACGCACCGGGTTGATTATGTGTGGCCATAATCAAACTCGTGCGTGCAGGCAGTTGTTGCGGAACATGTGCACTGTGACGCTGCACTAAAATAAAGCGGGTTTGATTTTCCGGTTGATCCGCAAGGTTATTGGCTATGGCAATCAACCGGAAAAGGGCTCCGCCGCTTTGTGACCCTAATGCTGCGACGCCCGGCTCATCGCTGTTTGCGACCTTTTCCATCGCATGTGCAGATGAGGGGCACGCCACCACATTGACGCCGTCCAGGTGACTTAGATAGCGGGCACATTGGGCGATGGCTTGAGGGTGGCCATAAATAGTTTTGACCGGTACGGTCTCTTGGCCTTCCCGCACCAGTATCTGATGTTCTACAGAGAGATAAGTCTCCGCCACAATATGTAGATGGGTGTGTCGTAATAGGTCATAGACTTCATTGATCGAACCTGAAGTTGAGTTCTCAATAGGTAAAATCCCAAGCACAGAACGACCATCTTCAACTGCCTTTAATACATCCTGGAAGGTCTCGCATGAGAGCCCTTGTAACTGGCATTTACGACGACTTGCGTAGCCTTGCGCGGCAAGATGTGAATAGCTTCCCGCGGTGCCCAAATGCGCGATGGTCAACGTACCCGTGTTGTCACTGTCCTGCATCCAGGCTTGTTGCATCAATACCGAATCTTCAATGATGATATGATATAAGCGAGTCAAATAACCTGCATCGAGCCCCATTTCTGCGCCTTGATCCATGAGCTGCAAAAGTAACGCGGCCTCACGTTCGGTATCGCGCACGCCACTGGTTTGGTTGGCTTTTGCTTGCGCGACCGCAAGGGCAATATCACGGCGTTCCGCGAGACATTGCAAAATACGCGCATCAATCGCTTCAATGCGTTTTCTGAGTTCGAGTAATTCCATGGATCAAACCTTGTACATCAAATCTGGGAACAAAAAAATGCTAGGTGCTGATGGCAAACTGAGCAGACCGCACACTATCGCTTATTTTTTGACAATTTTCTATTCCTATATGATCCGTTATAGTGAACCTAGGGTGTGAGCACGATAAGAATCAATAATTAAAAAAAAGAGGCATGCTATGAAATGGAAAACAATTGCGTTGGTTGGCGCAACCGTCGGGGTGTTAACCGCCTGCGGAAACCCATCGGATCCGGCTTCGGAGGTTGTGGTCGAACAGTACCCCCCGCATGTTCAATTCTTTAATCAATTAGCTACTTTGTGTGGCCAAGCTTATGCGGGCGAACGTATTGTTGAGCGTCCAGGGCGGGATCTGCTGGAAGGCGATGAGGCGTTGATTGTGCACTTCCGTGCGTGCTCTGAGAACCGAATTTGGGCGCCATTTCATATTGAGAAGCCACAAGAAGGCGATTGGGATCGGTCACGGACGTGGATCTATACCCTGCATCCGGATCGTCTAGAGCTTTACCATGATCATCGTGAACCAAGCGGTGAGCCTGAGGAAGATAGTGGATACGGTGGGTTTACGGTTGATGCCGGCAGCCCAGACCGGCAAATGTTTATCTACACGGCGCGTCAAGGAGAGCAAGGTGAGGTGCTTGGCTGGCGAATTGAAATCGTACCGGGAGAGCGTTACACCTACGGTACCATGGCGGATGGTGATTGGACGTGGCGGTTGGATTTTGATTTAAGCCAACCGATCGCTGCGCCACCCGCACCCTGGGGTTACGAAGACGATTGATGGATAAGGCAGCCAGTGGCTGCCTTTTTTCGAGAAAAACCACCAGATAGTGTGGTTTTGACGAAGTAAGCAGCGTGTTTTACGAATTTAATATTTATAAATGGCGCCTAATTCGGGATAATGCGGACCTAATAATCTCTGTTATTTCAACGCAACGCGGGTTTTTTCAGTGAGCAAAACGACCATCATTGCTATCGCGGGGCCATCTGCCTCAGGTAAAAGTTTATTTGCATCAACCGTTTACCAAGAGCTGGTGGCCGAGCTAGGTGGCGAGCGGATCTCCGTTTTGTCCGAAGATGCTTACTACCGGGATCAAAGTCACTTGTCGCTCGATCAGCGCGTGTTGACCAACTACGACCATCCCAGTGCGTTTGAACATGAGTTACTTGCGGCTCATTTACAGCAATTGCGTGACGGCCATTCGGTCGAGATGCCACAGTACAGTTATAAAGAACATACGCGGGTGAAGGAGACCATTACGGTCACACCGGCGCGGGTAATATTGGTTGAGGGAATCTTGCTGTTGTGTGATCCTCAGCTGAGAAAGCAGTTTGATATTTCGGTCTTTATGGATACGCCACTGGATATATGTCTCCTGCGGCGGATTAATCGAGATATCGAGCGGCGTGGTCGTTCATTGAGTTCGATTACTGAGCAATATGAAAACTATGTCCGTCCGGCTTTCTTCGAGTTTATTTTTCCGTCGAAGCAGTACGCTGATCTGGTTGTGACCCGTGGTGGTCAAAACGAAATTGCGATCGATATAATTAAAACAAAGATTCGTCAGCTCCTGGCGGAGTAACGGTACGAGTTAAGGGAACCACAATGATAAGCCTGATCGGCATGGCCGTCCTCTTGGCCGTCGCTTTTGCATTTTCTACAAATCGAACCTCCATTCGCTGGCGCACGGTTGGAACCGCGTTCGCCATTCAAGCAGGTTTAGGTGCTTTTGTTCTGTACGTCCCGCTCGGACAAGACTTGCTCGGTGGAATTGCCTTTGGTGTGGCTGCCGTTATTGGCTACGCGGGCGCTGGTATCACCTTCTTATTTGGTGATCTTGGGGACTACTCCCAAGGATTTATTTTTGCCATTCACGTGCTAAGTGTCATTGTTTTCTTCTCGTCCCTGATTTCCGTTTTGTATCATATCGGCATTATGACTCGGGTCATCAACCTGATTGGTGGTGCACTGCAAAAGCTGTTAGGCACCAGTCGTCCAGAATCGATGTCGGCAGCAGCCAATATCTTTGTAGGACAGACAGAAGCCCCACTGGTAGTTCGGCCATTTATCCCCAATATGACCCGTTCGGAGCTCTTTGCCGTAATGGTGGGCGGGTTGAGCTCGATCGCGGGTTCAGTTCTGGCGGGCTACGCCGGACTCGGTATTGAGCTGCGCTATCTGATTGCTGCATGTTTTATGGCGGCACCAGGCGCCCTGTTGATGGCCAAAATTTTGGTTCCAGAAACAGAAGAGCCGAACAACAATATTAAAGAAGTCCCGAAAGAAGAGCGTCGTGCGAATGTGATTGATGCCGCTGCTTCAGGCGCATCAAGCGGTATGCAGCTTGCCCTTAATGTGGGCGCCATGCTCCTCGCATTCGTTGCATTGATTGCCTTGGTGAATGGGGTTCTTGGATACGTTGGTGGGTTCTTTGGCCGTGAAGATCTAACCATGCAGCTGATTTTTGGTTTTATCTTCCAACCGCTCGCATTCATCATGGGGATTCCCTGGGCTGAAGCGCAGCAAGCCGGAAGCTTTATTGGGCAGAAACTTGTCATTAATGAGTTCGTCGCATATTTAGACTTTGCTCAAGTGAAAGATGAAATGAGTATGCAAAGTCAGGTCATCATCACCTTTATGCTCTGCGGATTTGCAAATTTTTCGTCAATTGCGATCCTGCTTGGAGGCCTGGGTGGAATGGCACCAAGTCGGCGCAAAGACATTGCAACCATGGGTATGCGGGCTTTGTTGGCAGCAACGCTAGCGAACCTGATGAGCGCATGTATTGCTGGTTTCTTCTTCGCGCTTGCGTCGTAGCTCAAAATCGCCGTAACTAATTCTGTTTTTGTAGGTCTGACGTAAAGGCTTGTAATCTCAGCAATGGAAATGAGGACAGGTAGATGAAAGTAGTTACCTTGTGGATAAGTGCACTTGCATTGATGTTGAGCTCGCTCACCGTGAATGCGGATGAAATTGACAGCGAAAATCCATTTCGTATGCTCGAGCAAATCGCGGAACGGATGACGACGCGCATCGCTCAGGAGCGTTCGCAGATTGAGAGTAATCCACGTTACCTTCGAACCATCATGGAGGAAGAACTTCTTCCCTATTCCGATTATCAGTTTGCTGCCCGCTCGGTACTCGCGCGGAACTGGCAACGGCTGAATGAAGATCAACAGCAAGAGTTTGTTGAGGTGTTTCGTGAGTATTTGATCACAACTTATGCGCGCGTGTTTACTCAATACGATGAAACGAAACATCAACTTCGTTTTGGGCGGGGTGGTGATTATGAAGGTCAGCGTCGCGTCGTGGTGCGTGCTCAGCTGATTGAAGAGGGTGGACGCCCACCGATTCGCTTGGACTTTCATCTTCAACGGCGTAACCCAAATGCTCCTTGGATGGCTTTTGATCTTGTCGCGGAAGGTGTTTCGATGTTGAATACCCAACAAGCGGAGATGCAATCTTCACTGCGCCAGAATGGGATTGAAGGCACGATTCAATTGCTGCGTGACCGAGCGAATGTCGAAATTCGTTTAGATGAAGACTTGGACGTTTCAGACTTCACCGGTTAAGACGCGAGACAATATCTGCATAAGCCCAGTTGGTAACGTGTTTAAAAGACTCGTTGCACTGGGCTTTTTTATTGTGGCTTGCTTAGAAATAGCAGGTTAGTCGCCGAACCACATTTCAATCTCAAGCCCTATCATGTAACGCCCTCGACGCGGTTCGTCCAGTTCTCGTCGTGGCCAATGCAGCCCTGCGTAGGTTTCTAAGAACAGCCATTCCCGCAACCAACCGCGCCGATGAATTAAGCGAAAGCCATAGTCGCGCAGCGGGACGAGCTGCTTTGTTTCTCCGCGCCAAAAAAACTCGACGGCCATCGCTTTCTCTGGCTCATACACATGGTAGCTAGCAATACTGGAGCGCCAACGGTAGCCTTGAACGCGCTCAGCTCGCGTTGCATCCATACTTAACCGATTAAGCCACTCAGGATTGGGACTATGCTCAATGTCTAAGCGCTGATTGAGACCGAAGCCATCACTATCGCGCCAAAACAGGCTGCTCCGGCTGCGGATCTGTTTCGAGTCACTGATGCGGTATTGGTACAGGTAACGACCTTGAACATACAGGTCGGCGCGGAGCCCGCCACGAATTCCTGCAGATACAGAGAATCGACTGGTCTCCCCGCGTCGCGGATCGAAGCCTAAGCCAATGATCCATTCTTCATCACCGGTTTCACTCCGGATAACCGAGCTTCGCTGCTGTGAATCTTCACCGGTCACAAAATCATCAAAATCAACTCGCCCGATGATTGCTGAAAGGCGTTCTTCCGTGTTGGGCAAGGTGAATTGAGCACGTAAACTAGACCGGACTCGGAAACCATCATACTGACTCCACTCGGGACGAAGTGATATGCGACCACGGGATCCCTCCGTGTCATCAAACGAACGCTCGTCGCCAAAAAATTGATCAAACCAGCGTGCGGTTGCATCGACCGTATCCTCCACCCCATCTTGAAAGGAGTCGAGCCACTCTAAATTGACTTCCGTTGCGCGGGATTCCGTTTTCGGCTCGACGACCTCTGTTTGCTCCTTAGGCTCCTCGTCCTGCGCCATGACGAGGCAACTTCCGAACATAAGAAAGCTTGCAAGAACGAGCGCCACCACACGTGCGTAGCGTTCGAAAGGCGAGTAAATCCGTGTTGGCAAGGCAATCCGGTGCATAAGTCATCGTTCGATAGGTCCGTTACATCAGCTTGCAACAAAGGTCATAAAAGGTCTAGATAAACCCAATCTAATTTTGTGTAAACGCATGGTAGGGACGAGCGTGATATACTTCCGCCTCGGAGTATTAAGGCGCGCGTTACCCGCGATGCACGAACGAAAGATGGAGAAGCAGTATCTATGAGCAGACATTACGATTACCTGAGCATTGGCGCCGGAAGTGGTGGAATTGCATCGGCTAACCGAGCCGCCATCCGGGGCGCAAAGGCCGCCGTGATTGAGGCAAAAGCGGTCGGCGGGACCTGCGTAAATGTCGGCTGTGTACCGAAAAAAGTGATGTGGTATGGCGCGCATATTGCCGAAGCTATTAAATACAGCGAAGCCTATGGGTTTTCACTGGATAAAAAGGGATTTGATTGGGGCACCTTAGTGCGTAATCGAGAAGCCTACATTGAACGAATTCACGGTGCATATCATCGCGGATTTCAAGGTAATGGCGTTGATTTTATTGAGGGCTTTGCCCGCTTTGTGGGTCCAAACGCAGTAGAAGTGAATGGTGAGCGTATCACCGCAGATCACATCACCATTGCGGTCGGTGGACGCCCCCAGATCCCGAACATTCCGGGTGCTGAACATGGTATCGATTCGGATGGCTTTTTCGCGCTCGAGTCACAGCCCAAGAAAGCGGTAGTGGTCGGTGCGGGCTATATTGCGGTGGAGATTGCAGGGGTGCTGCATGCGCTGGGTACCGACACCCACCTGCTGGTCCGTCAAGATCGGCCACTTAGAAACTTTGACCGAGACATTATCGATACGTTAACTGGCTTAATGGAGCGGCATGGCCCTCAGCTACACCCATTCTCTGAAGTAAAGAAAGTTGAGAAGGAATCGAACGGGCAGTTGACCATTACCACCATGAACGATGAGACGATTTCCGACGTGGATGCTTTGATTTGGGCCATTGGCCGCGAACCGGCTACCGATAAGATTGGATTGGAACATGCAGGTGTCCACACGGATGAACAGGGGTACATTCGGACCGATAAATATCAAAATACCAATGTCGAGGGGATTTATGCGGTCGGTGATATCACAGGTGAAGCACAGCTGACGCCTGTGGCCATCAAAGCGGGTCGACTCCTGGCAGAACGTTTGTTTAATTCAGATATGCCCGACGCACATATGGATTACCGCTTAATCCCCACCATTGTCTTTAGTCATCCACCGATTGGCACGCTCGGTCTCACCGAGGTTGAGGCGGTTGAAACGTATGGCGAGGAGCAGGTGAAGGTGTACAAATCAGGTTTCGCGGCCATGTATAACGCGATTACACCCTATCGCGAACTCAGTAACTTCAAACTTGTGTGCGTGGGTGAGGATGAAAAAGTCGTCGGCTTGCATGGCATTGGTGAAGGGATGGATGAAATCTTGCAAGGATTTGCTGTCGCGATCAAAATGGGAGCCACCAAAGCGGACTTTGACGCAACGGTTGCACTGCATCCTACCAGTGCGGAAGAGTTCGTGACGATGCGTTAATACGCTCAAGAGCATTGAGGTTCGCGATCATGGGTAAACCGAGCAAGGACATCATTGATATTAACCGTTGGGAGCGCAAAGAACACTTTGCGTTCTTCAGGGAGTTTGCAGAGCCCTTTTTTGGCTTGTCGGTGAATGTGGAGTGCACGGGTCTGTATCGCGACGCAAAGCAACGCCAGCAATCATTCTACCTGCGGTACTTGCATGCGATTATGGAGGTGGTGAACTCCATCGATGCACTCCGCCTGCGGATTGAGGGCGAACAGGTTGTGCGTTATCACCGAATTGATGTGAGCGCGACCGTATTGCGGTCAGATCACACATTTGGATTCTCCTATATCCCTTTCTCTGCGTCGTTTGATACATTTGTCCAGCAGGCACAGACTGAAATTCAACGTGTTCAACAGAGCCGCTCGCTCCTGCCCTCAAATGGGCAAGATAATGTGGTGCACTTTTCTGCGATTCCCTGGGTGAAGTTCACGAGTCTTTCTCATGCGCGTCCATTCAAAGGCCAGGACTCCTGTCCAAAAATCTCGGTGGGTAAGCTGTATAAGCAGGGTGAAAAGTGGTTTCTTCCGATTTCATTCCACGCTCATCATGCATTGGCCGATGGGTACCACGCGGGGCTTTTCTACCAACGGGTGGAAGCAGCGCTGAATCGCTCCGTGTATGGAGATACAGAATAAAAAAAGCGCCCTGCGGCGCTTTTTTCTGAGTCATGGGCGTAATTACGCGTCGGACTCTGGGAAAATAGCATTGTGGAACACGCGTTGGACATCATCACAATCCTCTAACATGTCCAGCAAACGGTTCATCATCGGCATGTCGTCTTCTGCGATTTCTTGCGTGGTCTGGGGCAGGAATTGGATCTCTTGCACGTCAAACTCAAGGTCGTCACCAAACGCAGCGGTCAGTGCGCTTTGTGTTTTTGCGTATTCGGTGTGCGGTGCAAACACGGTGATGATACCGTCTTCTGACTCCACGTCGGTGACGTCCACATCGGCTTCCATCAGTGCTTCGAGTACAGCATCTTCATCGTCTCCTGCGAAGCTGAAGATCGCACAGTGATCGAACATGTGCGCAACCGAACCGGGCGCACCAAGTTTGCATTTGCTCTTCGTAAAGCAGTTTCGTACTTCTCCGATGGTGCGATTTGGATTGTCGGTCAAGCACTCAACCAACACCATGCAGTTTCCTGGGCCAAACCCCTCGTACCGAGCAATTGCGTAGTCTTCGCCACCGACGCCGCTGGCTTTGTCGATGGCGTTCTGAATGACGTGTGCCGGAACTTGATCTTTGCGTGCGTTATCAATGAGTGAGCGCAACGATAAGTTCGCTGCGGGATCGGTGCCACCCTGCTTGGCGACCACATAAATCTGGCGACCATATTTGCTGTAAATTTTACTTTTTACAGCAGCTGTTTTTGCAATTGATTCTTTGCGGTTTTGATAAGCGCGACCCATAGCGACATTTCCATGTGTATTCGGTAGACCAAAAAACGAGGATAAATTCTACCTTTGCCGCACACAGATTCCTATTTTTTCTTTGAAATTTTCGGATATAATCTGCGCACTTCAACGTCACCTTCTGGTGACTGCTTGATGTTCAATGTGGTTCTTTGGGAGTTCCGTATTGGCCCGCCCGGGTCATAGTTGAGTGTTGAGTTATTATCCATGAGTTCATTTAATCCGTGTGTCACCTGTGGTGCATGCTGTGCAAGTTTTCGTGTATCTTTCTATTGGGCAGAGGGCGACGATGCACCCCAAGGATTCGTACCGCATCAATTGACCGAGCAGGTCAACTCCTTCTACCGGTGTATGCAAGGAACAAATAATTCGGCGCCGCGCTGTACTGCGTTACAAGGTGAAATTGGGGCGGCGGTCGGTTGTTCGATTTACGCGAACCGGCCGACACCCTGTCGTGAGTTTGATGCCAATGTCGATGGCAGTAATCCACGATGTGATCAAGCACGGGCACGCTGGGGATTGGGACCGCTGATTCCAGTCCAAGAGGTCGCTTAAGCAGAACGCAAGAAACAACCGGGCACGCCGCTTACAGTGACTTTAAGTGCGTGCCGAGTTGATTTTTATTTATCCTCATTTCTATACACTTGGTCGCATACTGAGGGTTTCCCCCTTGTTGTCAGACCAGATCCACGTTAGCTTCCATGCTCCCTAATTTGCCGCTGCCCAGGACGATGCATCCAAGGAGCCGAATGCGTCACCTTCATAACCCTCACCCGAGAGCTTCACAAGGAACACAGAAACGTCCTTGCGGTTTGCTATGGCGGAGCATATGGCTAGCGCTTGTCCTACTCGTAGTCGATTTTGCTATCACCCATGCGCATGCGGCGAGAACGGATTCCGAGGGTTCTGCTTTACGCATCCACTACGACCCTGAGCTTGAAACCGTGTTAGATGCGATGCTTGGTACTGGAATGTACCCGGTCGATCGAGAGCGTTTTGCTCAATTTCTAGCAGACACAGACGTATACATGCCGATCGGAACATTTGTACGTGCATGGACCTACCGGGTTCTTGAACTCGTTCATGCGGAGCGAGATTATTCTGAAGCGCTCGCGCTCAGTCAGGAATTAATCTCGAAAGCGAAGGCAGTGGGGTTTGCCGACGCCATCGCAGAGGCCTATGGCGGAAAAATCGAGGCGCTCCAAGCCGCTGGAAAACGCGACCGCGCCGTGGCGGCGATTGTTCTTTTGCAACCCTATTTAGAGGCAACCTCAGAGCAACGCGTGCAATTTTTCGTGCACAACACAGCGGGTCGTGTACTGCAAGAGAGCCAACAATTTGAAGAGGCCCTGGAACACTATTTAAGTGCACAACAAGCCATTTCACTGGGTGCAGGGTTACAGACGGTGCGGCGTCGGCAATTCTTAAATCTGCATATTGCACGACTGCAAGCAGAACTGGAGCACTATGAGCCTGCGTTCGAATTGGTCGAAAGTACGATAGCGGAGGCAATGCGTGAAGGGGTTCATCACCGCCTGCCGGAGCTTTACTTGCTTAAAGGATATGTGCAAGGAAGTCTCAATCCCGATGATCCGCGTCAGAGTATCGCAACATACGAAAAATCGCTGTATTGGGCGATTGAGAACAATGATGTGCACCGCCAGGTTGTGGCACGAAACAACATTGGTTCCGTTTTAATCTCTCTCGGTGATTACCGGTCTGCAGCGACAGTTTTGCTCGAAGCACGCACAATTGCTGTATCCGAAGGGATGATCCGAGAACTGCAGTTTGTTGATTTTAATCTGGCCAATATCGACGTCCGCAACGGGGATTATGAGGCAGGAATCGAGCGAATGTTGGCGATTGTCGATTACATGCGAAGCGCTAATATGCAGCGGGATTATGCTGAAATGCTCTCGTATCTTGCCGATGCGTACAGTCTGGCGGACCGTCAAAAAGAGCGTGCCGATGTGCTTGAGGAACTACTTCATCTTCGGCAACGAATTTTTCGCAGTGAGCGGGATCAGATGTTGTCGGAACTCCAAGCGCGCTTTGAAGCGCAGGAAAGCGCCCAACAAATTGCTTTTTTGCAGCAGCAGAATCAACTCCAAGATCAAGAAATTGCCAACGCCAGCTTGCAGCGTCGAATCACCTTTTTGTTTGCATTGAGTGTTATTCTTGCCTGCATGATGCTGTTTTTTGCCTATCGTGCTGCCCGGCGAGCGAATAAGCGGTTGAATCGGACCAATCAAGATTTGCATGAACAAACATTGCGAGACCCGTTGACCGGTCTTCTAAACCGGCGCGCGATGCGCGTAATTTTGGATCAGCGAACGGGGTCCAATGGCAAGCCTACTCGGGACTCAGCGATGGTGCTGCTTGATATCGATTACTTTAAGCAGATCAATGATACCCTCGGACATGAAGCGGGTGATCAAGTACTAATTGCCATTGCGAATCGCCTGCGCGGTGCAAGTCAGCATGATGAACAGATTATCCGCTGGGGCGGAGAAGAGTTTCTTATCTATATCCCAGACGCTCGGCACCTCGACCTTGCCTGGTACGTGCAAAAGCTCTTGAGCTTACTTGCTACCCGCCCCGTGGTGTATCACGATCAGGATATTGTCGTTTCAACTACGATTGGCGCAGTTCGACTTCCGCTTCCCGGCGCTGAAGGCACACTCACCGAGACGCAACAGCTCGAAGATGCGTTGCGTATGACGGATGCCATGCTTTACCTCGGGAAGTTGCACGGCCGGAATCAGGCCCGTGTCCTCCAACAATTCTCACGTCCGTATCCAGAAGTCCGTGAAGCAATCTTGGCCGATCTCGAGCACGCCCTAAATGCTGATCAGATCAGTCTCGACATATTGTACGGCCCGCCCGTTAAGCGCTAAAAATACACGTTCGAGCGACTTTTGCCGGCCTGTGCTTGCGTCATCCGTGGTTTCACTCCATGCTGAAATTGATTTAACTTGGAGACCGCCACATGCCTAAGTTCTCAGTTTTCGCACTCATCATGATCTTCGGGCTTAGCCCTATCTTTCCGGCATCCGCGGAGCGACTCGCTCTGGTCGGTGGTCGTTTGTTAGACGGTTATGTTGGTGAACCGCTCCTACGCAGCGTAATCCTGATAGAGGATGGCATCATTCAACAAATTGGCACGGTCGACTCGTTGAGCGTCCCTGAGGGATACCGCACGGTCCCCATGTGGGGGCATGATGTGCTGCCCGGTCTGTGGGAAAGTCATGCGCATCTCCAGTTGGTTGGGCATTCTGATTATGTGCACTGGCAGTCGGCCTATGCCGATCGCTTCGAGTCTGAAATCATGCCGGCGGCCGCAATGCAGCTTCTCCTTGCTGGTGTGACGAGTGCACGGGATTTGGGCGCACCGCTTGAAGCATCCATTCACATCAAACGCGCCATTCAAGCAGGTGAGGTTGCGGGCCCTCATTTGTACACCTCGGGTCCCTTTTTACAACATGACGTTGATGATTGGCAGGCCGCCTATCGTTGGGCAGTGCGCTCCGTTGAGGAAGCGCATGAGAAAGTTGACCGTCTTCACGCGGCCGGAATGGACATTATCAAATTGATTGAACATGACGAGATGGAATTCGCGGTCGCGAAGGCCATTGTGGAACGGGCTCACGCCCATGGCATGGTCGTCGTGGCTCATGCCCACCGGCCCAATGAGATACGCGTCGGGCTTGAACTCGGTGTCGATAACTTTGAGCATACGGGTCTTACGACTGCTCCAGGATATCCTGCCGACGTTTTAGAGGCATTGAAAGAGCGCACGGCCACCGGGATATTTTCGGGGCTTCTGTTTTGGACCCCCACGGTAGAAGTGCTGTGGAATTACGAAAATGTGGTACGGAATCCAACGGTACTGGATGATCCTTGTTGGCACTTTGGCTTAGCGGACGACACGGTGGCTGATATTCGCGCGTCTCTCGCGCACCCGGGACAGCTCAGCTACACCCAGCTGATGCCGCTGCGGCGCGTCACGTTAAAAAATAAGCTTGCACAGCTCAAGGAATCCGGTGTGACTTTGTTGGTGGGCACGGACTCAGGTATCCCGATGAAATTTCATTGCAGCGCTACGTGGAATGAGATGGCGTTTTGGGTTGATGAAATGGACTGGGACCCATACGAAACCATTCGTGCTGCGACCTATTGGCCCGCCGTCATGATGGGCGTAAGTGACCGCTTTGGAACCGTGAGTGAGGGAAAAGTTGCCGACATCATTGCGGTGCGTGGCGATGTCTTGCGTTACATCAACTTGCTTCAGCGTGTTGATTTTGTCATGAAAGAGGGGGTCATTTACAAAGAAAATGGTCAGGCGAATCCAGCCGCATTTCCGGATTCAGCCCAACCATTTTTTGCCGATGAGGCGCGTCGTCGTGCCAACTAGTCGTCTTTCTTGGCGGAACCAGCATTCAGTTTACTCAGCGTTGTAAGCATCTCATCAGACATCGATTGAAGATGAAGATCGCGCTGCGGGAACGGAATGGTAATGTTGTGCTCTTTGAATGCACGCCAGATGGCAAGACGAATGGGCGAGCGTACATTTTCGAAGCCGTTCTCGGGGTCTGCAATCCATACACGCAGTTGAATGGTAATGCCATTGTCGCCAAAATCGGTAACCCAAGCTTGTGGTTCGGGACTTGAAAGAACCCGTGGAGATGCATCCGCGCATCCTTTGACGATCTTCACGGCTTCATCGAGATTAGTGCTATAGCTGACATCGACAGGGATCCGTAAACGGACAATCCGATCCGCGTAACTCCAATTAATGACTTCTGAAGTGATCAAATTTTCATTCGGAATGAGCGTATCCACGCCATCTCGGTCATGAAGGACGATGTAGCGAGACTTCAGCTCCTGCACGCGACCGACGGTTTCACCGACCGAAATGACGTCTCCGGGTTTCACTGAACGGTCCAAAATCAGAATAAAACCACTGATAAAGTTCGCCGCAATCCGCTGCAAACCAAAACCTAAACCAACCCCGAGTGCACCACCAAAGACAGCAAGAGTCGATAAATCAAAGCCCACGCTGCCAAGCACGATAAGAATCGCAATGGTGATTAAGCCGAACTTAATGAACTTCACCAGCCCAACACGGGTTGTTGGCGTAATGACGTTGGAGGTGGATAAACGCTTCTCTATAAAGTGCGTCACCCAACCGCTCAACGTCAGTGCGACGACAATCAGCACGGCGATTTGCAAGCCCGAGAGCAAAGACAGTCGGAAGTTGCCGATATTGGCACCAATCGAATCGAGGGCAGCCAGGGTGTCGGGCAGTAACCCAACCAAGTGCAGTCCCAAAATAAGCCAGATAACACCCGCAATTATATTTTCCGATGCTTTTAACAGCGGGCCGCCTCGGATCCCTTTACGCAAGAAATAGACAATCAGCCGGACCGCGGCAAAGGACAGCAGGAGAGGGAGGAGCACATTCAACGCTGCGGAATTCATATCGAAGGCGTTGAGCACTAAAAGTCCCAAGCCAACAATCACGAGCATACTGATAGGCCAGAGCAATCGATCTGCGGACCGAATCGCAATCCGACGGATACCAGAACTTGCTTCGCCCCGCTGCCCCAGCGTCTTGGTCAGTAAACGACGAGTGGTTAGAGCACTGGCTAAGGCAAGCACAATGACAATGGCCTGCGGTATGTTCTCGGTGGTCAAGATCGCGCTTTCAAGAAATTGCCAAATGGATTGTTCAATTTCATGTGATTCCATTTATGCAGGGCTCCCTCTGAATTTTTCATCTATCAGTCTACACCGATTGTTTATATTTTGTGATGCAATGCGTAGTATTTTCGACCGTTTTTTGATAAATGTTACAAAACAATGATAACGAGAGCTGCCCATGAGCCGCCATGCGACATCGGTCCCCAAGAACCACCGGTTTTTTAATGCCATCCCCCACCCAGTCTGGATGCTAGCTATCGTTCTGGCATGTTTTTCGAGTGGGACAGTTTCCAGTCAACCGTTTCCTTCTCCATGGACTGATGCAGCGCTCGAGCAACGGATTGATGCGTATCTAAACATGCGTGATCGCGAAGCGGCCCGCGCTGAACTCGATGCGATTTTGAGCGCGGTTGAAACCGCCAATGCGCCGACAACTTATGTGCGCGCTTGGACGACCCAAGCAGTCTCGATTGCTCAGGACGGAGACGTTGAAGGGGCGATCCAGGTCATTCAGGACCTCATGGAGTATGCGGAACGCCATGCGTATCCGGACGTCTGGGTCGAAGTTCTAGCGAATAAAGTCGCTTTGCTCACGTGGCAGGGCGAAACGGCCAGAGCACTGGTGGTGGCGGAACAATTAAGTGAATATCTTGAGGACGCTGTCGACCATCGTGTGCGGTACTATGGAAATGTGGTGGTTACCGGTCTTTTTCGCTCGAATAGTCAGTATGAGCGGGCTCTGAGTCACGCGTTGGCAGCGCAAGAAGCGCTCTCCCACACAAACAACGAGCGCACCGCAACCCGCCGAATTAGCTTGCAACAGCAAATCACGTTTATTTACTCGGATTTGCGTAATTATCCCGCAGCGCTTGAGGTATCTGAACGGGCGTTACGCGAAGCCCTTGAGAATGATTATCTAGGCTTAGCAGCGTCATTGCTGTTGGCCCGCGGTTATTTGTTCTCGCAAATGGACCAGCATGAGGATGCCATTGAGGTGCATCGCCAAGCGATTGATTTAGCCGAACAAGCTGGCGAGATCGGGATCGTTTTGGTGAGTCGCAATAATATCGGCAGCGCTTACATCCATTTGGAGCGTTATGAGGAAGCGCACACTGAATTAACGGAGGCCTTAGCGCTAGCTAAAGAGGTGGGGGATGAGGAGACGGCGGATCTGTTGCGTTACAACCTAGGTTACATTCAAGTGATGCAAGGGGATATTGAGGCGGGTATAGCGGAAGTTGAATTTTACGCCACACGCCTTCAAGCGCGTTATTCGGCGGCTGAGTATGCAGAGCTATTGGAGCATACCGCAACGCTGTATGAACATGCTGGAATGTACCAAGAGCAAGCTCAAGCGTTGTTGGAACAACGTCGGTTACGCGAGGAAGTTTTCCAAGCGGAACGCGAGAAAAGTATCTCTGAAATGCAGGTGCGCTTCGAAGCCCGGGAGCAAGCGCAACAAATCGAGTTGCTGGAACAGCGCAATGCACTCCAAGAACGCGTGATTGAGAATGCGGCATTGCAACGTCAGATCTTTATATTATTCGGTGTGGTGGTAGTCTTCGGTTTGATTATTATGATCATGCTCTACCGGATGGCTCGTCGTGCTAATTTGCGCTTGAAGGTGGTCAACAAGCAGCTAGAGTTCCACTCCATGCGCGATCCGCTAACGCATTTACTCAATCGCCGTGCCCTGCAAGAACAAATGCAAAAGCGTAACCCCGCTGAAAAGGCCGACCGTCGAGTTAAGCTCGGAGAACATCCAGACGCGCTTATTTTGCTCGATATCGATTTCTTTAAACGCATCAATGATAATTTTGGGCACGCAGCCGGTGATGAAGTGCTTAAAGAGCTGAGTCAGCGCTTACAGGGACTTGCACGATCTTCAGATCTCGTTGTTCGGTGGGGTGGTGAAGAGTTTCTTATTGTTCTGCGTAATAGCGATTCAAAGGTGCTACCGAGTATTGTCTCGCGCATTCTCGACGCAATTGCTGAGCAGCCAGTGCACTTTGAGGGCCGTGCAATTCCGGTGACGGCAACGGCTGGATTTGTGACGCTCCCGTTTGCCGGTGTCCCGGAGGAAGAGGTGAATTGGGAGCGGGCGTTGCAGATTGCGGATATGGCTTTGTATATCGGTAAAGTACACGGGCGGAACCAAGCCTATGGCATTATGGGTCTCAAAGTTCCTTTTGAGCAAGTCCAGCCTTTGTTGGAGACAGACTTGGCTAAAGCTATTGAGGAAGACATGGTTGAGTACACCGTTTTACACGGTCCTAAAGTCAACTAAATCCCTTGATATTAGCGGACTGAACCCCCACCTCACTTTCATACGTAATGTTGGTCATGTACTGACGCTCACTCCATGAAAAAGAAGTAGGTTGAATTGCTATGCAGACTCAGAACAATCCGCTCTTGACGCCTTTTTATCATCCTCCGTTTCGCTCGATTCGCGCTGAGCACGTTAAACCTGCAGTCGAAAAAGCCATTCAAGAATGCCGTACGACGATCGAGGCGGTTGTGCAGGTGAGTGAGCCAACGTGGGAAACGGTTGTCGCCCCCCTTGAGCAAGCAGACGATCGCCTGACGCGGATCTGGTCGCCCATTTCCCACATGAACTCCGTCGTTAGCCAGGACGATTTGCGTGAAGCCCATGATGCATGCCTTGAGCTATTGTCCGAATATGGGACCTGGGTTGGACAACACGAGGGATTGTATAACGCCTACAGAAAAATTGCCGACTCACCTGATTTTGCAGCGTTGAGTGGTCCGCAGCAACGGGTTATCACGGACACTCTCCGTGATTTTGAACTGTCTGGCGTGAACTTGCCCCCCGAGCAGAAGAAACGCTATGGCGAGATTCAAAGCCGTTTGTCGCAACTTGGCTCTCAATTCAGCAACCAACTGCTTGATGCGACGCAAAGTTGGTTCTGTCATGTGACTGATAAGGCGCGCTTGAGTGGCCTGCCGGAGAGTGCCGTCGCAAGTGCCCGCGAGGCAGCTGAGGAACGTGAACTTTCTGGCTGGGTATTTACCCTTGATATTCCAAGCTATTTGCCGGTTATGATGTATGCGGACGACCGTGAACTGCGTCGCGAAATGCAGTATGCCTATATCACCCGCGCCTCGGACCAAGGCCCCGATGCAGGAAAGTTCGATAACTCTGCCATCATCGATGAAACCCTTGCATTGCGGCATGAACTGGCCCAGTTGCTCGGATTTCAGAATTATGCGGAGGTGTCCTTGGCCACCAAAATGGCAGACAGTCCTCAGCAAGTGATGGGCTTTTTGGAGGACCTTGCCGCGCGTTCCTTACCCCAAGCAAAACGCGAGTTTGCCGAAATTGCGGACTTCGCCCAAAAAGAACATGGAGTGGATAACCTCGAAGCTTGGGACGTGGCCTATTATGCTGAGAAGTTGAAGCAATCTTCGTATGCGATCTCCGATGAGCAATTACGCCCATACTTCCCGGAGGACCGGGTGGTTTCTGGGTTATTCAAAGTAGCGGAGAAGCTCTTTTCTATCCGAATTCAAGAAGCGGAAGCGGACACCTGGCACCCCCATGTGCGCTATTTCGAAATTTACGATGCCCAGAATGAGTTGCGAGCTGGGTTCTACCTTGATTTGTATGCGCGAGCGAAGAAGCGGGGTGGTGCATGGATGGCCGATTGTGCTGTGCGTCGACGCTTGCCGGATGGGCAGCTTCAGAAGCCGTTAGCCTATTTAACGTGTAACTTTAACAAGCCCGTTGGTGATAAGCCGGCGCTATTTACCCATGATGAAGTGATTACGTTATTTCACGAATTCGGTCATGGCTTACACCATATGCTCACCCAGATTGATGTGGCAGGCGTTTCTGGAATTAATGGGGTCGAGTGGGACGCGGTCGAGTTACCGAGTCAGTTCCTCGAGAATTGGTGTTGGGAGCCCGAGGCGCTGGCGTTTATCTCCGGACATTTTGAAACCGGAGAGCCCTTGCCAAACGAGTTACTCGATAAAATGCTCGCTGCACGGAATTTTCAAGCAGCAATGCAAATGGTCCGTCAGCTTGAATTCTCGCTGTTTGATATGCGTATTCATCAGGAGTTCTCAGCAGAATCCGGGGCACGTGTGCAGGCAATCCTTGATGAAGTGCGCCAACAAGTTGCCGTTTTCCAGCCCCCACACTACAACCGATTCCAACACAGTTTCGGACATATTTTTGCTGGCGGATATGCGGCGGGTTACTACAGCTACAAATGGGCGGAAGTCCTCTCGGCGGACGCCTATGCACGGTTTGAGGAAGAGGGAATCTTTAATCCACAAACCGGACAAGATTTTCTGCAGAAGATTCTTGAGAAAGGCGGCAGTCAGGATGCGATGGTTTTATTTACCGACTTCCGAGGCCGTCAACCGGACATCAGTGCGCTGCTCCGACACTCAGGAATTGCTGCCTAGGGTTTGATGGGTCAAAGGATACCGAACGACATGGCCGAGTGCTTTAGGCATTCGGCCCTTAGCTTGTGAGGTGCATAACGAGCCGGACGAGTGCGGCGACCGACAGCACAAAAAGCACGAGAATGAGGATAAAGACGATAATGTAAGCAAGGGGGTGTCCTTGCGAGAAGTCACGTTTGCGATTTGCTTCCGTTTGCACGCCAAACATCGCGGCGAGCACGCTCATTACAACAGCGAACAATCCTGGTTTTTGTTCTGAATCGGTCATCGTGTAAACCTCAAGCGTTTTCAGTGCGTTGTTGGTGGGCGTTGCGGTTGGCGATCACGCTGACCGAGTGTCAACTCGAGTAAATCAAGAAAGTGAAACTGGGTTGATCGGCTTTTCCCACTCGCCCACGCGCGCCAATTTACGGTTTTTTGGCATGAGCCATTTGTCATCGATGCGGGCGTCGAATGCATATCGTGCTCACAGCCCTCTGCGCTGTCCGGTACTTGCGCGAAATGCGTCAATGCAAGTCCAAGAATCACCATACATCCAAGGGCAGAAACGATTTTAAGCATACGAGAAGATCCCCAACCGACAAAACCCAATGCCTAGAACAGGCATGAAAATAGGGTGTTACAACAGGGTGTCACTTTAGCATTAGGGCGATTCCCAGACCAGTTTTGTTTTTAGGGTGCTTGGTGCGCAAGGTATTGGTAGAATAACGCAAATTTATTTAAGGGAGGGGGTCATGCGCGACTTTCTAATTGCTCCATCAATTCTGTCTGCAGACTTTGCGCGTTTGGGTGAAGAAGTCGATGCAGTTCTGACCGCTGGCGCTGATGTGGTCCATTTTGATGTTATGGATAATCACTTCGTCCCCAACCTGACCATTGGCCCGATGGTTTGCAAAGCCTTGCGTGATTACGGGGTCACCGCACCAATTGATGTACACTTGATGGTCCAACCGGTGGATTCCATTGTGCCCGAATTTGCGAAAGCGGGAGCTTCGATGATTACTTTCCATCCTGAGGCCTCCATCCATACTGATCGCACGCTGCAACTGATTCGAGACCACGGTTGTAAAGCCGGTTTGGTGTTTAACCCTGCAACGCCCTTGCATTATCTGGATTATGTCATGGACAAGATTGATATGATTTTGTTGATGTCAGTGAATCCAGGTTTTGGCGGACAATCGTTTATTCCTTCTACGTTGGATAAGTTGCGTGAAGTTCGTCAGCGTATCGATGCCAGTGGGCGAGATATTATTTTGGAAGTCGACGGTGGCGTGAAAACCGATAACATCCGTGCAATCGCTGAAGCCGGTGCGGACATGTTTGTGGCAGGCTCCGCAATTTTTAACCAACCCGATTATAAGAAAGTGATTACAGAGATGCGCGCCGAGTTAGCGGCCGCGAAGCGCTCCATCTGAGCTTACCCTGTTTTGAATTGAAGATGGCATCATCATAAACCTAGGAAATTGCACATGACCAAACCTGTTGTATTAAGTGGCTGCCAGCCCTCGGGACAATTGACCATTGGAAACTACATGGGCGCATTGCGGCAGTGGGTTGGTATGCAAGAATCCCATGACTGTCATTTCATGCTGGTCGATTTGCACGCCATTACCGTGCGGCAAGATCCTGCGGCATTGCGCAGTGCCACACTCGATGGCCTTGCGCTCTATATGGCCTGCGGTTTGGACCCAAATAAAAGCACGCTCTTTTTGCAATCCCATGTACCTCAGCACGCCGAACTAGCGTGGATTCTCAATTGCTATACGCAAATGGGCGAACTGAATCGCATGACGCAATTTAAAGATAAATCTCAGAAGCAAGAATCGAACATGAACGCGGGACTATTCACGTATCCCGTTCTAATGGCGGCTGATATTCTGCTGTATAACGCCAACGAAGTACCGGTCGGTAACGATCAAAAACAACACCTTGAGTTGGCGCGAGATGTCGCCACGCGCTTTAACAATATCTATGGGGACGTGTTTGTCATTCCTGAGCCGTTTATTCCGCAACATGGTGCGCGGATTATGAGCTTGCAGGACCCAACCAAGAAAATGTCGAAATCCGATGACAACCCGAAAAACTACATTGGGTTATTGGAAGAGCCTAAGAAGATTGCCAAGAAAATTAAAAGTGCCGTGACGGACTCGGATGATCCACCCCGCGTTACCTTTGACCAAGAACAGAAGCCGGGCGTCGCCAACTTACTGACGCTGTTAAGTGGTGCCACCGGGCGCGATGTTGACAGCTTAGTCAATGAGTACGAAGGCAAGATGTATGGGCACCTGAAAGGAGATGTCGCAGACGCCGTCGTTGCGCTCCTCGAGCCGATCCAAGCCAAATACCATGCATTACGTCAAGACCAAGCCACGTTAGATGCAGTGATGGCGCAAGGTGCAGAAAAAGCACGAAGTGAAGCACAAGCGACGTTGCGGAAGGTTTATGACGCGGTCGGTTTCGTGCTACCGAAGTAGGAACGCGTGACGTTGACGCCGCAATGATACTCTTCATTGATAACTACGATTCCTTTACCCACAATCTTGCCCGGTACTTTCGAGAGCTCGGGCAAGATGTGCGTGTGGTGCGCAATGATGAACTAACGGTTGATGAAATGGCATCCCTTCAGCCAGAAGCTCTCGTTATCTCACCTGGTCCTTGCACGCCAAATGAAGCAGGTGTTTCGCTTGCCGCGATCGCTCATTTTGCAACACAAATCCCTATTCTCGGTGTGTGCTTGGGGCACCAGGCCATCGGCCAGGTGTTTGGTGGGCAGGTCGTCCGGGCGGCTCAAGTGATGCATGGCAAGCGTTCGTGGATTGCGCATGATGACAGCGCATTGTTTGAGCGTTTGCCCTCTTGCTTTGAAGTTGTTCGCTATCATTCGTTAGTGCTCGAGCCGAGCACGATGCCCGCCTGTTTAGAGGTGAATGCCTGGGTGAGCGAAGCGCTCGGAGATCCCAAAGAGCCTCGCGTTTGGGGAGAAATTATGGCGCTTTCGCACAAAACCTTGCCGATCTATGGTGTTCAGTTTCATCCAGAGTCGGTTTTAAGCCGCTATGGTCATGAAATCCTTGAAAACTTTTGTGGTGTTGTTGACCAATTTTGGCACAAAAATAGCGATTCGAAGCGCATAAATTCGCAGCGAGAACAGCTCCCTTCTGCATAGTTATGCGAGCATTTTGCAATTCTAAAATACCTTCAAAAAATTCATATTTATCAGCATTTTAGTGAGTAAGACATTTGTCTTCCTTCATGTCATAATACGGATACTTTGGGACTTGTCTGTACAAATGCATTCATCGGCAAGCACCGACCAAAACAACAGGAGAGCGTGAAATATGTCAGCAGTGAAATCAGTGACCCGCCAGGTTTTTGATGACGTGATGGTGCCCAACTACAACCCAGCCCAGTTTATTCCGGTGCGGGGGGAAGGCACTCGGGTCTGGGATCAAGAAGGTCGAGAGTACATTGATTTTGCCGGTGGCATTGCTGTGAGCTGTCTGGGCCATTGTCATCCAGCGATGGTTCATGCGCTGAGTGAGCAAAGCAAAAAGCTCTGGCACTTGAGCAACGTATTAACCAACGAGCCGGCACTTCGTCTCGCGCAAAAGCTCGTTGATGCGACGTTTGCGGATAAAGTGTACTACGCCAACTCAGGTGCAGAAGCCAACGAGGCGGCATTGAAGCTCGCCCGCCGTTGGGCGCTTGATGTACATGGCGAACACAAGCACCAGATTATTGCGTTCCATAAAGGATTCCATGGCCGAACGTTCTTTACCGTGACTGTGGGTGGACAGCCAGCCTATTCAGATGGGTTTGGTCCGAAACCCGGCGGTGTTCATCACGTTGAATTTAACAACTTGGAGAGCTTGGCTGCGGTCATGAGCGAGCAGACCTGTGCGGTTATGATTGAGCCGTTGCAGGGCGAGGGCGGTGTCGTCCCGGGCGAGGAAGCCTTCTTGAAGGGAGTTCGTGATTTGTGTGATAAGCACAACGCCTTGCTCATCTTTGATGAAGTTCAAACAGGGTTTGGCCGCACCGGAACTCTCTATGCGTATGAGCAAACGGGGGTGACTCCAGACATTCTCACCTCAGCGAAAGCACTCGGGGGTGGTTTCCCAATTGGTGCCATGTTGACCACAGCAGCCATTGCCGACCATCTGAAGCCAGGTACACACGGTAGCACCTACGGAGGCAACCCATTAGCATGTGCGGTGGCCGAGGCGGTGATGGATGTCGTGAACACCCCTGAAGTTCTTGAGGGAGTAAAGCAACGTGAGCAATGGTTCCGTGAAGCATTGAACGCAATCAATGAAAAGCACCATGTATTTTCGGAAGTGCGCGGCCGTGGCTTGTTGCTTGGTGCGGCCTTGAATGACAAATACAAAGGCAAAGCACGCGACTTCTTAAATGCTGCGGCTGAAGAAGGCTTGATGATCTTGATTGCGGGTGCGGATGTGCTGCGCTTTACGCCGAGCTTGATCATCAGCGATACAGATATCCAACAGGGTATGGCGCGTCTCGAAAAAGCGATTGAGCGCGTCATCGCGGCGCACGGGTAAGGAAATTCCATGCTGATTGTACGGCCTATTGAGGCACGTGATTACGAATCATTGTACGCGTGTGCGGTCGAGTCAGGGCACGGGTTTACGTCCTTGCCCGTCGACGAGGCGCTGTTGAAAAAACGCATTGCGCGCGCGGAGCACGCGTTTGCGAAAACAGACGTCAAGCAGCCCGGTGAGGAAGGGTACCTTTTTGTGATGGAAGACACCGAAACCGGAACAGTGGTCGGTGTCAGTGCAATCGAAGCCGCGGTTGGTCTCACGTCTGCGTTCTATCACTATCACTTAGGGAAGGTGGTCCATCACTCACCGCAGCATAATGTGTACAATGCATTGCAAACACTCACGCTGTGTAATGATTACACGGGCGTGAGCGAGTTGTGCACCTTATTCTTGCGCGAACCGTTTCGCAAAGGCCGCAATGGGCGTGTGTTGAGTAAGTTTCGACTGTTATTCATGGCGCAATTCCGCCAACGATTTGCTGATACTGTGATTGCGGAAATGCGTGGTGTTTCTGATACCGATGGGCGCTCACCTTTCTGGGCGTGGCTAGAAAAGCATTTTTTCACGATGGATTTCCCGAGTGCCGATTATCTCACGGGCATTGGCGAGAAGACCTTTATTGCCGAATTAATGCCAAAATTCCCCATCTATGTAAACTTGCTCGATAAAAGTGCGCAAGAAGTGATTGGGCAAGTCCACCAAAACACGTTACCCGCGTTGAAGCTGTTAAAGTCGGAGGGATTCCGTTTTCGTGGTTACATCGACATTTTTGATGCAGGCCCGACGGTTGAAGCGGAAGTCAAACAACTGCGTACGGTTCGCAACAGCCGGCTGATGACCGTGCAAATTGGACGCCCTTCCGTGGCTGAAAATGTCTTGATTTGCAATACCCGTTTACAGGATTTTCGCGCCTGTCAGGCCGACGTGAGTTACGCGGGTGACGACGTTATTCTGACCGAGAAGGTCGCGCAGGGCTTGCAGGTCACAAATGGTGATCTCGTGCGTTTAGCCGTGCTGTAGCACCAGACAATGAATTGAGGAGAAGATAAATGGCAGAGCAACTACGGACTCATTTTATCAATGGCGTCTGGCAATCCGGTGAGGGCGCAGAGTTTACGTCCGTTGATCCTGCAAAAGATACCGTTGTGTGGCGTGGCCAAGCGGCTAGCGCCCAACAAGTTGACGCGGCGATGCGCGCAGCTCGCGCCGCATTTCCAGCCTGGGCGGCGATGGCATTTGAAGATCGTCTCAGCCGAGTGAAACGCTTTGCTTCATTGCTTGAAGAGAATAAAGAAGGCATGGCGCTTGTGATGGCGCGAGAGACCGGCAAGCCGTTGTGGGAAACGCGCACTGAAGTCGGTGCCATGATTGGTAAAGTGGGCATCTCTGAAAAGGCCTATCATGAACGCACAGGTTTGGTTGAAAATGAGATGCCTGGCGCGAAAGCCTTTATTCGTCATAAACCTCATGGCGTGGTCGCGGTGTTCGGACCGTATAACTTTCCAGGGCATTTGCCGAACGGCCATATCGTTCCTGCGTTGCTGGCGGGCAATGTGGTCGTTTTCAAACCGAGTGAGCTCACTCCGTGGGTAGCCCAGTTCACCGTTGAACTATGGGAAAAGGCAGGCCTCCCTGCGGGCGTCCTTAATCTTGTACAAGGCTTGGTGGATACTGGTAAGGCGTTAGTGGCACACCCCGAGATGGACGGTTTGTTTTTCACGGGTTCGTCGACTACTGGGAAGTTCTTGCATGAACAATTTGGCGGTCGGCCCGACAAGATTCTAGCCCTTGAGATGGGTGGGAATAATCCGTTGATCGTGAAAAATGCCCAGGATGTGGATGCGACGGTCCACAATATTGTGCAGTCAGCATTTATCACATCCGGTCAACGCTGCACCTGTTCACGCCGTTTGTTCATTGAAACGGGTGCCAAAGGCGATGCGATTCTCGCACGCCTGATTGAGGTCACCAAAAACATTGAGGTCGGCCATTACGATGCAGATCCACAACCCTTTATGGGTGCAATGATCTCGGCCAAAGCTGCTGCTGGGATGGTGGCTGCGCAGGAGCAGCTCATAGGTCTAGGGGCGAAAGCGCTCGTGACCATGGAGCAACCGGATCCAAAGAAAGGATTTGTTACACCGGGTATTTTGGATGTGTCAGACGTTCGTGACATGCCGGACGAAGAGCATTTCGGACCCCTGCTCAAAGTTTACCGCTTCACGGACTTCGATGCGGCCATTGCTGAGGCGAATAATACACGCTTTGGCTTGTCTGCAGGTTTACTCAGTGATGAGCGGAGTGATTGGGATTACTTCTTCCATCGCATCCGTGCAGGCATCGTGAACTGGAACAAGCCGATCACCGGCGCGAGCAGCGCGGCACCGTTTGGCGGGATTGGGGAGAGTGGGAATCACCGCCCAAGCGCTTATTATGCGGCAGACTACTGTGCGTATCCGGTTGCTTCCGTGGAAGCCGAACACAGTGAGATGCCGGCAACCTTGAACCCAGGATTAAAATTCTAGGAGTGCTCATGGCTAAGCCAATGTCAGCAAAGGTCCAGTGGATAGATGGGCTAAAGTTTGTCGCTACATCAGGAAGCGGACACAGCGTGGTCCTCGATGGGGATGGTGCAAAAGACGCCCCTAGCCCCATGGAAATGGTCTTGATGGCGGCCGCGAGTTGCTCATCTGTGGACGTCGTGAGTATCTTGCAAAAGGCGAAGCAATCAGTTCGGACCGTCGAGGTACTGGTCGACGGCCAACGGGCGGATGCAACCCCCGCCGTGTTCACGGACATTCACTTGAAGTTCGTGGTGTATGGGCGCGATATAGCTCCATCGCACGTTGAACGGGCGGTTAAACTGAGTGCGGATAAGTATTGCTCGGTCTCGATTATGTTGAGCAAGAGTGTGAATGTGACGCACAGTTTTGAGATTGTGAACGAAGCCGGGTAACCCCGGCTTTTTTATGCGTCTTGTGCTTGAATAATCGCCCGTTGCTTACGATCCATCAGGCGTTCAATGAGAGGGGTTAAGATCAACTCCATCGCCAGCCCCATTTTGCCGCCGGGCACCACGAGCGTATTGATCCGCGACATGAAGGATCCATCAATCATCTGCAAATAGTAGGGGAAATCAGGGTTTGGGATCCCCCGAAAGCGAATCACAACAAAACTCTCATCCATGGATGGAATGTCTTTGGCACTAAAAGGGTTCGAGGTATCGACGGTTGGGACGCGCTGGAAATTAATGTGGGTCCGAGAGAACTGCGGCACGATATGATGAATGTAGTCATCCATACTCCGTACAATACTTTGTGCGACGCTCTCGCGCGAATGGCCGCGTTCTGATGTGTCACGAATAATCTTTTGAATCCACTCCAAGTTGACGATAGGCACCATGCCAATCATCAAATCCACGTGGCGCGCGACATCATAGTCATCGCCGGCAACTGCACCATGCAGCCCTTCGTAAAACAGCAGATCGGTATCTGACGCCAGTGGCTCCCATGGGGTGAAGGTCCCGGGCATTTGATTGTAAGGCACCGCATCATCAAAGCTGTGCAGATAGCGTCGATGCCGTCCGTTGCCGGTTTCGCCGTAGGTTTTAAATAGTGCTTCAAGGGCCTTGAAATCATTAGCTTCGGGGCCGAAGTAGCTGATGTGCTTGCCTTTTTCTTGGGCCTTGCGAATCGCAACATCCATCTCCGGGCGGGTATAACGATGAAAACTATCGCCTTCAACAAAGGCGGCATCCACACGCAGACTGCGAAAAATATGTCGAACCGCCTGACTGGTTGTTGTCGTTCCCGACCCTGATGAACCGGTCACAGCAATAATGGGGTGGCGATCTGACATACGAGAGCTCCTTGTCGTCGGGCGAATTAATAATGCGGCGGTCTCTCATCGACCGGTGCTTCTTTTTGCGAATCGTTTAATTGTTGTACACGCTCAAGCACCAAAAAGAAATGCTTGTGTAACTTGGCAAGCTCTTGATTTTGTTGTGTCAGCAACTCGTTGAGCTCTGCGATCGTATCTTCTTGAAACGCCAATTGGGTCTCGAGCCGATCGATTCGTTCAATCAGAGCAGCATCCGGCGCGGCCACATTTGGTGAATTTTTACTCATGCTTTTTGAATCCGTTGGTCATTTGTGCTGATTTCCGTATATGATAGGCGTCTTCTCATCTGGTGTCGCCCCGAACAATGGAAGCGCGCCCATATAATGACATGAAAACGGAGAACTCCATGAAGTTAATGTCCAAAGCCCTCATCGTTTTGTTGAGCGCTGTTATTCTTGCGGCTTGCGGTGGTCAAAGCCCAGATCGTGTGGATTTACGCAAAGAGCAGGATGCCCGCTCTTATGCGGTTGGTGCTGCTGCGTTGCGTGAAGTGACCCAAGTGATCGAGATGCTCACGGATGAATATCCTGATGTTGCGGGCCAAGAGAAAAATGAGCTGCTGCATGTTGGTTTTGTGGACATGATGAATCGTGAGCCGCGCCTGCAAACTCAGATGCTCGAGCTTGAGTTGATGGTTCGCGGTTTGGATGACGCTGCAGCGATGGCGGACTTACCAGCCATCAAAGAAATGACATTTGATGACGATGAAATGACCTCTCAACTGTACATGTTGGGCGCGTATTTAGGTATGCAGATTCTGTTGATCGACAACATGCTGCAAGACTATGACAAAGGCCTGAACGGTCGCATTGTGGCGATTGGCTTTTGGGACGCGCTGAATGACGAAAGCCGGATGGATGATGACGGTATTACCGAACAATGGGAAGAAATCCGGAGAATTCTGACGGAGTCGGTACCGGAGACGGAGCAAGTGTTATCCGAAAACCATGCTCGTGGTCTGGCCTATTTAGAAGAAAATATCGAGCGTGAAGGTGTGATGGTGACGCCTTCAGGACTGCAGTTTGAAGTCTTGCGTGAAGGCGATGGTCCTGCACCAGGTCCGACAGATATCGTAGAAGTGCATTACGCAGGAACCTTGGTAACCGGTGAGGAATTCGATAGTTCGTACGAGCGTGGCGAAACGATTCGGTTTCCGGTGAACCGCGTGATTCCCGGCTGGACTGAAGGGCTCCAACTGATGCAAGTTGGCGCGAAGTATCGCTTTGTCATCCCACAAGAGCTGGCCTACGGCGACTCACAGCGCGGCCCGTTGATTGAGCCTTACTCAGTGCTGATTTTTGAGGTCGAGCTGATTGATGTGATTCCAGCACGCGTAGATTAAAGGAATTTGGGAAGCTTCGCTTAAGGAAAGCCCTCTTCGGAGGGCTTTTTTTTGCGCTTCAGTGTGCACCAAACTGGACCAGCGTCCTTTTAACTGGTTTGACCTTTTTCGGGCGGTGTTAAATACTGAATCTCACGATGTTCATTCGAACACAGAAAAAAATGACCGAGGTAGGCGGTACGGTCTGCATGTTTCCCCTAAGAATAAGGATAATAACGATGCGTTCTCCGCAGCCGAGTCTATCTCGTATACTCCGATTAAGCGTCCTAGCCACCGCATGTACCCTTGTGCTCACTGGGTGTTTTGGCTCCTCATCCAGCCCTGATATCCAAGAACCTCCGGTTGTGACCCCTCCACCGCCGCCCCCAGGTCCTGATCCGTTTGGCGTGACGACCTTTGCTCCCGGAGAAGTTAGTGCATCCATCACGCGAACTGACTTTGGCGTTCCGTATATTACGAGCGATAGCTTGGAAGGGATTGCGTTTGGCACCGCGGTTGCTTTTGCGGAAGACAATATCTGTATTTTAGCGGATCAATTTGTCCGGTTTAATTCGCGTCGGGCGCGCTTTTTTGGTCCTGATGCAGTACCGGGGTCGGGTGATAGTGGAAACGTGATCAATGACTTCACCTACAAAGCCCTCGGGATTCGAGCGCTCGCCGAAGAGAATATTAGCAATCTAAGCGAAGAGAGTCAGGCACTTCTGCAGGGATATGCTGCGGGCTATAACTATTACCTAGAGACGACCGGCGTCGAAAATATTGCCCCGCCATGTGCTGGTATGCCATGGGTGCAGCCGATAGAGCCGGTCGACATGCTCACCTATGCCCTGGGCGTAGCACTGCTCCCCGGGGCCGCGAATTTCTTGCAGCCTCTGTTCATCGCGACACCTCCGGGAACCAGTTTCAATCCGACTCCGGTGGGAGGCATGGAAGGCGAGGGGACCTTCTCCATTGACCTCGACCTAACAGCGATGGATGTGCCGCACCCAAATCCTGAGGAACTGGGCTCTAACGGTTGGGCACTTGGCCGGGATATGACCGAGAATGGCATGGGTATGGTCCTTGCTAACCCGCACTTCCCGCATGTAGGCAATCAACGTTTTTGGCAGTTCGGAATCGAGATTCCGGGTGAAATGAAAGTTGTAGGCGGCTCGCTGACAGGGATGCCGGGCGTTGTGAATATAGGTTTTAACGAAAACGTGGCGTGGACGCATACCTTCTCAACTGCGGAACGGTTTGTGGTGTATCAATTGCACCTGGATCCAAACGATGATTCGGGCATGACCTATTTAGTGGATGGCGAACCTCAAGCCATTCAAGAACAAACTATTCAAATTGAAGTCGCTACCGGGCCGACCAGCACCATCACTTTGGAGCGAACGTTCTACTCGAGCTCATTTGGCCCCATGCTCTCTATTCCCGGTAACTTTGAGTGGGGTGGCGATTTGGCTGGGACGCGATCGGCATTTGCGTTGTTTGATGCCAATTTGCCGAATTTCGATATCCTCGACCACTGGTTGGCGCTGAATGTCGCATCGGACATAGACGCGGTGGAGCGCTCGTTTGAACATTACACGGGCTTGATTTTCAACAATATCATGGCTGCCGATAAAAATGGTGACGTGTTCTTTACGGACGGGTCCTCGGTGCCTGATTTGCTGCCTGAGGCTCTTCAGGAGTTGCGGACGAATCTGGTGCTTCTGGCGGTCCGTGGACAAGCCCCGTTTACTCTAGTACCTGGTCATCGCACCATGTTCCGTCCACAAGGGCGTGTTCCGTTTGAACGTGCACCGCAATTGCGGCGGACCGACTTTGTACAAAACTCAAATGATTCGTTTTGGCTGACCAACCCAGATGCACCTATCGTGAGCACCAGCAATCCAGATTATTACTTGTTTGGTCCCTACAACAATCAGCAAACCTTGCGTTCACGAATGGGGCAAAAAAAGCTGATGGAACTTAGCGACGTCACGCTAACGGAAATGGAAGAGGCACTTTTGAGCAATCGGGCGTTCCTTGGAGAAGAGCTGCATGCGGATCTGGTAGCGGTTTGTACTGCTCGCGGCGACACACCGGTCGATATTGGCAGCCGCACTGTGAACATTGCACAAGCCTGTGGCGCGCTGGCACTGTGGGATGGTCGAATGGACCAAAACAGCATCGGTGCTTTTGTCTTGCGGGAATTTGCCGAACGGTTCAGCCGTAATCCACAATGGGCCATTCCTTATGACTTCCGCCGTCCGTTGGAAACTCCAAGTGGACTTGGCAATAGTGCGGAGGTATTGCGGATGCTTGCTGAGGCTGTAGATAAAATTGAGCAAAGTATTCATCCCGTGACTGCTTCATTGGGCGAAGTTCAATTTGTTGAACGCAGCCTGCCGAACGGCCAGCCAAGCGGTGAACGGCTGCCGTGGTCCGGAGCAAATAATATTGAAGGTGGTTTCAATGTGTTCCGTTCACAAGGAGCAGAAGATGGCACCTTGCTGCCGCGTCATCGGTATCCATCGCTGTCGCAAACACAGTTGTCCGAACAGGGGTATCACATTACCAGCGGTTCCAGTTGGATGTTTGTGATGCGCTTCACGGAGGAAGGTCCTGAAGCCCGTGGCTTGCTGACCTATTCACAATCAAGTGATGTGCGCTCGCCACATTTCCTCGATCAAACGGAATTGTATTCGGATATGCCACAATTGCGTCCGCTATGGTTTACAGCCGATGATATTGCAGCGAATGCCATTTCAACACGCACGGTCGGTGCGACGGACGATTAAGCAAGAAGATAGAACGAAAAACGCTGCACCAAGTGCAGCGTTTTTTTTGACCGTCTTGTCGGTCAGAACCTACAAGCTGTTTAAGCTTGCGGGAGTACTTCGTGCTCCGCGAGCAGTGCGATCAACTGATCTTCATATTCCAAACGGTTTTGCAGTGCTTCCCCAAGTGTAGAAAGATCGCGGGTAAAGTGCGGTAACGAGTCTTCATCACAGGCTTCTGCGTATTCATCATTGAACCGCAGCGCCGCTTCCGTAGTGATGGCGATTAACGGATACAGCTGCTTGGCCAGCGCATCGGTACGTTGATTGTGGGCTTGAGCTTCTGCCAAAATGTGATCGTACAGTTCAAAGTGACCGGCGGATATGTAATCAACCAGTACCTCGCAAAAACCTCGAATATCTTCTGCTGACGGGAGTTGTTCTGGGTGTTCATCGTACGGGGGAAGTCCAGCGAGTTTAAAGTAACGAACGAGAAGGTCTTGCCGTTCATCAAGCCAGCGATCGAGTGCCGTATTCAATCCTGCCCATTGCTGTTTGGCTTCTTTGTTCCGGCGTAACATAATAGTACTCCTTGCAAGCGTCCTGCGTGACCGGTTGTTTTGTTCACTCTACGTTGTGAGTGTGGGTAAAAGCAACTTTATTTCGAACTCCCTTGCGTTTCTTTAACGATTGAACTACGAAGATGAGGCTTCTATGATTCGTCCCGCCGAAACCCCTGCAGCTGATGTCCAGGTCCACTGGTTTATCGTGCGGGAAAACAAGCTGCTCACAGACCCTCAAGGAAATCTTCCGGTCGCTCGCATTGATGATTTCCCACAAGCCATGACGGCCTACACAGCACGGATTGGAGAGCTTGCTGAGGGGCCGGCGTACGTCATGCTATGGCCGGAAGATGAGCGAGAGCCTGCCGGCTATCTGTGGACGCCATTGCGCCAATTATTACTCAGCAAAGACAGCGAAGCCTTTGCCTTGGCGGGTCGCGCGTGCCAAGTACAACATTTTCTTCTGACACATCAATTTTGCGGCCGCTGTGGTCATCGCACGGAAGAGGTTCAGCACGAGCTTGCAGTTAGCTGTCCAGCTTGCGAATTCGTCAGTTATCCGCGCATCTCTCCTTGCATTATCGTTGCGATCTACCGAGGTCGAGAGATTCTATTGGCGCGGGGTAGCCGTCATCCCGAGGGGCTTTTTTCGGTCCTCGCCGGGTTTGTGGAAAGTGGCGAGTCGCTCGAACAGGCACTTCACCGTGAGGTTTTTGAGGAAGCGGGTATTCAGGTGACGGATTTACGTTACCGCTTCAGCCAGCCTTGGCCCTTTCCTCATTCTCTGATGGCCGGGTTTACGGCCCGCTGGGAGGCCGGCGATCTGAATTTTGATGAAGATGAGCTGCTAGAAGGAGGATGGTTTGATATTGAAGCTTTACCCCAAACGCCACCCCCAGGCACCATTGCTGCACGGCTCATTGCGACGGTAAAAGCTGAAGTTCTGGGAAGTTCTTGATAGAATCCCGCCGTCATTTGTGAGGATACAGAATTTATGAGCTATGAATTGAAGAACGACCGGTATTTACGTGCGTTGGCGAAACAACCGGTGGATCGTACACCGATCTGGATGATGCGTCAGGCGGGCCGTTATTTACCAGAGTATCGGCAGGTTCGTGGACAAGCGGGCGATTTCATGAGCCTGTGCCGCAATGCAGAGCTGGCCTGTGAGGTGACGCTACAACCATTACGCCGTTATCCGCTCGATGCCGCAATCTTGTTCTCCGATATCCTCACTATTCCCGATGCAATGGGATTGGGCCTCTACTTTGAGCAAGGCGAAGGACCACGTTTCGAACGGCCTATTCGAGACGCGAAAGCTGTCGAGAAGCTCGGTATCCCAGACCCAGAAGATGAACTCGGATATGTCATGCGTGCGGTCAGCACCATTCGCCGGGAACTCAAAGGTGAAGTACCTCTGATTGGGTTTTCGGGAAGCCCGTGGACACTCGCAACCTACATGGTAGAAGGCGGGAGTACCAAGAACTTCTCGGTGGTGAAATCCATGCTCTACCGGGAGCCGAAAGTCATGCATCAGTTGCTGGATAAGTTGGCGCAGTCAGTCACCAGCTATTTGAATGCGCAAATCGCCAATGGAGCGCAATCGGTGATGATTTTTGACACCTGGGGTGGTGTTTTGTCGCCGCGGGACTACCAAGAGTTTAGCTTACGCTACATGGCGCAAATCGTGGATGGACTAACACGCGAAAATGAAGGCCGTAAAGTTCCTGTCACATTGTTCACGAAGAATGGTGGCCAGTGGCTCGAATTGATGGCGGCAACGGGTTGCGATGCACTGGGCGTTGATTGGACCACGAATATCGGCGATGCGCGTCGGCGTGTCGGTGATCAGGTTGCCTTGCAAGGGAATATGGATCCAAGTGTTCTGTATGCAAGCCCTGAGCGGATTCGCGAGGAAGTTCAGACTATTCTGGAAAGCTTTGGATCGGGCACGGGACACGTGTTTAACTTAGGTCATGGGATCCATCCCGAAGTCGACCCAGCGCACGCGGAAGCCTTTATTCAAGCGGTTACCGAACTGAGTTCTGCCTTTCACAAGTGATCGTTTTTGCGACCAATCCCGATATATAAGCGTTGAAGGTGCCGAGACTCGTGGCACCTTTGCGTTACAATGCCCGTATTGAGTATTCCAAAAGTTAGAAAGGGACGCCGGGATTCATTATGTCGAAACGTTCATATTTCACACCCTTAAGTGTTGTTGCAGTCATTCTTGCTGTAGTTGTCGGGTACCTCTACTTTGCTGAAGGGGAAGATATTTCTGCTCAGCGAGGCCCGGGGGCTGTGACTGTGGTTGGCGCACCTGCACGGGTTATGGAATTCCGTGACACCATCGAAGGCCTTGGTACAGCGCAAGCCCGAGAATCGGTCGATATCATGGCGCGAGTCTCCCAAACCGTCCGCGAGATTTATTTCTCTGATGGCGACGATGTGGAAGAAGGTCAATTGATGGTGCAATTGTCGGACCGCGAAGAGCGCGCGCGAGTGCAAGAGCTTGAATTCCGTTTGGCAGAGAATCGCCGTCAGTTGAATCGTCTGCGTGAGCTGGCGCAAGAAAACGCCGCATCACGGAGCATGATCGAAGAACAAGAAGTACGGGTCGAACAAACCTCCGCGGAGCTTGAAGTTGCGCGTTCACGGCTTGAAGAGATGACCATTCATGCGCCATTCAGCGGAAAAGTCGGTTTGCGCAAAGTGAGCCCCGGCCAATTGGTCCGCCCCGGTGACGTGATTACAACTCTGGATACCATTACGCCCATTTTTGTTGATTTCAGTGTCCCTGAATTGCATTTGACGAGCTTGCGCCCGGGCCAGCGTGTCATTGCACTTTCAGCCGCCTATCCTGGCCGAGAGTTCATCGGCGAGATTGTTAGCCTAGGCTCGCGCGTCGACCCAGTCACCCGCTCGATTTCGATTCGAGCGGCGATTGATAATGAGAACCGTGAGCTGCGAGCAGGTATGCTCTTGCGCATTCAATTGGAACGTCGCGTTGATCACACTCTGATGGTCCCTGAGAGTGCGGTGATTCCAATCCGTACTGAACAGTATGTCTTTATTGTCAATGACGAGGGGCGCGCAGTGCGCACCCAAGTTGAAGTCGGGCGTCGTCAACCAGGTTGGGTTGAAATTCGGGATGGGATTCAAGAAGGCGACATGGTGATCGTTGAGGGGACCATTCGAGTCCGCGACGGATTACCCGTGACCGTGACTGAACGCTAAGGGGAACGCGCATGTTTTTGTCAGATACCTCCGTTAAGCGTCCGGTCTTTGCGACGGTTATTAATATTCTTTTGATTATCTTCGGGGTTGTGGCCTTTACGTCACTGCCCCTGCGTGAGTATCCCAATATTGATCCGCCGGTGGTTTCGATTAACACCAACTATCCGGGTGCCAACGCCGAGATTGTTGAAACTCAAATTACACAAGTCATTGAAGAACGTATTAGTGGAATTGATGGTATTAAAACCATCACGTCGCGCAGCCGCGATGGCAACTCACGGATTACGATTGAGTTTGAACAAAGCCGAAACATCGACGATGCAGCGAACGATGTCCGAGAACGGGTTCAACGGGTATTGCGAAATTTACCTGAGCAGGTAATGCCGCCCGAGGTGACGAAGGCGAATGCCGACGAAGATACGGTGGTCTGGTATAACCTCCGCAGTGAGAATATGACCACCCTCGAGCTCACCGATTATGCGAGTCGCTACATTGTTGACCGATTATCGGTTGTCGATGGGGTTGCGCGGGTTCAGATTGGGGGTGAGCGTCGCTATGCGATGAAGCTCTGGTTGGATCGGAATGCGATGGCTGCACGTGGTATCACGGTCACAGACATTGAGAACCGTCTGCGCGCTGAAAACGTCGAACTTCCAGCGGGAACCATCGAATCACGCGATCGGGAGTTTACTGTACGTGTCGCGCGCAGCTTCCTTACACCGCAAGATTTTGCGAATTTGACGATCGCATCCGGTTCTGATGGATTCTTAGTTCGCTTAGGGGAAGTGGCCCGGGTCTCACTGGAAGCAGAAGACGATCGTTCGGAGTTCCGTGGTAACGGGATCAACATGATCGGTTTGGGGATCGTGCGTCAATCAGACGCCAACACCCTCGAAGTTGTTGATAACGTCGAGCGAGAGATTGAGCGTCTGCGCGCCACCCTCCCAGCCAGTATGATTCTGGTGCCATCCTACGACTCGTCGATCTTCATCCGTGATTCAATCCAAGAGGTCTACAACACACTGTTTATCGCGATGGCGATGGTCGTCATTGTGATTTATTTATTCCTGGGAAATATCCGCGTCACCCTGATTCCAGCGATCACGGTTCCCGTCGCGCTCATGTCGTCCTACATCGTGTTGTACGCGATGGGCTTCTCGATCAACCTCTTGACCCTCTTAGCCTTGGTTTTAGCGATTGGTTTGGTGGTGGATGATTCGATTGTTGTGTTGGAAAACATCTATCGTCGGGTTGAGCAGGGTGATCCGCCCTTGTTGGCAGCGTACCGCGGAGCACGAGAGGTTGGTTTTGCAGTGGTTGCGACCACCATGGTGTTGATTGCGGTGTTCGTGCCGCTGATATTCCTCGATGGAAACATTGGGATGCTCTTTACCGAGTTCGCCATTGCACTTGCAGCGGCAGTCGCCTTCTCGAGTATTACGGCGCTGACGCTCTCCCCGATGTTGTGCTCGAAGATACTGAAGAAAAAAGAGCGCAACCGGGGGTTAGGCAAATTCTTAGACAATGGCTTTAAGCGTCTTGAAGAAGGCTATGAAAAGGTGGTTCGCCGAACCATTAGCTTCCCAGCCATGGCCTTTGCAGTGGTGGTGCTCGCCGCAGCCTCTGCATACCTGATGTTTGATCGGGTCGGTCAGGAGTTTGTTCCGCCGGAAGACCGCGGTAACTTCTTTGTGATGGTGCGCGCAGCGGAGGGTGCAAGCCCCGAGTCGAACTCGCGTAACATGCGGAAAATTGAAGAAATCTTGTTGCCGTATATCGATCAAGGCAAGGTGGATCGTTTGATTATTCGGACTCCAGGCTGGGGGAACAGTGCAGGGATCGCGATTGTTGGAACCATTCCGTTTAGCGAGCGGGATTGGAGTTCATTCGATTTAATGAACGAAATTCGCGTGAAGCTCAACGAAGTTCCTGATGTCATTGCGTTTGCTAACATGCGCAGCGGTATCAGCGGCGGCGGTGGCTCTCGTCCAGTAGAATTCGTTCTGCAAGGCAATACCTTTGAGGACTTGGCGCGCTATCGGGACATCGTGATTGAAAAAGCTTCGGAGAATCCGGGCCTGATCCAGCTCGATAGTGACTACAACGAGACGGTGCCGCAGCTCTTGATCCAAATCGACCAAGAGCGTGCAGCTGACTTGGGCGTTTCAGTCGGTGATATTGGGCGTACCCTTGAGAGTATGCTTGGGCAGCGCCGTGTGACACGCTACCAAGACCGCGGTGAGGAATATAACGTGATCCTTGAGGGTGAGCGTGAAGATTTCCGTTCTCCGCAATCTGTTGACAATATCTATGTGCGTTCACAGCGAACCGGTCAGCTTATCCCCATGTCGAATTTGGTCACGGTTCAAGAGGGCGCAACGGCGTCTCAGTTGAATCGTTATAACCGGATGCGTGCCATCACCATCACGGCCAACTTGGCCGACGGTTACTCGTTGGGTGAGGCCTTGAACTATCTTGAGAACATTGTGGCGGAGCATTTACCCGATGACGTGATGATTGATTACAAGGGTCAATCACTGCTGTACCAAGAGGGGGGGAATACGATTATCTTCATCTTTGCGTTGGCATTGGCAATCACGTTCCTGGTTCTTGCAGCACAGTTCGAAAGTTTTGTGCATCCATTCGTGATTATATTGACCGTTCCGCTCGCGGTGTTCGGGGCCCTATTTGGGCTCTGGGCGACGGGCATGACAATCAATATTTACTCACAAATTGGAATTGTGATGCTGATTGGTTTGGCTGCGAAGAACGGTATCCTCATTGTTGAGTTTGCCAACCAGCTGCGCGATGCAGGAATGAAATTTGAAGATGCGCTGGCGCGTGCGTCACGTTTGCGCTTACGCCCTATTATCATGACCGCGTTTACCACGCTGATGAGTGCGCTTCCATTGGTTCTCGCGAGCGGACCGGGTGCGGAGAGCCGAATGGTAATCGGTACGGTCATCTTTGCAGGCGTTGCATTCTCTGCATTTATGACGATTTTCCTGGTACCTGCGCTATACATGGGTCTTGCGAAGAATACCCGTTCACCGCGTCAGTTGGAGCGTGAACTGCAGCAAATGGAAGCAGATTATCCAGATCGTCGGGGTGAAGTGGCACTTCGCGAGGAAGCTGAGAAAGTTTAGTTCGCCAAAGCGTAGAGAGAAAAGCCCGGATTATTATTTCCGGGCTTTTTTATGCTGGGTGAGTTGTGCGGGTCCTGCTACACCAAAAAGGGCGATGTACGGGTGAGCCCGTCAAGCACATTGCGCGAGTGGCGCGGATGATTCGTAAAAATTCCATCCACGCCCCATTCCTGAAGCATCAGAATGTCTTCCGGTTCATCTACCGTGTAAACATACAGCAATAAACCCCGTCGATGAGCATCGGCCACCAGCTCGGGGGTTACAAAATCCACGTCAATATGCACGGAGTAAGCACCGAGGATTTCCGCAAAGGTTGCATAGTCAAGCATACAGCTTGCACTGAGCGCGCCAATTCGCGTTTCGGGACGTGCACGTTTGATATCGCGCAGCCAGTGATGATTAAACGCAGAGATGAGGAATTGCTCGTTTTCGAAGCCATGCGCTTGTATGGCATGTTCGATGGTGCTCAATAAGCGTGTTAGGTCTACCGCGGACTTCAGTTCGATATTGACCCAACAGCGACCCGCAATAAACGCGAGGGTTTCGTCGAGAGTGGGAACGGGGTGTTGGCTGAACACCCGTAAGGCGCGAATTTGCTCTTGCGTAAGATCTTGAAACCGCCCCGGATGGGCGGCAAGACGGCGCAGGTAACGGTCATGAAAGACAAAGATCTCGCCATCGACTTCCATGACATCCAGTTCAATGCCGTCTGCATGCGCATCAATAGCTCGTTCGAAAGCGACGAGGGTGTTTTCAGGCGCTTCAAAGCTTGCGCCACGATGTGCAATGACGTGCATAGAACCTCCTTCGTCACGTTTCGGTGTTGCTAGGTGTCTTTGCTGTCCTTTACGGTGCCAAGAATGGTGCCCATGCGCGTCACGGTACCTGGCTGAAGCGATTCATCAAACGACATTGAGTCTTTTGGGAAAACGAGCACCACGGTCGAGCCTAACTTGAAGCGGCCCATTTCCTCTCCCTTGTCCAAGGTGATCGCATTGAGGCCCTCCGCTGGATAATCCCACGTATGGATCCGCGGGCCGGTAGGCGGTGTGACGGTACCGGCCCAGACGGTTTCGATGCTCGCGACAATGGTGGCTCCAACCAGAACCATGGCAAACGGACCGTGCTCACTATCAAAGACAGCGACCACGCGCTCATTACGCGCGAAAAGATTCGGGACATTTTCGGCGGTGAGGGGATTCACTGAGAACAAGTCACCGGGAACATAAATCATTTGCCGCAAGGTACCGGCAAGCGGCATGTGAATGCGATGATAGTCCCGGGGTGCCAAGTAGATCGTGGCAAAGTCGCCGTGCTCAAATTCTGCGGCAAGTGCGCTATCGCCTCCAAGCAGCGCACGCATGGAATAGTTGTGATTCTTGGCTTGAACAATACTGTCTCCATGAATCGGACCTAACTGACTGACTGTACCGTCAACCGGATGGGCCAGTTGGCCGGCCTCGGCCAGTAAGGGGCGGGCTTCCGGTTTGAGCGGACGGGTGAAGAATTCATTAAATGTGGGGTACGCCTGCAAGTCCTCTTGCACCGCTTCACTCATATCGACGTTGTATTTATTAACGAACCAGCGGGTAAAAGCCCGCGTCAGCCATCCGGCGCGCGCGCTGGCAAATTTCCCCATCGCCCGGGAAAGGAGATGTTTTGGCATGATGTACTGCGCGATAATTTTAAAACGATCAACAGCTGACACGTGATTTCCTCATCTTCGTTCGCACCGGTTACGGCGCGGTGATACTTCGTGCACAGTCGCAATCTGCGCCTATGCTAATGCTGTTCTTTGACAATTCGGTGATAGTTCTCAACTCGTTTTGCATCGAGCGCTCCAGCGGTGACGGCGGCTTGAATTGCGCAGCCAGGGTCGCTTCCATGCTTACAATCGCGGAATTTACAGGTTCCGAGATAAGAACGAAAGTCTTTAAAGCAATAAGCGACACGTTCCGGAGCAATGTGCCACAACCCAAACTCGCGGATTCCTGGTGAATCAATCAACGCGCCGCCTTGCGCTAGGCCGTACCAGCGCGCCACCGTGGTTGTATGTTGACCCAGGCCCGAGCCGTCGGAGATGGCACCGATGGCAAGGTCAATTTCCGGCAGGGTGGCCTTAATGAGTGAGGACTTACCAACGCCGGATTGACCTACCAACACCGAGATATGATTCGGAAAAGCATCGCGAAGTTCCGCAATGCCCTCTCCCGTGTGCGCACTTACACGCAGGACGCGATAGCCAATAGCGGAATAAACGGCGAGTCGCGCGTCAATCGCTTCAGCCTCATCAGGGTGAATCAGGTCGGTTTTATTCATCACAATGATCGCGTCGATTCCGGCATCCTCACAGGCCACGAGATAGCGATCAATGATTTGATCAGAAAACGCGGGTTGTGGGGACGAAACGATAAAGATTTGGTCGACGTTGGCGGCGATCGGTTTGATGCCATCATATTGGTCCGGACGGCACAGGACCGATTCTCGCGCTTCCGCCGCCTCAATCACCCCTTGGAGGCCTTGCTCCGTTGCAGAAGCCCGACGCCATGCAACACGGTCACCGGTGACGAGGGTCTCTATTGTCCGACGAATGTTGCACCGCAAGATGTCACCACTTTCGCTTAGAACATCCGCATGTTGTCCAAAGCGACTGACAACGCGCCCGTACTCGAGTTGACCAAGCTCATCGTCTTGCCATTCGGCTTCTTCATGCATTTGACGCTTTGCGAGGCGCTTCTCTTGGTTTGCTCGCACGCGACGAAGCTGACCTTTGGTGAGTTTTGAACGTTTTGCCAAGGCAAATCCTGTCACTGAAAAATACTTTCACTATGGTAGCAAATTATTCTCTAGGCAGTTACTGAAACTCGGTACCCATGGTGGAAATCTCTCCGTCTTTTTTGACTCCGCTTGGCGGATTTTCGTGGTAGCATGATGACCATTATGGAAGGAGAACAGTATGACCGATGAAGTTGCGGCGCCGGCCCCAGACCGTCTGATTTGGATTGACTTAGAAATGACGGGACTCAGCCCCGAAGACGATGTGATTATTGAAATCGCGACCATTGTGACGGATGACCAGTTAAATATCATTGCAGAAGGCCCCGTTGTGGCCGTGCATCAGAGCGATGCGCGGATTGAGAGCATGGATGAGTGGAACACTCGGACGCATACGGGATCGGGCCTCGTACAACGGGTGAAAGACAGCACATTGCGTGAAGCTGAAGCCGAAGCACTCACCATACAATTCCTTCAGCAGCATGTGCAGCCGGGGAAATCACCGATGTGCGGAAATAGTATCTGCCAAGATCGCCGTTTTCTGGCGCGCTATATGCCAAATTTGGAAGCCTTCTTTCATTATCGAAACCTGGATGTCAGCACGGTAAAAGAGCTCGCAAAACGCTGGAAACCGGATATTCTGCCGGGTTTTAATAAGCATAATAAACACGAGGCGCTCGCCGATATCATCGAGTCGATCGAAGAATTGAAATATTACCGTGAACATTTTTTCGACGAACAGAAAAAATCTTAAAAGAAGGGGGTTGCAATGCCTCCTGAATTCAGTAAAATGCGCTCCGCACTCGCGAGTTAGCGGTGCCATTAAAATGCGGGAATAGCTCAGTTGGTAGAGCACAACCTTGCCAAGGTTGGGGTCGCGAGTTCGAGTCTCGTTTCCCGCTCCAAATTCAGAAAAAGCAGCCTTCGGGCTGCTTTTTTGCTTTTTGCGCCTCATGAGCACAGAAGGTCCACCCGCAGAGCTTCTTACCCGCAGACTGTCGATTTTTTCCAAAAAAGATTGACAAAGTTTTTTAATGCCTCTATATCGTCACGTGAACGCGGCAGTTCCACTGTCGTTTAGCAAAGTTGTCTGAATGGTGGATTTGATATGGCGACTGTAACTCGTGATACCCTGCTTCGGAAACCGTACAATGATTTCCGGAATTATCCTTATGGTTTTGCCCGTTCTGGCGATTTCTCAATCCGCGAGAGCGATGCCCTGTTGCACTATGGTTGCTTGATCACTGCGATGCTCAATGGTGAATTTGCGCCTGAAACGGCGGAAGACAAGGCCTTGTTAGCAGTGGCGAAAGGTGAAAAAGCAGCTGAAACAGCGGTCGAGAAAGCGTGGGTCAAGTATCAAGCGCGCATCAATCGGCCGAAAGTCGGCAGTATGTATGGTCGTTCGAAAGTCGTCGATGATTCCGATTTTGATTCGACCACCGCAGATGACGATTTGGTCGTAGAGGATTAAAAAAATGGCTCCTTCGGGAGCCATTTTTGTATCCGATACTGCTTCCTCGGGTGTCTAGCTTTGCTCGCGCTTGATGGCGCGATGCGCAATGTCCGTTCGGAAGTAGGCTTGGTCCCATTTAATTTGATGAACCAGCCCATAGGCTGCTGTTTGGGCCGCCGTCACGCTATCTGCCAACGCAGTGCAACACAACACACGTCCACCCGCTGTGACCACCTCACCGTTTTTAATCGCGGTTCCTGCATGGAACGTTTTGCTGTTTTCTGTTTCTGCTGGAATGCCAGTGATCACATCGCCTTTGCGATAGGCATCGGGATAGCCGCCTGCTGCCATAACGACACCGACAGCAGCACGTGGATCAAACTCAATCGGATTCACGCCGAGGCGTGCGGCAAGCGCATCAAAGCATAACTCCACAAGGTCAGACTGCAAGCGCATCATGATGGGTTGCGTTTCTGGATCGCCAAATCGGCAGTTGTATTCCAGAACCTTTGCCGTTCCATCGGGCGCGACCATCAAACCAGCGTACAAAAAGCCGACGTAGGTGTTGCCTTCCGCTTTCATTCCTTCCACTGTCGGCCGCATCACATGCTCCATCACCCAGTCGTTGACCGCTTGCGTCACGACGGGGGCGGGAGAGTAGGCACCCATACCACCAGTATTTGGACCTTTATCACCATCGTCCCGCGCTTTGTGGTCTTGGCTCGAGGCAAATGGCAAAATGGTGTCGCCATCGACCATGGCAATAAAGCTGGCTTCCTCACCGACCAAGAATTCTTCGACCACCACCCGGCTACCCGCTTCACCAAATTTATTGCCTGCGAGCATATCATCAATTGCCGCGTCCGCTTGCTCGAGGGATTCCGCAATAATCACACCTTTGCCAGCTGCAAGTCCATCAGCCTTGATGACAATCGGAAGTGATTGCTCACGTACATAAGCCTTGGCCGGTTTAATTTCACTAAATGTCTGGTAAGCAGCGGTTGGGATCTTGTGCCGCGCAAGAAAGTCCTTACAAAAGGCTTTTGAACCTTCCAGTTGCGCTGCACCTTTGGTGGGTCCAAAGATAGCCAGACCGTGCGCTTGGAACGTATCCACCACGCCCAATACTAGGGGGGCTTCTGGACCTACAATGGTGAGCGCAATATGCTCTTGTTGCGCAAATTCCAGGAGGCCCTGAACATCATCTGCTGCAATATTCACGTTTGAAATGCGCGGTTCGTTTGCGGTGCCTGCATTTCCCGGTGCAACGAAAACATGCTCTACGCGGCTTGATTGGGCCGCCTTCCAAGCCAAGGCGTGTTCACGACCGCCTCCGCCGATTACCAGTACCTTCATGCCTTGTTCCTATGCTTCAGGTTTTCGGAATTTCAGGGTAAAGCGATCGCTTTCCCCAATGGATTGATAGCGTTCCCGGTCGTTATCTCCGTGACGGAGGGTCGGGGGGAGTGCCCATACACCACCTTCGTGGTCTGCGGTGTCGTTTGGATTCGCGTTGACTTCGCTGCTTCCGACGTACTCAAAGCCTGCCGCTTCAGCAAAGGCTCGCGCCCAGCTCGCTTTCATGTAGCCGGAGGCATGCATTGCATCGTCATCGCGATCTTCAGGCAGCCGATGGTCGACAATGCCTAAAATACCACCCGGCTTTAGAGCAGCGTAAAACGCATCGAATGCGTCAGTAATCCCTTGCTCTTGCCCTTGCATAAACCAGTTATGTAGGTTGCGGAACGTAATCACGCGGTCTGCACTTCCTTCTGGGGCAATATCGTGTGCAACGCCCGGAGCGAAAGACGTCACAATGACGTTTTCATACACGTCATGGCTCGCCATCTTCTCTTCAAAGCGCGCCCGTGAGTTGCGGTACATTTCCCGCTCATGGTCTGCTGGGAAGTGCGCGGCGTACAAGGTCCCGCTCTCGTGTAAATAGGGTGCTAGAATCTCTGTATACCAACCAGCGCCGGGCCAGATTTCGACTACGGTCATGTCTGGTTGGACGTCAAAGAAATTCAGGGTTTCATATGGATTGCGATAATGATCGCGGTCTACGAATGCAGGGGTGCGGTGTTCAGCGGCAATTGCTTCTTTGAGCGCTTGATTGCCCCCATGATTATGGGCTTCTGCAGTTGTGCCGAAAGTAAGAGCAATCAGCCCTGCGACGGTCATCGGTGCGATGTGTTTCATATCAGGTCCCTTCTTGTTGAAGTGAATCGATGCTGACAAAGCAGCATCGTGACTCGATTATTATAGACAACATAACATCGGGTCGGCGATGAACCACCGCACAACCCGATCCCGATGATGAATACGCACGTTTCGCTCGTCCGGACGTATTAGTGACGGAAATGGCGCATGCCGGTAAAGACCATGGCAATACCATGCTCATCGGCCGCTGCAATGATTTCTTCATCACGAATCGACCCACCTGGCTGAATAATCGCTTTGATGCCTGCGGCTGCCGCGGCGTCGATGCCATCCCGGAATGGGAAAAATGCATCGGAAGCCATCACCGAACCAATGACTTCAAGTCCTTCATCGGCGGCTTTGATGCCAGCGATTTTGGCACTATAAACTCGGCTCATCTGACCGGCGCCAACACCAATCGTCATGCCATCTTTCGCGTAAACAATCGCGTTTGATTTCACGTATTTTGCGACGGTCCATGCAAAGCGCAGGTCGGCCAGTTGAGCTTCGGTCGGCTGTGCTTTTGTAACGACCTTCAGGTCGTTATCCGGCACGGAGCCATGGTCAATATCCTGCACCAGCAGCCCCCCTTGCACTCGCTTGAAATCTAATTGAGCAACGCGGGCTGAAAAATCGTGGGTAACCAGCAAGCGAACATTCTTTTTCGCTGCGATGATCGTTTGGGCCTTTTTGGTCACCCCCGGTGCAATGATCACCTCCACGAACTGCCGATCAATGATGGCATGAGCGGTCGCTTCATCGAGCGGTCGGTTAAAGGCAATGATGCCGCCAAATGCCGATGTTGGGTCGGTTTTAAATGCGCGGTCATAGGCCGCGAGCAGGGTCTTATCGACAGCGACCCCACAAGGATTTGCGTGTTTCACGATGACACAGGCGGGCTGCGTGAAGGACTTTACACACTCCAAAGCAGCATCGGTATCCGCGATATTATTAAAGGAAAGCTCTTTTCCTTGCAGCTGCGTTGAGCTGGCAACCGAGGCTTCGTGATGGCTTGGGTCCACATAAAATGCCGCACGCTGGTGTGCATTCTCACCGTACCGGAGATCTTGTTTTTTATGCAGCTGGAAATTAAGAGTTCGTGGGAACGGCTCGGGTTGCTCGTGGCTTTCAATGCGCTGACCAAAGTAGTTCGCAATCATCCCATCATACGCAGCCGTATGCTCAAATGCGCGAATGGCCAGATCAAAGCGAGTGGCATCGGTCACGCCATCGAATTGCGCGAGCTCACCGAGGACGCGATCGTAATCGTGCGCATTGACGATAATGGTAACATCTGCATGATTTTTGGCAGCAGCACGAACCATGGTTGGCCCACCGATATCGATGTTTTCGATGGCATCTTGCAAGCTACAGCCAGGCTTTTTAACGGTTTCTGCAAACGGGTACAAATTCACGGCAACCAGATCGATCGGCACAATGCCGTGCTCATCCATGGTGGCTTGATCTTGATCGCGCCGCGCTAAAATACCGCCGTGGATTTTCGGATGCAGAGTCTTCACGCGGCCGTCCATGATCTCCGGTTGTCCGGTATGCGCGGACACTTCGATCACTGGAATACCTTCTTGCTCAAGGAGCTTGGCGGTGCCACCGGTCGACAGGATTTCGACGCCACGGGCGTGCAGTGCTTGGGCGAAATCTACAATGCCGGTTTTATCAGAAACGCTCAAAAGCGCGCGTCGAACAGGGCGGATCTGGCTCATGATTCGTACTCGTTAGTTGCTAGCGTGAAGGGAAACACCACGGGCTCGCTGACGAGGAGGGCCGCATGATGGATGCGGCTGCATATTATACGTAAAAAGCGGTGGCGACGCGACCATTACCTGTCGCCTCACCACCGCTTTTCAATGTGCGAGCTGTACGAATAGCTTATTGCATGCGCTGAATGATTTGACGCGCCGGGTTGTATCCGGGGATCACGCCACCACTCGATAGCACAATGAATGGGGTTCCGGTCACGCCAACGCGCTGACCGAGCCGATAGCCTCGCTCAATAATCTCATGGCATTCGGCCGTCGTGCCGACGCCTGCATATTTATCGCCCGCCTGATCGAATTTGAAATCATCCATGGCGGTATGGCGATCATCCGCACAATAAATCGCAGAGAGCTGCGTAAAATCACGGCCCCGTTGCAGGCCACTGCGGGGATACGGAAGGTAATGCACAGTTACACCGGCGGCAGCGTATTCATCGAGCTCTTGGTGGAGGCGACGGCAATACGTGCAGGTTGGATCGGTAAATACATAGATGCTGCCAATTTCTTGAACCCCGTCATTGACAGAAAAGGTAATGCGCATTTCGTCGGTAACATTTGGCAGCTCTTGCTCTGCTACTTGCGCCATACGCTCGGTGCGATGCTCCGCGCTTAAATTGGTAATGTCGGACAGATCAAAGAAATCACCGACAAATGCGTAGCGGCCATCCTCGGTCACCACCATATTTTGCCCGCCTAAGTTGATTTCATACAGATTAGCGAAGCCAAACTCAGCAAGGTTGCGGTGGACGACGATCGACGCGTTGGCAAATCGCGGATTGTTCTCGCGGATCTTGCTTACCAGCTCGTAGTCAGCATCTGTGGTTGCTTCCGCGCCTGTGTGTTGCCCAAGCGTCAACCAAAGCGAGGTGGCGAGCACAGCGGCGCCCACTAGCGGGATAATCACTTTCTTCATAGGGGTTTACAGCCTTTCAATAACCAAATGCAGATGCGCTCACTCTACCCGAAGTTCGTGGACCGTGCAAAACGATGTGGCGTCTTGCAGGGTCAGGAGTGAAGTGGGTGCTCCATAGGAGAAAAAACATAAAAAAACGCTGCCTTAATAGACAGCGTTTTAAAGGGAAAGTTTTCGGATGTTTGCGGTTCAATGAATTCACTTAATCGCAATCTCCTCGCCTCAGGCGAGACCGAATTAATTCATACCGTACTTTTTAAGCTTTTTCCGCAGGGTCCCGCGGTTAATGCCAAGCATAGTCGCTGCACGTGTTTGGTTGCCACGGGTGTAAGTCATGACTTCTTCAAGTAACGGAGCTTCAACTTCAGAGAGAACCAACTCGTATAAGTCATCTGGATCTTGACCATCTAACTGCTTGAGGAAGTTGTTTAGCGCCTGCTTTACCGAATTGCGCAATGGCTTCGGATTTGAATTCTGGCCAATAGTTGTCAAAGGTGTGGATACTGCTTCACGATTTCCGTTTTGGTCAAACATAATAGCGCTCTTATCTCTCGTCTAAGTTAACAAAATATTCTTCTAGGGCTTCAAGTTGTTCGGATGCTGACTCAAGGGCATTAAACTGCCGCTTGAATTCCATCGCACCGGGTTTCGATGCCAAGTTGCCTTCCAGATACCAACCAATATGTTTCCGGGCGATGCGCAAGCCGCGTTGGGCACCATAAAAAACATGAAGTGCCTGCAGGTGTTCGCGCATGACGTGGGTGATTTCCTGACCGGTTGGTGCTGCATGCGCTTCGCCGGTTTCAAGAAAGTGCACGATCTCGCGGAAGATCCAGGGATTTCCTTGAGCTCCACGCCCGACCATAACCGCGTCAGCGCCCGTGTAGGTAAGCACATCACGTGCTTTCTCGGGCGTTGTGACATCACCGTTAGCCACCACAGGAATGGATATTGCCTGCTTTATTGCCTTGATGGTGTCGTACTCGGCATGGCCTTTATACATACAACTGCGGGTTCTTCCGTGAACTGCGAGCGATTGAATGCCCGCACGTTCCGCAATTTTTGCAATCTGTACCCCATTGCGATGTTCTGGGTCCCATCCGGTGCGTATTTTTAACGTCACTGGAACATCGACCGCTTCGACAACCGCATACAGAATGCGCTCAACTAGATCAGGGTCTTGCAACAAAGCCGACCCAGCCAGCTTTTTATTCACTTTCTTTGCTGGACACCCCATATTGATATCAATGATTTGGGCGCCTTCACTTACATTGTGTTGCGCAGCCCGTGCCATCAACTCCGGGTCAGACCCGGCAATTTGGACCGAACGAATTCCCGGCTCTTGGTGGTGCACCATTCGGGCGCGTGACTTCTCTGTATTCCATACTTCCGGGTTACTCGAAAGCATTTCAGAGACGGCCATGCCCGCGCCAAGTTGCACGCACAAACGACGAAATGGCAAGTCAGTGACTCCAGCCATTGGCGCTAACAGCACATTATTCGTCAGTTGATAAGAGCCTATCCGCATCGGTTATTTTCTGTTCAGCGAAAGGGAGGAGAATTTTAGGGAATTTGAGTGCTAAAGGAAAGGCGAGAAAGTGACCAAAATCGCATAAAATTGCAATTTTTACACTTGACATTGCCCGCACGAAACCCCTTGATGAGCGTGTGTTAACTGAATGTTATTCGCGGTTAAGGGCACGGGGAGCCGATGCTATGCCCGTTGGGTGCGGAACGGGCCAACTGCTGGTTAAATTTTATACTTATTTGCAATGGCTGAGTTGAGTGGTTTCAAACGAGAGAACAACGATGTTCAATGAATATTGAGATCGCTGCCACGGCACACGCGGAAATACGCTCTCGCTCTAACCGCATCGCGTTATTGAGTAAAATGAAATGCTCAAACAGGGTGTTTAGGTGACATTTAAGCTTACAACTCTATCGAATAAGGGTTTAAAAACTGCCGGTTCCAAAGTAAGCGTTTATCAATTTCCCCCAGCTTAGCTTCAGCACAAACCGCGTCCCAATGATCAGTAATAACCTGAATCTGGTGGTCAAAGATCTCCTTCGCTTCTTCCCTTGATAATAAAAAGTTATGAGCGGCTTCTAAGCACGTCGCTAACTGACTCATTCTATTGTTGTCAACAATCAGCATCGCCTGAGACGCCTCGTTTCCGGTGCGCCCTTGAGGGCAGATATCGTAAGCGGGAGTGATTGACAACGATTCTCCATCCCAGAATGCTGCGTGATTGCGTGCGTGGTCATCTGTATTGCCGCAAAGTATATTGAATGTGAGGCGGCAGAACAGTTCACGTAACGTTTTCTTGGGTTCAGTAAATCGGTGTCGAATAATCTCTGCTAGCGTTTTATAGCTCGCATATCGTGCCATCATATCATCCAGTGCAAATAACGTCAGTGCAGATACCATAGCTTTGCGGGTCCAGCCTTGTTTCGACATAACGCGGTCGAAGCGTTCGACTAGTAATACATCTTTATTAGCCGCCTTGGTTAACTTTACGGAAGCAACATTTAGTCCAACCAGTTTTGCCAAACGCATCGCAATGAACTCCGCCTTGACCACGTTATAGAGATCAGTGTTCGTGGAAAACTTCGCAATATATTTCGCTCCGCCATCCTCAATCACGGCTTTAGGGCGGGCTCCACCAATCGAGGTCCCATGAAAAAGCGCGCGATCTAGCTCTGGTGTAAGCGGCACTCCTTTCTCAACCCGCTCAGCGGATTCCAGCAGTTCTGTCATTGTCGCATTTGTTGCTGAGCGCGGAACATACTCCGTTGGCGAAAGCTGAAAATCTAATGCACCAATACGATCTGATCCCGACTCTAACAGATACGTTAGCTCATCAAGCTGAGCTGTATCAATGCCGTCACTTTTTCGACCCAACTTTCGATTAATAATAACGCGCCGACCCCAAGCATCCGGAGAACTGTCTCTGATGCAGCCCGGCATGCTCAGTCCGTTAAGCAATGGCAGCACTCCAGAGGTTAGTGCATCATTCTTTCTGTAATTTCGCCTGAGCTGGAAAAGGTGCAGGTCAAAGTTTATCCTTTTGATTTACCGACCAAAGTAAATTGAAAGAGGAACCACAATGACCTGCGATATACAGGATA
>NZ_PIPM01000039.1 GCF_003987175.1 Aliidiomarina sanyensis | reverse complement strand
CAGGGCAAGAGCGTGAACGTTTTTTAAGCATTTACGATTAAGTCCAGTACTTCTTCGCTCATAGTTGCCATTTTCTGTTTACGATTCACGCTCGCTTTTATTGTCTTCTCGCGGCGTATTTGGTTCAGCGCAACATGGCGGAAGCAAGCCAGGTTATCTGCAGCATGACCACGACTAATGGGGCAGTCATCTTCTCGCATGGTCACATCGAGCACCCAATGCAATCGGTTTTCAACGCCCCAATGGGCGCGCACTGTGCTGGCAAATTGCTCAGCGGATAAGCGTGCGGAGCTTATATAATAACGATACTGCAACTGCTCTTTGCCATTCGCTAACCGATAATAGGTGGCACGGCCAATGGTTTCGAGCGATGACCACGCTGAGCGTATGCTTGCAGGCAGTTCAAGCGCCGACAAGACATCGTAGGCGCGATATTCAACACGACCATGCGCTTGCTCAATATGTCCAGGTTCGTTGTTATCACTGAGTTCAAACGCATCCTGAAGTGTCTGATAGAGCGACTTTTGGTTCTTTTTCACTGCGATGCAGTAGTCAGCTTTCTTTTTTACTATGGTCTTCACAATTTGCTTTTGGCAGCTCATGGCGTCGAGCGTCACCATCGCGCCTTCCAGCTCCAGAAGCTCCAGTAATTCAGGTACAGCGGTAATCTCGTTCGATTTTTCAGCAGTTCGCCGCTGGCCTAAGACCACACCATTCTTCGTCGCAAAAGCACTTATCATGTGCAATGCGGATTGCCTGTCGCCCCGCTTGTATGAGCGGCGTAGCGTCTTGCCATCAACGGCAACGACTTCTTTATCGGTAAGTTTTTCAGTCGCCTGCATCCACTGAATAAAACGCTGATGGAACGCCTGCGGGTCGATACGACAAACAAGCCTGGCAATGGTGTCATGCACCGGAATGCCATGACTGAAATCACCGTACTTTTTCAGCCACTGGAGCCGCAGGTGGCCAAAATCTTCGATTTCTTCCCAGCCTTCTGCGCCTGAAATCACCGCAGTCAAGGTTAAAAACAGGACATCAAACAGTTTATAGGTTACTTTTGATGCTTGCCTTGGGTCTTCAATGTCGGCAAAGTGATCAGTCAGCAAAGTCAGGCTCATTGCGGCTCTCCGTAAAAGAGAGTATAAGATCACGACTAGAGCTGATCGTCAAATCGATCGATTATTTAGCGGCTCAACTGGTCAATAAATGTTCGCGATCTCACCCTGG
>NZ_PIPM01000038.1 GCF_003987175.1 Aliidiomarina sanyensis | reverse complement strand
CAGGGCAACCGCATGAGTGTACATTAATTCACCATCTCGCTGAAGCCCGCAGATAATACAGCCTCCAGATATTCGGCTTTCATCCATGCTCGCTTTTGTTTAGCAGGGATACTGCCTTTTGATGATTCTGCGCGCAGCATGTTTAATGCCATGTGGCGCAACATAGACCAGTTCTCCGCACCATGATTCTGGTGGATCTGGCAATCATCTTCCCGCAGGGAAACATCAAGGACCCAGTGCAAGCTATTTTCAACAGACCAGTGTGCGCGTACGGCATCGGCCATCTCCCGCTCCGATAACTCGGCAGAACTGATATGGTAACGATACGTTAGCTCTGCGGGCTTTCCCTTTAACTGGCGGTAACTTACACTCATCCCCAAGGTCTTGAGTCCGGGCCACTGTGGAAAGTCCTCGTTGATTCGGTCGGCGCTGAGCACATGAAAAATGCGGGCTTCCACGCGACCATGTTTGTTCTCAATACGAATGTCTCCCAACGGCTCTTCCCGCTCTTTCGCAAATGCCGCGACGACAGCGCTGTAAAGCTTCTTATGATTCGATTTCAGCGTAAACAGGTAGTCTCCACCCTTATCGACTATCTGTTGTGCAATGTCTGTCTGGCATCCCATAGCATCAATAGAGACCAGGGTTCCGTCGATATCGAGAAGCTCAATTAACTCCGGGATAGCCGTAATTTCATTCGACTTGGCGGCCGTTTTTACTTGCCCCAGCACCAGTTTATTCGCACAGGAGAAGGCATTGACCATGTGAATCGTCGAATGCTTGTCGCCCCGCTGATATGACCTGCGCAACGTTTTGCCATCAATGGCAATGACCTGCCCCTGAGTGGCTTCGTGTACATCCTGCATCCAGCTCACAAAACACAGTCGGAACTGCTCTGGGTCAATGCGGGAGATGGTGCGTGCAATGGTATCGTCTACCGGAATACCATCACGCAAAAAACCGTGTCGTTCAAACCACTCCTGATGGCCTTCGGCATAATCTCGTATATCGCTCCAGCCCTGAGCACCCGCGGTCACTGCACACAGGGTGATGAACAGAATATCTTCCAGCGGATAGGTGACTTTCGCTGATTGACGTGCGTCCGTTAATGCGCCAAAGTGGCTTGTGAAAGCTTCGATATACATGATTCAACTCCCGAAAAAGGGAGTATATGATCACAGGTAACTCAGATCGTCAAACTGATCGTTTCGTTGCTTAAAAAACGTTCACGATCTTGCCCTGG
>NZ_PIPM01000037.1 GCF_003987175.1 Aliidiomarina sanyensis | reverse complement strand
TGATCCGTACCACTAAAAGTGGACACTTTGCTAAGCACTATTTTTTAATTCAAAGTTCTCTGGGCTGAGATAGCCAATAGCACTATGCCTTCTTGTCTTGTTGTAATCAACTTCGATGTACTCAAAGACTGCTCGGCGCATATTCTCTCGATCCATGATGGGCTCGTCCTGCAAGGCTTCTACCTTTAATGAGTGAAAGAAGCTTTCGGCACAGGCATTATCCCAACAATTTCCTTTTCGGCTCATACTCTGAGTAAGTCTATGTTTTTTAATTAAATCTCGATAATCGCTTGAACAATATTGACTACCTCGGTCGCTGTGAACAATGATCCCTTCGGGAAAGCCTCTGCGAAATAAAGCCATTTTCAGAGCATCACACACCAACGTTGCGGTCATTCGGTTACTCATCGACCAGCCAACAACCGAGCGTGAATATAAATCGATGATTACCGCTAGGTACAGCCAGCCCTCACTAGTGAATAAATACGTGATATCGCCAACCCACTTTTGATTCGGAGCACTTGCCGTAAAATCTTGCTCCAGCAAGTTTGGCGCCACAGGCTGATTGTGCTTACTGTCCGTGGTGACCTTAAATTTACGTGCAGCCTTAGGTACAAAGCCCTGGCGTATCATACTATTGCGAATAGTTTTGATGTCGGGTGTCATGTCGAGCTCTGCCAAATCCACTTGGATACGCCGAGCGCCGCTGCGCTCTTTCGAGTCAATAAATGCCTGCTTAATCGCCTCGTCTCGCTCAATTTGACGCTGCTCTCGAGGATTGACTGTCTGACCATGTTTCCGCCAGGCATAATACCCACTACGCGATACGTTGAGCACGTTCACCATCCGCTTTAAGCTGAATTGATGCTGGTGCTCAAGAATAAACTCAAATCTGGCTATTTTTGGTTCTTCGCGAAGTAGGTGGCCGCCTTTTTTAATATGGCCAGGTCCTCTGCCTGTTCAGCTAATTGACGTTTTAATCGAGCAATTTCAGCGGCTTGCTCTGCTTCTCTGGCGCTCGTGCTAGATTTTTTTTGCGCCGCAGTCCGCCAACTGTACAGCTGGGATTCGTAGACTTTTAGTTCTCTAGCCGCTGCTGCAACGCCTATTCTTTCAGCTAATTTCAGGGCTTCTGCTTTAAATTCTTGTGTGTGGACTTTGCGTGTTTTATTTGCTTTCATGATTCACCTCGTTAAGTGATTTTACTCACTTAGCTCGGTGTCCAAAAGTACTGGTACGGATCA
>NZ_PIPM01000036.1 GCF_003987175.1 Aliidiomarina sanyensis | reverse complement strand
GAGACTGTAAAAGATTTTGTGTAAATGGCTGATTGCACTGTTAAATCCGATCCTGATACATAATCTCGAACTGCGCCATTGCCGGTTTCCAGTTGCGTATGGGCATCGTCCACTTTTTTGAAGCCTGATGCAAGGCCAAGTACAGCACCTTCATGACGGCTTCATCGTTCGGGAATGAGCGGCGAGTTTTGGTGATTTTGCGCAGTGACGCATTCAGTGACTCAATGGCATTGGTGGTGTAGATAGCTTTGCGTATCTCGACCGGGTAGTCGAAGAACACACTTAAACGCTCCCAGTTTGCCCGCCATGAGCGGCTGATGGTGGGATGCTCGGCGTCCCACTTGTTAGCGAAGTCTTCCAACGCTTGCTCGGCTTCAGCACGAGTAGCGGCGCCATAAATAAGTTTTAAGTCAGCAGCGATAGTCTTGCGTTGCTTCCAGTTGACGTAACGCAACGAGTGCCGAATTTGATGCACGATGCACAGTTGCACCTGAGTTTTCGGGTAAACCGCTTCAATAGCTTCAGGGAAACCTTTTAGGCCATCGCAGCAGGCGATGAAGATGTCATCAACACCACGGTTCTTAAGCTCGTTCATCACCGACAGCCAGAATTTAGCGCCTTCAGTTTGAGCCATCCACAGACCTAGAAGCTCTTTCTCGCCGTCGGTGTTAATGCCCAGCGCCAAGTACACCGATTTGTTCTGCACGACACCAGAATCACGGCTGCGGACGACCAGACAATCAAGATAAACAACCGGATACAGCTTTGCTAGCGGTCGGTGCTGCCAAGCTTTAACTTCATCCATAACAGCATTCGTCACCTGCGATATGAAAGTGGGTGAGACCTCAACGCCATAGGCTTCTTCGAGGTATGCCTGAATATCACGGGTCGTCATGCCACGGGCATACAGCGCCACGATGCGCTCATCAAATCCGTTAAGCTGGCGTTCGCCCTTGCGGACTAATTTAGGGTCAAAACTGCCATTTCGGTCGCGGGGAATATCCAGTTCGACATCACCGTTGGTGCTGCGAACCGTTTTCTTGGTTTTACCATTGCGAGAGTTGCCGCTGTTGTTACCGGCTGCATCATTCGGGGCGTAACCTAAATGAGCTTCCATCTCAGCTTCTAGCGCCCGCTCAGCCACTTTCTTGGTGAGCTGCTTAAGCAGGCCAGCTTCGCCTAAAATGTCTTCTGGAGAATCACAGCCTTCAAGCAGCTGATCGATAAGTTTTTCTGATATTGGCATTCTGATATCCTTCTAAGGAGTTGATAAGAATGCCATTTACACAGATATTTTTACACTCTC
>NZ_PIPM01000035.1 GCF_003987175.1 Aliidiomarina sanyensis | reverse complement strand
TGATCGACAATTTGGATAAAAACATACTGAACGCACTGACCGAGAATGCCCGCCTTTCGTATGCCGAAATTGCCAAAGCAAACCGAGTATCACCCGCAACGGTGCATGTCCGCGTCGAGAAAATGCGTAAGGCTGGGATTATTACCGGGGCAAAACTCAGCATTGATCCGCGTAAGCTCGGTTTCGACATCTGCTGCTTTATTGGCATCATCTTGCGACAAGCAGGTGACTACCCCTCCGCTTTGGAGAAGCTCAAAGCACTGCCGGAAGTGACCGAGGCCTACTACACCACCGGGCAATACAGTGTGCTCATTAAGGTGTTGGTGCGTAATATTGATGATCTTCAACGGCTTCTCATTGAGCGGCTGCAGGTCATTGATGAAATTCAATCCACCGAAACCCTCATTTCATTACAAACCCCCATTCAACGAACCATTCAAGCAACGTAGCCAACGCATGTGCCGTAACGGGGCGTTGGGTGGGAGGCTTGGAAGCGATGCCGTCGCCGGGTCTTTAATGTACCCAACGCAATGCGTTGGGTGGGAGGTCTGACGCATTTATCAATCTGGGACCCAACGCGGTGCGTTGGCTACGGGTACATTTGATGTAACCAACGCATGTGCCGTAACGGGGCGTTGGGTGGGAGGTCTGACGCATTTATCAATCTGGGACCCAACGCTGTGCGTTGGCTACAACAAATCGGCGTACTTCGTGCGGGTTTCTGGGCACCAGACGCCGTGTTGGACGTAGCCGATGTGGGGTTTTTGCATCATCCACATACACAAGCGTGATTGCCCAATCCCACCGCCAATTGTTTGAGGCAGCTGACCGGAAATGAGTTTTTGATGCCAAGGAAGCCCCTCAGCCGACGCTCGGCCACTGCTTTGCAATTGCTTCAACAATGCTGCCCGGTCGACGCGAATACCCATCGAGCTTAATTCCAACGACTCGCCCAAGACCGGGTTCCATACAATGATATCGCCGTTTAAAGTCCAATCGTCGTAATCTGGAGCGCGCACATCATGGATGGTTCCATCAGAGAGCGCTCCACCAATCCCCTGCAGGAAAATAGCACCATGCTCTTCTGCAGCAGCATGCTCCCGTTCCTTCGGCGAAAGTTCTGGGTAGGCTTGCAATAGGTCTTCCGATCGAACGAACGTAATCGTCTCAGGAAGAGAAAGGCTTGAGCCAAAACCCTCTTTATATTGCTCAAGCGTTTGTTTCAGCGCTGTGTAAATGCTTCGCACCGTAGTGTGCAACTGCGCTTCCGTCCGGTGGCGATCCGCAATAATCTGCTCCCAATCCCATTGGTCCACATACACCGAATGCACAGGACTCAAAGTTTCCTCATCGGCGCGCAGCGCTTTCATATGCGTGACAATCCCC
>NZ_PIPM01000034.1 GCF_003987175.1 Aliidiomarina sanyensis | reverse complement strand
GTTGTGCGCCGGGCACGGCGCGTTGCGCCCTGACGGGTGCTATTCCTGTACAGGTGGTACTGACAGGATGACTTGGAGGTGAGAGTCCTCTGTGAGCCCGGTAAGGGGAATCACTAGCTGAACCGCAAGGGTGTTCACCGTGAGGTGAAATCTGAAGGAAGCGGAAAGCAAAACACTGGCCTGACGAACAGAAATCGCATACGAGGCGGTCATAGTGGGTAAGGCAACAACTATTGTCAAAGCCCGATACTTACACGGAAACTATGGACGTAGATGCGGCAGGTATAAGTGGGAAGGTCACGCGCATTACCCCGGGAGGTCTGTTGCTCTGCCTTGGGCTACTGATGCTATGAGGTATCAGGATGGGGCAACAGAAGTCAGCCGAGGCCGTAGTAGGTTGGTCACCGCCAACTAAAGGGCTGAACATAGGTTATGAATCGGAGCCTGTTGATTCGATGATGTTATACACCACAGCAAGAGCGATATGCTCACCTAACCCAAACCGCGAGGCCAGAAGTCGACGCGGCACGGTTGGGTTGTGCAGTACATCGCGGCATCAATTAGAACAACTCCGAGCGGGGCTGATATGAACGTAATGTCAGTGATACTTGAGCGGTCAAATATGCTGCAAGCCTACCAACGGGTATGCCGAAACAAAGGCGCTCCGGGGGTAGATGGTGTAACCACAGATGAGCTGAAAGGCTATCTGCAACAACACTGGCAGCACATCAAACAACAACTGTTGGACGGCAATTATCAACCGCAACCGGTACGCAAGGTAGAGATACCCAAGCCCGGTGGCGGTACGCGAATGCTTGGCATTCCGTGTGTGATAGACCGGCTTATCCAACAGGCGATGCATCAGGTATTAAGCGAGCAGTTTGAGCCGATATTCTCACCGCAGAGCTACGGGTTCCGACCGGGTAAGAGCGCCGCGCAAGCGGTGCATCAAGCTCGGGACTACATGGAGTCCGGCAAGCGCTGGGTGGTGGATATTGATATGGCGAAGTTCTTTGACCGAGTGAATCACGACATCCTCATGTCGCGTATCGCTCGGGTAATCAAGGACAAAACTGTACTCAAACTGATACGCCGCTACTTACAAGCAGGCATCATGGACAATGGAATCGTGACAGCACGAACAGAGGGCACACCGCAAGGTGGACCGCTCTCACCGCTGCTGTCGAACATTCTCCTGCATGAGCTGGACATGGAACTGACGAAACGAGGCCACAGCTTCTGTCGCTACGCGGATGACTGCAACATCTATGTGAGCAGTGAACGAGCAGCGCACCGAGTGCTTGCCTCGACCACGAAGTTCCTTGAACAGCGCCTGAAGCTTCAGGTTAATCGTGAGAAAAGTGCCGCCGATAGGCCTTGGAAGCGCAGCTTTCTTGGTTACACGGTATGTGGCCGGAAATACAATATCCGGCTCAAGGTTGCTGATAAAAGCGTGAAGCGCCTGAAAGGTAGCCTCAAAGCACTGCTTCGCATGGCTAAAGGCTGGAACATCCGCAAGACGATAAGCGAACTCGCCCCTAAACTGCGTGGATGGATAAACTACTTCCATCACGCAGATACCAAAGGCATCTTTAATGAGCTCGATGGTTGGCTTCGCCGCCATCTGCGAAAGATACTCTGGCGACAATGGAAGCGAGGCCTAACTCGTGCGCGGATGTTGATGCGGCTGGGTATTGCTCAGAAGCGAGCGGAACTAAGTACGACCAATGGGCGCGGCCCATGGTGGAACTCGGGTGCTTCGCACATGAATCAGGCAGTACCGAAGAAGTTGTTTGATAGACTGGGTCTGGTATCGCTGATGGACAGTTACCATCAGCTCAAATGTAACCTATGAACCGCCGTGGTACGGAACCGTATGCCCGGTGGTGTGAGAGGACGGAGGCCAGGAGGCCTCCTCCTACTCGAT
>NZ_PIPM01000033.1 GCF_003987175.1 Aliidiomarina sanyensis | reverse complement strand
CTAATTTCAGGGCTTCTGCTTTAAATTCTTGTGTGTGGACTTTGCGTGTTTTATTTGCTTTCATGATTCACCTCGTTAAGTGATTTTACTCACTTAGCTCGGTGTCCAAAAGTACTGGTACGGATCACGCCCCCCGCAAACGCATGAGCTCCTATCTGACCCGCTAACTAGTCTTGTCCTATGGCTAAGCATATACGTAGGGCCGGAGCGCGTGAATGACGAAGGTGACATTCATCCACGACTACTCCCTTTAACGATATCCAACCCTCGTCAAAAACAGTGTCTGACTGATTCAATACCCAAATAGCATTAGTGTCATCAAGCGTCGCTGCATGAAAGTTCGATAAAAATAGTGTTGCGCGCCCACGGTAATCCTTCTTTAAAAACCCAGAAAGCTGAACTTCCTGACCAAAGAATTGTTTAGGATCTTTAATAAAATCAACAAACATTGGATCTATCGATTCTTTCTCCACCAGTGAGATTTCTTCATCAAGTGGCAGGTTTGTGCTTCGAACATGTTCAAGATACAGACTATTAGATTCACCCTCATCTAGTTTAGAGGAGCGCAGCCTCCCCTCGATTCGAGCTGCCCCCTCCTGAAGAACTACCCCTTTGTTTACCGATGCGACTGGAATCCGAATTTTTCTAATTGATGGATCAGATTGCGGGGCTAAAAAATACCCGAACAGGCTGTTACCTTTGAGATTAAGAAAAACATTAACGATCACTCGATTAACTATGTAAGTACTAGGTTCATCTAACAATCTAATCATCGATACTTCATGAGGTTTCACAGGAAAATATCGACATACCAACCGGTCCTCATTCGTGAGTTCTTGCTGCTCCTTTAAGAGAGCGACCAACTCTATGGCTCTTTCTTCAAACTTTTCGACGCCAAACTGCCAACCACTTTCCAATGAATATGTTACTCCTTGAATGTCCCAGTAAGCTAACCAAAACCTACATTCATAGTCGGAGAGAACAAGGTCATCGTACTGATTTTCGAATAACGAATTCCAAGAGTAGCGAACCATTGCATGTTCAACGATAAGCTTCTCTAGTTGGTCAGGGTTCTCGACATAGTTAGAGAGGCTCGTGGTCAATTTTTTATAGTTAGCTTTATAAAAATCTGGGAATGGAGTATTTAGGTGGCTATCACGGTCAAATGACGCAACCATCAAAAAATAAATCACGATCGAAATTACTAGTTTCATGGTCAATTCCTGCATAGGCCCGTGCATACATCAGTCGCTTTTTCTTGATGATAAACGCTTAACGTATGAGTTCCTGTTCCACCCACGAGCCCCCGAGATAAATAACTAAATCGCCAGCGTCTTTGATCGGCCCACTGCGTATCTGCACCAGCCGTAAAGGACGCATTAGATTTACCATGTGAATGCCAATCAGCAATGGTGTCGCTCGGAATTTCCAATGTCTGTAGTGGCAGCACTTGAGAAAGACCGGCTGCGAGAATCAAACCGACTTGAAGCCTGCAGTATTAGCGATTCCAACGAAAGAGTTACCACCTCCATCACGCGGCTAATAGCAATAATAGATGAAGAAATACGCTCTATCGAGTGTGAGATCGATACTATCATTGCATCAGACCCCATAATGAGTAAGAAACATAAACTACTGCAAAGTGTTGTTGGTATTGGCAAAGTTATGTCTCGAGAGCTTGTCTATCTGTTCAGCGCGAAGCACTTTCGCAGCGCAAAACAAGCAGCTGCGTTTATTGGGTTGATACCTAGATTAAATGAATCAGGAAACCTAAAAGGTCGAACGACGTTGAGCAAGGTTGGACCATCAAGAATAAGATCAAAGCTCTTCTTGGCCGCAGTTGCTGCTGGTACTCACAACCCAGACATTAAAGCTCAGAAATGCCGATTGCTAGCAGCAGGGAAAACAAAGATGCAAGCATTGGGAGCAGCAATGCGAAAGCTGATTCACATTTGCTACGGGGTCATAAAAACAGAAACCTGAATTCAGATAATAACCGCAACACTCATGTAATGGGATAGGTCGAAAGGAGGTCAGCTACCGACATGTGGTAGTCTTACTTTTCGACCAAAAAAAGTGAGTTCCAACATGAGTTATCGGCAGCT
>NZ_PIPM01000032.1 GCF_003987175.1 Aliidiomarina sanyensis | reverse complement strand
AGTGTTACCAACGGAGTAAAATTGATCCACTGACAACGGTTTAAAAGTGATCCACCTGAGGCATCATAGCCGCACTTTTCAATATGACAAGGCGGCCTAACATGCTAACTCAGGAGCAACTAGTGGACATTCACGTTTTACACCGACAGGGATTGAGTAATCGCGAGATTGCACGCCGTCTTGGCATTTCCCGTAACACAGTAAAGAACTACCTGGCGCGGCCGACAGTAACGCCAAGCTATTCGGCGCGTGAAGCGCGCCCAACGAAGTTAGGCCCTTATGAGGGCTATCTTCGTGAACGGATTAAAGCCGCTGAGCCTGATTGGATACCGGCAACGGTTCTCTTTCGAGAGATAGAAGCCCAAGGTTATAACGGCGGCATGACTCAGTTGCGACAGTATGTATCGCAGTTTAAAAAGCCAGAAGCGAACGACCCAGTTGTTCGATTCGAAACCCAGCCCGGTGAGCAGTTGCAAGTTGATTTCACTAACATTAACCGCAACCGGCGCCGCATGAAAGGCTTTGTCGCAACGTTATCGTTTAGCCGTGCAACCTTCGTACACTTTTCAGTGCGCGAGCGCCAAGAAGATTGGTTGTACGGTTTAGAAGAAGCATTTGCCTTCTTCGGTGGTGTTACTCAACACGTTCTGTTTGATAACGCCAAGACCATTATGATTGAACGTGATGCATATGGCCCAGGGCAACATCGCTGGAACCCAGCGCTGCTCGAGTTTGCTAAGTACTACGGTTTCCAACCGCGAGCTTGCCGCCCTTACCGGGCTCGCACGAAGGGTAAGGTTGAGCGTTTCAACTCATATTTAAAAAGCAGCTTCATCACGCCATTAGCTACGAGTTTGAAGCAGCATGGCTTACGCTTTGATGTGTCGGTGGCCAACGCTCACATTGGCCCATGGATTGAACACGTTGCGCATCAGCGTATTCACGGTACAACCGGTCAGAAGCCGCAGATATTGCTTGAGCAAGAGCGGTTTCATTTACAACCGCTACCAGCTAAAGAACACGGTCGTATCGTGACATCATCCTCGAGCCGACCAACACCGATAGAGAGCTTACAGCACCCGCTGAGCGTTTATGACAGCTTGTTGGAGGGACGTTTATGAACCTTCAACAAGAACGCATACTAGACGCTTGTGAGACGCTCAAGCTCGGAACCATAAGTTCTGAGTGGTCTGCCGTAGCAGATAAAACAAGTGCTAAAGAAGGTACTTTTGCCGACTTTCTAGAGCAACTACTGCAGCTTGAGCTGCAAGCAAGGACACGACGAACACAAGAGACGCTTCTTAAGTTCGCTGGCTTTCCAGCATTAAAATCGTTCGATGATTACGATTTTAAGTTTGCTAGTGGCGCACCACGACAGCAACTAAAAGAGCTCACTGGTTTAGCGTTCGTTGAACGTGCCGAAAACATTGTATTACTCGGTCCTAGCGGCGTTGGTAAAAGCCACTTGGCTATCAGTCTGGGTTACCTTGCGGTCATGCGTGGCATTAAAACTCGGTTTATTACAGCAGCTGATTTAATGCTTCAGCTCGCAACTGCAAAAAGCCAAGGCCGACTTGAGCAGTACTTGAAGCGCAGTGTACTCGCGCCAAAGCTGCTCATTATTGATGAGATAGGTTATCTACCTTTCGGCCGCGATGAGGCAAACCTGTTCTTTAACGTTATCGCCAAACGATATGAACACGGTAGTGTCATCGTCACTAGCAACTTGCCATTTTCACAATGGTCGAATGCATTTGCCGATGACACAACGCTTACTGCGGCACTATTAGATCGGCTTCTGCATCATTCGCACATTGTGCAAATTAGTGGTGAGAGCTTCCGACTAAAGGGCAAAAAAGCTGCCGGAATCATACCTGCAGTTGAAACAAGCACAGAAGTACTTGTTGATGCCTAAATGCAGCAATGGATCAGTTAAATACCGTTGTTTTGCACGAAAATGGCCGTTAAGGTGGATCAATTTTATTCCGATGCTTTTCGGATAAACCGCAAACCGGCCAAGATAATTGACGCTGAGTAAGCACTTTTGTGGATCACTTTGTAGTCGGCGTCTGAAGTATAAAATTAGCTAAGGGTGGATCACTTTTACTCCGTTGTTTTTAGGACAAAAGTGGATCAGTTTTCACCCGTTGTTGACA
>NZ_PIPM01000031.1 GCF_003987175.1 Aliidiomarina sanyensis | reverse complement strand
GTAAGCGTAACGCCAACCACACCTATTCAGCCATAATTTGAAGCCGTAGGCTACCACCGATTCTAATTGATAAGGTGTTAGCATGATGAGCCAAACATATCGAACCCGTGAGGAATGGCGAGCGCTGATTGCTGAATTCGAGCAAAGCGGTCTTAGCCAGAAAGACTTCTGTGAGCAGCGCGGGCTGAGCCCTGCCTACTTTGGGCAACGGCGTTTGCGGCTTCAGCGCGAAGCTGAAGATAACGACACTGGTTTTGCGCTAGCGGTACCGCAACCGACAACCTCGCAGCAATCAGTGCAGTTACGTATCGGTCAAACCGAGTTGGTGCTGCCGTTGTCGGTGTCACCGCGCTGGGTGGCGCAACTGGTCAAAGAGCTCAGCGCATGAAAATGTTCGTTGAGCCACCGGCCATCTATTTGCACAAAGCGCCGGTGGACTTTCGTAAAAGCATCAATGGTCTGAGCGCCATTGTTGAAAGCGAGATGGAGCTCTCGCCATTCAGTGGCGCCTTGTTTATCTTTTGCAATCGCCAGCGCGATAAACTCAAGGTGTTGTACTGGGACAAAACCGGCTTTTGCCTGTGGTACAAGCGCCTTGAGAAGGCGAAGTTTAAGTGGCCACGCAAGATGCAAAGTAGCACCATCACGCTCACTGAGCAGCAGTGGGCATGGCTCTTAGATGGCCTTGATATTACCTTGATGAAAGGCCATCAGCCGCTGCATTTTAGTGCAATGACCTGATCGTTTTTGGCCATATAGGGATCAAGCATAACAGCGATTTATCGATCACGAATCGGTCTAAGAAATCCCTTATCAGTAGCGGTTTAGCGCCGTGTGTTGCGGTATAATAGCTGCATGAAAAAGCTTGATACCAATACACTTCCAGACGACATTGAAGCCCTCAAAGCAATGCTGCTTGAGCAGCAGGCTGAGACGGCTCGCTGGAAGCGTGATTTTTATCAGCTACTGGAAAAATGGCAATTAGAGCTGAAGAAACGCTTTGCTGCCAGTGCTGAAGGCTTGCCTGGTCAGGGCGATTTGTTCAACGAAATCGAAGACATCCTCCAGCCTGATGAAGACGAAATCGCTGCCGAGCAGCACATTGCGTACACGCGCAAAGTCGGTCGTCGCGCCCGTTTAGATGCGTCGTTGCCACGCACAGAAATCGTTCACGACATCAGTGATGATGAGAAAACCTGCGAGTGCTGTGGCACCGACATGCATCGCATGGGCGAGGATGTCAGTGAGAAGCTCGATTTTATCCCTGCCAAGGTGCAAGTGATTCGCCACGTACGGCCGAAGTACGGCTGCCGCACCTGCGAGCAACAAGGCACCGAGACGAAGATTAAGCAGGCACCGATGCCACTGAGCATGCTGCCCAAAAGCATCGCTACGCCAAGCTTATTAGGGCAAATCATCACGGCCAAGTTCCAGTATGGCTTGCCTCTATACCGCCAGGAAACCATGTTCAAGCAGTTCGGTGCCGATATCAGCCGCCAGACCATGAGCCGTTGGTTGGTGGCTGTGAGCCAAAAGCTTGAGCCGCTGTACCAGCGCATGCACGATATCTTAGTGCAACAGCCCGTATTATGGGCAGACGAGACGACCTTAAAGGTTATCCAGTCGGAAAAAAGTAAATCCTACATGTGGGTGTATGGGTGTGGTGGTGACAAACCGCCACCTGATAGCGCTTCGCCACCACCCAACATCGTGCTTTACGACTATCAAGATGGTCGCGGCGGAATACACCCGAAAGACTTCCTAAAAGGTTATCGCGGGCCGTTGCAGGTGGATGGCTATCAAGGCTATGAGCAAACTGAAGCTAAACTCGCGGGTTGCTGGGCGCATGCTAGGCGCAAGTTCGTGGACGCTAAAACCGTGCAAGGGAAAAAGAAAACCGGCCGCGCTGATGTTGCGATTAAGTTTATCCAAAAGTTGTACCGCGTTGAACGCTTGATGAAAGATAAATCAGCGGACGAGCGCTTACACGCACGACAAACCGAATCGACAACGGTCATGAACGACTTCAAAAAGTGGCTTGATACCCAGCTTACCCAAGTGCCCCCGACCAGTGTGCTTGGCAAAGCCGTGCAATACACCCTAAACCAGTGGTCAAAGTTACAAGTGTACTTAACTGACGGGCGCATCAACATCGACAACAACCGCGCCGAACGGGCCATCAAACCGTTCGTGATTGGCCGCAAAGCCTGGCTGTTCGCCAACACCCATGGCGGTGCTGATGCCAGTGCGGTGCTCTACAGCCTGGTCGAAACCGCGAAAGCCAACGACCTGCAACCGATTGATTACCTGATGAGCCTGTTTGAGCAGTGGCCACTTATCAAAGATGGCGATGATATCGACCACTTGCTGCCTTGGAATATCGAGCTCACACGCTAGCGTCAATTATCTCGGCCGGTCGAATGGCCAACAAAACTGATCCACCTTAGAATAAAACCACGGTCAACGTGTGCTACTAACGACGCTTACG
>NZ_PIPM01000030.1 GCF_003987175.1 Aliidiomarina sanyensis | reverse complement strand
AATCATCAAAAGGCAGTATCCCTGCTAAACAAAAGCGAGCATGGATGAAAGCCGAATATCTGGAGGCTGTATTATCTGCGGGCTTCAGCGAGATGGTGAATTAATGTACACTCATGCGGTTGCCCTGGGGTCGGCAGCGGTATGTCTCGTTGCATTTGCGCTTGCTGTACGCACCGGTAGTGCGCTTGCAATTATTTTAACACTGTCCGCCGCCATTTTTGGCGCGGGCCTCCCGTTATGGCTGTTGGCGAGTACCAACTACACCTTATCTGACTCGAAGCTTTTCGTGAAATGTGGGCCGTTTAAGCGGGACATCCCCATTGCGCAAATAACCAGTATCAAAGCGACTTCAAGTCCGTTGTCTAGCGCTGCTCTTTCTACAGATCGGCTCCAAATCGATTATGGGCGCGGGCAGTCCATCATGATCTCACCCAAGGATAAAGAAGAATTTCTGCGCGACTTAGAAACTCGTCGTGCAATAGGTGCTCACAATACAAATATTTAATACAAACCGGCTGTGACATTCAAACCGAGCAAGATCTTCTAGGTCACACTCACGTAAAAACCAACCAGATTAATACCCATGTGCTTAAGCAATACTTTTGCTGGTACGTTGAGGCCACTGAACAAGATCGAGGATACGCTACAAGCGCCCGCCTATCTGCACCATCGAACGCACATTATCAACTTGCCTAAAGGCTGCAAGGCGTTTATGGTCTACTCTATTAAATCAATAATAAGCAAGCATGTTGACACAAACGAGCATGCGCATTTCGTACCAAGCGAACACAGGGAGTTGTTCATGAAATCCTCAGTATTCATCATTCTCTCAAGCCGTTTCTCGCCAGAAATACACCGCGCATGCTTAGTATTCAAATGTTAGTGTTTTAAGGAGATTTTTTTGAAATTAATTTTGTTATCGATCTTTGTGTTGTCCTTTTCTGTGGTCGCAGAACCGAAGTTCTCAAAGGTTGGGGACTTTGAGCTGGAATATGAAATCGCCGGCAGTGGTGAGTATACAGTCCTGCTGGAAGGTGGTGCTGGTGCTGGTTTATCTGACTGGGACCCTGTCTTCTATAAAATTGCTGAAAGAGCTACAGTTATTCGCTATTCAAGGGTAGGCAATGGCAATTCAACTAAAATAAAGCGTCATTTTACTTCTGACGAGTATGCTCATTATGCCAGCAACCTTTTACTAAATTTAGGGATTACGCAGCCTGTCATTTTAATTGCTCATTCGTATGGTGGTAATGTAGCTCGGGATTTTGCAGTGGCTTACCCTGCACAAATACAAGCACTACTGATGCTTGATCCATCTTCGGAGCATGATGTGGATATTATGCGTGCTATTAATTTAGAGCAGGCTAACAAAGAAATTGCTGCGGTTAAGCTTGCTGATATGGAAAATGGCATGTCAAATAACTACTTGGATTTTTGGAGTAAGAGACCTTTACCGAACTACCCACAGATCAAAGATATGCCTGTTACTGTTATTGCCTCGATCAAAAAAAATCCCAATCCACCACACTTGCTGGCTAGTGACCAAGGTGTAGTCAAGTGGGGTGAAACATGGAAACAATGGGCTGAAGCTTTCCCACAAGGGCGGGCAGTGTTAACAGAGATGAGTGGTCATTTTGTGCAGTTTGACGAGCCTGAATTAGTGGTTAGTGAACTTACCCTAATTATTGAGCGGCTTATAAAACACTAACAAGGCGCTATTGTCGCCACTATCGTGGCTGGGACGACTTACGCTTCGCTCCAGCCGCCCCAAAGCTTTGCGTTATAAGCCATAGGAAAGATCGGTGTCCAAATCGTTAATAGGTAAACTCGATGTACTCAGCGTTTTTATTGCGTGGTTTCTTCTGATCGCATTCCTTCTCGCGCTGGGATACGGCAAGTTTTTCGCTTCACCGGAGGCTAGTGCGAGTCATTTGGTATACATCTTTGGTGCTTTTCTTGGCGCTTTAGTAGTACATATTGTGCTGGCATTGTTTAATCGTTGCCCTCACTGTAATAAGTGTTTGACCGTTCAAGGGTTTAAACCGCCACATCCAGCGTCAAGTGGCGATTGGACAAAAGTGGTTTGGCATTGGTTCTCTGGTTCCATAGTCTGTATTCATTGTGGGCAACGGGTAAATACAAATGACTTATAACAAATTGCTTAATTTCGTTCCGGCCACAAAAAGCGTGGCGTCCACTGGACTGCCTACGCTACGCTGCGGCAGCCAATTAGCAAAGCGTTATCACTAAAAAATGGACTAGAGATGAATCTAACGTTGAAGATCTACAAGAATAGAGTTGAGTTATCGAATGGTTCGAAAGTGGTTAATGACACTTCAATAGGTCCTTTCTCCGTATAAAGATTGTTAGTCGCAAATTTTGATCTAGCATGGAATTGTGTAGTAAGAGCAGAGAAAAAACTATCGGTAAAATGGATCTTTAAGATAAAACCAACGGTCATCGGGTTTCTTATTCATGGCTTCAGTATTTTAATCGCAGTAAGCATATATTTTTATACCACGAAACTTTTTCACTAAGCACGTCATGAACCAACTAAGTAAAACATAACAACGACAATAAAATTATAAAAATCAATCGGAGAATAAAATGAAACCTATTTTAATAACCTGAATTCAGATAATAACCGCAACACTCATGTAATGGGATAGGTCGAAAGGAGGTCAGCTACCGACATGTGGTAGTCTTACTTTTCGACCAAAAAAAGTGAGTTCCAACATGAGTTATCGGCAGCT
>NZ_PIPM01000003.1 GCF_003987175.1 Aliidiomarina sanyensis | reverse complement strand
CACTTGCTGCCTTGGAATATCGAGCTCACACGCTAGCGTCAATTATCTCGGCCGGTCGAATGGCCAACAAAACTGATCCACCTTAGAATAAAACCACGGTCAACGTGTGCTACTAACGACGCTTACGAGTTTTGTGTAAAGCGCCTGAATCGGAATTGCGATCCTGACGATACATGTATCTCTACAAGGAAAGAGTTATGAAAAAGTTAGTTGTAATTTTGGTTGTCTTGATGATGGTCCTGAGCCCAGCACTTGCGTTTGCACAAGGTGCTGCGGGTAATCAGGCGCCAGGTCAAGGTGGTGGTCAAGGCGTCGGCCCAATCGCTGCAGTGGGAGCTGTTGCGAGTGTGGCAGTTGCTGTTGCTGTTGTCGCAAGCGATACACAAGATCCGCAAGATCGTATCTCTGACGACGATGATGATGACGATGACGACGACGATGATGGCGGCACCACGCCTCCAACGACACCACCAACCACAACCACAACCGTGACTGGTGTTTAAGCGCTAAAGTTCGAGTTTAGCCACCAAAACCGCCCATTCGGGCGGTTTTTTTTGGCCTATCCCACCCAACGCACCGCGCTAGGCCGAGTAGCCAACGCACCGCGTTGGGCTGGGGCCGATATGATCGCTCGGGCTTGGGACCCAACGCAATGCGTTGGGAATGGTAGCCAACGCATCGCGTTGGGCTGGGGCCGATATGATCGTTCGGGCTTGAAACCCAACGCACTGCGTTGGGAATGGTAGCCAACGCATCGCGTTGGGCTGGGGCCGATATGATCGTTCGGGCTTGAAACCCAACGCAATGCGTTGGGAATGGTAGCCAACGCACGTTCCGTAACGGTGCGTTGGGCTGGGGCCGATATGATCGTTCGGGCTTGAAACCCAACGCAATGCGTTAGGAATGGTAGCCAACGCACCGCGTTGGGCCCGGGCTATAAAAATCCTCCCAACCCGAACCCAACTCACGTCATCAATTAGAAGTGGAACCGCGCGGTCAAGCTCACGTAATCCAAATCACTATCAATTCGCGTGTAGCCCAAGCCAAGGCTAAGCTGAGGCGTGACGTAGAAACGACCTGAAATACCTAACAACTGATCGTCCTCACCATCGATATCGATATGGCGAACATACGCGTCCAATTCAATTGAATCGGTCAGACGAGTACGGAAACCAAGTTGGGCATTCCAACCGGTATCGCTATCGCTCTCATTGATGCTGAAGTCTGGGGTGGTGATACGCACGTTGGTGTCGATCGAGGTGAAACCCGCAGCACCATAGATAGTAAAGGTGTCCGTGTTGTAGAACTTGTAGCCTACGTTGGCATTTAATAGCCCCAAGCGGACTCGCGAACTGAAGTTTTCGCCACCGATCGATGCGGCTGAAGAGTCTTGTACGCGGAAGTAATCTGCGCCGATAAAGAAGTTATTGGTTAAGCTCTTCTCGAAATCAACCGAGTAGCCGTTGATGCTCTCGCCATCGAAGTCAAAATTCACATAGCCGACACCGACGTGATCAAAGCTCGGTCCATTGGCGAGTGCTGCTGCCGGAGCGCCTAAAGCCAGTGCAATTGCGAGTGCGCAGGTATTTTTAGTAAGACGTTTCATTCAAGGGTTCCTTGTGTGGATGAAAACAGCTTCACTCTATTCGGGATTTTTGCTTTTGCACAGAGAATATCTGTAACAAATTGTAATTCGGTGGGTTTGTAACCAACGCATTGCGTTGGGCCCCAATGATGTAACCAACGCACTGCGTTGGGTCCCAATGATGTAACCAACGCATTGCGTTGGGCCCCAATGATGTAACCAACGCATTGCGTTGGGTCTCAATGATGTAACCAACGCACTGCGTTGGGTCTCAATGATGTAACCAACGCACTGCGTTGGGTCTCGATGATGTAACCAACGCACTGCGTTGGGTCTTAGTTTGATGGAACCTCCACGCCGATCGGTTATATCCAATCTTTCCCAACGCGCCGTTACGGAACATGACGTTGGCTACCATTGGTAACCAAAATAAATTACTATTGACAATGTAATCATAATGAATTACAACGTAATAAGTAACTCATTTTAATTACTTGGGTAAGGGCGGCATTATGAATGAATCTCTCCGCGCGGTCATCACAGGTGATCTCGTACGCTCAGGCTCTTTAAAGGGCGACGATTACCAGCGTGTCATCGAGACGCTCGGCGGCGCATTGAACGATCTTTCGAGCGGCAATGCATTCCATTTTTCCATATTTCGCGGAGATTCTTTTCAACTGGTAACGCCTGAAATTTGGCGTGCTCTCCACATTGCAACTTGCGTCAGGCTGTATTTGAAATCTGCGGAGGTTCCCTCCGATGCTCGGCAAAGTATCGCTATTGCCGCAGTCATGGAAACGTCAGTGGATGTAAGTACCGCCACCGGTGAGGCTTATATTCGGTCGGGGCGAAACTTAGATAAGCTCAAGAAGGAGCACTTGGTATTCGATTCTATCAATCAGACTTGGAATACGAACCTCGGGTTGCTGCTCAAGTGGCTGGATATACACCTTTCATCACTTACTCAAACCCAAGCGCAGGTTCTTTTGGCGTATTTACAATCACCGGACTTAAAACATCAGCAATTAGCTGACAAGATAGCGAAGAGTAGGGTGAATACCACGCAGATATTAAATGCCGCCAAACACAAGCTTGTGAAAGAGACGCTTGATTACTTCGAAGGCGTTGTTGGCAGAGCATAGCGATAATGGAAGCCAATGCATGTTCCGTAACGTGACGTTTGGTTCCCAATGATGTAGCCAACGCATTGCGTTGGGTTTCAGTTTGATAAAACCGCCACGCCGATCGGTTATATCCAATCTTTCCCAACGCATTGCGTTGGCTACGTCCTATATCCGATCTTTCCCAACGCACCGTTAGGGAATGTGCGTTGGTTAGGTCCAATATCGTGGGGCCCAACGCAATGCGTTGGCTACGCCTTATATCCGCTCTTTCCCAACGCGCCGTTACGGAGTGTGCGTTGGTTACGGTGGATGTGTTGCACTTTATGAGGAAACCAGATGATTGATGTGATGCCGTTTCTATTGCTCCTTCTTTGCCACGTGTTTGGTGATTTTTATCTTCAAACAGAGAAGCTTGTTGCTGCAAAGAATAGGCAGCTAAGAGCGGCTCTATTTGCCCATATCGCTCATGCTTCAGTGCATGGTCTGTTGGTATTTGGTGTGCTCTTTCTTGCGTATGGTTGGATGCCGTCCCTTGCAGCAATTTCCGGTATTGTTTGGCTTACGCATTTTTTGATTGATGTAATTAAAGTATCTAGCCCATCCAAGCGTCCGCTCCTCGCGTTTACTCTGGCTCAATGTGCCCATATCGCAATCCTTATCGCAATTGCGTTATACATAATTGATGTACCCACCTTTCAGCTATCGAGTGATTGGAAGCACCCTAACGTATTGAATGGGCTCGTGTATCTGTTGGCGTTTTTGCTCATTCTTAAACCGGCCTCTGTTGTCGTGCGTCTCGTGCTCGAAAGTATGCACTCAGGAAGCCCAGCAGCGGAAATGACGTTGCCTCAAGGAGGGCAAATTCTTGGGTATTTGGAACGTCTGATTATTTTGATTCTAATTGTGTTGAACCAATTTGCGGCTATCGGGTTTGTCATTGCGGCCAAATCGGTGTTGCGGTTCAGTGACCTTAACCGACTGCGCGACGGATCAGATGAGAGCAAACAAAATGCCTTGTATCTGACAGAGTATGTATTGGTTGGGACCTTTACGAGCTTCCTGTATGTATTGGTCGTGGGGTTGTTGGTTCGAGGTTTTGTGTAAATAACGCATGTTCCGTAACGTGACGTTAGTTCCCAATGATGTAGCCAACGCATTGCGTTGGGTCTCAGTTTGGTGAAACCGCCACGCCGATCGGTTATATCCAATCTTTCCCAACGCAATGCGTTGGCTACGTCTTATATCCGCTCTTTCCCAACGCACCGCGTTGGTTACGATGGTTGGCGCTCGGGTGATGTGTTGGTTACAATTCGGTGACAGGACTGATTTATTGTTTCGCATGGACGGTATGAACGATATAATGCGCCGACCTTGGATGAATAAAACCAACATAGGAGAGGCGGCCGAAGCGCTTTCCACCACGATTTGGTACTGGTAAGTCGCTGGAATGCTTCTGCTTTATAGAGTCGCAAACACTTATGAACTACTCTTTATTTGATTTCCTCCAGCTCATCGGTTCACTGGGTATTTTTATCTTCGGAATGAAGATCTTCAGTGAAGGCCTGCAAAAAATTGCAGGGAGCAGATTGAAAGGCATTCTTAGCGGCATGACCCGCAACCGCGCAACAGGGGTTGTAACCGGGTTCGCTACCACCGCAATCACACAATCCTCAACCACCACGACTGTCATGACGGTCAGCTTTGTAAATGCTGGCTTGTTGACGTTTGTGCAGTCGACGGGCGTGATCATGGGGGCGAATATCGGCACCACGATCACCGCCTGGATGGTAGCCCTCTTCGGATTTAAGTTTCAGATAACCCCAATTGCACTCGCTATAATTGGGGTTTTCTTTGCGTTCTTGTTCTCAGGAAACAACCGGTTACGGAATATTGCAGAGGCCATGGTGGGCTTTGGTATTCTATTTATCGGCCTTGAATTCATCAAAGGCGCAGTGCCTGATATCAATACAAACCCCGAGATTTTCTCGTTCCTAAACCAGTGGACCGACTATGGCTTCTTGTCGCTGTTGATATTCGTACTGGCAGGAACAGTGCTGACGCTGCTTACGCAGAGTTCGTCGGCGGCCACGGCAATCACCTTGGTCATGTTGTTTGAAGGGTGGATTCCATTCCCTATCGCAGCTGCGATGATTTTGGGTGAGAACATTGGTACCACGGTTACGGCCAATATTGCGGCCTTGGTGGGGAATGTGCATGCGAAGCGAGCCGCGAGGTTCCACTTCTTCTTTAACGTGATCGGCGTAATCTGGATGCTCATCCTGATCTATCCGTTCCTGCATGCGATGGACTTTGTGGTTAATCAGTTCTCCTCGAACCCCATTTCGGTGATGGAGGGGGCGGCAGAATCGCGGGCTAATGCCACGCTGGCACTCTCGCTGTTCCATACCTCGTTTAACGTCCTTAACGTGATGTTGCTGTTTGCCTTCGTGCCGATGCTTGTGCGCTTTGTGGAGTACATTCAGCCCGACAAAGGTGGCAAGGATGACGAGTTCCATTTGCAGTACATTAGTGCAGGCCCGATGACATCCCCTGGTCTCTCGGTGGAGCAGGCGCAAAAAGAAGTGCAGCAGTTCACAGATATCATCGAGAAGATGCACAGTTCTTTGAGCGAGTTGCTGTTTGATCCAAAAGCAGAGCGCGATAAGTTGCTCGAGAAGATTCAGCGCTATGAAGAAGTGACGGATCAGCTGGAGATCGAGATTTCCGATTACCTGGTGCGCATCTCTGAGCACACCAACATGGAACATGAGCTGACTGGTCGTATTCGCTTTATGCAAACGATGATCAACGACCTGGAGCGGATCGCGGATATCTTGTATCAAATCTCGCGCATTAGCGAGAAACTTGAAGATACATCCGGCTGGCCTGAGTCTGCGTTGGTAGAAATGCAGAAAATGATGGACGCTGTCGGCGCTGCCATTATTGAGATGAAAGCCAATGCGGCGCGGATCCCGACGAACATCAAACTCGATCAGGCTATTAAGCTTGAGCAAGAGATTGACCGGGTCCGCGAAGAAGCGCGGGATAATCACTATGCGCGTCTCGAAGCGGGTGAATACAGCGCACGCTCTGGGGTGACCTTCATTGATATCCTGAACCGCCTCGAGCGGGTGGGTGACCACATCCTGAATGTCAATGAATCTGCCGCTGGACGTCGACTTAAAGCTATGCGAGTTGACGGCAAGTAGCCAGTAGCCAATGCACCGCGTTGGGTCTTATGAAAAATCCCGGCACCGCGCCGGGATTTTTGTATTATACGGTTGTAGCCAACGCATTGCGTTGGGGGCTGAATATCTACATCCTCCGAACCTTGGCCCAACGCAGTGCGTTGGCTACCGTTCTCTGAAGCTTGGCCCAACGCGGTGCGTTGGCTACCGTTCTCTGAGGCCCGGCCCAACGCGGTGCGTTGGCTACCGTTCTCTGAGGCCCGGCCCAACGCAGTGCGTTGGCTACGGAACATGACGTTGGTTACGGATTCCACCGTGGTATTATAGGAATCAAAACCACAAGGCCAATAATATGCTCTTAAAAGAAAAGGTCTTTCTGTCTAATTGTGATTCGGTGCGGGCGTTGCCCTCGGAGGAATTGCAAAAGCGGTTTCTATTAGGACTCACGCTCGCTTCTGGTGTGGTGGTTTCGCCCAACACCATTCTCGATAATCGAGATATCGGCGACATTCTTCTCAAGCAGAACGTCCGCAAGTACCTTAATGAAGAGGGAGCAGGGCGGTTGGTGTTACGAGGGTATAATCTTGAGCCCGGACTAACCCTAGGTGATTACTTTGAGGCACTCCCCGGCGGCTACATTGTTTCAAGCCTGCATGGTGCGCCGCGCAAAGACCAGCTCACCCAGGTGCAAGCGCAAGAGTTGATTGCGCGTTTACGTGCCACCCAAGCCGCCCTGATGGAACTCAAACCTACCTACGAGCGAGTTGCCCTGAGCCCAACTAGTTTACAAAGTGCGGTCACGGAGCGTTTGGACGATGAAGATGTCCTAAATCACTTTTTCAAAAGCGATGGTGAGCGTCAGCTCTTTATGTTGAAGGCGAACGATGTGGTGAGTCGCTCTGAGTGGTATCAGTTTACAAGTGCCTATTTTGACGACAACGTGCGCTTTCCACCCGACACTGCGGCCCGTTTTCGGATGGAAGTGATTGACCCTGCGTATCACTCGCTTTTTGTGACCTCAGGCGAGGGCTTTTTGCAAGATCGCATTCGGCATCTGACGCAGATTCCCTCGGGCTTTTTAGACGCAGGTCTCTCGGTGAAATCACTGCAGCGGGAGCTATCCCTGTTAGCGATTCCTTACAAACTTTTTCAATTTGTTTCCGCATGGGGTGCCGGAGAACTGCTAAGGTTCTTTATAGAGTCAGGAGTAGAGCTTGCCGAAACTCAGGCGACGAGCCGCGGGTATGATTTTGCGACCCGCAAAAATTGGTTCGGCCTCTACCCTAAAATGCGCAATTACATCGGTTTGGAGGTGAAAAAATGACGAAGCAAACGGTGTATGCAAATCCCTGGTTTTCTGTTTTACAAGACGGCCAGTGGCACTATGTGCATGAAGAGAACTCGGAGAATGGTGCGCTCGTTCTGTGCTTTGTGGGTGAACGCTTGGTGCTCGTTCGGGTGCCACGAGCGGCTCATAGTAAAGAATTATGGGAAGCGCCTCGCGGCTATGGTGAACCGGGCGAATCCGCTGAGGTCGCGGCTGCGCGCGAGCTGTTGGAAGAAACGGGCTATCATGTCTCGGCGGAAGATATGGAGCTGCTGGGGAGAGTGAAACCCAATACGGCTATTCTTACCACTGCGGTGAATGTGTTCCGTTGTCGACTGCCTGCCGACGCTATTCCGGTGCAAGGTGACAGCGATGCACCAGCGCTCAATGAAGTCAGTGCGGTGGCTCTGTTTGGTGAGGATGATCTGCGTGGCATGATTACCAATGGTGAACTCACCTGCGGTATCACCCTTGCGGCTCTGATGATCGCAAAGGTGATGTAACCAACGCGGTGTGTTGGGTGCGATATTGATATAACCGTTCGAGTCCGGCCCAACGCAATGCGTTGGCTACGGAACTACGGTCTATACGCACAGCGTTGGGAGCGTCGAGGGTGTGGTTATGTCCAAAAAGGAAGATTGATGCGGTTTGTTGTTATGTGTGTTGTTGCCTTGGCGCTGATGGGCTGCGAGTTTCGTCGCATCGGTGGGCCTGAGTTTGTGGTCTCGAGCATTGTGGCGGGCGAGGGGGAGTTGTCGCCGCGTTCGGCGAGTGTGCGCGATGGCACGCGGGCTGAGTTTGAGGCTTCTCCGGCGAACGGCTGGGTGCTTGAGAGCGTAACCGGTTGTAACGGCACACTCACCGGCAACCAGTATGTCACGGGGCGTATTCGCAATGACTGTACGATTCGGGTGACCTTTGTGGAGGCTAGCGGCTGGTCGAGTGTCACCCTCGTGTTACCCGATGGCACCGTTGTGCGCGAGGTGCGGTTGTAGCCAACGCAATGCGATCGTAGCCAACGCAATGCGTTGGGAGCGGAGTATCAGCATCCTCTGACCCTTGGCCCAACGCGGTGCGTTGGCTACCGTTATCCGATGTTCGCGAAGGTGATGTAACCAACGCAATGCGTTGGGAGCGGGGTATCTGCATGGTTTGAAGCTTGGCCCAACGCGGTGCGTTGGCTACCGTTATCCGATGTTCGCGAAGGTGATGTAACCAACGCAATGCGTTGGGTGCGGAGTGCCTGCATCGTTTGAGGCTTGGCCCAACGCGGTGCGTTGGCTACCGTTATCCGATGTTCGCGAAGGTGATGCAACCAACGCAGTGCGTTGGGTGTGGGGTATCTGCATGGTTTGAAGCTTGGCCCAACGCGGTGCGTTGGCTACCGTTCTCAGAGGCTTGGCCCAACGCGATGGGTTGGCTACCGTTATCTGATGATCGCGAAGGTGGTGTTGGTTACATTAAGCGCGGGGTGTCGCGGGTACCGATGATGGCTTCGACGCGCTGCATGTCGCTATCCATTTCATTGTTTTCCTCGAGCCACTGCAATGCAAATTTGGCTTGTTCGCGGTAGGCGTCTACCGGCTTCTTTTGCAGCTGATGCAATAACACTAAGTCTGCAAAGAGGTTCGCAAATAAACGAAACTCATGCGCACCTTCACGCCAGCGGTTGTCTTCATAGATGGCGGTCGCGGTGTCGAGATATTTCTGGGCGGCAGCGAATTCACGTAATTCGACCATGAGGCGCCCTAAGCGCTCATAAACCACCAGGATGTTGTAGTTTGCATCGTAGCCTGGGTGCTTTTCTTGTTGCAGCAGACGGCCTTTCAATGCAGCTTCAAAATGTTTTCGTGCTTCTTGGTGTTGGAAGAGGATCTCGGTAATTTCACCAAGCAGGAGGTGGGCACGCGAGAGATCCACTTCATCGCGCCAGTCTTTCGTGCGGTCAGCCTGACGCTGGTGCTCCGCAAGCATTTGCATGGCGCAATCGAACGCGGCATCAGGATCGCCCAATTCGAGCCAAATTTTTGCCATAATTTCGTGGACGTGGGCAACAGCTGCCGAAGAAAACGGCGTTTGTTCGCGTTTATGATAGCGCTCGGTTTCCTCAAGAACGTCTTCGAGAAACTCAAAGGCCTCGACTGAGTTGCCTAAATTGAGCAGCGCTTGGGCAACGAGCTCTGCATTGTGATGGTATTTGCGGATGATGTCCTCGTCCTGGATGGACTCCATCAGTTCTTCAATTCGCTCGAACGCACTTACGTAGTGCTGGATGGCATCTCGCTGTTGGCCGAGGTGATCGAGACACAACGCCATGTTGTTGTAGATGGCCACCATATTCATTGAGAAAGCAATGAGATTATCGCCCTCCAGCTCGGCCGGTTCGCCGTCTTCGAGGAATTCTGCGATGGCACTAAAATAGCTCAACGCCGCTTCGTACTCACCGCTCTTGTAGTGTTTGTCTGCAATAATCAATGCTTCTTGAAAGTCCATGTGCGTTCCTTATGTGATCCTTTCGTCCATTCTAATCAAAAAACTCTTCCGTAACCAACGCACTCTCCGTTACGGCGCGTTGGGTTGGACTATCTACATCCTCTGAACCCCGTCCCAACGCAAAGGGTCAATGTAGCCAACGCAATGCGTTGGGACGGATTTAAACCCAACGCAAAGGGCCCATGTAGCCAACGCAATGCGTTGGGTCAAAGCCCGAAGGAGATATCGATCGAGAACCCAACGCAATGCGTTGGCTACATTATGATCTCGATCAACGCGGTTGGTTAATCTTTGTGCGATCCTGAACAAAATGCACAACCACAAGGGGTTTGACATGAGTACTTCACCCGTAGCATTGGTCACCGGCGCCGCGACCGGAATTGGCAAGGCCACTGCACTTGCCTATGCACACGCTGGGTGTGACGTCGTCATTGCGGATATTAATAGCGAGCGATTGAAGCAATTGGCCCACGATATTCAAGAAATTGGGGTCGATGCACTGGCCGTCACCACCGATGTCAGCGACATCGAGCAGGTGAACGCGTTGCATGAGAAAATCATGGCGCATTTCGGGCGTCTCGATTATGCCTGTAACAATGCAGGGATTGAGGGGGAAAATGCGCCCACCGGCGAGAGTACCCTCGAGAACTATGATCGCGTGATGAATATCAACGTCCGTGGCCTCTACGCCTGCATGCAAGCGCAGCTGAAAATCATGGAAAAACAGGGCAAAGGTGCCATCGTGAATATGGCCTCGGTTGCCGGCTTGATCGGCTTTCCGGGCTTGCCTGCCTATTGCGCATCCAAAGGCGCCGTGGTGCAGCTGAGTAAAACGGCAGCTGTTGAATATGCTGAAAAAGGGGTGCGGGTAAACGCAGTTTGCCCAGGCGCAATTAAAACCGAGATGATTGACCGCATTACGCGTCAAGATCCCGAAACTGAAAAGCAATTTGCCGCCTTGCATCCGATGAACCGAATGGGTACTTCTGAAGAGGTCGCCAATGCCGTGTTGTTCCTGACATTACCGAGCTCTTCGTTTATCACTGGCCAGATGCTCGCGGTCGATGGCGGTATGGTCGCGCGCTAAGCGGCTTACTGGGTGACTGCGCAAAAAGGCGCGCTCCCCGTGACAATTCAATCAGGACAGTCATACTGACTTTCGAGCATGGACGCTCAATGACGCCCTTGGGGAAATTGTGTTGCAGTCAATGGACTGACTAAAACGCTCTTTCTTCCGGGGCTTATTTTTTTCCTTACCCCTCGTCTTAAAAGCAAACCAATCAAAAGAGATATGCTTGACATATGCCTGTTGAATTTTATACTGAAACCTCTGAGGTCAACTCTCTGGAGGCGCACATGAAAAAAGCAGCCTTATTCACCAATGGTCGAAGCCAAGCCGTTCGAATTCCGAAGGAGTTTGAGTTTGAAGGTGTGTCCGAGGTGGAGATTACCCGTGAGGGTGATGCCCTCGTGCTGCGTCCAGCGCGCAAGACATGGACCAGCTTTGCACGCGTTGAAAAAGCTGATCCGGACTTTCTTATTGAGCGTGAAGATGTGATTGAAGATGGGCGGGTTGCGTTTTGAAACCCACCTATATGCTCGATACCAAAATTTGTTCCTTTATTATGCGCGAACAGTCGGAAGCTCTTTTGGCAACCTTGCAGCGCAAAGTCGAAACCAAGTCACGTATTGTGATTTCTGCAATTACCTATGCTGAATTACGTTTTGGTGCGATTGGCAAAAGGGCATCTCCGAAGCATAGCCTTATTGTTGATGCGTTTATGGAGCGGGTTGATGGCGTTTTACCATGGGATCAAGCTGCTATTGACGCCACAACTAGAATCAAAGCCTATCTCGCTGAGCGCGGTACTCCGATTGGCGCAAATGACACGGCTATCGCAGGTCACGCGCTCTCAGCTCAATGTGTTCTTGTCAGCAATAACACCCGAGAGTTTGAGCGTGTTCCCAATCTTTCTTTGGAAGATTGGAGTCGATAACTCTCGATAACTACGAATGGACCACAGGCCAGTCATATTCCCAAGGGGTGGTGAGGCTGGGGAATTGTGACCAATCGAGCGGCGCGAAATCTGCTTGCGCTGAGGGTGGCAGTAAGAATTCCATGGCGTCACCTTTCCAGGTGAAGCGCAGGCTCATGGCATGCAGCATCAAGCGCTCCGCAGGGGCTCCACCGTAGCGCTTGTCCCCAAGAATGGGTGCGCTGATACTTTTGAGAGCTACTCGGAGTTGGTGAGTTTTGCCAGTCAGCGGTTTGAGGATGTATAGACGCGCGCCGGTTCCCGTGCCATGGCTGAAAAATTGGGTGCGTGCAGGATTGTCTTGCGATGTCTTTAACAGCCAATTGCCGTTGCGGCCTTTCGCCATATCCCCCTGAATCATCCCTTGCTTTTTCTTCGGTTTATTGCCGCCGAGCGCAATGTAGAACTTTTCAATTTCGCGGGTTTCAAAGAGCCGTCCAAAAATGCTGGCCGCCTCTGAAGAGCGGGCCACAATGAGAAGTCCGCTGGTTTCTTTGTCGAGGCGATGGACTGGGTAAAGTGATTCGGCGGTTTGGGCTTCGAGTAGTGCAATAATGCCCAAAGTATCGCCCTCGGTATGCATACCAAGTCCCGAGGGCTTTGCCACGATATAAAAGTCAGCATTGGTGTGTAGGATCATCCGGCGATTGTATCCAATGCCGTGGGACGGGTCTATCGTAACCAACGCTGTGCGTTGGTTACGACGGCCATATCACGGTAGCCAACGCACAGCGTTGGGCCCGAGCCCGAAGGAAGTATCAATCGAGAACCCAACGCAGTGCGTTGGTTACGACGGCCATCTCACGGTAGCCAACGCACAGCGTTGGGCCCGAGCCCGAAGGAAGTATCAATCGAGAACCCAACGCAGTGCGTTGGTTACGATGGCCATATCAAAACCGGATGCCGAGGCTTACGCGGGCGGCGGTGTAATCAGAACCGGCCCGCTGAAGTTCGGTGGATAGATAAATCCAATTATTCACTCGATACCCCAACCCAGCGCCATACACTAAATCATTGGAGCTGTAGTTCGAGAGCTGTGGACCTGCACTTAACTGTGTGCGACCGACCCCGATGATACCAAATAGATCGACCTGCTGACCGAGCGACATTTCAGGTACCAAAGTTACCGAGGTGTGTCGCAAGGTTCCACGTTCGTTGATGGCGACGAGCGTACAAGCCTCTGCATCCACTGGGCAGGCATTCTGCGTGCTAAAACTATCGCTGCTTTCATACCCGACGCGGACAGCAAGGTTAGGATTGAGCAGGTAACTCAACGATGCGCCATAAATGGTGCCACTTTCATCGGTGATGGAATCCCAAGTGCTACCTTGATCATAACGATCCAGTGAGGCGCGTCCTGCGTTGACAGAGAACATCCAATCTCGTTCGAAGGCTTGGGCTTGGGCGGTTGCGGGGGCCACGAGAGCGCCACTTACCAGAAGTAAACTCGCGATTCCTGTGGCTTGCAGCCAATGTTTTGCTCGTGTTTTCATGGTCTTTCTCCGAAATTTGGATACTACAAAGAGGAGTCTAGGCCGTTATTGTGCCGAAAACTGTAAAAATTTGTCGCAGGTTTTGCGGTTTTTTACATCCATATTTGCCCAACGCACCGTTACGGAACATGCGATGGTAGCCAACGCACCGCGTTGGGCCAAAGCCCGAGGGAAATATCGATCGAGAACCCAACGCACCGTTACGGAACATGCGTTGGTTACGGAACATGCGATGGTAGCCAACGCACCGCGTTGGGCCAAAGCCCGAAGGAAATATCGATCGAGAACCCAACGCACCGTTACGGAACATGCGTTGGTTACGGAACATGCGATGGTAGCCAACGCATCGCGTTGGGCCAAAGCCCGAAGGAAATATCGATCGAGAACCCAACGCACCGTTACGGAACATGCGTTGGTTACGGAACATGCGATGGAACCCAACGCACCGCGTTGGGCCAAAGCCCGAAGGAAATATCGATCGAGAATCCAACGCACCGTTACGGACCATGCGTTGGTTACGGCACCGCGTTGGGCCTCAAATTTAGTGCGCGTATTACTTGAGTAAAATAGTCGGGAAATGCTATAATACGCCCCCTAAATAGAGTCAGCTGACGATGAGGTTTTTGGCATGAGTGAGCAAATCGAGAAGGCGATATCGCGTAAGTATGACGCTGGTTTCGTCTCCGATATTGAGTCCGATACCTTCCCGCCTGGGTTAGATGAGGACGTCATCCGTCGCATTTCTGCAATGAAAGACGAACCCGAGTGGATGCTTGAATGGCGTCTGCAGGCATTCCGTTCGTGGCAGAAAATGAAGGAGCCGGACTGGGCTCATTTGGGCTACGAGAAAATTGACTACCAAGCGATTTCTTATTATTCGGCACCGAAGAGCATGAAAGATAAGCCAAAATCGCTCGATGAAGTCGATCCAGAGCTGCTACGCACCTACGAGAAATTAGGCATCCCGCTCCATGAGCAGAAGATGCTAGCGGGTGTCGCGGTTGATGCGGTGTTTGATTCGGTATCTGTCGTTACAACCTTCCGAGAGAAGCTCGAAGAAGCGGGCGTTATTTTCTGCCCCATTTCGGAAGCCATCAAAAAATATCCCGACCTGGTGAAGAAATATATCGGCTCCGTTGTTCCCCGCGGCGACAACTTTTTTGCGGCATTGAATAGTGCTGTCTTTACGGACGGATCGTTCGTATATATCCCGAAAGGGGTACGTTGCCCAATGGAACTATCCACTTATTTCCGCATTAACGAACTGAACACCGGGCAGTTTGAGCGTACGTTGATTGTTGCCGAGGAAGGTAGTCATGTCAGCTACCTTGAAGGTTGTACTGCACCGCAACGAGATGAAAATCAGCTGCATGCAGCAGTCGTTGAGTTGGTGGCAATGGATGATGCTGAAATCAAGTACAGCACGGTCCAGAACTGGTATCCGGGCGATGAAAACGGCAAAGGTGGAATTTATAACTTTGTGACGAAGCGCGGCATTGCCCACAAGAACGCAAAGATTTCCTGGACGCAGGTGGAAACCGGTTCTGCGATCACCTGGAAATACCCAAGCTGTATTCTTAAAGGCGATAACTCGGTCGGTGAGTTTTACTCGGTTGCATTAACTCGTGGCCGTCAACAGGCAGATACCGGAACCAAGATGATTCACTTGGGCAAAAACACCAAGTCGACCATCATCTCGAAAGGTATTTCAGCGGGCAATTCCAGCAATGCGTATCGTGGCTTGGTGAAAATGGGGCCGGGTGCCGATGGCGCGCGGAACTTTACCGAGTGTGATTCATTGTTGATCGGCGATAAATGTGCCGCACACACGTTCCCGTATATTGAAAGTTCAAACCCAACCGCAATTGTCGAGCACGAGGCGACTACCTCGAAAGTGAGTGATGATCAGTTGTTCTTGTGTCAGCAACGGGGCTTGGATACCGAAAAAGCGGTATCGATGATTGTGAACGGGTTCTGTAAAGAAGTATTTAAAGAGTTGCCGATGGAATTCGCGGTCGAAGCCGGCAAGCTGCTTGAAATTAGTCTCGAAGGTTCAGTGGGATAAGGTGAAAAGATGTTAACCATTAAAGATTTACACGCACGCGTTGAAGAGAAAACCATCCTGAAAGGGCTGAACCTGACGGTCAATCCCGGCGAAGTGCATGCGATCATGGGCCCGAACGGCGCAGGAAAGAGTACCCTTGGTTATGTGATGTCAGGCCGTGACGGGTATGAGCTTGAGAGCGGAAGCATTGAGCTGAATGGCGAAGATTTAATGGAGTTGGACGTCGAGGAACGCGCGCAAAAAGGCTTGTTCTTGGCATTCCAATACCCGGTTGAGATTCCGGGCGTTAGCAACATGGAGTTTATGAAAGAATCCGTGAATGCGATGCGCAAAGCGCGTGGCGAGGAAGCACTGACCGCGGCTGAGTTTTTGAAGGTCGCCAAAGAAGCGTGTAAGCAAGTGAACTTGCCGCTCGATTTCTTAAAGCGTGGTGTGAACGAAGGGTTCTCTGGTGGTGAGAAAAAGCGCAACGAAATCATGCAGATGATTTTGCTGCAACCTAGCCTGGCTATTTTGGATGAATCCGATTCGGGTTTGGATATTGATGCATTGAAAGTGGTCGCGAATGGCGTGAACAGCCAGCGCGACGGCAAGCGCAGCTTTATTGTGGTAACTCACTATCAACGTCTGTTGGACTTCATTGAGCCGGATTTTGTCCATATTTTGTCGGACGGCAAAATTGTGAAGAGTGGTGGTCCTGAGCTTGCGAAAGAAGTGGAAGCGACCGGTTATGCATGGCTTGGTAAGCCTGAGGAGGCTGGCGCATGAGTGATTGGTTAGCACAGGTCATCGACCGTGCCGACGCGGTCTCCGATGCGCTGACTCCCCAACGCCAAGGCGCGTTGGCAGTCTTGAAAGCACAACAATGGCCGACTCGTCGTACGGAAGCATGGCGCTATACATCGTTGCATCCCCTTGAGGACATGACGTTACCGGCTCTTGCCGCGGACACCCCTGCGGTGCCGGACGTTGCAGGACTCGATTCGATTGACTTGGTGTTCGTTAATGGCGCGCTCCAGGGTTCATTGCCAACGTTCCCGGAAGGGTTAACCGTCGGCGGGTTGACTGATTCTGCGATGCAAGCGGTCGCGACCGATGTGTTTGGCAGCGTAAAACCCCGTGAACACTTGTTTGGATTGGTCAATGATGTGTTGGCAACCGACGGTGTCGTGATTGATGTCGCGCCGGGCGCACAGATCAAGCCGGCGTTGCGTATTGTGAATTTGGTTACTGCCGGCGCTGAGGCGCATCATCGCATTTTGGTGCGCGTGGGTGACGGTGCGAAGGTCACTGTGATTGAGCATGGTGCAGGCGCTGGTACCTCGGTGAATACCGCATTTGCCGAGTACAAAATTGGCGACAAAGCAGCGCTTGAGCATTATCGTTTTGCGTTGCACGGCGGTGAAGCGATTCACATGGGTGGCGCACACTTTAGTTTAGGCGATGAAGCGAAACTCGACAGCACCTTGGTCGGTTTCGGTAGCCAGTTAAGCCGCTTGGATTATGATTTGGTACACGACGGCCAGCACGCGTTTGCGAAGTTTAACGCGGTTTACTTGCTCGGCGCGGGTGAGCATTTTGACCTGCACAGCAATGTTGAGCATGCGATGCCAAATGGAACCACGGAAGAAAATGTTCGGACCATTGTTGGGGATCGTGCACGCGCGGTGTTTAACGGTCGGATTCATATTCATCGGGATGCCCAGAAGACCTTGGCTGAACTGAATAACCGCAATTTGCTGCTCTCGCGCGGAGGCCAGATTAACACCAAGCCTGAGTTGGTGATTTATGCGGACGACGTGCAATGTGCGCACGGCGCGACGGTGGCTGAGATTGACGATAAGGCATTGTATTACATGCGCTCGCGCGGGATTGACCGTGAGCAAGCGCTGGTCATGCTGAACTTTGGCTTCATTCAAGAGTTGGTGAATGAAATACCAAACGAAGCCCTTTCAAACTGGTTGCAACCGTTGCTGCGCGAGCGTTTCAGCGGCATGCAAGTGCGTCCTTGAGGCAATTGAATGAGTCTTGATGTACAGGCGATTCGCGCGCAGTTTCCGATTCTCAGTCGTGAAGTGAATGGCAAGCCGCTAGTGTATTTGGATAATGCGGCCACTACGCAAAAACCGCAGCAGGTCATTGATGCACTCGTGAGTTTTTACACCGAGTGCAATTCGAATGTGCACCGTGGAGCCCATGCGCTCTCCGATGAAGCGACGCGTCGCTATGAGCGGGCGCGGGATGTGGTGGCGGCATTCATTGGTGCCCACAGTCGCGACGAAGTGATTTGGACGAGCGGGACCACCGAAGGCATCAATATTGTCGCCAAAGGCATGGCGCAACGGCTGACAGCCGGCGACGATGTGATTGTCACGGAAATGGAGCATCACGCGAACCTTGTGACTTGGCAGCAGGCTTGTAAAGCCTCTGGGGCACGGCTTCTGGTGGCGCCCATTTTGGACAATGGCGCTTTAGATATTGACGCATTTTTGGCATTGCTTGGTGAGAAAACGGCGTTTGTCGCGATGCCGCAGGTATCGAATGCGCTGGGGACGGTGAATCCTGTTCATCGCTTAATCAAAGCGATTCGCAGTCGCTCGCCCCGTGCATTGGTGTTGATTGACGGTGCCCAAGGCGTTGCCCATGGCGGCGTGAATGTGGTGACGATGGATTGCGATTTTTACGCGTTCTCTGGACATAAACTGTTTGGCCCTACCGGTGTCGGAGTATTATGGGGGCGTCGTTCACTGCTTGCGGACTGGCCCGTATGGTTGACCGGCGGTGAAATGATTTCCGAAGTGACCTATCAGGACGCAACCTGGGGTGCATTGCCGCATCGCTTGGAGGCAGGAACGCCGCATATCTCGGGTGCCATTGGGATGGCGGCTGGAATTGAATGGTTCAGTGCACTGGATGTCACCGCAGTACAGGCCCATGAAAAAGCACTTTTAGACCGTGCCGTTGAACTCGGTGAAGCCTTTGATGGGGTGCGTTTGATCGGTGCAGCACCTGACAAGATTGGTGTGTATAGCTTTATGTTAAGCGGTGCGCACCCAGCGGATGTTGGGTTTATTTTGGATAAGCAAGGTGTTGCAATTCGAACCGGTGACCATTGCGCTCAGCCTTTGATGAAGCGGCTTGGCGTTCCGGGCACTGCTCGGGCATCGTTTTCGATCTACAATACATTAGATGAAGTGGACGCGTTTTTCCGCGCCCTGGCGAAAGCCCGCGATATGTTGGTGTAACCATTCGGGCGTACGTCCGGTAGCCAACGCAATGCGTTGGTTATGTCTGGGCCCCAACGCGGTGCGTTGGCTACGTTCATAACGCAATGCGTTGGTTATGTTTGGGCCCCAACGCGGTGCGTTGGTTACGTTCATAACGCGGTGTGTTGGTTACGTCCATATCATGGTAACTAAATTGAGGAGTTCTCATGGCTGTCGAAACTTTTGTGCCTTCAGCAAGTGTGATTACCGTCACCCCGAGTGCGGTGCGTCACTTTGAATCCAAACTCGGGAGCTCACAACAGATTATCCGCTTTTCGACCAAAGAAAGTGGCTGTACCGGTTATGCCTATGTGGTTGATTATGCTGATGCGCCCCAGGCGGACGATGAAGTGATTCAAGTCAGCGACAAGCTCACGGTGGCGGTTGCCCGCTCAGCCATTCCCATGCTGCGTGACACTGAAATTGACTATGTAAAAGAAGGCATTAACGGCCTGCTCAAGTTTAATAATCCGAATATCGCCGAGGCCTGTGGCTGCGGTGAAAGCTTCAGCGTGAAATCCTAATCCATGCAGAAAATTGTTTCCCTTGCACGCGACGTCAAAGCACGTCGCGTTCCCTCTGGCGAGCCGCTGGTCTTAAAATCAGGTGAGTTTGTGAATATCACTCAGGACTTGGGTGGTAATTACACCATTACCTGGCGCGGTAATATGTATCGCATCGATGGTACAGACGCGGATGCGATTGGCCGCAAGCCGACCATTCTCTCATTTGAAGCGCCTCAAAACGGTGAAGTGGACGAGAAGCAAGTTTGGGAAGCGCTCGAGACCGTTTATGACCCAGAGATCCCGATTAATCTAGTCTCGCTCGGTTTGATCTACAAAGTAGTCGTGCAGGGTAATCAAGTCCTGATCGATATGACCTTGACCGCACCGGGTTGTGGGATGGGGCCAGTGTTGGTCGGTGATGTAGAATATCGGGTTGGCATGGTTCCATTTGTGGAATCGGTGAAGGTTAATTTGGTATTCGATCCGCCCTGGTCACGCGACATGATGAGCGAAGAAGCTCAACTTGAAGCCGGCGTGTTTTTTTAGATGTGACCAACGCATGTTCCGTGACGGCGCGCTGGTTACGTCCATATCTCGGTAGCCAACGCACCGCGTTGGGTGTGCGTTAGATAGAACCATTCATGCTTGGCCCAACGCAGTGCGTTGGCTACGTTCTTGTTCCGTGACGGTGCGTTGGGTGTGTGATGGAAGAGCCATTCGTGCTTGGCCCTGTAGCCAACGCACCGCGTTGGGTGTGCGTTAGATAGAACCATTCGAGCTTGGCCCCAACGCAGTGCGTTGGCTACGTTCTTGTTCCGTGACGGTGCGTTGCGTAAAAAAAGCCCCCGCGAACGGGGGCAAGCAAGAGAGCTGATTGGAGATCAGCCAGTGAATGGAAGTGAAGAGTGATGAAGGATGATGCGCATTTGCCCATCCTCGCCGCGCTGGAACGCCCAGGTCTTATCAACCGTAGTTCGCTCGCCTGCAGCATTGGTAAGATGCACATTGCCCATTGTGAGGGCCGTGTTGCCATTAATGTGCACAGCAGCGTTTTCAAACGAAAACTCGGTCCAACCTTTCAACGCAAAACCATTGTCCTGCGCGAAGTAATCGTTACCTCCCACGAAGTAAGCGAGTGCACCGTCATAGGTGGTGCGGAATGTTTGCTCGCCGTGGGCCAGGGTCGGCTTGAACAACACCGGGCCATCAGCGTAGCCATAAGCCGTATCGAGGACTTCACGGGCCAATTTAGCAGCGGCGTCCCAGCCATGCTCTTGATAGGTTTGACTGATGCTAATTAGTGCCGCACCCCATGCTTCTTGGGCATTACGAACGTCGTACTCGGTTAGGGCGTTGTCGGAGGACTTCGCACCTGCTGCAAACACACCGACTCCGACGACTGCGGCCGCAACGGCCAATGTCACAACTACCTTTTTCATACTCACCTCACACACATCAATTGGATGACGCTATCGTAAGGGAAGTGCAATGGCTGGGTCTTGAACAGGTCGTTAATTCTGGCTGACATCAAGATGAACGTCAGATGAATGATCTTCCGACGGTGTGTCAGCAGCGAAGTAACCCATTCCGCGGAGCGTCCGAATGTAGCGTTCGGGCTCCTTCGCATTGAGTTTTTTGCGAAGTCGACGGATGTAGACATCGACTACGTTGGTTAACGGATCTTCATTCATACCCCATACGTTGGCGAGGATTCGCTCACGGCTGAAGACTTTACCGGGTTGATGCATGAGGAGTTCAAGCACGGCGAGTTCTTTGGCCGTGAGTGTGATGTGACGACCGTCCATGAGAACTTGCATCTTCTCTAAATCAAACACGATATCTTGCAGCTTCAGCTGTTGGCTTCGTGCGTGGGTTTGGGTTCGGCGCAGCAGTGTTTCGATGCGTGCAAGCAACTCCTCAAAGGCGAAGGGCTTGCCCAAGTAATCGTCCGCACCGGTGTTAAGCCCTTGAACACGATCGCGCACCTCATTGAGTGCGGACAGCATCAGGATCTTGACCGGTAGTTGCACGCTTCGAATCATGTTGCACAGGGTCATTCCATCAATGTTAGGGAGCATTCGGTCAAGAATGATCAGGCTCGGCTCAAGCTCCCGAACAAACTCGAGTGCGGCGGCTCCATCGGCGCAGTGATGAACACGATAGCCCTCGGCGCGGAGGCCACGGACAATGAAATCTGCAACGCGTTGATCATCCTCAATCAATAAAATATTCATGCTTTTTCCTCCAAATCCGCGTCGATCAGCGGTAGGACCACCGTAAAAGTTGTTCCCATCCCTTCTTGACTGGTGATTTCAAAATAGCCGTCGTGTTGTTCTAAAATAAACTGCGCGATTGATAGGCCAATCCCAAGGCCATCAGGCCGCATCGCTCGTGCATTTTCGGCACGGTAGTAGCGCTCGAAGATATGGGCTTGCTCTTCGTGAGGAATTCCGACTCCATGATCCTGAATGGAGAGGAAGAGCTCATCATCGTTGCGCGAGGCCTCAAAACGAAGTGGGGAGTCTGGTTCAGAATATTTCAGTGCATTGTCGAGCAGGATTTGCCAGACCTGCGATATTTTGTCCGCTTCAATTAAGACGTGGTGTTGGTCATCAATTAGTGTATCCAACACGACGGTCACGGGACGACGATTGAGGGCCGCGAGATCCTTCGTTTGCTCCGCTAGTGCGGTACATAGCTCCGCGCATGGCGTTTGAACTGGACGGAAGTTAACCAATTGATGTTCGCCTCGAATCAGCATCAACAGGTCATCAATCCGTTTAGAAAGCGCCGCACTCGCGTCTAAGATGCGTTGCAGGGTATCTTGATACTCCTCTGGATTGCGTGCTTTACCACGCAGAGCAATTTCCGCTTCACCACGAATTGCGGTGGCTGGCGTGCGTAATTCATGGCTGATGTCGGCAAAGAAACGCTTCTGTTGCATTTCTGCTTGCTTTAACTGCTCTAATGCATGTTTCAGCTGTGCGGTGCGCTGTGACACTTGCGATTCAATCTCGCGGGTGTGTTTTGCTTCTTTATCTTTGGCTACAGCCAGTGCTGCCGCCATCTCGTTAAAGCCACGTGCGAGGTTGCGAAACTCACGGTCGTCCTGCTCCTCAATTCGGTGGCTAAAATCGCCTCGGGAGAGGGCATCAATGCCGGTAAGCAAGCGTTGAATCGGTGCATAGAGCCCCCGCAGGAGGATAATTGCAAAAAGGGCCGCACTCATGCTTCCAAGGACGGCAAGAATAATCACAATTAAGCGGACGGTTGCGACCGCTTCAGCGGCTGCTGTTTCGGCACTTTCAGAGCGGGCCCGTTGCAAGTCGATCGCCTCGGCAATAAGGCGGCGCAAATCGAGGCCTTCGAGCTGATCAAAGGTTTGAATCAATATCACCCAGGTTTCCGATTCGTTGCGCTCCATCAGTTCACGTTCAAGGAGACTTTGTTTGAGAGTCGCGACATTGGTTTCGAGAATGGCAAGGGCACGCAGTTGCTGGCGAATATGGATGTAGTCAGCACCATTTTCGGCGAGTTGCTGATCGCGACTTAACAGGACGTCGAGGGTCGTGAGGCTGCGCTCCATTTGGGCAATGAGCCGATCCCGCTCTTGCAGCTGAGAATCTTCCGTCAGGAGAAATTGCGCTAACCAGACTTTGAGGCGCTGTTTATCAGCACCTAAGGCGATGAACTCGGAGAGCATTTGGTTGGCTACCTGACTTCGTTCGAGATGAAAACGAGCCACCCCGGAACTCCAGAAAGCGACGGTCGCTTGAACAATACACAACAGAACCAAAACAGACAGAGAGAGCAGCAGCCGATTGCGATACATAAAAAACTCCCAAGCGATGAACATGTCACTACGTTGCGCGCGTATTTATGTATCAAAAAAGGACGCTGAACGTGGTAGTATATGGACCATTAAAGTTTGCGAGGAGTTCACTGTGAGCCTATCAGAACCCGCTGAAATTATTGACGATATTGAGTTTCTTGATGATTGGGAAGCGCGCTACCAGTACATTATTGACTTGGGAAAAGCGCTTCCGAAGCTGCCAGAAGAAGCGCGGGTCGACGAATTGAAGGTCAAGGGCTGTCAAAGTGACGTGTGGTTGTTGCCCAAGCGGCAGGGCGACGTCCTTACTTTTCAAGTCGATAGCGATGCGGTGATTGTGCGTGGTTTGCTGGCATTGGTGATGGCTGCCTACAACGAGAAGACGCCTACTGAGATTCTGGCGTTTGATATTGATGGGTTCTTTCAGGCGCTGGATTTGGAACGCCACATTTCGCCCACGCGCGGAAATGGCTTGCGCGCTATCGTTGGAAGAATTCGCGAGTTGGCGAGCGCTGCTTGATCTTTTAGGCTACGTTTGGACAGGGCCCCAACGCGATGCGTTGGCTACGAGTTGACCTTCATCAATGCGATATTGCGGTTGCGTTGGGCTGCATCTGCGGTAAGACTGCCCAACGTAATATCGTGCAAAAACTCGGAAATTCGGTGACTTAAATCGGACCACAAATGATGAGTCAGACAACGGGTTCCGCTTTGGCAGTTTGACTTGCCTTGGCAGCGGGTTACATCCACGCTTTCATTCACTGCGTGAATGATTTCACCCACCGAAATCTGGTGTGGGTCACGATTCAACAAGTACCCGCCACCCGGACCACGAATACTGGTCACCAGCTCCGCGCGTCGGAGTTTGGCAAACAACTGCTCTAAATAGGATAAGGATATATCCTGCCGCTCAGAAATATCCGAGAGCGTGACAGGCGCATCTCTTCCGTGCAGCGCAACATCGAGCATCGCTGTGACTGCATAACGGCCTTTTGACGTCAGTTTCATGGCGTGGTTCTACCTGTTGCCTTTCATAGGCTGATGATCCCATAACCCGACTAATTCAGTCAAGTATTGTGTTTAGGGCCCAACGTATATTCCGCAACGGTGCGTTGGTTACCCCGCCGGATACAAATCGTTACAATTTCATGACACTTCTTGTCTTGTGGTCGGTTCCTTCCTTTTGTTACCGTGCGCCCGTCCTGCTTTAAAAATCAAAGGGTTGCATGGACAAAAAATAACCACTTCCTTTGGGTAATTCCTGGTTGATTGGTTTGGATGTCGTACAACAAATGGAAGGTTAATCATGAAGAAATCAGTTATCAGCACGCTTATCGGCGCAGTTTTTGCGGCCACTTCTTTCGCTTCGCTGGCGGATGACGCGTCAGGCCCATCGTTTGATTATGTAAATCTCTCATACACTGAAGTTGAGTTGGGCTATGAGTCTGACACCTACTCAGGCTACCGCGCTCAGTTTGTAAAATCGTTCAATGACGTGCTATTTGTTCGCACGGGTCACGAGCGCTTTGGTCGTGGTGAGTTTAACACTGAGGAATTTGAATTCTCGTTGGGGGCGCGTCACGCCCTTGATAATAACGCCTCTTTGTATGCCGGGGTTGGTTTTGTGAATGCGCATCAGAGCGAAGCGCGCAGCTATCTTGGTTACAATGTATTCTCAGGTGTGGCGATTCGCGCCTCTCAAGATTTAGAGCTCCACGCAGAATTAAATCGTGTGCACACTTATAGCGAAACTGAAGTTCGCTCTGAGTTTGGCGCACGTTACTATTTGAGCCCGCGTCTATCGGTAAATGGCTCATACGGCTTTAGCAATAAAGACCGTGAGCAGATGCGTGTGGGTGTTTCGTTTCACTTCTGATGCACGCGAGTGTGTTTGATGTTGCAAGCCGGGCCGTTTTGGTCCGGTTTTTTTTATGCTCAACGTATATTCCGTAGCGGTGTGTTGGTTATGGATTGGCCCAACGCACCGTTACGGAATGTGCGTTGGTTACGGTTTGGGGCCTAACACAGTGCGTTGGCTATGGTTTGGGACCCAACGCAGTGCGTTGGTTACGGTTTTGGCCCAACGCACCGTTACGGAATGTGCGTTGGCTACATCGCTTACATGATGGATTTGGTCGCAGGGGGGTTGTGGTTGTTGCATGCAGGCGTATTATCGAATGCAAATCAACAACAGGGGAAAGCACGTGAAGACTCTCTATTCCACTCTCTTTTTATTGCTAGCTTGGTCGCTGAGCACTGCGGCGTTGGCAGATTCAGACGTCCGTCCGTTGCAATACGACGATGTGTTCTTGCTCGAGTTTGCATCAAGCCCAGCACCTGCACCGAATAGCGACACCATTGTGTTTGTACGCAATTGGATGGACCGGATGCAAGATCGGACCCGCAGCACGCTGTGGACCGTGAATGCCGATGGCTCCAATCTGCAAGCATTAACCTCGAAAGATCAAAATGCCTCGCAGCCCGTTTGGTCTCCCGATGGCTCACGGATTGCCTATGTAGCGGATGGACAGATTCATTTGTATTGGGTGAACTCGGGTCGCCAAGCGCAAATTAGCCACCTTCAGCAAGGGCCAGGCAACCTGACGTGGTCGCCGGATGGCCGCTGGATTGCCTTTTCCATGTTCGAACCCAAGCGCGCTAGCAACCCAGTTTCGCTTCCTGGTCGGCCTGAGGGTGCAAATTGGGCTGAACCTCCGATCTTTATCGACGACATGAATTATCGTGCCGATGGCCGCGGTTATCTCCGTGCCGGACATCGCCACATCTATATTATGCCGGCTGAAGGTGGCACGCCCATTAAGCTCACTTCAGGTGATTTTGATCACAGCGGTCAAATGAGCTTTAGCCCGGATGGCAAATCGATTTTCTTCAGTGCGAATCGTTATGAAGACTGGAAGTCACAACCGATTAACTCAGAAATTTTCCGTCTGGATATCGAGAGTCGGGAATTGACTCAGCTGACGGATCGTAACGGACCCGATCACAGTCCAGTGGTTTCGCCCGATGGTCGGATGATTGCCTTTGCAGGCGTGGATGATCGCCGTTTGGCGCACCAAAATCATGGGCTGTATGTGATGAATATTGATGGTTCGAATATTCGTGCACTGACAGCGGATCTTGATCAGCATATTCGTGGTTTTGAGTGGGCGCCGGATTCAACCGGCCTATTTATCTATTACGACGCGAAGGGAAGCGGCACGATTGCGCATCAACCGCTCCGTGGAAACCGGACGGTTCTAACCGATGAAGTGGGCGGCCTGGCTTACAGCCGGCCATACTCCGGTGGTGCCTTCTCCGTGATGGCGGATGGTCGTGTGGTGTTTACGCATGCTAGCACCGAACGTCCTGCGGAGCTAGCGGTGTTGAGCCAGCCGCGCGGTAGTGTGCGGGTCAATACGATTACCGATCTGAACCGTGATTTGCTGATGAAGCGCGATATCGGTCGTGTGGAAGAAATTTGGTATGCGTCATCGGTGGATGAGAAGCCAATTCATGGCTGGATTATGTATCCTCCGGGCTTTGATCCTGAGAAGAAATATCCGCTGATTCTGGAAATTCACGGTGGACCGCATACCGCGTATGGACCTTACTTTGCGATGGAATTGCAGCTCATGGCAGCCCAAGGCTACGTCGTGTTGTATACCAACCCCCGCGGTTCGACAAGCTATGGTGAAGACTTCGCGAATCTGATTCATCACAACTATCCGAGTCATGATTTTGATGATCTGATGGATGGGGTCGACGCCGTGATTGCCCGTGGCTATATCAATGAGGACGAGCTGTTTATTACCGGTGGCTCAGGCGGTGGTGTGTTGACCACGTGGGCGATTGGTCACACCGATCGGTTCCGTGCCGCAGCGGCAATTAACCCAGTGATTAACTGGTACAGCTTTGTGCTGAATGCGGATATGTATAACTACTTTACGCAATACTGGTTCCCTGCATTGCCGTGGGAGGATCCGGAGCATTATTTGAAGCATTCGCCGATTTCTTATGTTGGCAATGTGACTACCCCGACATTGTTATTCACCGGGGAAGCGGATCATCGGACACCAATTTCCGAAACGGAGCAGTATTATCAGGCTTTGCAGTTGCTTGGTATTGATACGGCGATGGTGCGGATCCCTGGTGCGTCTCACGCGCTGCATACGCGTCCATCGAATCACATGGCGAAACCTGCCTATGTGATTTATTGGTTTGAGAAGTATCGGGAGTAACCAATGTGGTTGTGATGTAACCAACGCGGTGCGTTGGTTACGGCTTTGAGGCCCAACGCAATGCGTTGGTTACGTCTTTAAGGCCCAACGCGGTGCGTTGGTTATGTCTTTGAGGCCCAACGCGGTGCGTAATGTAGCCAACGCAATGCGTTGGTTACGGTGCGCTCATGGCGGAAGGCTGATATACTCTGTGCACTTACAACCGCTGGGTAATGAGGACTCTATGACGCAGCCAGTGAATATTCTCTGTATCAAGTGGGGCACGAAATACGGCCCTGATTATGTCAACAAACTCTATTCAATGGTAAAGCGGAATATCACGCTGCCTTTTCGTTTTGTTTGTTTGACAGACGATGCGAACGGCATTGACGACGGGATCGAAGTCAAAGACATTCCGCAGGTTGGCTTTAAAGATTTCGACGAGCGCCAACCATGGACCTTTGGTCATGGCTGGTTAAAAGTGACCAGCTTTGCGGACCCGTTGTATGACCTTGAAGGTCCTACATTGTTTATCGATCTTGATGTGGTCATTGTCGATAACATTGACTGTTTCTTTGAGCCAGACGGCGAGTTCCGCGTGATTAAAGAGTGGGACAAAAAGGATGAGACAGGGAATACCTCGGTGTACCGTTTCACCATTGGAGCCCACGCTGACTTGATTGAACTGCTTAAAACGAACAAAGAGAAAGAGTTAGCGCGTGTGCGAAATGAGCAAGAATTCGTCACGAGCAATCTAGCGAAGCAAGGGAAGCTACAGTATTGGCCGAATGGTTGGTGTGTTAGCTTTAAGCGTCACTGTATGCCGAAAGGGATTATGAGTTGGTTCAAACCTGCGCAGATCCCACCCGGGGCGAAAATTGTCGCATTCCATGGGAAACCGCATCCAGACGATGCGATCGCAGGTCGCAGCGGTAAGTGGTATCGCCGTGTGCTACCGGTCCAGTGGGTGGCTGATCACTGGAAATAAAAGGTTATTTAATAGGGCGGTGCATGACGATTGCGGTTTCGCGTTCGTCGCCCGGTGTGACTGGCGGATAGTAGCCGGGACGCCGCCCAATTTCTTCAAATTGATTGCGCAAGTAGAGCCGAATGGCCGCCTCATTGTGCTCGCGCACTTCCAAAAATAGTTTGTCTTTTTGATGACCATTCTCATCGCTCACAAACTGAATCAAATCATCCATCAAAAGCTGCCCGTACCCTTTGCCTTGATACTTGGGTGAAACGGCGATATTCATCAACATGACTTCATCGTGAAGGACGTGGGCGACGGTGAATCCGACTAAGACATCTCCTACAAATAAACCCATCACGCGATAGCGCGGACCAAACGAATTGCCAAAAACGCTGGCCGGCCAGGGAACCCGATGGGCGTCGCGCTCGATCGCCATGATATCGGGGGTGAGTCCATGCAAAGGCTGCAAGACCAATCCTGCGGTCGCCGGTGTGCTAGGTACAGTTGACATGGGAAGCCCCGTGTTAGGTTCGCTTGTTGAGTGCTGGCTTAAGTATGGCCCAAAGTGCTTTCTTTTGCTCGGGCGTGAGGCTGCTTTTTGCGTAATCAGAGCAATCAACATGGGTGAGTTGAGCACCGACATGACTGATTTCGACTGGTTTGCTGCCGATATAGCTGGCAAGGTCATTCACCCATGGGAAACGCTCGACCGGCATGGGTTCGGCAAATTGCAGGGCCCAAGGGCCCAGTTTGTAGAGCGACGGTGGTGCCACAGTTTCTGTGGCAGGCGGTGTCGATTCAGGTGTGATTGCCGCTGAGGCTGTTGGCGTTTCAGAAGGTAACGATGTGTCAGGGGTCTGTTGCGTCGTGCGCTGAGGAGCGGGCCAATCGAGAAACAGTTCGGGATCAATTCCGAGGAACTCGAGCGACTGGCGCTGTGCTGCGGTCCAAGCCTGATTTTCCGCATGTTTCATTGTCGTCACGTGCGCATCCTGTTGGTGTTTTACGGTAGTGTAATGGGAGGACTCACCCAACGCAATGCGTTGGCTACATCGGAAACCAACGCACCGCGTTGGGCTCACCCCCGAACGCGCCGTGACGGAACATGCGTTGGTTACATCAACGTCCGATAAAATGCTTCAATTTTTGCGATGCTCGTGGTTGGTGAGTACTTCTCCATCCCGTAGTCGAGAGTTTGCTTCCCCTCGCGACGAAAACGTTTCACTTGTTGTATTAGGGCGCTTTGCAACGCCAGAGAATCACCAATTGGCAATAATGGTTGGATAAAGGTCGCGCTCCCAGATTTTTGCTGACGGTCGTTGATATACAAGGCGCCTTGCGACCGCGTGGCTATAATCGGCAAACCCATTTGCATGGCCTCTAGAAACACCAGCCCGAAGGGTTCGCTTTTGGCCGTACTGACGAATAGATCAAAGGCACTGAGCCACTCGCGGGAGTTGGATACATAACCGGGAAAGGCCACGTCTCGGCCTGCAATTTTCTTCAATTTCGGCAACATACTTCCGTTGCCAACAATCGCGAGTTTGGTGCCCGGAATGCCGGCACGCTGAAATGAGCGTACTAAATTTATCTGATCTTTGCCTTCTTCCACCCGCCCCAGCGTGCCAATTAATATCTCGTCATCTTGAACTCCGATAGAGGCACGAATGCGTGCCCGAGCTTGGCTGTCGTGAATACGAGGGGTAATCCAGTTATCAATTTGTGTCGATTTCTCTTTGATGGTTTCCGGCATTTGTGCAAGCTGCCATGGTGCGATAGCAATGAGACCATCCAGCACTTTGTGTTGATGCGGTTTGTAATGAATGTGGAGCGTGGCCACTCGCGGACACACGCCTTTGAGCGGATGCAAGGCTTTGCAAGCGTGGCTGAGGTGTGCATGGGCCACGTCCGGTTGTAACTGCTTGATGATCCGTCGGGTCATCCACTTGGCGATCGGTGGGATGCCGTGGACGCGGTGAATTGTGACATCGGACGATACGCGCGGCGCGATAGGGCTCACAGGGTTTTGACATCCACGGCGATGGAGAATGAGATGGACATCATGTCCCGCCTCCGCTTGGAGATTCGCTAAGTCGACGGCGTAGCGTTCACTGCCAGCAAATGAGGAGGTAAGAATGATATGCACTATTTTCATCAGGGATCCGGTGTTGGTTGAGTCAATATGATTGCGCTTGTGCTCGGGGTGGGACGATCCCCCGTTTACGAAGGTTTTAATTGTCTCCGAGATGACTCACAATACGCCAGTTGTCGAATGTAAAATTTAGGTTAGGAAGCTTATGTCCGGATTGCAAAAAAAAGATTTAGGGCCGGAAGTGTACTGGTGGGATGAGCATTTTATTGAAGCGCCCTCCAGTGAGCACTTTCAACCTGCATGGTGGGAGCACCAAGAGCGGGTGTTAGGGAGCTCGAAAGGTCGAAATACCGCCTGGTTTGTGCGGGGAGATCATACGGACATGGTGTTACGGCATTATTACCGAGGGGGTTTGGTTGGAAAAATCCTCACTGACCAATTTTGGTTGGAGCCGGTTGAGAAGAGCCGCGCCATGCGAGAGTTCGCACTGCTGCAATGGATGAGCGATGAAGGATTGCCGGTTCCACGACCTTGTGCCGCTCGCTTTGCCCGTGACGGTGTGTTTTATCGGGCAGATTTGCTGATTACCATGATTCCGAATAGCCGTGATTTATTTCGGATCATGACGGACGATGGTCCACTGTCTGCTGCGCGCTGGCAAGCGGTCGGGAAAACGGTTCGACAGATGCATGACAAAGGGGTGTATCACTCCGATCTCAATTGCCACAACATCATGCTGGATAATCACGACAAAGTCTGGCTGATTGATTTTGACAAGTGTGAGCGTCGGGAGCCGGGCGAGTGGCAACAAGCCAATTGTGATCGGCTATTGCGTTCACTGCGCAAAGAGCTTGGGAAGAATCCAAAGTTCGGTTGGCAAGACAGCGACTGGGCCGCCTTCGAAGCTGGATATAACGGCGATTCGTAGCCAACGCACCGCGTTGGTTCCAAGAAGGGATTCGTAGCCAACGCACCGCGTTGGTTCCAACGAGGGATTCGTAGCCAACGCACCGCGTTGGTTCCAAGAAGGGATTCGTAGCCAACGCAATGCGTTGGCTACAAGGATAAGATGCCACACCCAACGCAATGCGTTGGCTACAAGGATAAGATGCCACACCCAATGCAATGCGTTGGTTACAAGAAAAGATGCCGTAGCCAACGCACCGCGTTGGTTACAAGAAAAGATGCCGTAGCCAACGCACCGCGTTGGTCTTCAAAAGGAGATTCGTAGCCAACGCACCGCGTTGGTTCCGTCAATATAAAAAGGAAAGCTGGCAGGGGTGGAGGGATTCGAACCCCCAACCGTCGGTTTTGGAGACCGCTGTTCTACCAATTGGAACTACACCCCTGCGATAACGGCGAGGATTATACCGCCCATCACATCCCCCGCAAGTCTTTTGTGATCAATTTCGGTCTATTCGCGTAAATATTAATCGGTTCGTTGTAACAATTTTGCAACGAGGCCTGGTTGAGTGTAGTCGCCTTGCTGGTAATTCGAGTGCGGTGGTTGCGCCAAGATTGGCCCCAACGCAGTGCGTTGGCTACGCCAAGATTAGCCGCAATGCAGTGCGGTGGTTGCGCCAAGATTGGCCCCAACGCAGTGCGTTGGCTACGCCAAGATTAGCCGCAATGCAGTGCGGTGGTTGCGCCGAGATTGGCCACAACGCGGTGCGTTGGTTACGCCAAGATTAGCCGCAATGCAGTGCGGTGGTTAGGTTTGGCTTTCTTGACTAATAGAAAAATTTGGCCATAACTTATTCAACAAAAAAGAAAAAAGAAGGAAATAAATGGCACGGACGTCCAGTTCGTCATAACAATGCTCCAGGAGAAACATATGCGTACGTTTAAAATGAAACCGCTTGCGCTTATCGTCGCAGCGGCGCTCGCTCCGCATGCTTTATCCGCTCAGGACACCGATGCGGAACAACCTCAAGGTCAACAACGGGAACGAGTCGAAACGATTGTTGTTACCGGAACTCGGGTTGCAGGACGCTCTGCAGAGGAGTCAACTGCACCCATTGACATCGTTCGCGGTGACGATCTTGCCAACTCAGGTGTGTTTGAATTGAATCAAGCACTTTCCGTAGCACTGCCTTCATACAACTTCCCACGCCCGGGTCTTGCGGACGGGACTGATACGGTTCGTCCGGCGTCACTGCGTGGTCTTGCGCCGGATCAAACCTTGGTCTTGGTGAATTCAAAACGTCGTCACACCGCAGCTCTGGTTAATGTGAATGGAACCATTGGCCGAGGCTCTGCCGCGGTGGATTTGAACACCATTCCAATTGGCGCCATTCAAACGGTTGAAGTCCTGCGTGATGGTGCATCTGCGCAATATGGCTCAGATGCAATTGCTGGTGTTATCAACATTCGTTTGCGTGAAGCGCGTGAGGGTGGAAATGTTTCCCTCCAATACGGCTGGCGCGAAACCAAGTACACGGTTCCCACCACACCACCACCCGCAGGTGCCACGTGGAGTGCGCCCGGCGAAATCTCACGCAGTCGCAGTGACGGTGAGACCGTAGTTTTGAATGCCTGGACCGGTTTACCGCTCACCGACGACGGGTACTTAACACTCGCACTCGAATACCGTGATCAAGAACGCACGGAGCGGGGCGGCTGGGATTATCGTCAACAATATCCATTGGTGGATGGTCAATTTGATCCACGGGAAGCAACGTTCGACCGGTTTAATGCATGGTATGGCGAACCCGAAGTTGAACAGCTCACCTTGTTCGCGAATGCCGGTATTAACATGGCTGATGGCTCGAAGCTCTACGGTTGGGCGTCATATCAAGACCGTTCTGCTGTATCGGCGGGGTTCTATCGTCCCGCTCGCGACGCGCGAAACGTGCCAGAGATCTACCCTGATGGTTTCTTGCCGCTGATTGCACCCGATGTAGAAGACATGAGTGCGGCCATTGGTTATGAGTGGCAAGCGGGTGAATGGGCGATGGATACCTCATTGGTCTATGGCCAGAATGAGATGAAATTTACCATTCAAAACACGCTGAACCGCTCGCTTGGTCCAGCGAGTCCAACCGAGTTTTACGCGGGTGGTTATAGCTATGACCAACTCGTCTTTAACTTGGGTGGCTCACGCTTTATTGACGTGGATGGTTTGGCATCTCCTATGGCGTTATCGATGGGGATTGAAGCCCGTCGCGAAAGTTATGAGATTTTTGCCGGTGAAGAAGCATCGTACATTAACGGTGGTGTGACCTTGAATGGCAACCCGACGGCTTCTGGATCGCAAGTGTTTCCGGGTTTCCGCCCGAGCAACGAAGTAAACGAGAGCCGGAATGCAATTGGTGCGTACATCGATGTGGAAGCCGAACTGACATTAGACTGGTTGGTCTCCGGTGCGATTCGCTTTGAAGACTATTCGGACTTTGGTAACACAGTGACCGGTAAGGTTGCCACGCGCTACGATGTGACCGAGGACTTTGCATTGCGAGCCTCGATCCAAAATGGCTTCCGGGCACCTTCGTTGCAACAGCAATACTTTACCGCAACATCCACCAACTTCATTAACGGAATTCCGTTTGATATCACGACCTTCCCTGTGAACGATCCGGTTGCACAAGCACTCGGTGCCCGTTCATTGGAGCCGGAGGAATCGATTAACTTCTCAGTCGGTGCGGTGATGCGTGTGGGTGATGTGTCGATTACTGTCGATGCATACCGGATTGATATCGATGACCGTATCGTGCTCTCTGAGAACTTGGTGCAAGCCAACGTCCGCGAATATCTGGAAGATCAAGGTTTCGTTGGGATCGGTGGTGGTCGCTTCTTTATTAATGGGGTCGACACGGAAACCCAAGGGGTGGACGTGGTGGTCAGCTGGCCTTGGATGACTGAGAATGCCGGTAACTTTGAGTTTAACTTGCTCGGTAACTTCAATCGGACGAAAGTCACCCGCGTTCCAGCCACAGCGGAGCTTGAGGCATTAGATCCAGCACCAACCTTGTTTGCGCGTACCAACGTGTTGACCTTTGAGAAAGGTTCACCGAAGAACAAGTTGGGTTTCATCACCAACTGGTCTTTGGATAACTGGTCAGCCACGATGCGTGTGACGCGCTATGGCGAGGTGCTTTCACCGAACAACAACCCAGCGCTCGATTTTGAACTGAGTGCGAAAACCTTGGTTGATTTAGAAGGCCGTTACAGTATCAACGACAATTGGTCGATTGCACTGGGTGCCGATAATATTTTCGACACCTATCCGGATCCGAACCCAATTCAGTTGAATACAACGGGCGCCACGTCGTTCTCGAACTATTCACCGTTCGGACGCTCGGGTCGCTTTGTATATGGCCGGGTTGCGTATCGTTTCTAACCTCCCCCCGGGACCGCTCAAAAGCCAACGCCGATGCGTTGGCTTTTTTTTGCCTGCGTTGGGGTGGGGTGTGAACGTTTGGGCTGGGGCCCAACGCATTGCGTTGGCTACGTCTAGATTGGGGGTGGGGTGTGAACGTTTGGGCTGGGGCCCAACGCATTGCGTTGGCTACAGGGCGTTATGAACTGTGGGGGTTTGCTGTTACAATGCGGCGGTTTTTTGATGGGTAAAATGGCGAATTCATGAGCAAGTTACAAAAAGAGGTCGCGAAGCGACGCACGTTCGCGATCATCTCGCACCCGGATGCGGGTAAAACGACAATTACCGAGAAAGTTCTTTTGCATGGACAAAAGCTGCAAAAGGCCGGGACCGTAAAAGGAAAGAAATCTGGTCAGCATGCTAAATCTGACTGGATGGAAATGGAAAAAGAACGGGGAATCTCGGTTACCACGTCGGTCATGCAGTTCCCGTATCGGGAATCATTGGTGAACCTGCTCGATACCCCAGGTCACGAGGACTTTTCGGAAGATACGTATCGTACCCTCACTGCGGTCGATTCATGTTTGATGGTGATCGACGCGGCGAAAGGTGTTGAGGAACGGACTATCAAATTGATGGAAGTAACTCGATTGCGTGATACGCCCATCATCACCTTTATGAACAAACTTGACCGAGATATTCGTGACCCACTCGAATTGCTGGATGAGGTTGAAGATGTCCTGAAGATTATGTGTGCGCCAATCACTTGGCCCATTGGTCAAGGGAAAAACTTCAAGGGTGTGTATCATCTGCTGCGTGACGAGACTATTTTCTATAAGACCGGTCAGGGTCATCGTATTCAAGAAGTCGATATTATCAAAGGCTTGGATAATCCGGCGTTGGACGCACGGGTTGGCTCGTATGCGGATGAATTGCGGGAGCAGATCGAGCTGGTGAAAGGGGCATCCCATGAGTTTGACCTAGAGTTATTCCTCGAAGGTGAACTGACGCCGGTCTACTTTGGGACCGCCTTGGGTAATTTTGGGGTTGATCACATGCTGGATGGCTTGGTGGATTGGGCTCCTACACCACAAAGCCGCGAGACCGATAGTGGATTGGTCGTTTCTTCCACAGATGAGCGTTTCTCAGGTTTTGTCTTTAAGATTCAGGCGAATATGGATCCAAAACACCGGGACCGTGTGGCCTTTATGCGAATTGTTTCAGGTCGCTACGAGCAAGGCATGAAAATGAAGCATGCGCGCATTGGGAAGGATGTGCGGATTGCGGACGCACTTACCTTTGTCGCGGGTGATCGTGAACACGTAGAAGAAGCGTGGCCGGGCGATATCATTGGCTTGCATAATCACGGCACGATTCAGATTGGCGACACCTTTACCTGGGGGGACGAATTTAAGTTCACCGGTATTCCGAATTTCGCACCGGAACTGTTCCGTCGGATTCGTCTGCGCGATCCGCTGAAACAGAAGCAGTTGCTCAAAGGGCTCGTCCAGCTCTCAGAAGAAGGCGCCGTGCAAGTATTCCGACCACTCAGCTCGAATGATTTGATTGTGGGTGCGGTGGGTGTGCTTCAGTTCGACGTGGTGGTGCATCGCTTGAAGTCTGAGTATAAGGTGGATGCCATGTATGAGACGGTTCAAGTGGCCACAGCCCGCTGGGTTTACTGTGATGATGCGAAGAAGTTCGAAGAGTTTCAGCGCAAAGCAGACCATAACCTTGCGCTGGATGGCGGCGATAATCTCGCGTATATCGCACCGACGATGGCGAACTTGTCATTGACCCAAGAGCGCTTCCCGGATGTGCAGTTCCGCCGCACCCGAGAGGTGTAAGATAGAATTTGTGCGGCGTTAGACGAGCTCGAGCGCCTCTGCGATATTCTTCACGCCCTGGATGGTCATGCCATCTGGGGCTTTTTTTGGCACATTTGCGATCGGCACAATGGCGCGCTTGAAGCCATGTTTCGCCGCCTCATTCAGTCGGTCTCCTCCGTTTGGAACGGGACGAATCTCACCGGAAAGCCCGACCTCGCCAAAGACGATCATATCGCGAGGCAACGGGTTGTCCCGGTAAGACGAGACAATGGCGAGCAGCAGGGCCAAGTCGGCACTGGTCTCTTGTACGCGAACTCCGCCCACCACATTCACAAATACATCTTGGTCGCCGAGCATCAGGCCGCCATGGCGATGTAAAACTGCGAGGAGTAACGCGAGTCGGTTTTGTTCTGTGCCCACCGCAACCCGGCGAGGGTTCGAAAGCTGTGAATGGTCTACCAAGGCCTGAATTTCAACGAGGAGCGGACGCGTGCCTTCCCACACAGTCAGCACCACTGAGCCGCTGCCGTGTTCTTCGCCCCGGCTTAAAAATATAGCCGAGGGGTTTTTCACCTCTTTCAGGCCATCGCCCATCATGGCGAAAACCCCAAGCTCATTGACCGCCCCGAAGCGATTCTTTGTGCCCCGCAGCGTACGGTAGCGCGAATCGCTATCGCCATCGAGAATGACCGAGCAATCGATACAATGCTCGAGGACTTTTGGTCCTGCGAGGGAGCCATCTTTGGTGACATGACCGACCATGATGATGGCAACATTGTTTTGTTTTGCGTAGCGAGTTAAATACGCGGCGGTCTCGCGCACCTGAGACACACTCCCCGGGGCAGACTGGATATCGCTTAAGTGCATCACCTGAATGGAGTCGATGACCATGATTTTGGGCTTTTCTTGATCGGCCAGCTGGCAAATGAGTTCCACGGATGTTTCCGCCAACATGCGCAGTTTATCCGTCGGAAGATTTAAGCGCTGGGCGCGCATGGCGACCTGCTGTAACGATTCCTCTCCCGTCACATAAAGTGCCGGCATGGTTTGCGCAAGTTTGCACATGGTTTGCAGTAGGAGCGTACTTTTCCCGGCCCCAGGGGAGCCACCAATCAAAATAGCTGAACCGGGGACGATCCCCCCTCCGAGGACGCGGTCAAATTCGGTAAAGGTGCTCGAAAATCGGGGAACTTGTTGGAGGTCAACCTCACTCAGCGTCTGCACCTTGGCATCTGTTATGCCGGCAAAACCACTGCGTCCAGCGGCGGTTGCATGACGCGGCTGCGCGGCTCCTAGACGAACTTCACTGATCGTATTCCAGGCGCCACATTCTGAACATTGCCCTTGCCAACGAGGAAAATCCGCTCCACAGTCGGTACATACATAGGCGGTTTTCTGTTTGGCTTTTGCCATGGCTTGCTCCTGAGTAAGGTACTGCGGTTTTCTTAGCGGGCGTTTCGTAGAATAATGCCCAATGTCGCAGTTTATAATTTTTGTTCACGAATAATAAGGGAAGCATGGGGTGAGGGGAACCAGATATTTTTGTGCGCCATTATTCCTTGTATTGGTTGGGTTCTTCTGCGTGCCTTATTCACTAGCCGGTAAACTTGTGGACGGGCGCATGGAGCAAGAGTCTCTGCGTGTCGCGAGTTTAAATTATTGTTTGGACCAGCAGTTGGCGCCGCACCTTGCCGCGGATGCTTTTTTTCCTGCGGCAGCGCATGGTGGGCGAGTTGAGTCGTTACTCCAATGGCAGCCGGATGTTGTGTTGGCAACCCCTTTTACTTCCGCGCTAACGGTTCGTTCGTTGCAAGCCGCTGGTTTGCGGGTTGAGACCGTGGCGGAACCGCAACGTCTTGATGAGGTCGCAGCGGTTCGTCATCAGTTAACGCAGCTCACCGGCGCGGACTTGCCGGTGTTTCAGATTGAAGCGAAGGTTTCCGGAGTTTCGACCCCTGGGGTGGTGTTTTATCTGGCGAATCAATGGAGTTTTGGTAGCGACACCTTGTGGGATGAGGTCGCCGAGCGAATGGGGTGGCGAAATTTGGCTGCCCAGCAGGGCGGTGGGTTGGTCAGTGTTTCCCTTGAACAAGTGCTCGCTTGGCAACCCGAGATTCTTGTGTTTGAACAGGGCGATGCGGAGGTGGGGCTGGCGTATTTGGCGCTTCAGCACCGTGCGTTGCGGCGATATATTGAGGAATCTGACGTACGCGTCATCTATTTACCGCGGGATCTGAGCGGATGTATGGCCCAGCGCCTTCCCGAGGTGATTGATGCGTTGTATTAGCCGTCACGGGGCCCAACGCGGTGTTACGGAACATGCGTTGGTTACGTCCGATGTGTGGGCCCAACGCGGTGCGTTGGGAGCGTAAATGAATAGGGAATCACGCATGACAAAAAACACCCATGTGCATCGTTGGGTCTTACTGGTGGGAATCCTCATCAGCATCGTTGTCGCGCTGCATATTGGTGCGATGCCGATTGCGGTCTGGCCCGGTTTGCTCGGGCAGGATGAGCTCGCGCGCCAGGTTCTCCTCGAGATTCGCTTGCCACGTGTCTTACTAGCGCTCTTGGTAGGCGCGGGGCTGGGGCTGGCCGGAGCTGCCATGCAGGGGTTGTTGCGCAATCCGCTCGCAGAACCTGGGATACTCGGTGTATCTTCCGGATCGGCTCTTGCGGCGGTGGTTGTCTTGTATTTTGGCATTGCCGGTTGGCACAGCTTGATGCTCCCGATCTCTGCCATGCTCGGCAGCGCCTTAGCGCTGTTTATTGTTGTGACCATAGCCGGTTTGCGTGCCTCCATGACCGCACTGATTCTAGCTGGTGTGGCGGTATCCGCCTTCTTTTCCGCATTAATTGCGTTAGCACTGAGTTTGTCGCCGTCTCCCTTTGCGTTGCAGGAGATCAACTTTTGGTTGCTTGGCTCGTTTGCCTATCGAGACCTGGCCCATGTGGGCTTGGTCGCCGTTACGGTCATTCCGGGCGCTTTGATACTTCTCGGTCGTGGACGCTTCCTCGAGGGCCTGACATTGGGGGAGGAGAGTGCAGCGGCCATGGGCTTTCATGTTCCCCGTGAGCGACTCTTTGTGTTGATTGGCACGGCGGTTGTTGTGGGCGGAGCCGTAGCAGTCACCGGCGTGATTGGATTTGTCGGTTTAATCATTCCTCATCTCATTCGGCCGCTGGTCCGAGCCAATCCTCGTGCACTTTTATTGAGTTCCATGCTTGCCGCTGCGCTGCTGGTGCTCTGGATGGATATGTTGGCCCAAGTGCTGCCCACGACCCGGGAGTTGCAAATTGGTGTGCTCAGCGCTTTGGTCGGCGGCCCATTCTTCTTGCTGTTGTTGCTCCGCGCGAAGCGAGGATATCGGTTATGAGTGTCCATGTAAAAGCGCTTCAGTTTGCCTATGGGCCCCCGCTATTTGATGGGCTTTCTTGCTCCTTTAGCTCAGGTCGAGTCACCGGAATCCTCGGTGAGAATGGTTGTGGCAAAAGCACTTTATTGAAAATGATCGCCGGCATTGAGCGGCCGCAGGCTGGAATGATTTGTTGGGGGAGTGAGTCAATGGCTGGCTGGTCCCCTGAGCAACGTGCTCGGTTGATGGGGTATCTGGGCCAAGGGATGCGTTCAGCTTGGGCGATGCCAGTGCGTGATGTGGTGGCGCTGGGACTGCGCGAGGTGCAGGAAACGAACCTTAATGAAGCGATGAAAGCGACCGATTGTGCTCACTTGGCGGAACGCAAAGTGACTGAGTTGTCGGCGGGGGAATTGCAGCGGGTGATGTTGGCGCGCACGCTCGTCGGGGATCCCGCGCTGATTTTAGCCGATGAACCCACCACGGGCCTCGATCCGAGACACCAACAACAGGTATTCACGTTACTGCAGAACCGCGCACGGGCCGGCGCAACGGTGTTGGTGGTGCTGCATGATCTTAATGCGGCCCAGACCTGGTGTGATGATGTGGTGATTTTATCTCGACCCGAAACCGATGCAGCACACGTTGTAGCGCAGGGTCAGGCCAGTGACGTGTTAACCCCCGAGCGCATCCACGCGGTATTTGGTGTGGTGTCGGTTGGGTTTTAATGTCGTGACCAACGCGGTATTTGGAGTGGTGTCGGTTGGGTTTTAATGTCGTGACCAACGCGGTGCGTTGGCTACTTGGGACCCAGCGCGTTAATTACGAGAGGATATCAATGAGGCCGGCGAGCGAGTCTTCAATACTGACATCGGCGACTTCGCGCAAAATAGGTTTGGCGTTGTAGGCGACGCCCAGACCGGCCGCTTTAAGCATCGGGATGTCGTTGGCCCCATCTCCCACGGCAATGGTTTGCTCCCGTGGAATCCCATACTGCCGCATCAGGGCTTCGAGTGCATCCGCCTTGGCTTGTGCATCGACAATGGAACCAAGCAAGCGCCCCGTTAACATGCCATTTTGAACTTCAAGTACATTACAGGCCACGTAGTCCGCTCCGAAGCGCATGCTGGCCGTGTCGGCAAACCAGGTAAAACCGCCGCTTACGATAGCAATCCGCCAGCGGTGCTTCTTAAAAAAGCGAAGCAACTCGTCGGCCCCTTCAGAATATGGAAGATTGTCCGCCATATCCCAAATGAGCGATTCCTTCACGCCCTTGAGAAGTTTCACGCGCTGTTGCAACGCTTCGGTGAAATCAAGTTCACCCTGCATTGCCTGCTCAGTGACCCGTGCAACTTCTTCGCCATGGCCTGCAGCGGCCGCGATGGCATCAATGCTTTCCATTTGAATCAGCGTGGAATCCATATCGAAGATAGCGATTCCGGGCTTTTGAACATCCGGTAAACTTTTCATCAATTCATCCTGAGCGGTGAAAAAATCCAGCGTGAACCCCGCATGCGATCGGTGGTTGCGCACCATGAAACCGTGTAAAAACAGATCAACTTTATTGCCTGACCTCGCGTGCTACGCTAAAGTTGCCGCTATGAATATACCCCAAGCTGGTGTTGAAAACCTAGTGGTAAAACAACCTTCTACAAAGCGTCCATGGCTCCTTCCCGGTGAGCGTTGGTATCGGCGCATCGTGACAATGCTGGTTGCGCTCATCCTGCTCACTGCACTTTTGATTTCATTTTGGCAGTCTCGCTCTGAAGGAGACCGCGTGCTGGTGGCCCATACCGAAAACCTGGCACGTCTGATTGTTTCGCAGGCCGAGCATGAGGCGCGCATTTGGTTTTTGGAAGATAACCACGAAGGTTTGAGTAGTTTAGCTGCACATCTCCAAGCGCAAGAAGAAATTCTGGAAGTCAGTATTCAAGACGAGCTGGGACGGCCGGTAGTGCGCGTGGGTCACAACCTACCGATCCACGAATATTTACTCAGTCTGCCCGACGATATGTGGGCGGTTCCGATGGTCGTGCCGGTCTTGGAGCATGGCGGACCGGGAGCCCAACTGCTCGGTTTTGTTCGTATCACCTTTGATTACGATCGTATCACCGCGCAATCGCGCCCGTATCATCGTGCCTCGTGGCAGAATCAGCTGCTCATGCTTGTACTTGCTTTTCTCTCCGGCGCATTGATTGCCTTTGCCATGCTCCGCCGTCGTCGTGCTATTCCGGTGCATATTGAGCCACCGGAGGCGTCATGACTTGGTGTTCGGGTTTTTTGCCGGGAGAATCGTTTGATCACTTGGCGGATTCCCATTGCCATCTCGATTTTCCTGAGTTTGATGACGACCGCGACACCATACTGGATCGGGCTCGAGCAGCGGGCGTAAGGCGATTTTTGGTGCCCGGTGTACGCGCTGATCAATGGCGTCGGTTACGTGAGCTGGCAGGCCATTACGACGATTGGTCTTATGCGCTGGGATTGCATCCTTATTTTATCGACGCCCATGTTGAAGCGGATTTCGTGAGGCTTGAGCAGGAACTCGCTGCTGACAAGCAGCCGCTCGCGCTTGGTGAGATTGGCCTTGATGCCACGGTGGGGGCTCACGATTGGCAACAGGTGGTCTTCAAGAAACAAGTGGATTTGGCTGCGGCCCATGGGTTACCCGTGATCTTGCATCATCGAAAAACCTTGGATGTCATGCTAAAAATAGTCAAAGCAGCGAATGTGCGGGCTGGGGTTATTCATGCATTTAGCGGCAGCTATGAACAAGCTATGGCGTGGATTGACCAAGGTTTTTATTTGGGCGTTGGTGGTGTGATTACCTATGAGCGGGCGCGCAAGACTCGGGATGCGATTCGTCGGGTGCCGGCTGAGGCGCTGTTATTGGAAACCGATAGTCCGGATATGCCGGTGCAGGGGTATCAGGGGCAGCGGAACGAGCCTGCGCGTTTGGTTATGATCCGTGACGCCTTGCGGGAAATAAGACGGTAGCCAACGCATCGCGTTGGGGCAAAACAGAACCGTAGCCAACGCATCGCGTTGGGGTAAAACAGAACCGTAGCCAACGCATCGCGTTGGGGTAAAACAGAACCGTAGCCAACGCATCGCGTTGGGGCAAAACAGAACCGTAGCCAACGCATCGCGTTGGGGTAAAACAGAACCGTAGCCAACGCATCGCGTTGGGTGACATTCGGATGGTATAAGGAAAAATAAAATGGGATTGCATGTGATTTCGCATCCATTGGTTCAGCATAAACTGGGCCTTATGCGGGTGGAGGGTATCAGTACGAAAGGTTTTCGCGAGCTCGCGAATGAACTGGGAAACCTTCTTACCTATGAGGCGACCAAGGATCTTGAGCTCGAAACGCAAACCATCACGAGTTGGAGTGGCTCGCAGATTCCTGTGAAACGCATTAAAGGTAAGAAAATTACCGTTGTTCCCATTTTGCGCGCCGGTCTAGGCATGTTGGACGGTGTGTTGCAGCTCATTCCGAGCGCGAAGGTCAGTGTGGTTGGGTTATATCGCAATGAAGAAACCCTCGAACCGGTTCCGTATTATGAGAAGTTTGCTGGCAATATCGACGAGCGGATGGCTTTGGTGATCGATCCCATGTTAGCGACCGGCGGTTCGATGGTCGCGACCTTAGATATGCTCAAAGAGCATGGTTGTAAAGAGATTCGCGTGTTGGTTCTAGTCGCAGCCCCAGAAGGTGTGAAGCGCGTTTTAGACGCTCATCCGGACGTTGATATCTATGCCGCCGCGCAAGATGAGCGCTTGAATGACAAAGGATACATTTTGCCCGGCCTGGGTGACGCCGGCGATAAAATCTTCGGCACCAAGTAGCCAACGCACCGTCCCGGAACATGCGTTGGGAACCAAATTGAAGAAAATGTGATGTAGCCAACGCAATGCGTTGGTTACGTCCACCAACTTAGACCCAACGCAATGCGTTGGTTACGTCCACCAATTTAGGCCCAACGCGGTGCGTTGGTTACGTCCACCAACTTAGACCCAACGCAATGCGTTGGCTACGTCTACTATCGCATTGCGTTGGTTACAGAAAAGGGGCTGTGCTACAATCGCGGCACTTTTTCGACATTGGATACAGGAACCCAATAGCGATGGCGCAATACATTTACAGTATGCTGCGGGTGAGCAAAGTTGTCCCCCCGAAACGTACGATTCTCAAAGATATTTCCTTAAGTTTTTTCCCGGGTGCCAAGATTGGTGTACTCGGTTTGAATGGTGCCGGTAAATCAACGTTGTTGCGGATTATGGCGGGCGTCGACAAAGAGTTCGACGGCGAAGCACGGCCGCAACCAGGCATTAAAATTGGCTACCTTCCTCAGGAACCTGAGCTGGATACCAGCAAGACGGTTCGTGAAATTGTTGAAGAAGCCGTTTCCGATGTGAAAAACGCACTGACTCGCCTAGATGAAATTTATGCAGCCTATGCGGAAGAAGGCGCGGATTTCGATGCCCTTGCGAAAGAACAGGGCGAGATGGAAGCCATTTTGCAGGCCAAAGATGGTCACAATCTCGAGAATGCGCTCGAGCGCGCGGCAAACGCACTGCGCTTACCCCCATGGGATGCCAAAATTGAGCATTTGTCGGGTGGTGAGCGTCGCCGAGTCGCGATCTGTCGCTTGCTGCTAGAAAAGCCAGATATGCTGCTCCTCGATGAACCGACCAACCACTTGGACGCCGAATCGGTGGCCTGGCTGGAGCGCTTCCTACACGATTATGAGGGCACTGTCGTTGCGATTACCCACGACCGGTACTTCCTTGATAACGTCGCGGGCTGGATTCTCGAACTTGACCGTGGATACGGGATTCCATGGGAAGGCAACTACTCGAGCTGGTTGGAGCAAAAAGATGCTCGCTTGGCGCAAGAAGAGCGGACTGAAGCTGCGCGTCAGAAATCGATTAAGAAAGAGCTTGAGTGGGTACGCCAGAACCCGAAAGGACGCCAAGCGAAGAGCAAGGCACGGATGGCTCGCTTTGAAGAGTTGCAATCCAGTGATTATCAATCACGGAACGAAACCAATGAGCTCTTTATTCCACCAGGTCCACGTTTGGGTGACAAAGTGTTGGAGGTTAAAAACCTCAAGAAGAGCTATGGCGATCGCTTACTGATCGATGATTTGACCTTTAGCATGCCGAAGGGCGCTATTGTTGGGATTATTGGTCCGAACGGTGCAGGTAAATCGACCTTGTTCCGGATGATTACCGGCAAAGAGCAGCCGGATGCTGGCAGCATCGAGATTGGCGAAACCGTCCATCTGGCCTCTGTTGAACAGTTCCGTGACCACATGGACGACAAGAAGACCGTGTGGGAAGAAGTATCCGATGGTTTGGATATGATGAAAATTGGCAACTACGAAGTTTCAAGCCGCGCGTATGTGGGCCGCTTTAACTTCCGCGGAAATGATCAACAAAAACGCATTGGTGAGTTGTCGGGCGGGGAGCGCAATCGGATTCACCTCGCGAAGCTGTTGAAAGCCGGTGGCAACTTATTACTGCTCGATGAGCCGACCAACGATTTGGACGTTGAAACGCTTCGTGCACTTGAAGAAGCATTGCTTGAGTTTCCAGGGGCTGCGATGGTTATCTCGCACGACCGTTGGTTCCTCGACCGAGTTGCAACCCATATTCTCGATTATCGTGATGAAGGGAAAGTAACCTTCTATGAAGGAAACTATTCAGATTACGAAGAGTACATGAAGAAGACCTTTGGTGCTGATGCAATGGAACCGCATCGCATTAAATATAAGAAAATTAGTAAGTAAAGCGCGAATGCGCCCGGTCTCTTGAAGAAGGGGCCGGGCGTTTTTGTATGTTGATCTCGGAGTTTCGGGGGTTCCTTTGTTGTTATCTGTGATTCTGGCAGCGTCGGTCGTTGCGTCGGATATGGAACGAATTACGGTCACCGGCACGCGAATTCCGCAATCGCAAGCGGAACAACCGGTTCCGGTGCAAGTGATTTCGCGAAATGAAATTGCGCGCCTGCAAGGGGGATCAATCTTGCCTTTGCTGCGTCAAATTGCGGGCGCGGAAGTCTATCAAACCGGCGGGTTCGGTGGGCAAACCTCAGTTTTTTTACAAGGTGGTGGGAGCGGCCAAGTGCTGGTGCTATTAGATGGGCAACCGTTGACCAGCCCAACGCTCGGCAGTGCAGCACTGCAAAACTTACACCCTGATGAAGTAGAACGCATTGAAGTTGTTCGGGGTGCACGGTCATCGCTCTACGGATCCAACAGCATGACAGGTGTCATTCATATTTTCACGCGGGAAGCCGAGCGCAATGAGGCGAGTGTGCGGGTTCGTCACGGAGCGCATAATTTCCGGGAACTTGCTGGCTCTGCAAGTTATCAGACCGATTTTAGTCAGCATCAGCTCCAGTTCTCCCGTCGCTTATTTGAAGGCTATGACCTCACTGTGGATCGTGAATTTGGCAATCAAATGATGGATGGAGCACAAGCGACCAACTTCAGCTTGAATAATCGATTTGATGTGTCGGATCGCTTGCAAATTCGCTTGCGTCACACGGATAACCGCAGTCTCGCGGAGTATGACCAATCCTGCTTTGATCCTGAAACCTTTGAGCGTGTAACCTGTTTTCCCGCAACGCAAACGCGGCAGCAAGGGACAGTGGGGCGCTTTGATGTCCAGTGGCGTCCGGGGCTTCGTCATGAATGGCAGCTTGGCGAATGGCGCGAGCGGATGCGAACGGTCAATCGGGGTGATTCGGAATCATTCTGGTTGGGTCTTGGCGATGAGTTTATGACCGAGCGTCAACACCTGTCATGGCTGCAAACCCAGCGCCTCGCCGGTGGGAATCAACAGCTATCCATTGGGCTCGATTGGCAAGAGGAAACCGCTGAACTGGAGCCGATGCCACTGGACAATGAGCGCCGACGCAGTGTTGCCGGTCTAGCGCAACATCAATGGAGTTACCCGAACTGGCAGGTTAATCTTGGCGGGCGCCTCGAGCATGTCACCGGATTTGGGGTGCAGGGTTCACATCATGTGGATTTTGGTTGGACGGGTGTCGATGGTTGGTTGTTTGGGGCCGGACAGGGCAGTGGATATCGCTTACCGACCTTCAATGACCTGTATTGGCCGCAAGGTGGGAACCCCAATCTAGATACAGAACGTTCACGTAACTGGCGGGCGTTTAGCCGCTATTACACCGGGTATGGGCACGCGGAAGTTGAGCTTTTTCGGAACGAATTTACCAACCTGATTGCATGGGCGCCAACTGCCGATCCGCTGCTGTGGGAGCCGCAAAATATCGGCTCGGCCCGTGCTCACGGAGCGACTTTGCGCTGGGAGCATCAGCTGGGTGTCTGGCGCTTGCGTGCCCACGGAACGGTGCAAAGCACCTACGACCGTGAAACCGGCCAAGGACTTCTGTATCGAGCTGATCGCTTTGGCAACCTGACCGCGAGTTATGGCTTTGCCGAAGGGGTGTTATCTGCCGATGTCTACATGAGTAGCTCTCGCCTCGGGGATGCTGTAACCGGGGAGCGCTTACCGGGCTATTGGCTGTTGAATGCGCGGTGGGAGCAGGTGCTTCTGCCCCAGTGGCATTTTTACGTCAGCATGGATAACTTGCTGGATAAAGAGTATGTCCAGCGTCCGGGCTTTCATGAACCTCGGCGCCAGTTTCGGATTGGACTCTCGTACCATTGGCGCTAACACCTTTTGCGTTGGCGGCGCTGACGGTTGTTTGGTATGATCAACGGCAGAATTTTTGGCGATAAATTGAATATATTCAGGAGTGCGCATGTCTGGTTCTGAGATGACGATTGCCGGGTTTGATCCCGAGCTGTGGGAAGCGATGCAAGCCGAAGTGCAGCGTCAAGAGGAGCATATCGAACTGATTGCTTCAGAAAACTATACCAGCCCGCGGGTGATGGCAGCACAAGGCTCGCAGCTCACCAACAAGTATGCGGAAGGGTACCCAGGCAAGCGTTACTACGGTGGCTGCGAGTTTGTTGATATTGCGGAGAACCTCGCGATTGAGCGTGCCAAAGAATTGTTCGGTGCGACTTATGCAAACGTGCAGCCCCATGCTGGATCGCAGGCCAACACAGCGGTGTTTATGGCACTCTGTAAAGCGGGGGACACGGTACTGGGCATGAGCCTTGCGCACGGAGGTCACTTGACGCATGGTTCACACGTGAATTTCTCGGGCATAAACTACAATGCTGTGCAGTATGGTTTGAGCGAAGCGACCGGTGAGATTGATTACGACCAAGTGCGCGCCTTGGCCCACGAACACAAGCCAAAAATGATTATTGCAGGATTCTCGGCGTATTCAGGAATTGTTGATTGGCAGAAGTTTCGCGAGATTGCCGACGAAGTGGGCGCTTACTTGTTGGTCGATATGGCACATGTGGCGGGTCTGGTTGCGGCAGGACTGTATCCAAACCCAGTGCCAATTGCGGACGTGGTAACCACCACCACGCATAAAACGCTCGCAGGCCCGCGGTCCGGTTTGATTCTCAGCGGAAAAGATGACCCTGAGTTGCACAAAAAACTGAACAGCTCAGTTTTCCCCGGCAATCAAGGTGGTCCGTTGATGCATGTGATCGCTGCGAAAGCCGTAGCGTTCAAAGAAGCGCTGCAGCCTGAATTTAAAGAATATCAGAAGCAAGTTCTCAAGAATGCCAAGGCGATGGTGCAGGCGATGCAAGAACGTGGGTATGACATCGTTTCTGGCGGCACGGAGAACCACTTATTCTTGGTCGATTTGATCAACAAAGATATCACTGGCAAAGATGCCGATGCAGCCTTGGGTCGTTCGTATATTACCGTGAACAAAAACTCCGTCCCAAATGACCCACGTTCGCCGTTTGTGACCTCGGGCCTGCGTTTGGGGACTCCAGCCATAACGCGTCGTGGCTTCAAAGAGGCGGAAGCGGCGCAAGTAGCGCATTGGATCTGCGACGTGTTGGATAGCTTTGCGGTAAATGGTGGCGAGAGTGACCCTGCGGTTGAAGCACGGGTTCGTGAGGAAGTGAAAGCCCTGTGTGCTCGCTTCCCAGTCTACGCTAAGTAACGGGTCTGAACTGAGGCACGTGTATGCATTGTCCGTTTTGCAATGAGCAAGACACCAAAGTCATTGATTCCCGGTTGGTCGCGGATGGCTTGTCTGTGCGCCGGCGCCGGGAGTGCAATGCATGCAAAGAACGTTTCACCACCTTTGAAAGTGCTGAGCTCGTGATGCCCCGTGTGATCAAAAGCAATGGGGCCCGCGAGCCGTTCAACGAAGACAAACTCCGAGCCGGCTTGCTGCGTTCTTTGGAAAAGCGCCCGGTGAGCCTTGAGGCGATGGAGAAGACCATCAACCGGATCAAATCCAAATTACGTGCAACCGGTGAGCGGGAAGTGTCCAGCAAGTTGATTGGTGGTCTTGTCATGGAACAGCTCAAGCAACTCGACAAGGTTGCTTACATCCGTTTCGCTTCGGTGTACCGCTCATTTGAAGACATTCGAGACTTTGGCGAGGAGATCGCCCGTCTTGACGACTAATTTCGATTTCTCCCCCGCTGATTTCTTCTACATGCGCCGCGCGCTCATGCTGGCGCGGTATGGTCGTTTTACCACCCATCCAAATCCGAATGTTGGCTGTGTGATCGTTCGCAGTGCCGAGGGTCGCATGGAGGCTACTGAGAGCGCGTGGATCGATGCGATCGTGGGTGAGGGCTATCATGCTCGTGCGGGTGAACCGCATGCCGAAGTCCATGCATTGCGAGCGGCAGGTGAAAAGGTCAAAGGAGCGACCGCTTACGTCACGCTGGAACCATGTAGTCATTTTGGCCGGACTCCGCCGTGTGCCAATGCGTTGATTGAAGCGGGTGTGTCGCGTGTGGTGGTGGCAATGCGCGACCCGTTTCCAGAGGTCGCGGGACAAGGCATTCAGCGCCTGAAAGATGCCGGAATTCAGGTGGATGTGGGGTTGTGTGAGGATGAGGCTTACGCAGTGAGTCGTGGGTTTTTCACACGGGTGGAGAAACAGCGGCCCTTGGTTTTACTGAAACTGGCCACCACCTTAGATGGGAAGATTGCGCTCGCGAATGGCGAGAGCAAATGGGTGACCAGTCCCGAAGCACGCGCGGACGTGCAACTTGGACGTGCCGAAGCGGGGGCCATTTTAACTGGTGCACGGACCGTGTTGCTCGATGACCCAACGTTAAACGTTCGTCCCGAACAGTTTCCAGAAGGGAGCGTGTACGGCGATTTTCCGGTACGCCAACCGGTCCGGGTGGTGTTGGACGCCCGTGTTGAGGTTCCGATGTCGGCCAAACTTCTGCAGGACGGCGCGCCGGTCTGGTTGATTCGAACCCAGTCATCTGGGCAGACGTTACCTGACCACGTTGAAGAGATCGTGGTCCAAGGCGATGGGTATGGGCGTATTGACCTGCATGCATTGATGGCAGAGTTGGCGCAGCGTCAGATCCACACGGTGTGGGTCGAGGCAGGAGCGCGCCTTGCGGGGGCGCTGGTCCAAGCCGATTTAGTTGATGATTTGATTTTGTATCAGGCTCCGAAGTTTTTTGGGCCAGATGGTTTGAATGGAATGAATTTGCCCACTGTGTCTGATATGCAGGCGGTGGTGTCCTGGCAGATTCAGGGCTGCACACGTGTTGGGCCTGATATCAAATTGGTCTTGCAGCACCCGAAGACTGCAACCTAAACTTTTCTATGCACATGAACGCAAACGAGGATGTCCCGATGTCGACCTTAAACACCACTGCCGAAATTATTGAAGATATGAAAGGCGGCAAGATGGTTATTCTGATGGACGATGAGGACCGTGAGAATGAGGGTGACCTGATCATGGCCGCCGAGTGTGTGACGCCAGCGGCTATAAACTTTATGGCGCGCTACGGCCGCGGTTTGATTTGTTTAACCCTTACCGAAGAGCGCTGCCAGCAACTCCGTCTACCGCTCATGGTCGGGCAAAATAATTCGCCGTATGCGACCAACTTTACCGTATCGATTGAAGCGGCCGAAGGGGTCACCACGGGAATTTCTGCGGCGGATCGCGCGCGTACGGTACTTGCGGCCGTTGCAAAAGATGCGAAGCCAACTGATTTGGTAATGCCGGGCCATATTTTTCCGTTAAAAGCGCGGGATGGCGGGGTGCTGAATCGCGCGGGCCATACCGAAGCGGGGTGCGATCTCGCTCGGCTTGCAGGGTTTGAGCCGTCCTCGGTGATTGTTGAGATTCTAAACGAAGATGGCAGCATGGCGCGTCGTCCAGACTTAGAGAAGTTTGCGCAAGAGCACGGCATTAAAATTGGGACCATTGCGGACTTGATTGAATACCGTTCATTGACCGAGCGCACGATCGAACGGGTGGCACAATGTCAGTTGCCAACGGCCTATGGTGAATTTGATCTGGTCACGTATCAGGATACCGTGGATGGTCAGGTGCATTTCGCGCTGATTAGCGGTGAAATTGATGGCTCCCAGCCGGTCAATGTGCGTGTGCACTTGCAAGATACCTTCAATGACTTACTGGCTACCGAACGGGCAAGCCGACGCAGTTGGCCGCTGTATCGGGCCATGCGAAAAATTGCGAATGAAGGGGGCGTGTTGGTTTTGCTAGGCCGTCAGCAAACCCCAAAAGATTTGATTAATCAGGTGCGCTTCTTTGAACAGGAAGACAAGGGCGAAGTGCACCCGACGGCTACCCTGAGCAATCAGTCGCGCAACGTCGGGGTTGGGTCGCAGATCCTTGCGGATTTGGGTGTCCACAAAATGCATTTGTTGAGTTCACCGAAGAAATACTCCGCGCTATCTGGCTTTGGACTAGAAGTGATTGATTTTATTGAGGACAAGTAAGCGCAGTGATCTGCTCTGCAAGTTCGCAATTAGTCCGCGTGGCGACGTTCTTGCGCTCGCCTTCGCGGCACACAAAACCATTTAGAAAATCAATTTCCGTCGGCCGCTTGGCGTGCTTGTCTTGCAGCATACTGCAATAATTCCCTGCCGTATTCCGAATCACTTCACGCACTTGGGTGAGGAGTTGATCTGCATCGAGCTTTGGATTCAGGTTGGCAATCTCTTCACAAATCGCGCGCAATTTCGGCGCGTAAATTTCATCGCGAAGCACTCCGTTGACCCCGTTTGCCAGAGTCGCAAGCGGGTTGATTGCACAGTTGATGGCGAGCTTCTCCCAGCGTTTCAGTTCGATGTCATCACACCAATGAAGTGGCGGAAGCGCTGCTGCAAGATCCGAGAACCAAGGTGGAGCAGGTATTGTACGCAGAGTTTCGTCTTCCTGCTCTTTCGCATGTCGCAGACCGAACCAACTTTGCCCAAGCCCCGCATGCAGACTGTGGGTGCGTGATTGTCGCCAGGCACCGTGGGTCGTGACCAGATCATAAACCGATACGAATTCACTGAGCATTGCATCCGCCGCACCCATGCCGTTATGACTGATGATTACAGGCTGCCGACGCGGAAGCTGGAGGTCGGTCAAGAGAGGTTCCAGTTGCCATGCTTTGACAATAATGAGCCAAACGGCGTCTGCGGGCGCCTCGGATGCGCTTTGAATGACAGGAAAGGTCGCGCTTTCAGTCGTTTGGTCATAGGTGCGGCTGAGAGTGATATTCGCTCCCTCTGCTTGGCGCGCATAGATTTGTACGGTGTGCTGCGCGCGCTGCAGTCCTAATGCCCACAAGGTTCCCAATGCACCTGTACCGACCACCACCCAGTTTGCCATGTGCTCTCCTTAGTTCGCTCTGCATATCCTAACGGGAATTCAGGATATCAGCCAATGTTTTGAAGGTTGGCAGGCTGATTGGGCTGGGGACCCAACGCGGTGCGTTGGCTACGATGTATCGGCGACGTCTGGGGTGGGTTGCATACCACTGCAGGGTGTCTGCCGCATGGATGCGGCAGTCAAGCCCCCATGGATGGGTTCACGGCGTCCCTGCAGGGGTATCGAGCCACGCCGGGCTGGGAGCCTTGATTGGGCTGGGGACCCAACGCGGTGCGTTGGCTACGATGTATCGGCGAAGTCTGGGGTGGGTTGCATACCGCTGCAGGGTGTCTGCCGCATGGATGCGGCAGTCAAGCCCCCATGGATGGGTTCACGGCGTCTCTGCAGGGGTATCGAGCCACGCCGGGCTGGGAGCCTTGATTGGGCTGGGGACCCAACGCGGTGCGTTGGCTACGGGGTCAGCGTTGCTGGGCGCGGCTTTCGTCCTCAAGCCGTTGAATCGGCTTGCGGATGCTCCAGAGGAACAGCAAGCTCGGAATAACCATGACGGTCGTTAAGAAAAAGAACACCGCCCAGTTGCCATCTAACCAATCCACGACAGCGCCACTGTAAGACGCGAGAACCGTTCGTCCAAGCGTCCCAACCGAGGCCATCAGTGCATATTGAGTTGCGGTAAAGGCGCGATTGCAGAGCAAGCTAATCAGTGCCACAAAGGCCACCGTGGACCACGCAGAGGTAAACCCATCACTTATCACGGCAGCAAGGAATAACCCTTTGTGGGGGCCGGTCAACGCCAGTGCTGAAAACAGCAGGTTACTCAGAGCCATGGCGGAACCACCGATAAATAGGCCCTTGAGAATGCCAAAGCGCATATTCACGTAACTGCCGATCAGAGCAAACGCGATGGTGACCCACCAATTGACCAACTTGGAGTACATGCCGATCTCCGTGTTGGTAAAACCAATCTCTTGATAGAACACGATCGACATCCGGCCAAGGAAGGCCTCACCAATTTTAAAGAGCAGCACAAAGAGTAATACCGAGAGCGCAAAACGCGGGCCGCTCCGTCGGAAAAACTCAGCGAGAGGTTCAATCATGGTCACAACGATCCACGCGGCGATTCGATGGCGCCGATGAACTGGCAATAAATCAGCAACCCCAGCACGTTCCGCTTGGCGTTGAAGGTGCACCAGGGCCATCACCAAGCCCGTTAAGAAGGCGAGCATGATGATAAACCAAAGCACCCAAAGCGTGCGTGGGATCAGCACACCGGTTAGATCTGAAACCCAACTTGATAACGCGGTTACTTGTCCGGAAATCGCAAAAATAAGGCCGCCTAACAGTGCAAAAGCAAAGCCAGTCATCGCAAGGGTTTTCCCTGGCTCCCGCGCTGCAATTTGCTGGTAATGTAGCTCCGCCTCTTGTTGTTTTAATCCTCGCTGAGTTTTCGGCTCACGGGCTATCCAGACACCGGCGCTCAGCAGTACCATGATGCCGGCGAGGACATAATACACATGAGACCAGTCCCAATTGGGTAGATCGGAGAGAAAGAACGGAATCGCTCCGAGTCCGGCAAAGCCAGTCCACCAACCCGCAGTGGCCATCGCAGCGCCGGCACTTTGCACGTTGCCTTCGTCTTCGCCAACCGAATCAATCCGATACGCATCGATGCCAATATCTTGCGTTGCTGAAAAAATCGCGATTCCAAGGGCAAGCAGGGCAGCGAGGGTGAGGTGTGTTTGGAAATTGACCGAGGCAATGGCAATACAGGTTCCGATGATGCCCAGTTGGCAGAGAAGTATCCATCCTCGGCGGTGGCCAAGCCATGCGCTTAGGAACGGCGCTCGCACGCGATCAACGATTGGCGACCAAAGGAAGTTTACGGAATAGACCGCAAATACCGCACCAAAATAGCCAATCATGGAGCGGGTAAAGCCCAGTTCGTTGAGCCAAGCACTCAGCGCCGAGCCGATCATGACCCAAGGAAAGCCGCTGGCAATGCCGAACAGAAAGATCGTCAGCAGACGGCGCTGGCTGTAGAACTGAATGATATCCAGCCAGCCCTTCGGAACGCCGGATGGCGTTGTCGGTGTCGACACGAATTAATTCTCTTCCGGGATGAGTTCGACCCGCTCGAGAACAATGGGGGTGACCGGTACATCGGGAAAGCCGGTTTCTTCGTGGGTATGGGTTTCGACTGCCGCCAAATCATAAAGGAGTTCCGCATTTTCGATTACCCGACCGAATACGGCGTAACCCCAGCGGCGCGGGCTGGGATTCAAACTGTCGTTATCTTTGACATTGAAATAGAACTGGCGTCGGGCTGAATGCGGTGCTTGTTGACGCGCCATAGCGATGGTGCCAAATTCATTGCGCAAGCCATTTCCCGACTCGTTAATAACGGTTGGACCTTCGGGCAGGGCATCCCAGTTACTTTTATACCCTCCGCCTTGTACTACAAAATCATCAATCACGCGGTTAAATAATGTGTCGTTATAGCTCCCACTGACCACGTGCTCAAGGAAATGCTCGACGGTTTTTGGAGCTCGCCAGCGGTCCAGTTCGACAACCATGTCACCCATACTGGTGACGAAGCGTACTTTTGGATACAGGTTATCCGGTTGCGTATTCGCGCTCGCGGCGAACGATGCAGCGCTTGCGACGAGGGCGAGACAGAACGCCAAAGAAAGCGAAAGGATTGTTTTCATGATGATCTCCTGTTCGGAAGCCAATCCGAAACCTAGTTATGGGGTTCCGACCTGTAAAAATTGTTTGAGTTCGGGTTCTTGCATGAGTGCATTGAGGGTTGCATTCAAATTGCGGTTAAAGTCGCGCTCAAGCCGAGCATGGTCGAGTCGACGGAAGCTTTGCGGACCCATCCGTGTCGTCATTTCCACCTCGACTTGCGTATTTCCCCGCACACCGTGGGCGCTCAATACCACGCTGTGATTGACCTCATACTCATTTCCACGCCGCACGGCACGAATCAATGCTTCCTCAATGACTAAAGTAAGCTGTGTTTGTGCTTGGCCGACGACGGATAAACCGCGCTGGAGTTCTTCACTGATCAGAGTAGCCACCGGTGTCTGAGACGTGGCAAACTCCGCATTGTCCAGGCTATGTTCCACACGCAAGATATGATTGTGCGTTCGTCTATCGAGCACCGTGAGCTGAATGGGGCGAAGTTCGACTTGTCCTTCGCTCAAGAGCGTCGGGGTATTCACCGTTACGGCAAGCGCCGATGGGGTGGAGACCGGGGTGCTGCTACAGGCGCTTAAGGCAAGCAGCGGAAGTGTAAAAACTATCGTACGGATGACGGGGAATGCATTCGACATTGCGATAACGTCCTACCAAGGCTCAACCAAGAATATTTTGGATATCGGGCAATAAGGTATACGATTATGGGCAGCGAGTCATCCTCAGTGCTGTGGAATGGCGAAAACGAATTGAAAAGGTAGTAAGCATGAAACTTGCGTTTGCAGAAGTAACCGGGTGGGGCAAATGTGTGCCACCTGCCATTATGACGAATCACGATCTGGCGACCTTTATGGAAACGTCTGACGAGTGGATTCGCACACGCACCGGAATTGAAGAGCGTCGCGTAAGCGCGGTTGGCACCTCGGCAATGGCGACGGTTGCGGCGCGCAATGCATTGGCTGCCGCCGATCTAGATCCCGCTGAAATTGATCTTATCATTGTGGGTACTTGTACGCCCGATGAGATCATTCCGAATGTTGCGTCCAAGGTTCAGCAAGATCTCGGCGCCAAGAATGCGGCGGCTTTCGATTTGAATGCGGCCTGCAGCAGTTTCTTCTATGCCATGCACTTCGCCACCTCATCGATCCGCATTGGCATGCACAAAAAAGTTCTCATTATTGGTGCTGAGCGTTTGACCCGCATTCTTGATTGGACTAAACGCGAGAGTGCCGTGCTGTTTGGCGATGGCGCAGGAGCTATGGTCCTCGAAGCTACTGATAAAGAGGTGGGACTTTTGAGTTCAAAAGTATCCTGTGATGCCGATGCCCGCGATGTATTGTCACTGGATTTTGGCATGAGCTTTGATCGCTACCAGTTTGATGGCGTCATGCCATTTAATTTTGAGGGGCAGGAAATCTTCAAGCGTGCGGTGAAAGGAATGAGCGCGGCGGTTGAGGGTGTTTTCAAAGAGACTGGATTGGCAGTCGATGATATTGACGTGCTGATTCCACATCAAGCCAATAAGCGGTTGATCGATTTTCTGGCGAAAATGTGTAAGGTGCCGGAAGAAAAAACCATGATTAATATCCAGAAATATGGCAATACATCGTCCGCGACCCTGCCGATTGCTTATTGCGAAGCACTCGAAACGGGTATGGTAAAACCGGGTGACAGTATTATTTCTGCAGTGTTTGGCGGCGGCTTGACCTGTGGCGCAGGATTGATTGTGTGGGGCGACCGTGTCACTCCGTTGCAAAATAACCAGATGGAATTGGAGCAGGGTGCTGACCAATCTGCGCTGGATTTGATTCTTCCACTGTTTGAGGGGTCAAAGAAAGCGTGGGAAGCACGGGGCAAATAGTCCGAGTATTCAATCGTGAAAAACCCGCGAAATCGCGGGTTTTTTATGGCTCTCGAACGAAGGCGGTTATCGCTTGGCTTTCGCTGCAATAATCGCTTGCGTCTCAGGGCTTGCGAGAACCTGAAGGAAATCTTTCAGTTCGCGTTGAATGCGCTCGTTAATCGGCTCTGGTTGGGCTTTGAGTAAACGTTTGGAGCGGCGTAGCGATTGCAAAGGTTTTTTGGCCAACTCGGCTGCCACGGTATTCAGATGGTCGGCGAGTCCTGCGGCCGGCAACACCTGGTTAATGATATTCAGCTCATACGCTTTTTTGGCATCAAATGGGGCCCCCAGAAGGAGTAGCTCGGCTGCCTTCGCATGCCCGCACAAGAGCGGCACTAACTGGCTTGAGCCTGCCTCTGGAACCAGTCCCATATCGACAAATGGCATCACAAAGGTAGTGCCTTCAGCCGCATAGATTAGATCACAATGGAGGAGGAGTGTCGTTCCAATCCCAATCGCCGCGCCTTGCACACCGGCAACTAAGGTAACGTCGACGGACGCAATGGTTTCTAAGAACTGGAAGACCGGTGAATCCGATTTGAGCTCACCGTGGCGCAAGAAATCAGCAAGGTCGTTGCCCGCGCAAAAGAGATCCCCTTCACCAGTAAATACCACCGCGGCAATATCATCCCGTGCATTCGCCGCACGCAACGTATCCGTCATGGTTTGGTACATGTCTTGTGTGAGGGCATTTTTCTTGGCTGGGCGGTTAAGATGGATACGAATAATCCGTTCGTGCTCTGTGACGTGAACCAAGGCGTCAGTCATGATAAGTCTCTTCTTGCTATGAATCGTGTGCCCACCATAGCACTGGTCGGGCCACAAGAAAAGAGATGACCCCACCAGCCACACCCCGGCGCACACTACCCCAACTACGGCTGCTCCCTTCCGGGCCTGACCGGGTTCGCTGGTTCGTGTCGCGAGGGGACCAATGGGGTCACCGCGGCGGATTATCCCCGATGGGCCGGTCATTTACAAGGGATAGGTATTTGCCTGCTGATTTTATACACAGTTTGTCAGAGTATCCTTGGCAGATCGGTCCACAGAAAGATTGTCGCTCTGATTATTTTTCCGTAGCATGGGGGAAAACTGGTCTCAGGGCGTCGTTGCTTCCAGCGGACCAGACGACAGACTCAGAGAATCGGCACTCATGAAAAAGAATAAAGAACCGGTGTACTATGGAGAGTACCTCGGGTTAGACAAGCTATTGTCTTCACAACACCCAGTTAGTCCACGCTATGGGGACGAGGCACATGATGAAACGCTATTCATCATCGTGCACCAAGCATATGAATTATGGTTCAAGCAGATCATTCATGAACTGCGCTCCATCTTACACATCTTCCGTGCAGAACATATCCCTGATGAGGCCTTGATGACGGTTGTGCATCGTTTGAAGCGCATCGTGACGATTCAAGACCTGCTGAATCACCAGATTGACGTCATGGAGACCATGACAGCGCAAGATTTTCTGGAATTTCGGGACTATTTGGTGCCGGCGTCAGGCTTTCAGAGTATTCAATTCAAAGAAATTGAAATCAGCCTTGGGGTGAAGCGAGATAAACGGATTGCGTTTGATCAGGCTTCTTTCTACAACCGCATTAACGATGAAGACCGCGCGTTTTTGGAATCGCTCGAAGATCAGCCTGATCTGTTTGAGCGAGTCGACGCCTGGTTGGCTCGGATGCCTTTCCTCGAAACGAACGACTTTAGTTTTTGGAAACATTACCAGCAAGCGATTCATCTTCAGATTGAAGCGGACCGCGAGATAGTCGAAGGAAACACCTTATTAAGTGAAACGGAGCGGGCACAAGAGCTGCAAGAACTCGAAGCAACTGCCGAGAACTTTGCTGGTTTGTTTGACGCGAGCCGATATGCGCGCATGCAGGAGGAAGGACGGGTACGACTGTCGCAGCCAGCGATGCAAGCCGCTTTATTTATAGAAATGTATCGCGAGGAGCCGGTGTTTAACCTGCCGTACCAGGTCTTGAGCGCACTGGTTGATATTGACGAGAAGCTGACCATATGGCGCTATCGTCATGCGATGATGGTGCAGCGGATGTTGGGCTCGAAGATTGGTACGGGTGGTTCCAGTGGGCATGAGTATCTCAAGCGCACCACAGAGAAGAACCGTATTTTTGCGGATTTTATGAATTTAGCGACGTACCTATTACCGAAAGCTGCATTGCCTCCGTTGCCGGCATCTGTAAAGGATAGTTTACGTCGTAGCGCATCGTAGCCAACGCATCGCGTTGGGGTTTGCTTTCAACCCTTACACCCAACGCGGTGCGTTGGCTACGGTCACGCTGCGTTGGTTACACAAGGAGAAGTTAATGGAATCTCTTGATACAGTTGAAAAAACGAACGCTGTCTTCGCCCGGTTGCGGGAACGGGCGCGGATGCGTTCACCGGAACTGCGTGAAGAATGGTTCGAAGCGACCTTGTTCAAGACGCGGACTCTTCATGTCGAAGATTATCTTGCGGAGGCAGAGCGCAATGCCCGCACACTGGCGCGTACGCCCGAGAGTGCACCGACGTATGATTTTATCCGTGAAGTCGTGGAGGCCCAATTGATGGCTCTTGTCCAAGCACTCTATCGCGATGAACCCCGCTAAATACGGGAAACTCAGCTGACCTCTGACCCGCTCTTCGAAAAAATCCTACATTCGTTACAATATTTTGTTAAAATGCCTTGCATCCGGTATGCTCTTTGCTATATTCGGGTCGTCAGGGAACAAAAGCGCTGTGCGAGCTCGAGCGAGTAAAATCCTCGGATCAAACTCCCGAAATGGCATTAGGCTGCTTTAATACATTGAAATTACAATAAAAATATCATGTTTTCTGGCTTCGGCAGGGTTTTTGACACGTTTTCCGCACGTTTTTGCACTTCGCAAAGCTATGCACAAAATTGTGACAATTCGTACGTTTAAGGTGTTGCCCCCCTGTTTTTTTTGCATTAGTATCGAAACGATTGGGATGTAAATTTGCGTTCCTAACAGAAGTACAAAGAGAACTTTGTGCGCAATAAACCTAAAAATCACAAAAAGTGATCCAGGGAGAAAATACATGTACACCAATAATAAACTGGCTAAGTCTATCCGCTTAGCATTAATGTTTGGTGCTGCTGCAACTGCGGTGACTGGCGTAGCCAGCGCTCAAGAACAGCAGCAAGAAGAAGAAGCAACAGCTGAGCGCGTTGAGCGGATCCAGGTTACTGGTTCTCGTATCCAGCGTACAGATATGGAAGGTGCTCTGCCAGTTACCGTCATCGACCGTGAGGCGATTGACCTGTCAGGTGAAACTTCTGTTTCTGACTTGCTTCGTAACACAACTTTCAACACTTCTGGTTCATTCCGTCCACAGTCAGGTAACGCTGCACAGGGTACTTCTACTGTAAGCTTACGTGGTCTGGGTTCTTCACGTACCTTGGTTCTGTTAGATGGTCGTCGTCTGCCGACTTCACCTTCTACTGGTTCTAGCCAAGACTTGAACGTTGTACCAATGGCTGCTGTTGAGCGTATCGAAATCCTGTCTGACGGTGCATCTGCGGTATACGGTTCTGATGCAATCGGTGGTGTAATCAACATCGTAACTCGTCGCGACTTCAACGGCGTTGAAGCTCGTTACGGTCAATCACGCGTCAGCATCCCAGAGACGGGCGGCGACCGTGAAGAAGGTTCTATCGTATTCGGTTCTTCAAGCGACACGACCCGGATCATCGGTGGTATCTCATTCAACAGCCGTGACATCATTTTTGAGCGTCACTTCCCATGGGTACAGCCGGGTAACTCAATCTACGGTAATAACATTACTGAGACTGACAACTCAGGTGGTTTCCGTGCGGTGAGCCCAGAAACCTGTGCGGACACAGTCAACTTCCGCACCGTTCCTTTGGCAGCGGATCCCAGTCTGGTAGGTTGTCAATATAACTTCAATGCGACTAACGCGAACGAAGCTTCTACTGGTAACCAAGGTCTGTTCTTGAAAGCTGAGCACGACGTAAACGATGACTGGACTGTGTTCATGAACGCGAGCTACTCGAAAGCGAAATCTTTCGGTCGTTACGCGCCTTCATTGAACGATCCAGGATCGCAGCTGAATGCGAATAGTTGGAATAACCCAACCAACCCAGAAAGTGAGTTGTTCAACGAAACTTACTTCAACCAAGGCCGCAATATCGGTTTGGATGCATATAATGCATGGTTGGCAGGGGAGACCACCTTCCCAGGTGATAACACCGTGGTTGCGCGGACTGACGAAGACGGTAACGTCATCGGCGGACGGGTAACAGGAAACCGTGACCTGAAATACTGGCACCGTTTCGCATCAATCGGTAACCGTGACAGCTACGTTGACAACTACTCAACTGACCTGATGTTTGGTGCATCTGGCCGTGTGGGTGAAGTTGACCTAGACTTCGGCGCTCGTACTAGCCGTTCAAAAGTATTTGACATCGGTTACAACTACTTGCTCCGTTCGCAAGCTGACGTCAACACCAACATCACTGTGTCGCAGCGTAACCAGCGCGAAGCGGCTGGCGGTGTATACTATGACCTACGCGATCCATTAGGCTCACGTTACACGTCTGAAGCTCAGCGGCAAGCGTATGCAGCTCTGATTAACGGTATGAACGTAACCATCTCACGTGTATCTGAGTTCGAGCAGCGCGAAGCGTTCGGTTCAGCATCATTCGACGTGATGGAATTCGGTGCGGGCATGATCCAAGCCGCTGTTGGTTTTGAGTATCGTGAAGAAACTTACGTTGACCAATACGACGCGCTGTCAGAAGCAGGCGTGGTAGGTGGTTCTGCAGGTAACTCTGCGGGTGGTTCACGTGACGTGACTTCAGCGTATGCAGAGATCTTGGTTCCAGTTACTTATGACTTCGAACTGAACTTCGCAGCACGTTTCGATGATTACTCTGACTACGGTTCAGACTTCTCACCAAAAGTGAGCTTCCGCTGGACTCCGCTAGAGAACTTGTTGGTTCGTGGTTCTTACGGTGAAGGTTTCCGCGCACCAACGCTGGATATCATCACGCAGCAGCCTTCTTCAGGTAACCCTGCGGTTTCTGACCCAGCAACCTGTTTGAACTTCTCTGCACCTGCGACCTGTTCTGTTCAGGTACGTCAGCTGACTGAAGCGAACCCTGACCTTGAGTCTGAGCAATCGAAGCAGTACTCAATCGGTGTTGCGTATCAGCCACTGGATTGGTTCAACTTCTCAGTCGATTACTGGAAAGTGGAAATCACCAACCGTATCGCGTTCTTCGGTGCAACCACGTTGTTGAACCGTGAGCGTCTGGGTCAGCCAATCCCAGCAGGTCTGGGTGTAAACCGGAACCCGAACGTAAGCTTTGCAGGACAGGTTCCAGCTGGTTCACCAGTTAACCCAATCATCGACGTGAACGCCGGTTACGGTAACGACGGTTCAATCGATATCGAAGGTTTCGACTTCAACGCGCGGACCAACTTTGACTTTGGTGAGTACGGTGCACTTCGTCAAAACTTGCAGTGGGCGTACACGCGTTCATTCAAGATCGACGGTGGTCAGAGCTTCGTAGGTGAAATCGGTGATCCGAAGTATCGTGCAACGTTGCAAAACGTGTACAGCATCAGCGACTTCGACATTTCGTGGAACATGAATGTCATCGGCCGTCAGCAAAGCTCTACCAATCCTGATGACCGTGTCGCAACTTGGGTAACCAACGACGTTCAGTTGACTTGGAATGCTCCATGGGATGCGCGTCTGTCAGTTGGTGCTCAGAACGTGTTTGAGAAAGAGCCGCAACTGCGTTCGTTCGGTGGACGTGCCTACAACTTCAACCTGTACAACGCGTTCGGACGTATCACTTACTTCCGTTACACGCAACGCTTCTAAGCCAAGCGCTTAAGAAATGTGATGTACAGGTATGACCAATAAGTCATATCGTCAAACGGCCCTCTCCTGAGGGCCGTTTTTTTATTCTGGCCGTCAATCTTTGGTGCGGGGTAGGGGAAGCGCTAATTAAATAAATATGCATCAGCAAATTTTCATGCAATTCAATTACTTGAGTCTGCAACAGTTTCTGGGGGTAAACCCTCAAAAGGAACTTCTCGAAGGTGCCTCGGTCTATTAAAGCGTGTGTAGTGATAAAAATTCACGAAAACTAATTAAAAAATCGCTCTTTCTTGGTTATGCTACTGCCCTCGGGTTGGAAGAACCGCTACTTTCCTCATGGTAAGTCTGCATAGACACCGCCGTCACAAATTTGTCAAAAATGCCCGGTTGACACACTCCGCGGGTTCGTGGGAGTATTCAGGCAATGCTATTTTTAGAAAATAGCGTATATTTGGTGTAGAAAATCTTTTTCATCACTCACACAACTGGGTCCTGAGCATTACCAGGCGACGCCCTTCTGTGCGTTCTTACCTGTTAACCGCAATGGATGAAGTTTAGTCAAATTGGTTGGGAACTATGACCACAGTAATCAAACGAAGCAAAATCGCTGCCGCCGTGGTAGGTGTGATGGCGCTGACAGGGGTTAGCGTTGCTGCTGCAAGCAACACGTCCTTGTCTCAGTTACAGTCGGAGCATATGCAAACTGCACGCGCTCAGGCTGCTTCTCAAGAACGAATTGACTCTCTCTTTGAGCAAAGCCGTGAGCTGCTGGCGGACTATCGCCAAGTCGTTGCTCAATACGAAGCTCTGAAGCTCTATAACGACCACGTGCAGCGTCTGATCGACGATCAAAACGCACAGCTCGAGTCGTTGCAGCGTCAGATCGACGGTATCGAAGAAACACGTCAAGGCGTTGTTCCTCTGATGTACAAAATGATTGATGCTCTGGACGAGTTCGTTCAGCTGGATATTCCGATTCACCGCGAGCAGCGGGAACGTCGAGTTGAGCGTCTGCGTGAGATTATGACTCGCTCTGATGTAACGGATTCTGAGAAGTTCCGTCAGATCGTCGAAGCATATCAGATCGAAATGGACTACGGTGTTGGCTTGGTTGCCTATCAGGGCACACTCCAATACGGCGGCCAAGATATCGCAGTGGACTACTTCCATATGGGTCGTGTGGCCTTTATGGCACAGTCACTGGATATGCGTAACGCATGGTTGTGGGATAACGACAACCGTGAGTGGTTGCGTGTCGAAGATTCGTTCCTGAGCCCATTGACTCAGGCCATTCGGATGTCTCGTCGTCAAACTGCGTATGACGTCGTGCGTCTGCCAATCTTTGCCGCGGAGAGTGCAGAATGAAAAAGGTAATGAAGAATTTGATGATTGCCGTCGCTGGGGTAACCCTCGCGGCTTCAGCTGCTTTCTCTGCTTCAGCACAGGAAGCACGTTCACTTGATGAACTTCTCCAATTGGTTCAACAGCAGCGTGCTGCGGCACAACGCATTGACCAAGAGCGCGAGCGTCGCTTTATGGACGACCGTGCAGATAAGCAAGCGTTGTTGCGTCAAGCGCAACAAGACCTGCGCAACGAAGAGCAACGCAGCCAGCGTTTGCAAGAGCGTTATGCGCAAAATGAAATCGATATCGGTAACAAAGAAACCGAACTCGATAACATGGTTGGAACGCTTGGTGAAATCTTCGGTGTAATCCGGGGTGCTGCGTCAGACACGATCGGTCGTATCTCGACCTCTATCGTGAGCGCACAATTCCCAGGACGTCACCAAGTTCTTGAAAGTTTGTCTCAGGCGCGTGAGTTGCCGAGCATCGACGAACTTGAAGAACTGTGGCTTGCACTTCTTACTGAAATGACCGAATCAGGCAAAGTAGCGCGCTATCAAGGCGAAGTGACTCTGCTAGACGGCGGTTCAGAAGTTCGCGATATCATCCGTATCGGTGCATTTAACCTGATTTCAAGTGGTGAATACTTGCTGTTCAATGACTCAACAGGTCAAGTTCAGCCTATCGGTCGTCAGCCAGCGGGCTACATTTTGCGTGCAGCACGTAACTTCGAAGATACAACTTCAGGTTATGCGGGCGTGTATGTTGACCCATCACGTGGCCAGATCTTGAGCCTGTTGACTCAGCGCGCGACTCTGATGGAACGGTATCACCAAGGTCAGACCGTTGGTTATGCAATCACGGTTGTCCTAATTCTTGGTTTCATTATCGCAATCTACAAGTTGGTCACTCTGACTGCTGTAGGTGGCGCGATCCGTCGTCAGTTGAAGAACACGGATAATCCTTCAAGTAGCAACCCACTGGGTCGTATCCTGAAGGTTTACCATGAGAACCCGAGCACAGACGCGGAAAACCTTGAGCTGAAACTAGACGAAGCGATTCTGCGTGAAACGCCGAAGATCGAGTCTGGTGTAAACATTATAAAGATCCTTGCAGCGATTGCGCCTCTGATGGGTCTGTTAGGTACGGTTGTTGGTATGATCGGTACCTTCCAGTCAATCACTCTGTTCGGTACCGGTGACCCGCGTATCATGGCAGGTGACATCTCGATGGCACTCGTAACCACCGCGATGGGTCTGATTGCAGCACTGCCGCTTATCGTTATCCACTCAATTGTGGCTTCGAAGAGCAAATCTATCCTGCACGTCTTGGATGAGCAGGCTGCTGGTATTGTCGCTTCTCACGCTGAGAAGAAGGGAGCGTAAGCCATGCAATTGTACCTGATGGGACTATGGGAAACTGTCAGGGATTTTATTGGCACAGGTGGTGACGTTTTATACCTTGTGTTCTTTGCGCTACTTATCATGTGGATTGTTATGATTGAGCGCGCCTGGTATCTCTTTGGTGTGTTTCCGCAAGAGCGGAAACGCATCCTCGAGTCCTGGAACACTCGCAAAGACACCACCTCCTGGTACGCACATAGAATCCGTGAAGCATGGATTTCCGAAGCGTCCGAGAAACTTTCAGCGCGGATGCTAGTGCTGAAGACGATGATTGCCATCTGTCCGTTAATCGGACTGCTTGGTACGGTCACCGGTATGATCGCTGTATTTGAAATTATGGCGGTTCAAGGTACAGGTAACCCACGTCTGATGGCTGGCGGTATTTCTATGGCTACGATTCCGACTATGGCGGGAATGGTGGCAGCACTGTCCGGAATGTTCTTTGCTCAGCGCCTTGACGCGCGGATTAAAGCAGCAAAAGAACAGCTCATTGACAGCATGCCACATCATTAAGAGAGACATACTATGGCACGTAAACGTTTACGCGAAGAAGAAGAGGCAACACTAGACATGACGCCGATGCTCGACATCGTCTTCATCATGTTGATCTTCTTTATCGTAACGACTTCGTTCGTGAAAGAAGCAGGTATTGATGTAAATCGTCCTGAGGCTTCACAAGCGACGCAGAAACCTTCGGCCAACATCTTTATCGCTATCCGTGAAAACGGTGAGGTATGGATGGATCGCCGTCAGGTCGATATCGAGCGGGTTGCCGCTAACCTGGAACGTCTATTGGCAGAACAACCAACCGATATGGTGGTGATTCAGGCTGATGAAGGCGCTCGTCACGGAATCGTGGTGCGCGTGATGGACCAGATTAAAGAAGCAGGCATTGCCCAAATTTCAATTGCAGCGGAGAACGATTAATTATGGTGCGCATCTTAGTATCAATACTAATAGGCGCTGCTGTTACCTTTCTGCTGTTTGTCTTTATGGCATATCTAATCAGTGGAGGGGCGCAGCGGAACGATCCGCCTGAGCCCCCAACTCGGATTGATATTGTTGGTGCTCCGCCGGAGCAGGATGTGGATACGCGTCGTCGGACGCCTCCACCACCACCAGAGCCACCTGAACAACCACCGGAGACGCCTCAGGCCGAACCGGATGCATCAGATGATGCAGTGTCGTTCAGTATGGATCTTGGCGGTGTCGATCTTGGTTCAGCGACCACGGGTCTTGAAGGCCCTGGTACGTTAAGCCGAGATGGTGATGCACAACCGATTGTTCGGGTTGAGCCTCGCTATCCGCCTGCGGCGGCACGAGACGGCATTGAAGGATGGGTACGCTTGCGCTTTACGATCGACGAGACGGGCGGCGTGACAGACATCGAAGTGATTGAGTCACAACCGCGTCGTATTTTCGACCAAGAAGCTCGCCGGGCTTTGGCACGTTGGCGTTATGCGCCGCGGGTTGTGGACGGTCGTCCACAGCGCCAAGAAGGCCTGACGGTTCAGCTAGACTTCACAATGGATGGGAACTAACTCATGAAAACACGTATCACAATGATCTTGTGTGCTGCGGTCGTGGCAATGGGTTTGACACTATCCGCACCGGTCACTGCTCAAGACGTGGGTTTTACGATCCCGTCGCAAGAGGAAGTGCAACGTCAACGGGATAACCGTCGCTCTCAAGCGCTCGGGGACCGTGTAGCGCGTCGGGTTATGGACGCATTCGAGCAGTACGAAGAAGACAACGTCCGTGGGGCGATTGAGACGCTTCGAGGCGCGACTGTGCGAACCGACTACGACCGTGCATACGTTGCTCGCTTCTTGGGTGCAATGTATGCGGCATTGGAAGATGATCCTCGTGCGCCTTCACTGGCGATCGAGAATCTGCGTGCCGCCATTGAGCCTGATGTACTTGGTTGGAACGATCAACGTGCGTCCTTGCAGTTGTTGGGTAACCTATACCTCACGCAGGACGATTATCGCAGAGCACTCGAGTATTTTGAGCGCTACCTGAAGTTCGTCGGTGAATGGGAGCCTGATGTCTTGATTCGTATGGCATCAGCTCACATGGAGCTACGTAACTACAATATGGTGGTGAACTTTGCTGAGAAAGCACTGCAGCATATGGACCGTCCAAACCGGAACCCGTATTTGCTGATGATTGCGGCGCATTACGAAAGTAATAACGTGCGAGGCGCTATTGACGCGCTCGAGCGCGGAATTACAGCGCTGCCGGAAGAAAAGCAATGGTGGGGCCAGCTTGGCATGTTCTACATGCTTGATGAAAATTATGATCGTGCTCTTGCGACCATGCGCATCGCTTACGATGCTGGGTATCTAGAGCGTGAGAATGATTTCCGTGCGTTGGTTCAGTTGTTCTCGAACAACGGAATTCCATTCCATGCTGCTGAAGTGATGATGCGTCACATCGATCGCGGTCAGATTTCAGGTACACCTCAGAACTTCTCAAGTGCAGCGCGTGCGTATCACGCATCTCGAGAGTTCCGTCGTGCAGCTGATGCCTATCGCAAAGCGATTGAAGCGTCAGACGACACCAGTGCGAATCAGGACTTCTACCGTCGGATTGGCGATGCACTGTTGTTGGCTGAGCGCTATCGCGAAGCAGCACCGGCGTTCCAGGAAGCGATTCGCTTGCTGCCGTCAGGTGAAGATGCAGGTCGTCTGTACATGTCACTTGCAGAAGCATACTTCTACAGCAACCAGTACCGTCAAGCCTATGATGCTGCGAATCGTGCGACCCGTTGGTCAAGCACTCGTCGCAATGCAGAAAACTGGGCGGCGTACATTAAGGATACGGCAGAGCGCCGTGGTCAAAGCGTTGGCGGCTAACGTCGAACGAAATCCTTGAAAAAACAAACCGGAGCCTCGTGCTCCGGTTTTTTTTGGGAACTTTCTAAATTTTTCAGGATCAGATATGATCGCCACCCCCGATTACGTTGTACGAGGAGCAGCCAAGATGGCCGATCATGGCGAATTTAAAGAACCAACACGCGTCAAACACTTAATTATTGCAGCCGTCGCCTTTGTAGGCATCGCGTTGCTGCCCGTTGTTCTGCGGGTTATAAGCCTATTTACTGGCGCGTAATAACGTTTCACACCCCGCTTATCGTGGCCTTTCTGCCCGAAAGCTTTCGTCGGACACTTTCTCCTTAAGTGGCGACAAACCTATTTGTAATATGAGGAAGACATGGCATTATCGCTTTTACTGGTTGAAGATAACGCACGGACGCGCGACCATATTTTGGAGATCCTCGAACAGACTCCCTATCAGGTCGACGTCGCCGTTGATGGACTTGATGGACTCAATCAGGCGCGCAGGACATGTTATGACGTGGTCTTAATTGACCATAAAATGCCGCTGATGGATGGCTTGTTGCTGGTGAAGAATCTTCGCGATGAAGAACAGTACAGCGAGACGCCCATTCTGTTTATGACGACCTCAGAGCCAGAGCAGATCCGCGATAAAGCACAGCGTTTCGGGGCAAATCATGTCCTTGGAAAGCCGCTCAATGCAGGCGAACTCTTGGGTAAATTAAAACAACTATCACCACGTGACGTAGCCTAATGACTCATTATGTCGCTGCCGATATGCGCAGCAGTTATATCGCTCGCCGGATTACACCGGTTGAGAATTTCCCCCAGCCAGGGATCCGTTTCCGTGACATTACACCGGCGCTGCAAGATGCACGTGCGCTCCGGAACAGCATTGATTTGTTTGCTGAGCGCTATGAAAATGTCGGAATCACCCAGATTGTCGCAATCGAGGCACGCGGGTTTATTTTTTCCGCCGCGCTCGCGGACCGGCTTGGCGTGGGCCTTACCCTGATTCGTAAACCCGGCAAATTGCCACGGGAAGTCTTCTCCACGAGTTATATGCTCGAGTACGGTGATGACGTCCTCGAGTTGCACAAAGATGGTCTGAAGGTGCGCGACAAAGTCATTATTATGGATGACATGCTGGCGACCGGTGGCACCATGAGTGCTGCCGTGGAGTTGGTGCGCAAGACCCCGGCACAAATTTATGAAGCCGCCTTCGTGTGCGAGCTGCTTTATTTGAATGGTCGAAAAGCGCTCGATAGTATCGGTGTAAATAGCTTTGCAATTTGCTCTTTTGACGCATAACTGCGAAGCTGTGTTCCAATTATTTTAATCTTCCGGAGTACGCATGAGTTATCAGGTGCTGGCAAGGAAATGGCGGCCACGTAACTTTTCCGAAGTGGTGGGGCAGCAGCATGTGCTTGAGGCGTTGAGTAATGCCCTTACCCATCAGCGCCTCCATCACGCGTACCTCCTGACCGGCACCCGCGGGGTTGGTAAAACCACCATTGCGCGTATTCTGTCTCGCTCATTGAATTGCGCGACCGGTATTACTGCGACCCCTTGTGGTGAATGTTCCGCCTGTGTCGACATTGAAGCAGGTCGGTTCGTTGATTTAATGGAGATTGACGCGGCGTCCCGAACAAAAGTCGAAGACACCCGTGAAATCCTTGAGAACGTTCAGTATCGGCCAACCTCAGGCCGTTACAAAGTGTACCTAATTGATGAGGTGCACATGTTATCGCGGCACAGCTTCAATGCCCTGTTGAAGACGCTAGAAGAGCCGCCACCCCACGTTATCTTCCTCCTCGCTACCACGGATCCGGACAAGCTGCCGATTACCGTATTGTCGCGGTGCTTGCAGTTCCATCTGCGTGCCTTGACGCGCAATGAGATTGAAACCCAATTGGCGCATATCCTGAATGCCGAGCAGATTCCCTATGATACCGCTGCATTGCAGCTACTTGCGCGTTCTGCACAGGGGTCGATGCGTGATGCGTTAAGTCTCACAGATCAAGCAATTGCCCAGGGAAATCAGGCGGTTCATGAGAGCCAAGTGGCAGCGATGTTGGGCCGTATCGATCCACATAATGTACTGCAATTGCTGCGTGACATTTTAGCCGGTGAGGATGCACAGGTCATTGAACATGCCCGGCGTCTTGTTGATAAGATGGCGGATATCGGTGCGCTCCTCCCCGAACTGCAGAATGCGTTGCATCAGCTAGCGTTAGCCCACAGTTCTGCAGACTACCTTGACGCAGAATTTGCGCCGCATCGCGAGGCTATTCAGCAGCTGCTTCAGGCTGTGCCTTCTGCCACTTGGTCGTTATTCTATCGGCTGGTCGTCGAAGGGCGCAAAGAACAGCCGTTTGCACCGGATGCATTATCCTGCGTTGAAATGACCCTCCTGCGTTTACTCGCATTCCGGCCTGACATTGCGGGGGCTGCATTGCCTCAATTTGCGCAGTCAAGCGGCGTAGCTGAAACCGAAAAAAAAAACAGTGACAGTTCCAAGCCGGTCAATTCCGTAGAGCCCGCACAGCCCACAAAGCCCACAAAGCCCGCAAAGCCAAATACGCCTCCCTCAGAAATTGCAGAAGACGTTCCTGCTTGGCTTGATGCCGCTGACTCGGATGCCGATGAGGACTACGATGGCTTGGATGAGGCGGAGATTGCATCGTTGGATGCGCAGCAGCGTGATCTGGAAGCCGACGCTGCACAGCAGCGCGAAGCGCAACCGCCTTCAGCTCCTCTGCCGAAGGAAGGGTATCCTCCAAGTCATGAAGGAACGGATCTTAAGTCGCTCCTCGCCACGCGTGAACAAATAGCTGCGCGGCGGCGGGCAAAGCCTTCTATCGGAGGGGCTTCTACGCCGGAACAACAAGAAAAACCCGCAGCGACTGCGCCACCGCGTGCGAGACATGTCGAAACACAATCTGCGAACATACCGGCGGAGTCTGTTCCAGAACCTGATGCGCAGCCATCAGCCTCGTCTCCCGACGAGACCGAGCGTTCTGAACCGATTTCACCCACGGAACCCACATCATCGGATGCTTCATCGGCGACGCCTGAGACGCGGTTCGCGCGCGAGATTGATGGATGGAGCGCTCGCATTGATGATAGCGGGTTGACGGGGATGTCACGCCAGGTTCTGCTTAATTCAGTATGGACTTCCGACAAAGGGGTTCTACTGATCGATGAATCACAACGTATGCTGCTCAACGACAGCATGCACGCCGCATTTCATACGTTACTTGCGGACTCACTCGCGGGTCGCGAACTCGTGATTGAGTTTGGTACCCCGGAGCAAACACCTGCTCAAATTCAACAGGAAATCGATGCGCAACGCCAAAAGCGCGCAGAACAACGTGCTTCCGAACATCCAGATATTACCGTGCTGCGCAAACAGCTCGATGCGGTGATTTCTGATGTGCGGCCCTCCGACGATTGAGTGAGCGTGGCATCATGGGTGACTCGACATCAGTAAATCAATCGCTCTCGCACCTCGCACAACTGGAAAGTGAGGCCATCGCGATATTTCGGGAAGTTGTCGCCCAAATGGCGAACCCTGTCTTGCTCTATTCGATCGGTAAAGACTCTTCGGTCCTTTTGCACCTTGCTCGCAAAGCATTTGCTCCAGAGCCACTGCCATTTCCGTTGCTGCACATTGATACCACTTGGAAGTTCCGCGAGATGATTGCTTTTCGGGATGCCACGGCGGAAAAGTTTGGTTTGGATCTGCACGTGTATACGCAGCCGCAAGGTCAAGCGGATGGTCTCACTCCTTTTAGCCATGGCAGTGCCCGTTATACCGACGTTATGAAGACCCAAGCGTTGCGGGAAGCGCTCGCACGCGGCGCTTATGACGCGGCGTTTGGTGGTGCGCGCCGTGATGAGGAGCGCTCGCGTGCTAAAGAACGCGTATTTTCACACCGCAACAGTGAGCAGCGCTGGGATCCGAAAAACCAGCGTCCAGAATTGTGGGGTATTTTCAATGGGGCGTGTGGTCCCGGTGAGAGCTTCCGAGTTTTTCCGCTGTCTAATTGGACGGAGCAGGATATTTGGCAGTACATCGCAGCTGAGAATATCGCCATTCCCTCGCTTTACTTTGCCAAAGAACGTCCCTGTGTTCAGCGTGATGGGAAGTGGTTTATGGTTGATGACGATCGCTTTCCACTGCTCGAAAACGAACAACCTGTCCTTAAGCGAGTCCGTTTTCGGACGCTCGGTTGTTATCCGTTGACCGCGGCAATTGAATCGGATGCAACGACGGTGGCCGAAATTATTGAGGAAATGGCCCATATCCGAGTTTCGGAGCGGGAAGGGCGCTTGATTGATTCCGATTCACCGCATGCGATGGAGCAGAAGAAACGCGAGGGGTACTTTTAGTGAACACCGAAAAAGCATTGTTGCGTTTCTTAACCTGCGGCAGTGTTGACGACGGAAAAAGTACGCTGATCGGGCGATTACTCTACGATACGGCATCCATCTACGACGACCAACTCACCCGCCTAACCCAAGACAGCAAACGGATTGGCACACAACGAGACGGTCTAGATTTTGCGTTGCTGGTGGATGGCCTCGAGGCGGAACGTGAGCAGGGCATTACCATTGATGTGGCCTATCGTTATTTCAGCACGGATACCCGCAAATTTATCATCGCCGATGCGCCGGGGCATGAGCAATATACCCGCAATATGGCCACTGCTGCCTCGGTGTGTGATGTCGCGGTGATCTTGATTGATGCGCGCTTTGGTGTGCAAACACAGACGCGTCGGCATAGTTTTATTTGTGCGCTGATGGGCATTCAACATGTCATTGTGGCGGTCAATAAGATGGATGCGGTGCAGTTCGATCAAGCTGTTTATAAGCAGATTCAGCAAGACTACCTCGCTCTCATTGGTCAGCTCGATATTCCCGACGTGCGTTTTGTCCCGATGTGTGCGCTGACGGGGGATAACGTGGTTCATCCGAGCGAGCAGATGCCGTGGTTCCGCGGACAGCCGCTGTTGCACTATTTGCACGGGATTGACGTGCAGCAAGCCCGCGCCGGTGAGCATTTCCGCTTTCCGGTGCAACGAGTCAGTCGGCCAAGTGCGTCGTTTCGGGGATATCAAGGGCGTATCACTTCGGGGTCGATTCAGGTGGGTGACTCGATTCGCTTGATGAGTACTGGAGCGGTCTCACGGATTACCGACATCCGGCTTGGCGAGCAGTCACTTAGCCAAGCACAAGCACCTCAATCGGTCACCCTGTGTATCGCTGATGCACTCGATGTGAGCCGCGGTGACTTGCTGGTCGACAAGCAACATTTGAGTCAGCTAAGTGATCGGTTGCGAGCGCGTGTATTGTGGTTTGCTGCTCGACCCCTGGAACCCGGCGCTCAGTTTACGCTGCAGTTTTTGACTAAACAGACGCGTGCGCGCGTTGAACGGCTGCACCATCAAATTGATGTGAATTCGTTTGCTGAAGTTCCGGCGGTGATGCTGTCCTGTAATGACATTGGCGTCGTGGATCTGCGCTGTGCCGAGTCTGTCGCTTTTGATGATTATGTGAGCCATCGAGAGACTGGTGCGTTTCTTCTGGTAGATAACACAACCGGGCAAACGGTGGCCGCCGGGATGGTGCAACGGGCGTTGCCTCGTGCGGGAAGCGCGTCAACTCCAGCCGCGGCAGGGCAATCAGACGTTGAAGGGAATCCGAATGCGAACATTCGTTGGCATGTGCCTTCGGTGACATCCCATGAACGAGCTGCAGTGCGAGGACATCGCCCCTGCGTGGTTTGGTTTACTGGGCTATCCGGTTCTGGAAAGAGCACCCTTGCGCACGCATTAGACCGTCGCTTGTTTGATATGGGGTGCCAGAGTTTTGTGCTTGACGGGGATAACCTGCGCCATGGTTTGAACAAAGATCTTGGTTTTACCCCGGAAAGCCGCTCTGAAAATGTGCGGCGTACCGCCGAGGTTGCCAAGTTGCTGACCGATGCAGGAATCATCGTGAACGCTGCAATTATTTCACCCTTTACTGAGGATCGCGCAACGGTGCGGGCACATTTGAGCGAGGCGGTGGATTTCCTCGAAGTCTTTGTTGATACGCCGCTCGAAGAATGTGAACGGCGAGACCCAAAGAATCTGTATAAGCGAGCCCGTGCGGGAGAAATTGCAAACTTTACCGGCATCAGTTCACCCTATGAGACGCCGGTTGCACCGGATGTCCACTTGTATCCCGCCAAGGACTCGATTGAGGACTGTGTAGAGCAGGTATTTCAAGCGTTGGTGAATCGCGGCATCTTAACCCAAACATAATCGTGGCCAACCATGTTGGGCGCGGCCTGCCCCCAACGCTCCGTTACGGAACATGCGTTGGCAACATCTGGATGGTTTTGTGGTAGCATTACGCCCACTTTGTTGTTTATCAAAAGAGAGAGTTTACCCATGTTTAAAGGTGGTCTAGGCAATATGATGAAGCAAGCGCAGCAAATGCAAGAGCAAATGCAGCGTGTGCAAGAAGAGATTGCAAGCATGGAAGTCACAGGTGAAGCTGGGGCTGGTATGGTCAAAGTCACCATGTATGGAAACCACAACGTGAAACGTGTCGCGATTGACCCGAGTTTGTTTGGTGATGAAGACGATCGTGAAATGCTTGAGGACCTGATTGCTGCAGCGACCAACGATGCGGTGCGTCGAGTGGAAGAAACCAGCAAAGAAAAAATGAGTAAAATCGCCGGTGGCATGGGATTACCACCCGGTATGAAGCTACCTTTCTAAATTGACGTACGCCTGAGGGGAGCCGATGAAGAAGTTTAGTCCTGCGATCACGGCACTGATGGATGCCCTTCGGGTATTGCCTGGTGTCGGGCAAAAAACCGCTCAGCGCATGGCATTTCAGCTCCTTGATCGGCAGCGGGACGGCGCACAGCGACTCGGTGAAGCGTTACAGAACGCACTTGCCGTAGTTGGACGTTGTGAGCGGTGCCGCACCCTCAGTGAACATCCCATTTGTTATATCTGTGCCGATTCGGAACGGGCGCAAGAGCAATCCTTGTGTATCGTTGAATCCCCCAGTGACGTTCTTGCGGTCGAACAAACCGGTCAATTTCAAGGCCAATATTTTGTTCTGATGGGCCGCCTGTCGCCCCTCGACGGCATAGGTCCTGCGGATATTGGCCTTGATGTCCTGGAAGCCCGTTTTCGCGAAGGCTCGATTCAAGAAGTTATCTTGGCAACCAATCCAACGCTTGAAGGGGATACGACGGCTCATTTTATCGCCGACCTTGCTAAACGTTATGGTATTCGTGCATCCCGCATTGCACATGGGGTTCCGGTCGGCGGCGAGCTTGAATACGTTGACCATACCACCCTGGGACACGCTTTTTCCGGTCGAAAAAACGTTTTTTGACCCCATCATTTCAAATTATATCCGCAATCTGTCATATTAAATGTTGCCATGACGTTCATTTGTCATACAATGGCAATAATAGTGGAAAACCACTATAACCCTCCAATTATGTTCCAAAGCGCAGTGAAGCAGTATTCCGACCAGGTAGGTCAGTTTTTCTAACCGGAACAAGGGAATAACAACAATTTACCGGGACGATTCATTATGAGTGAATTCTTAGAACAAAAACGCACTCCGATCAGCATAGCGATTGGATGTTTACTTGCGGGTACCGTCTTTAGCGTCACTGCGCAAGAAAACGAAGAACAACAAGAACAACAAGCATCTGAGCGGCCAGAGCGCATTACAGTGCTCGGCTCGCGGATTCGTAGCGATGGTCTGGATCAAGCTTCACCTGTTGAAGTGATTAGTGCAGCGGACGCGTTAAGCCAAGGTTTAGGTTCACTCGGTGAGCTCCTTCGGACTTCAACGGTTGCTGCCGGCTCAAACCAAATCACTGCAGCCACATCGTCTTCAATTACTGAAGGTGGTGCGGGTGTTGAAACGGTTTCATTGCGTGGTTTAGGTGCCAACCGGACGCTCGTTCTCTTAAATGGTCGTCGGATCGGACCTGCGGGAACGCGTGGTCAGGTCTCAGCATTTGACTTGAACATCATGCCGCTTGCAGCGGTTGATCGGGTTGAAATCCTCAAAGACGGCGCGTCCTCTTTGTACGGTTCAGATGCGGTTGCCGGGGTTGTGAACATCATCACCCGTACCGGTGATGAGTCTGTCTTCAATGCAAATTACAGCAAACCTGAACAAAGCGGTGGCGAGACCTTGCGCTTGAGTGGCTCGATTGGCCGTTCATTTGATCGGGGTTCGGTCCGTGTGGTTGCTGATTACCGGAAAGACCGTGAATTGGCGCGTGGCGACCGAGATTTCTACGCCTGTGCTGAATCTTATTTCTTTAACCCAGATAGCGGCGCGCGTGCTGACGTGATCGATCCGCGGACCGGTGAATTCCACTGTAGCGATCTTCCGTGGGGGCACGTGTGGTTGTACGACTACACGCGTTTCTTCGAAGATGGAACCAGTAACGTCCGGCGGGTGGCGGCTCACGTCTTGCCCAGTTCGATTACGACGGAAACCTTGCCCAATGGATCCCTGGCTATCAAGCAGATCCAAACAACCCAGCGCACTTGCGGACGCCAGAAGGCTGGTTCCCAGTCAACTATGACCGCACATCTGCTGGCTTAACCAACGCGAGTCATCCATTCCAAGACTTAACCACGTTGTCCCCTGAGCGTGAAACTCAAACGGTTTTCGCCCATGGTGAATATTGGTTATCTGATCGCACGACGCTATTCGCAGAAGCATTATTGAACCGTCGTGAAACGATTCGAAATGGCTACCGTCAGTTCTGGAACTTGTTCCATTACACCGAAGATGGTGACCAGTGGCTCGGTACTGGCAGCCCGTTGAGTGAAGGCTGGACCGGTGCGTTCATCCTGAGCTCGACGCCTATCACTGACTGGAGTGGTGAGACCATTACCGTTGATTACACGCGCTTTGTGGTCGGTGCGGAAGGTTACATTGGCGACTGGTCGTGGGATGTGAATGCTCAAACCAGCCGTAGCGATGGTGACTATCGAACGAAGATCATCTTTAACGATGCGATTACTCCGCAGCAAGGGATTGGCGCACCATGTGCTGGCCAACCTACACCAGTTCGTGGCGTACCCTGCGTTGATTTACCGTGGCTCGATCCTGAGTTCTTAGCTGGAAATATTTCACAGCAGTATCGTGATTTCTTATTCGGTGAAGAAACAGGTAATACTGTGTACAAGCAACATACAGTGGAAGCTATTTTCTCTGGGGAGCTCTATGAGTTGCCTGCGGGGATGATGCAAGCGGCATTTGGTGCTCAGTATCAGCGGGATGAAATCACCGATACTCCTGGAGAAGTGACTCTGGCAAGCAACACCTGGGGTAGCACGTCTGCGGGTATTACGACGGGTTCGTCAAACACCCGTGCAGTCTTTGGTGAGTTGCAGATTCCAGTGCTTTACGGTGCGCGCTTTGCAGACCGCTTGAACGTTGAGCTATCTGCTCGTCATACGGATGTGTCTGCTTCAGGCAATGACACCACGTATAAAGCTGGATTTAACTGGGACATCGCGCGCGGTTACCGCATCCGTGGTTCACAGGGAACCTCGTTCCGTTCGCCGGCTTTGTATGAGCTATACCTGAACGATCAAACGAGCTTCACGCGTGGTATCGACCCTTGTGTGAACTGGGAAAATGCCTTGGCAAACGGCAACATTCCAGACATCGTGGCACAAAACTGTGCGGCCGATGGTATCCCTGGTGATTATGCCGGTGCTGCTATTAGCACGACGGTTCGCTCAGGTGGTGGTTTCGGTGAGCTTGAAGCGGAAACTTCACTGGCGCGTACACTTGGTTTCGTCTGGACTCCTGACTCTGTTAACTTTGGTTTGAGCATCGATTACTTCGATATCGAAATCAAAGGAGAAGTGACGCAGTTGTCTGCAGGACAAGTGGTGATGGGCTGTTACATGTCGGAAAACTTCGCGACCGAACCTTTCTGTAACCAGTTTGATCGGGATGATGACTTCCGTATCGATACGGTCCGTGCGAACTATCAGAACATCGCGAGTGAGCGCAACCGCGGATATGACTTGATTGCAAGTTACTTCCACGATTTCGACTTCGGTCGTGTATCCGTTCGGTACAACCACACCTATACGATTGAAGCTTCACGTCAGTTGTTTGAGACGAGTGAGCGGGAAGATCGTGCGGGCCGTTTGGGTCGCCCAGAACACGTGGGTACGCTTTTGGTCGGCTTTGACCGCGACAACTGGTCAGTAAACTGGACCACGCGTTATGTTGGTAAATCATCGAACCATGAGTGGTATGGTCAGGGTACATTCCGTGACGACGCTTCATTCTGGGGTGAGCCGGTTCGTGTGGTTCTTGCAACACCAAGCATTTTCTACCACTCCGTATCAGGCACGTATGACTTCAATTCGGGTCTTCGTCTGACGGCGGGTATTGCGAACTTGTTTGACCAAGATCCACCGGTTCTGAGCCGTAGTAACTTCACAAGCCGCGTAGGCCGTTCAGCGTTCTATAGCCAATACGACAACCTCGGTCGTCGTGGCTTTATTGACCTGTCTTACAGCTTCTAATTGAAGTGAGCTTGACGAAAAAATGCCGACGCAAGTCGGCATTTTTATTTGCCCTTGAAAAAGGGAGTCGATACTCTTGAGTGATAATGAGAAAAACGGAACGTCACCATGCCTCGAATTGTTTCTAAGCCCGATACCCTAGATGATCTGAATGGAAATTACGCGCAGGAACGTCTCACGCGTAATGTCTTTATTAATTCGGTTCCGAAATGTGGGACTCACCTTGTGCGCAATATCTTTCGGATGTTTGTGCCGGTGGATCAGCAGTACAAAAAAGCCTTTATTCAGTTACCGATTTTGGATGAGCACAAGCAAGCCTTCAATCCGAAAAATCCGGAACTGAGTTGGGGACACTTATTGTTTTCGGATATCTCAGCCTTTTTATTGCATGAAACGCACAAGCTTGTTTTGGTGCGAGACCCCTATGATTGGGTGATTGCACGCGCTCGCTTTTTGTTGTCGGATAATTTTGAAGGCAATATGGATGTGATCAAAAGCGGCCGGGTCAGCATGGAAGAAATTCTCAATCTGATGATTTTCGGGATGTATCAAAAAGCACCGACCTTGCAGGAAATTTATACGCATAACGCGCTTGCGTGGTTGGGGACGGGGGCGAAACTGGTTCGGTTTGAGGATGTACTTCATCATGTGAAGCATCTTGACACCCCTGAAGCAGAAGCGTACTTCAGCGATCTATTGAGTATTTTAGGGCACGATAAGCTACCGGAAGATTGGCGTGAACGGGTTCGGGTTGGCGCAGATCGCGAGCAATCAGGCACTTATCGTGACAATTTGCGCGGTTTAGATTTTGAATTCCCCAAGGAGCTCCCAGAAACACAGAAGCGCCTCGTGGATGTCCACGCCCCGGGCCTGCGCGCGATCCTCGGTTATACATCGTAACGAACGGTTATTTGGTAACGGCGCGTTGGGGAAAGGAACCATGCCTTCTCCCCAACGCGGTGCGTTGGCTACGATCATCGCTTTCACCCCTCATGCCCAACGCGGTGCGTTGGCTACGATCATCGCTTTCACCCGCATGCCCAACGCGGTGCGTTGGCTACGGTCATCACGCGGCCATGGTATCGGAAAAATCGAAGATAAAGTGTTGAAATGGGTCTGGGTTGGCCCCATGTTTGTTGGGTGATAGGGGGTTGGCCCCGTGTGTACCTAACTTTGAGGGAGATTACTCACCATGGCTGAGAGTCAGCATGCTGAAAAACATGGATTCCAGACAGAGGTCAAACAACTTCTGCATTTGATGATTCACTCGTTGTATTCCAACAAGGAGATTTTCCTTCGTGAACTGATTTCAAATGCCTCGGATGCGGCCGATAAGCTGCGCTTTAAGGCGTTGCAGGATAATGCGTTGTTTGAAGGCGACGGCGATCTACGCGTTCAATTGAGTGTCGATGGTGATGCGAAGACGCTGACGATTGCGGACAACGGTATTGGCATGACCCGCGACGAAGTCATGAGTAACTTGGGTACGATTGCAAAGTCGGGAACAAAAGAGTTTTTTAGTCAGCTTTCGGGTGATCAAGCAAAGGATTCACAGCTGATTGGTCAGTTCGGTGTCGGTTTCTACTCAGCATTTATTGTGGCCGATAAAGTAGTGGTGCGTACCCGTGCTGCGGGCGTGCCAGCAGACCAAGGGGTTCAGTGGGAATCGGCTGGGGATGGTGAATTTACCCTGACGCCAATTGAGAAAGCGGATCGCGGGACGGAGATTACTTTGTTCCTGCGTGATGATGCTGAAGAATTTGCTGATGCGTGGCGCTTGCGCTCTATCGTGAAAACTTACTCTGACCACCTGAGCATTCCAGTGCAAATGTGGAAGGACGAGGAAGCCGAGCGTGATGGGCCGGACGGTGAAAAAATCCCGGCGAAGCCTGCTCACTGGGAAACGGTGAATGCTGGGAAAGCGCTGTGGTTGCGCGATAAGAGCGATATCAGTGACGATGAGTATAAAGAGTTCTATAAGTCGGTGGCACATGATTTTGATGAGCCGTTGTTGTGGAGCCACAATAAGGTAGAGGGAAAGCACGAATATACGAGCTTGCTGTTTATTCCAAAGCGCGCGCCCTGGGATTTGTGGAACCGAGAGAATCAAAAAGGCATTAAGTTGTATGTTCAGCGCGTGTTCATTATGGATGATGCAGAACAGTTTATGCCGACCTATCTGCGCTTTGTGCGCGGCTTGGTGGACTCGAATGATTTGCCTCTCAATGTGTCCCGTGAGATTTTGCAAGATAACAAAGTGACGCGCGCGATGCGCAGTGCGAGTACGAAGAAGGTGCTGCAGGCATTAAGCCGTCTTGCGCAAGACGACGCGGAAAAATATCACACCTTCTGGGACAACTTCGGCAATGTGTTGAAGGAAGGCCCAGCTGAAGATCAGGCTAACATTGAGAAGATTTGTGAGTTATTGCGCTTTGCGTCGACCCATGATGACAAAGCGGAGCAACGAGTTTCGTTAGATGATTACCTCGCGCGGATGAAGGAAGGTCAGGAGACCATCTATTACATCGTGGCGGACAGCCATGATGCCGCGAAGAACAATCCTGCATTGGAAGTATTCCGCAAGAAGGGCGTTGAAGTCTTATTGCTCTCCGATCGTATCGATGAATGGTTTATGAGCCATATCGAAGATTACAAGGAGAAGAAATTCCAGTCGGTGACCCGTGGTGATCTTGATCTCGGCAAATTGGATGATGAGGCAGATAAAGAAGCGCAAGAAAAGCTGGAAAAAGATTTTCAATCGACCTGTGAGCGCTTCAGTAAGGTATTGGGTGACAAAGTGAAGAAGGTGCGGGTGACCCATCGCCTGACTGACTCCCCCGCGTGTATTGTGACGGATGATCATGATATGTCGACGCAGATGGCTAAGCTGATGGAAGCGGCTGGGCAGAAAGTGCCGGAAACCAAGTATATCTTTGAGCTGAACCCTGAGCATGCGTTGGTGCAACGGATCGCGGATGAGCAAGATGAAGGGCAGTTCGCGGAATGGGCGGAGGTTTTATTGGACCAGGCAACCTTGGCAGAACGAGGAAGTTTGAAGGATCCGGCGCAGTTTATTCGCCGTCTCAACAAACTATTACTCACGCTGAAATAGCCAGCCTAACAGGCTCTCACAGTTCCACGAGAAAGCGCAAGGTCGACGATGGTCGGCCTTGTTATTTTGAGCTTTGAAAGGTAAAGTTGGGCGCATAAAATTTTGTGGCTCATGACGATAAAAATTTAGGGGAAAAACCATGCGGATCATCCTGCTGGGGGCGCCAGGCGCAGGGAAGGGCACGCAAGCCCAATTTTTGATGAATCGATACAGCATTCCGCAGATTTCCACCGGCGACATGCTGCGTGCTGCCATTAAAGCAGGCACGGAATTGGGGAAAAAAGCGAAGGAAGTCATGGACGCAGGGCAGCTAGTGTCAGATGACATTATGATTGGCTTGGTTCAGGAGCGCATCTCGCAAAGCGACTGTGAAAATGGTTTTTTACTGGATGGATTTCCACGCACGATTCCACAAGCCGATGCCATGCAAGAAGCCGGCATTGATGTAGACTATGTGCTTGAGTTTGATGTGGCGGATGATGTCATTGTAAAGCGTATGGCTGGTCGCCGCGTTCACCCCGGTTCAGGACGGGTGTATCACATTGAACACAATCCACCGAAGCAAGATGGCAAAGATGATGTGACGGGCGAAGATCTCGTCATTCGGGACGATGATAAAGAAGCGACTGTTCGGAAGCGTTTGGCGATTTATCACGACCAAACCAAGCCGCTTGTTTCCTATTATCAGAACTTAGCCGAACAAGGCGTTGTGAAATATCACAAAGTTGACGGCACTCGGAAAGTGGAACAAGTTTCCGCGGAACTGAAGAGCCTTCTTGGTTAATCTTGGTTAATCTTGGTTATGTTTGTTTGAAGGGCTGCCTTTGGGCGGCCCTTTTCTTTAATGGAATTCACTTTTTTTGCACGTTTTCTCGTATACTGATGCGATCTGCGCACATGCAGTTAAAGGGAATCACATCACAAGAATAAGAGGCGATTATGTTACTTCCAGTCACGAGTTTATTTGCAGCGCTGCTGACGTTGCTGTTATTGGTCCTATCGGTTCGTATTATTCGCCTGCGCTGGCGCCATCGAGTGGGTATTGGCACGGGGAAAAGCGAGGAATTAGAAGTCGCGGTGCGTATTCATGGCAACTTTATTGAGTATGTTCCTTTGGCGCTCGTATTACTGGCTTTAATTGAGTTCACTGGGGCGCATCCAATGTTGATGTATGGTCTGGGTGGATTGCTATTTGTTGCCCGAATCAATCACGCGATTGGACTGACACGCTCTGTGGGGCCGACGATTTATCGGACCATTGGTGTGCTTGGTACGTTTACGATGCTTTTGATTAGTGCCGCCTACCTGTTGGGTTATGTGTTGGGCAGTCAGCTTTAACGTTATTGAGAGACATTGGTATTTCCATGCAACATGTGAGAATTCTTGCGTTCCATAGTTCGCAAAGTCACAGTGGTCAATGGCGAGCACTGCAACAGGATATTCATCATCATTGGCCTGACAGCCCACTTGAGGGGCTCGACTTGATTGGATATGGCCAAGGCCCAGTGCTGGATAAGCTTGCAGCGGACTTTCGATTTGATGATGAAATTGCTGCTTTACAGGCAACAGGGACGTTTGCCGATGACACACCGCTGGTGCTCATTGGGCACTCATACGGTGGCGCGCTGGCCTTGCGGTTAGCACGAGAGCTCGGTGACCGCGTGGTCGGTGTGATTGTCTATGAGCCAGTCGCCTTCCATGTGCTTCCCGCGGCGCATCCTGCGCGGTCTGAGATTGTCGCCATCGCGAAAACAATGGATACATCCTCTTTGTCGCAAGCTTGTGCGGCGTTCGTCGATTACTGGAATCAACCCGGCTACTTTGCCGCGCTCCCACCGCGCTTGCAGCGTGCTATGATCACACAACAGCGCAAGGTTTCCGCAGATTTTCATGCGTTATTCGATGAACCTGCACGGGCCGAGGATTATGCTGAAATAGCCTGTCCAGTGTGGCTCTTACACGGGAATCAGTCACCGCTCTCGAGTCGAACGGTTGCCGATATTTTGGCAGCACATGTACCTGTATGTCATAGGATTACTGTGGATGCGGGTCATATGGGCCCTCTTACCCATCCTGAACGCGTCAACCCACATCTTGTGCAGGCTTTACACACCTTGCTTGCTGGTCTCGATTGAGAACGATCGGAGTGATCTATGCGCCACTTGTGGCCTGAAACGAAAAAGCTTGCGTTGCTTACCGGTCCGATTTTGATCGCACAGCTCACCCAAATGTTGATGGGTGTCGTGGATACGGTCATGGCTGGCCGTGTCGGCGCAACCGATTTGGCGGCGGTCGCTGTCGGCGGTTCGATTTGGATTCCGTTGACGCTTCTCATTTTCGGGATGGGTCTCGCGCTTGCACCGGTTATTTCTCACTGTGATGGTGCAGGTGACCGGACTGAGGTAGGGCGCCATGTTCAGCAAAGCCTGTACACCTGCATTATTGCTGCTTTACTCACGGGTGCGCTGCTCTTTTTTGCCCCTTATTTTCTTGCCATGATGGATGTGGAACCCGCGTTTCGCACCATGACCTTAGATTACCTGCAATATATTATGTGGGGATTGCCGGCGTTTGTATTGTATGTGGTGCTGCGCAATTTCTGTGAGGGGCTCTCACACACTATGCCATCGCTCGTCATCGGCGTGATCGGCCTGCTCATTAATATCCCCGCCAACTATGTATTTATCTACGGAAAACTCGGTATGCCTGCGTTAGGTGGCGCGGGTGCAGGGGTTGCTTCGGCTATTGTATTGTGGGGGATGGCGCTGAGCTTATTGGTATACGTCATGTATTCAAAACGATACCGGCCAATGAAGATATTTTCACGCTGGCATCCACCGGCCTGGGATGATATTTGGCACTTTGTCCGCCTTGGTTTTCCCATTTCCATGGCGCTATTTTTTGAGACCAGTTTATTTGCTGCCGTCGCTATTTTGATCGCACCCCTCGGGGCCATCATGGTGTCTGGCCACCAAATTGCACTCAATGTTTCATCATTGGTGTATATGGTACCCCTTAGCTTGAGTATGGCGGTGACACTACGAGTTGGTTTTGCGCTGGGCGCAAAGCAAGCAGATGACGCCATGAATGCATTCAAGGTTGCGTTGCTGCTGGGTGTGAGCTTCGCAGTCGTCAATGGGCTTGGGATGTGGCTTGGTGGACGCTGGCTTGCCAGTTTATACACCGAGAATGCCGAGATCATTCAGCTTGCAGCAACGCTTCTGGGACTCGCGGCAATCTTCACCGTATCCGATACTTTTCAGGCCATTTCGATCGGGGCATTGCGCGGCTACAAAGATACCCGCGCCTCGATGATTGTAACCTTCATCGCTTATTGGCCATTTGGCTTGAGTATCGGCATCGTCTTGGGCTTAACCGATTGGATTGTCCCACGCATGGGGGCGGCGGGCTTCTGGATTGGCTTTATTTCCGGGCTCAGCGTCGCCGCGGTGCTCCTCACCATACGCTTACGCATCATCCACCGCCGCTGGGTCCAAGGGTAGCCAACGCATCGCGTTGGGTCCGAAATTGATAAATGCCGTAAGCCTTATGCCCAACGCAATGCGTTGGCTACGATCATTACCCACCCCGGGCCAAAATGCCGGTGCCGGAATAGGCACCCAACGCCGCGTTAGGGAGTCTGCGTTTGCTACGGGTTGGCGCGGCGGCTTCTGAGGACCTCGACGACGTCGCTGAGGCTTAGATTGCGGGCCTGCAGGACCACCAAGAGGTGGTAGAGCAAGTCGGCACTCTCGTTGAGTAAAGCGTCATCATCTTGTGCAACGGCAGCGAGGGCAACTTCAACGCCTTCTTCCCCGACCTTTTGCGCGCAACGGCGAATACCACTTTGCAAGAGCGATGCAGTGTAACTTTTTCCTGGCGTGCCTGCCGCAAGGGCTATTTTGCGTTCGGCAATGGTGCGCTCGAGTTCAATCAGTTCGCTCGCCACCGGTTGTGTTTCTGGAACCCAGCATGATTCGGTTCCCAAGTGACATGTGGGACCATGAGGATGTGCGAGGGCAAGGACTGCATCTCGATCACAATCGGCGGTCAGTGAAACCAAGGAAAGCGTATTGCCTGAGCTTTCGCCCTTGGTCCATAAACGTTGCTTGCTGCGGGAAAAGAACGTGACATGACCGCTTTTTAGCGTAGTTTGCAAGGCGTCTTGATTCACATACCCTTGCATAAGGAGCCGCCCGCTACTGGCATCTTGAACCATGCAGGGCAGTAGTCCGTCCATTTTTTCCCATGCGAGCTGATCGAGATTGGATGCCGTAATTTTCATGGTTGTTTCCTTTATAAATCCGTGGCGCTGGGTGATTAGGGCCGAATGCAGACCTGCGCCGCGCGCAATGCAGTTTTTAAATCAGCCATCTCAATGATGCCCTTGTGGAATACCGATGCGGCGAGCGCGCCATCGACATCTGCCTGTTGAAACACATCAATAAAGTGCTCAATTGCACCGGCACCACCCGAGGCAATAAGAGGAACGGTACACTGTTGGCGAATTGCTTTGAGCTGGGTCAGGTCGTAGCCATTTCGTACGCCATCTTGATTCATACAATTCAGAACAATTTCACCGGCTCCGCGGGCGATGACTTCCTGAACCCAATCGGCGGTTTGCCACTGAGTTTTTAACGTTCGGGTTTCATCTCCCGTGAACTGATAGACCTCATAGGTCTGTGTTTCCTGATTGTAGAAGCTATCGACACCAATCACGACACATTGTTGGCCAAACTCATCGACCAATTCATTGATCAAATCCGGGCGCCGCAAGGCCGGGGAGTTCACGGAGATTTTATCCGCACCCATGGCGAGGATCTCCCGTGCTTGCTCAATGCTTTGAATGCCTCCCGCGACGGCGAACGGAATGTTAATCACTTTTGCGACCCGGCTGACCCACGATTTATCTACGACGCGGTTGTCTGAGCTCGCAGTGATGTCGTAAAACACCAGTTCGTCCGCACCCTCAGCAGCATAGCGCGTGGCCAATGGCACGATATCACCAACCACTTCGTGATTGCGAAACTGCACGCCTTTGACGACTTGACCGTCGCGAACATCAAGGCAGGGGATTATGCGTTTTGCCAGCATTGTAACGCCTCCTGCAACGTAAATTGTCCGGTCAGTAATGCTTTTCCAAGGATGACGCTGTCGCATTGCACCGCGGCCAGCTCGGTGAGGTCGTGAAGCGCAGCTACGCCACCGGAGGCTTGCCAGATGATTTCGGGATAGGCTTGTTTGAGGTCTCGATAGAGCGCGACATTTGGGCCTTGCAAGGTACCATCTTTGCTGATGTCGGTGCACAACACGTGTTTCAGACCTCGCTGACGGTAGCCGGTCATGAGCGCATCGAGCGTGACGCTGCTCTTTTCTTGCCATCCGTGGGTGGCAAGCCAGCGCTGACCTTCTGCATCAATCATGATGTCGAGGGCGAGGACAATCGCCTCGGGGCCAAATTCGTTTAACCACGCGTAGACAGTCTCGGGATCTTGCACGGCTTTTGAGCCAATAACGGCCCGCTGCACACCGGCGTCAAATAAATCCACTAAGTCCTCACGAGTTCGAATGCCACCACCGGTTTGAATCGGCAGACCGGTCGCTTCGGTGATGGCCTTGAGCAACGGTAGCTGACGTTTTGTTACATCGCGGGCACCATCGAGATCAACCAAGTGCAGAACTTCGGCGCCGGCATCGCGGTAGCGGCATGCGACGGCCACTGGATCCGCATCGTAGGTGGTTTGTTGCTTGAAATCACCTTGATAGAGGCGGACCACTTGGCCATCAATTAGATCAAGCGCAGGAATTAACATGAGATCTCCAAGAAATTTTTGAGTACCTGAGCGCCATCGTGACCTGAACGCTCGGGGTGAAACTGGACGCCCATAAAATTCTTGTGGGCGATGGCAGCTGCAAATGGCTGCGTGTAGTCACAGGCGGCTATGGCTGAATCATTCACGGGTGCTGCGAATGAATGGACATAGTAAAACCATGGATTATTCAGTCCACGGAACAGCGGATGTTCACTCACCTGCGTTTGATTCCAACCCATATGGGGTAGGGGGTGTCGACCATCGTCGTGTAATCGCTCAATCTGAGTTGGAATGACGCCCAGGCAGGGTGTCGGTTTGTCCTGTGCGCCTTGTGACTCATGAGAGGACTCGGCCAGCATTTGCATCCCCAAACAGATCCCCAACACGGGTTGCTCGAGTTCGCGCAATACATTCACCAACTCGAGGGATTGTAACGAACGCATCGCCGCTCCAGCTGTACCTACACCGGGCAATACCACGCGCTCAGCGGCCCGAATGATTGCAGGATCGGCACTGATGGTGGCGTGCACCCCGAATCGTTGAAAAGCAAAATCAACGGAGGCAAGGTTCGCCACTCGCGTGTTTACAATCACCAGACTCATGCCAACACACCCTTACTTGAAGGCATTTCAGAGCCTTGTTTGCGGATGGCTTGGCGCAGTCCACGACCAAATACTTTAAATAGACTTTCCACTTGGTGGTGTGCATTGCCCTCGGTGGTGCTCAAGTGCAAGGAGATCTTCATGGTGTCGCATAGGCTGCGGAAAAAGTGCGGCACCATTTGGGTACCGAGCTGGCCGACTTGTTGTGCAGTAAAATCGGCATCGAACACAAGGAATGGCCGTCCGGAAATATCCAAAACACATTCTGCTCGACATTCATCCATGGGCAGGACGAAGCCAAATCGGCCAATGCCGCGCTTGTCGCCGAGCGCTTTGTGTAAGGCTTCGCCAAGCGCCAACGCTGTATCTTCGACGGTGTGGTGGTCATCAATGTGCAAGTCGCCGGTCACCCCGACCTCGAGAGAAAACCCACCGTGGGTGGCGATCTGCTCGAGCATGTGATCGAAGAAGCCGAGACCGGTATGAATTGCAATGGGGCCGGGTGCATCGAGATTTACTTTGATGTGAATATCGGTTTCTTTGGTGGTGCGTGTCACTTCGGCAACTCGAGGGGCTTGGGTGAGCGCCGCGACAATCGCTTTCCAGTTATTCTCTTTGCGATCATAGCGAATGCCTTGAATTCCCATGCTGGCAGCAAGTTGCAGGTCGGTGTCGCGATCGCCAATCACCGCCGAGCGCGTAAAATCGACACGACCCTCTTGCAAGAAGTGCTGAACCAAACCAAGCTTTGGCTTGCGACAACTGCAGTTATCTTCCTCGAAGTGTGGGCAAATCAGGATTTCATCGAACACAACGTCATGAGCTTTGAGTAAGTTGAGGATGGCTTCTTGCGGGGCATCAAAATCGGCTTGTGGAAAGCTATCCGTGCCTAAACCATCTTGATTGGACACCATAACCAATCGGTAGCCAGCCGCTTGCAACGCTTGCAGGGCATTGACGACGTAGGGCTCGTAGACGAGCTTTTCGAGGGAGTCGAGTTGTTTATCAATGGGTGGCTCTTCCACGAGCGTGCCATCCCGGTCAATAAAAAGAATTTTTTGCTGTGCCATAAAAACCTCCGGGTTAGGCGTTGTCACGAAAGGCCGCGAGGACCTCAAGTAAGCGTTCGTTTTCTTCAGGGCTGCCGACGGTGATCCGCACGCAGTGGGTAAGGCCCAGTTGAGACGATTGATTCCGAATCAAAACGCCCTCTGCTTGACAGTGCGCCATAAGGGCGTTTGCATCCGTGACCTGAAGTAAAATAAAGTTTGTCACGCTTGGGTAGACCTTCTGCACCCAAGGTAACTCTTGAAGTGAATTCATTAGACGCGTTCGTTCGGAGACCACTTCAAAGGTGTTTTGTCGTGTTGCGATGAGTTGATCAAGGGTCAAGGCCTGTCGGGCAATTTGCACACTTACGTCAGGAAGTGGGTAAGGGGCTAACACGGGGAGCAGCGCTTGTACCATATTTGGTGATGCCAAACTGAAACCCACTCGGATGCCCGCAAGGCCAAATGCTTTTGACAGCGTGCGCATGACCAGTAAGTTCTCAAATTGCTCCAAATAACGAACCATACTGGTTCGCGCTGGATCTGCAACAAACTCAATGTAAGCCTCGTCTACCACGACCAAGGCTTTGCCGCGACAGCGTTCGATCACGCTTAACATATCTTCCTCGCGCAGTGCATTGCCTAGCGGATTGGAAGGATTGCACAAAAACACCACTTTGATGGGGTTGTCTGACTGCGCGAGCGCGGCCTCAATCGCGGGTAAATCTAATTGCCAATCGTCTGCTCGTAAAGGAATGGCGACGGTCTCATTGTGATTGATCGCAGCGGAAATTCCATACATGCCATAAGTCGGTGGGCAAATCAGAATTTTATCGCGGCCCGGTTCACAAAACGTGCGAATCACCAATTCGATACTCTCATCACTGCCTCGGTGGCTTATGACTTGATCCCTGTGCAGTCCTGCATATTCCGCGTAGGCTTGGTTGAGCGCACGATTCTGAAAATCTGGATAGCGATTCAGCTCTTCGGTTTCAACACGGTACGGCCGCCCATAGGGCGATTCATTGGCGTTTAGCCAGAGATTGCCGCCGGACATGGTGCGGCGCGCCGACGCATAGGGGGTAAAATCACGTAGGTGCGGCCGCAGTAGATTTTGGATAAACGAATTTTTAGAAGATGACGTGACGCTCATGAAGGCTCCTTTTGCCCGTTGGCGGCCGAATTCAATGCAAGATCCTGCTGAAAGCGTTCGCTTTCAAGACGGAGTGATACCGCGCGCAAGTGGGCATCGAGCGATTCTTCCGCAGCAAGATCAATAATGGCCTGACCGAGATCTTGTAATCCTGCGGGTGTAACCGTTTGCAACGTATAGCGACGATAGAAATCAAGCAATCCGAGACTGCTGTAGTTGCGCGCGAAACCATACGTTGGCAGCACGTGATTGGTTCCCGTCGCATAATCACCGCCGGATTCTGGCGTGTAGTGTCCAACAAAAATGGAACCGGCTCGGGTGAGTTGCGCAAGCCAAGGTTCAGGTTCGGAAACCTGTACGCTCAAGTGCTCGGGCGCGTAAGCTTCACTGATGTTGACCGCTGTTTGCATCGAATCGGTCAAAATCAAACTACTGGCGGCCATGGCTTGGGTCGCAATGGTCTGCCGAGGAAGTGCGGCTAGCTGGATTGCAAGGGCTTGTTGTACTCCCTCAAGCAGCGCCTGTGATGGACTGACGCAAATGACCTGTGAGTCTGGTCCGTGTTCCGCTTGCGACAGTAAGTCAGCGGCCACAAACGCAGGATCCGCGGTGTCATCTGCGATCACCAGAAGCTCTGAGGGACCCGCGGGCAAATCGATGGCAGGGCCCCCGACCCGTTGGCTGACTTGCTGTTTCGCTTCAGTGACGTAGGCGTTACCGGGACCAAAGATTTTATCGACCGCGGGGATGGTTTCGGTCCCGAGCGCAAGCGCAGCAATTGCTTGGGCGCCACCACCGAGATAGACCGCTAAGATACCACAGCGAAGGGCTGCGTAGCAGATGGCTGGGGTTAGCTCACCCTCCGCATTGGGCGGGCTGATCAAAACCCGGGTGGGGCAGTTCGCAAGTTGTGCCGGAACGCCCAGCATCAGCACGGTGCTGGGAAGACTCGCGCTGCCTCCGGGAATATATAGACCGACCGATTGCAATGGTGCAAAACGCTGTTCGCAGATGACGCCTGGCATGGTGGTCACTTGGATATTCTGCGGCTGCTGAGCCGTATGAAACGTGCGAATATTCGTGTACGCGATATCAATTGCACGCTTTACCGCGTCCGGTGTCTGCTCGGCCAGCGCTTGCACACGTGCCATCGGCAGCTCAGGGCGCGTGAGGGTAACGCCATCAAACCGTGCGGTGAGCTCGAGGAAGGCTTGGTCTCCCTGCTCAGCAATGGCGTCAATAATGCTCGCCACCTGGGTCTTCAGTGTTCCACTGACCGCTTGAACTGGACGTTCGAGCGCTTGCTGCTGCGCTTCTGGCGTCATTTCAGACCAACGAATAATCGCTTGCATGTGGTTACCCCATCATCTTTTCGATTGGCATCACGAGGATTGAACTGCAGCCCAAGGCTTTGAGCTTCTCCATGGTTTCCCAGAACAGATTTTCGGTACTCACCACGTGGACAGCCACTTGCTCGTCGGTGTGACTGAGCGGCAGAATTGTTGGACGTTCTGCTCCCGGCAGAATTGCTTCTACTTCCGTCAAGCGGTCTTTTGGTGCGTGCAGCATGATGTACTTACTTTCTTTGGCCAGTTGCACACCATCAAGCCGCGTGAGCAGCTTTGACACCAGTGCTTGTTTCTCATCGGAGAGCGATTCGCCCCGTTGAATCAGCTGAACTTGCGAGCGGAAGATGACTTCCTGTTCAACGAGTCCATTGGCCTCGAGCGTCGCACCGGTCGACACGAGATCGCAAATTGCATCGGCAAGCCCCGCGCGGGGGGCGACTTCGACGGAGCCGGTTAACATGACCGTTCGGGCTTTTACGCCTTGCTCCTGCAAAAAGCGTTCAAGAAGCCGCGGATACGTGGTGGCAATCTTTTTGCCATCCAAACTTGCGAGCCCCTGGTAGGTCTCCTCTTTGGGAACCGCAACACTCAAGCGGCAGAAACCAAAATCCAAGCGACGGAGGGATTGATAGGTGTTCGGTTGTTGCTTCAGTGTTCGTTCAATTTGCTCTTCTTCGAGCACGTTTTCGCCAACCAAACCTAAATCGACGACGCCATCCATGACCAATCCCGGAATGTCATCATCGCGCACCCGCAATAAATCGATCGGGTGGCTCGTGCTGTGGGCCATCAAGCGCGCTTCGTGTAAATTAAACTTGACCCCGCAGGCCTCGAGAAGCTTGATCGACTCCTTGCTGAGTCGGCCGGATTTTTGGACGGCGATGGTTAAACGTTCACTGCGCATTGGGTTCATTCCTGTTGGTTATGCGAATCCTATCGATTCAAAATGTTGGGTTCATCTGATTGATGTGCGATGAACCATAAAAAAAGCCCCGGTAAGGTACGCTTCCGGGGCTTTTTTCGATTGCTTTTGGAAGGTACCGGTGAACACGGCGACCTCCCTGCGTACTAAGGCCGCTCAGTGGGGATGGTGATGATGATGCACAACAGACACGCCTCGCACGGAGGTGCGATTCGGTGCAGTGTTAAAGTTGTATAGATAAATCATCATCTGAGCCTTAATAAACTAGGTTCTACCTAAAAGTTGTATGGATTTTAACAGCGCTCCCATAAATTGCAAGCGCTTTGTGTTGGGTTTCGTTTCTTTCCCGATCGTTGCCGCTCTACAGCTGTTTCGGCAACAGCAGAGTAAAGGTTGTCCCTTTACCAGGCGTCGAGGTGACTGAAATATCCCCTTTTAACTTCTGTCGTACGAGGTTGTATACAATCGGCATCCCAAGCCCCGTGCCGCCGGCGTTGCGTTTTGTCGTAAAGAATGGGTCGAAGATGCGGTTTAAGATATCTGCTTCCATCCCGGCCCCGTTGTCCGTGAAAGTAAGGCGGACCTGATGGCCTGCGATACTCTCCGCTTGTAGTTTGAGGTGGCCGCCCGGTTCGGTAAACGCATGACGAATCGCATTCGTCACTAAATTGGTAATGATTTGCGCCATGGCTCCGGGAATGGTGGTCATCTTTATTTCATCTGGGATCGCGATGTCATATTCGATCCCTGCCCGTCGAAGTTCAATAGAGAGCGTCGACATGACCTCCTCGAGATAGACTTTTAAGTCGATTTCTCGCTGCTCCGCGACCATTTGATCGACGGCGATCTGCTTAAAGTTGGTGATCAGTGCACCCACTCGGGTCAGATTCTTTTGCGTTAAGGAGAGCGACTCACTTGCCCGTTCGATAAAGCCCTTGAGGCTCTCACGGGAGAGTTTGCCTTGTTCAAGGTTCTCGTCCAGAACATGTAACCGGTCATGCACCATGGATGTCGCGGTGATCGCGACTCCAAGGGGCGTATTGACCTCATGGGCTACACCAGCCACTAGGTTCCCGAGGGCTGCCATTTTTTCTGACTCGACCAGTTTATCCTGGGCTTCATGCAGTTCCTCAAGGGTTTGTCGAAGCTGGTCTGCTTGACGACGACTGCGGAAGAACAAAATCACAGTGGTCAGGAGGAACACCAAGACAAACAGGAAGACGACGCCAATGGTCCAAAGGTAGACCCGCTGACGGTCAATGGTGCGCTCCCGAGATTCTAGGAGTTCTTGTTGCTCGACCAAGGCCGCACGTTGATCACGTAGTTGTTGTTGTTGCGCCGCTAACACCGTTCGGTTGGTTGCAATGCGCTCCGCAAGTTCATCACTCTCCACTTGCTTTTGCCGAAGTTGAAACTCTTTTTGGCGCAGCTGTTGTTGTTGCTCAAGCAGCGCCCGTTCACTTTGAGAGAGGGTCCGTTGAATTTCTTGCAGCTGGGTTTCTCGTTCTAACAGCAATTGACGCTGCTCATCCAGTTCGGCAAGGAGTTCTTGTAAGGCGGATTGCTGTGATTCCATGACCTGTTGTTTGTCTTCGAGCGTGCCCTGTTGTGCGCGCAGGACCGAATCGCGCTCCCGGACCGTTTGCTCCAGAATATCGATGCGATTGAGCAGCTGATTGTTTTGTTGGCGCAGATTCTCAAGTTCGGCCGACAGGGCATTTCGTTCACGTTGCGTTTCTGCGAGTGCAATTTGTGTCCGGCGCAGTTGGACCGCTGACTCTAATTCGCTGCCGCGCAATACCAGGAGATCATTGGAGGCTCGGAGTCCTGATTCGTTAATGCGATCGGGGTTGACTTGGAATGCGAGGCGGCTTGGTGATGGTGCAATCAAGTTAATCATCATGTCTTCACGGACTTGATTGTGCTCGGTGATCACCAGAAGGGGTCGAATTCGTGCTGTGTTGAACACTGCATTTAGTTGATTACTTGCGTTCGGGGCCACGTAGACAAGATCGATGCCGGTCAGTTGTGAAGCGCGCGATAATGAGCGGACTTCCAAGCGCATGTCACGGACCTCGCTCAGAGGAGCGCGAGCTAACTCTTCATAGACTTCGGACGTACCCAAGACTCCAATAACCAAGGTGTTTCGAGCACTTTCATTCGGCCAGGTCACATATTGTGTCACACTCGTGAGATACGCAGCGCGTAGCTCCTCCGGCGTAAAGTTTTCGCGGCTTTGAGCATGAAATGGAACAACAAATAGCAGCAGACCCCAGACGAGCAAGGTGCTAAATAAATTGCGCAGAGAGAGAGGTGCAGCGCACTTACGCATAAACCGAGGCCTCATTCTATTCGGTTTCCCACCGGACTTGTGAAATAATGCCCACAGCATATCGCAAAGGATGGATGGATGTCAGAGGTTCGTGCAATTTTTGCGCCAGGTGGCGCATTAAGCCAGTCATTACCCGGATTTCAGCCCCGACCCGCCCAGCAGGAAATGGCTGCAGCTATTGCAGACCTGAAGAAAGCAGGGGCGCAACTGGTGGTGGAGGCCGAGACCGGAACGGGGAAGACGTTTGCCTATCTGGCTCCCGCTTTATTGAAGGGCGGGAAAGTGATTCTCTCCACGGGGACCCGTAATTTGCAGGAGCAGCTTTTTCATCGTGACCTGCCTCGTTTAAGAGAAGCGCTCGCCCCACAATCGGTTGCTGCATTGTTGAAAGGCCGCTCAAACTACCTCTGTATTCAGCGGATGGAGCAATCGGTCCGGCATCCGGTTGATGCCGATGAGGCCCTCCTCGATCAATTGCAGACCGTTCGCGATTGGGCAAACCGAACGAAGACTGGGGATCTTGGTGAATTAACGGCCTTGCCGGAGGATGCACCGGTCCTACCACGCGTCACCAGTACTATTGATAATTGTCTCGGTCGCGAGTGTCCGCATTACGAAGATTGTTACCTCGTGCAAGCACGTAAAGATGCGCTGGAAGCCGATATCGTGGTGGTGAATCATCATCTGTTTTGTGCGGACTTAGTCCTCAAAGATACTGGGTTTGGTGAATTGATTCCGGCCGCTGATTTAATTGTGTTTGATGAGGCGCATCAACTGCCTGATATTGCTAGTCAATATTTCAGTGATACGGTCTCGACGCGGCAGGTGATTGATTGGTGCAAAGACATTCAATTGATTGTGAAGACGAGCGTGCGTGATGCCCGCTCCTTGAGCCAAATGGCCGATCAGGTCGAGCGGGGCGCTCGCGATTTGCGTTTAAGTTTCGCGCTTGACCCTGAACGGGGAAATTGGCGTCAGGCTCTGGATAACGATGGGATTGCGAAAGCGGCGAGCCGCCTTGGCGATTTGCTCTCCCGAGCCCATGCCATGTGCAAACCTCTGATTGGTCGCGATAAAGAGCTAGACCTTGGTTTCGAGCGCCTTGAGCTGATTCGAAAACGCTGGGAATTGCTCCAGAATACCCAAGTGACGGGCTACAGCTATTGGTACGAGAGCACTGCACGACATGTCAGCATTCATCGGACGCCATTGTCGGTCGCTGAACCGTTCGGACGCCAGCTGGCCGCTCAAGAGGCGAAGTGGGTCTTTACATCGGCAACGCTGACCGTCAATGGTGATTTTCGATATTTCAATGAGCGTTTGGGATTAGCCCCCGAGCGCACGCTGATTCTCGACAGCCCATTTAATTTTAAGCAACAAGCGATGCTTTGTTTGCCCCGTTATCTTCCAGAACCCCATGAGCGAGGTATGCCCCACGCGCTCGCCGATATCGTGCGGCAAGTGGTCGCGCATAACACAGGTGGAACCTTTGTCTTGTTCACCAGTCATCGCATGCTGCAACTGGTGGCAACCATTCTCCGGGATGAATTAAGTCGACCGGTGCTGGTGCAAGGGCAAACCGCCAAGCGTGAGCTGCTCAATCAATTTGTTGAAGCAGGGAATGCGGTGTTGTTTGGAACCAGCTCGTTTTGGGAAGGGGTGGATGTCCGTGGCGATGCGTTACGTTGCGTTATTATTGATAAATTGCCGTTTAGCTCACCGGACGAACCACTCCTTCAAGCTCGTGTGGAAGATGCAAAGTTACGAGGGATGGACCCGTTTGCGACGATCCAGATCCCGCAAGCGGTTATTACCATGAAACAAGGCGCTGGACGGTTAGTCCGCGACGTGCACGATCACGGCGTATTGATCATCTGCGACAACCGACTCGTCACGCGAGGCTATGGTTCGACATTCTTGGCCAGTTTGCCACCGATGCAACGCACCCGTTCTCTCACCAAAGCGCTGACATTTCTTGCAACCGCGCAAGAATCCGAAGTCAAGGATGAGATTGCTGCCGTTGAATCAAGCTCGCCATCTGAGTGAAAAGTCCGGATAATAGCGGTGGAACCCTTTGTTTTGGTAAATGACAGGTAAAGAAAGGATCTATTGATGTCGAACATGACCCATCCTATTCCAACAATTCTTGCGATTGATAGCGCAACTGAGTTTTGCTCGGTGGCATTGAGCTGTGCGGATGGGGTTTTTGAGCGAGGACAAGAAGCCCCGAGACAGCACGCGGACTTGCTCCTACCGTACGTGCAGTCCGTTTTGGATGAGGCGGGGCTGACCTTGCAGGACGTGGATGCTATCGCGGTTGGAAGTGGGCCGGGTAGTTTTACTGGCGTGCGGATTGCCGCGGGTATTGCCCAGGGGTTAGCGTTTAGTCAATCAATCCCGATGATTCCCGTATCGAGTTTGGTTGCGATGGCGCAACAAGCCGTTCGGCTGCATGATGCAAGCCATGTGCTTGCCGCCATTGACGCTCGAATGGGGGAAGTTTATTGGGGAACCCTTGAACGGGTTGACGGTCTGATGCGTATACAAGGAAAAGCAGTTGTGTGCGCTCCCTCGGAGGTAACAGTGCCCTCGGTGGATGAACTAACTGACCTAACCTGGACCACGGTTGGAACGGGTTTTGAGACCTACGGAGATGTGCTGATAGAGCATCTTCCTCACGTCAGGTTACAGCGCGCCGTAGATGTTCGTTTCCCGCACGCGCTCGATATGCTGCCGGTGGCTTTCGATGCATGGGCTCGCGGGGAAACGGTGACTGCAGATCAATTTGATGTGGAATATGTCCGCAATGAGGTGACTTGGCAAAAGCTGCCAGGCCGATAAGGGCAACTGGATGGCCCATGCTGTTGAGGTAAACACCATGAAGATGTATCAGAAAGTCTTACTGACCCTCGGGCTCGCCGTGTTTTTGAGCGGTTGCGCTGCGCGCTTGCCAGAGCCTATCCGCGGGGATGGAACGGAGACGACAACCTATCGTAGCGTAATTGAAGCGGGAGAGGATTCTGTCGGAACGCCTGTGCGTTGGGGCGGCGTGATTGCGCAAGTGCACAATCGTCAAGATCACTCTGAGGTTGAGGTGGTGTACTTTGACTTGCGTGGCACTGGCCGCCCACTGGTGACTAACAACACGCCGGGTCGGTTTCGATTTGTGGTTGCGGGGTTCGCAGATCCCGAAGTTTACCGTGTGGGTCGTGAGGTGACGGTACTTGGCGATGTGCAAGGTTTTCGTGAAGACTTAATTGGGGAATATGTTTTTGAGTTCCCGATGGTCACGGCCCGGGGCCTCCAGCTCTGGCGCGAAGATCCGCAACGGATTGAAGTATGGCATCGTGATCCGTTCTCGCCATGGTATCGCCATTACTTGTACGGAACGGGTCCTTACCGCTATCATCCCTATTACTTCCCCTACGGAACGCGCGTGATTCAGCCTGCGCCTTCGCGTTCGACGCAGCAAGCACCGCAGCAGCGTCAGCGCCAACCAGAGCAAGGTGGCAGTCAGCGTATCCGTCCGACGCGGGAAAATCGTATTCAGTGATTGTTTACAATGACCGTCTTTAATAATGGAGAATGAATTCTTGCAGGAATTCGAATTAGAAACGGGATCAACCAAAAAACAAATAATCGCCGGTCTTCGCACCGGCGATTTTGCGTTTCAATCCTCGGCACAGCAGCCACTCACCCTCTGTTTGCATGGGTGGCTTGATAATGCCGCCAGTTTCACACCACTCTTGGCGCACTGGCCATCACAGCGTCATCTCGCTGCACTTGATTTCCCGGGACATGGGCGGTCATTTCACCGATCCGAAGGGGCTTGGTATTATTTTACCGAGTATGTGGCGGATCTCGTCGCTTTGTTTGAGCATCACGACTTGCAGCATGTCCACTTGGTCGGTCACAGTATGGGTGGATTTGTCGGACAAGTTGTTGCGGCGGTGGTGCCGGAGCGTGTCGCCCGTTTGACCCTGATTGAGGCCTTCGGGTTGTGGGTAAAACGTGATGGCGAGTGGGTGACACAGCTCAAAAATGCGCTGACTGAACGCAGAAAGCTTGCACAAAAGCGACCACCTGTATACTCAGACAAAGAGCGATTGATTCGGCTTCGGGCGGAAACGAGCAATCTAAATCCGGATCTGGCGCGTTTTATAGTCGAACGAAATTTGCGCGAAGTGCCTGGTGGTTACACTTGGACGGTGGACCCTCGGGTGCGGTTACCTTCGCTATTTCGTTTCAGTGCGTCCCATGCACACGAACTCTTATCGACCATTCGATGTCCGGTCGATGTGGTGCTCGGTGATTGCGGAACGCCAGAAATTTTACAGGCACTTGATGCCTGGGGAGCAACGGTCGCACAAAAAACGGTCTATACGCTCAAAGGGGGGCACCACGTGCATATGGAGCAGCCTGAGGAAGTTGTGCGAATATTGACCGGAAATGCACAAATGGGCGGATCAGTGCTAGGATCAACTGGTCCGATATGAGAGTATGAAGTGTTTTCATAAAGAATAATATCTAATTCAGGAGCATTCACGGTGGAAAAGATTTGGCTGAAACGCTACCCGAAAGGCGTCCCTACAGAAATCAATCCGGATCATTATCCTTCGTTAATTGAAATCTTCGAAGAGAGCGTCAAGAAGTACGCGAATAACGTTGCATTTCACAACATGGATAAAGACATCACTTATGCTGAGCTTGATAAGCTGACCGAACAATTCGCCGCATATTTGCAAAGCCTGGGCCTTAAGAAAGGGGATCCCGTTGCGATTATGATGCCGAACTTATTGCAGTACCCGGTCGCATTATTCGGGATTCTCCGGGCGGGCATGGTCGTGGTGAACGTTAATCCATTGTATACCGCGCGGGAGCTGAAACATCAGCTGACCGATTCCGGTACCAAAGCGATTGTGATTCTGAAGAACTTCGCTCATACCCTCGAGAAAATTAGCAAAGACGTGTCCCTCGACAAGGTCATCTTGACTGGAATCGGCGATATGCTGCCCGTTCCCAAGCGTTGGATCGTTAATCTAGTGGTTAAGCATGTCAAGAAAATGGTTCCAGCGTACAGCTTGGATAACACCATTGAATTTAACGACGTATTGGCTGCTGGCGCGAAAGTTTCGTATACCCGCCCACAAGACATGAGCGGTGACGATCTTGCGTTCCTGCAATACACTGGGGGTACGACCGGTGTTTCGAAAGGCGCTATGCTGACACACCGTAATATGGTGGCCAACCTCGACCAGATCTCCGCGTTTATTTTGCCGCGTTTGAGTGACGGTAAAGAAGTCGTGATTACCGCATTGCCGCTCTATCACATCTTCGCATTGACAGCGAACTGCTTGGCTTTCTTGAAGTTTGGTGGGAAAAACATCTTAATCACCAATCCGCGGGACATGCCTGCTTTTGTCAAAGAACTCAGCAAGCATCAATTCACCATGATCTCAGGTGTGAACACCCTGTTCAACGGTTTGCTGAACACGCCTGGATTTAAAGACTTGGACTTCAGTCATTTGAAGATCGCGCTCGGTGGTGGCATGGCTGTTCAACGAGCGGTCGCTGAGAACTGGGAGAAAGTGACCGGTTCTGCGTTGCTTGAAGGCTATGGTCTGACCGAATGTTCGCCGGTTGTCACGGCGAATCCGTTTGATATTGAGCACTACACAGGGTCTATCGGAATTCCTTTGCCGTCCACTGACGTGAAAATTGTCGATGAGGATGGGAATGAGGTTCCTCAAGGTGAAACCGGTGAAATTTGGACCAAGGGTCCGCAAGTCATGGCGGGTTACCTCGGACGTCCTGAAGCGACTGCAGAGGCCATCAAAGATGGGTGGTTCGCGACCGGAGACATGGGAACCGTTGACGAGCATGGATTCTTCCGGATCGTTGACCGGAAAAAAGATATGATTTTGGTCTCTGGATTTAACGTCTATCCAAATGAGATTGAAGATGTGGTGGCAAGCCATCCAAAAGTGCTGGAAGTCGCGGCCGTGGGTGTGCCACATGAGGCATCGGGTGAAGTTGTGAAGATTGTCGTCGTGAAGAAAGACGATTCTCTCACGGAGAAAGAAATTATCGATTATTGTCGTGAAAACTTAACGGCGTACAAGGTACCGAAGCTCGTTGATTTCCGGGATGAACTTCCGAAAACCAATGTCGGTAAAATTTTACGACGCGAGTTGCGAGACGAATGATCGAACCGATCACCTATCAAATGATCAACGCCACCGGGGAACTGGTGGCGTTTTGCGATCAGGCCCGGACGCAAGGTTGGATTGCGTTGGATACCGAGTTTGTTCGTACACGTACCCTGTACGCAGAACTTGGCCTCGTCCAAGCGAAAGCGGGTGACTCACTAATTCTTATTGACCCATTAAACGGGGTTGATTTAGCCCCATTGTGGGCGCTTTTGCGAGATCCTCATGTACTCACGGTGGTTCATGCTGGGGGAGAAGATCTCGAGATCTTGCATCAGAAGCAGGGAACACCCGCCACGTTGTTTGACACGCAGATTGCCTATGCGTTTCTTACGGATGGCAGCCAGATTGGTTACGCGGGGCTCGTCGAACAGATGTTGCAGGTCACCGTGGATAAGAGCCAGTCAAGGACCGATTGGCTGCAGCGACCTCTGACTCAAGCTCAGTTAACCTATGCGGCAGCCGATGTCGCCTATTTGTCAGAAATTTACCCACGTCTTCGTTCGCAAGCCGTCGCAGAAGGCAAAGAAGCGCTGATCATGGCCGAATGTGCGGAACAAATTGAACGCCGTGGTCGAGAGCTTCCTGCCGCGTTGGCATGGCGTGATATTGGCGGTCTATCATTATTAGACGGACCTGGAAGGGCAGTACTGAAGGCATTGGCCGAGTGGCGATTAAAAACCGCACGTGAGAAAAATGTTGCGCTTCCTTTTATCGCCAAGGATCACATCCTCGTTGAAATAGCGCGCACGCAACCGAGTTCTCGCTATGCGCTGTCGACTATAGATGACTTACATCCGATGGCGCTGCGTCGTTATGCGGATGCCATTTTAGACTGTGTCGAGCGCGGACTGGCGATGTCGGTGGATGAGCAACCGGAGCCGATTCCTCGCTATGATCAAGATGGGGATTATAAGCGTTATTTTAAAGCGGCGAAGGCAGCATTGAAGGAAATCGGTGAGTCGCAAGGCATTCCAGTGTCTTTGCTTGGTTCGCGTAAACAGTTGAATGATGTCTATGTGTGGGAGCGCTTCTTGCGCCCAAGCACACGAGCCGGATTACCGGCACCGGATCTCTACTCAGGTTGGCGCGGCACTTTGGTCCGCGATGCCCTTAAACGATTGATTCAGACGTCTCAGAAAACGTGAGAAAACCTATGTTGTGCCGTGTACTTAAATCAAAGAAGAAGGCCGATACCTATTTGTACTTGCCTTTAACCACTCCGCTCAGTGATCTCCCAGCCCCATTACAGACGCTTTTTTCGCCGGAACAAGAGGCCTTGCGACTCAATGTCACTGCGGAAAGACAGTTTGCGCGTTTAAGCGGTGTAAAGTTACTGGCAGCGCTTGAAAACGAGGGGTACTATCTTCAGGTACCGCCGCCACCCGAGAACCTGTTAGACGGACTGCGGTCAGATAAAACATAACAACATCAGAGGGGGCTATTCCTGATGCGCGAGCTTTTCACTTCCTTTCAACGCGCTTGTCTTCGGACCTGTGTGATTCTCACAACCACGTTCGGATTGGTCTTCGCAGCGCACGCTGTTGATCCCGATGGATTTCCAGCCTACGTAGAAACGCTCAAAGCGGAAGCACGAGAGCATGGAATTTCGGAAGAAGCCATTGAGCGCGCGTTTGCAGATATTCGCTTCTATGAGCGTGCCGTGAGTGCAGACCGGAACCAACCGGAATTCACAATCACGCTCGATACCTATCTCCCTCGCGCAGTTCCGGACTGGAAAGTGCAGCAAGGCATTCGCAAATATGAAGAGCACCGGGAGCTCCTGGAAGAGATTGGCGAGAAATTTGGCGTCCAACCTCGATTCATTGTGGCGTTGTGGGGAATTGAGACCAATTATGGTGGCTTTACCGGAAACTTCCGCGTGGTATCGGCATTGGCAACGCTTGCCTACGAAGGGCGCCGAGAAGCATTTTTTAAGCGTCAACTGATGCAGGCTCTCGAAATTATTGATGCGGGGCATATCGAGCCCGAGCAAATGCGTGGTTCATGGGCTGGTGCGATGGGTCAAACCCAATTTATGCCAAGCTCATTTTTAAGCTATGCGGTGGATTTTGATGGTGACGGAAAAATTGATATTTGGAACAGTTTTCCGGACGTGTTTGCCTCTGCTGCGAACTATCTTTCACAAGTGGGCTGGGATGACAGTAAAACCTGGGGACGGCAAGTTCGGATTCCAGAGGACTTTGACACCAGTGTCGCCGGTTTAAGCACAAAAAAATCACTGTCTGAATGGCAGGCACTCGGGGTGCGTCGCTTCGACGGAACCGATCTCCCGACCCGTGACATTGAGGCATCGTTGATTATCCCTGATGATCAAACGGGTCGCATTTATCTGGCGTACCACAACTGGGATGTGTTGATGCGTTGGAATCGCTCAAATTACTTTGTTGTGGCCGTCGGGCATTTAGCAGACCGTATCCAAATGGGACGCTGATCATGAGTACCCCGTTGTACTGGATCCATGGTGCGCAGACACCCTTCGCATTAGGCCAGTTTGTGTGTGTGGGACGGAACTATGCGGATCACGCCAAGGAATTGGGAAATACCGTTCCCGAGGCGCCTATTTTGTTCATGAAGCCGCCAACGGCCTACCAGCCGTTGCGACGTGCAGAAGTTTCAACCGTGGTTGTCCCTTCAAGTGGAGGAGCGTGCCACCATGAACTTGAGCTCGCTTTGTTGATCGGCCGCCCGTTGGGACCTGAACTGATTCAGCATATTCCGAAAGATAAGCCGGATGCGCTGCTGGCAACGATTGCCGGGGTCGGTCTGGCGCTCGATCTCACACGCCGTGATGTACAAGACCAACTTAAAGCGAAAGGGCATCCGTGGGAGCGTGCGAAGGCGTTTGCCGGAAGCTGCCCGTTGACCGAGTTTGTGCCCACATCGCAGGCGGGTGACTTAAAACGACTTCGTTTTCGCTTAGTCCGCAATGCGCAGCTGCAGCAGGAGGGGCACGTCGGAAGCATGATTTTTTCGATTGCTGAGCTGTTGCGTGAGATCGCGTCGGTGTTCCGATTGCAACCCGGGGACGTGGTCCTTACAGGGACCCCAGCGGGCGTCGGTCCCCTTGAACATGGCGATGCGCTTGACCTCGAGTTAACGACCTCTGATTTTAATGTGTTTGGCTGGCAAGCTTTGGTGCAAAGCCGCTCGCACTTTGGCTAATTCACGGACTGGTTTCGTGCCTATGGAATTGCCCTTTTGGAAAACCATCCCCCTCGCAGAGATGACTCCCGAACAATGGGAATCCCTCTGTGATGGATGCGGAAAATGCTGCCTGCACAAGTTGTTAGACAGCCCTGAGCCCAGTATCAGTCATGAGCCTGCAGACGACCCAAGCATTGGGGGGCAAGGGGACTCGAGTGACGACCCCATGCGAGCGGGGGAAACCCTTTATTTCACCAATGTAACCTGTCAGTTACTCGACCGAACGCGTGGTGCGTGCACTGACTACGACGATCGACTCGCCACTGTGCCCGAGTGTGTGGTGTTATCGCCAAGTAACTTAGAGCACATTCACTATATGCCCATATCCTGTGCTTATCGGCGGCTCTATGAGGGGCATGACCTTCCTTCGTGGCATCCGTTACGGCATGGGGGAGACCGTGCTCCGATGATTGCGGCAGGCATGTCTGTCGTCGGACACTCGGTGGTTTCGGAAACCCAATGTGACCCAGAAGACGGTGTTATTATCCGCTGGCCTTTGCGTTTCGTACCCTAGATTCGACGTTGCTGAACGATCCGCGTCAAAAAGACCGTGCATGCGATAATGATGTAGACCGCAAAAATCACGCGCAACCAACCCGGCATCGAGAGCCCGAGGAAAGACCAATCGATCTCGGTACAGAGTCCTCCCGCTGCGAATAGCGACGGAAACCATTCATGCAACGGCGCAAAACTTGGAAAGTCTGGGAATGGACTACAGCTCGTGAATAATGGATTTGCGCGAGTTTGCAGGAATATGTGGTGGTGCGCTGAATAAAAACCTGCTGCAGCGCTTCCGAGCCAACCGAGCCAAGCAATCGTGCGCACCGCAGGTTTGTGCGGGGCTATGGCACCAAACCAAGCAAAGATTGCAACTGCCATCATGGCAGTTCGTTGGTAGACACACTGAACGCAAGGAATGAGCCCTTGAACATGCTGGAAGTACAAAGCAGCGAGCACTAAACTGGTCGCGGATACTGCGAGGAGTACCCAAGGGCCGCGCAGTGTAAGCCAAATTGAAATCGGCTGGCGATAGAAATTCATGACAATCTCGACGTTTGTTGACCCGTTATTCGGGCGGTCTACAAAGTAGACTCAAAGTAAAGATGATAAAACTTGTCCGACCATTAGTGGCACGTTACAATCATTGTTATAACAGTGCCGAAGTAAATCATCATTCACGGCATAATAAGCGGAATTAACTCGTATTGGAATATGCTAGAGTGAGTCCAACTGACGGAAAAAAGGCATTTATGTTTATCAAAGCGAAAAGCCCCGCGGGGTTTGCGGAAGAGTTTATTGTAAAGTCGATTTGGAAAGGTGACTTTGCTCCAGGCTCTATTCTTCCGGCAGAACGCGAGCTTTCTGAGTTGATCGGTGTAACTCGAACGACCTTGCGTGAGGTGTTACAGCGTCTCGCGCGCGATGGCTGGTTGACCATTCAACATGGTAAGCCCACACGGGTAAATAACTTTTGGGAAACCTCGGGCCTGAACATTCTTGAGACGCTTGCGCGGCTCGATGAAGAAGGGATGCCGGATCTCGTCGACCATTTGTTATCGGCTCGAACGAATATCAGTGCGATTTATATTCGCCAGGCGATTCGGAACAACCCCGAACGGTGTGCAGAAGTGTTGCGCGGTGCGGAGACTCTTGAAGACAGTGCGAAAGCCTTCGCTGAATTCGATTACTATCTCAATCATGAACTCGCGCTAGCTTCTGGAAACCCAATTTATGTCTTGGTGCTGAATGGTTTCAAAGGCCTTTATGCACGCATTGGTCAATTTTACTTTTCTAATGCAACGGGTCGGGAGCTTGCTCGCACCTATTACGCAGCGTTAGGTCAAACCGTTGCGGCTGCAGATTATAATGGCAGTACGAATCTGGTGCGCCAGTACGGGTACGACTCAGCCAAAATCTGGCTTGAACTGCGCGAGTCGATCCCCGAGAACTTGGTCGAGTAGAAAAGCTGCATAGGCAGCGAGCATTATCTTGAGAGTAAATGCAGATACAAAAAAACCGCAGCATGCTGCGGTTTTTTTATGGGCGAGTTGCTTAGCCGAAGTTTTTGCTCGCAAATTCCCAGTTGACCAATTTCCAGAACGACTCCAAGTACTTCGGACGTGCATTCCGGTAATCGATATAATATGCGTGCTCCCACAGGTCAACGGTTAGAACAGGCGTCAGATTGTCGTCTGTTAATGGCGTTGCAGCGTTACTGGTGTTGACGATATCTAAGCTTCCGTCAGACGTCTTCACCAACCAAGTCCAACTTGAGCCGAAGTTGTTTACAGCGGCAGTATCAAATGCTTTTTTGAAGTCAGCAAATGAGCCCCATTTCGCGTTGATGGCTTTTGCCAATGCACCGGTAGGCTCACCACCACCGTTCGGGCTTAAGCAGTGCCAGTAAAACGTATGGTTCCAGACCTGTGCTGCATTATTAAACACACCACCGCTCGACGTTTTCACAATTTCTTCGAGCGACTTGCCCGCGAACTCTGAACCTTCAACCAGTCCGTTCAGTTTGTCGACGTAGGTTTGGTGATGTTTGCCATAGTGGTACTCAAGAGTTTCCGCTGAGATGTGGGGTTCCAAGGCATTTTTCTCATAAGGCAATGCGGGTAGTTCGAAAGCCATAATTGCTTCTCCGTTTCGATTGTCATAAAAAAACATCGGCGTGAATGCTGTACCGACTTGTCTCACGCGGCGCTTGCCGCGCGCTATTTAGAAATTTCGTTCCATTGAGTATAGCGAACCACAGACAAAAAATAACGGGGTTTGCCATGACTCTATATACATTGGGATATCTCGTTTGGTTTTCAACCCTCCATTTTTACTTTGTCAGAAGCGTGGGACCGCTTCATCCTGTGCAGGTTCTTATGTTATAATCCGGCTCCAAATTTGAGTACTCGGTGAGGATTTATCATGCAAGATATGCAACCTGAACAAACGCAGACGACCGAAGCGCGCATTCGTCAACAAATCGCCGAGAACCCGGTTTTGCTCTATATGAAGGGCTCGCCGAAGCTTCCAAGTTGTGGCTTTTCAGCGCAGGCGTCGCAAGCTTTGATGGCATGTGGCAAGCCTTTCGCTTATGTGGACGTTCTGCAAAACCCAGATATTCGTGCGGAACTGCCGCGTATTGCAGACTGGCCAACATTCCCGCAATTGTGGGTGAACGGCGAGTTGATTGGCGGCTGCGATATTATTCTGGAAATGTTCCAAGCGGGTGAGTTGCAACCGCTAGTGGAAGAAGCGGCACCTTCGGTTGAAGACGAGCAAAAATAAATAGTAAGTGCAGTTTTGAGACGTTATTCGTCTCTCCTCTCTCCATGCGGAGTTGTATGAGTGCCACGCAGGTGGCGCTCAATCGCATTCCTTACAATGCATAAGTTTTAAAAAAGAAACGTCGCGTAGAACGACGTCCTGAGCTTTTGTTTAACTAAACTAGAACGGAGATATAAATGGCTGTATTAGTTGGCCGTCAGGCCCCGGACTTTACCGCTGCGGCAGTCTTAGGTACTGGTGAGATCGTTGAAAACTTTACGTTGAGCGATCACATCCGTGGTAAGAAAGCGGTGTTGTTTTTCTATCCTCTGGATTTCACGTTCGTATGTCCTTCCGAGTTGATTGCTTTTGATAAGCGCTTGGCTGAATTTGAAAGCCGTGGTGTTGAGGTCATCGGTGTTTCCATCGATTCACAATTCTCGCATCATGCATGGCGTAACACGCCGGTTGAGAAAGGCGGAATCGGCGAAGTGAAATACCCACTGGTTGCAGACGTCAAGCACGAGATCTGCAAGGCGTATGATGTTGAGCATCCAGAAGCAGGGGTTGCCTTCCGTGGTTCGTTCCTGATTGATGAAAATGGCGTTGTTCGCCATCAGGTCATCAACGATCTGCCATTAGGCCGCAACGTCGACGAAATGTTGCGTATGGTTGATGCACTTGCCTTCCACCAAGAGCACGGCGAAGTATGCCCAGCCGGTTGGAACAAAGGTGATGAAGGTATGAAAGCAGACGCTCAAGGTGTTGCTGCTTACTTAAGCAAAAACAGCGCGAAGCTGTAACTGCTCGACTCAATCATTTTTTGATTCATGAATACAAAAACCGCGCCTAGCGCGGTTTTTTATTTCCCATCTGTATAAAAAATAAACATTTTTAGTTCTGGAAACTTCCATATCTTCATGATCAAATATCATCATCTTTCGGCAGCCATGCTGGCTGTTTTTGTGTTTTCAGGTGCGCATGGGAGTGAGTCCGAGCGCGTTATTGTCGGATTCCAACCCGGAGCAAAAGCAGAAGTTCTGCGCTTTGTCGAGCGTCAAGGCGGACGCGCTGTGGTGGACTTAAGTCGCGAGAGTGCGATGGCGTTAGAAGTGCCACCTCAAGCATTACGTGGCCTTCGGAACAACCCCAATGTCATTTATGTCGAAACGGACCAAAAGCGCCTACTGCTAAAGGGTGAGTTCAAACCGAATGCGCCGTACGGTATTCAAATGGTTCAGGCGGCACTGGGAATTCAGCCACGGAACGAAACACCTTCACCCGTTTAAACAACAATGGCGTGCTAAGTGTTGCTGCGGCTGGGAATAGCTCCAGTACCTTCTATATTTTCCCTGCCTCGTATGATGCGGTTGTCTCGGTCGCCGCACTGGCAGGTGCTCGGGAATATCGAAAACAATGGCCGATATACCGATGATACCGGATTACGTGGAAGCGGAGTATTGACCTATCAATTGTGCGAAGTGGGAACGGATACCTGTTCGTTACCCGTCCAAATTGCCTACTAAGCGAGGGGCCAACCGCCTAAGTTTTTGTAGCGATTAATCATCCAACAAAAGAGGTCCGCAGTGCGCTCTGTGTCATACAATGCGCTGTGGGCCTCTTTGCCATCAAATGGGATACCCGCCGCTTGGCAGGCTTTCACCAACACGGTTTGGCCGACCGTCAGCGCGGCGAGTGCTGTGGTATCAAAGGTGACAAAAGGATGGAACGGGTTGCGCTTCAGTCCGGCCCGCTCAGCAGCAGCCATCACGAAGCCATGATCGAATGTTGCATTATGACCTACCAAGACAGCGCGCTGGCATCCTGCAGCCTTTTGTGCTTTTCGCACCGCCTTAAATATTTCATGCAAACCCTCGCGCTCTGAGACGGCGCCGCGCAGAGGATTAGCGGGATCGATCCCGTTAAATTCGATGGCTGCTTTCTCGATATTTGCCCCTTCAAAGGGCTCAATGTGCGCGTGATGGGTCGCAACCGGCACCAGTTCGCCGGACCCATTGAAATCGAGAAGAACGGCAGCAATCTCAAGCAACGCATCCGTTTTGGCATTAAATCCACCGGTCTCGACGTCAATAACCACGGGAAGATAACCACGGAAACGGTCTTTTAGCGCAGGCTTGATTTGGGTCATGAGTATCCTTAACGAGTTACAAATCGACTTTGTCTTTGAATTCACAAAGATCTTCGATCAGGCATGAACCGCAGCGGGGCTTCCGCGCGATGCAGGTATATCGGCCGTGCAGAATGAGCCAGTGATGGACGTCCACTTTAAATTCCGCTGGTACGACTTTAAGGAGTCGTTTTTCGACGGCATCAACCGTCTTTCCAGGTGCTAGCTTGGTGCGGTTACTCACCCGAAAGATATGCGTATCGACGGCGATCGTTGGCCAGCCAAACGCCGTGTTCAGCACCACATTTGCGGTTTTTCGGCCCACGCCCGGAAGTGCCTCGAGCGCCTCGCGATTCTCTGGAACTTCACCGCCGTGAACTTCCACCAAAATACGGCAGGTTTTGATGACGTTTTCGGCCTTCGTATTGAATAGGCCGATGGTTTTGATGTAGTGCTTCACACCATCAACACCGAGTGCGAGCATATCGGCTGGATTATTGGCAACCTTGAAAAGGGGTCCAGTCGCTTTGTTGACGCCAACATCGGTTGCTTGTGCGGAGAGCAATACAGCAATTAGCAATTCGAACGGATTGCTAAAATTAAGTTCTGTGGTTGGATGCGGGTTGGCTGCCCGAAGCCGCTCAAGGATCGCGACGCGTTTTTGTTGGTTCATATGCGTTGTGTCCTGTTTTTAGTTTACCGTCGTTACGCGAGCGCGCTGCGCTTTCACCACCGGACTCTGGGCGGCTTTGCGTTGTCGACGTGCATCAAGCCAGTTTTTGCCAGCAATGAGAAAGCCCATGCCGATAAAGGCCCCCGGCGGTAAAATCGCCAGGAGCAGTGGGTAATCAAACTGGATAAGCTGAATGCGTAAGTCCCGAGCCCACTCCCCGAGTAGCATCTCGGCACCATCCAGTAATGTCCCTTGACCCAGCAGTTCGCGCAGTGCACCGAGTGCCACAAGGACAAACGCAAAGCCAAGTCCCATGACAAAACCATCATAGGCTGCCTTTGGCCATGGATTTTTCGATGCGTACGCTTCTGCACGCCCAATAATCGCGCAGTTGGTTACAATCAGGGGGATGAAGATCCCTAAGGCCATAAATAAACCGTAGGTGAATGCGTTCATCAACAATTCCACCAGGGTGACAAAGGTTGCGATGACGATGACAAATACGGGAATCCGAATTTCTTTTGGGACGAAGTTGCGCACGAGTGAAACCGTCAAGTTCGAGCCAATGAGCACCAGCATCGTGGCGAGGCCTAAGCCTAAGGCATTTGTGACGGTTCCAGTGACCGCGAGTAACGGGCAGAGGCCCAACAGCTGAACCAGTGCGGGATTATTTTCCCACAAGCCGTCGCGTGTGAGTGTTTGATACTCTGAATCCATCATCCAGTCTCCTCGGGATTCATGACCGTGACAGGCTCTATCTGACCATAACAATCGGCAGGTGCGGCAAACAATTCTTCAGTATTATTTTGAGCGTACCACACCGTCCGGGACACCGCATTGACCACGGCTCGAGGCGTGATGGTCGCGCCAGTGAATTGGTCAAACATACCGCCATCGCGACGCACCGCCCAACGTGCATCGGTTTCACTGCGCATGCGTTGGCCATCAAAACTTAAAATCCAATCATCCCGTGCGATTTCAATTTTGTCTCCGAGTCCTGGGGTTTCTCGGTGCTGTAAAACACGAACGCCTTTGACCGTTCCGGTCGGATTCAGCGCGACCAACATGTGAATCTGCCCGCTGTAACCGTCGGGCGCGGTCGTGCGGATCGCAAGGCCCGTTGGCTCGCCGTCAAGCCGCGCTCGATACACCGGTTGTTGTGCAAGGCCGAGAATATCGGGTGCAGAAACGGTCGTGCAGTCTGCATAGAGATCGTTGTCATGCATCGCAGGGGGGATGAGGGTATTCAATGTACGCAGGAGATCATTGCGTTGTTGCTCGGCGATCCGATCTGCGGTCAAAAGCTGCACGCCAATAATCAGAGACGTCGCGATGACGGCGAAAGCACCTAAAATGAAACCATTTCGTTGAATACTTTTGCGTAACGTCGGCATTATGAACGTTCCTCCCGATGTCCATACACTGTGGGGCGCGTGTACTGATCAATCACGGGAACACACAAATTCGCCAAAAGAACGGCAAATGCCACTGCATCAGGATAACCACCCCAGGTCCGAATCACATATATCAGCACACCGATAAGACCGGCGTACACGAGTTTGCCGCGGGTTGAGGTCGCGGCCGAGACCGGATCGGTCGCGATAAAAAAGGCCGCGAGCATGGTGGCACCGCTCAACAAATGAATATCCACATTGGGGAGGTGGTCGGGCGCTATCAATGCGCCTATCAATGCAAACAGGCCAAGACTGCCCAGCAAGGCGCCGGGAATATGCCAGGTGATAACGCGTTGCTGAATTAAGAATAATCCCCCAAGGAGATAGGCGGCATTGACCCACTGCCATCCCATTCCTGCAGCACCGGAAAATATCGGTGCGCTCTTGGCTTCACTGAGGGTGAAGCCTTGGGCTAGTTCGGTTTTGATGTGATCGAGAGGCGTGGCCATTACAATTGCATCAAGCAAGGTACCGCTCTCGACTCGACGAATTTGTTCTAGACTGAATCCCTCACCGGTAAAACCAAACAAGAAAACAAGAATGCTATCCCACAAGCCCGGTAATTCGGTCAGACTGCTGGGCGGCAGCCAACTGGTCATTTGCACAGGGAAGGAGATGAGCAGCAGGACATAACCTGCCATGGCCGGGTTGAATATGTTTTGCCCCACGCCACCAAATAGGTGTTTGACGACCACGATTGAGAAGAGTGTCCCAATCACGATGATCCACCACGGGGCGAGGGGTGGGATACTCACGGCAAGGAGCGCAGCAGTCACGACCGCGGTGTAATCCCGCAACCCAGAACTGGGCGCACGATCGCGCGCTAACAAACAGAGTGCTTCACTTGCAAGCGCGACAGCAATCGCTAGGGCGAGTTGCAGGATGACGCCCCAACCAAAGAAATACCACTGGGCGAGAATACCTGGAATCATGGCAATTAACACGAGGCGCATTAAATCTGCGGTACTGCGACGCAGGTGATGATGCGGAGATGAAGCGACATAAAAGCTCATGAATCTTTATCCTTCTCTGCGTCTCGAGCCGCTTTTCGCGCTTTTGCACGCGCCACAGCGGCAGCCACTTGGTCTTTATTGGATACTGGCTTTTCAACTCGGGGCGCATCGTTTTGTGCTGATGGCTTAGCCGGCGTGTTCGAGGTTTGGTTCTCTGCCTCGCGAGCCGCTTTACGCGCTTTTGCTCGTGCAACCGCGGCCGCAACCTGATCGTCCTTCGACGACGCGCTTGAGGTGGTCGCTCCCTCGGCCGCTGCTTTTTTCGCTTTCACGCGTGCAAGCGCGGCTTTCACAGGGTCATTATCCCCCTCAGAGGCCGCTGGGGTGTTCTGTTCGCGAGCAGCAAGCGCTGCTTCACGGGCTTCTGCGGCTTTACGATGCCGTTCAAGACGTTCTTGTTTTTCTCGTTCCAACCGTGCCTGACGTGCTTCGAACCGTTGCCGTGCTATTTCGGCTTTTTGATGCTCAATGGCTTGCTCGCGCATTTCGGCCTTGGCTTGCCGATAGTATTGCACCAACGGAATTTCACTTGGGCATACGTAAGCACAGGCTCCACATTCGATGCAATCTGGGAGGTGATGTGTTTTGAGACCATCATAGTCTTTCGATTTTGCAAACCAGTATAACTGTTGCGGTAACAAGGAAGCAGGGCAGACATCGGCACATGCACCACAGCGAATACAGGGCATCTCTGGGCCTGCAGCTGGAAGCTCTGTACGGGTGGGCGCTAAGATACAATTGGTTGTTTTTATCACCGGAACCTGCAGGTGAGGTAAAGTGAAGCCCATCATAGGCCCACCCATAATGACACGTTGATCCCGTTCCGGTGTGAATCCTGCTTGCTCCAAAAGGTAAGCTACGGGCGTTCCGAGGGGAACCCAAGCGGTGCAGGGAGTTGCCAGTGCTTCACCCGTGAGTGTCACCACACGTTCAATGAGTGGCTCGCCTTTTTCCAAAGCACGAGACACCGCGAACGCGGTCCCCGTATTGTGCATTAACACACCAATATCGAGGGGTAGCCCTTGTGCTGGTACTTGCTTTCCAGTCAAAATTTGAATCAACTGACGCTCGCCACCCGATGGATACTTGGTCGGAATCACGACGACCTCGATCACCGAGGAGGTGGCGTTCTGTGCGGCGGATTGCATGGCCGTAATGGCCTCGGGCTTATTGTCTTCGATTGCAATGACTACACGTTTTGCTTGGGTTAGCCATTGGAGGGCTTCGGTCCCCCGGACGATGGCATCGGCATGTTCGCGCATGAGCCGGTCATCGGCCGCAATGTAGGGTTCACACTCCACGCCGTTGATAATCAGTACGTCGATTCCGTTGGCGCTCGCAATCTTACGTGCGGTGGGGAAACCGGCGCCCCCGAGTCCAGCAATACCATACTGATGTAAATGTTCAAGAACCTGTAGTCTGGTGCTGCTTTGATAATTCGGGAGTGGATGACGATCGATCCATAGGTCGTCTCCATCGGCGCGCAGGCGAATACCTGGACCCCGCATGGCCGATGGATGATTGAGTGGAAAATCGCCTATCTCGACAATGATTCCCGACGTTGGTGCATGGACGGGCAGGCCGTGCTCAATACCCGGTTGGGTTAAGGCTTGACCTTTGCGGACATAATCACCCACTTGAACGACAAGTTCACCCAAGGCGCCAATGTGTTGGCGCAGAGGAACAATGAGTTCTGGCGCAATGGGGAAACGGCGAATGGGCGTTTCATTCGCGGGCGCCTTGCGCTCCGGGGGATGAATTCCACCCGGAAAGGACCAGAGTTGCACTGTGTTTGAGTTTACACTGGCTGATGAGCTCATCTGTGTTCCTCATCCGCAGATACGGAATGGGATGAAGACGCTTGCGTTGCGTCCAGCACGGCTACGGGGATTTGCTCAAGATTCCACTTCCAGCGTTCCGGTTTTTCCGGAACGGGGAGCATATCGATACAGTCGACGGGGCAGGGTTCAACACAGAGATCGCATCCGGTGCACTCATCGGCAATGACGGTGTGCATTTGCTTGGTCGCGCCAATGATGGCGTCAACCGGACAGGCTTGGATGCATTTTGTGCAGCCGATGCACTCATCCTCGCGAATAACCGCTACCTTCTTCACATCCTCATTTCCATGGGCTGCATCCAGTGGTTTTGCTTCGCGTCCGAGTAAGTCGGCTAGCTTGTCAATGGTCGCTTGTCCACCCGGCGGGCATTTATTTAATTCGTCGCCATCGGCAATTGCTTGGGCGTAAGGACGGCAGCCCGGATAACCACATTGGCCGCACTGGGTTTGCGGTAGTAATGCATCAATTTGTTCAACAATGGGGTCGCCTTCTACTCGGAAGCGCACGGCTGCGAAACCGAGAATGAGTCCTGCGACGAGCGCGAGGATGCTGAGTGCTGCGATACCGACGATCCAACTCATGAGAAACTCACCAATCCGGCAAAGCCCATAAAGGCGAGCGACATCAGTCCGGCCGTAATCATTCCAATGGCGGCGCCGCGGAACGGCAACGGCACATCAGCGGCGGCAAGACGCTCACGGAGCGCGGAGAAGAGTACGAGGACGAGCGAGAAGCCCACGGCAGCACCAAACCCGTAGACGATCGATTCGATAAAGTTATGTTGTTCATTGACATTCAAGAGTGCGACCCCGAGAACCGCGCAGTTTGAAGTAATCAACGGTAAGAAGATACCCAACAGACGATACAGGGTTGGGCTTGTTTTCTGCACGACCATTTCGGTGAATTGCACGACGACGGCGATCACAAGGATAAAGCTCAGTGTGCGCAGCGACATCAGATCCAGTGGCTGCAAGATATATTGATTCACGAGGTAACTGCTGACCGAGGCGAGGGTCAGGACAAACGTGGTTGCCAAGGACATGCCGATAGCGGTCTCGAGTTTATTTGAGACCCCCATAAATGGGCACAATCCAAGGAATTGAACCAATACAAAGTTGTTGACCAATACAGTGGCCACAAGCAGCAAAACGATTTCGGTCATGGTGTCCAGATACCGAGCAATTCAGGTCATTGAGTTTTCTTGGGGTATTATCCGGTTTTAGGCGAGGAGAAACAACTTGCAGTGTCGGTATTTTTAAGGGAATCCTAAGAAGCCGTAGGCAGAATACCTGCTTTCAAGTAAACTAATGAGTCCGCTCTGCCGTTCGGTTCGGATTTTCAGCAAGAGGTTGGTTGTTTGGTTCACATTTTTGCACGACTACGCGCGCTCGATGAATGGACGTTCGATTGGATGTTCCGCTCGACCCGAGGGCTCCGTAAAAGCAGATTGGCCTTTTGGCTGTCGCGCAGTGGTGACGGGCCATACTATGCGCTGTTTGCTCTGTTCGCTGCAATTGCTGCAGTCGAAGGGAGTGTCTTGTTTATTCAGCGTGCACTGCTCGCTTTTGCAATTGAAATTCCGCTTTTTATTGGTTTGAAGAATCTGCTGCGGCGTGATCGTCCGTGGTTACGTCGAAAAGTCAAACCCGTGATCAAACCCGCAGATCGATTTTCGTTCCCATCCGGACATGCCACGGCAGCATTTTTGTTTGCTGCGCTGGTGATAGCAAGCTTCCCTGTCTGGGCCCCCATTTTTTACGGCTGGGCCACGCTCGTTGCCATTTCTCGCGTTGCCCTCGGTGTGCATTATCCCAGTGATGTTCTCGCTGGCGCCTTCCTCGGTACCCTCATCGCTGGCTTGACCGTCGCCGTCCTCTAAGTAGCCAACGCATGTTCCGTAACGGGGCGTTGGGTTTTGCTCGGGATGGAGTTGCTTTCGAATTTCAGTCCCAACGCGGTGCGTTGGCTACTTGTTTGTTCGGTGTGTTGGATGCAGCGAAAGACAGGGAAAAGGAGTTTGTGGCTCCCCAGGTTGGATTCGAACCAACGACACATGGATTAACAGTCCACCGCTCTAACCAACTGAGCTACTGGGGAATTTCAAAGGGGGTCTTGCGTGTTTCTTTTGGGATGTAAGCGTGGCTCCCCAGGTTGGATTCGAACCAACGACACATGGATTAACAGTCCACCGCTCTAACCAACTGAGCTACTGGGGAATCGCTTAACGGGGCGGAATCTTAAAGGGATGCCCCGACCCTGTCAACATCTTGCAAAGAGAAATTTCATCGCAAACGTTTAATTGCGCAGAATTTCGACTTTTTGTAGTGAAATTGTTCGAAACCTGCATAACTTAGCGTTGCGGAGTATCAACCTGATTAAAAATTCGCCAAATGTTTTGCTTTTGGGGTTAACAAATTATCCACAGAAGGGTCGAAACCGCGCTGTGTCTAGCGCTCCCGATCTTATCCACTATTTCTGTGGATAACCTTGTGGTTAAGTCTGTGGGTTGCGTTACAAAACGTAGGCTATAGCGGATTGAGCGGAAAGGATACATTCTGGCACGCTTTTTATATTCCATATAAATCAATGGTTTAGGTTGTATATGAAGATCGGCATGGTTTTTGTGCAGTTCTCGCGTGAATTTCCGCCACGTTTGGATCACTCCTGTGAATTAATTTCTTAAAATTTATTCACAATGCACGATAAATTTACCAGTTTCTGGGTAGTTGCTTGTAAGGGATTACTCTCATTTTCTTTCGTTATGCAATTGTGACATTTCTGCGATTAAATCTATAACGTTTGCATATCCACGGTTGTTCTACCTCGAAAGAGAGCGGGTTATTGGCTTTTTACGGACAAAAAGGAGAGAGCGGTGCGGAACAGGGTATCATACCCAACGCATTGCGTTGGGTGTGCGGGCTAGAAGCGATACTATCACCGGATGATGATTGTAGCCAACGCACTGCGTTGGGTGTGCGGGCTAGAAGCGATACTATCACCGGGTGATGATTGTAGCCAACGCACTGCGTTGGGTGTGCGGGCATGATTCCCACCCGAGCAGACCCAACGCGTTGTGTTGGTTACGAATATTTTGCAGCAAACGCATGGATGCGTTTGACGGCTTCGTCGAGGATTTCACGACTTGCTGCAAAAGAAAGTCGGAAATGTCCAGGAGCCCCAAAGGCGGAACCGGGAACGAGTGCTACATTGGCTTCGCTGAGTAAGCGTTCGCAGAGTTCGATATCGCTGTCTACGCCTACCATCGCCATTAAGCCTTCCACATTTGGAAATGCGTAGAAGGTCCCATCGCCAGGACGCACTTTCAGTCCGGGAATTTTTGCCAGGCCTTCGATAAGGCGGTCATGACGTGCTTTAAACTCGGTCACCATCTCACCAATGAATGATTGGTCGCCCGTCAATGCGGCTAACGCAGCATGTTGTGAAATTGACGCTGGGTTTGAGGTGCTTTGCGACTGAACTTTTTTCATGGCGGCGATCAGGGGCTTTGGCCCTGCCGCATATCCAATCCGCCAACCGGTCATGGCGTAGGCTTTGGAAACACCTGAAAGAATGACTGTGCGATCTTTTAGGTCTGGTGCAACCATCGGGAGATTTACGAACGGAGCGTTAGTCCACAGAATGTGCTCATACATATCATCGGTTGCAATTAATACCTGCGGGTGCTTGCGTAGCACGTCCGCAATCGCTTTTAGTTCCTCTGCACTGTAGGCCATTCCAGTCGGATTGGATGGACTATTCAGGAACAACATTTTGGTTTTGGGTGTAATGGCCGCTTCTAGCTGCTCTGCCGTGATCTTATATGCTTGCTCAATTCCCGCCTCGATAACCACCGGAACCGCACCGACTAAGAGCGTCATGTCAGGGTAGGAAACCCAATACGGTGCCGGGATGATGACTTCATCACCCGCATCGAGCCATGCCGTGAGGAGGTTAAAAATACTATGCTTGCCGCCTGCTGAGACTAGAATTTCACTAGGCTCATAGTGCAATTGATTATCTCGCTTGAATTTTTCACAGACGGCTTTTTTCAGTTCTGGAATGCCATCCACGGCGGTGTAACGTGTGTGGCCAGCGTCGATCGCGGCTTTCGCAGCGGTGCAAATGAATTCTGGGGTAGTGAAGTCTGGCTCTCCAACGCCCAAACCAATCACGTCTTTGCCAGCCGCTTTGAGTTCGGCAGCTTTCTGGCTCACTGCCAGAGTCGGAGAAGGTTTGATAGCGTTGACGCGCTGTGAAAGTTTGTAGTCCACAAAGCACCTGTCTGCGTATGTTGTAGGGAAGAAAACCTGGGGTGTATATCAGGCAGCCACTATAAGTGGAGCAGGTCCAAAAGTCTAGTCGGGCCAGCCGTTTGCGTCCGTTAAATTGACAGAATTTGCGCAGTATTCATGGGATGATGGTGAATAGTCAGTTCATCGGAATTTCGCTATACTACGCGTTTTCCTCAACGCGCTCGGCGGGTTCGCCGACGTAGTTTTGTGGTAACGAGGAGCAAGCATGTCACTGCCACCCGTCGACGCACCAGATTCCTCTGAGAAAGCGCGTCGTGGAACGCATCGATCAACCCCGCAATCGCGTAAGCAAGAAATGCTTAACGCGCCCATTCCCCGTACCCTGTGGCGAATGACGTGGCCGATGATTTTTGGTATCGCCACACTGATTAGTTTTAATTTAGTCGATACATTTTTTATCTCATTGCTTGGCACCGAAGAGCTCGCGGCGATTGGTTTTACGTTTCCAGTGACCTTTACTGTCATTAGTCTCACCATTGGTTTGGGAATTGGTACCAGTGCCGTGATCGCGCGCAAGCTCGGTGCGGATCAAGATACTGCGGCACGCCACGTAGGCAGTTCCGCGCTCTGGTTATCGGCCTTGCTTGTGGGGGTGCTGTCCTTAGTCGGCTTTTTGTTCTCTCGGCCTATCTTTGCGCTGCTTGGCGCTTCAGCTGAAATCCAGATCCTCATTGATGCGTACATGAATATTTGGTTTGCTGGTGCAATCCTATTAGTCATTCCGATGGTTGGAAACAGTATCCTGCGGGCCTCTGGTGACACGAAGACGCCTTCATTGATCATGGGGTTGGGCGGCCTGATGAATGCGATTCTGGATCCATTGCTGATTTTCGGATTAGGTCCATTCCCTGCGCTTGGTATGCAGGGTGCAGCACTTGCGAGCGTAATTTCTTGGAGCATTGGGTTTTCGATTATTCTTTATTTGCTGATCCGCCGGAAGCGATTGATTGACCCGCTCCCACCTTCCGTTACGGAGTTTATCCTGTCTTCTCGGAAGCTCTTGACCATCGGTTTACCGGCGGCGGGAGCGAATATGCTGACGCCGATTTCGTTGGGGATTTTAACGGCCATTGTTGCGACACACGGTGCTCCTGCAGTGGCTGCATTCGGGGCCGGGGCCCGATTGGAATCGATGGCATCGATTGTGATTCTTGCATTGTCGATGACTTTGCCGCCCCTGATCAGCCAGAACTTTGGTGCAGGAAAGATTACGCGGGTGCAAGAGGCATACAAAGTTGCGCTTCGGTTTGTCCTTCTGTTCCAAGCCGCCGTTTATTTGGTTTTATTGGCGAGTTTACCAATTATTCAAACCGCTTTTGCGCGGGAAGAGGCGGTCGCTGACGTATTGGCTTGGTTTGTTATCATTATGCCGCTGGGGTACGGTGTTCAGGGTTGTATTATTTTAACCAATTCCTCCTTAAATGCGCTGCACCGTCCAATGCAGGCTTTGTTACTTAGTGTATTGCGCTTGTTTGTCATGTTTGTTCCGTTATCGTGGTTGGGAAATCACCTAGCGGGTCTCCTTGGCTTATTTATTGGTGGAGTGATTGCGAACGTCTTAACGGCTTGGATGGCATATCGATGGTTTATGCGCTTGACCGATGCGGAGCGGGGCAATGGACACGATGAGAAAAAACCGGCTGGAGCGGGAACTGAGATGCCGGTGACTGAAGCGACGGTAGCAAAAAGTTCAGCAACTCAAAAAGAAGGAGAGGGACGTTATGGCGCGTGAATTCCAACTCGTTTCTGAGTATCAACCTGCGGGTGATCAGCCGGCGGCTATTGAACGCTTAGTGACCAACCTCGATGCAGGGTTAGCCCACCAAACGCTGCTTGGAGTCACCGGTTCGGGAAAAACGTTCACGATGGCCAATGTCATTGCACGGACCAACCGTCCAACGCTTATTTTGGCGCATAACAAAACATTGGCGGCTCAGTTATATGGGGAAATGAAGGAGTTTTTCCCTAACAATGCGGTGGAATACTTTGTTTCCTATTACGACTATTACCAACCGGAAGCCTATGTACCGACCACAGACACCTTTATCGAGAAAGATGCGTCCATTAACGAGCACATTGAGCAAATGCGGCTCTCTGCTACCAAAGCGCTTATGGAACGGCGCGATGTTGTTTTGATTGCATCGGTTTCCGCGATTTACGGTTTGGGTGATCCCGATTCCTATATGAAAATGATGCTGCACTTGCGGCGGGGCGACATCATTGACCAGCGCGATATTCTGCGTCGGCTTGCCACCTTGCAATACACCCGAAATGATCAAGCGTTTACTCGGGGTACCTACCGAGTCCGGGGTGAGGTGATCGATATTTTTCCAGCGGAATCCGATGACATGGCGGTGCGTGTTGAGTTGTTCGATGATGAGATAGAGCGTATTAGTCTCTTTGAACCCTTGACCGGGCAAGTGATGCAAGCAGATTTAGCACGCTTCACCGTGTACCCGAAAACCCACTATGTCACCCCGCGCGAAAAAATTATTGAAGCGATTGAAGGGATAAAAGTTGAGCTGAAAGAGCGCCGAGAGCAATTTCTTGGGGAGAGCAAGCTCATTGAAGAGCAGCGGATTCGTGAGCGGACCCAGTTTGATATTGAGATGATGCTGGAATTAGGCTATTGCTCGGGAATTGAAAATTACTCACGCTACCTATCTGGTCGCGCGCCGGGTGAGCCACCTCCGACATTGATGGATTACTTGCCAGATGATGCACTTCTGATTATTGACGAATCCCATGTAACGGTTTCACAAGTTGGTGCAATGTATAAGGGCGACCGGTCGCGCAAAGAAAATCTCGTCGGCTACGGTTTTCGCTTGCCATCCGCACTGGATAATCGGCCACTTAAGTTTGATGAATTTGAAGCAATTGCACCTCAAACGATTTATGTGTCGGCCACGCCCGGTGATTACGAGCTCAAACGCTGTGAAGGCGAAGTCATCGAACAGGTTGTGCGTCCGACGGGGTTGATTGATCCAACCATTGAGGTTCGGCCGGTCGGGACCCAGGTCGATGACGTGATGTCAGAAGTTCGGCTGCGCGCAGAACTTGGTGAGCGCGTATTGATTACGACACTGACCAAAAAAATGGCAGAGGACCTGACTGACTATCTCGACGAACATGGAATTCGTGTGCGTTATTTACATTCCGATATTGATACTGTTGAGCGCATGGAAATTATTCGTGATTTGCGTCTCGGGGAGTTCGATGCGCTGGTTGGAATCAACCTATTGCGGGAAGGACTCGATATGCCGGAAGTGTCATTGGTGGCGATTTTGGACGCCGACAAAGAGGGCTTTTTACGCGCCGAACGCTCGCTGATTCAGACCATCGGCCGGGCGGCGCGTAACGTAAATGGCAAAGCGATTCTGTATGCGGACCGGATTACAAAGTCCATGCAAAAAGCCATTGATGAAACCGACCGACGTCGCGCTAAACAGATTGAATATAATACCCAACACGGAATTACGCCGATGGGGCTGAACAAACGGGTCACTGACGTGATGGATCTTGGTGGTGATGCCGGGAAACGTAAACGGGAAAAAGCACGAGCAGAAGCGGTAGCCCGAGGTATTAAAATTCCCAAGTTCAAAAGTCCCAAGGAAATCGGCCAGGCTATTGCTGAACAGGAGAAGGCAATGTACAAAGCCGCAGAGAACCTCGAGTTTGAGAAAGCTGCACGACTGCGTGACGAATTACACGAACTGCGTGAACAACTAAAAACCTACGGGTGATTTGTGTTTGCCTGAGTCATCGGTTGGGACCGGTCGATTTTGCACCACAGACAGGCTAAACTCAGGTCAATGCGTTGGTTTTTTCAGCAGTCAGTGGATGTGTTTATAATTTCCTGTTGACAGGCAAAAGCACCGCCCTATAATAGCGCCTCGCAACACAGGGAAGCGCTCTGGCGCTCATAATGAGTTGCAGATTACATAACTGAGTGTCAGTGGCAACACTGAAAACCGAATGGATGGTTAGCTCAGCTGGGAGAGCACCGCCCTTACAAGGCGGGGGTCACTGGTTCGAACCCAGTACCATCCACCAGTTATGTCATCGACGTCATAGAAATCTCAGTGGATGGTTAGCTCAGCTGGGAGAGCACCGCCCTTACAAGGCGGGGGTCACTGGTTCGAACCCAGTACCATCCACCATTTCTAAAACTGCCACTCGGCAGTTTTTTTGTTTCTGCTCTCGAATAAATTTAGTAGCCCCGCTGCGACGCCATCTCACGAATGTTACGAAGTTTGAAATATTTTGTAACAAATCTTCGGTTTCTTCCTGAACTGTTGTTCTTTAGACTACACCCATAACGTAATGGCTCGTTCATAAGGACCGTGAAGTTCCGGTTGCGTTTTTACGGCACGGATATGCCGGTACATGTTTGCAGGATAAGCATTCTTTCTGGATGAAATTGGCGACACGGATGTTGCTCCCTAATTTGTGAAAGTCGGCGTAGCGATACGCCGGCTTTTCTTTTTCCCCCGCCCGTACCTGTCGTTTTTCGTTTCTGATATACTTCGGCCCATTCATTTTGACTTTAATGGTAGGGATTCTTGCATGTCAGTTGTTTCGCGTTTTGCTCCGAGCCCAACGGGCTATCTCCACGTGGGTGGTGCACGTACCGCGCTTTATGCTTGGCTCGTGGCACGGGCTGCCGGTGGTAAATTTGTGCTTCGGATCGAAGACACGGACCGCGAACGGTCAACTCAAGAAGCGATCGATGCCATTTTTGAAGGGATGGAGTGGCTTGGCTTAACTTGGGATGAGCCTCCCATTTACCAAACGAAGCGCTTTGATCGTTATCAAACAGTGATTGATCAGTTGTTGGCTGAAGGTAAGGCGTACAAGTGTTACTGCTCGCATGAGCGGCTCGAGACAATGCGTGAAGAACAGATGGCGGCCGGTTTAAAGCCGCGCTATGACGGCAAATGTTATGGGCTTGAAGATCAACCTGGCAAGCCGTACGTAATCCGTTTTCGCAATCCGCAAGAGGGTAGCGTGGTTTTTGATGATCATGTCCGGGGCCGGATCGAGATTTCAAACAAAGAATTGGATGACTTGATTATTGCTCGGACCGACGGAACTCCGACCTACAATTTCTGTGTTGTAGTGGACGATTGGGATATGGGAATCACCCACGTGGTGCGTGGTGAGGACCATATCAACAATACACCGCGGCAGATCAATATCCTGCAGGCGCTTGGTGCACCGATTCCTGAGTATGCGCACGTGTCGATGATTTTGGGTGACGATGGAAAGAAGTTATCTAAGCGTCATGGCGCTGTGAGCGTCACAGAGTATCGAGACAAAGGCTATTTGCCGGAAGCAATGATTAATTATTTGGTGCGACTCGGCTGGTCTCACGGTGATCAAGAAGTATTTAGTCGCGATGAGCTCATCAGCATCTTTAAGCTGAGTGATATTAACAAAGCAGCGTCGGCCTTCAATACGGAAAAACTTAATTGGCTCAACCAGCATTACATGAAGACCCTGCCTGTTGAGCAAGTGGCGGCTGAGCTCGCATGGCATTTTGAGCAGCTCGGAATTGCTACGACCGGTGGCCCGGCCTTGACCGCGATTGTGGGCTTGCAAGCGGAACGGGTAAAGACCTTGCGGGAGATGGCCGAAATTAGCCGCTATTTTTATGAACCAGTCACGGGCTTTGAAGAGCAAGCAGCGAAAAAGCATTTGCGTCCTGTGGCGGGTGAACCACTGCGCGATGTGCAGCAGCGCTTCGCGGCATTAACAAGCTGGACCCCAGAGACGATACAGCAAGCGATTCAAGATACCTGTGCGGCACTGGATGTGGGTATGGGGAAAGTGGGCATGCCCTTACGCGTTGCAACCACAGGGGGTGGTAATTCACCCTCGTTGGATGTCACACTCGCTCTTATACCGCAAGCGGTTGTGGTAGAGCGTATTGGGCTCGCGCTGGAGTTTATTCAAGCCCGTGAGGAGAATGCCTGACATGCCGAAAATTCGTGAACTGCTAGCACATAATAAAGCCTGGGCGCAGACCCAAGTGGAGCAGGACCCTGAGTTTTTCGAACGCTTAGTTCAGCAGCAAAAACCAGAATATTTGTGGATCGGCTGTTCCGACAGCCGAGTTCCGGCTAATCAAATCGTTGGGCTGGCGCCGGGTGAAGTGTTTGTTCACCGAAATATCGCGAATCAGGTCATTCAAACAGACTTCAATTGCCTCGCAGTGATTGAGTATGCAATCAATGTGTTGCAAGTCCGTCATATCCTCGTGGTAGGGCATTACGGATGCGGTGGCGTGGCGGCCGCGATGGAAACTAATCGACACGGGATGGTCGACCAATGGCTGCACGGCATCAAAGATATTTATCGAGTCCATGAAGGGGAATTAAAGACATTGCCTTATGATGCTCGATTTGAACAGATGTGTGAGCTCAATGTGGTTGAACAAGTGCGTAATTTGTCACGAAATCACATTGTTCAAGAGGCGTGGGATCGGGGGCAAAAAGTCTCGATCCACGGCTGGATATACGCTGTAAAAGATGGATTGCTCAAAGATTTAGGGTGCACGATTACCGGTAAAGATGGGGTTGAGCCGATTTATCAGTATGGCTCTGACGAAGATTCCGATGATTAAGTAAGCGTGTGTTCTGCCTCAAATTTTGCGGATTTGTTGAAAAAGAAATCATATTGGCAAAAAAATAGGCGAACAAGCCGTAAGTCCGAAAAAACAGTTGACAGCGATACACTGGATTCTTAGAATGCGCCTCGCTGTCGGGGACAGAAGTCCTTTATCAGCGAGACCCGAATGTGGGGCTATAGCTCAGCTGGGAGAGCGCTTGCATGGCATGCAAGAGGTCAGCGGTTCGATCCCGCTTAGCTCCACCAAACATTCGGCGCGCACCAAGAAATGCGTCCCCTTCGTCTAGAGGCCTAGGACTCCGCCCTTTCACGGCGGCAACAGGGGTTCGAATCCCCTAGGGGACGCCACTTCTTCGCGCAAATGCAAATGTCTGCGTCCCCTTCGTCTAGAGGCCTAGGACTCCGCCCTTTCACGGCGGCAACAGGGGTTCGAATCCCCTAGGGGACGCCATCATTTGCACAGGGTTTACCGCGCGGCCAATTCGGTAAGCTTTTTTCTGGGTCCCCTTCGTCTAGAGGCCTAGGACTCCGCCCTTTCACGGCGGCAACAGGGGTTCGAATCCCCTAGGGGACGCCACATATTCGATGCGAAAGCATCTTTCATGTGCGCAACACGTGAAAAATACATAGAAAACGCCTGCACCTGCAGGCGTTTTTCGTTTCTCGCCTGCGGGTTTTACTGCGCGCTCTCAAGCGTCTGGTAAATCACTCCATTTTTCATGATTACCTGGAAGTTGGCTTCGGGATTCAAGAGTAGATTCAAGTCTTCGAGCGGGTTGCCCCGCACAATAATCAAGTCAGCCATTGCACCCGCTTCAATGAGTCCAAGAGGGCCTGGGTAAGGGTACCGTGGTCCGGAGAGCTGGAGTAGCTGACCATTGTTGTAGGTGGCCATCTGCAGAACTTCCGCGGGTGTGAACCATCGTTGCATGGAGAGTAGTCGGGGCATTTGCGACTCCGCGTTACCACCGCTAAATAATACGTCCGTTCCAAACGCGACCTTGACGCCATATTGACGAGCAAGGGCATAGGCGGTATCCGTGCCTTGGGCAACTTGTAATTGCTTCTGGCGGGCGAGGCCTGTTTTAGGGTTGGCATTTTCATCATCTAAAAATGGCTGCAAGCTCCACCAGATGTCGCGCTCGGCCATCAATTGGACGGTTTCTTCATTGACCAACTGGCCGTGCTCAATGCTTTTCACACCCGCACCGATCGCTATCTGAATAGCGCGCGAGGTATAAGCATGGACCGTTACATATGTTCCCCAGTTCTCCGCTGCAGCCACGGCTGCTGTTAGTTCATCATGGGTATACTGCGTCACATCAAGCGGGTCATAGAGAGAAGATACACCGCCACCGGCCATCAGTTTGATTTGGGTGGCCCCGAGCATTAATTGCTCACGGGCGCGCCGTAACACTTCCGCTTCGCCATCGGCAATCGCAGCGGCGCCTTGCAGCTCTGTATGACTCAAAGGGGTCGTTGAGCCACGCGGAACCTCATGGGGCAAGCGAAAGTCTCCATGGCCTCCGGTTTGGGAGATCATCGCGCCTGAGGGGAAGATACGTGGGCCCGGGGTAATGCCTTGTTCAATCGCGCGGCGTAGACCAAAGGTCGGGCCTCCCATGTCGCGGACGGTGGTGAATCCACGCAGTACAGTGGTTTTGGCGAGGTTGGCAGCAAGCACATGTAAATAACCCGGATCGGCGGTCAGGGCGTCAATCTGGCTCGGCGCCGCAAGCGCTGCGTGCCAGTGCGCATCAATGAGGCCAGGAATCAAGGTCCCCCCTTTGCCGTTTACAATGCGGCTCGGGGAGATGTTGTCGGGAATTTCTGAAACGACGTCTAGAATACGGCTTCCTTGCACAAGCACAACCTGAGGTTGAGAAGAGCGAGTCGCTTCGCGACTATCAAATACATAGACATTTTCTATGGCGATAACATCGGCGTGTGCAACCAACGGGGCGAATATCAAGCAAAGAACGACTCCAATTCCATATGCAAACTTCATAACGACCTCAATAAAAGTAAATGTGGCCTCTTGATAGTGGCGCAGATCAGTGAAATATCAATAAAAACTGCGTTGTTGAGATAGTTTTAGACTTTTTTCATAACAAATGAAAACAAGCGGCAAGGCGTGCTAAGTATCCGGTGATCGCTTTATGCCTGCGATGCGTTAAGATAGCGCGAGTGATGAGGAGGATTTATGGGACAAGCAGTCGCATTAATAACGGGCGCGGGTCGCCGCCTGGGTTTGCATATGACGAAAGGGCTGTTAGAGCAGGGCTGGCGGGTCATGGCCCTGTCGCGGAGTACCGGTGGTGAGCTTGGAGACATGGCTGTGGCCAACCAAAACCTCACGGTTATCGCCTGTGATGCATTGGATGATCGAAGCGTGGACGAAGCGATTACGGCGATCAAGGCTGAAACGAACAGCCTCGATTTCATCCTGCACAATGCGTCTATTTACGAAAAAGACGCAGCCCATGCGGAAGACGAATGTGCCTTTTATGATGCGTTATACCAGATTCACATGAAGTTGCCCGCACGCCTGAACCAAGCACTCAGTACGCTTCTGCAAAACAGTCAGCGGCCAACTGCAAATATTATTCATGTGACGGATATTTATGCGAGTAATCCGAATCCGGAATACGCGCTCTATTGCTCAACAAAAGCGGGCTTAGAGAATCTCATGCTGAGTTTTGCAAAGCGCTTGGCGCCGCGGGTCCGTGTGAACGCTATTCAGCCTGGGCCGATTAAATTTTTACCGGAGCACAGCGACGGCGATAAAAAACAGGTGTTAAGCGAGACCTTGCTCCCGGTTGAAGGCGGGTTCGAGGCGCTCGAGCAGGCGATCCAAAGTATCCTCAATAACGAATATATGACCGCTGCGGTGATCCGTGTCGATGGCGGACGCTCGGTGACCTAGCCGCTGTCCCTGCAAGACAATCTCTTGCGTGGCCTGAGGGTGGATGAGCGCATCTACGCAGGCTTGCGTGTAGGGTTCTTCAAATGTAGCGGTCGTTGAGAAGTCGAGGTGCTCCTGGCTGGCGAGAATATCAAGGTCCAGGGTGCGATCTTTCGCACTGCGCATCGGGTCGTTTCGATCACGTCCATGCTGCGTTTCTAGCTGATTAAACCAAGCTTTGAGTTCGTGAGTCGACAACGTGGATGCAAACACGACTAAGGTGTTCAGAAAGTCATTCGCTGTATCGATCGCACACGGGGCCGTTTTGACCACGGGCATCACAAGCAAAGTCCCAAAACGGGCGCTCAGTTGGGCGAAGGCGTCGGCAAAGTGTTTTTCAGGCTCGATATTACTGCCAAGGCTCACGTAATAGTATCGACTCACAGGGCCTCCAACAAAGCACGCAATTGCGGTTCCATAATATCCGCAATGACCGGCTGGGCCGAAAGATTCGGGTGAATGCCGTCGCTTTGCATGTAATCTGGATTGAGTGCAATTTCCCGCATGAAAAAGGGAATCAATGGAATCTCCATATCGTCTGCGACCCGGTGAAAGACATCCCGGAACATTTGTGTGTATCGGCGTCCGAGATTCGGTGGGATCTCAATTTCACTGATGGCAACTTTCACGTTTCTGGACTGGAGGATCTCAACCATCTGGCGTAGATTAGACTCCATCGTGTTCAAGTTGAAGCCACGCAACCCATCGTTGCCGCCCAACTCAATAAAAACAACATCAGGCGCATGGCGATCTAACAGACTTTCAAGACGAGACAGTCCCCCTTGGGTGGTCTCACCACTAATGCTCGCGTTGATGATCTGGAGTCGGGGATGATGGGTTCGCCATGTTCGACCAATATCTGCAACCCATGTATCGGCTTCCGCGATGCCATACCCTGCGGCAAGGCTATCACCGAGCACCATTAATGATACATTTGACTCGCTCGCACGTACTGTGGAAGACAGCGCAATGAGCGCAACCAAAATGACGTAAAGGAATTTTTTCAGCATATGGCACTTATTCAAGTTCAGTCCGTTTCTCGCAATGTTGTGACGACCCAAGGTGAATTGCAAATTCTTCAGCCTATGGATTTTACTATTGATGCCGGTGAAGCGGTCGCTGTCGTCGGGGCATCAGGTTCAGGGAAGTCTACATTGCTCTCGCTCATGGCCGGTTTGGATCTACCCAGCTCCGGACACATTACCATAGATAACGTAAATTTAAGTGAATTGGATGAAGAGCAGCGTGCAATTCTGCGTGGGCAAAAGATTGGATTCATTTTTCAATCTTTTCTTCTTATTCAGAGTTTAACGGCCCTCGAAAACGTGATGCTGCCCGCTGAATTAGCAGGCAGCAAACATCCTGAGCAACAGGCTCGTGAACTATTGAAGAAAGTTGGCCTTGAAGAACGTTTAACTCACTATCCAAATCAACTTTCTGGGGGAGAGCAGCAGCGTGTGGCGATTGCGCGGGCGTTTATTGGCCGACCACAAATTTTATTTGCGGATGAACCTACGGGTAATCTGGACAGCAAAACCGGCGAACGGATTGAGGCACTGCTCTTTGAATTGAACCGAGAGTTTGGAACGACGCTGGTGATGGTCACCCATGATAATAGTCTGGCCGAGCGCTGTGATCGAATTCTCCACCTCGATGGCGGTGTGCTGACGGAGCAACGCAATGTGGCATAAGATCTCGTGGCGATTATTAAAACATGAGTTGCGTCGGGGCGAACTCACCATTATGGCGGCGGCGGTTGCACTCGCGGTGTGTGCGGTGTTGTCGCTGTCGGTATTTAGCGAGCGTTTGCAGCTGGGTTTGCTCGATCGCAGTGCTGAATTCCTTGCGGCAGACCGTGTGCTGCGTTCGCGCGGCGCAGAAATACCAACCGAATGGCTTGAACGTGCAGAGCAGGATGATGTGGCGTGGGCGCGGAGAACGACGTTTAATTCCATGGCGTTCGCGAATGGTGAATTGACGCTGGTGGAAGTAAAAGCGGTTAGCTCCGGTTATCCGCTGCGTGGTCATTTAGAAATCGCGCAAGCGCCTTATGTAGATGGCGAACGAACCGACATGCTCCCAGCGCCGGGTGAGGCCTGGGTACAAGGAAGTCTGTTCAATACACTCGCACTCGATATCGGCGAGTCGATCGAGATTGGTGATGCGGAATTCACCGTAACGCAGATTTTGGCCCATCAGCCGGATGCCGGGTTCAGTGTGTTTACGGATAGCCCCACGGTGCTGATATATATTGATGAGTTGGACCGGACTGGCTTAATTCAACCCGGAAGTCGTGTGAACTACAATTACCTGTTTGCCGGAGATCCGGGCAATATCCAGCGCTTTGAGAACTGGTTGATGCCACAACTGGATGATGTCACCCAGCGGTGGACTAGCATTCAGGACGGTGACTCTCCGTTGTCGAGTGCCCTGAACCGAGCGGAGCGATTTATGCTCCTCGCGAGTTTGTTGGGTGTTGTATTGGCGGCGACGGCAGTGGCGGTTGCTGCGCAACGCTACGCGCAGCGAAATTTTGACGCGGTTGCCATTATGAAAACCCTCGGTGGACGCACTGGGCAAATTGGTCGCATTTTCACTCTGCACTTATTGCTACTCACGGGGGTGAGCATTCTACTTGGATTGCTCCTCGGAACCGCGTTGCAATGGAGCGTGACGGGGTGGGTCAGTGCACAACTCGGATATGTGCTTCCGGAAGGGGGCACGGGACCTTATGTGCTCGCCATTGCAACCGGCCTGTTGTGCGCGATTATGTTTAGCCTCTACCCATTGTTACGTCTCCTCAAGATTCCTCCTTTGCGTGTTTTGCGCCGCGATATGCTTGCGAGTGGGCTGGCGAAGTGGGTTCACTGGGTGATTGCAGGCGGCACCGTATATACCTTGATGGTGTTATATAGTGGGTCGTTTATTCTGTCATCAGCGTTATTCGCGGGCGGAATTTTTGCGATGTTTTTGCTGCTGGGGATCAGTCGTTTGTTTATTCGGGCGAGCCGGCAGGCGGGGATGCAAGCGGGAAGTAGCTGGCGTCTTGCGATGGCAGGATTGCAGCGTCGTGCTGCGGAAAACAGCATGCAGATGCTTAGTTTCTCTGTGGCAGTTATGCTGTTCTTACTGGTGTTGGCCCTGCGTCACGAGCTGTTGGAAGATTGGCAGAATCAATTGCCGGATGATGCACCGAACTATTTTGTGGTGAATGTCGCGCCCCATCAGGTTGAGCCGATGCAAAGCATGTTTGAGCGTCAGCATATTCGAGCAACCGATTTATATCCTATCGTTCCGGGTCGCTTGGTGGCCATCAATGGCGATTTGGTCCGCGACGCGGTCACGAAGGAAGAGCGCGATGAAAGTGAATTCCGGGAAGGATTCGGTCGGGAGCTGCAATTGACGTGGCGGCGAGATCTTCCGGCGGAAAATACTCTGTTACGGGGCGAGTGGTTTCGCGAAGGTGAGCCGGGCGTTTCGGTGGAATCACAAGTCGCGGAGCGGATCAATATCGGTCTCGGAGATGAATTGACGTTCCGCGTGGCGGCCGATGAGTTTACCGTGCCCGTGACCAATATTCGTGAAGTCGATTGGAATACCATGCAGCCGAATTTCTATATGGTGTTTAGCCCCGACTTGTTAGAAGACATGCCAGCGACTTATATCGCAAGTTTCTATTTGCCACCTGAGCGTCGCGCGGAATTGTATTCACTCTTCCGGGACTTCCCACAGGCATCCCTGATTGACGTGGAAGATATCTTGACGCAAATTCGCGACGTCATTGGTCATGTGTCTCTAGCGATCACCTTCGTGATGATCCTCGTGATACTGGCTGGAGCATTGGTTTTGGTAGCGCAGGTTCAAGCCTCGCTTGAAGAGCGGCAGCAAGAGCTGGTTATTTTGCGAACCCTTGGGGCGCGCTCAAAGCTTCTATCGCGTGCGGTGACCTATGAGTTTGTTGTACTCGGAGCGCTGGCAGGATTGATCGCTACTTTAGCGATGGAGCTGTCGATCTATCTGCTCCAAACGCAAGTCTTCAACATGCAACCCGCACTCCACTTACGTTTCTGGATTCTGGGTCCCGGCTTAGGCGCCTTGGTGGTTGCAGTGCTTGGGTGGGCCGTGTGCTGGCGCATGTTACGACAGCGCACTGGCCATTTAATCCGGAACCTAGCGTAACAAACGAACAGGTGCTATACGCTTGCGTGTAGCGCCTGCTCTAATTGTGGGTATTCAAAGACAAATCCAGCTTGTTCAAGCCGCTGGGGTAACACAGCTTGTCCGGTTAGCAGTAAATCCGACATTTCACCCAGCGCAGTACGCAGGACAAACGCTGGGACCCTGAAGAAGGCGGGTCGATGCAAGACTTTCCCTAAGGTTTTACTGAACGCTTCGTTGGAGGCTGGATGAGGTGCGGTAAAGTTGTAGGGTCCTTGGCACTGATCATGTTCAAGGAGAAATTGAATTCCAGCCACCATATCATCCAAATGAATCCAGGACATCATTTGCTGGCCGTCACCAATGGGTCCACCGAGCCCGAGACGAAATGGGGGCAGCATTTTTTTCAGGGCGCCACCGTGACCCGCCAACACCACACCAGTGCGTAACAAACACACCCGAGTCTGTTCAGAGGCGGCCTCCTGAGCAATTGCTTCCCAGCGCTTACATAATTGATGACTGAATTCGTCATGGGGCGTGTTGTCATCTTCGGTGACAGGCGTCGCGCCTTGTCGTCCGTAGTAGCCGATGGCAGAACCGGATAGAAAGGTGTGTGGTGGGTGATCCGAGGCAGCACAGAGGCCAACTAATGTCTCTGTGATATGCCAGCGAGATTGTTCAATACGCTCTTTCTGCGCATCAGTCCAGCGTTTATCCGCGATAGGTTCGCCTGCTAAATTAATCACCGCATCAAACGCATTGAGGTGCTCAAGTTCCGCAAGACTGGGCAGAACGGACACCGTCGGACCAAGGGTTTTCTTGGCCTGTATAGGATGACGGGATACCACGGTGATTTCGTGTTGATCACCATAGCGTTTGATAAAGGCTGAACCGACAAACCCCGTTCCACCGGTCATTAGAATTTTCATGGGCTGCTCCGAATCAGTTGAACTTGTGAGGCCTCGAATAATGACGTATCGTCATCAGCTTAGCACTAAAACAACAGATACGGAGAGCACCGTATGTCAGACCAGTCTTCGGCACTTTCATCGATGAGTAAAATTTTCGTGGTGGCGGCCGCTATTGTTGTCATCTTGGCTGGAGTGAAGGCCGCTAGCGTGATTGTCGTGCCTTTTCTGCTCGCTTTATTTATTACCATCATTTTTCAACCGGTCATTCAATGGTTTCGGTTAAAGAATCTCCCGCCGTTTGCAGCGATTGTCGCGATTGTGATGGTCATTTTGGTGGCGGGCTTTGCGTTGGCGGGCCTGATTGTCCAATCGGTCAATGAATTCACCCTGAACATGCCTGTGTACCGGGCACGCATGACAGAGCAATTTTCCGCGTTGGTGACCTTTGCCGCACAGTTCAATATTCATTTGAATCAAGCACTTCTGCAGGAACAGTTCGATCCGGCCCGATTGATGTCAATGGCGGTGAACATTTTATCGAGTCTGGGTGGGATGCTGACCAACACCCTGCTGATCCTTCTGATTGTCGCATTTATGTTGGCGGAATCGGCCCTTATTCCAAAAAAGATTAGTTTGGCTTTTGGGCAGCCAGAAAAGCAAATGAAGCGCTTTTCATCGATGCTGATCGCTATCAATAAGTATCTTGCGCTGAAAACCATTATTAGTTTGGTGACCGGATTCTTAGTAGGTTTTGGTCTATGGTTGCTCGGTGTTGACCACTTTATTTTGTGGGCTGTGGTCGCCTTTTTATTTAACTATATCCCCAATATCGGCTCGATCTTAGCCGCAATTCCTGCGGTTATTATGGCATTGATTCAGTTCTCGCCTTTGATGGCGGGTGCGGTTGCTGCGCTCTACCTAGCGATTAATCTGGTGATGGGAAATCTGATTGAACCTCGTGTGATGGGCCGGGGTTTGGGTCTGTCAACTTTGGTGGTCTTTTTGTCATTGATCTTTTGGGGTTGGCTCCTTGGGCCGGTCGGTATGCTGTTATCAGTGCCGTTAACCATGATGGTAAAAATTGGATTTGAAGAAAATCCCAATACCCGTTGGTTGGCTATCATGCTCAGTGGTGATGAGCTCAAACACCATGCTCATGAGTTGGACCTACCTGCACAAAATAAGCCGGTACAAAATAAGCCGGCACAAGACGCGCCGGCAAATCCAACCGAGTGAGCGGATAAAGAAAAGTCTTAAGCGGGATGGCTTAAACAGGTTTCTTTAATCGCGAATCGTTGCTGCTTTCATTCCTTGCACAAAGGTGTGTAGCTCCTTGAGCATGGTATCGGGGGCATCCAAATTATTGGCGATAATGGAGACAATTGCGGATCCACTGATCGCACCACCAGCGCCCGCCCGCACTGCTGCTTGGACATGCTCGGGACGCGCAATGCCGAATCCGAGCAAGGCAGGTGCGCCTCCGGCATCTTTGAGTGTTTGAATGAGCGCTTCGGCCGGTGCATTGACGGTATCATTCGCCCCAGTTACCCCCGCGCGGCTGAGTAAATAGATGTACCCCTCGCTGTACTCTGCAACTTGTTTTAAGGTGGCTTCCGAGGCATCCGGTGGCGCGATGAAAATGGGGGCAATTCCGTGGGCCTTCGCATCCGACATGAAACGCTTTCCTTCACGTAAGGGCACATCTGCGACTAGCACAGAATCGACACCTGCCGCAGCGGCCCGCTGATAAAAGCTGTCACTGCCATTGGCGACCACAAGGTTGCAATATACTAAAAGCCCGATGGGAATTTCGGGGAAGTCCGCACGAACCCTGGCAATCAGATCAAAGCAATCTTGGATGCGCACGTGGTGTTTCAATGCACGAATATTGGCAGCTTGAATGACGGGCCCGTCCGCGACCGGATCAGAAAAAGGCAGGCCCAATTCGAGCGCATCGGCTCCGGCGTCTATGAGTGTACGGATGATGGCTTCGCTCTGCGCCAAATCGGGATCACCCAAGGTCACGAATGGAACGAAAGCGCCTTGATTCTTCTGTTGTAAGGCGGTGAACATGGAGGCATAACGTTGGCTCATTTTGCACCTCCGTTTGCTGCCGCCTGTGCTGCAAAAATGCGTCGTACGTGATCAATGTCTTTGTCACCACGACCCGATAGATTCACCAGCAGGATCTCAGGCTTGGTCGCATGCTTCGCTCGCTCGATGGCGTAGGCCATCGCGTGGGCCGATTCAAGTGCAGGAATAATTCCCTCGTGTCGGGAAATAAGCTGGAACGCTTCGAGCGCCTGTTCGTCGGTAACACTGGTATATTGTGCACGCCCGATGGCATGCAGATGCGCGTGCTGGGGCCCCACGCCAGGATAGTCCAATCCTGCAGAGACCGAGTAGGACTCTTCGACTTGACCATCCGGATCCTGCATTAAGAACGACCGGCAGCCGTGCAAAACACCGGGTTTCCCAGCACTTAGGGTGGCCCCGTGATGACCGCTTTCGACCCCGCGTCCGGCCGGCTCAACACCGGTCAAACGAACGCCCGGTTCATCAATAAATTCTGCGAACATGCCAATGGCATTGGAGCCACCTCCGACACAGGCAATGACTTCATCAGGCAGACGGCCTTCGGCTGCCAAAATCTGAGCTTTTGCTTCGGCTCCAATCATCCGGTGGAATTCACGAACAATGGTTGGGAATGGGTGGGGACCTGCTGCCGTTCCAAGTAAATAATGGGTCGTTGGATAGCTCGCAGTCCAATCCCGCATGGCTTCATTGACCGCGTCTTTGAGTGTGCCGCTGCCCGCATCCACAGGGACCACTTTGGCACCCATCAGCTCCATACGAAATACGTTGGGTTGTTGCCGCTCCGCGTCTTTTCGTCCCATGTAAATAATGCACTCAAGTCCCAATAGTGCGCAGGCTAGCGCGGTCGCAGTTCCATGCTGGCCGGCGCCGGTTTCGGCAATAATACGCGTTTTGCCCATTCGTTTGGCGAGCAACGCTTGACCGAGTACTTGATTGGTTTTGTGCGCGCCACCATGCAATAGATCCTCGCGCTTCATGTAAATCTTTGCGGGGGAACCTTGGGTTAGGTTTTGACATAAGCTCAGGGGCGTGGGGCGGCCCAAGTAGGTATCGAGCAGGTGCTTAAATTCCGCTTGAAATTCAGGGTCTGCTTGGGCGTCAAGAAACGCGTTTTCCAACTGATCGAGGGCAGGAAGAAGAATCTCGGGGACAAACTGGCCACCAAAATCTCCAAAGTAGGGACTCAATCGCTCCCGCGTTGCTGTGTGTTCGGCTTCGTTCATGGTTTCTTTACTCGTATTTCGTTCAGATTTCGTGTGATTCGGTTGCATATTCGTCTCCTTATTCCACCGGCTGCTTTTCAGCCTTGGTGGTTTGGACTTCAGACGCGCGTCCGTAAGTGCGCAGCCGGTTAAAAAAACCATGGACGCGCTGCGAACACTTCGCGCCGGGACTTACTTCCACACCCGAGTTAACGTCAAACCCGGCCAAGTTGAGGCGCAGCGCCGCGGTAATATTTTCTGCATTGAGGCCACCGGCGAGCATCATGTGTTCCCGTCCATGGGTTGGAATTTGTGACCAATTGAAAGTCTTGCCACTGCCACCTTTCCCAGTATCGAGTAGCCAGCGATTCACTCCCGGTAACTGCGCTTGAATGGTGTTGACCTCATCTGCCTTGACTGCAACCCACAGTTCGCAGATGCTAGGCAAGGCTCGAGTCAATGCGAGCGCGAGTGTTTTTGCTGCATCAGGTTGGCGCGCGAGGAAGTCAGGAACGTCATGTAACTGGATCGCACGCAGTTGCAGCTCTTGCGCGATACGCACCAAGTTCCCAGCGATTTCTGTGGCCGACAATCCGTGATAGTCATCGAGAGCAAAAACGCCCACATACTGCAATCCACCGACCGCGCAGATCGACTTCGCCTGTTGCAGCGAAATACACCGAGGAGACCGTTTGGCAAATATCAGGCCACCAAAGCATGCGCCGGCATCTCGCGCCATCAATGCATGAGCGGGGCGAGTCAATCCACACACCTTGTGCGCACCGTAAAGCAGCCGACGACAGGCAGCGTCAATATCCGTTTGTGCGGTCAGCGCACCTCCCACGAGAAAGCCATTCACAAATGGCGCAATTTGGCGGACCTGCTCATTTGTTTCTATTCCCGATTCAGCAATCAGCACGGCTTCATTGGGTGCAAGTGCGCTCAGGACTTCACTACGGTGTAAATCCACAGAGAGATCGCGCAGATTTCGATGATTAATGCCAATGACTTTGGCGTTTAATGCCGTGGCCCGACGCATTTCATCCGCATCACTCACTTCCGTTAAAATGTGCAATCCAAGTTGTTCTGCGTAAATACTCAGTGCACGATAGGTTTCATCATCAAGGACAGAGAGCATGAGCAGGATGGCATCTGCTCCAAAGTAACGTGCCAAGGCCACTTGATACCGACTAAAGATAAAGTCTTTGCATAACACGGGGACTTGCACATGGGCGCTGACCGCTTGAAGGTAGGAGAAATCGCCTTGAAAATAGTCAGGCTCTGTAAGGACCGAGATCGCGGCTGCATAACTTTGATACACCCGTGCGATCGCAACGGGATCAAAATCACTGCAAATGACCCCTTTGGATGGGGACGCTTTTTTACACTCGAGAATAAAAGCTGCCGAATCCGTCTGGAGTGCAGCCGTAAAGTCGCGCGTCGGGCGAGTCATTTCTTCCGCTGCCTGAAACACGGTATCCTCCGGATAGTGCACACGCATCTCCTCAAGACGCGTTTGTCGAGTGGCGCAGATTTTTTGTAGCACAGTCGGGGTAGACGCATTTATAAATTCAGTCACAGCCACGTTAAAATGCCTCCTGCAATCGTTGTAAGTGCGTGAGTGCTTTCCCGCTTTGGATGTGTTCTAAGACCTCATGCGCTCCATCACGCACATTCTTTGAATGGCCGAGCAAATAGCGAATGCAGCCGGCATTCATTGCAATTGCATGGGCATGTTCAGGCTCACCTTGGCCGGCAAAAACGGCTTTTAGCATACGCGCGTTCTGGTCAGCGTCGCCGCCGCGGAGGCTCTCAATGTCTGCGCGTGGGAAGCCAAAATCCTCGGGTGTGAGTTGGTACTCAATGAGCTCCTTGCCATTGACCTCGACTACCGTGGTTGCACCATGCAAAGCCACCTCGTCAAGTCCGCTGCCATGCACAACCATCGCACGAGGACACCCCAGTAATTGCAGTGTTTGCGCTAATGGGCGGCATAATGCCTCGGTGTAGACACCAAGGAGCTGTGCTTGAGGCCGCGCGGGATTAATTAACGGGCCAAGCAGATTGAACAGGGTTCGAGTTTTTAATTCTTGGCGGACCGGCATAGCGTAGCGCACACCCGGGTGATAGTGGGGGGCAAATAAGAAGCAAAACTTGTGTTCTTTAAGAAGTTGATGGTTTTCATCAGGCGATAAATCGAGCGGTACACCGAGCGCTTCAAGCACATCCGCTGAACCTGAACGAGAGGAAACACTGCGATTCCCATGTTTGGCGACGGCCACGCCCATGCTGGCAAGCACGAGAGCTGCCGCAGTGGAAATATTAATTGTGTTACTACCATCACCGCCAGTTCCACAGGTATCGGCGACGGGAAAATCGAGAGCGGGAAATTGTTTGCAGCCATTGAGAAGCGCCAAGGCAGCCCCCGCGATCTCTTCAGGTGTTTCGCCGCGCACTTTCATGGCCACCAACATGGCTGCGATTTGGTTCTGTGTCATTTGATTCGCGAGAATATGGCCAAACAGCTTTTGACTCTCTTCCAGCGTCAGAGCCTCCGCATTGAGCAGCTTTACAAGTTCGCGCATGATGCCTCCTGAGATGTTTCCGTGGTGTGTGTGGCGCCTGTCAGATAATCAATGGTTTGCTTTAACAGCTGACTGCCTTCACTGGTCATAATAGATTCTGGATGAAACTGAAAGCCAATCGCTTTCATACCGGGATGCTCAAAAGCCATTGGAATGTCGTTTACCTCGGCAATAATGTTGACCGAATTCGGGACATGGATGGCTTGCAGGGAGTGATATCGAGCGACTGGCAAGGGCATTTTTAACCCATTAAAAATCGGGTGATTGGTGCACTGAATCCGGCTGGGCTTGCCATGAACGGTCTCATGGCAGCGATCGACAGTGCCGCCGAAGTAGTCAATCAGTGCTTGAAATCCAAGACATACGCCAAGCAGAGGGTAGCGCCCAGCGGCCATGGCGATCACCTCCATCAGGTTTCCAGCGGTTTTTGGGTGGCCAGGGCCGGGTGACAAACACAGCAACACTGGGCCCACCTGTGCGGCACGCTCCAGGTGCGCGGCAATGACGGAGACCGGAACTGTGTTTCGATAGACGGTTAGTCCGTATCCCAGTTGTGCCAGCTCGTCGACTAGGTTGTAGGTAAAGCTATCTTGATTGTCGAGCAGTAAAATTTCGCCAATCTGAGTCATTTTACGAACTCCTCTGTGTGAGCTGATACCAATTTCTGCGCTTGTTCATGTTGTTGAATCGCCTGAAGGACAGCGTCGGCCTTTTGCTCTGTTTCAGCGACTTCTGCGGCGGGGTCCGAATCAAACACAACGCCAGCTCCGGCCTGCACTGTTGCGATACCATTTCGTACGAAAGCGGAGCGAATCACAATGCAAGTATCCATATCACCGTTGCCACTGAGGTAGCCCACCGCGCCTCCGTAACTGCCGCGCCGTTTTTGCTCCGCTTGACGAATCAAGGTTGCCGCACTGAGCTTGGGCGCCCCCACGAGGGTTCCCATATTCATACAGGCGCGATAGGCGTCGAGCGCATCGTAGGTATCGGCTAAGGTTGCGACGACGCGAGATACCAGATGCATCACGTGGGAGTATCGATCGACCTTGAGTAGATCAGCGACATATCGAGAGCCGACCCTGGCAATCCGAGCGAGATCGTTGCGCGCGAGATCGACAAGCATCATGTGTTCGGCCAATTCTTTCTGGTCTTGGCGCAGAGCCAGCTCGATCCGACTATCTTGATCGAGACGAATGTTCCCAGCGGCATCGCGCGCTCTCGGGCGCGTTCCAGCAATTGGATAGAGTTCGACTTGGCGGGAGGCATGGGTATATTTCAAGGCCGATTCGGGTGATGCTCCAAAGAGTTCAAACTCGTTGGTTTTGAGATAGAACATGTAGGGACTTGGATTGCTGCGTTTCAGTGCCTCATAACTCCCGAGCGCATCGGAGCAGGGGAGCGAGAACTCGCGTGAAGGCACCACCTGAAAGATATCCCCGGCACGAATATGTTCTTTCATGGACTCAACAATTTCGGCAAACACGGCTTGCGAAGGCTGGGCCTCAATGGAGGCTGAATCTTTGGCCGCGGGCTGAGTTGAGATGGGAGGCGTCGCAGTCGGAGTTGTTGGAGCCTGCAAGCGCGCCATCAGTTCGCCCATGCGCTGGTATAAACGTTGACCGCGACGGTCTTCTTCCGCCTGACGGTCACTGTGAGGGAGCAGACCGAGCAGTTCTGTGTGTTCCCGCGCATGGTCTACTACGACCAAGGTTTCGGCGAGATAGAATTGATAGTCTGGGCAGGTGTTCGCGCCCTCAGGCACATCTGGTAAGGACTCAAAGGTTGCCAGAAAGTCATAGGCAAAAACACCTGTAAGGAAAATCCCGAGGGGGTGGTTTTGTCCCTGGTGCTTGAGTTGTTGTTGGAGGAGCCGCAGCGGAGCCACTTGACTTGGATACTGCAGACGCTCCTGTTCGCTTAACCCTTCGGGCGGGGGGGTGTAACGCAGAACCAAAGTGCGCTTCTGAGAGGGGACACTCTCTACTATGGTTGCGTCGGGTTGAAGCTGTTCCGCAATCCAGGGCAGCAGCAGCGCACCGCTATCGGAAACCGCTTCAATGGTGACGATATCTCCGCGGCAGATCAGGCGAAGCGCTGCATCTACCATCAAAATACTTTTTAGGTTTTGACGGGAGGAGATCTCAGCTGACTCAAGCAAGATATGCTCTGCTTGTTTGCTTTGCCCTGCCGTGAGTTGACGAAACATGTGGACAGGATCAGCTTGATAGTCGAGCGTTAAGCGCACGGTGGCGACCGGAAATTCTGTCAATCGGGATGTCATCTATTTTTCCCTTTGGCTAAAACGAAACAAGCCCGCTCAGAGAGCGGGCTTGTTGTGGTTATCTGGTCAACGTGAGGTGCCTCATTTGGCTTTCTCTCGTTACGTTTCTACACGCACAACATCACCCGCATCCGGGATGCCACCACCACGCATGAACGTGCGCACCTGCCGCGCCGATTTGGCCTGCATGTGAGCGTGACAACGGGTTGCTGTGGATTGTTGTTTGCATAGACAACTTAATGAAACTTGTATTTAAAATTCGATACTCGAAAGGTAAACGGAAGGCCCTTTCGCTGTCAACAAAAAGTTAGAAAATTTTGGATGGCGAGGTTAGTTTTGTGGGGCGAAAGGGCGTATGATGCTTCTTATGATAAACGCAAAAAACGACGCCATTACACAGGAAAACGTTTCGAACGCCGGCCGGTCTTCCCGAAGATCGCAGCCCTTTGTGGCCGTGCCTCCCGGCTCGGAACGCATTGATTTACATTGCCACAGCCGATGTTCTGACGGAGCACTTCACCCGCATGAGCTCCTGCTGCGTGCTGAAAATATGCAGATTGATGTGCTCGCAATTACCGATCATGATTCGATTGCGGGGTACCAAGCGGCGCAGCGCGTGTTAGCCGAACAGCGTGCTGCACGCGTCGTCTTGATTCCGGGGGTTGAGATAAGCACACGCTGGGAAGGATTTGAAATCCATATTCTTGGGTGGAATTTTGATCCGGAAGCTCCGCGTTTAACGGCCCTATTAACGGCACAAGCAAATAAGCGTCGGGAACGTAGCGTCGCGATTCATGGGAAGTTACTTAAGCAAGGGATCCCAGCTGAAGATTTACCGGATCCACACCAGCAGCCTAGGGACGCGGTGCTCACTCGTCTGCATTTTGCGGAAGCTCTGGTGAAAGCACGTCATTGCAAAGATATTCAAAGCGCTTTTGACCGCTACCTCGGACGTGGCCAGTGTGCTTATGTGGCATCTCAGTGGTGCTCAGTGGAAGAGGCAGTGGAAGCGATTCGAGCGTCAGGCGGGGTGGCCGGTCTGGCACATCCGCTGGCGTATGGATTAAGCAACAAATGGTTGCGCCGGTTATTAGTTGAATTAAAAGCATGTGGTGCAGAAGCGCTCGAGGCGGTCTCATCACAGCAGGCGCCCTGGCAGCGCCAATGGCTTTTGGAGTTAGCCAACGAGTATGGTTTTTACGTCTCAATGGGATCGGATTTTCATGCGCCCGGTAAATACAGGGAATTGGGACGAAATTTAAAGTATCAAAGTGAGGTAGCGCCCGTGTGGACACAATGGAGCAAGGTGGAGAACGGATGAGTCAGTTTTTTCAAATTCATCCCGAGAATCCACAGCATCGACTGATCGTGCAAGCCGCCGATATCGTGCGTCAGGGTGGGGTTATCGTCTATCCCACAGATTCGGGCTATGCACTCGGCTGCCAGTTGCAAAATAAGGACGCGGTGGAGCGGATTTTGCGTATTCGCCAACTTGGAAGTGAACACAACTTCACTTTAGTGTGTCGTGATCTGTCGGAACTGTCCGTTTACGCGCGAGTTGGTAACCAAGCGTTTCGTTTATTAAAAAACAATACGCCCGGTCCATACACCTTTGTGCTGATGGCGACAAAAGAGGTCCCGCGGCGCCTGATGAATCCAAAACGTAAAACGATTGGCTTGCGAGTGCCGGATAACGCAATTGCGCAGGCGTTACTTGCCGAGCTGGGCGAACCCATGATGTCGACGACCTTGATTTTCCCAGGAGAAGAATTTGCCGAGCCGGATCCCTATGAAATTCGTTTGCGACTTGAAAAACTTGTGGATTTGGTGATTGATGGTGGCCACTTAATGGAACAGCCAACCACAGTGGTTGACTTGGTCGATGATGAGATCAACATTATTCGTGTGGGGGAAGGGGATCCAACACCGTTTCAATAAAAACCATAGTTTGTGGCGAGCCAATAATAACGAGAACGGTACATCATGAGTGATTTGGGGTCTGTGCAGCAGTCGCTGCCGCTAGGATTTGTGCGAGGAGAGCCGGTTTTTGATCAACCGGAGGACCTCTACATTCCGCCCGAAGCTTTGGAGCTTATGCTCGATCTGTTCTCGGGCCCGATGGATCTCCTGCTGTATCTTATCCGTCGACAGAAGATGGATATCCTTGATTTGCCTATCCTAAAAATCACAGAACAGTACATGCATTATGTCGATATGATGCGTGAGCTGAAGCTCGAACTCGCGGCAGATTATTTGCTGATGGCGGCGATGCTGGCGGAAATCAAGAGCCGTATGCTTCTGCCCAAGGTTCAGAGCGAGGACGATGACGAAGATGACCCGCGTGCTGAACTTGTTCGTCGATTGAAAGAGTATGAAATTATTCGTGAAGGTGCGAATCAACTAGACCAGCAACCACAACAATATCGTGATTTCTTTCCGGCCACTGCGTCAACGGATGCACGTGAACTTGCGGGGCAAACACCGCCCGAAGTCACTTTAGAAGAGCTCGGACTCGCGTTAGCGAAAGTCATGCAGCTAGTCAAAGTGCAAGCCCATCACCAAATCAAACGCGAGGTTCTATCGACCCGCGAGCGCATGAGCCGTGTGTTGGAGCTTTTGCAGGAGCACGGACGAGTCGAGTTTTCACGCTTGTTTGATATTCAAGAGGGGCGTTCTGGTGTTGTGGTGAGTTTTTTGGCCATTCTTGAACTCAACAAGGAAGGATTGATTGTGCTGACCCAAGCGGAGAACTTCTCCACCATTTATGTGGGGCGTGACGGTCGACGGAGTGAGGCGGCGACCATGGAGGCTATTGCATGATATCTGATCAGCAACTGAAGCAGTTGGTGGAAGCTGCGATCTTCGCCGCTGATGAGCCGGTGACTCTGGATCAGCTGTTAAATGGTGTGCTTGCTGACTTCCGCTTGAATCGCCCGCGTTTGCGTCAAGTGCTTGACGGCTTGCAGGAAGATTACAAAGACCGTGGAATTGAATTGGCTGAAGTCGCTTCAGGTTGGCGCTTTCAGACGAAACCTGAATTGGGCCCGGCCCTTGTTCATATGTGGCCTGATCGTGCACCACGCTATTCAGCAGCATTGCTTGAAACACTTGCTCTGATTGCATGGCGACAGCCGGTCACCCGGGGGGAGATTGAAGCGGTCCGCGGCGTTTCCGTGAGCTCTCAGATTATGAAAACGCTGCAAGAGCGGGGGTGGGTCAAAATTGTCGGCCATAAAGAAGTTCCTGGTCGTCCTGCGTTGTATGCAACTACGAAGGCGTTCCTGGATTACTTTGCGTTGACGTCGGTGGCGGATTTACCAGCGCTGGCGCAACCGCGGCCGGATCTCGAGCCGACCGAGGACGAGTTTGCCCTGCAAGCTCCGCAGGAACAGCAGAATAGCGACAGTGAAAAACCGCGCCTGAAGTCTGACGCGGATCGCGAAAATGAATTACACTTAATTACCGAGAGCACGGCAATTAATGACACGCGGGAGCGTGACAACCCAGAGGAACCCATCGAGTGAAAGAAAGCGAAAAACTACAAAAAGTATTAGCCCGTTCCGGTTATGGATCGCGGCGTGAAATTGAAACCATGATCACCGAGGGGCGGATCCGTGTGCATGATCATGTTGCGACCCTAGGGGAACGTGTCACAGCCGATGCCGTGATTCGTCTTGATGGACATGTCGTGAAGACCAGTGATGAAGAATCTGTCCCTTGCCGCGTACTGGTGTACCACAAACCTGAAGGCGAGCTGGTGACTCGGAAAGATCCAGAAGGGCGGGCCACTGTATACGAGCGGATGCCACCTTTGAAAGGAGCCCGGTGGATTGCGGTGGGGCGTCTGGATATCAATACTTCCGGGCTTTTATTGCTGACTACAGATGGTGAACTGGCCAATCGTTTGATGCATCCAAGCTATCAGGTCGAGCGTGAGTATGCGGTTCGCGTGTTTGGTGAGGTCTCTGAGGCACAGATTCAAAAACTATTGCGTGGTGTTGAACTTGAGGATGGCATGGCCCGCTTCAAGCGCATTCGTCGTCGTGGCGGAGAAGGCATGAATCAATGGTTCCATGTCACGTTAACCGAGGGGCGGAATCGAGAAGTCCGTCGCTTGTGGGAATCTCAGGGCGCCACTGTGAGCCGTTTGATTCGTGTACGGATGGGCGAACTTACGATGCCCAAAGGACTCGTTCAAGGCGGTTGGGTCGAGTTACCCATGGAACAAGTGAACTACTTGCGAAAATTAGTCGAACTTCCCGAGCTTACCTCCGCGCCGGTCATCACGAAAGAAGATCAACAACGCCAGATAAAACAAGCACGGCGCGGTAGTCGCCGTCATCGAGAAGGCAGTCAACGCGCTGGGACTGGGCAAGGAAAATCACGACGTACCCCGAAAGAAAGGCCACAAACGCATCGAAGCACACCAGCAACGGATGGAAAACCTGCTGGCAAACCATCAGCAAAACGTCCGAGTCGAGGCAGACCCTCGAAAAGACAACACCCAGGTGGACAGAAATCATCATGAGTACTCAGGTCGCAGCCACCAAGCAGCAACTCAACTGGCGAACCGAATGGTCTGAGGCATCCGCACTTTGGTTGCGTTGGCCCTATCGGCGCGATATATGGCCTCAGAGTGGCGAAGCAGCCCAAGCGGATGTGCGGGCTTTTTTATCGATACTATCCGACTTGAATGTACCGGTGGCTTTGCAGGTGCATCCTGACGCACCCATGCCGAGCGGATTGCCGACAAACGTTCGCGTGCACTCGGTTCCTTTCGGTGATGTTTGGATTCGCGACTGTGCACCCTTTGTTGATTGCGATCAAAAGGCGGCGCTGCATTATCGCTTTGACGGGTGGGGCGGAATTGATGACCAATTTAAACTCGACGTGACTGCCCGAGATTGGCTCTCCTCGCATCTTGGGTTGACTAGCCAAGCCCATGACTTGGTGTTAGAAGGCGGTGCTTTGCACCATGATGGTGAAGGAACCGCGCTCGCGTGCAGTGGGAGTATTCTATTTCGCCCGACGAATAGTGGGTTGACCGCTCGCGCCTTGCATACCCACGTGAAAGAATTCCTCGGAATTGAAAAGCTGCTCTTGGTGCCAGGAAAACTAACTGCAGATGAAACCGGCGGTCATATCGACAATATCGCTTGTTTCTTAGCGCCGGGAGTCGTTGCTGTTGCCAGTACAGATGACCCAGCGCACCCTGACTATGCGACCTGTCGTCGTGTCGTCGATTTTCTCCAGACTCATACGGATGCGCAGGGACGTTCCTTAAAACTTATAAAACTTCCGCTGCCGCGCGCGCCTCGTTTGAGTGCAGCGGAAGCGGTTTCGATTGAACACCGTCTGGGCGTCCGCAAACGGATTGCAGGCATGCAGTTAATGGCGAGTTACGTGAATTTTGCCCGGGTCCGAGTTGGTGACCATGACGTGATCTTACTGCCTGCGTACGGATTACCGCAGGATGAACGAGCGCTGGAAATTATGGTCCAAACAATGGCCGAAATCCAACCAACAGCACGTGTGGTAAGCGTTTCTGCCCGCGGTTTACTGGTCGGTGGGGGAAGTTGGCATTGCGCAACGCTTGCGCTGTGAAGTGCGCAGACCGCAAGCAATTGCATTGAGTCGTTCTGTTTCACCGGTCCGACAGAGTAAAGGGAAGGAAAGCGTATGACACACCGAACTTGTTTTTTTAAGCTCCGTTTATCCCTGACAGCGCTTGGTCTGATGGCTGTAATGGCGCTCGTGGGTTGTATGCCGGCGCCGCATGGAAATATCGATCCAGACACGGTGCACGTGACGGCATCTGGCAGTGCGGTTGGGGTCCCTGATCAGGCAAATATTCGATTTACGGTTCGTTTTCGAGGCGATGCACTCGGAGACCTGCAGGCAAATACCGACCGCGTAACCGGCCAGTTGCGCGATGTCTTACTCGAACACGGGGTTCCGCGGGAGCATATCCAATCGTGGCAACTGCAAATCCAACCACGCTACAATTATCGTGATGGAGAAGCTATTTTCGCAGGGTATGAAGTGAGCCGTGTGGTACAAGTGACTTTAGCGGATCTCAACCTATTTGATCGGGTGATTGATGATGCGATTGATGTAGGGGTGGTGCAGGTTGATAGTATTCGCTTCTCAATTGCCGATCCGACTGCGTTGTATGCGCAAGCACGGGAAGAAGCGGTTCGGCAGGCCCACGAGAAGGCGAATGAGCTGGCCAAGCATAGTAGCCGACGGATTTCTCATCTGCTGCGAATCACGGAACAGGGAGATGCGCCCGCACACATGGATATGGCCCCGATGCGAATGGCGATGGAGTCCAGTGTGACCGAGCCAGGTCAGCAACACATTAGCGTCTCGGTGCAGGTTGAGTTTGCCTTGCGGCCAGCACGTTAGACAGTATTCTGATGGTTGAACGGCGTCGTAAAGGCAAGCGTGGACCAGACGATCCCACCGATCAGCGTGCGATTGAACATCGGGCGGTCCAGCTACTGAGCCGACGTGAGCACAGCGCTCATGAATTGTCTCACAAGTTGGAACAAAAGGGCTTTGAGCGTGATGCTGTCCGGGCAGTAGTAGCGCGTTTGGAAACGCGTAAGTGGCAATCCGATGCGCGTTTTGCCGATGTATTTTTTCGTCAGCGTGTACAACAAGGATACGGCCCATTGCGAATTCGCGCTGAGTTGCAACATAAAGGCGTGGATGAAGACGAAATTCAGCGCGTATTTGAGGCTGAAGATGTCGATTGGTTTGCGCTTGCTCGCGAGCGATTTCAACGGCGGTTTCCACACCCAGTAGATGCCGCTGATCGACGGAAAGAGCAAGCCCGTCGGATGCGTTATTTGGCGCAACGTGGATTTACCGGAGAACAAGTCCGCTCGGCCTTGGATTCCTCGCTAGAAGACCCCATCTAAACCCCGGTAAGTGGCTGTTTTCTGTGCCATCCCTATGGTATTCTTAGCCACTTTCAAAATTGACGTTTGTGTCCCCGCATATCGCAAAACCGGACTGACAGCAGGAATGTATTTATGAGTATGACCAGTGCCGATATTCGTACTGCCTTTTTGAATTTCTTCGCTGAACGTGGCCACGCCATCGTGCCAAGTGCTTCGCTCATCCCTGGTAATGACGCCACCTTGCTGTTTACCAATGCGGGAATGGTGCCCTTCAAAGATGTATTTCTGGGCACTGACAAGCGGAGTTATTCGCGTGCAACGAGCTCACAACGCTGTGTCCGGGCGGGTGGGAAGCACAACGATCTTGAGAATGTTGGGTATACTGCGCGTCACCATACGTTTTTTGAAATGCTTGGAAACTTTAGTTTTGGAGACTACTTCAAGCGTGAAGCCATTCAATATGCCTGGGCGTTTTTAACCGAGGAACTCAAGTTACCGAAAGAGAAACTGTGGGTAACGGTTTTTGAAGAGGACGATGAAGCCTACGCGATTTGGGCCAATGAAATAGGTGTTCCGACGGATCGAATTGCTCGGATTGGCGCGAAAGATAATTTCTGGCAGATGGGCGATACAGGTCCGTGTGGTCCGTGTTCGGAAATTTTCTATGACCACGGACCGGATGTTTGGGGTGGTCCTCCTGGAACGCCAGAAGAAGATGGTGATCGTTATATCGAGATCTGGAACTTGGTCTTCATGCAGTACAACCGACAGTCGGACGGAACCCTTGAGCCATTACCGAAGCCCTCGGTCGATACCGGCATGGGACTCGAGCGGATTGCTGCAGTGATGCAAGGAGTTCATTCGAACTATGAAACCGATACGTTTGTTCACCTCATTGATGCGGCAGCGAAGGCCGTAGGAACTGACGATCGTTCAGCGCAATCATTGCGGGTGATTGCCGATCACATTCGTTCTTGCGCGTTCTTGATTACCGACGGCGTAATGCCTTCGAACGAGGGGCGAGGCTATGTGTTACGCCGTATTATCCGTCGGGCGGTTCGACATGGGACTAAACTTGGCGCAAACGAACCATTTTTTCACACACTCGTTAGCGAGTTAGTCCGTCTGATGGGAGAAGCATTTCCAGAATTGCAGCAGGCTCAAACACGCATTGAGCAAGCGTTGTTGCAAGAAGAGAAGCAATTTGCGCGGACCTTACAACGGGGACTAAGCCTGCTTGAAGACGCGATGAGCGACTTGGCGGAGGGCGAGGCCCTGAACGGAGAGATTGCGTTCAAGCTGTATGACACCTATGGCTTTCCATATGACCTGACGGCAGATATTTTGCGTGAGCGTGGCTTTGGGCTTGACCAAACTGGCTTTGATGTTGCGATGGAGCAGCAACGCAAACGCGCACAGCAGGCGTCGCAATTCGGTGCGGACTATAACGCCCGTCTTCAATCAGAAACCGTCTCTACATTTCACGGCTACACGGACTATGAGCATCAAGCGACCATCACCGATATTTTTGTGAACGGCGAGGCGGTGAGTGAGGTTGCAGCAGGAGACGATGCGATTGTGGTCCTCGACCACACCCCATTCTATGCAGAGAGTGGTGGGCAGGTCGGTGATATCGGCGTATTCGAACTCGATGGTGAGCCAGTCTTTGTTGTGACCGACACCCAATACATTGGGAAGGCTGTAGGACATCATGGCTCGGCCGAGGTGAAATTGCGCGTCGGTGATAGCTTGACTGCCGTGGTGGATGACGAGCGCCGTTGGGCAATTCGCCGGAATCACTCAGCCACGCACCTTATCCATGCAGCTTTGCGCAACGTATTAGGCGAGCATGTGATGCAAAAAGGCTCTTTGGTTGATGAGCAGCGGCTGCGCTTTGACTTTGCACATCCTCAAGCGGTGACTGCATCAGAACTTCTCGCAATTGAGACTGAAGTGAATGAACAGATTCGGCTTAACACGCCGCTCACGACTGACATTCTCCCAATTGAGGAAGCGAAAGCTCGTGGTGCAATGGCGCTGTTTGGTGAGAAATATGATGATGAAGTTCGTGTCGTGCAGATGGGTCCGTACTCACTCGAATTGTGTGGCGGAACACATGTTGAGCGGACCGGAGACATTGGGATGTTCCGGGTGACAAGCGAGCAGGGGATTGCGTCCGGTGTTCGTCGTATCGAGGCTACGACGGGCGCCAGTGCAGTTTTATATACGCAACAGCAGCAACAGCGGCTACAGAGTATCGCGAGTGTGCTTAAGTCTGATCCGGCGGTGGTCAGTGAGCGTATTGAGCAGTTAATCACACGACAGAAATCACTTGAGAAAGAAATTGCTGAGTTCCAGCGTCAGCTGTCGAAACACGCAGGATCTTCGCTAGTTGACCAAGCCCAGCGTATAGGTGGACAAAAAGTTATTCTTGCAGAACTCGATGATGCAGACCCGAAAGCGCTTCGTGAAATGGTTGATGACCTGAAGAATCGCTTGGGTGATGGCATTGTTCTGTTGGGGTTACGCCAGGGCGACAAAGTGAGTTTGATTGCCGGTGTCACGGCGAGTCTTACATCACGCGTTAAAGCTGGCGAGCTGGTAAATTTTGTCGCGGCACAAGTCGGTGGCAAAGGGGGTGGGCGTCCCGATATGGCTCAAGCCGGAGGAACCCAGCCTGAGAAGTTAACGGAGGCGTTGTCAAGCGTGCCAGGATGGCTTGAAGAAAAGCTGAATGGGTAGCCGCGAGAGAGGAATCTGCGGGCATTCTGTGAGTAAAATAAGCACGTTACGTCAGAATATGTCGTGAAGTGTTGAAACCGAGCGTGTTTTTTTGTCAAATAGACGCTGTTTTCGCCTTGCAGGCATAGCAGCTGTGCTATGCTAAAAGCGTACATTCGTTATCACAGGAATGTGACACGCTGACAAAGAAACAACAGTCTTGTGAAGCTCTGATGCTTGTCTCCGCCGATATGAAAAATATCATATCCGCGCTGATCAGAGATGGTGCTAGTATTTGATGATTATCCAGCACAGTGTGGTCATGTGTCGCAGGATATGTAGTTGAAATGAAGGAGCAAAATTAGATGCTAATATTAACGCGACGGGTCGGGGAGACACTGATGATTGGTGATGATGTCACGGTCACTGTGCTCGGCGTCAAAGGAAATCAGGTACGAATTGGTGTCAATGCTCCAAAAGACGTTTCTGTGCACCGAGAAGAAATTTACATGCGAATTCAGGCGGAGAAGGATTCCGATCAAGCGCCTGAATAACGGATGGGTCTTGTGGTGTAATCGCCACATCAAGAAGCCGGCTTTTGCAGCCGGTTTTTATTTTGGGGCTAAAAACTACGCAGACTGTTTAATTATGACGCAGTTAAACAGTTTCAGGGCAAAAAGCGTTTGACAACTTCTGACAAAACGCTATCATTCACGCCCATCGAGTCGCGGTGAGGTGGCCGAGAGGCTGAAGGCGCTCCCCTGCTAAGGGAGTATAGGGTTTGTAGCCCTATCGAGGGTTCGAATCCCTCCCTCACCGCCATTTTGCCAACTCACGTCACATTCACCTTGGTGAAGCCTGACCATGACGCGGCACGGTGTCGATACAATATGAATCATGAAGCAACGCGCTCGTAGCTCAACTGGATAGAGTACCTGGCTACGAACCAGGCGGTTGGAGGTTCGAGTCCTCCCGAGCGCGCCATTTCAGACATTCAAAACAAGCAACGCGCTCGTAGCTCAACTGGATAGAGTACCTGGCTACGAACCAGGCGGTTGGAGGTTCGAGTCCTCCCGAGCGCGCCACGCTTTCTCTTCGCATCGCCTTTCCAACGCTACTATTCCTTCTTTTTTACTTTAAAATCCGTGTAGCATGTGGCACGAGTCCGCGTATCCTTGATTGCTGTTTATTTCCAGACCTCGTACAACGAATCATTCCATCGAATATCGCCTATCAATTTGCTGCATAGGGAACGCACGTAAAAGCGCTTTCCTTTCCCATCACTGAACTCTACAATTAACTAACAATTATGAGGCACCGATCACGGAAGGACTACGTGATTCAGAGGTGCATGATCGGGTCGACGACCCGTGTCTTTTCAAATCGAATCATCGCAGGGAGGTAGCAATGGCGGAATTGTTTCAAGAAGCGTTTGAATTGATGCTCGCCGGTATGGGGGTCGTCTTCACGTTTTTGCTGATCCTGACCGGTGTTGTTGCCTTGCTGACTCGTCTTTGTCCAGAAACACCAGTGAATTCGAGTGATTCTAGCGCGTCACAACCTGCGCCCCCCAAAGGCCCTTCCCAAGCCGCTAAACTCGCTGCGGTGACTGTCGCTGTCCAAAAATACCGTCAGGCACGAGGACGTGCCGATCGCTCCAAGGAGTAATGCATGACTCAACCTTTATTACTAACCGAGCTCGTTCTTCGTGATGCACATCAATCACTGCTCGCAACACGCCTAAGATTAGAGGATATGTTGCCAATTGCGGCGCAGTTGGATGAAGTCGGTTATTGGTCCATGGAGTCATGGGGTGGCGCGACCTTTGATGCGTGTATTCGTTATCTCGGGGAAGATCCCTGGGAACGACTCCGCGAAATTAAGAAAGCAATGCCAAAAACCAAACAGCAGATGCTGTTGCGTGGACAAAACTTATTGGGTTACCGCCATTACGCAGACGATGTTGTTGAGCGTTTTGTGGAACGTGCCCGGGAAAATGGGGTCGATGTATTTCGCATTTTTGATGCGATGAACGATGTGCGGAATTTACAGACAGCGATTAAAGCGACGATTGCCAATGATGGCCATGCGCAAGGAACGCTGGCTTACACCGTGAGCCCAGTCCATACCCTTGATACCTGGGTGGATATGGCAAAAAAACTAGAAGACTTAGGGTGTCACTCAATATGTATTAAAGATATGGCTGGATTGCTGCGCCCTTATGAAGCTGAAAAGCTTATTCGGGCATTAAAATCAGCGGTATCTGTTCCCATCGCCATGCAGTGTCATGCAACCACGGGGCTCAGCACGGCAACCTATCAGAAAGCGATCGATGCGGGCATCGATATCCTTGATACCGCAATCTCCTCGATGAGCATGACCTATGGTCACACCGCAACAGAGACCATAGTCGCAACGGTTGAGGGGACCGAACGCGATACTGGACTTGATTTGGCAGCACTCGAAGAGATCGCCGCATATTTCCGCGGTGTCCGGCGCAAGTATGCACGCTTCGAAGGCTCTTTGAAGGGAGTGGATGCTCGCATTCTTCTCGCTCAAGTGCCCGGGGGGATGCTGACAAACATGGAAAATCAGCTTCGTGAGCAAAAGGCGCTCGATAAGTTTGATGCCGTTCTAGAGGAAATTCCGCGGGTTCGTGAAGATTTAGGCTTTATTCCATTAGTGACTCCAACATCTCAGATCGTCGGGACGCAGGCCGTGCTAAATGTTTTAACCGGCGAACGCTATAAGTCTGTCTCGAAAGAAACTGCTGGTGTACTCAAAGGTGAGTATGGCGCGACCGCTGCACCGGTTAATCAGGCGCTTCAGAAAACGGTCCTTGGCGATGCTGAGCCTATTACGTGCCGCCCAGCGGACTTATTGGACAATGAGCTCCCAGAACTTACGAAGGAGCTTAAAACCAAAGCGAAAGCGGAATCCATTGAGCTTGCAAAAAATATCGATGATGATGTTCTAACCTATGCGTTGTTCCCGCAAGTTGGATTGAAATTCCTCAAAAATCGCGGGAACCCGGAGGCCTTTGAGCCGGCTCCAAGTTTGGAAACAGATCGTCCCGTTCGCAAAGCGGAAACAGGCGATAACAGTATTGAGCGCTACGATGTATGCATCTCAGGTGAGTGTTTCTCGGTGGAAGTTGGGCCTGATGGGAGTTTGCAGGCCCAACAAAGTGAAATGCCTAAAGCCGAGGAAGAATCGGAAACATCCCAAGCAAAATCAACCGCAAAGTCGAGCCAAGACGACGGCGATGTTCGCCCGGTGACTGCACCACTGTCTGGAAACTTGTGGAAGTATCAAGTGAAAGCCGGACAGAAGGTTGCAGCGGGTGACGTTGTGGTTATTCTGGAAGCCATGAAAATGGAAACTGAAGTTCGGACTGATCGCGCGGGAACAGTTGCTGAGCTCACCGCTCGGGAAGGCGACAGTGTGATCTCGGGTGATGTGCTGCTCACGTTAAAAGGAGCCTAATTGCATGGAAAGCATGCTGACCTTGTGGCAAAACACGGGACTTTCTGCCATGACCTGGGGTGCGTTGGTCATGATAGGTGTGGGCTTAATCTTAATTTATCTTGCGATTGTTCATAAGTTTGAACCTCTCCTGCTCTTGCCCATCGGTTTTGGGGCGGTTCTGACCAATATTCCGCTCGCGGGTATGAACGAGGCAGGAGGTGTCCTGTATGCGTTATATGAGGTCGGAATTGCGACCGGGATCTTCCCGTTACTGATTTTCCTCGGGGTCGGTGCGATGACGGACTTCAGTGCCTTGTTGGCCAATCCGCGAATGCTGTTATTAGGTGCCGCAGCGCAGTTTGGTATTTTTGCAACACTCATTGGCGCTATTGCTCTAAATTGGGTGCCGGGTGTGGAGTTTACGCTTCAGCAAGCGGCGGCGATCGCGATTATCGGGGGGGCTGATGGTCCAACAGCCATTTATTTAAGCTCTCAACTCGCACCCGAATTACTCGGTGCGATAGCCGTTGCAGCCTATTCATACATGGCGCTGGTGCCTGTTTTGCAGCCTCCGGTTATGCGCTTATTGACTACCAAGAAAGAACGCGCAATTAAAATGGAGCAACTAAAGCCTGTCTCGAAGCGCGCGAAGATTCTGTTTCCTTTGCTCGTCTTGATCTTGACGGTCATGTTGTTGCCCACAGCAGCACCATTAGTTGGTATGTTCTGTTTGGGTAACTTAATGCGTGAGTCGGGTGTTGTGGATCGATTAAGCAAGTCTGCTCAGAATGAATTGATTAATTTGGTCACAATTTTCCTCGGGTTGGCTGTCGGCGCACAGCTTAGCGCCGGTTCCTTCTTGACTGTTGAAACACTCGGAATTCTGCTCCTTGGCGCCATGGCGTTCGTCTTCGGGACGGCCGCGGGAATTTTAATGGCGAAATTACTCAATCTATTCAGTAAGCAAGCGATTAACCCACTGATTGGTGCAGCAGGCGTGTCCGCCGTGCCTATGGCAGCGCGAGTCGTCAATAAAGAGGGGTTACGTGCAGATCAACACAACTTCTTGTTGATGCATGCAATGGGGCCAAATGTAGCGGGGGTACTCGGCTCTGCCGTTGCGGCCGGTATTTTGCTTGCGCTTGCGGGTGGATAAGTGCCGTGAGCTCACGATCGAGACGACGCTGATGTGAGCGTCGTCAGGTCACCCACCACATGAGGGTGTAAAAGCCGGCAATCACTGCACTCGTAATCAAAATATACTTGTAGCCTTGCAGTCCATCACGGACGCGATATCCGTTGAGTTGCAACCAAAGCGTCCAAAGCAAGATAAGGACTAACGGGATAAGAAATAAAAATCGCACCATGGTCTAGCTCCCTATGATTCCGCATTTAAGCTCTGCGTGCTGCGCAGATCTTGGATGGCTTGTTCTGCTTGGTCAAGTAACCCTTCGAGGCCAGTAATCTCGTCAGCAACCTTACCGACATCGCGTTCTTGAACCGCAAGTTCCAAAGCGCCAGCTTTCCGCGCTAGAGCGAGCATCCCTAGATTGGCTGCCGCCCCCTTCAGGGAGTGAAAATGGCGGCGTGCGTCATCGTGCTGACCTCGCGCAATAAATTCGGACACTTTCACAGCACTTCCTCGATACGTCGCCACTAGCTGCTCTAGTAATCGGACGTACAAATCAATGTTGTGATTTAAACGCGCCAACGCTTGATCAAGATCCATCCCTTTATTTTGCGGATAACGCCGCGGGGTACTGCTCGGCTTATCCTCTGTTTCCATGTCGCTCGGTGCAGGAGGGGGCGCGTCGTAAGGCCCTGGAAGTGCCCATTTGTTAATTTGACTGATCAGCAAGGCCTCATCAATGGGTTTTGGAATATGTCCTTGCATCCCCGCAGCGAGAGAACGCTCTGCATCGCCACTCATCGCATTTGCGGTCATGGCGAGGATTGGCACCTGCTGATATGAGTAATATTGGCGTATGGTCTCGGCGGCACGGTAGCCATCCATGACCGGCATCTGAATGTCCATCAGAACTAATGCATAGGTATTTTGACGGACTTTATCGACAGCAACCTCACCATTTTCTGCGATATCCACCCGAAATCCGTGACCACTCAATATCTCCTTGGCAACATGTTGATTAATTTCGTTGTCTTCGACCAAGAGGAGTGGTGCGCCGTGCAGGTTTTCGGGAATGGTGAGCTTTTTCTCTTCTAAGCCCACGGCGGTCTTTTTACCAAACAGCGCGGAGGTCATGACTCGGGCCAGAGTCGCGGTGGTATATGGCTTGGTAATGAAATCATCGGTGCCGACTACACGCGCTTTTTCTGCCAATTCCTCAGCGTAATACCCAGTCGCAAGAATCATCCGGGGTCGCGTCTCATCGTTGAATTTGCCTTTTATACGCTCAACGAGTGTCAGTCCATCCATGCCAGGTAAACGCCAATCGATCAGCATGAGTTGGAATGGTTTTTTATCTTGCGCAGCCTTTTTCAGCAAGGTAAGCGCTTGCTCACCACTGTGGCAGGTATGAGCTTCCATGCCGTAGGAGCGAAGCGTTTCCTTTAACATTTCCCGCGTACTGGTGTTGTCGTCTACCGCCAGAACCCGTGTGCCCGCCAAGCGCTCGAGGAGCAGCTGGTGATGGGACGTATCTTGGCTTTCTTGCAGTGGCAAGACGAGTTCAATAAAAAAGTTAGAACCTTGACCCGGAGTGCTGCTGACCCCGATGTCACCTTCCATTAATGTGACAAGGCGGCGTGAAATCGTTAAACCAAGACCGGTACCGCCAAACTTACGCGTGGTTGAGGTATCCGCCTGGGTGAATGCATTAAAGAGACGGGCAGCTTGTTCTGCGCTCATTCCCATTCCCGTATCTTTCACTTCGATCCGCAACCACACTTTGTGCTCGGTGCGGTCAAGCAAAGTACAGGACACATTGATTTCGCCGTCCTCGGTAAATTTAATCGCGTTACTGACTAAGTTTATCAAGACTTGTTGTAACCGCAGGGGGTCACCCACGAGCAGCGTCGGAATGTTCGCTGGGAGATTAATGATGAATTCGAGCCCTTTGTCGTAAGCTTTATAAGCAAACATGTCGGCAAGGGTCCCCAGTACTTCATCTAAATCAAAGGGAATTCTCTCAATAGTTAGTTTATTGGCTTCGATTTTCGAGAAATCGAGTATGTCATTAATGACACCGAGTAGCGCTTGCGAGGACGATTCAATCACTTTCACATAGCGACGTTGCTTGTCGTTTAGGTCAGTTTTCAGTGCAAGGTTCGCCATGCCGACGATGGCATTAATAGGCGTTCGGATTTCATGACTCATGTTGGCCAGAAAATCGCTCTTCGCGAGGTTTGCAGCTTCGGCTTCGGCTCGGGCTTGTTCGGCGGTTTCCCGTGCCTGTGACATTTCCTCGGTAGCGCGTTTAATAGATGAAATATCGTAGTAGCTGCCAAGAATTCCAACGATTTCCCCAGTTTCGTTGTAGAGCGGCACGCTCGAATGTTCAACCCAACGAACACCCCCTTCGGCATCATGAAATTTCAATTGCATCTCTTGGTTACATGCGGCAGAGCGGAGGCTAAAGGTTTGTAAATCGCGCCCTCTAAGCCCTTTATTTGCCTTGAGCTGAGGAATATCCTCATCCCGCAGCCCCTGAACGGTCTCAATCCCAAAGTCCCGCAGAAAACCAGGATTTGCGCCAATAAAACGCATATCGGCGTCACGCCAATACACACGAATGGGAAGGTCGTTAAAGACTTGTGCTAAAAGGTGCCCATTGACTTCAGATAAGGCCGGTTGTTCCTCTATGACACCTTCGGGAGCAGGGGCTTGCGACTGGCTGCAATGCCAAAGCCATACACCGCAGCCAATAAGGACCAACAAGGGCACTACATGCCAGGGAGCGGGAAGAATCAGAACGAACCCTGCGGCAATCAGCATAATGAGGCTCAAGCGCCGCCCAAGTGTGGGGGTGAGCGAGAAATTCAGTTTCTTCAATGGACGTACCTTTCGCTGCTTTTTTCTGATGATTGTGGCACACTAGCCCCATCATATCAGACAAATTCCGGGATGTAGCCTTGTCCATTTTATTATCGACGCGTTTATCGCAATTGCGTGATGATGTCGGGCGCCGTGCGCTCGCGACAATGAACCGAGGAATCGAGCGCGAATGTTTGCGCATTACGCCTGAAGGGCGTCTCGCCACCACGCAGCACCCGAGAGCGTTGGGCTCGAAACTCACACACCCACTGATCACCACAGATTACGCAGAGTCGCTCCTCGAATTCATCACCCCCGTGAGTACGGAGATTGAAACGACCTTGGCGCAACTGCGTGATGTGCATCGTGCGACCTATCATGCGATGGGCAACGAGCTGATGTGGCCTCTAAGTATGCCATGCTATCTCAATGAGGTATCGGACATCCATCTTGCGGATTATGGCACATCGCACATTGGGCGAATGAAGACAACCTATCGGCAAGGGCTGACCCATCGGTATGGTGCGGTCATGCAGACCATTGCGGGCGTTCATTTTAACTGGTCGGTCAGTGACGCGCTGTGGGCGATTTTAGCTGAACGAAATGGAGTAAAGGACTCCGTTGAGTTCCGTTCGGAAGGCTACTTTGGTTTGTTGCGTAACTTTAAACGATGGGCCTGGGTCATTCCCTACTTGTTTGGTGCTTCACCGGTTTTATGCAAGTCATTTTTAAAACACAGCAGCGCCGACTTTGATTTTCGCGAGCTGGGTAACGGAATGGTTTTTGTTCCCTATGCAACGTCGCTACGAATGAGTGATCTCGGGTACACAAATAAGGAACAATCGGCGCTCAAGATTACCTATAACTCATTGCAGAGCTATGTAGACGGGCTTCGAAACGCGGTTTTTACGCGGTCAGAGAATTTTGCAAGCATCGGTGTGCGTGAGGGCGATCACTGGCTGCAATTGAATGACAATATTTTGCAGATTGAAAATGAATTCTATTCGCCGATTCGTCCTAAGCGCGTGACCGAGTCAGGGGAGACACCAACCCAAGCTCTTGAACGGGGTGGAGTGCAGTATATTGAAGTGCGCGCGATTGATGTAAACCCCTTCAGTCCTGTGGGGATCACGGCAGAGCAAATGCGCTTTTTGGATTTGTTTCTACTGTACTGTTTATTAAGCGACAGCCCGGAATTACCCGTGGAGGCTCAACAGCAGACTGAGAAAAATGTAAATACGGTTGTTTTACGTGGTCGTGAGCCAGGGCTGCAATTACGGGATGAATCGGGGGAGCATTCAATCGTCGAGCGATTAACCTTATTGTTTGACGAACTCAAAGAAATTGCAAGTTTGCTTGACGGTGCGACCGAAAATCAGGAAAACGTAGAACAGCAGTATACACGAGCGCTCGCCTTGTTTGCGCCGGCAATTTCTGATCCAGAGCAAACGTACTCCGCTCGGTTACTGCGCGAGTATCATGCGGCGGTAGCAGCGTATCAACAGCTTGGGATGCGTCTCGCAACCGACTACAAAAATGAGCTGATTGAGACGCCGTTTGAGTATTATGACGCGGATTACTTTGCGCAGTTGGCCGCTGAATCCATTGTGGAACAAGAGGCGATAGAGGCTGCGTCTGAGGGGACGTACGCTGCGTTTTTAGACACGTATTTTGCACGCGCTTTAGATAAAAAAAACGCGCCATAGTAGGCGCGTGAAGGTGTTCTTACCAGGGGATAACATGAAATGAATCTTGCATGTACTGATTCAGAGCCTACCGTAAAGAAAAAGTTTCATCAGGGACGAAAAAAACTTGCAATCCGTTTCGGGGTTCTCGCATGTGTCGCCTTGCTAACCGTTGGTTGTGCATCGTCACCGCCGCGTGATCCCGAGAATATTTGTAATATTTTTGAAGAAAACCGTTCTTGGTGGCGCGCTGCGAAATCAATGAATCGAAACTGGGATGTTCCCATTCATGTGCCTATGGCCATTATGTATCAAGAGAGTTCATTCCAAGCGCGCGCGAGACCTCCGCGTCGCTATGTACTGGGCTTTATTCCATGGGGTCGATTAAGCGATGCCTATGGTTATGCACAAGCAAAAACGATGACCTGGGATGATTACATCAAAGAGACTGGGAATCGTCGTGCACGTCGTGACAATTTCGGTGATGCCATTGATTTTATTGGCTGGTATATGAACAAAACCCACACGATCAATGGCGTTTCAAAGCATGACGCATATAACCAATACCTCAATTATCATGAGGGGTGGGGCGGTTTCCAGCGCCGAACCTATGCTCAGAAGGCTTGGCTAATTGATGTTTCCCGTCGGGTAGACGCGCGTTCGAATCGCTATGCTCACCAATTAAATGAGTGTCGTGATCGGCTCGATCGCGGATGGTTCCGCCGCCTATTTTTCGGCTAAGCTGAGACGGAAGCATTGATGTGTGTTTAGCAAAAAGGCCTTGAAGTTCCCGCTTCAAGGCCTTTTTCGTTGGATTAGCTTTTGCGGCGCCGCTTGGGTTTGGGGCGAATTCGGACGCTCTCGACGCGGTTGTCGGTCACTTCCAATATTTCGATACCGTAGCCCGCAATCTTTAAGCACATTGGGCGTTCAGGAATATCTCCGAACATCTCGATAATGAGTCCATTCAATGTTTTCGGACCGTCGGTAGGCAAACTAATTTTGATTTCTTTGTTGAGATCTCGAAGGTTCACGGTACCTTCGACGAGGAAGCTGCCATCGGCCTGCTTCTTCACATGTTCGTGAGGCTGTCCACCAATTGTGGTGGTAAAGTCGCCGACGATTTCTTCGAGCAAATCTTCCAACGTTACTAATCCTTGGATATCACCATACTCATCGACAACGAGGCCAATCCGCTCTTTATTGTGTTGAAACTTGATGAGCTGCACGCTGAGTGGCGTGCCTTCAGGAATAAAGTAGATATCCCGCGCCGCGCGCACCAATGATGCTTTATCAGGCTCGGCGTTATGCCGGGTCAGTAAGCGCAGCATATCCCGAGCATGTAAGAAGCCGATGGCGTCATCAATTTCGTTGCGATACAGCAAGACGAGGGTATGTTGCATGTTACTCAATCGCTTGAGGATGGCGTTTAGGTCGTCGTTAATGTCGATCGAAGCAATATCATTGCGGGGGATCATGATGTCATCAACCGTTACCTTCTCGAGGTCCAAGATACTGAGTAACATTTCTTGGTGTCGTGAGGGGATCAACGAGCCAGCTTCATGTACAACGGTGCGAAGCTCTTCAGCGGTCAGGGTATCTTTGCTCGCTGCGGTTGGGTTAATCCCAATCAAGCGCATCATGTTATTGGTGATAAAGTTCACGCCGGCAACAAGCGGATAAAATATCTTCATCAGCGGGTTGAGAATAATCGAGCTTGGGAAAGCGACGCGTTCAGGATGAAGGGCTGCAACTGTTTTCGGCGTAACCTCGGCAAAAATCAGAATAACGAGGGTCAGCACGAGGGTCGCAACGGCAATGCCGTAGTCTCCGTAGAGGCGCATACCGATGATGGTCGCGATCGCAGAAGCAGCAATATTAACGAGGTTGTTGCCAATTAGAATCAAGCCAATCAGGCGATCAGGGCGATCAAGCATTTGCAACACGCGGCGTGCTGCTTTGTTGCCACTTTGAGCGAGATGTCGAAGTTTGTATCGGTTCACCGACATCATGCCAGTCTCGGAACCGGAGAAGTATCCTGATATCAGAATCAGAACAAACAGTACGATAAATAACGTACTCGTCGATATGTCGTCCAAGTGTTTACCCTATGTTGAAACGCAAGACTTCTAATGTAGGGGCGTAGCCCCCGAAGTCAAGTATAAAATACGATAAAGCTGCGGCAACCAACGCATGTTCCGTAGCGGGGCGTTGGGCTTTGTTCGGGAGAGAGTCATGCCTTCACACCCAACGCAACGTAGCCAACGCATCGTAGCCAACGCATGTTCCGTAACGGGGCGTTAAAGCAAAATATCGCGGACGAAGCGGCTGCCAAAATAGCTAAGGATTAAGAGGGCGCTGGCAATCAGGGTGTAATAAACCGCGAGCCGGCCACGGAGGCCACGCCAATAGTGCACAATCAGGATGGAGCCGAAGCTGACCCACGCGAGCAATGACAGGATAGTTTTGTGGAGTTGTCCTCGCGCGAACCAGTTATCAAGATAGATAAAGCCAACGATGATAGCCAAGGTCAGAAGTATGGTTCCGGCGGTGAGGAGGTGGAAAAAGTAACGTTCAACAGACATCAAAGGCGGTAGCCGATCCGAAAGCGCTTTTGCACTGCGCTTTTTGAGCAGTTTGTTGAGATAAAGCAGTTGCACACCGTATAGGGTGGCAAGGGTTAATAGCGCGGAAGCGAGCAATGCCAGGCTGATGTGGAGGGCAAAAACCGGTGTCATGTCGACCGGACGTCCAACATGGTCGGGAACGAGGAATACTGCGATGATACTAACCGCGGCGAGGGAGAAAATAGCGGGGCGGAGTAACAAGCTCGCTGGGTGATCGCCGCGCAGGGTATTAAAGAATGCGAGGAGCCAAGTAATCATCGCTAGGGTGGTAAATAGATTGAGATGCACTAATCCGTTGGACGTGAACTGATATCCGAGTATGGCGAAGTGCGTAATCAACGCAATTGCGCTTATCGCCATTGAGCGGCGCTGCATGGTACTGGGGCCGGTCATTCGCTGACTGACAATGACAGCGCCGGTGAGATAGGCGATGATGCTGATGGCAATCAAGAGCGTAAACATGCGGGTTGCCCGTTCCTTCTGTTAGCGATAGCGAGTCGTCGAGTGTTCAGGTGCAAGACCTTGTTTTTCGGCAGAACTGCCCTTATTCCTGTTCTATCATAGGCGCTTGCATCGCCAAACCCAACCTTATTCCGGTATAATACCTGAAACTCTGCTGACAGGAAGATCGCATGTTTGAAAACCTGAGCGAACGACTGACGCATACGCTGAAAAATATCAGCGGACGCGGTCGTCTGACCGAAGACAATATTAAAGACACGCTGCGAGAAGTGCGAATGGCCTTGCTTGAGGCGGATGTCGCGTTGCCCGTGGTCAAAGAATTTATCGCGAAAGTTAAAGAGCGAGCACTTGGCACCGAGGTCAATAAGAACCTGAACCCAGGCCAAGTCTTTGTAAAGATTGTTCGGACCGAGCTTGAGGCCGCGATGGGAGAGGCAAATGTGCCTCTCAACTTAGCGACGCAGCCTCCAGCCGTTATGATGATGGCGGGTTTGCAAGGTGCGGGTAAGACAACTTCGGTTGGTAAGTTAGCGCGTTTCTTAAAGGAAAAGCAGAAGAAAAAAGTCTTGGTGGTTAGTGCGGACGTGTATCGTCCGGCGGCGATTGCTCAGTTGGAACGCCTTGCCGCGGACGTTGATGTGGAATTTTTCCCATCGACAGTTGAACAGAAGCCGGTCGATATTGCTCATGCGGCGATTTCCCACGCCAAGAAGAAATTTATTGATGTGGTCTTAGTGGATACTGCGGGTCGTCTTGCCATCGATGAAGCCATGATGGATGAAATCAAGGCGTTGCATGCCGCGATCAATCCAATCGAGACGCTCTTTGTGGTCGATGCGATGACGGGGCAAGATGCCGCGAATACCGCCAAAGCGTTTGGCGAGGCTCTGCCGCTTACTGGGGTGATCCTCACCAAGGTCGACGGGGACTCGCGTGGCGGTGCAGCGTTGTCGATTCGACATATCACGGGCAAGCCCATCAAGTTTCTGGGGGTCGGTGAGAAAAATGACGCGCTTGAGCCGTTTCACCCCGATCGCATTGCCTCGCGCATTCTTGGCATGGGTGATGTGCTCTCTCTGATTGAAGAAGTAGAAGCCAAGGTTGACCGGGATAAAGCCGAAAAAGTCGCGAAGAAAGTATTGAAAAGTGGCAAGTTCAGTCTTGAAGATTTCCGTGAGCAGCTCCAACAAATGCGCAATATGGGCGGCATGATGGGACTGATGGATAAGATCCCAGGCATGGGCCAAATGGCCAACAAAATGCCGGGTCAGTTCGACGACAAGATGACCGTTCGGATGGAAGCGATTATTAATTCGATGACGCCACAAGAGCGTGAACACCCCGATATCATTAAAGGTTCACGGAAGCGCAGAATCGCAGTGGGCTCTGGTGTGCAAGTGCAAGATGTGAATAAGATGCTGAAGCAGTTTTCACAAATGCAAAAGATGATGAAGAAAATGAAAGGCGGTGGCATGGCAAAAATGCTGCGGCAAATGGGAGGGAAGTTACCTCCTGGGATGTTCCCCGGTCGCTAGAACATGCATTCTTTCTTGCATTTGCGGGGGAAATCCGTAGAATAATGCGGCCCCCTGACCTTGTGTCGGGTGGGTTTCTTTAACCTTTGAAAACATTGAAAAAAGTATAGAGGACGGTAATGGTAACCATTCGTTTACAACGTGGTGGCGCGAAAAAGCGTCCATTCTACCAAATGGTAGTTACCGACAGCCGGAACGCCCGTGATGGACGTTTCATTGAAAATGTCGGTTTCTTTAACCCGGTAGCACGTGGTCAGGAAGAGAAAGTTCGTATCGATCTAGACCGTGTTGATCACTGGTTGGGTCAAGGTGCGAACCTGTCTGATCGTGTTGCTAAGTTGGTTAAAGACGCGCGTAAAGCAGCGTAATTACTAGGTGGTCAAACGCACATGACGGATTCTCAACAGCATAGTCCTGTAGTACTCGGCACCATCGGTGCAGTGTATGGAATTAAAGGCTGGTTGCGGATTAACGCATACACCGAGAATCAAGAAGGCATTTTTGATTACAGTCCGTGGCTGATTGGTCACAATGGACAATGGCGCGAGGCCAAAGTCAGCCAATGGCGCTGGCACAATAATGGGCTCGTAGCCAAATTCGCAGAGGTGGATGACCGGGATGCTGCTCAGCAACTGACCGGACTTGAAATCGCTGTGCCGGCAGATGCATTGCCGGAGCTTGCTGAAGATGAATTTTATTGGCGTGATTTAGTTGGTTTGCGTGTTGTGAATAAAGAAAATTACGACATGGGAATCGTGAATCACCTGATGCCAACCGTTGCAAACGACGTGTTGGTTGTGAATGCAAATAGTAACGATGCATTTGGTAAACGCGAACGCCTGATTCCATTTATCCAATCACAATACATTGTGAAGGTAGATAAGGAAGCAGGGCTGATTACGGTAGATTGGCCAGCGGATTTCTGATGGCAAACAAACTGCACGTAGGCGTGGTCTCTATTTTTCCAGAGATGTTCGCCGCGATTACTGACTTTGGCGTAACACGCCGAGCGGTGCAAGAAGGGCTCTTAACGGTGACTCCTTGGAACCCTCGCGATTACGCTCAAGATAAGCATCGGACCGTGGATGACCGGCCGTATGGCGGTGGTCCCGGGATGCTGATGATGGTCGCTCCTTTGCGCGCAGCGATTCACGAAGCCAAAATGGGTATTCGGGAACGCAGTGGAACGGAGCCTCGGGTTATCTATTTGTCACCGCAAGGTCGCAAGTTAGATCAAGCCGGTGTGCGCGAGTTATCTCAGTATGAAGGGCTTGTTCTTGTGGCAGGCCGATACGAAGGCATTGATGAACGTGTGATTGAAGCGGATATCGATGAAGAATGGTCCATCGGAGACTTTGTGCTCTCGGGAGGCGAATTGCCAGCCATGGTTTTCATCGACACGCTCGCACGGGAAGTCCCGGGTGTGTTGGGGCATCAAGATTCAGCCACAGAAGATTCTTTTGTGAATGGATTACTTGATTGTCCACATTACACGCGGCCAGAAATTCTTGATGGCAAGCAAGTTCCACCAGTATTACTGAGTGGAAATCATGAAGAAATACGGCGGTGGCGGTTGCAACAGGCGCTTGGGCGTACCTGGCAACGGCGACCAGAATTGTTAAATAACCTAGCTCTGACTGACGAGCAACAAAAGCTCCTCGACGCGTTTATCGCGGACCAGGAACAGACACTCGGGTAGTATATTCTAGGCGGAGATTATCATGGCTAAAGTAAGCAAGAATATCTTGAAGCAGCTCGAAGATGAGCAGCTCAAACAAAATGTCCCCGCGTTCGCGCCGGGTGACACTGTTATCGTCAATGTAAAGGTTAAAGAAGGTGAGCGTGAGCGTGTACAGGCCTTTGAAGGCGTTGTAATTCGTAAGCGTAACCGTGGTTTGCACAGTGCTTTCACCGTGCGTAAAATTTCAAACGGCGAAGGTGTTGAGCGTACATTCCAAACGCACAGCCCATTGATCGACAGCGTATCTGTGAAGCGTCGCGGTGCGGTTCGTCGTGCGAAACTGTACTATCTGCGTGAGCGCAGTGGTAAATCTGCGCGGATCAAAGAAAAGCTTAACTAAGCTTTTTGATCGCAGACGACAGAATCAAGGCCTCCATTTGGAGGCCTTTTTTTGTCCTCGCATCCAGACATTTTTATGATTTGCAGCCTTCTTTGTTTTACACTGAATTGACTGAGAAGTAGAAAGAGAAGTACACACCATGGATCCACGATTAGCTGCATTACGGGACGCGATCGACGCTGCTGATGCCGAGCTTGTTCGCATACTGGCAAAACGCCTGGAGATTTCTCGTGAGATAGGTCAGTTGAAGCACGAGTTAGGCCAGCCCCTTTATGTACCTTCCCGAGAAGCCGAACTCATTGCCGGCCGACGCGCCGATGCGGAGCATGCGGGACTACCCGGTGACCTGATCGAAGACATCTTGCGTCGCACGATGCGCGAGTCGTATCAACGACAAAAGCACCAAGGTTTCCGGCGAGTGAATCCTGATCAACGTCCAATCGTGGTTGTGGGTGGAAAAGGTGCGTTGGGGCAACTGTTTGTGAAATGGTTCGAACTGTCTGGTTACGCCGTGCACGTGATTGATAAAGACAACCAGAACGAATTGCCGACTGCCGTAAGTGACGCCTTACTTGTACTTATTGCTGTGCCTGTTGCACAAACTGAAGACGTGATTGCGAATTTGCCGGAACTGCCCAGTGACTGTGTGCTTGCAGATGTCACGTCGATTAAGCAAAAGCCACTTCAGGCGATGCTTGCAAGGCATTCTGGTCCGGTTATTGGATTGCATCCCATGTTTGGTCCGTCCGTCCCGACGCTGGCGAAGCAAACCATCTTAGTCACGCCTGGGCGAGATCATGCCGCTTCCGATTGGTTGATACAGCAGTTCGCTATTTGGGGCGTGCAAGTGCACAGCTTGACGGCCGAACAACACGATAAAGCGATGTCCATGATTCAGGTGATGCGCCACTTATCCAGTTTTGTATATGGATATCACCTCAGTAAAGAAAATCCAGATCTTGAGCAGCTCGTGCAGTTGAGCTCTCCTATTTATCGGCTCGAACTGATGATGGTCGGACGCTTGTTTGCCCAAAGCGGTGAGCTCTATGCGGACATCATTCAATCGGATCAAGATAAACTGAGTATGGTTCGCCGTTACTTGAAACGATTCGACGATGTCTTAAAGCTTCTTGAAACGGAAGGGCGTGAGGGTTTCGTTCGTGAGTTTGAAAAGGTAGCCTTGTGGTTTGGGCCTTATGCGGAGGGGTTTTTGCGCGAGAGTATAAACCTCCTACAACACACCTCCGACTCCCGGAGCTAGCTTGTCAGAACTCCTCACTCGCTGCGTTATGAACGCGTCTCAATCGGTTACGTACCATTGAGGTACGCGCCCTGAGCCCAACGCGGTGCGTTGGCTACGATGCTGCGTTATAAACGCGTCTCAATCGGTTACGTACCATTAAGGTACGCGCCTTGAGCCCAACGCGGTGCGTTGGCTACGGTGCTGCGTTATGAACGCGTCTCAATCGGTTACGTACCATTAAGGTACGCGCCCTGAGCCCAACGCGGTGCGTTGGCTACGGTGCTGCGTTATAAACGCGTCTCAATCGGTTACGTACCATTGAGGTACGCGCGCTGAGCCCAACGCGGTGCGTTGGCTACGGTGCTGCGTTATAAACGTGCCTCAATCGGTTACGTACCATTAAGGTACGCGCCCTGAGCCCAACGCGGTGCGTTGGCTACGGTGCGTTGGCTACGGTGCGGTGCTCAGGGGAGAAGGTTGTGGGTGCTGAGGAGTTGTTCTAGGGCGTCCGGCGCGACGGGCTTGTGCAATGTTTGATTCATCCCGGCACTCCGGCAGCGATCCAGCTCAGTTTGGCTTTGATGGCCGGTGAGGGCAACAATCGGGGTTTCGACGAAGGCCGCTTCTGCGCGCAAGGTCGCACAGACCTCTGCGCCCGTCATGTCATCCATTTCATAATCAAGAATACAGAGATCTGGCTGAGCATCGCGTGCTTGAGTTAAGGCGTCTGTTCCATTGGATACCGCAATGACTTCAACCGGAAATGCACTTAACATCGCTTTGAGAACTTCAAGGCTAATAAAATCGTCGTCTGCAATCAGTACCTTTTTCATGGGGTGCCTTTGCGTGATTCCTTTTCTTTCAGAGGCTTTCGACTGCGGTTATTGCAGTCAGCGCTTACGGGCAGACTGCCACGGGACCGAATGTCTGTCAATTTTCAGGGCTCGTTGCGACGAACCCTGCGGATGAAATGTCAGGTGAGCCACCAGAACAACACGGTTACATTGATGGCAAACAAGATGAAACCAAAACCTGGATGCACTTGTTTTGGTGGTGTTAGATCGTTTTTTTCTGTTTTCAGATTCCCGGTAATCATGGGCGTAATCAAGTTCTTACCGCGCACGGCATACACGATGTTGGCGAGAATGTGCAAGGCGAGCAGCACAAGAATCCAGTCAAACAGTTGCTTGTGGAAGCTCGTGAGGGTCCGCACCCAATCTTGGCTTACAAGATGCGCGAGTGGTCCACGGAAGAAAATGGCGTCGTCGGTAAAAAGTCCTGAAACGGCTTGCGCGAGTAGTGCGGCGAGCATCAGGATGACGGCCCAACCTCCGATTGGGTTGTGGGTGAGCCATGTGCTCGCGAACGGGGCTTTTAGATAATAAACCACCGCTTTTGGAGACCTCACAAAACGCGAAAACCGGCCTGATTCGCTGCCAAAAATTCCCCACAGAATGCGGGTAAGAATTAGCGCGAGGACGAAAACACCGAGTCGATGGTGTAAGTCAATATAGTCAATATTGCCACCGGTATACCAAAGCCCAGCGATGGCCAGCACGAGCAGCCAGTGAAAGCTGCGAATAAACCCATCCCACAGTTTAATCACCATGTGTTTTCATCCCTAAAGTGGTAATAAACGCAGATTAGTCTGCTCTATATCCTTGATGACACTGCTGGCAGCTGCGTGCGGTGTCCATAAATTTGGGACGAATCTCACGCATGTTTTCACTTTCGGCAGCAGCAACTAATTCTTTTACGGCGGCTTGGAAGGTGTCGCGTTTCGCTTCAAAGTCACTCCAGTTCTCCCAAATGACTGGCAGGGCGTCACTGTTTGCTGTCGCATTTTCACCAGCACCCGTGAATGCTTCGAAAGGCACATGACTCAAATGATAGAGGGTGTTTGCACGCGTCTTAAACATTTCGGCATCAAAATCTCGCTCGCCGCGGACCATGCTGGCCATGTACTGGAAGTTCTCGCGAATGAGTGAAAAGGTCTTTTGACGATATTCAACCGCATCGCTGGCATTCGTAAACGCACTGGCTTGCGCAGTGTTGATTCCCACGGCAGCGCCGGTCAGCAGAGTGAGGCCAGCCATACTCGCTAGCAGGACACGAACGGTCAACGAACGGGCAGGTTGCGTGTTTTTCATGGAGTGATCCTTATCTTGTCGGGTCGATTTGTTGTCATTATGCAAAAACTTCATACGCAAGACATCCCAATTCCGTTCTATTTTCGTTATAAATTCGTTGGGGGTTGGTCGCCTGTTCTTGTCATTTGGTCTATGCAAGCGTTGAACATAGGCACAGAACGCGTTTAAATGACCGATTCCTAAGACGCAACATCACAATAACGATACTCACACAGGATGCATACCATGAAGCGAACTGGAGCTTTGTTGGGGAGCACCGTATTGGCAGCGACTGTGGCATGGACAAGTGCCGCAGGACAAACGACGCCAGTGCAAGGCCTCTATCAACACAACCCAACCCTGATTGCATTAACCAATGCAAGCTTGGTCACCGAGCCCGGCCAACGAATCGAGAACGCGACACTTGTGATCGAACACGGAAAGATCCGTTCCATCGAACGGAATAATCGTGCTCCAGCGGGAGCGCGCGTGATCGATGCTTCTGGGTACACGCTGTATCCTGGCTTTGTTGATCCTTTCTCGAATTATGGGGTTGCTGCACCGGGCCGCTCGCAAAATACGGGCCGGAGTACGGCACCGCAATACACCAACGAGCGTGAAGGTGGCAATGCGTCAAATATGGCGATCCATGCTGAGCGGGAATGGTTTAGTACGTTCAAAGCGGATAAAGACAGCGCGAAAGGATATGTAGAGCAAGGCTTTACCACGGTCCAGAGCGCGCGTCTTGATGGAATCTTCCAAGGGCGCGGCACAACGGTTTCATTAGCCGATACGTTACCTAATTTCGCAATCTACAACCCGCGCACACGTCAATTTGCTTCCTTCGACAAAGGAAGTTCAACGCAACAGTATCCAAATTCCCTGATGGGAAGCATTGCATTGATTCGTCAGACACTGTCAGATGCCCGTTGGTACGGCCAATCACAAGGTCTCCAAGGCAGTGAGGGACGTATCGAATTCAACGCAGCGCTTGCGGCGTTGCAAAACCTGCAAGAGCAAGGTGTTATTTTCCATACCACGAACGAGCAAGACTTGTTGCGTGCAGCTCGGGTCTTTGGCGAGTTTGAGGTACCGATCACTGCCGTTGGTTCGGGCTTTGAATACTCGCGTGTGGCAGAGATCAAGGCGAGCAACGCACGCTTGATTCTCCCGTTGGACTTCCCTGCAGCACCGGATCTATCCGAGCAATTCTCGGAACTTGACGTGCCGATTGCTGATTTGCGTCATTGGGAACGTGCTCCTGCGAACCCTGCAATTCTGGCAGGTGAAGGAATTGAATTCGCGTTTACGCTGCATGGGATGGAGCGTCGTCAGGACTTTTGGCCGAACGTGCGTAAAGCGGTCGAACATGGCTTGAGTGAGCAACGTGCGCTCGCCGCACTGACGACCGTGCCTGCACGAATGGCCGGAGTGGCTGATCAGAGCGGTAAAATCGCACCTGGCTTCCACGCTGATTTTGTTGTCGCGCGCGGTAACTTGTTTGAGGATGGAGAAATTGTCTCCGTTTGGTTGCGTGGAGAAGAAACCCGTCTGAAGGCGATGCATCCGAGTGATGTGTCGGGTACTTACACATTCAGTTTTGATAGCGTCGAATTTACCCTCGAACTGCAAGATAACGACCGCCTGCAAGGTTCGTTGAAAGTGGGTGATGAGAGCACCCGCTTACTGAACGCCGCGAAATCGGACGACCGCGTGCGGTTCAGTGCAGACTTAACTGAGTTGGGTATGCCAGGTATTTTCCGCTTCTCGTTAGAATCCAGTGCCTTGAATCAACTGACAGGAACCGTGCAAGATGCGATGGGACGTGTGCATGGGGTTAGCGCACAAGCAAGTGGCGAGGCTCGTGAGGAGTCAACGTCCTCAGAGCGCACTTCATCACGTCCAGAATATGTCGGTCAAATGACGTTCCCGAACATTGCTTTTGGCCGCACGGCAACCCCTGAACAGCAAAATCTGCACATCCGGAATGCAACCGTATGGACAGCAGATGATCAAGGTATTCTTGAAAACGCAGATATCATCGTGCGGAACGGCCAAATCCAGCGAGTGGGACAAAACTTGTCAACGCCGCGTGGCTACACCGTTATTGATGCCACGGGGATGCATGTTACGCCTGGAATTATTGACGAGCATTCACACATTGCTATTTCACGGGGTGTGAATGAGGGCACTGAAGCCATTACATCCGAAGTTCGGATTGGTGATGTTGTAAATCCAGATGATATCCACATCTATCGTTCCTTAGCGGGCGGTACAACGGTTGCGCATCTCCTGCATGGCTCGGCCAACCCGATTGGTGGACAGGGGCAAACGATCAAACTCCGTTGGGGTGAGAGTGCGGAAAACATGAAGTTCACTCAAACCCCTCCAACCATCAAGATGGCACTGGGTGAGAACGTCAAACAAAGCAACTGGGGTGATCTGTATACCGTACGCTACCCGCAGACTCGCATGGGGGTTGCTACATTGATTCAAGACGCATTCCAGCAAGCTCGCGAATATCAGCAAGCGAAACGGGACTATGAGCGTTTAAGCCGTGCAGAGCGCCGCCGCACTGCGCCGCCACGCACGGACTACCGCTTGGAAGCCTTGGCTGAAATCTTAGACAACGAGCGTCATACGCACGTGCACTCCTATGTCGCTTCAGAAGTGCTGGCGTTGATGGACGTGGTTGAGCAGCTCGGCTTCCGCATTCACACATTTACTCATATTCTTGAGGGGTATAAGGTTGCTCAGGAAATGGCAGAGCATGGCGCACGTGCATCGAGCTTTGCGGACTGGTGGGCCTTTAAATTCGAGGCTTACGATGCGATTCCTCACAATATGTGTTTGATGATGGATGCAGGTGTTCTGACCAGCATTAACTCGGACAGCAATGATTTACAGCGTCGGATGAATACTGAAGCAGCGAAATCTGTTCGTTACTGCGGTATGGATGAACACGAAGCATTTAAGATGATCACGTTGTATCCAGCGAAACAGCTTGAGATCGATCGCTACGTGGGTAGCATCACCGCAGGCAAGCACGCAGACTTAGTGTTCTGGAACGCCCATCCGTTGTCGGCATACGCGCAAGTCCAGCAGACATGGATTGAAGGTCGGAAGTTCTTTGACCGTGAGGAAGATCAAGCGAAACGCGAAGCGCTAGAACAAGAGCGGCAGGCGTTGATTCAGAAGGTTCTGGCGGCGGGTGCGGAAGCGAACCGTGGTAACCGATCAAATTACCGTCAGCAACAACCTACCTGGCACTGCGAAGATAACCACGATGTTTGGTTGGATTGGTTTGGTGCACATGGACATACACACGGACACAACCACGCAGGAGGAGCGCACGAATGAAAAAATTAGCGATAGTAATTGCGCTAGCATGCAGTGCTGGCTTGGCTCAGGCTCACAATGTGGTACCGGGTGCTGCGCAAGATGGGGCAGTTTTACTGCAAGGGGGAACAGTCCATACGGTTACCCGAGGAACCTTGGCGCAGACTGATGTGTTGCTGGTTGATGGCAAAATCTCCGCGATAGGGCAAAATCTTGAAGCACCTGAGGGGGCGCGAGTCATTGATATTCGCGGGCAATATGTCTACCCGGGAATTATCGCCCTAGATACAACCCTTGGCTTAGTGGAAATGTCTCAAGTACGCGCTACGGTGGATACCAATGAAGTCGGCAACATTACCCCCGAGGTTCTTGCGCATCATGCCTTCAATGCAGACTCTGAGATTATTCCGACGGTCCGATATAACGGAATTACCCACGCGCAAATTGTGCCACAAGGGCCAATGTTGAGAGGGCAATCGAGTTTGATGCAGCTCGACGCATGGAACTACCGCGATGGCCTCGAAGCTGGGCCATTGGGAGTCCATCTGACGTGGCCTCGTGCGGGTCTTAATACCGCGTGGTGGGAGCGACGCTCCCCCGAAGCGCAACGACGAGCAAATGCTGAGCAGCTTGAAACCTTGAAAGAGACGTTCGCGCTAGCCGAGGCGTACCATAAGGCGCGCGATGCGGGTGCCCAAAATCGGATTGATCAGCGGTGGGAAGCCATGCGAGGGCTCTTTACCGGTGAGAAAAAGCTATTTGTGCATGCGGATGATCGACGTCAAATTGAACAGGTTCTTGCGTTCAATCGCGAGCATGGTTTTGATGTGGTGATCATGGGAGGCCGTGATTCATGGATGATCGCTGAGGCTCTGGCTGAAGCGAACGTCCCTGTGGTGTTTGGTGCGCCCTATGGGCTTCCGACGCGCGTAGATGATGCCTACGACACCGCGTTCACCACACCGGCGAAGCTCGCTGCCGCTGGAGTCGATTTTGCTATTGCCTATCCGGGCTTTTGGGATACCCGAAACCTCGCGTTTGCTGCAGGGCATGCGGTGGCCTTTGGCTTGGATTATGATGCTGCGGTGACGTCCATTACCTATGGGCCGGCGAAGATTCTCGGTGTTGAGGATCGGATTGGTTCAATTACCGAAGGCAAGCAGGCGACTTTGATTGTCTCGGAAGGCGATGTCCTTGATCATTTAGGACAGCGCATTTCCTACATGTTCATTGATGGTCGTGAAGTGGATTTGAGCAATCGCCATCGTCAGCTTTATGAGAAATATCGTGAACGTTTGAACGCTGAATAGTGTGGTCTTATCGTTCCTCGCAAAGAGCGCCCAAGTCGGCGCTCTTTTTCGTTCCGTTTGAGGGGCCCGATCACTCAATAAGAACGAATAGTTGCAGTGATTCTTAAAAACGACTAGAACAAATATGAAATGCGTCATACAGTGGATGGACGACACCCCATAAACAATCTTCTAAGCATAGGAAAGCGATCATGAGTTTGTTGACAGAATTTGCGAATGACGGAAAGCAGTTTGTCATTCATGTGAAGGGCAAATTTGATTTTGGGATGGTACATGATTTCCGGCAATCCTATGAAGGACTTACCGAACGCGTCAGTTCGGTTGTAGTCGATTTTCGTGAGACTGAGTACATTGATAGCTCGGCCCTTGGCATGCTACTGAACATGCGAAAATCACTCGGTGCGGGCACCCGGACCATTCATTTAATTAATTGTCGGCCGGAAGTACGAAAGATCTTAGATATCTCGCGCTTCGATAAGCTTTTCGTGATTGAATAGACCTTGTGCGCGTTTTCCTGTTCGATTCCGGTGATTCATGGATAGCTGAATTTTCAGCGATGTTGGCCGACCTCACGTTGGACGTGATAATCAGCGCCCAACCTCCTGCACTCGAGAGCGATGGGTTTGGACCTCCGCTTGATATTATTTTCCTGCCGTATTCCAAGTTGGACGACTTCACGCAATGGCGTGAAAAAAATCGCGGACCGCAACGATCATCCGTCAACTCGTTGAATCAACCCGAGTTGGTGATTTGGCTAGATTCAGACGAGACGGTAGCCGAATCGCACGTCCCCGACGTTCACGACATAATCTGTGTGCCATGTTCGCGAATAGAGCTTGAAATTCGCATCCGAAATTATCGGTCGTTACGCGAGGCGAAGACGACGAATGCGGATCAAGCCCGTCGGTTGACATGGCATCGTGAACGCATGGTTCAAGAGCATAATATTGTTCAGAACATGTTTGCGAATGCATTTAGTCGACACTTGGTCGATGACGACCATGTTGAAACATTTTTGCGGCCGCTTTCGAATTTCAATGGGGATCTATTTCTTTTAGCTCGGGGAGGCAGCGGAAGCCTCTACTTTATGCTTGGAGATTTTACTGGGCACGGATTAGCGGCCGCGATCGGTACCATTCCCGCATCGCAAACCTTTTTTGCGATGGCCAAACGCTCGGCCCCCGTAAGTCAAATGGCTCAGGAGATTAACCGCCAGCTATACCAATTGCTGCCAAGCGATATGTTTTGCTGTGCACTGATTCTTGAGATGTCAGCGACGGGAGACCGGATTAATTGGTGGAGTGGCGGGATTCCGCCTGCAGTGATGGTTGCACCCGATTCTCATGAAGTAAGCTATTTGGAGCCGCAGCATGTTCCACTCGGTGTTTTAGGTCCTGCTGAATTTGACAGCGGTATTATTTCAATGCGAGTACCCCATCGGACGCGCATTCTTGCTTTTACCGACGGATTAATCGAATTAGGTATCCATGAGGGGAAGCCATTGCAGATCGAGCAACTGCTGTCGGCCGGTCAAAAAAATGACTGGGACATGTCCAGAATGACTGAATGGATTGAAGACAAGCTCGCAGAGACTGCTCCCCAAGATGATCTCTCGGTGGTTATGCTAACTTGCTCACCCACCGGATTTCATGAGCAAAAAGGCAAGGATAACCTGACGAAACTGCCATTCGCTCTGAAAGTTACAGTGGGGCCAAATGAAGCACGCACGCTCGACCCGATTGCCGCAATTTTGCGTGGTTTATCTCAGTTTGATGGGATGGAGCGGTTTCGTCCACGTCTCTACACGGTGCTCTCCGAGGCGTACAATAATGCGCTTGAGCACGGCGTGTTGAGAATGTCTTCGAAAAGTAAAGGGGAAGATAACGGCTTTGAAAACTACTACCTTGAGCGCTCAAAGCGTCTATCGCGCCTACAACGGGGACAGATTGACATTGAATTGAGGTACGAGCCTAAGCTTCAAGCTATTCAGGTGAAAGTCCGCGACAGTGGCACGGGCTTTCGTTTTGATGAAATGGCGTGTGATGCACTCGACCAACATCGGGGAGAAACAACGTTTGGGCGAGGCCTGCATTTAATTCGTGAGCTGACTCGGGATTTGCGTTGGACCGAGGAAGGACGCTGTATTGAGTTTTCTGTCCCCTTGGAGGACATTTAACCCCCAGCCAGCTTGACTGTGAACCCTTGTTGTTCCAGATAAGCTTTGCACGCTTCGCGCTGGTCCCCCTGAATTTCAATGACGAAATCTTTTACACTGCCGCCAACCCCGCAGCGTTGTTTTAATGCTTTGGCAAGCTGCTTGAGCTCTGCCTCAGACTGCTCGATTCCCGCGATAGTTGTTACACCTTTTCCTTTCCGGCCCTTGGTCTCCCGGCGGATACGGACCACGCCGTCACCGCGCGGAGGACGTTCTTCTTCGGCTTCGGGTTCAATTCGACCGGCATCGGTAGAATACACGAGTTGAGACAGTTGGTCTTTCAACGACATCGATGGCACCTCTTCTTGACGAGTCATCACATGGAATGATGGCGCGTAAGTTTGACAGAATGAATAGATACTGACAATCTTAGTCCATAATAGAATAACGAATTTCAGGGGCAATGTTCGCACCCGAATTCAGGTAACAGGCCAATATTCTCATGAAGCTGCAACAACTGCGCTACATCGTTGAAGTCCTCAACAATAATTTAAACGTTTCAGCCACGGCAGAGAGCCTATACACGTCTCAGCCTGGGATCTCAAAGCAAGTCCGTATGCTTGAAGATGAGCTCGGTATTCAAATCTTTGGGCGTAGTGGTAAGCACCTCACTCACGTAACGCCGGCCGGACAGGATGTCATAAGGATTGCCCAAGAAATTCTTTCGAAAGTGGAGGGGATCAAAGCGGTTGCGGCGGAACACACGCGTCCGGATCAAGGTAAATTAAATGTGGCCACAACCCATACCCAAGCGCGCTACGCATTGCCCAAAGTCATTCGCCGCTTTATTGAGAAATATCCGAGCGTTTCGTTGCATATGCATCAGGGCGGCCCTCAGCAAATTTCTGAGGCGGCGGCAAAAGGGCATGCGGATTTTGCGATTGCCACGGAAGCGCTCCATTTGTATCAGGATTTGATTATGTTGCCGTGCTACCACTGGAACCGCAGCATTCTTGTCCCACCAAATCACCCATTAACCAAGCTGGAACATGTCAGCATTCAAGATGTAGCGAAGCATCCATTGGTGACTTATGTTTACGGCTTTACCGGTCGTTCTCGGTTGGATCAAGCCTTTAATGATGCAGGCTTGAAGCCGCAAATCGTTTTTACCGCGACCGATGCGGACGTCATAAAAACATACGTGCGGATGGGGTTGGGAATTGGTGTGGTGGCAACCATGGCGTATGAGAAGCAAAAAGATAGCGATCTCGTCGCGATTGATGCAGCGCATCTATTCCGCCACAGCACCACTAAGATTGGGTTTCGGCGAGGTACCTTTTTACGTAGTTATATGTATGATTTTATTGAAGAGTTCGCGCCACATCTCACGCGTGATGTGGTGGATAAGGCGATTGCTTTACGCAATCATGAAGACATTGAAGCGATGTTTAAAGACAAAGAGCTGCCCACCTACTGAGCAGCGCCTTGATCTATCATTCAGTCAAAACCGACTAACACTCGATAATGTTCACCGCGAGACCGCCCCGAGCGGTCTCTTTATATTTGGTTTTCATATCATTTCCGGTGTCCCACATTGTTTTAATCACTTTGTCGAGGGATACCTTATGGTCGCCACTGCCCCGCAATGCAAGGCGGGCTGCGTTGATGGCTTTGACAGCGCCCATTGCATTTCGCTCAATGCAGGGCACCTGAACCAGCCCCCCAACGGGATCGCAGGTTAAGCCCAAATTATGTTCCATACCAATCTCTGCGGCATTCTCGACACGGTCAACGTTTCCACCCATGAGTTCGGCAAGGGCACCCGCAGCCATTGAACAGGCGACGCCAACCTCACCTTGACACCCAACTTCCGCGCCACTGATCGAAGCATTCTTTTTGTACAAAATGCCAATTGCCGCTGAAGTCAGCAGGAAGCGGGTTACAGCGTCCTCATCGAGCGGCTGGATGAACTTGTCGGCATATTTCATAACGGCTGGAATAATCCCAGCTGCACCGTTTGTTGGGGCGGTGACCACACGTCCGCCAGCCGCGTTTTCTTCGTTGACAGCCAACGCGAATAAACTGACCCAATCCATCACTTGCATGGGATCGGCTGATTTTTCAGTTTTTAGGGTTTGGTACAAATCAGGGGCGCGACGTTTCACACGGAGCCCGCCGGGCAAAATGCCTTCTGTGCGAATTCCACGGTCTATGCATTCATCCATTGTCTTCCAGATGTGCATCAGTCCTTGACGAATGTCAGCTTCACTGCGGAAAACCAACTCGTTCTTTAACATCAGAGAGCTAATGCGAAGCCCATGCTCTTTACACTGAGCAATAAGCTCGGCAGCACTATCAAACGGATAGGGTATTGGTTTGCTGTCCTGCTCAATGGCTTCTTCGAGTGTGTCGTCGAAGTCTTTATCCCGCACAATAAAGCCACCCCCAATGGAGTAGTAAAGGTCTTTGAAAAGCACTTTATCGTCTTGATAAATGCGCAACTCCATTGCATTGGCATGTTTCGGTTTGGTTTTTCGTCGATGGAAAACAATGGCACCTTGCTTCGGAAAGCGCACTGGGAATTTACCAAGCAGCGCAAGTTGTTCATTTTTTTCCACTTCGGCAAGGAATGCATCGACGCGGGTTGTATCCACCGTTTCAGGCGATTCTCCAGCCAAACCGAGGATCACTGCTTTCCCCGTGCCATGGCCCTTGCCGGTTTGCCCAAGGGAGCCAAACAGCTCGACTTCCACATGCGTGACATCTGCGAGTCCGACTTCACGCTCGGCTTGAAGGAGAAACTCACGGGCGGCACGCATCGGGCCGACAGTATGCGAGCTCGAGGGGCCGATGCCGACTTTGTACATGTCGAATACACTGATCATATCGTGTGGTACTCCAATCAATTTGATGTCAGTAGTGTGGGGATTCTCGCGCGTGTTCGCAAGTCCTAGCGGACTGGTCGGTACAGCGCTTGTCGCTCAGGGTAGAGGTGATCCGCGAGACGGCGAATAATAGCAGCAGTTGCGCCCCAAATCACTTGCCCATCCAAGGGAATAAACACGAGTTCGTGATAGATGGCCCGATCAATAGGCTGAATAAAATGTTGCTCATGCTGAAGTACGCGGGCAAGTGGCACGCGCACAATTTCTTGCACCTCACCCGGCTCGGGCGCGAGTTGAACATCAGGCGCAATAAAACCCAAATAGGGGTGAATCATATACCGAGTTAACACCGGTTGTGGCGGTAAAGTTGCGATGACTTCGACTTGGTCTGGTCGAAGACCAATTTCTTCTTCTGCTTCCCGCAATGCGGTGGCCATTAAATGAGGATCCTCATCATCGCGGCGGCCGCCGGCGAAACAGATTTGATGAGCATGAAAACGAAGATTGGCTGAACGCCGGGTTAGAATCAGATCCAGACCATGATCGCGTTCTTGCAGTGCAACAAGCACAGCAGACGGACGGAATCCGTGCTGCATTTCGGGCGATTGCCATGGGACGTTTGGCTGAGGCCGCAAATAAAATTTTTGTAGAAACTGCTCACGATGCATAGATAGCCTCACTTCGTCGATAGCGACAAAGGCCCAGATAGTTCTGCAAGAACGGGAAGAATACGGGCCACCTTATCAAAGGTCTCCTGATATTCATTCGCGGCATCAGAATCGATCACAATGCCTCCACCGGCCCAACAATAGAGCGTTTGGTCTGCAGCACACAGTGTCCGAATGGTAATACTGGTATCCGCGTGGCCGTGTTGACTAAAATAGCCAATACTGCCGCAATAGACCGACCGACGATGGGGTTCAAGCTCGTCAATAATTTCCATTGCACGAATTTTTGGCGCGCCCGTAATCGAGCCGCCAGGAAACGCAGCTTTGATCAGTGTGAGAGCGTTTTCAGTCGGGGCGAGTTGTCCGCGCACCGTACTTACTGAGTGATGGACTGCGTGAAAGGACTCAATCTTAAAGAGCTCTGGAACGTGCACACTTCCTGGTTGACAAACTCGGCTTAAATCATTTCTCAGTAAATCTACAATCATCAGGTTTTCTGCCTGATCTTTGGCGGACGCTTGCAAGGCCTCTTTGCTGGCTTGATCTGCGCGCGGATCTGCGTAGCGTGGACGGGTGCCTTTGATCGGTCGTGTTTCCACGAGACCGCTGGGACTGACTTCGAGAAAACGTTCAGGACTGACACTCAAGATCTGACCTTCGGGCAGATTAAAGTAGGCAGAAAATGGCGCTTGGTTCGCATCACGTAGTGCGACATAGGCGAGCCATGGATGGCCCGCGAAATCTGCGGCGAAGCGCTGAGCGAGATTGATTTGATAGCAATCGCCAGCTCGCAGATAGTCATGGATCTGGTTGATTCTCGCGTGGTACTGCGTTTCACTCAGATTACTTTGCCAGGACGAGCGTAAATGAAAACGGGAGAAATGCGGCGTGGACGCAGTCCAGAATTCGCTCGGTGAAACCTTGCATTCTGCCGGTGTGACGGCGGTGACGCGTTTTAGTTTATGATCAATCACCAGTGCATAACGGTAAAAGCCAACCGCGATATCAGGAATGGGCAGGTCTCGCTTTTGATGCGCGGGAAGGCGTTCAATGGCACGTCCAGCATCGTAACCGAATAACCCGGCGAGCCCGCCTTGAAACGGGATATCTTCATTCGCGATGGACTGCTCGGAGCGAGCAGGGAGCCACTGACTGAGGAAGGTAAATGGATCGTCGCCGGTTGCTTCATTCAGTGCATCGTGGGTATAGGTGTAGGTCTTGTCCGGTTGCCGGAGCAGGATGGCAAACCGGCTATTTGGGTGCTCCGCACCCGCGGAATCTAACAACAGAGCCCACGGCTCATTGGCAAAGGGCGCAAACACTGCAAGTGCATCGTGCCAATCGGCGTAGGGTAATGAATGAAAAGCTACAGATTCTGACATGGTTCCTGTCTGGCTAAACTGGCGACTCTTAGGATAAGAGAGTATCATAGCGAGCGTTTTTTCAGTATACGCTTGATTGGCCGCAAGAGGTTTTCCGATGGCAACAATTCGACAGCAAGATTTCATCGACAGCATCGAAGATGCGCTCCAGTTTATTTCATATTATCACCCGCTCGATTTCGTGAATGCGCTCGCTGAAGCCTACGAAAAAGAACAATCCGAAGCCGCAAAAAACGCCATTGCTCAAATGCTGGTGAATTCACGGATGTCCGCTCAAGGGCACCGACCGTTATGTCAAGATACTGGAATCGTGACGTGTTTCGTTAAAGTTGGGATGGATGTGCGCTGGGATAAAACCGACCTGACTGTGCAAGAAATGGTGGATGAAGGAACGCGCCGAGCCTACTTGAATCCGGACAACCCGCTGCGGGCATCGATTGTTGCAGACCCCAACGGTGCGCGCAAGAATACCAAGGACAACACGCCGGCTGTCGTTCATATTGACATGGTGCCGGGTGGTGAAGTGGAAGTGATGATTGCTGCCAAAGGCGGTGGCTCTGAGAATAAAACCAAGATGGTCATGCTGAATCCAAGCGATTCCATTGCGGATTGGGTGGTTGAGACGCTCCCTAAAATGGGTGCAGGTTGGTGTCCACCCGGCATGCTAGGGATCGGAATTGGTGGTACAGCGGAAAAATCAGCGGTCTTGGCAAAGGAATCGTTGATGGATCCGGTCGACATTCAGGAGCTCATCGCGCGGGGCCCACAAAATGCCGATGAAGCACTACGCCTCGAGATCTACGAGCGTGCCAACAAGCTGGGAATTGGGGCGCAAGGACTCGGCGGGCTCACCACTGTGGTGGATGTGAAGGTGAAATCCATGCCAACCCATGCTGCCTCAAAACCGGTAACCATGATTCCAAACTGTGCGGCAACACGTCATGTGCATTTCCATCTTGACGGTTCCGGCCCGGCCGATTTGCAGCCACCGAAACTGGAAGACTGGCCCGATATTACGTTTGAAGTGGGCGATAATGCACGCCGCGTTAACCTTGATACGCTGACCGCTGCCGACGTGCAGGACTGGAAAATGGGTGAGACGGTATTACTAAGTGGCAAGTTGCTCACGGGGCGAGATGCAGCTCATAAGCGCATCAAGGACATGCTCGACAAAGGCGAGCCGCTGCCGGTTGATTTTACCAATAAGTTTATCTACTACGTCGGCCCTGTGGATCCGGTTGGCGATGAGGTTGTGGGACCAGCGGGCCCGACGACAGCAACTCGGATGGATAAGTTTACGGACCTGATGCTTGAAAAAACCGGCATTATTGGCATGATTGGAAAAGCTGAGCGCGGTAAGGCAACCGTTGAAAGTATCGCGAAACATAAAGCCGTCTACTTGATGGCTGTGGGTGGTGCCGCGTATCTCGTGGCAAAAGCAATTAAGAAAGCCAAAGTGGTGGCGTTTGAAGACCTCGGAATGGAAGCTATTTACGAATTCGAAGTCGAGGATATGCCAGTCACGGTTGCAGTCGATAGCACGGGCTCGAATGCGCATGAGGCAGGCCCTGCCATTTGGGCAGTGAAGATTGCGGAACTTGAAAGTTAACCGCTGAGATCAAAACGAGGTGTTCGCACCTCGTTTTTACTTTTACCTGTTTGAACACACGGAATCATTGATGATGAGTGCAGATAGCGTTATTTGGATGGTCATCACGGGTGCTGCGGGGCTCGTTGTGGGCGGTGGTCTCGTGGGCCTGAGTATGCGAATGTTGGTGCAGCGTGAGCGGGATGAGGTACAACGGGCGCGGGACGAGCTTGAACGTCAGAAAGATGTTGAGCACCGTTTGCGGGATGAGCACCACGCGTTGCGTGAACGCCTTGAACAGGTGCAACGGGAGAGTCATCAGTTTTTTACCGAGCTAGAAAAGACTCGCTTGGGTGCCGAACGAGAGCAAAAACATTTGGAGGAAAAGCTGGCGCTTCTGCAACAGAGCGAAGTGCGCTTGCAAAAAGAGTTTGAAAATCTAGCGAATCGGATTTTTGAGCAAAAATCCTCAGCCTTTGAAACGCGTCAACAACAAACTCTGACCGCGACCCTCAAGCCGCTCAAAGAGCATCTCGATACCTTCCGAAAGCAGGTGAATGAGCAATTCACCGAAGAAACAAAACAACGCTCGAGTTTGCAGCGCGAGATATTGACGCTCAAGGAACTCAATCAGCAAATGGCCTCAGAGGCAGAGGCGTTAACCCGCGCTTTGAAAGGCGATAGTCGTCAGCAGGGCGCATGGGGCGAGCTGGTCCTCGAACGTATTTTGGAGCAATCGGGATTACGTGAAGGGCAGGAATACAGCACGCAAGGGCAGCATCAGAGTGACGAAGGTAAACGCTACAAGCCCGACGTGATTGTCCATTTGCCAAATCAGCGGGATGTAATTATTGACTCCAAAGTCAGTTTGGCGGCTTATGAGCGCTATTTTAATGCAGACGATGACGGTGTGCGGGAAAAACACTTAGATGACCACGTCGCGTCATTGCGTAATCACATTCGTGAGTTGGGGAAAAAGAATTACCAACAGCTAGAAGGGGTGCGTACCCTAGACTACGTTTTGTTGTTCGTGCCGGTTGAACCCGCTTTTTTACTTGCGGTTGATCGTGATCCAGAACTCATTCGGTTGGCGCTTGATAACCAGATTATGTTAGTGAGTCCGACCAATTTGTTGGTCGCACTGAGAACCGTACACAACATCTGGCAATACGAGCATCAGAGTCAAAACGCGCAGAAAATTGCAGCAGATGCCGGCAAGCTCTACGACAAATTTGTTGGCTTCTTGGAAGATCTCAACAAGATCGGTGGGTCTTTGGATACCACTCGCAAGCACTACGAAAATGCATTGAATAAGTTATCGACGGGACGAGGAAACATTGTTGGTCGGGTGGAGAAATTTAGGCAGCTTGGGGTGAACCCCGCGAAACGGATTGACTCGGCCTTATTGAACGATGATGACGAGGATGAGAGTCCGGCACTCGACGAAAAATCTTAGAATGTATATCCCACGGTAAGCATCACGCCGCTGAAGCCAAAGAATGTGAGCTCAGCGGCTGCATTGCGATACTGCGCCCCAATCATAGGAATCACGGCTGGTGCAATCCCGAATTGGTTAAACGGGATTTTGTCGCGAAATTCACCGCGATATCCGTGAATAACACCAGCGGTTACTTTGGCGTATGTTTGTACTTCACGCTGGCCGACCGCATACGCGAGAAGCTCTTGACGAATCCCGCCGTACAGGTAGATAGATTTTTGATCAAATGAATTCCGGAACCATGCTCCCCCAATAAACGGGCGCGCGTTCCCCATGTAGTCGTGGAACGGCTCCAGATACTGTGGGGAGAAGGAGTCGCCGTACCATTCAAACCCAATCAGATTCTGGGTGTTGTTATGTTCAGGCTTTGGGTTAAAGTGAGTGGTCCAAAGGGAGGTATGCACTTGAAAACGAAAATCATCGGGATCAACTTCACTGCCTTGCGCGGCCTGCGCCCAAAGCACGGATGTAAATGCCATCGATGTGAGTAATTTTCCATGCATAAGCGCGTGCTTTTTCACGTGCTTGGACTCCTTTTTCGGTAGACCGCAATCAACTTAAACGTCAGTAATTGACGTGGATTCTTACCTCTTGAACCGCAGGTCGAGACGTCGCAGCCTATATCGCCTGATTACGAATGGCCTTTTTCATACGCTCAAAACAAGCAGATCAGACCACGATCTTACGAATCCTCGATGATCAGAGCAAGAATTATCGTGTAAGGAAAATGTAGAGATTTACGTCTTTTGTGCGTTCTAACGGGCCTAGATATGTTGTATCGGCTTCCCTTTTCGCTTTACACTGAGAATTGCGAACACCGAGGAATACGGATGTCATGCGATTAAAACATATTAAGCTAGCGGGCTTTAAATCATTCGTTGACCCGACCAAAGTTGCTTTTCCCGAGCAGATGACCTGTATTGTCGGGCCAAACGGCTGTGGCAAATCAAATGTCATTGATGCGGTGCGCTGGGTTCTGGGAGAAAGCTCTGCAAAAAACTTGCGTGGCGATGCCATGACAGACGTTATTTTTAACGGCTCTCAAGCGCGAAAGCCCGTTTCTCAAGCTAGTGTCGAATTGGTTTTTGATAATACCTCCGGACGTGTGCAGGGAGAGTTTGCAAGTTTTAATGAAATCTCGGTAAAGCGCGTGGTCACACGCGATGCCCAGTCAACCTACCTGTTAAATGGCACCAAATGCCGCCGACGTGATATCACGGATCTCTTTCTCGGGACCGGGCTCGGTCCGCGCAGTTATGCGATTATTGAACAGGGCATGATTTCTCGTCTGATTGAGTCTCGTCCGCAAGAATTGCGTGTATTTATTGAAGAAGCAGCAGGGATTTCTAAATATAAAGAGCGACGTAAAGAAACCGAGAGCCGAATGAACCGCACTCGGGATAATCTCGAACGTCTCGCTGACGTGCGCGAGGAACTCGGACAACAATTAGCTAAATTACAACGCCAAGCAGCGGCGGCTCGCCGCTATCAGACCTTAAAAGCAGAAGAACGTGAGCTCAAAGCGCAACTGCAAGCCCTGCGCTGGACTCAGTATCAAAATCAATGTGATCGCCTTGAACATCAAGTTCAGAAGGAAGAAGCGGAACTTCAGAAATGGGTTGCAGAACAGCGCGGCAGTGAACGGGGACAGACGGAGCTGCGTGAGCGGGAAGCTGACTTAAAATCTCAGGTTGATGAGATACAGCAGACCTTCTACCTCGTGAATACGGAAATCACCAAACTCGAACAACAGATCCAGCATACGCGTCAGATGAATCAGCAACGCGAGCGACAAGGACACGAATACCGTGCGCAGCGCCAACAGCTACAAGAACAAGCAGCACAAGACGAGGCCATGTTGCTGTTACTCTCTGAGGAAATGGCAGAGCAAGCGTTCCAGCTGCAAGAAGTGAGCGAACAACTTCAAATTGCTCAGATAACGCGAGAAGAAGCAGAGCTTGCCTATGAAGCCTGGCAAGAAACGGTCCAAGAGCTGCGGGAACAGCATGCGGAGCGCTTGCGTGCAATCTCACTGTTGGAGGCTGAGCTGCAGTCTGCTGCCGATCTTGAAGCGCGCGTGCGACGTCGTTTGGCGGGGATTGCAGAAGAACGTGCTGAATTACCCCCAGCGGATGACCTGCATCGCACTGAGTTGGCGAATCAAGTAACAGAACAGATGCAAGTGCTCGATGACTGCGTGGAGATGGTCCATAGCAAGAAAGCCCAAATTGCTGATGTAGAAGCTCAGCTCCAAGTGCATCAAATGGAGCAACAACGGGTGCAGAATGAGTCAACGCAGATGCAAGGTCGGATCGATTCCTTGAATGACTTGCTGGCCAGCCGCGTTACATCTCAGGAGCGTGAGTTGGACCCTTGGCAAGGGAATAAAACCGCGCTGGGTCGACTACGGGAATTTCTTGACGTACCGGAGCGTTTTCGACCGGCCGTCGAGCAGCTGTTAGACCCTTGGCTTACTGCGCCTGTTTATCAGGAAACGCTTCCGCGTGACGCGATAAACGTGAATGTGTTAAGTGTTCATCCGGTTACCGACCGAACCGATCAAACATCCACTCTCGCTCATTTTGCGCGGGCTGATGTGAAATCATTGAGTCTGTTAACCCGATTTGGATACGCGGATACCGCCGAGGATGCACTCGCACTCCTTGATACCCAAACAGATATTCTGGCAGTGGCGTTGCCCGAGGGGCAGATTCGTGGCCGGGATTGGGTGTTGATTGGAGGCCATGAGGGATCGCAACTAGACTGGCAAGCGCAACGGGATGCGTTGATCGACAGACAGTCGGAACTGAGAGTATCCCTCGAACAGATAACAGCCAAAGTCGAGCAGGCGCAGCAGGCGCTTAGTGAGTATCGCCATGCGCTTGAGCATTGCCAAGAGACCCAACAAGCAGCTCGAACGCGTTTGGTGCAGTTGCAAGAGCGTTTGCAAACTGCAGAACGGGAGCACGCTCAGCAGGAACTTCGCGTGGCTCGATTGCAGCAAGAGCAAGAAGAGCTTGAATCGCAGCGGGATGTTTTAGTCGAAAAACAGATTCAAGGTTCTGAAAGGTTAGAGCGTCATAAGGAAGAACAACAAAACGATAACCCGGCACTTGAACAAGCGCTACGTGAAGGCGAAACCTTACAAGCCGCTCGACAGCAAGCGGCACATACATACCAATCGATTCAACAGCAACAACATGAGCGACAAATGCAACGGTCGCAGCTTCAAAGTAAGCAAGAACATACCGAGCAAACATTGCGCCGGGTACAGCAGCAGACAAGGGATTTGGAGCAGCGCCTTGCAGAACTTGCGGATATTGATGAAGCCGTTGCAGAGATAGCCTTACTTGAAGAAGACTTGGCGGAGCAACTGGTGCAACGAGAGTCTGTGGAAGGCTCATTGCGCGAGATTCGTGAGCAATTAGCGGAAGTTTCCGGTGAACTGGGTATCTTGAATCAAGGACAGAGCGCTGTTTTAGAGAAGATCGCCCGACAACAAGAACGTGTGCAGAGCGGAAAAATGGAATTGGCTGCGGCCCGTGAACGAGGTCATGCGTTGCTCGATGGACTGAAAGACATGAATGTGAGTCTGAAGTCGGTCCTTGAGACGATGCCCGAGGAAGCGGAAGAAAAGACATGGCAAGCGCGCCTTGAAGATACCAGTCGGAAAATTGCTCAACTGGGTGCAATCAACCTCGCAGCCCTCGAAGAAGTGGAAGTGCAAGCTGAGCGCAAGGCGTACCTCGATGCACAACATGAAGACTTAAGTGCATCCCTGCAAACGCTTGAAGATGCTATTAAGAAAATCGATCGTGAAACCCGGCAGCGTTTCAAAGTTACTTTTGATCAAGTTAATTCAGACTTACAAAAGCTATTCCCGAAAGTCTTCGGAGGCGGGCATGCGTATCTGGAATTGACTGATGACGACTTGTTGGAAACCGGGGTCACGATCATGGCTCGTCCGCCGGGTAAAAAGAACAGCACGATTCATTTGCTGTCGGGTGGAGAAAAAGCGCTGACGGCCTTGGCGCTGGTGTTTGCCATCTTCCGTCTAAATCCAGCACCATTCTGTCTGCTCGATGAGGTGGATGCACCACTTGATGATGTGAACGTGGGTCGTTTCTGTCGGTTGGTCTCTGAAATGTCAGAAAGTGTTCAGTTTATTTATATCAGCCACAATAAAATTGCGATGGAAATGGCAACACACCTCTCGGGTGTGACCATGCAGGAGCCGGGAGTATCGCGCTTAGTGGCAGTCGATGTTGAGGAAGCGTTGGCGATGGCCGAAGCGTAACCTTACTATAAATTCCTTGAGATACGGGTGTGTTTGTTGCATAAACCCATTACAATCAATGCAATCGCTGACGGATAACAGGTAGCAGCAATGGATAGTTTTCGAGTCATACTGATTTTGCTAGGGATTGCGGTCATCATTGGTTTGGTGGCCCATGGCCTCTGGACGTTGCGGAGTAATCAGCAACGTGCTCAAGGTAAAGTTGATAAACATCAGGGCGCGAATAAACGCCAAAAAGGAGCACAAGCGGACCTGCTCTCGGGAGCCGATGATCCGCACGCGGATGAGCGAGAGGCGCCAGATAGTTTCGACGAACTGGGGTTGAGCAAAGTTCGGTTAAAGAAAAAGAGCGCAGCTGCGCCCGAGCAGCCAGAAGGTGAGTCGCAAGTTCAAACGATTTCGAATCAAAACCTGCATGAGGTGGATGGTGCGGACGCGCCGGTGCGCGCGAAAGCATTGGATGATGAACCGGAGTTGCCATCGTTACGGGCGGACCGTGGTTCTGTAGAAAATAGCAAACCAAGTGATGTACCAGCCCAACCCATGCGCGCGGAACGGGAAAGCGGTGAAGCGGAATCTGCTGCCATGACTGCAAATCAGGATCCCCGCGAGGTTGAACAGCTTGCGATTGGTCTTCCGGAAGATCACCTCGAAGACGTATCAGAGGAACCACCAAAAGAAGAAGTCATTACACTTTACGTTTCAGGTGACATTCAGGGGCCTTTATTGCTCCAAACTGTGACTGAACTAGGCCTCAAGTTTGGGGATATGGATATTTTCCATCGGTACGAGCAGCCTTCTGGTCGTGGCCCTCTGTTATTTCGTATGGCCAACATGTACAACCCAGGTACTTTCGATCTCGATGACATCGACAGCTTCCGTACCCGAGGCGTGGTGTTATTTATGGCATTACCCATTAAATATGACGGGCACAAAGCATTTACCATGATGTATAACGCCGCAAATAAGATTGCGGATGCCATGCCGCGGGCTGCAGTCTTGGATCACAACCGCAACCCAATGACCAAACAGTCGGTCCAGCACACGTATCAACGAATTCGTGAGTTTGAACGCAAAGCGCGACTCGCCGGATTGCGCTCGTCCCAATAGAATAAGCGAATGAAGTCATGACAGAGACAGATCACGCGGACGTGGCACAGCGTCTTGAGTCGCTGCGTGAGCGACTCGATCAGTATAACTACGAGTATTATGTTCTCGCTCAGCCGAGCGTTCCCGATGCGGAATATGACCGGCTGTTTCGGGAAGTGCAGCGCATCGAAGCGGAACATCCGGAGTTGCAATCGGATACATCACCGACCCAACGGGTTGGTGCACCCCCAGCAGGGGCTTTCGCTGAAGTGCTCCACGAAGTCCCCATGCTATCCCTCGATAACGCCTTTGATGCCGATGAGATGCGCGCTTTTATCCGCCGCGTGAGTGAACGGTCGGGGGAGTCTCCAGAGGCACTGGCCTGGTGCGCCGAACCAAAGCTAGATGGTCTCGCGGTCAGCTTATTGTATGAGCAGGGCAAATTGGTGCGCGCAGCCACGCGAGGAGATGGTTATCAAGGCGAGGACATCAGCGCGAACGTGCGAACGATCCGCGCTATTCCCTTGCGGCTTCGTGGTCACTTTCCTGAGCGTGTGGAAGTGCGTGGTGAGGTATTTATGACTCGTGCGGGCTTTGAAGCGATGAATGAACACGCACGGGCTCATGGTGAAAAAGTGTTTGCCAACCCACGAAATGCGGCAGCGGGGAGTTTGCGGCAATTAGACTCGCGAGTCACCGCGAAAAGGCCATTAAGTTTTTACGCATATGCCATGGGAACCGTGGTGCCGGAGCGTCGTTTGGACGATGACAGTCATTATCAACGGCTTCAACAATTAAGAGAATGGGGCCTGCCCGTCTGCCCTGAAGTTCAGCGGCTCAACTCAAGTGAAGCGTGTTTTGATTACTACGCGCGTATCGGCGAGAAACGGGATCAGTTGCCTTATGAGATCGACGGAGTGGTCTTTAAGCTCGACTCCATAGGGTTGCAGGAGGATCTTGGTTTTGTTTCGCGTGCGCCGCGCTGGGCAATTGCTTTCAAGTTTCCTGCCCAAGAACAGCTCACCTGGCTCCGTGGTGTAGACTTTCAAGTCGGTCGGACCGGCGCAGTGACACCGGTTGCACGGCTTGAGCCGGTGGAGGTTGCCGGTGTGGTGGTGTCAAATGCGACCTTGCATAACGCGGACGAAATCGAGCGTCTTGGGGTGCGAATTGGCGATCGCGTGATCGTTCGTCGTGCGGGCGATGTGATTCCGCAGATTGTTGGGGTCGTGCTCGATGATCGACCAGAACAAACCCAACCTGTCCAATTTCCAGAAACCTGTCCGGTCTGTGATTCTGCGATCGAACGGGTCGAGGGCGAGGCGGTCGCGCGGTGTACTGGTGGTCTGTTCTGCGCCGCGCAACGCAAAGAGGCGATCAAACACTTTGCATCACGTAAAGCTCTCGATGTGGAGGGCTTGGGGGACAAGCTCGTTGATATGCTGGTCGAGCGTGAATGGGTTAAGCACCCAGCGGACCTCTTTCAACTCACCGTGCGTGAATTAGCCTCCCTCCCGCGCATGGGGGAGAAATCTGCAGAGAATCTTGTCCAGGCCCTTGAGAAATCACGTGCAACGACGTTACCGAAGTTTCTTTATAGTTTGGGTATTCGTGAGGTAGGTGAAGCGACAGCTCAGAATCTCGCGCAGCACTTCGGTAGTCTACAAGCACTGATGGATGCCACTGAGGAATCCTTGCAAGGGGTTCCTGATGTTGGCGTGGTGGTCGCTGAGCATATTTTTAACTTCTTCCGTGAACCGCATAATCGTGATGTGATTGCCGCGCTTACTCAGGGCGAAAAGCCGGTTCACTGGCCTGATATTGAAGTTAAATCGGCGGAGGAGCAGCCCCTTGCGGGTACCACCTACGTATTGACCGGTACTTTATCCACAATGACGCGGGACGAAGCGAAAGCTGCGTTGCAAGCATTGGGTGCGAAAGTGGCCGGTAGCGTGTCGAAGAAAACGACAGCAGTTGTTGCAGGTGAAGCCGCAGGATCAAAGCTCGCGAAAGCGGAAAGTCTGGGGGTCCCCATTCTGTCTGAAGACGAACTTCAGGCGCTCCTTGCTTCCTACCAGTAAGAATGCCAGCACCTCGGCAAACAAAAAGAGCGCTTAAAAAGCGCTCTTTTTTGTCGGTTCAAACTCAGGAATTAAATATTCACTTGTGTGACATCGACATGCAGGGTGAGCCGTTGACCGGGTTGCAAAAACCGATCGCGGCTGATGGAATTCCAGCGCTCGATGTCAGCAACCGTGACACGAAAGCGCGAGGCGATACGCGCTAATGAATCACCCGAGCGGACTTGATATTGAATAGTGCGCATGACAGGCGTGCTGCCACTCGTGCTTGCCGTTGTCGCGGTCTGTTGATTCTGCCAAATGACCAAGGTTTGGCCAGGCCGCAGCATGTCGCCTGGGGCCATATTATTCCAACGCGCTAAATTTGCCACTGTCACTCCGTAGGTGCGCGAGAGATCCCACAAGGTATCACCGCGCGTTACGCGATGTTCAACTCGGGTGCCTTGCTGGCGATTTTGCGTGCTCGCCAATCGCTGTTCAGCGCTTAACGTGTACCGCTCGAGGTCTTGACTGGCGACCGGGATCAAGAGGTATTGCCCCTGACGAATTATGGTGCCACTCAAGTTATTAAACTGCTGAATGGCCGTTGGGGTTGTGTTGTAGCGTCGTGCGATGGTAATCAGGCTTTCACCGGAACGAACTTGATGGCGCTCCCACGCAAGCCACTCCGCCGGGTCGGTGTTCTGGAGCGCATCTTGAAATTGGCGCGCACGCTCGATCGGGAGGAGGAGTGTGTGCGGACCATCGGGAGCGGTCGCCCAACGATTGTACCCTGAATTATAGCGATGCAATTCTTCCAGGCTGAGCCCAGCCATCTCGGCTGCGAGTGCTAAGTCGATCTGTTGACCGACATCGACCATTTCCATCACGGGCTGATTTGGAATGTAGGGCCAAGTCACGGCGTAGGTTTCGCTATCTTTTAAAAGACTGGCGAGGGCTAAAATTTTAGGGACATAGTTGCGCGTTTCGCGCGGCAAACTATCCAATGACCAGAAATCTGTGCCCCGGCCTGCTTGTTCGTTCCGACGGACGGCACCGAGCACGCGACCTTGCCCACCGTTGTAGGCAGCTAACGCCAGGAGCCAATCGCCATCAAACGTTTGTCCAAGGCGGTCAAAGTAGTCTAATGCTGTTGTGGTAGCAGCCATAACGTCACGGCGACCGTCGTACCACCAGTTAATGTCTAGGCCATAAAAACGGGCTGTGCTAGGAATAAACTGCCAAATCCCGCTCGCTCGACCATGGGAATACGCGAAGGTATCAAAAGCGCTTTCAATCACGGGCACTAAGACCAATTCAACAGGCAAATCCCGCTTTTCGATTTCTTCCACGATCATATGTAGGAACGGCGCTGCACGTTGCGCCACGCGATCAATGTAACCGGGATGACGCAAATACCAATCTCGGTGCGTTTGAACCAATGGATGATCAGGCACCTCAAGACTCATCTGCAAACGGATGCGGTCCCAGATGTCGGCTTGTAACTGTGCAGGAAGTTCTTCATCACGGCTAGTAGATTCAACCAGTACCGGATGCACCAATGCATAGCGGTGTAATCCTTCCTGAAGTGGATATTCTTTTGTGGGTGTTGCTGCTTGGTCAGTATCCGAGCCGGTCAATTGACAGCCACTCAAAACAAACAAAGCAGAGGCGGCGATAAGCACTCGCTTCATGAAGTCCCCTAACGTTAGTTCTTAATTATTTATCGGCATCCCTGCAAAGGGGCAGGTAAACCTAAATTGCGCACATTTTAATCACTCAAGCGCTATCTTTCCAGCGCCGAATTGCTGCGAACACCTCGGTTGGCGTGGCCAAAGGGTGTTTTTCTTTTGTTTCTGCAGCGTTACGAACAGAACTTTTTTCTGCTCGTAAAAAAGGGTTGGTGGCATGCTCATCGGCAAGAACCGACGGAAGTGTCACCTGACCATCGGCTCGTAACTGTTCAACCTGCGCTAAGCGGGCCTGAATTGCTTCATTGTTGGGCTCAACGCGAGCCGCGAAGCGTAAGTTTGCAGCCGTGTATTCGTGGGCACAATATACCTTGGTTTTCTCGGGAAGTACTGCTAGTTTTTGCAAAGATTCCCAAAATTGCGCAGGGTGCCCCTCGAACATACGACCGCATCCCCCAGCAAATAAAGTATCCCCGCAAAACAAGCGCTCATCACCGTAAAATGCGATGTGATCGAGGGTGTGTCCCGGACATGCGATTACCTCGAGATTTAATGCTCCGGCAAGCAGGCTAATCCGGTCACCTTCAGTTAATCGATGGCTTACTTGTGGGATTTTATCGCTGTAAGGACCGTATACGGGGCACGGGAAGTGTTCCAAAATACTATTAACGCCGCCCGTATGATCCCAATGATGGTGGGTAAGGAGAATCGCCTCTGGGCGCAGTCTCTCTTGTTCGAGGTAGGCAAGAACGGGTTCGGCATCGCCGGGGTCGACGATCACACAGGGTTCATGGTCCGAACCCTTGGCAGCGGTGTCGATGATCCAGATATAATTATCTTGAAAAGCAGCGACTGGATGAATACGCATTTCTCACCTCGACCTGTTATGCTGTTTTGGTCAGTATAAAAGGAAATCCTATGTGGTTTAAACCCGCTCGTATTGAACATGCTCCGGAACCGCCGAAAGGGTGGCATTCGATGCCCCACGGTGCGTGGTGGCGTGATTCGTTAGCGCGAGCGCTCGAACCTCATTGGGAAACCTTGTTCGGTCACTATCTTATAAAGCTAGGCTCATTAAGTGCCAAACTCCCGAACGATTGCAGAATTCGGGAACAATACACGGTTGGTACCTTTGACTCAGCAGATATTCAAGCGCGCTTGAGCGCATTGCCGTTTCAGGAAAATACGGTTGACGCTGTCTTAATGGCGCATGTTTTAGAATACGCCGAAGACCCCCATGAAATTCTTCGTGAGGTGGATCGGATGTTGCGAGCGGACGGGCATCTGATTCTTGCCCTGACCAATCCGTGGAGTCCAACGATTTTGCCTCGGCTGTGGCCGAGTTGGCGTGAATCGGGGCTAATGAATAGTCGTTTATTTAGCAAAAACCGTGTAACGGACTGGCTAGATTTAATGCACTATGAGGTCATTCACGATGGATATTTCGCCGCAGGAGCTCCTATTCCAACGGTCCGCGATCCGGAGCGGGGGTGGGGATGGCTGCTCCGCTCATGGCCTCGTTTGAGCGGGGGATATTATTTAATTGCACGCAAACGTGAGTGGCCGATTACACCGGTTCGTTTGCAGCGGGCCCGACGACAGAGCACGGAGATTGCGACTGCAAGTGCTCGGATCCCAAGCGCACGCTCAGCCCATCTTGTACAGCAAAGGGATAAAATGCCTTAGTCCGGTATGTAGCCGGTATCTTCGCGATGGGCGTCGTGCGTAGCCGCCTGTCTTGCGAGCTCGTCACATCGATCGTTCTCCGGATGACCAGAGTGACCTTTGACCCAATGCCATTCAATGGTATGACGTGCTTGAGCAGCATCAAGTCGCTGCCATAGGTCCACATTCTTCACGGGTTTCTTCTGACTGGTACGCCAACCCTTTTGTTTCCAGCCAGCCAACCATTGGGTAATACCTTGGCGTACATATTCGCTATCAGTATATAGCTGAATTGCACAGGGACGTAGAAGCGCTTCAAGCGCAACTGCGGCCGCAAGAAGTTCCATCCGGTTATTGGTGGTTCGCTGGTAGCCTTCCGCGAGTTCTTTTCGATGTTTGCCATATTTCATGACAATTCCATAGCCGCCAGGACCTGGGTTGCCCAAGCAGGAACCATCCGTGTAAATCACCACTTCTTTTTTTTTCGTCATTTGTTCTGTCGTGTGGTTCGCTTTATGATACAAATTGACGGCTGAAAACCGTCGAGGTGATGCGAGTATACGTGGGCACGGGGACGGACACAAACGAGGGTAGGGTAAAGAATTGGATCAGACGAACGCAGATGCGCACAAGCGACAGGTTATCTTGGATACAGAGACGACTGGGATCGATCCTGAGAAAGGACATCGGGTGATCGAGATTGGATGCGTTGAGATGATCGGTCGGAAACTGACCGGTAATCACTTCCATGTTTACCTCAATCCGGAACGCTTGGTTGAAGAAGAAGCCATTCGCGTGCATGGAATCACTAACGAGTTTTTGCAAGATAAGCCGGTATTTGCTCAAGTAGCCGATGATTTTATTGAATACATTCGTGGGGCGGAGCTGGTTATTCACAACGCGCCCTTTGATGTGGGTTTCTTGAATCACGAGTTACGCTTGCTTGGTTCTCACAAGGGGCAAATTTCCGATTACTCGACGGTTTTTGACACCTTGACCTATGCGCGCGAGCGTTTCCCAGGGCAACGTAATAGCCTTGATGCACTATGTAAGCGATTTGATGTGGAGAATGCGCATCGAACGTTGCATGGTGCGTTGCTCGATGCCGAGATTTTGGCGGACGTCTATTTGATGATGACGGGCGGGCAGCGCAAGCTATTCGTCCCGAATAAAAAGAAAGGACAAACGCAAGAACAGGGTATTAAACGGCTCTCGAGTGAGCGTCCTGAACTTCGGGTGATCAAAGCGAGCAGCGAGGAAGCGGCTGCACATCAAGCCTACCTCGAAGCGATCGCCGCTCAAGGCGTTCAGGTCAAATGGCCACAAGGCTCCTCGTAGCCAACGCATGTTCCGTAACGGGGCGTTGGGCTTTGCTCGGGAGGGAGTCATGCCCTCACCGGGACGCCGTGTATACATCCATGTAGGCTTGGCTGCCGCATCCATGCGGCAGACACCCGGCGACGGCACAGACTCCAACCCTCACACCCAACGCATCGTAGCCAACGCATCGTAGCCAACGCATCGTAGCCAACGCAATGCGTTGGGCTTTGCTCGGGAGGGAGTCATGCCCTCACCGGGACGCCGTGGATACATCCATGTAGGCTTGGCTGCCGCATCCCTGCGGCAGACACCCGGCGACGGCACAGACTCCAACCCTCACACCCAACGCATCGTAGCCAACGCAATGCGTTGGGTTTTGCTCGGGAGGGAGTCATGCCCTCACCGGGACGCCGTGTATACATCCATGTAGGCTTGGCTGCCGCATCCCTGCGGCAGACACCCGGCGACGGCACAGACTCCAACCCTCACGCCCAACGCATCGTAGCCAACGCATCGTAGCCAACGCAGTTGTGCATTTGTTCGGCAGAGATTGGATGGGAAATCGGCAATTGGTTTAAAGCTGAGCAATCGAGCGGAAAAGTGTAAAAAAAGGGGTTGACTCCGCGCATTCGGCCTCGTATTATCCTCGCCGCGTTGAGGGGATGCCTAAGCATTCAATCGCGTTACAAAGCGAGACACGTGGAGCGGTAGTTCAGTTGGTTAGAATACCGGCCTGTCACGCCGGGGGTCGCGGGTTCGAGTCCCGTCCGCTCCGCCACGTCGCTGTAACGCCTTCAACCAGATTCACGGTCAGGAGCGGTAGTTCAGTTGGTTAGAATACCGGCCTGTCACGCCGGGGGTCGCGGGTTCGAGTCCCGTCCGCTCCGCCATTTCTGCTTTATTCTCGAGTGAAGTAAAGCGTGAAATGCACCCGACCTGAATCACATCACTGCGCACGATGAACTACCTCGCGCAGCGGTGTTCAACAGCATTTTTGCTGCGGAGCGGTAGTTCAGTTGGTTAGAATACCGGCCTGTCACGCCGGGGGTCGCGGGTTCGAGTCCCGTCCGCTCCGCCACTTTCCCTTCAGTTCTGATATTTCGCATCCCTTGAGTGGGATTTTTTTGTTTGTTCTATCCTCCCCGAAGGCTAAGCGGGGATTGACCCACGCTAGGCAATCAGCAGACTCTATTCCCGTTTTCCAACGCACCGTTGGGTACCATACATTGACTCCGAGATTGAGGGCATCAACGCATTGCTTTGGGCGGAAGGAATGGGCACAATAAACGGCTCGAAGAACAAGAAGAGTTGAGCGGAATTTATGACGGCACCGGCGTTTGTTCACCTACGAATCCACAGTGATTTCTCCATGGTGGATGGTTTGCAGAAAGTGAAGCCGTTGTGCAATCGCGTGGCTGATCTTGAAATGCCAGCGATGGCGCTCACCGATGAAATGAATTTCTGTGGTTTGGTGCGGTATTATCAGACTGCGCGAGGTCTTGGGATTAAGCCACTGATTGGGTGTGATCTCAATGTTCTCAGCGAAGACTTTCCAGACGAACCATTCCGATTAACTGCCCTATGCATGAACGATACCGGCTACAAGAACTTAACGGTATTGATTTCTGAAGCGTATCTCCGAGGGCATCGCTGCGATAAACCCTGTATTGATCAAGCCTGGCTTGCAGAACATGGAGCGGGTATTTTGCTGCTCTCAGGGGCGCGGCAAGGCGATGTTGGTCGTGCGCTACTGCGGAATAATCGGAAAGCGCTCGAGCAATCGGTGGGCTTTTATCAAGAGCACTTCCCTGACCGGTTTTACCTTGAGTTGATTCGAACGGGGCGGCCGGATGAGGAGCGCTACTTGCATGCAGCCGTTGAGTTGGCCACCGAGCAGAATTTGCCGGTCGTTGCGACCAATGATGTAGTGTTCTTGCAGGCTGAAGATCATGAAGCCCATGAAATTCGTGTGGCGATTCATGACGGATACACACTGGCGGATCCCCGCCGACCCAAGCATTACAGTGATCAGCAATATCTGAGAACAGCCGATGAAATGGTGGCGCTGTTTGCGGATATTCCCGAGGCACTGGCAAACACGGTTGAAATTGCACGGCGGTGCAATGTTTCTGTTCGTTTGCATGAATATTTCTTGCCTAACTTTCCCACGGGTGGACTAACAGAAGACGAGTTTTTGGTACAAAAGTCGCAAGAAGGTCTTGAGGAGCGCCTTGCGTTCTTGTTCCCTGATCCTGAAATTCGAGCGCAACGCCGCCCTGAATATGACGAGCGATTAAGAATCGAGCTCGAGGTCATTAACAACATGGGCTTTCCCGGTTACTTCTTAATTGTGATGGAGTTTATCCAGTGGAGTAAAGACAACGGGATTCCCGTCGGACCGGGGCGTGGTTCAGGCGCTGGTTCGTTAGTGGCTTATGCGTTGAAAATCACTGATCTTGACCCGCTTGAGTTTGATTTGCTTTTCGAACGCTTTTTGAATCCAGAGCGGGTCTCGATGCCCGACTTTGACGTCGATTTTTGTATGGACCGACGCGATGAGGTGATTGACCACGTTGCCGAGCTGTATGGCCGCGAGGCGGTCTCACAAATTATCACCTTCGGAACCATGGCTGCGAAAGCCGTGGTTCGTGATGTCGGTCGGGTTCTTGGGCATCCCTATGGGTTTGTGGATCGAATTTCTAAACTGATTCCACCCACGCCTGGGATGACGTTAGACTTGGCGTTCGAGCAAGAACCTCGTCTGCAAGAGCTGTATGACGATGATGACGAAGTTCGTGAAGTCATTGATATGGCACGTCGTTTAGAAGGTGTCACACGAAATGCTGGCAAGCACGCGGGTGGAGTCGTGATTGCACCGACCCAGATCACCGACTTCACGCCACTTTATTGTGATTCCGAGGGGCGTTACCCGGTTACGCAGTTTGACAAAAATGATGTAGAAACCGCGGGTTTGGTGAAGTTCGATTTCCTTGGTTTGCGGACGTTGACCATTATTCAGTGGGCGCTTGATATGGTCAATGCGCGCCGCTCGGTGCGTAACGAAAAACCGATTCGCATTGAATCGATTCCACTAACCGATAAAACCTGTTTTAAATTGCTCAAGTCGGGTGAAACCACTGCGGTTTTCCAGCTTGAATCCCGTGGGATGAAAGAGCTTATAAAGCGGCTGTTGCCGGATAGCTTTGAAGATATTATCGCACTGGTGGCACTTTTTCGTCCCGGACCGCTGCAATCAGGGATGGTCGATAACTTCATTGATCGCAAGCATGGTCGAGAGGAAATCTCCTACCCAGATGTCACTTGGCAGCATGAGAGCTTAAAACCAATTCTTGAGCCGACTTATGGCGTCATTCTATACCAAGAACAGGTGATGCAGATTGCTCAGGTGCTCGCCGGTTACACCTTGGGTGGTGCGGATTTGCTGCGACGCGCAATGGGTAAGAAAAAACCTGAGGAAATGGCCAAGCAGCGGGAAGTCTTCCGTGAAGGTGCGGCGCAAAATAACATTGATCCTGAATTGGCGATGAAGATCTTTGATCTAGTGGAGAAATTCGCGGGCTACGGATTCAATAAATCGCATTCTGCTGCTTATGCATTGGTGAGCTATCAGACACTTTGGATGAAGGTCCATTATCCCGCTGAGTTTATGGCGGCAGTGATGTCGGCCGATATGGATAATACCGATAAGATTGTGACGCTCGTGGATGAGTGTGAGCGGATGGGGCTGACGATTCTTCCGCCGGATGTCAATGTGGGCCGTTATAAGTTTACAGTGGATGATGAACAACGGGTGGTTTACGGCATTGGCGCGATCAAAGGTGTTGGTGAGGGCCCGATTGAATCCATTATTGCTGCTCGGGAAGCGGGCGGTCCATTCAGTGACTTATTCGATTTTTGTTGTCGTGTGGACTTGAAGAAACTTAATCGACGCGTGATGGAAAGGTTGATTAAAGCGGGTGCTATGGATTCGCTCGGCCCGCATCGGGCAACACTCATGGCCAGCTTAGAGAAAGCGATGCGGCAAGCGGAACAGCATGCCCATGCGGAGGCTGTGGGCCAGCATGATTTATTTGGTGTGCTAACGGCAGAGCCGGATGCGATTGAACATGAATTTGAACATGTTCCTGAATGGCCAGAGGGGGTTTGGCTCGATGGCGAGCGTGAGACCCTTGGGTTGTATTTGACGGGACACCCTCTGAACCGTTATCGGAAAGAACTGTCGAAATACACCAGCGGTCGAATTGCTGATATCAAAGATATGCGCAAGGCCGATAATGTCTCGGTCGCTGGCTTGGTGCTGGATGTTCGAAGCATGGTGAACAAAAAGGGCCAACGTTGGGCGCTTGTTACCCTAGACGACAAAAGTGCGCGGATAGATGTACGCTTGTTTAATCAAGAGTATGAGCGGTATGCTCCCTTACTCGAGAAAGATCAAATTCTGTGGGTAAAAGGAGAGGTCCGCTTTGATTCTTTCAGCGGTGGCAATACAATGACCATCAATGAAATCATGACCCTAGAGCAAGCTCGGGCGCAATATGTGAGTTCATTGGATGTGACGTTGAATCTTCGGACCGCCATCCAAGCTAGTGATGCGTCACGCCGCGCGCCGGTGCAGGCACTGGTCAACACATTACGGGATGCGCCGAAAGGCACATGCCCGGTACGCTTTTTATGTGCGATCGATGGAGCGAACGTTACACTCGAGTCCGGTGTCGACTGGTATGTCGAACCAAGTGATGAATTGATTTATCAATTACGAATTCAGGTGGGCGAGGAAGGTGTCCAACTGAACTTTAACTAACATCTGGAAGCACTGATGAATTTGAATTTTTTAGAGTTCGAACAACCCATTGCGGAACTGCAAGCGCAGATCGACGAGCTGAAAGCCGTGGGCGCAAAAGGTGGCCTTGATATCGATCTCGAGTCAGAAATCAAACAGCTACAGAAGAAGAAAACTGAATTAACTGAGAAGATTTTCTCGGATTTAGGTGCATGGCAAGTCGCACAGCTCGCACGGCATCCTCTGCGTCCATACACTCTCGACTATATCAAGTTGATCTTCACTGAATTTGATGAGCTCGCGGGTGACCGTGCGTTTGCCGATGACAAAGCAATCGTAGGTGGAATCGCCCGTTTAAATGGGCAGCCTGTGATGATTATCGGTCAGCAAAAAGGCCGAGAAACCAAAGAAAAGGTGCGTCGTAACTTTGGTATGCCAAAACCGGAAGGGTATCGTAAAGCGCTGCGTTTAATGGAAATGGCCGAGCGGTTTAATATGCCGATTATCACTTTTATCGATACTCCGGGAGCCTATCCAGGGATTGGCGCTGAAGAGCGCGGGCAAAGTGAAGCCATCGCACGCAACTTGAAAGTGATGTCGCGCCTCAAAGTACCTACGATCTGCACCGTGATTGGTGAGGGTGGCTCGGGTGGAGCCTTGGCCATTGGGGTCGGTGATCGCGTGAATATGCTGCAATACAGCACCTATTCGGTTATTTCACCGGAAGGTTGTGCCTCGATTCTATGGAAGAGTGCAACGAAGGCGGAACTCGCAGCTGAGGCGATGGGCGTGACGGCACAAAGTTCGCAAGCTCTCGGCCTCATTGATGAAATCATCCCAGAGCCGCTTGGTGGCGCGCATCGTGACTACGAAGAAATGGCTGCGCGTCTAAAGCGTCGTCTCGTGGATGATTTGGAATCATTGTCATCGCTGTCCAAACAAGAGCTATTGGATAAGCGATATAAGAAACTGATGTCGTTTGGATACTGCTAAGGCAATCCCTGTTGAATCTATCCTCCGTGGTCGAGGATTTTTATGCCTCGTACACTCATTTGCTGGACTCGCTTGCATTGCAGGCGGGTCAGCAAATTGTCGTTGCACTCGGTGGCGGAGCAGACTCTCAGTCCGTCCTCGATCTCACCCTGCGGTTTCGAGAAGACCATCCGCAGTATCGCTTTCTTGCCATCCATTTAGACCATTTTTTCCATCCAGACTCGCCTGAGTGGGCTGAATTCCTTCGCCACGAATGCGAACGCGTATCGATCGATGCGATTGTCGAGCCTTTGAAAGTTCCGCAGGGCGCACGACAGAGCAAAGAAGAGCAAGGGCGGCTAGCGCGTTATCAACGCATGGCCGAGTTAACCGAACCGGATGCAGTCATTCTGTTGGGGCAACATCGAACAGATCAAGTTGAGACGTTCTTGCTCCAAATGCGTCGTGGTGCGGGGCCTAAGGGCCTTGCTGCAATGGCTTCCGTCTCCGAGCTGCGTACTCGACTACCGCAAGCTTCATCCGCCTGTGAACGTCGGTTGGTCCGCCCACTGCTGGCACACACCAAGGCAGAGATTTATCATTATGCGAATGCGCGCGGTTTGCGTTGGATTGAAGATGAGACCAATACGGATACGCAAATTGATCGCAATTTTATGCGTCATGAAATCCTTCCCGTGCTTGAGAAGCGTTGGCCGACGGTACAATCAACGATTGCGCGCTCTGCCGCGCTCTGTGCGGAGCAGGATGCACTTCTCGAGCGTTTATTGCGGCCCTTTCTTGAGCGGCGCGTGTTACCGGAAGGTTTTTATTTAGGGACCGACTGGTGGGATGTTGAGCCGATGCTGCAACGTGCGCTGTTGCGCGGCTGGTTTGAAATCCAAGGCGTTCAGCTGCCGTCCCACCGCATCCTTTTAGAACTTCAACAACAAGTTCAGCGGAGTAAAGGCGGTCGCCGTGTGCGGATTCGTTGGGGTGCGGTTGAAGTCATTCGTCAACAAAAATGGCTGCGAATGCTGCCTTTGAGTAACGAATAACGTAACAAAAGTAAGCTTTATTCGCACACTCGGACACATACGCTTACACTTTCGTGACAAGAATGCACAAATATTCTGCAATTAGTACGATGACGGACGGATCTAAACGCGGGATAATAAGGTATTCAACGGCATGTTATTCCCATAACAATAATTAGTTACTTGCAGGACACCTTCATGGCGAGCAGATCCAGAAGTATTTTTCTTCCCATTGCGTTAATCCTTGGAGCAATTTTAATTGTTGTGGCGCTTGTAATGATGCGGCCTGCGCCTGATCGAACGCCCATGCAGCGTCTTCCACCTCTGGTGGAATATATTCCGGTCCAATTTGATACCGTGCAATTTGAAGTGCCTGCACAAGGGAATGTTAGCCCTCGGTACACGACACAAATCACGACTGAGATCAGCGGTCGTATTGCTTGGCTCTCGCCAAAATTAGTCGCAGGCGGCTTTTTCGATGCGGGTGAAGTCATGTTACGCATTGAGGATTTCGATTACCAAACTGCATTGGAAGAAGCGAAAGCGAATGTGGCTCGTGCCCAGGCGATGGTCGCTGAAGAGCGCGCACGTGGTCAGGTTGCAGAAGCTGAGTGGCGCTCCATTCAAGCTGGTGAAGTTCCTGAGCTTGGTTTGCGTCGTCCACAATTAGCGAGTGAGTTGGCCAATTTACAGAGCGCAGAAGCGCGTCTAGCTCAAGCGCGTCGCAATGTTGAGCGCACTGAGGTGAGGGCGCCGTTCTCTGGCGTACTCCAAAACCGTCATGTCAATCTAGGACAATTCGTGTCCGTGAATGCAAATATTGGCACACTGATGGGGACAGATGTGGCGGAAATTCGCCTTCCATTGACGGATTTCGATCTCTCGTTACTCGATGTTCCCGTTGCGACAGCGGAGGAGTTCCCTGGTCCGCGCGTTCGTCTGCGGGCTGAAGTTGCTGGGCGCACCCACGAGTGGGAAGGTTCTCTCGTGCGGACCGAAGGAATGGTCGATATGGGAACCCGAGTGACATTTGCTGTCGTGCGCGTGGATGATCCATATAACCGCCGTGCTGACTTGCATCCGGTTCCTCTTACATTTGGTCGCTTTGTTCGGGCTTTCGTGCAAGGCATTGAAGTGGCCAAGTTAGCCCAAGTGCCGCGCTACGCTGTGAACTCGAATCGCCAAGTGTGGGTTATCACGGACGATCGCGTGCTCGAGCTGCGCTCCGTTGAGCTTTACCGACTCGACCGAGATCACGCCTACATCCAAGCTGGTCTCGAGACGGGTGAACGTGTGCTGCTGACACAACTAGACACTCCGTTACCGGGCATGTCAGTGCGTATCCCTGATGATATTGAACCGCGTGACCGTGAGCGTTCACGGACAGAGAACAATGAGGCCATTGCGGTTGATGCTGGAGGCGATTCCTAATGGAAGCCCGTGAGACCGGTATTATTGCTTGGTTCACCCGCAACCGAGTAGCCGCCAATTTATTGATGTTCCTCATTATCATTGCGGGCGTTGTATCTATTTTTACGATTCGCAAACAAATGTTCCCGACCATTGAACCAAATACCATTATGGTTCGAGTGATTTACCCGGGAGCGGCTCCGCAGGAAGTGGAGCAGGGCGTCATTGTCCGCATTGAAGATGCCATCGACGAGATCGAGGGAATTCGGGCAATTCGCAGTACCTCTCGGGAGGGAATGGGCACGGTCACAATTGAAGTCGCTTCGGGATATGAAACTCAAGAGGTGATGGATGAAGTTCGTATGAACGTGGACAGCATCGCGAGTTTCCCTGCACAAATTGAACCGCCATTGGTCTACCGCATGCGACCACAACAAGCGGTAATTTGGGTTTCAATTTTTGGTGACATTGATGAGCGTTCTCGGAAGAACTTGGCGAAATCGGTACGCGATGACATTCGCAGTTTACGGGGCATTAGTCGCGCGACTGTGGTTGGTGCGCGCAACGATGAGATTGCGATTGAAATTTCTGAGCATGATTTGCGTCAGTTTGGTCTGACCTTCAATGATGTGGTGCAAGCGGTCCGCGGCACCTCGATTGATGTTCCCGGTGGATCCATTCGGACGCCAAATGGCGACATTCTTTTGCGTGCCAAAGGGCAAGGTTATACCGGCCGTGATTTCGAGGATATCATCCTGCTGCGTCGTGACGACGGAACGCGGTTGCGACTTGGGGATATCGCGGTGGTCAACGATGGCTTTGTCGAAAGCCGCGCGTTTGCTGAATTTGATGGCAGTCGGGCGACTTTCGTTCGGGTTGACGTGGTCGGTGATCAGGACGAGCTCGCAGTGGCTCGAGCTGTGAAGGAATATGTCGACGCACGGCAGGACACGATGCCGCAAGGTGTGAACATTGCTTATTGGGGCGACCGGTCGTTTTACTTGCAGGGACGACTCGATCTCATGTTGAAAAACATGTATTTCGGGATTGCGTTGGTTTTTATTGCGCTGACGTTGTTCTTGCAATTACGGCTCGCTTTCTGGGTCATGATCGGTCTACCGGTGTGTTTCCTTGGCGCATTGGCCATGATGAACCTCAACATGTTTGATGTTTCCATCAATATGATTTCACTCTTTGGTTTTATATTGGTGCTGGGGATCGTGGTCGATGATGCGATTATCATTGGGGAGAGTGCCTACTCCGAAATAGAGAAGTATGGAAAATCTGAAGAGAACGTGATCCGAGGGGCCAAACGCGTAGCAGTGCCTGCGACCTTTGGCGTTTTGACAACCATAGTTGCGTTCATGCCGATGCTGTTTGTCGGGGGAACCCAGGCTCCTATCTGGGAATCCATCGCCTATGTGGTCATTTTCTGTCTTATTTTCTCACTCATTGAATCAAAGTGGATTCTGCCGGCCCACATCAATGGGATGAAGTATTCCAAAACTCCGGACGCTAAACAAAATCGATTCCAACGGTTCCGGAATACGTTTGCAGAAGGCTTAAAAGGTTTTGTCGAAAACCGCTACAAACCCTTTGCGGAGCTCTGCTTACGTCATCGCTACACGACGATTTCCGCGTTTATCGCGTTAATGATTATTATGTTTGGTTTGTTGGGCGGTGGTTTGGTTCGATTTGTGTTCTTCCCGAATCTCCCAAGTGACTTTATCCAGGCGAATCTTGAGATGCAGCCGGGAACCAACGAAGAACGGACCATCCAAAATCTCCGCTCCATTCGCGAAGTCATGTTGGCGATGAATGAGGAATATGAAGCGCAGTATGGTTCAAGTCTTGTTCGCCACGTCAACGTATTCCTGAACTCACCCGAGACTGGAACCATTTTTATCGAATTAGAAAAGAGTGAACGCCGCGAGATTGATGGCTTTGCGGTCATTAATGAGTGGCGGGAACGCACCCCGGAGATACCCGGTGCACGGGATCTCAATTTCTCGGCAAACTTCGGCCCAGGCGGTGGATATGACGTCGAATTTTTGCTGAGTGGAACGAACCTTGAGGAGCTAGCAGGTGCAGCACGAGCGCTACGAACTGAACTAGCGCAATATGGTGGGGTATTTGATATTACCGACACCTTCGGGATTGCGCGGGAAGAGGTCCAACTGAACCTATTACCGCAAGCCGATGCCCTCGGTCTCTCCCTGCAAGATGTTGCGCTTCAAGTGCGCCAAGCCTTCTTTGGGGCCGAGGCGCAGCGATTACCGCGCAATGATGAAGAAGTTCGGGTCATGATCCGCTACCCGCTCGAAGAGCGGCGCTCTATCGGTAACTTGGAAAGCATGATGATCCGAACAGCGGATGGTCGTGAGGTGCCGTTCCGGGAAGTGGCTGTGGCCCAAATGGGCGAAGGTTTTGGGACCATCAACCGAATTAATGGCGTCCGGGCGGTCACCGTGCGAGCCCGTGTTGACAAAGACCGAGTCGAACCGGGTGTGATTGTCCGCGATATTCGCGATAACTACTTACCTGAGATTCTTGAGAATTATCCAAACGTCCGGTTTGGTCTTGAGGGGGCTAGTCTTGAGCAAGCGCAAGCATTGGTCGCGTTAGCATGGGGAGCTCTCGCTGCACTGGTTGGTATTTATGTACTGATGGCGATTCCGTTGAAATCGTATTTGCAACCGTTGCTGATTATGTCGGTGATTCCGTTTGGGGTGATCGGTGCGATTTTCGGACACTTCGTGCTGGGCATGCCACTCAGTCTCTTGAGTCTCTTCGGTATCATTGCGCTCGCTGGTGTGGTGGTGAATGACAGTCTAATTTTGGTGGATTACGTCAATAAAACTAAATCGGAATTTAAAGACCTACGAGAGGCCGTGGTCAATGCGGGAGCTGCTCGTTTTAGGGCAATTGTGTTGACCTCTTTAACGACTTTCTTAGGCCTCACGCCGATCGTTCTCGAACGTAGCTTGCAAGCTCAGATGGTGATTCCTATGGCGGTTTCATTGGCCTTTGGGATCTTGTTTGCGACCGTGATTACCTTGCTTCTCATTCCGTGTTTGTACCTCGTTCAAAATGACTTCAAACAGTTATTTGGATTGGGTCGCAAAGAGGTCTTGTCGAAGGAAGAGTTCGCGGAACTCAAAGCGCAAGGGAACAATGGGTAGATTCGACGTGAATCTTTCGTGAAGAAAGGGGCGTTGCCCCTTTTTTCTTGGTGGAAAAAAGCTACACTAAACGCCTACTTAACTATTCTTCTTGGCGCACTTGAAGGTGTTCAACCATGCTAAACATTCCCCTGTTGGATATCGTCGCTTTTATCTGGTTCCTATTTTTTTGGATCGGATACTCCTTGTTTGCGCGGCGAAAAGCCAAAACGCAACACAGCCTCTCCAGTATTCTTTGCACGCTTCGGGTTGAGTGGATGAATGCGGTCGTACATAAAGAGCATCACATTGCAGACGCTGCGCTCGTTGGGAATGTGGAACGAACCGTAACTTTCTTTGCCTCCTCGACAATTTTCGTGCTCGCGGGTGTTTTGACTGTGATTGCATCGAACGACGCATTCGTTCGCGTCTTGGAACAAATTCCGTTTACGGCGGAGCAATCGCATGGCTTGGTGCTTCTCAAATTAGCGGGAATCGCGGGCATCATGGTGTTTGCTTTCTTCAAATTTACCTGGGCCGTTCGACAATTTGGTTTTGTTTCCATTCTTTTAGGGATGGCACCGTCTATCTCCCGACCAACCGTTGAAAAAGAACAACGTGAGGCGTTCTCGCTGAATGCAGCGAAAGTGTTGGATCAGGCGGGTCACGAATATAACTATGGGTTGAGAGCCTATTATTTTGCACTCGCCTATTTGTGTTGGTTTGTGAGTCCTTGGCTGCTGATGCTTTCGAGTGTGATTGTCGTGGCTGTCCTGTATCGCCGCGAGTACAATTCGCGCGTTTTGCGTGCGCTTCTTGCCACACACGGCTACGAGCCAGGGCCGAAGCAAAAAGGCGATTTATAACGTATACGAGGTTTATGGTGTGTCTGAAGTGATGACAGAAGTGCCTGCGGGTAATTTTTTAGCGTTCACGCGAACCCATGAATGGGGTGTGGCGATCCACGCGAAACAAATCCTTCCCAATGGTGTCACGGTCGAAGTGTGGGATAGCGGTGTTATCGTGTTCACACCGCTGAACGATACGTCACTCGATCTTGTCTTGAGTTGCGCTGTGCACGGGGATGAGACGGCGCCAATTGAGATTGTCGATGAGTTAATTGAGGCAATTCGAACAGGTGAGCTCGTCCCAACCTGCCGCGTGATGTTTCTTATTGCTAATCCAGCTGCTATGAATATCGGTGAGCGATTCGTTGAAGAAAACATGAATCGCTTGTTTTCAGGTGCTCATAGCCGTGGAGAGGGATTGATTAATCGCGAGCGAGAGCGTGCAAAACAGCTCGAAATATACATGGATCGGTTTTTCAATTCTTCTCGCGCAGCTTCAGAACCACGGGAACGAATCCATTACGATATGCATACGGCTATTCGGGACTCGGCACACGAAAAATTTGCGGTGTATCCGTTTCAAGATGGACGCCCTTATTCCAAGCGACAGCTGCAACTCCTCAAACAAATGGATGTGCCAGTTATCCTGTTAAATGACGGCCCTACGACGACTTTCTCCTATTTTTCTGTGAATCGCTTTCGAGCGCACGGATTTACGGTGGAACTTGGTAAAGTGCGTCCGTTTGGTCAAAACGACATGACGCGTTTTGCGAAAACAAAGAATCAACTCAAGCGGCTCATAACCCAAGGGGCTGAAGTGGATGGAAGCTTTGTCGCCGGTGACTACCACGTATATCAGGTGCTACGGAGCATCAATCGAACCCAAGCGGATTTTTCTCTGAACTTTCCAGACGATGTTGCGAACTTCACGTCTTTCGCAAAAGGCGATGTCCTCGCCCGAGATGGCGATATCGTCTATCAAGCCGAGCAGGAGGGAGAGTCCATTATTTTCCCGAATGCGAAGGTCGCCCTCGGTCAGCGTGCACTATTGACAGTGACTGCGATTCCCGCAGATACATTGAATCTGGTCTGAACAGATTAACGCGTGGCGCTATAAACTTGGCTGTACACTATGGTGCACAGGCGTTCCCATGCGTTCAAAGGCGTTGCAATTCGGTTGTATCGTCTCGTGTACGCACAAGGTAAAATAGAAGCAGATGATGGCCCGGAAGATATTTGCAACGACGTTTACGTAAAGGTAAAGTTGGCGAAACAAATTTAAGGTTTGGGTGGACGTGCGTGCTCACCGGAACCATGATAAAAATCTAAATCCAGAACTGAGCTGACGATGGTCAGTACACGAGAGAAAGCTATGGCTAAGCAAATGGCAAAGGACCCGCAAAAAACTGCGGTCACGACCGAGCTTCAGGTCATTCCAGCAAATGCGCTGGATATCCCGATGTTCCAAGTCTTGAAAGAGGACGGAACCGTCCATAAAGGCGCCAAACTGCCTAAGATTGAGAAAGATTTGGCATTGAAAATGTTCAGCACGATGCAGTTCATTCGCGTATTGGATGAGCGTATGATTGCTGCCCAACGGCAAGGACGGATTAGCTTCTATCTATCTTCACTGGGCGAGGAGGCAGCAGCGATCGGCTCTGCTGCAGCGTTGCAGTTCGAAGACATGATTATGGGACAATACCGTGAACAAGGTGCGCTCGCCTTTCGCGGTTTTACCATTGAACAGTTTATGAATCAGCTGTTCTCGAACGCCAAAGATTTAGGCAAAGGACGTCAGATGCCGGTGCATTATGGCTGCGCCGCACTGAACTTTATGACCATCTCTTCGCCTTTGGGCACCCAAATTCCCCAAGCCACTGGGTACGCATTTGGTCAAAAGCAAAGTGGCGACAAGACGTGTACGCTTTGCTACTTCGGGGAAGGGGCTGCGTCAGAGGGCGATTTCCACGCAGGCCTTAATATGGCAGCAGTGTTTAAAGTACCGGTGATTTTCTTCTGTCGGAATAATGGCTATGCCATCTCGACGCCAGCCGTTGAACAATTTGCTGGCGACGGTATTGCGCCGCGCGCCACCGGTTACGGTATGAAAGCGATTCGCGTTGACGGTAACGATATCTTTGCGGTCTATGCGGCGACCCAAGAGGCGCGTCGTTTAGCGGTGGAAGAGAATGAACCGGTGTTGATTGAAGCGATGTCGTACCGGATGGCGGGTCACTCGACCTCGGATGATCCAACAGGTTACCGTACGCGAGAAGAAGAAGAGGCGCGGCGTGTACGCGAGCCGATGATTCGGTTCCGCAATTGGTTGGTTAAGAAAGGCTGGATTACCGAAGATGAGGCTGATGCACAATATCAAGCCCATAAAGAGACAGTGCTTGCGGCATTGAAAGATGCTGAAAAGGTTCCAGTTCCCCACGTAGATGAGATCATCAACGACGTGTACGATGCACCGACGGATGCTTTGAAAGCGCAGCTTGAAGAACTCAAAGCACACATTAAAAAATATCCAGATGCGTATCCAAAAACGTCAGGGGGCGTGCAGTAATGGCCAAGATGAATTTACTCCAAGCCATCAACAGTGCCCTTGATGTGGCGATGGCAAAAAATGACAAAGTATCGGTGTTCGGGGAGGATGTGGGGCATTTCGGTGGCGTGTTTCGTGCGACCAGTGGTCTGCAAGAAAAGTATGGCCGCCATCGCTGCTTTAACACACCATTGGTTGAGCAAGGGATCATTGGTTTTGCCAACGGTTTAGCATCGCAAGGGAGCTTCCCGATCGCTGAGATTCAGTTCGGTGACTATATTTTCCCAGCGTTTGACCAAATCGTGAATGAAACTGCGAAGTTTCGCTACCGCTCAGGAAATGAGTTCAATGTCGGTGGTTTAACCATCCGAACTCCTTACGGTGGTGGAATTCACGGTGGTCATTATCATTCACAATCACCGGAAGCCTATTTTGCGCATACGCCCGGCTTGAAGATTGTTATTCCTCGGAATCCATACCAAGCAAAAGGCCTGTTGTTAAGTGCTATTTTTGATCCAAACCCAGTGCTCTTTATGGAGCCAAAGCGTTTGTATCGTGCCGCAGTGGGCGAGGTTCCCGAAGAGGAATACACCATTCCGCTTGGAAAAGCTGAAGTCGTACAAGATGGCAGTGACGTTACCGTGGTGGGTTGGGGTGCTCAGATTGAAGTGATCGAGCGAGCCGCTGAGTTGGCTGCGAAAGATGGGGTGAGCGTTGAAATCGTCGACCTCCGCAGCATCCTTCCTTGGGATGTCGACACCGTTGCAAAATCAGTGATGAAAACTGGCCGTCTTGTCGTAAGCCAAGAAGCACCCCACACGATGGCTTTCGGTAGTGAGGTCGCAGCGACTATTCAAGAGCGCTGCTTCCTATACCTTGAGTCACCTGTGATGCGTGCCTCTGGACTGGATACTCCGTATCCGCTGGCACATGAGAAGGAATACTTCTCGGATCACCTGAAGACCTATGAAATGATCAAACGGTCACTGGATTATTAAGAGGAACGCACATGAGTACGGATTTCATTTTACCGGATATCGGCGAAGGTATCGTTGAGTGTGAAATCGTCGAATGGCAGGTCCAGGAAGGCGATTCAGTGAAAGAGGATCAGGTCGTTGTCGAAGTGATGACCGATAAGGCGGTGGTCGAGATCCCGGCGAAATTCGATGGGACCGTCACGAAGCTTTATTATGCCAAGGGTGATATCGCGAAAGTGGGTGAGCCATTATTCGCCATTGATGCTGAAGGCGAAGCGGCGGCCGCAGCGCCAAAACAAGCGGAGAGTAAGCCACAACCCGTAAAACCAGCAGATTCGGCACCGGAAGAGATCAAGCAGGTTACGTCGAATGCGGGATCTGCCGCCCTGAGCGATTTTATTCTGCCGGATATTGGTGAAGGCATTGTTGAGTGCGAAATCGTTGAATGGCGAGTTGCCGAGGGTGATTCGGTCGTTGAAGACGAAGTAGTCGTTGAAGTGATGACCGATAAGGCGGTGGTTGAGATTCCAGCGAAGTCCGATGGAACCGTCGCAAAATTGTATTATGCGAAAGGCGAGATTGCGAAAGTAGGCGAACCTTTATTTGCATTGGCTGAAGCGGGTGCTGGTGCTGGAGGAACGTCAACTACTACACCATCAGCGGAAGCGGTTAAGAAAAGCGAGACCGCTGAATCAACCCAGCGGGAGGCCGATACAGCGCGTGCCGCAGGCGGTCAGTATGAGGCGCCGCAAGCGGCGGCACCCGGCAAAGTTCTGGCGAGCCCAGCCGTGCGTCGACGTGCACGTGAGCAGAGTATTGATCTCACGCAAGTCCAAGGTTCTGGTAAGAAAGGCCGGATTCTAAAAGAAGATCTGAAAACCTCCAATGCACCTGTTGCCTCACAGGCGGAGGCCACGTCCTCGAAGCCCGTGGCGAAATCAGGTGGTACTCGGACGGAGCCGATGCGTGGGGTTCGAGCAGCGATGGCGCGTCAAATGGCCGAGTCGGTTCGTACCATTCCGCATTTTACCTATGCTGAGGAATTTGACCTTACAGAATTGCGTACGCTTCATGCGCGCATGAAGGCCCAATACGCGGAGCAGGGTGTGCGTCTGACCCTTATGCCATTCTTTATTAAGGCTCTGTCGCTCGCACTGACTGAGTTCCCGATTCTCAATGCTCAGCTAAACGACGAAGGAACTGAGATTACCTATTTTGATGACCACAACATCGGCATGGCCGTGGCCACCAAGGTTGGCTTAATGGTCCCGAATATCAAACAGGTGAATCAAAAATCACTACTTGAAGTGGCCGAGGAAGTGAACCGTTTAACTGCTGCTGCCCGGGAAGGAAAAGTAGCTCAAGCCGATATGAAAGGTGGCACCATTACCATCTCGAATATCGGAGTGGTCGGTGGGACGGTAACAACGCCTATTATCAATAAACCAGAAGCGGCCATTGTGGCTCTTGGAAAAGTGCAGACATTGCCACGCTTCGCGGCCGATGGGTCAGTCGTGGGGCGGGACATCATGACCGCGAGCTGGTCGGGCGACCATCGGTTTATTGATGGGGCAACCATTGCCAACTTCAACAAGCGCTGGCAGACCTTCCTAGAGGACCCCGTCCAGATGCTCACTGTAATGCGCTAAACACAGCGGCTCATCCGCATTCAGGCGATGTGTTTAGAATAAGAAAAGCCAAGGCGCAAAGCGCCTTGGCTTTTTGTTATCTTTGCTCGGATTATCGAAATATAAGTCTATTCAGCTTTCTCGTAATGCACTTGGCAAAATGGCGTTTGTGCATCGTGGTCGCAGACAAGCGCGATATCTTCATCGAAGAAGGCAATTTCAGCACAGCGCTGGTTGTAACGGGTAAAGCGCTCCTGGGTGACGTTGTCATCTGAAAGCATGGCTTGTGACTCGATATTGCACCATTCGAGCTCATCAAATGCCCGAAACGGGCTGAAGTTGGCTTCTTGTTGTGGAACGGGACCACCGCCCGTGCGAATACACGTATCCCACTGGTGCGTGTTTTCGAGCATCAGTGCGCGCATGCCATTGCGGACCGAACCGTATACGCCCGCGAGACGACGCTCTTCAAATACTATCGCTTTATTTGCGAAGTCGAGGAATGTTGCTTCTGCTTGGTCGGGGTCCTCGTAAGCACGGTTTTGCGCTGCTTGTTCGAATACGCGATACATATCTTGCCGCATTTGCTGTAGGCGAGCATCAGAAATAGCGCCTGCCATTTCCGCTTCTTCAAGAATTTGTGCGTATTCTTGATTGAAAGATTGGCAACGCTGATCGCGCTCGGCAAACAGGGTGCGACCGGGATCATTGGTGTGCATTGGAGCGACAAAGTTGTAGTCAGTGATCATGCTGACACACCAAAAATTAAACTGAGATTGATTGCAGTGTTCGGCAACTGCGGGCGCTAAAAGAAGCCCAAATCCACCTGAAAAACTACAAGTGTCGTACTCAAGGAATTCATCAGCGGAGTGTCGACTTGCAATCTGCTCCCAAGCTTCGTACATGGAAACCATGCGAGTCAGTGTCCGAATATGGCCGGGGCTGTCGCCCGCTTGCGCGTCCATATCTCGGATCATATCGGCTAATTCATTCATGGCAATACCGCCCAGAATGTAGGGCTGTGCCGCTTGTGCTTCTTGAACACAAGCAAGTGTATGCTGAGAACGCTGCGCATCGGTAAATTGTTGTGCCGAAGCAGACGCGCTAAATGTCGTCGCAAGAATGCCGCTTGCGACGATTGTAGCCATAAGTAAACGGCTACGAGATGGGAACATCATGGAATAAACTCCTTTTGCGTTCATTTTTATTTTTTTAAATGTGATGGACATGTTATGGATTCGTTTTTGCTTCAATTAGTTCACGGACCGGTCGAAAACTTTTCCGGTGAATCGGCGAAATACCGTGTGTGCGAAGTGCTTCGAGGTGAGCTACCGTTGGATAGGCTTTGTGTTTCGCAAAGTCGTAGTGTGGGAAGTGCTGATGCCACAGTAACATTTGGCGATCGCGTTCAACCTTGGCAAGAATCGAAGCGGCCCCGATCGTCGCCTCCGTTGCATCACCTTGAATAACGGCCTGTGCTGGAATCGATAATTTGGGCGCGCGGTTGCCGTCAATTAATGCTTTGCTTGGGGCAACCGGTAAGGCCTCAATGGCACGCTTCATGGCGAGTAACGACGCTTGCAAGATATTGAGCTCGTCAATTTCTTCTGGATCACACTGAGCAATGGCCCAACAGTATGCTTTCGATTTGATTTCTTCGCTCAACCGTTCGCGTTTCTTTTCGCTCAGTTTCTTGGAATCTTTGATTCCTTCGATGGGTTGCTCCGGGTGAAGTATCACCGCAGCGGCAACCACTGGGCCTGCGATTGGGCCGCGACCTGCTTCATCCGCTCCGCAGATCAGAAGTTCGGCCGATAAGACCGGGAGGGTTTCAACGTTCATTCCCCGCATTGGCCCATTCGCAACACTCATGCGCAACATGCCTTCTCAATTAATGCGCGAATTTTCTGCTGTGCGGGCAGAACCTCGGCTAGCGTAATAAACTCATCCGGTTGATGGGCTTGGCGGATGGAGCCTGGGCCCATCACAATGGTTTCACAACCAAGATCATGAATAAAAGGGGCCTCAGTGCAATAGTTTGCAGGCTCGGCCGTGTGGCCGCTGATCGCCTCCGCCATACGGACCAAAGCGGCATCTGCGGGGGTCGCATAGCCGGGTATCGGTTCGTGCATTGCAACGACTTGTAGAGCCCCAGCGTACTGCTCACGAATTGGCGCAAGGCATTCATGGAGCATTTCGTTGAGAGTATTCACATGCATTCCTGGAAGGGGCCGCATATCCATGTGTAACTCACAGCAGGCACAAATTCGGTTCGCAGCATCGCCACCGTGAATATGTCCGAAATTTAATGTGGGGTAAGGTACTTCAAAAGCCGGCTCGTGGAATTTATCTTTGAACGTTTGTTCCAGGTGTTTCAAACGACCAATCACATCATGCATGATGTTGATTGCGTTGAGACCTGCGGCTGGATTGGAACTGTGTCCCGAACGTCCGGTGATTCGAATGCAGTCTGTCGTGTGACCCTTGTGCATGCGGACTGGAACCATACTGGTTGGTTCGCCGATCACAGCATAATCTGGACGAAGGTCGGCAAATCGGCGCAGTTCCCGAGCGCCCGCCATCGTGGTTTCTTCATCTGCGGTGGCGAGAATTCGCAACGGCTTGGTGAGTCGACGCATATCAAGATCACGGATGGCTTCGATGACAAAGGCAAAAAAGCCCTTCATATCCGCGCTGCCCAATCCATAGAGCTTATTATCCGCTTCGGTGAGTGTGAACGGATCGCGTGTCCAACGGCCTTCGTCCCAAGGAACTGTATCGGTATGTCCAGCGAGCAGAAGTCCACCATCGGTCACGCCGTTGGGCGGATTCATGGTAGCCAATAGATTAAACTTCCCAGCTTGTCGTTCAAGCTCTTGAATTTCAACGTGAAAACCAAGTGTTTTTAACCAGTCTCCAAGCAGTTCGATCACCTGACGATTGGAGATATCCCAATTGGGTTCTAAGCATGATACGGAAGGGGCTGCTATCAGCTGCCGATACATCTCTAAAAAACCAGGAGGGGTGGACGACGCCATAAAAAACTCCGTTCAAAATAACGTCGTTCATCCTACCATGCTTCGCTATCTGAAGGGAGTGCTGGTTGAGGCTGCGAACGAAAAACGCCCAGAGATTATCTGGGCGTTTGGCGGGGGTTCAGCGGGAAGGTTAACCCGCGGGATAGACGTAGTTTGCTTGCACGCCGAGTGGGATTCCCAACGCCCAGTAGAGCAATAGGAATGCGGTCCAAATAATACCGAGGGCGACACTGTATGGAAGCATCATGGAAACGAGGGTTCCGATTCCAGTGTTCTTCACATATCGCTGACAGTAAACCACTACAAGCGGGAAGTACGGCAGCAGTGGGGTAATGATGTTACTTACAGAATCACCGACCCGGTAAGCCGCCTGTGTTAAGTCAGGTGAGATCCCCAGTTGCATCAGCATGGGGACGAAAATGGGTGAAATGAGCAACCATTTTGCACTTGCTGAGCCGACAAACAAGTTAATTACCGCGACCAAGAAGACGATACCAACCAAGGTGACGGGTCCTGGGACTGCAAGTGACTGGAGGAAATTTGCACCTTTCATGGCCAACAGAATACCGAGATTCGAATCACCAAAGGCTTTGATAAAGAGCGCACAGAAAAAGGCCATGACCAGGTAGTAGGCCATGGTTTCCATGGTCTTGGACATCGCCATAATGACATCTTTGGACTGCTGGAAGGTGCCCGCAACATATCCGTGGACGATGCCTGGAAGCCAGAACAACAAGAAGATGATAGGCACAATGGACTGCATCAAAGGCGCGTCAAAGGCGGCAATATCACCCTCAGGGTTGCGCAATGCCGAAGTTTCTGGCCACACCGCAAGAACGAGGAGGACAATTCCACCAATCATGGTGAGACCACCAGCGGTAAATGCTTTGCGATCGCGCGCATTCACTTCCTCAATTTGAGGCATTTCTTCCGGATCGCCGTCAACTTCGGTTCCCTTTAGACGTGGCTCGATAACACGATCCGTCAGATACCAACCGACTAACACCACGACCAAGGTTGATGCTGCGGTGAAGTACCAGTTGTTCAAAGGGTTTAGAAGAATATTTGGGTCATAAAGACGCGCTGCTTCTTGCGTAATCCCCTGTAACATTGGATCGATGGCGCTTGGGACAAAGTTGGCACTAAAGCCACCGGATACACCCGCAAATGCAGCCGCGATCCCTGCTAGAGGATGTCGGCCCGCCGCGTAGAAGATGATGCCCCCGAGCGGAATCACCAACACATATCCCGCATCGACCGCTGTGTGGCTGACGATCGCCACTAGAATCAAAATAGGCGTAAGGAGGAATTTCGCAGTGTTATTCAGGAGTAGCTTAATTCCTACATTGATAAAGCCACTGCGTTCAGCAACCCCGATACCAAGCATCGCAACTAACACCACCCCGAGTGGGGCGAATGATGTAAAGGTTACGACCATGGTCGCTAAGAAGTTCGCGAGCGCATCAGGCGCAAGCAAATTGTTGATCACAACCGGAGCACCGGAGCGTGGATCGATTTCGCTATATGAAAATTGGGCAAAAATCAGGCTCAAAAACCACACAATGACCAGCAGGCCGGCGAACATCACGGCCGGGTCGGGTAGTTTATTTCCAATGACTTCGACTTTATTGAGGATGCGGTTGAGCAAACCGCTCTCAGCTGGAGAGGCGTCTTTCTGTGCGCTCATAAATGTATTTCCCCGTGGTTATCCACTGTTTTTATCATGGTGTGTATCGTAGTAAATGCGTTGAAAACCGAGTAAGCATACATGGTTCATTGGTATTTGGATAGTTTGAGAATTCACCGTTTTTTAACGTTGATATTCGTGACATGGTCGAACAATGCTTCGCATTGAGGCGGTTTTCGGTAAGATAGGGTCAAAAGCCGTCATATGAGCACATCGAGCTCAGATGGAAATTACTTCGATTGATAACAGGAAGTCTCTTTATGAACATGAGAACCCTCTCGCTTGCACTTGCGACCATTCTGACGAGCACGTGGAGTTTAAGTGCGTTAGCAGTTGATCAACGCAATGTTCGCGTTCACGCAGTTGACGCGCAAAACGAATTGGTCCAGATAAAAGATACCTTGCACGTTCAACAGGTGCGGGACAGCTTGGTTCAGCCGTGGCTGTTCTATTTTCAGGAAGAGGGCTCCGCACTTCGTTCCGCTGAAAGCGCTCCTGCGCATGTATTGCGTGTTCCACTACGGGTTGACCGTTTCACTCAAGGAAAACTCGAACTCAAATCTCTCGAGCAGGTCACCGCATACCTTAATGGGCAGCGGATCAATCTCTCCGGAAATCAGTTGGAACTGAATTTACAGACCGGTGATCACAAATTGGTACTGCTGGTTGAAGGCGTTACGGATTGGTCTTCGGTTGATTTCGATTGGACTGGTAAAGCAGAACACGATGTCATTGACAGCGCATGGCCGGCACAATGGCGTCTCTCTGCACAACAAATGTTCGATGCGCCGACTGTCAGTGGTCTCGACCTGTCAGCAGACGGCCGATATCTGGTATGGCGAGAGAACCGTTACACTCCAGCCACTGGAAATACGGCCCAGACTACGCTTGTAGTGCACGACCTTGAGAACAATCGCATTGCGTTTCGCTTTACGGATACCAGTGCAGGGCAGTTTGCGTGGCACCCCACTGATCATAAGTTAGCTTATGTGAGTGGTGGGAAGGTGCAGGTCCTGAATTTAGATGACTTGAACCACTATGAAGTCTCGGCAGATCTCAACGGATTGCAAGGACTCCGTTGGCTAAACGATACGCACTTGGTTTTTAACTGGCGCAAATCCGGTGAGCCTGACAATGATCTGAGCAAGCGATATCAGGCGCTCGAAGATCGCTGGAGCAGCTTCCGTGACAATAGCCAAGTGTTCTCACTGAATACCGAGACGAAAGCTTTACGGCAACTCACCTCAGCCGCGTCGTCCATTACATTACAGGATGTTCACACGTCAGGACACCGTATTTTGCTCTCGCAACGTCAAATCGACTACACGGCGCCGCCTCATTTTCGCGTGGATGTCTTCGAACTCGACTTACGAAATGGTGAGCGCCATGATTTCGGTCAACACCGGACGTTCAACACCGCTGTGTATGTGAATGATGATGTCTATATGGTTGCTGGGCCTGAGTTTGGAGACGGGGCTGGACGGGATCCAAGCTTGGCTGAAGATAAGTTGAGCAATAACTATGATGGTCAACTTTATCGAGTGCGTCGAGATGGAACCATTGAGGGCTTAAGCCGTTCGTTTGACCCCGCTATTAGCAGTGCACAGTCACTCGGTAATGGCGATTTACTGTTGCGTGTGACAGAGCGCGATGGAACACAGCTGTATCGATTCGATACGCGCCGCAGTCGGTTTATGCGAGTGAGCACTAACATTGAGGTGGTCGATCAAGTCACTGCTAGCCATGGCGCATTACCTCGCATTGTGTTTGCGGGAACACAGGTCACCGCACCGCAGAAAGTGGTGCAACTCGATGTGGCGGATGGACGGTTGCGCACCTTATGGGATAGCAAGGAGATTGCGTTCGCGCACAATGTGATCAAGCCAACCAAGGAATGGAACTTCACCAACGAGCACGGGGATACCATTGAAGGGCGAGTGTACTATCCGCCCAATTTCGATGAATCAAGCACGTACCCGGCCTTGGTCTACTATTATGGCGGTACGACGCCAGTCCAGCGAGCATTTACAGGACGCTATCCTTTTAATCAATGGGCCGCTCAGGGCTATATCGTTTATGTATTGCAGCCAACGGGCACCATTGGCTATGGTCAAGATTTCTCTGCGCGCCATGTGAATGCATGGGGCGAATATACAGCGGAAGATATCATTCAAGGCACCACAGAATTTTTAGAAGCGCATCCTTATGTAGATGCTGAACGGGTTGGACACCTTGGCGCAAGTTACGGTGGCTTTATGACTATGCTACTGGCCACCATGACCGACATCTATGCAGCATCGATGTCTCATGCAGGGATTAGTGCCATTACCTCTTATTGGGGACAAGGATGGTGGGGCTTCTTATATTCCGGTGAAGCGAGCAAGAACAGCTTCCCCTGGAACAATCGTGACCTCTATGTGGGGCAAAGCCCGGTATATCGCGCGGACCGCGTGACCAATCCGATGCTGTTGATTCACGGTGATGCTGATACCAACGTTCCTCCGGGCGAAAGCCATAATATGTATACGGCACTCAAGCTGCTTGGGAAAGATGTCGAACTTGTTGAGTACATGGGGCAGGATCACCATATTCTTGGCCGTGATGCGCGCTTCCATTGGTGGGATACCTACATGGCATTCTTCGATAAGCATTTGAAAGACCAGCCTGAATGGTGGAACTATTTGTACCCGGAGCGTGATTAAGTGCTCGCATTGCCACTGGAACGGCGTTATGTGCTGGGGCCTATTGGGGTCTCAGCACTTTTGTTTTTGATCTATGTGGTGCCGGACGCGTGGCGCTTTCAACTCACATTTGAGCGAGACTTGATTGAAGCGGGGGAGTACTGGCGGATTCTGACGGGGCAGTTAGTGCACCTCGATATCTCGCACCTAGTGCTCAATATTCTGGGTGTCTGGGTGATGTTCTTGTTGTTTGCTGAACATGCTCCACGTTGGCATTACGTTGCTGTTGTAACGCTCTTGGCACTCTTCAGCAATTTAGGGATGTTGTGGTTTGCCCCGGAAATCGATCGCTATGTCGGTTTTTCGGGTGTGTTATACGGTCTCTTCGCTTGGGGAGCCTTGCTGGATGTGTATAAAAAAGTGCGTTTTGGCTGGATTCTATTAATAGGGGTGCTCCTCAAGGTGACTTGGGAATATATTGCAGGACCCGTGGCACTTGGCGCTGCAAGTACAGCAAACCTCGCCACCGCAGCTCATTTCTTTGGTATGGTCGGCGGGCTGTTTGTCGCGGGTTGGCAAGTGAGTCGAAGTCGGATTAGGCGGTCTGATAAATCCGTGACGCTGGATTGAATAGCACCCAACTAGTAAGAATGTATTTGTCGTTCGATATGGGAACCCGCCCCCGGTGCGTGTGTGTGAAGTAAGCAGGCGCAATGACCATTCGTCCTTTTTTCGGCTGAATGCTCTTGTTCTGGTAGTAAAAGTCGGTCTCGCCACCTTCAGTCACGTCATTCAGATAGAACATGAACAATAGAGTACGATGTAGAGGTTCTGCCCCCTGAGGAGATGGGTAGTTTTCACAATGCCAATAATTGTAGTTGCCTTTGCCGGCCACATATTTTTGAGTTTGAATATCACCAATTCGGTAGAGATATTGAAGGTAAGCACCTTCATTACCCGCGGCCACCTCGTCAAAGTTCTCGTGAGTTAAGTTGATAGCTTCGCCTGTCTGCGGATGTCGAACTGTCATACCCACTGGAGCAATAAGCATAAACCGATACTTTTTGCAGTATTCCACTACGTGCCGGTACGTGACTTGCTGTATTTTTTTTAGCTGCGCCACGTACTCAGGGTGCCTATTCAGGTAAAGGTCTTCACTTATTTTCTTTTCAGAATCAAGCCCTCCGCCAGTTCGCCCAGCAACTCGATGACGGCTTTGGTCAAAGGTATCAATGAGCTGCCGGCAAAACGCTGGATCAAGCGCGTTGTCGATGATCTCAATAAAGTCAGTCATCAGTAGATTGCTGTCTCAATAGGCATGCAGACACCGTCACGCACAGTCACAGCTGGTTGTACGAGAACTTGGCAATCAGAGACCATTTGATGGATACGATTGAACTCACGACTTAAATCTGTGTATTGCTCAGCGAGCTTTATTAATTGAGCCTCATCTCGAACTCCTTGTTCAGAGTAGAGTAGAAAACGCTCTGGGCCGCCGCAAGGCTTCTCACCTATTGGCAACAATTTACATTGTTCAGGATGATCGGCACTTGCTGTTCCAAGTTGCATTCGCATTTGGCGGAGTAGTTGTTGCATGACTGCACTATCTTGCTCCATATCGCCAGTTAAAGATGTATTTTCAGTTTCCCGAACGGGCTCGTCGTACACGCGGGAGTTTTCTCCGGATGGACTAGTTTCCTGAGTAACTTGCTCATCAGAGATGTCGCGCTCTTGTGCGGTATCAGTTCTATCTGAGCAGGCTGCTAATACAGTTATGCATAACGCGCTCAATAGGGCTGAAAGGTGCGCTCTTGTCATGGATAATCTCCTTTCATGGAATAGAGTCTATGCTTCAGTAACGTTTAGAATCTACCACGATTTCCCATTCAAAAAACCCTTTTCGTTGGGGTACTTCGAAATAAAATCGACCGTGAGCCTCTCGGCGAGGCTGAGAATAAAAAAGGGGCCTTGCGGCCCCTTATCTAAGCAAATAGTGAGCTTATTTCTTAGCCGCGCGACGGCGCATCCAAAGCAACGGTAGACCGAACAAGACGATCAGACCACCGAACGAACCGCGGTACCAAGGGCGGCTGCTCGAAGGGCGAACATCAACATCAACCAACGTTGAAGCAGAACGGTTACCGTCTGACACCGTCAGGCGGAAGGTCAGCTTGGTTTCTTCTGAGACCGGTGGTGCAGCGAAGTTAGCGTTCGCTGCACTGCCGCTTGAGATAGAGACGGACGGACCTGATACTTGGCTCCAGCTATAGGTCAGTGGCAAACCGATTGGGCTTGAACCCGAACCATTAAGCTGCACGATATCACCTGCGCGGACCGGAGTTGCAATTGCACTCGCGATAGCCGTCGGAGGTACATCATTGACCGTGACAGTGGCCGTGCCTTCAGGTGAACGGTTACCCGCTTCATCTTCAAGTACGTAACTAAAGGTTACTGAACCACTGAAGTCATCTGCTGCTTGATAAGCGACTACGTAGTCATCCATCAACATTAGGCTACCTGAGCTTGGCTCTTGCGTGATAACCAATTCTACGTCACCAACAGGCTCTACTGTGAACGGTACGACTGAATTGTAGGCAGTTCCATTGTGCTCAACTCGAAGCAGTGAGGTTGCCGCAATTGCAGACGCATCAACATGGCTGCTTAGGTCGATCATGACTTCTTGCGTCCGATTGACTGAAGCTGTCGTGTTGCTGGCCGATCCAAACGAAGTGACTAAGAGGTCATACTCAACGGCAAGCGACGCTTGCTCACCCGGAGTCACGACACCGAATAAGGTTGCAGGGCTTTGAGGAGTATTGCCTTGACCGTTAAAGTGGAAAGTCGCACCGACTTCTCCTGTGGCGTTCTCGAAACCAATTGAGAGGTTCTCAGGGAAGTTCGGTGAATTCACCGACGGCAAATAACGGAACGCGAAATCATCGGTGCCGCCCACATTTCCATCGTACCACCACCACATAGTAAAGGTGTGACGATCGAGCGTGCTGAGATCGGTATCGCTTTCCAGCGCATCCACGTAATCATCATACAGAACGACTTCATCCCACTGAATGATTAAGATTGGGAAACCGCCTGATGCAAGGCTGTTCTCAACGTAGATGTTTCCGCCGACATCCCCACCGAACACATAGTCAGACCAATATGGTGCAACTACGTTGTTTGGGGCATTCTCGTTCGGGAACGGCATGTTGATAAAGCCAGTGCTATGGTCCTGTTGTCCCAAGGTGACAAAGCCGTTTTCTGAAATGTTGATGGTGGAATAATTCACACCAAAATAGTTCAGACCACCACGGCCACTCACGTCGAGCGATGCGATCACTTCATCACACACTTCACCTTCGCCCGCTGAGCACGGAATCCGTGGAATGGCAGCTTCATTTGCATAGATTGGACCAATCAGACCGCGGAGGTTGACACCCGCTGCTGCTGCGCCTGCAAAACCTGCTGATGGAAGTTCAGAATCAAACTCACCAACCCACTCAAGTGAGGAACCGTTACCGGTCACACTGAACTCACCTTCAGCTCGAACTGCGGTGACAACAACTGAGTCAGGGAGAACTGTACCGACATGGTCTTCCAGACCGTCTTCTTGAATCGCCGTGTTGCTTGGGTTGGTAATAGACATCTTGATTTCACCGTTGAACGACCCATCCATTGCTGGATCGGCAACCCGCGCACGGAAGCGTGCCGGTTCACCCACGGTGACAGTTTCAGTCAGTAGCGCGTTCGCTGCGATCGCTTCGTTGTCAGACAACTGAGCAAAGACTGCGATTGGCATCCGAGCATCGGCGTAGTTACCGCTGCGATCGGTCCACACAATTTCACCAAACTGCCAGCCCTCAGAGGCGTTGGCGGTATTTAACGTAATTGTGAAGGTGGTTTCACCATCCGCTTCAACTTCGAGCACATCAACTGAAACTTCACCGAATACAGATGAATTGCCTGGGAAGCTGAACGATGGTGTCCACTCGGTATCCTCTCCTACTAAATCAGATACAGTACGTTCGAATGTGCAGGTAACGACACATGCGTTATTTGCGATCGATGCTGTATCAAAGGCGACGGCCGTGTTCATTGCCGCCGCGATGTCCAACCGGCCAGCACCCATATCAAAAGGTGTGGCTTGTGTGACACCATCTTGACGACGAACAGCGGATGTTGTGGAGGTCATCAGTACTGATTTCAGCTCATGAGCATCGAGCTCAGGACGCAATGAACGAACCAATGCCGCAGCACCCGCAACGTGCGGGCTCGCCATACTGGTACCAGAAATTGCGTTGAAAGGACCCACTCGCGGTGCATAGGCACTCAGAATGGCTGTTCCTGGTGCTGCAATATCAGGCTTCAAGAATGTACTGTCGCCATTAGGACCGCGTGAACTCGAGTTTGAAATCGCATCAACAAATTGCTGATTGATACGTGTAAAGGTCGCGCTGATGCGCGCTTGGTCACCAATTTCAAAGGCGTCTAGTATGGCTTCACCGTCTGCCTGCAAGATAGACACAGTAGGGAGGGTGGCAGCCCCCATTGATGGGGCGATAAATCCTGTTGTGTTGTTGTACAGAATCATTCCCACCGCACCAGCGTCTTGTAGGTTGTTCGCTTTGACCTCAAATGCGCATATACCTCGCTGCACGAGGGCGATGTGGCCTGTAAAACTTCCGGCCTCGAATGGGTCACAAGCTAATGCGTTCGCCTCATCAACCACCATTGTTGGCATCAAAGGTGCGACGATGTCGTCATTGATAATAAATGGACCCGAACCGATGACGGCTTCAATTCCAGTGATACCGGCTGCATCAACCTCGTTCGCGAATTCACGACCGTGCTGGCTGTTCGCAACCGCTAATCCCGACTCGATACAGGCTGGGCAACCAATGGTCCGAGGGCCAGGGCCTGAGTTACCTGCTGCAGTTGCAATCAAAACACCGGCGGCTTCCATTGCTTGGAATTGGGTCCGATAGGGAGATGAGCCTGGCAAGCCACCAGCACCACCACCCCATGAGTTGTTTACAATGTCGGCACCGTCGTTGAATGCATCTTCAAGTGCGCCAACTAACATGACGTTACTTCCTGAACCACCACCTGTTGGTGTTGCGAACAAGGCTTTATAAGTCATCAAGTATGCGCCTGGAGCGACCCCTGAAAAATTCAGTTCGACACCGTTGTAAGTGATGGTCACTTCGTTACCAACCGCTGTGCCAGACACGTGAGTACCGTGCCCGTTGTAGTCGAGTGGATCGAGTGTTTCTTCAGGGTGAATTTGGAACGTTGGCTGATACCAGCGAGCAACGATGAGTTTATCGTTACAGAACCCCTCGTTCTCGGCACAGAAATCATCGCCAGGAAGTTGATCCGAAGGAACCGGCGCGTGACCGTTTACTTGGAACATTGGATTCTCTGGACGAATGCCGTTGTCAATGACTGCGACACGAACACCAGCGCCCGCAGCAGCTCGACTTCCAACCATCTCCCATACCTCTGGAGCGTTTATCAGAGGGTTAGAAGCATCCATTTGCGTGTGATAGATCTGATGCTCATGAACGCGCACAACCCCTGGCATCTTTCGCAAGTCGCGGATAATGTCTGGCCCCGTGGCTTCAACGATCACCGCGTTGATAGTACTCGTTAGATTCCGAGTGACTTGAGCTTGCGGGAACCGTGCTTGCAGGTTACTTGCGAACTGCTGTTGTTGTTGCAACAAGTAGTCTTGATACGTGGTTACTTCAGGGGCATTCAAATTGAAGTTTTCACCGCGCTCGGCAAATGAACGTGTTGGAGCGAACCCAGGCAATTCACCGTCGTATAATGCGACAGGTGCGCCCTTCAGCTCGATGATGTAGTAGTTCGGCATCTCACGCGTCAGCTGGTTGCGATCGCGGAATTGTCCGCGGACGTCACGTCCAGTCTGATCGATAAAGATAGTCCGATCATTTGTATTGACCCGCTCGAGATTCTGGTTATGTACGTCCTTAGTGCTTGCGGAGGCCCCGAGTGCAAGGGCGGACGCAATCATCGTAGCAACCAGAGAAATTCGCGGTAATGTGTTAGTTACCTTCATCCTCAGATCTTCCTCTTATGATTATGGTGTGGCGCTCTGAGTGTCTCGTTGTATGCAAAAGTTGTATAACTTCGACATCGGACGAAGCGCCTCTTGATAGTACGGTATATTTGCGCGCTTGCGAAGCATTTTTATTCACAAATTTGCAACAGAAGTTAATTTAAAAAGTCATTAAATAATAAACAGATAGATCGAAAAGGGCGTTTTTATGGGAAAATACCTGTAACATTTTGTTACATTTATCGATCGGAATAACCTAGTTAGTAAACGCGTGGTACAGTAAATAAGCCGGTGGTTGAGACGATCGAAGGAGGCTTAAGTTGTATGCCCTTGTGAACACTTTGCCACTTACTCTCCGAAAAAATGATGGTTTTTGACATTGCTTGCACAGCCTGCTCGGTTTAGGATCAAGGATCTGTGCCCGCGATTTGCCAATGGCGCCGGGCAGTACATTGGTAATGTGAATCAACCCGAAATTAACAGCAGGTCAATGATAATGAGTTCGATCCCTCATGTAGACATGTCAGAGTATCAAAAAGACTTTGACGGATTCGTTCAGACGATTGGTCAAGGTTATGAAGTCAATGGCTTTGTTGCTTTGACCCAGCATGGAATTCCAACCGAAACCATCATGGAAGCATTGGATATCACGCGTGAATTATTTGCTCTTCCGGAAGACGTGAAGCGTAAGTATCACAAACCGGGGATCGGTGGTGCGCGAGGTTACACACCGTTTGGAACGGAAATTGCTAAAGACGCAAAGCATGTTGACCTAAAAGAGTTCTGGCATGTTGGTCGGGAAGTGGATGATGCATCTGAGTATCCACAATTGATTCCAAATATTTGGCCTTCAGAAGTACCCGAGTTTAAAGAGAAGCTGACAGCATTGTTCAATGCATTGGATGAGCTTGGGAACCAGGTCCTGGAAGGAATTGCGGTTTACCTCGGCCAGCCGCGTGATTACTTTCGGACCCGCGTGAACAAGGGCAACTCGATTTTGCGTCCCTTGCACTACCCTCCGATCGTCGAGAAGGGGACTCCTTCAGTGCGCGCAGCTGCTCACGAAGATATCAATGTAATTACCTTGTTGATCGGTTCACGTGAACCTGGGTTAGAGGTTCTGTCGAAATCAGGTGAATGGGTCCCAGTGACGATTATTGACGGGGCGATTATCTGTAACGTGGGCGATATGCTTCAACGTCTGACCAATGGTGTTTTGCCCTCGACAACGCACCGCGTGGTCAATCCTCCAGCACCATACAATGAGGTCTCTCGTTACTCGATTCCGTTCTTCTTGCACTTCAATCCAGATGTTGTGATCGACGCGCTGCCGGATTGTGTTACGGAAGAGAATCCGAAGAAATTCCCACCGATCACAGCGGACGACTATCTCATGGAACGTTTGCGTGAGATTGGGTTGGTGAAATAGGCAACTGAAAGTTGAATAGCACGAAAGGCTACCTTGAGTAGCCTTTTTTATGCAAAAAAAAGCGCCCCAGAGGATGAGGCGCTCAAAATCCGCTTTCTCTCACAACACACACTCGAAGCGTCCCCCACAAGGACAAAACGAAAATCGAGAAAGCGATACAGGGTTGCACGATGATTGCGATCGGCAAGATTCAAGGTACGTGGAAGCGAGGAGAGAAGCGATTCGCTTTACTGAAACTTTACGTATAAAAAAACCGCCACAGTGGAGTGGCGGTTTTCTATTGAGGCCTCAGTTTTTGTTAGGCCACAGACTTCGCTTTTGCTTGGGTCTTCAACGCATATTCGCGCGCTGCTTTACCTGCCAGCAAATCCGCTGGATCAAAGTCATCAACATTAATCACTTTCAAGCGGCCTTCTTCGGCACGAACGAAGAGCGCGACTTCTTCATCCGTTAGAACACCGAGCTCTTTTCCTTTCTGGCCAACTTCATGCAAGCGCATGAATGGAAGTTTTTCACCTGAGGCCTTCACGACTTTGTCGTACAGAGGCTCGACGGCAATGATGTCACGCAAGACCTGCTCGACGTAGCCAAATGGACCGCGTTCAGACAAGAACTGGCCTTCACCAAGACGATCGCGCGCTGCGTTTGGCTCCATCAACAAGCGAGCAATTTTGTGCCCGAGCTTATCTGAAGGCGCTTTTACGACACGTCCGAATGGGAACATCAGGACATTCAGGAAACGTCCGACACCACCAAAGTTCTCAAGCATGCCACGTTGGCTCTCTTGCAACTTGTACAGCGTGTCTTGCATTGCCCAGTGAACGAAAGGGAGGTCTTCTGCTGGACGACCGTCATCCTCAAATCGTTTGAGGATAGCAGAGCCAATGTAGAGGTAGCTCAGCATGTCACCGAGGCGCGCTGAAATGCGCTCACGACGCTTAAGCTCACCACCGAGTACACCCATGGCCACGTCGGACATAAATGCTAAGTTCGTACTGAAGCGCGTCATTTGACGGTAATACACAGCCGTGCTGTCGTTTGCGGGCGCACTCACAAAACGTGAGCCACCGAGACCGTACCAGAATGAACGAACGAAGTTACTAAAGACAAATCCGATATGACCGAACAGGGCTTTATCAAAGCGTTGTAGGCCCTCTTTTCCGGGCGTAGATGCGGCTTCCATCTCTTCTAAGACAAACGGATGACAACGGATCGCACCTTGACCATAGATCATCATGCTACGCGTCAGAATGTTTGCACCTTCGACGGTAATTGCAATCGGTGTGCCTTGATAGCCACGACCGAGGTAGTTGTTTGGACCTAAGCAGATCCCTTTACCACCGTGGACATCCATTGCATCGTTCATACACTCACGAAGTTTCTCGGTCATGTGGTATTTAGCGATAGCAGAGATAACCGAAGGCTTTTCACCTTGGTCAATACCGATGGTCGACATCCGAGTCACCGCATCCATCAGGTATGCGTTTCCGCCAATTCGTGCCATGGCTTCTTCAACGCCTTCCATCTTACCGATCGGTAGCTTGAACTGACGACGAATGCGAGCGTAAGCACCGGTCACCAGAGCCAGTGACTTGGCACCACCCGCACTGTTGGAAGGTAAGGTAATGGCGCGCCCGACCGACAAACACTCAACCAGCATACGCCAGCCTTTGCCAGCCATTTTCTGGCCACCGATAATAAAATCTAACGGAATAAATACGTCTTTCCCACGGATAGGTCCGTTGTGGAACGGCACGTTTAATGGGAAATGGCGCCGACCGATTTCCATCCCTTTGAGATCACGTGGGAGGAGGGCACAGGTGATCCCAAGTTCCTGTTGTTCACCGATCAGTTGGTCAGGGTCATAGAGTTTGAATGCAAGACCTACGACCGTCGCAATCGGCGCAAGTGTAATGTAGCGCTTGTTGAAGTTGAGCTTGATGCCGACCACTTCTTTGCCTTCCCACTCGCCTTTGCACACAACGCCGGTATCTGGAATTGCGCCCGCGTCTGAACCTGCCTCAGGGCTTGTTAGTGCAAAACACGGAATCTCTTCGCCGCTTGCTAGACGCGGCAAATAGTAGTCTTGTTGCTCTTTGGTTCCATAATGCTGTAACAGCTCACCCGGTCCGAGCGAGTTTGGTACACCGACGGTGCTTGCCAAAATAGTTGAATGACCGGCTAGCTTCTGCAGAATGCGCGACTGGGCATAGGCTGAAAACTCAAGGCCACCGAATTCTTTTTTGATGATCATCGCAAAGAATTTCTGATCTTTCAGATATTGCCAGACTTCAGGCGGCATATCAGCGAGTTCATGAGTGGCTTCCCAATCATCCAACATGGCACATACTTCTTCGCACGGGCCATTTAAAAATGCTTCTTCTTCAGCGGTTAATTTAGGCGCTGGGATACTGTGCAGCTTCTTCCAGTTTGGCTCACCTCGGAAAATCTCACCGTCCCACCAGACCGTTCCGGCTTCGATCGCGTCTCGCTCCGTTTGAGACATCTCCGGCATGATCTTGCGATAGACATTGAGAATGGGTTTTGTCAGTAACGAAGTACGAATAAAGCCCAGATTCAATGGAACCAAAATCACGGCGGCAATAATCCACGGAACCACAGCAAATAGTCCAAAGGCTGTGCCGATGGCCAGTAAAATAACGACCCCGACAGTGAAACTGCGCAGGGAAGCTCGATGATAAAGTAACGCGCCCAGAACGATTAGGGCAGCGATACACCAAATTGCGACACTCATCTTCAACTCCTAAGGTTTGAGGTCTGACCAGTAGCTCTAAACTAGAACAATTTTCACCTGATTGCAAGCAAAGCGTCATCGACTCATGTCCCAGTTTCCGAAGCCTGCGCGTGCGAGCGCAGTGAACTTGTCCTATGATCTACGGTCTGACCTGCCAGAAGGATTGCGAGCCGTTTATGGACGATTTGAAACAAAGGAAACCCATGCAAAAAATGTCGTATATGCAGGTACTCCAAGCCAGAAATGGCTCTATCGAAGGTCATTCCCCAAATTTGGGTCGATGGACACCGCGAGCGATTCGCACGCTGTTCAGTGTGGTCGTTCTGATGACCTCTTTTAGCGCTCTTGCGGCGGGCAAAGATGAAGACGTAGCAGAGCGAACCGACGCAGCGGAAAACAGCAGTCAAATTGCTCAAGTCATCACGCGCCCATACAAAGCCGAGTACAATCTGAGCCGTCGTGGGCGAAATCATGGTACGGCTGGCCGCGAGTTATCACGTTTGGAAAACGGAAGCTGGCGGTACGAGACGTTTTCGCGTGCATCACTTCTGTTGCTATCCGATCGACGTTTTAATGACACGGTTTTTCAGCTTGCAGAGACTCGGGTAGAGCCACTTTCGTTCGAGTATGAACGGCGTGGAACCGGTTCAAATCGACATTACAAAGTAACCTTTGATCGGGAGCAGCAAAAGCTTTTACCGGCAAACGGCGATCCGGTTACGGTAGAGTGGCAGGATGACTTGTTGGATCCGAACGCCGTGCTCCATCAGTTGCAAATTGATGTCGCCCTTGGGCAAGAGACCTTTTTTACCTATCCCCTCGTCGATGACGATGGTTCGTTATCGATCTACGAGTTCGAAATCGATAAACGTGAAGTAATTGTGCTCGGAGACCAACGAATTGAAACCATTCGCGTATCGCGTGTGCGTGAGCATGATCGTCGGCAAACCTACTTTTGGTTTGCACCAGAATGGAATTACACCTTGGTTCGGATGCAACAAATTGAAGGCGGCCGGGAAGCCGCCATGCTGAGCTTAACATCGTTGGAGTTTTTTGAATAAGCCAACGGGACTATTCGTCTGTGGCGTATCCGTGCGGCCCGAGAAGATGTCCATCGAGTGTTGCGCCCTCGCTAGTCAGCGCAAGGCGCCCAGCGCAAAACCAACGAATCACGAGTGGATAGATGCGATATTCCTGCTCGTGCACCCGAGCTTGTAAATCTTCCACGTCATCTCCCGCAAAAATTGGCACCTCGGCTTGGAGCACGACAGGCCCGCCATCGAGTTCTTCCGTGACAAAATGCACGCTTACGCCGTGCGTTTCATCACCGGCTTCAAGCGCGCGCTGGTGGGTGTGTAAGCCACGATATTTTGGCAGTAATGATGGGTGGATATTGAGGATTCGGTCCGCAAAAGCCCCCACAAAAACAGGTGTCAGCACCCGCATAAAACCTGCAAGTACAATGAGGTCTGGCTCATAGGCTTGGACTTTTTCAACCAGCGCAGCGTCATAGGCTTCACGAGTGGAAAAATCCACATGGGGGAGTGTTTCCGCAACGACCCCCGACGCTCTGGCTTTTGCGAGACCGCCTGCATCGGGTTTGTTGCTGACCACAGCGACGACATCTCCGTGGATCTGGTTGGCTTGGCAGGCTGCGATAATCGCAGCCATGTTTGTACCCGAGCCTGAGATCAGAACGACAATTCGTTTGCGCGCACCGCTCTCCATTAGACGAATTCCACCTGCGCTTCTGCGTCAAACCGGTCAGCAACTGAACCAATGACCCACGCATTTTCGCCGTGGTTTTTCAGAATTCCAACTGCGGTCTCGGCTTTTTCTGCCGGCACTGCAATCACAAGCCCTACACCACAGTTAAAAGTGCGGAACATTTCTTCCCGCTGAATATTTCCTTGCTCCTGCAGCCAGCTAAAGATGACCGGCCATGACCAGCTTTCCCGTTGAACCACGGCTTTGCAGTGTTCCGGAAGGACGCGTGGAATGTTTTCTTGGAAACCGCCGCCCGTAATGTGGGAGATCGCATGAACCGGAACCTGCTTAATTAGGTCAAGAACAGGCTTTACATAAATACGGGTCGGAGCCATCAGATGTTCAGCAAGGGATTTTCCGTGAAAGTCTGACTGCAGATCGGCACCACTCACTTCAATGACTTTACGAATCAGCGAATAGCCATTGGAGTGTGGACCACTCGAGGCCACTGCAATGAGCGCATCGCCTGCAGCGACTTTGCTGCCATCGATAATCGCTTCTTTCTCCACCACACCCACGCAGAACCCTGCGAGATCATAATCGCCAGCTTCGTACATGCCCGGCATTTCTGCAGTTTCGCCACCAATCAGGGCACAACCAGATTGCACACAGCCCTCACCGATACCGGCCACTACATCGGCTGCAACATCGACATCGAGCTTGCCAGTGGCATAGTAATCAAGGAAAAAGAGAGGCTCAGCGCCTTGAACGATCAAGTCATTTACACACATGGCGACCAAGTCGATACCCACGCTGTCGTGTTTTTTCAGGTCAATCGCCAAGCGTAATTTCGTTCCAACGCCATCGGTTCCGGATACGAGGACGGGTTGCTTGTAACCTGCAGGAATCTCACACAAGGCGCCAAATCCACCGATATTTCCCATGACTTCTTTGCGATGGGTGCGTTTGGTGACGTGCTTGATCCGTTGAACCAGAGCATTTCCGGCGTCAATATCGACACCAGCGTCTTTGTAGCTAAGCGAAGGTTTTTGTTCGTTCACGACGGGTCCTCTCGTGCCCTGATTACAGAGCGTTGGCGGGGGTGAGTTTGTCGGGGCAGTATTTTAGCAGCAGCGAGCCCTCGGATGAATGCTTTGTTGGTATTTTCCCCAACTTTTTTATTTCCAAGGGCTTGTGCCTATACTCAATTCAGCGTCAAATAAGCGACGCTCACGACCTCGATATGGGAATGACATGCCGTCTCACAGCACGCAAACAACTTCTGTGCACATCAGCCCAGCACAGCCAGAACACTTAGACGCGTTATTGGAAATTGACAGAATCTGTTTTCCGTACGACGCCATGAGTCGGCGAAGCTTACGGCGCTTTATGCAACATGAACACGGTGATTTTGTTGTTTTGCGTGACGAGTCTCGGGTGATTGGTTACGCCATTCTGCTCTTCCGCCAGGCAACGAAACTTTGTCGTTTGTACTCCTTTGCGGTGCATCCTGATTTCCAGAGCACCGGACTCGGACAGCGGCTGATGGACTATTGCATTGAGCAAGCGCGCGCCGTGCACTGCTTGTTTCTGCGAACCGAGGTCAAGGCTGACAACGAGCGGGCCTTGGAATTTTTCCGCCGTTTCGGATTTGTTCATCTCGGGTTGCGTACCGACTACTACGATGATCATTCGGACGCAGTGGTGGTGCAAAAGCAGCTGCATTTCTTTGATTCAGCGAAAGTTCCTCGCTTGGTTCCGTTACTCACGCAAAGTACAGAATTCACCTGCGGGCCGGCCAGTTTGCTGATGGCGATGGGGTGGTTTGGGATTGCGCCGGCGAACCCGCAACACGAAGAGTTGGAGATTTGGCGTGAAGCCACCACCATCTACATGACCTCGGGTCATGGGGGATGCGGCCCGCACGGATTGGCACGCGCAGCGCATCGGCGCGGCTTGCAGGTAGAGCTTTACGCGAGTCAAGCGGGTCCTGTGCTCCTTGACTCAGTTCGAAATGAACAAAAGCGCCATGTGATGACGCGGATCCAAGAAGCAGATATCGCCGCATTAAAAGCTGCGGGTGTCAAAATGCGTCATCGTGATTACGCCCTCAGCCGGTTGGAAAAAGACTTGAATGCGGGCAAACTAGTGATCGCATTGATCAGTACTTGGCAATTTGACCGCCAAAAGGCACCTCATTGGGTATTGTTGACCGCAATCGACCAAGAGTATGTGTATTTGAATGATCCTGACGATGATCTCTTGCCATGGCAAACCATCACTGAACGTCAGTATTTACCCATTCCGCGCGCTACCTTTGAAAAGGCGTTTGCTTACGGGAGTTCTCGATTGCGTGCGGCCGTGGTGCTCAGTCAACCTGAATAGAAGGGCAGATAGAGTATGGCCAAAGTTTTAGTTTTGTATTATTCCAGCCACGGACACATCGAGCGGATGGCCTACGAAGTGGCGAAAGGTGCCCAAGCGGGTGGGGCGGATGTGGATATTAAACGCGTTCCCGAGTTGGTTCCTGAAGATGTTGCACGTGCGTCAGGTTATCATCTCGATCAAGCAGCACCTGTGGCCAAGCCCATGGATCTCGTCAAGTATGATGCGATTATTTTTGGTACACCGACGCGCTTCGGAATGATGGCCGCACAGATGAAGAACTTCCTCGACCAATGCGGCGCACAATGGGCCAAGGGCGAATTAATTGGCAAAGCAGCGGGCGTTTTTACCGCCTCAGCAACACAGCATGGTGGCCAAGAGGCTGCTCTCCTGAGTTTCCACACTGTTCTCTTACACCTTGGTTTTGTTGTGGTCGGCCTTCCTTACAGCTTTCAAGGGCAAATGACGGTCAGTGAAATATCCGGATGTTCGCCCTACGGAGCGAGCACGATTGTGGGCGGGGATGGTGCCCGTCAGCCTTCGGAGAATGAATTGGCGGGCGCTTTCTTTCAAGGGGAGCACACCGCGACGATTGCACAAAAACTCATCAAGTCTTAGGGGGTTACCCGCTCTATATGATGTTTGTCATATAAAAATAGGGGAAAACCCCTCTTCCATTGTCACACGTTTGCAACGAAGATCCCCTAGTCTGAAAACGACGTCATCTATCGACATGGCGAAGCGGCCGGTTCGGTCTGTCGTAACACCGAATAGCCAGTCATGAAACAATCGTTATAGCTAAAACATTGTATGGGGATTCTCACCATGAGAACTTTATTTGCGGTAATACTATTGGTTATCGCAGTTGCGCCTTCGTGGGCGCAAGAGCCAATCGCCTATTGGGCGCAAAACAACAACACCCTAGCGGACGGAACCAGTGGTTTCGCACCGGAAAGCTTCCCGCAACAAGCAGATGTTGGCAACGGCATTTTGTATTTGCAAAACTTCGAGGAAACACTTCAGGCCAATGGAGCCTACACTCGTATCATCAGTTTTGCAGGGACCACGCAGAACCGACTCGATACGAGCTTCCCAGCCGGTGGTTCACTTTCGATCCAGGGGGGCACAGGCTTTTTCAATAATGGCGCGCAGGTTGTTCTGGAAGTGGACACAAGCGGGTTCCAAGATATCCAGTTTAGCTTTGCTGTGAATACGACAGCGACCGGTTTCGATACGCGCACCGTCGAGTGGTCAACTGATGGCAGTAACTATAACCTAATCGATGTTGATGTACGCCGCGGTTCTTGGTTCACCCAAAGTTACGACTTGAGCAGCGTTGAAGACCTTAATGATAACGCTCTGGTGTATTTCCGAATCACCGTCGATGGGGCGACCAACGTTACCGGTAACAATCGTTTCGATAATATTCTCGTCTCCGGAACCAGCCTCGATAGTTTGACGCGGATGACCGTGTACGAGCGTGATTTCGTTGATAATCCATTCACCCGTGGCTGGAGCCAAGTGAATGTGGTGGGTGATGTGCCGTGGGACTGGAATGGTAGTTTCGGTAACGTGACATACACTACTTTCAGCGGGGGGACATGTACGGAAGCTGATAGCTGGCTCATTTCTCCTGCATTTAATACGACAGGTCTGACTGGGCAGCAACTTTCGTTTGATATCGCGCGTGGTTTCAATGGTACAAACGGTTTTGACGTTTTGTACTCAACCACCTATGACGGTTCGGGCGCCATTGATATGGCCGATTGGAACCTCATAACCGAAATCACCGGCAGTGACTTTACCAGCAACAATACCAATGTCACATTTGGTCCGTTCGATGTTCTTGAAGGACTGGAAGGAGACGTTTATGTCGCGTTCCGCTATGCCTTTGATAGCGGTAACTGCAGCACGTGGCGTGTGGCGAACTTCCTCATTGAAGCGGATGTGTATGTGAATGACGCGCCGTTCCAATGTGGTGCAACGACGGATCGGATTCACTGGGTACAAGGTGCTGGCTTCCAAAGCCCAGTGCAGCGCGCTCAAGTGCAACTTGAAGCAATTGTTGTGGCCAGCTTCCAAGACACTTTTGACGGTGGCTTAGGCGGTTTCTATCTGCAAGAAGCGGATGAGAATCACGATGACAACCCACTCACGTCGGAAGGTATCTTCGTCTACGACGCGGAATTTGCTGACCGCATCAACGTGCAAGTTGGCGACAAAGTTCGGGTTGCCGGCACTGTGGGTGAATTCTTCGGACATACGCAGATTCAAGATCTCACTGCAGTCGAACTCTGTAACACCAATCAAAGCCACCGAATCTCACCTGCGACGGTAGAGCTACCAGTTACCGATCTGATTCAGTTAGAAGCGGTCGAAGGCATGTTGGTCGAAACGACTCAACCGTTGACAGTCACGGACGTATTTAACGTCGCTCGTTTTGGTGAAATCGTGGTTTCGAACGGTCGTCTTTATCAACCGACCCAAGTGGTTCGCGGTGGTGATGAAGCCCGTGCTGTTCAAGCCGCCAATGACTTGAACCGTTTGATTATCGATAACGCTCGTGGCGGCAGCTACCGTACTCCGTACATGACGGGTGCGGACGGCTTCTCTGAGCTTTCAGCCAGCAACCCGATTCGCAATGGGTTTGTGGTTGAGCCAGGATTCGAGGCCATCATGGGCTTTGCGTTCGGTTCATACCGTTTGCGTAGCGAAGCATCGCCCCGGTTCGATGCTTCAGCTAATCCTCGTACCGAAGCACCGCAAATGCAGGGTGTAGGTGACCTGCGTATCGCGACCTACAACGTCGAAAACTTGTTTGCGACGCTTGGTTCTGCAAACGAGTGTGGTCCAAATAGCTTAGGATGTCGCGGTGCGGCGAACCAAAACGAGTTGGATCGTCAGCTTGGCAAAGTGACCGCAGCTATCTTAGCTATCAACGCGGATATGCTTGCGCTCATTGAGATTGAGAATGACGCAACAGACGATACGTTGGCCATGCTCGTAGATGCGTTGAATGATCAAGATGAACTGGCTGATTGGGCCTTTATCCCAACGGGATACCTGGGGACTGACGCGATTAAGCCAGCCTTTATCTACCGCACCAGCCGTTTAGCATTGGAAGGCGACTTTGCAGTCCTGACTTCAGCGGTCGATCCTGACTTTGACGACTCACGTCAACGTCCTGCGTTAGCTCAGACTTTCCGGACACTCGATGGTGATCTATTCACAGCGGTCGCTGTGCACCTGCGCGCAAAAGCTTCATGCCCAAGCGGCTCAGGTCCTAACGCGGACTCAGGCGATGGCCAAGGCTGTTGGAATGAGTGGCGGACACTCTCGGCAGGCGCATTGGATCGTTGGCTTGAGACCGATCCGACGAATACTGGCGCTGAAGCTGTGGTGATCTTAGGTGATTTCAACGCATACGCGATGGAAGACCCGATGGTCCTTCTGATGGATGCCGGTTACACCAACCTCGCGATTGCAGCCAATGGCGGTGACCCAGCGGTGTATAGCTACACCTTTATGGGTCAAGCAGGTTCGTTGGATCACGCACTGGGTAATGAAGCCTTTATGCAATTCGTGGTGGATGCCCGTGCATGGAATATTAATTCAGATGAAACCCCAGCGTTTAACTTCAATGAGCGCTTACCGTCCAGTTCATTGTTTAAGCCTAGCAGCTTCTACAATGCGGACCCATACCGCTCATCGGATCATGATCCGCTAGTCATTGAGTTGCAGTTTGCTCCGGCATTGCCAACCTGTGCGCCAGGTATTGTCAATCGCCCAGCACACCCTCGGGGTAAAGAGTTACCTGTTCCCCGTTGTGATCAGAACAATCGTGGTGGGAACGGACGCAACTAAACCGTCTCTCTCGAATCAAAAACCCGCAGTTCGCTGCGGGTTTTTTTATGTGTGCTCAAGTGTGTTTGGGAGTGACCCGGCATTTTCGGAAATAGCGCTTGAGAAGTAAGTGAGTGGGGAGATAAATAATAAGAATCATGGCAAACCAGAGCAACAACAAATAAAGCCAAGGATTCATAAATTCTTGTGGTTCGCCCGGACCATAGACCCAATTGATGTTGGCAGAGGGTTCGCTCACCAAATACGTGACGGGTAATACAATAAAGGCAATTAAACATTGCAGCGGAAATCCACGCCGGTCATAGCCAAATTGATACAGCATGTAAAAAAGGACAAGCGGAATTGCGATATGAAAAATGGCGGACAGAGTGCGGATATGCAATGCCATATCGGAGTCAAACATGTAATTCGCGAGCACACTAAAGTGGCTTAAAGTGACGAAATCTAACACCCATACGAGCTCTGGAATCAATACCGCGACTGCCATAGTGCTCGCCAATAATCGGTTTCCAAGCCAGAGGGCAGGGACTAGAAGAATGAGCGCGATGTCCGAAAACCACAGATAGTTTGCAGGGCCCATGTAGTCCCACCAAAAACCAAGCACCACCACTGCAATTAACGTGAACCCAATCTTGATCCATAGGGGAATGTCCTTACCCGATCCCGCATAGGCATAATCACTTTTCCAATCCAAATGCATGGCATCACCTCGCTTCCATTTTCAAAGTGTCGAGGTAAGTGTAGCAAATGGGTTTTGCGAGCGAATAAGGCGTGTTTTGGTACCGTAAAACAAAGTGACACGTAAATCTGTCACCCAACGCAGTGCGTTGGCTACCCAGCAGCCAATAAAAAAACCCACGCCTTTCGGCGCAGGGTTTGTTTATTTGGTGGAGCTGGCGGGATTTACGCAAGCCATCCCTGGCTTGCGCCCTTCGGGCCGGCGGTGGAGCCGCCGTTCCAAAACGCTCCCGGCGTTTTGGTGAACCCGTAACGCGGGTCCTGCATCCACACCAGCAGCCAATAAAAAACCCCACGCCTTTCGGCGCAGGGTTTGTTTATTTGGTGGAGCTGGCGGGATTTGAACCCGCGTCCGCAATATCGCCACCCTCGGTCCTACATGCTTAGCCGTCTCTTTTAGTTAACTGCTGAAGCGCCGAGGGGCAGGCTTTTCAGCAGCGAGTCCGATTAAGTTTAACGTCTTGGCTCCGGACGAAGCCGCCACGCGAGTCTGACTTAGATGACTATCCAGACCTGGTCTCTCAGACAAAGCGCCAGTGGATAGCTAGCGGGCTATTATGCCGCTAGAGCGTAGTTGTCGTCGTTTGCAACTATATATTTGAGGCTTTTTACGAGGCCAGCCTCACCTCGGCATGCACCTTGAGCTTTATATATCCCGTCGAATCCTAATCAGCCCCAGATGTTGTTACTTTCCTTAGTATATCGAAATCTTCTTTGAGGCGCTACGAATATCCATCGCACGTCTTAGCCATTAGATGGGGATGATTATGAAACGTTCAAGGCAGTGTGCAAAAATAAAAAGGGCGTGTAACAATGAGACAGCTACAGCACAACAAGAATACAGACATGGAGAGACATCATGCGGATCCTGATGAGCGCAACATTAGTCCTCGGGTTGGTGGCCTGTGCAAACGCCAACTCGTTATCAGATGAAGACTTACAGACTGCGCGTGAATTGCGAGATGCAGCCATGCAAGGCACGGGTTCGTTTGAAATTGTGGAAGATTTAACAACCCGAGTCGGACCGCGGATGCCAGGCAGTGACGGTGATGCTCGTGGGGTGGCATGGGCACAAGAGAAGCTGGAGGGAATGGGGTTTGATGAGGTTCGTTTAGAGCCGGTGACGTTTCCCACGTGGCAGCGCGGCAAAGAAGAGGCCCGAATTGTGGGTAACTTTGCGCAACCACTGATCGTGACGACCCTTGGATATGCACCGCCCACGCCAGAGGGTGGCCTCGAGGCGGACGTGGTGATGTTTGATGATCTCGCAGCCTTACAAGCCGCCAGTGCTGATGAATTTGGGCGAGCCCATCCGTATGCATTTGGATTTGCAGCCACGTTATGGGGATGAATACACCTCGCATAATGTGATCGCAGATATTCGAGGCTCTGAGAAGCCAGAAGAAATTGTGATTATCTCGGCTCACCTCGACTCGTGGGACTTGTCTCCCGGTGTTCTTGATGACGGTGTTGGTGTTGCAATTGTGACAGAGACGGCAAAGCGCTTGTTAGCACTGGACGAGCGTCCGAAACGAACGGTTCGTTTGATCCTCTTTGCAGCAGAAGAAATTGGCCTTCTCGGTGCACGTGCTTATGCGGAACAGCATGGGGACAATGTGCGAAATCATCAGGTCGGCTCTGAGTCTGACTTTGGGGCTGGTCGAGTGTATCAAATCAATGCACGGGTTCATTCGCGGGCTTGGCCGGTGATTGAGCAGATTGCGGCTGAGCTTGAGCCGCTGGGGGTTACCCTTGGAAATCGTGACGCAAGCGGCGGTCCGGATATGTTGCCGATGCGTGCGCTTGGGATGTCGGTCGTGGATCTTGCACAGGATGGAACCTATTACTTTGATTTCCACCACACCAAAGACGATACCCTCGATCAAGTCGATCGGCGGGATCTGGATCAGAATGTTGCTGCATGGCTTGTTTTCACCTGGCTTTCAGCGAATTCACCGGTTCATTTCGGCTCAGGACCTAATTTAGTTCCTCAATGAGCGAGTTCACGATCTAAATCCAACGTGGAGACCGCATTCCAATAAGAATGCGGTTTCTGGTTTTTAAGCGATAAAAAAAGTGTTTGGGTTGATCTCTTTCAGCAAATAACGATTACACTTAACCTGTTGTATTAATTGGTGAGTTACTGCTCACCTGTGCGTTGGAGACGCCCATGTCACGCCCGATTATTGGTTCCCTGCTATTCCCATTATCGCTACTCGCCTCGGCTGTATTGGCTGACAATGAAGAACCCATTGAAGTCATTCAGGTCGTCGGGGAGTCCCGTGAAGAGAAACGGACGGTTCAAGGCGCTCGCTTACGCGGGACCTTTGGTTTTGACCAGGACTTGATTGATATTCCGCGGGCGGTGACCCCCTTAAGCGCAGAGCTCTTGGGTGATCAACTGATTCTTGACGTGAATGAGTTAAATCGCATTGTCCCCGGAAGTTATGGAGCAGTTGGGTTCGGTTCAGCATCTTTGCCAACATTGCGTGGACAGCTTGGTGAGGTCTTTACCCACGGCTTAAGACGTCAAGGTGGCAACAACGGGTTTGGAATCCCTTTATCGTTTAATAGTGCTGAGCAAATTGATGTGGCTCGGGGGACACCCCCTGTGATGCTTGGAACGACACAACGGGTGGGGGGCTTTCTCAATATCCAGCCAAAGCAGGCGCATTTCACGCGAGAGTTTAGCACCCTCAGTGGTCATGTCGGGCGTTGGGACCACTATGGGGTGCAGTTTGACGGTTCGCGGGTGATCGAAGAGGACGTGCTAGCGCTGCGCGCGAGTGTTGAGATCCGTGATGAAAATAGCTTTTATGATTTCACCGGTTGGGATAGTCAGAATTTATTCGTCACAGCACGTTGGCGGCCGGATGATGTATCTGAATGGAATATCAGCTGGGAATATTACGACGTCGAATTTACCGACAATGCGGGATTGAATCGCCCAACCCAAGCGCTGATTGATGAGGGCCTCTACATCACGGGGCAAGGGCGCCAACCGAATGGCTCCCAAGTGCCCGGACCACTTGCTGTGGTGAGCCCAACGGGTGAAGTGCGAATTCCGCGCAATCGTGTGTTGACGGACCCCGATAATATATCCGATGCGCGAACCCATATTTTTCATGGCGTGTATGAGCGTGATCTGGGCCCTGACTGGCAATTAGTCAATCGCAGCTATTATGAAAACATGCAGCGTGAAAATATTGCTCAAAATAGTTTTGTTGAGATCATTGACCGAGCGCACACTGCGGAAAATCGTCTTGAGCTTTACTACGACTATGCGACACGTGCGCGGATTGTATTTGGATCCAGCCTTCGCTACACCGGTGTTCGTGGTTACAGTCAATTCACGACAGAAGCAGATAATCCGATTGATCTGACCGGCACCATTGAACAGCGTCGGATTCCACTGACGCCCGAGCAACAGGCGCGGTTCGTGGAGCTTAGGCCTGGCCTGTTTGTGTCGCCCGGTGGGCAGTATGATGTGTCCGGCGATGGGCAGGGCGATTTTAATCTGTCCGACACGACGGATTCTTCGAATTGGCAATGGGGCTTGTTTGCACAGCATGACTGGCAAGTGACTGATGCACTGACCATCAGCACCGGGGTTCGCGGGGATCACTATTGGGTCACCGCACGGGATCCGATCCCGCCAGAGGGATTCGAGGCGGCTCGGGATTCTATTGAGCGGTTTTTAGGTGCTGCGGAGTTTGGTGTTGTGTATCGTGTGACTGCACAGCTAAACGCCTATGGCAGCGCAAGCTATATGGAATCAACCTCCAATAGTATGGCGGGCGGCACCGTGCTCGGTGCTGATAATCGAATCAACCGCCAGAATTTCGCCACGGAAAATGAGCTGTATGAAGTGGGCCTCAAGTGGAGCTCATTGGATACCCGTTGGTATGCGGACGTCGCGGCGTATCAACAAACACGGAGCCTGCGGAACTTAGATGGTTCGAATTCGGGGATTCGTAGCCAAGGGACAGAAATGCAGGTCTTTTTTGTAGGCTCACAGTGGCAATGGAATGGGCTGTTAGCATATCAAGATACGCGCTGGGATAATTCATCGTCGGTGCAAGGTACGCGACAAGTCCGCGATGTATTTGATGATTCACGTCCCGATATTATTCAGGGCACAGGGCTCGGCTCGCCAAATTTCACCGCATTCCCACCATCACGTAATCGCGTCCAAGGTCTCCCGCGTTGGACGGCAGCTACCTCGGCTCGATATCAATGGAATTCCCAGCTCCGTTTCGGTGTGGATGCGTGGTATAGCGAAGCCTATCCGCTCGATTTCTTGCAAACGGTGTGGATACGCGATCAATTTGAAGTGAATGCGATGGCAAGTTATGACCTGAATCCACAGCTTCAGCTGCGACTCGACATTCTGAACGTTACCAACGAGGATAACTGGTCGGCGGTTTTTGAGGGGGGCTACTTTGGTGCGGACCTCGTTATGCCAAATCTTCCGCGTCATTGGCGAATCCGCGCGACGTACCGATTCTAGTAGGGCGATACAATGAATTATAAAAAATTAGGGTTGGTGGTGGTCCTCGGGCTTATGATTGCGCTGGTTTTTGCCTTCGATGTGCCCCAGTACCTCAATCTTGAAACCTTGCAAAATCAGCAGTCACGCTTGGCCGCGTGGCGGGATGCTAACTTTTTGTTGTTAGCCGCTGCTGCGTTTCTTATTTACGTGGGAGTGACGGCGCTCTCCATTCCTGGTGCTGCGGTCATGACTTTGGCGGTGGGGGCTATCTTTGGCTTCGGTTGGGGGTTACTGATTGCATCGTTTGCGTCCACGATTGGTGCAACGCTTGCGTTTCTCGCTGCTCGTTTCTTATTCCGTGATTGGGTGCAATCGAAGTTCTCGAAACGTTTGGAGTTATTTGATAAACGCTTTTCAGAAGATGGCGCGTTTTACCTCCTGACACTCCGGCTGCTTCCGGTCTTTCCATTTTTCTTAATTAACCTCGTGATGGGGTTAACCCGCATTAAAATCTGGACTTACTACTGGGTAAGTCAAGTGGGGATGCTGGCGGGGACAGCGGTTTATGTGAATGCAGGAACACAGCTGGCCACGATTGAGCGCATGGGTGATATTTTCTCGCTGCGGTTAGTGCTCTCATTCTCTCTTTTGGCTCTCTTTCCATTGATTGCGAAGGGTATGGTTGCTTGGATAAAACGCCGTAAGGCACTTCAAGGGTATCGCAAGCCCAAGCAATTTGATCGTAATTTGGTGGTGATTGGTGCCGGTGCCGCAGGGCTAGTCTCTTCGTATATCGCGGCGACGGTGAAGGCAAAGGTTACACTGGTCGAAGCGCACAAAATGGGTGGGGATTGTTTAAATACGGGCTGTGTTCCTTCCAAAGCGCTCATTCAGGTAGCGAAACATGCGCAGCAAGCTCGGCTGGGCGGGCTGGGAATTCCGGGACAACCGAATCTGCAAATCGATTTTGCAACGACCATGGCGCATGTCCACGAAGTGATTCAGACGATCGAGCCACATGACTCGGTCGAGCGTTACACTGGGCTGGGCGTCGACGTGGTGCAAGGATACGCACGAATTATTTCACCATGGAAAGTCGAGATTGAAACCTCGGAAGGCACCCAAACGCTCACGACACGTTCTATTATTGTGGCAACCGGTGCATCACCTTTTGTACCGGATATTCCAGGCCTGCAAGACGTTCCTTACCTAACCAGTGAAAATCTGTGGTCGCTCAAGACATTACCAAAACGCCTCGTGGTGATGGGGGCAGGCCCGATCGGTTGTGAATTGGCACAGGCGTTTGCGCGCCTTGGTAGTCAGGTGACCTTATTGGAAGCGCAAGAGCGGATTCTTCCGCGTGAAGACCAAGAGGTGGCAGAACTTGTCGCGAGTCGACTTGAAGCTGAAGGAGTGACCTTAGCGCTGGGTGCCGCGGCGCGTGAGTTTCATGCGGACGAGCAGAGCTATTCAGTTACTTTGGATGGACGCGAAGAACGCATTTCATTTGATCAGATTCTGGTCGCCGTCGGACGTAAAGCAAATCTTCGAGGATTTGGTTTGGAAGCGCTCGGAATCGATGTGGAGCGGCCTCTGATGGTGAATGGCTGGATGCAAACAGAGATTCCAACGATCTATGCTGCAGGGGATGTGGCGGGTCCTTATCAATTTACCCATGTGGCGGCGCATCAGGCGTGGTACGCCTCAGTTAATTCGCTATTCAGTCCATTCAAGCGGTTTGTCGTGGATTATCGAGTAATACCGTGGGCGACCTTTACCGATCCGGAAATTGCTACGGTCGGTCTGACGGAGACGGCAGCTCAGAAGCAGTCAGTGGACTATGAAGTCACACGTTATGATTTAGAAGATTTGGATCGAGCGATTGCCGATCATGCTAATTATGGTTTTGTAAAAGTCCTGACTGTGCCTGGCAAAGATAAGATCTTAGGGGCGACCATTGTCGGTCCCCGGGCCTCGGATTTGATTGCTGAATTTGTATTGGCGATGAAACATAAAATTGGTCTGAATCAGATTCTGGGTACCATTCATATTTATCCGACCATGAATGAAGCAAATAAATATGTTGCGGGTGAATGGCGTAAAGCACGAAAACCAGAGAAGCTGTTGCAGCTCGTCGAACGTTTTCATCGCTGGCGCCGCGGAGGGAAAACGGATGTTTAAAGCGGGTCGCGTGCCACTCATCGTGACGCTCTGGCTTGTTTGCGTGGCGCTTTCGCAGGGCGAGGAATTAATCACCGATGATTGGCAGGTAACGCTTCAGGAAGCCCGTGGCCAAACAGTTTATTTTCACGGTTGGGGTGGCTCGACCGAAGCTAATCGCTACTTGCGCTGGGCGGCTCAGGAAATTCAGCAGCAGTATGGCGTGCGACTCCAGCATGTACGTCTAGGTGACGTCAGCGAAAGTGTCGCTTTGGTTCGTCAAGAAATGGTCAACAATCAAGCACGCAGCGCTGTGGATCTGATTTGGGTAAACGGAAAGAACTTTCATGCACTCAAAGATGTCGGTGCACTCCTCGGTGAACTCTCGGCTCGAGTGCCGAATGCCGCGCTTCTTGATCCCGAACAGCCGTTCACTGAAGACTTTGGTGTTCCTACCGATGACTATGAATTGCCCTGGGGTATGGCCCAGTTTCATCTTTGGATAAAAAATGAGGAATTGCAGGAGGATGGTGCGGTGACTCCAAGGTCGCTTCTTGAGTACGCCCAACGTAATCCGGGCCGCATCACCTACCCAAAGCCGCCTGAATTTCATGGGACGACGTTTTTAAAGCAACTGCTGTTAGCGCTGAGTGGGGACGATCCGAGGCTGCAGGCGCCGATTACCGACGAAGCGCGGTCAGAATTGTTCGAATTATTGTTTACCTATCTCGATACGCTCCATCCGTACGCTTGGCGACAGGGGCAAGCGTTCCCAAATAGTGCCGCAGAGCAACAACGATTGATGCTTGATGGGCGACTCAGTATGGCTCCGAATTTTAACCCCGCAGCTTTAACAGGGTTGCAAGCGCGCGGGCAGGTTTCGAATCACGTTCGCCAGACTTCATTCGGAGCGACGGCCATAACCAATCATCATTTCTTGGCTATCCCCAAAGCGAGCGTAAATCAAGCAGGGGCCTTGGTGGTGCTCAACTTTCTTCTGTCAGAGGACGCACAACGACAAAAAGCTGACCCGCAGATCTGGGGGGATCCGCCAGTGATCAAATTTTCCGAATCGAAGGACGTGGTCGGCATGCCGTTTCCCCCTGCACCTGAACCCCACGTAACATGGCATGATGCGCTTGAGTCTGCATGGCGAGCTCGTTATGAGTAAAGGCGCTGGCCGCCTTTTCATGAGCGGGGGCATCCTCATGCTGACCGGCTTATTTTTACTTCCCCTTGGACTGGCGGTTATCGGTCTTATTCCCGTTACCGCAAGCATATTTGCAGCTGATTTTTGGGAATTCATAGGTGAACCTTCGGTTCGCCAGTCATTGGGCATAAGTCTGGTACTTGGCGTCCTGCCACCTTTGCTCGCAGGTTACACGGCGTTTTGGTTTCTAAGTCGTCGTTCGCAATTACCCACATGGATTGCACCCTTGTTAGCGATGCCCCATGTTGCATTTGCGGTGGGCATGGGTTTGCTTTTATTGCCGGGTGGACTTGCATCCCGAATGTTGCCGGGCAGTTGGGAATTCTTCCAGTCTCTTTTTGTGGATAAATCCCTCTCATTCCTCGTGGTGGTGTTGTGGCTTAAGGAACTCCCATTCGTTTTATTGATGACAGCCGTTGCGCTTCACAGTGCACCGCTTAAGCAGTGGCGCCTCGTTGCCCGGACCTTTGGCTATCGTGATATAGACTATTTTTGGCGCCTCGTCTTTCCCTACCTTTTGAAAAAGCTCCGGCTCCCCTTGTGCGTGGTCGCTATCTATGGTGTTTCGGTGGTCGATGTGGCGTCGGTTGTGGGGCCAAACACGCCTGGGCCACTCGCGGTACGAGTGCTTGGGTGGTCACAGGAGTTTACTGACCTTAGCCAACAAAGAGCACTGTGGGGGACCGCCCTGTTGTTTATCATGGGTCTGGTCACCCTTGCATTTGTCTGGTTGCACGAACGATGCGCCTGCCTCTGGGCCAGCAGACAGCTGTCTCAAGGTGTTCCGGTGTCGCGCCGAGTAGTGCACCTTTATCAAGAATTCGGTCGGATCATGGGTACCGCAGGGGTGTATCTGAGTATCCTGCTGACCGGGGCTGCCTTTTTCACTTTAATCCTGTGGTCTGTGATTGAATCTTGGCCTGTCCACACCATGATTCCGCAGGCGTGGACATGGAGTCATTGGCAATGGGAGTGGGAGGAGGTTGTCAACGCACTTATGCAAACGGGCTTTCTCGCCCTTGGCGTTGCATCAGGGGCGCTCATTTTCGTGGTGGTTGCACTTGAACTCGAAGCAAAGACGCAACGTCAACTGCCCGATATTCTCATGCTTTTACCCCTAATCATTCCACAACTTGCGCTTGTTTTTATTTGGCAGCAAGTTGTTGGTGTGCATTCGCTGACGGCACCATTTTTGTGGGTCTTCTGGGCACAGCTGATTTTTGCGATTAGTTATGTCTGGCTTACCCTTGCTGCCACGTATCGACGGTTTTCTCGGATCTGGTTGTTGCAGGCCAAGGTGCTTGGCTATAGTGATATGCAGGCTTGGGTAAAGATAAAGCTTCGGATGCTACTTGCGCCGCTTATACTTGCTTGGACTGTTGCTTTTTCAGTGAGTGTTTTGCTGTATTTACCGACAGTTATTCTCGGTGCGGGACGGGTGATCACGATCACGGTCGAAGCGACAGCGTATGGAAGTGGGTTTGATCGTTCCTTAGCAGCGCTCTACGCATTTGCCCAAGTTGTGCTTCCATTGGTGGTTTTTATCGGCGGAGCGTGGCTTGCGCGACGATTTCGGGTTGAAGATCCTGCAACGGGCAGAGCCGAGGCCTAAGATGCAAATAGATAGCAACATAAGAGAGGGCGAACGGTGAGTCAGCTTGAGCTTAGAGGTATTCGCATTCAGCTCCGTAGCCAATCGAGTCCGCTAATCGAATTACCAGAGCTCACCATACAACAAGGTGAGATTGTCGTGTTGATGGGACCGAGTGGGAGTGGTAAAAGCTCTTTGCTCCACTGGCTTGTGGGTGATTCACTGCCTGAATTCGACTGTTCAGGAGAGATTCGAGTCGGTGGGGTGCGTGTAGATGCTTTGCCAACTCAAGCGCGGCGGATTGGACTGCGAATGCAACAACCATGGTTGTTTCCTCACTTAACCGTTCGCGAAAACTTACAATGTGCCCAAAGGGGAACAGAGACGCCTGCTGAGCGAGCTCGGCAGCTTCAGGCGTGTCTTGATGCTTTTGGCATTGCTCACCTTTCTGAACAGGCGCCGGATGTAATGAGTGGTGGGCAAGCGGCTCGAGTGGCTTTGGCACGTGCAATACTCAATCAACCTGCGGTCATGTTGCTGGATGAGCCGTTTTCTTCTCTGGATACGGCGACTCGTGAAGAAGTCCGTGCTTGGACCTTTGCGCAATTAGCGCGTCAAGGGCTTCCGACGTTGTTGGTAACTCATGATATTCAAGATATTCCTGAACATGCGCAGGTAATTTATGTTTGATAATCGACTTCAACCCCTGGTATTTAAAGTCACGCACCCGATTGCGGAGTTTTTACACAACAAAGGTGTTCGTGCTGATCAGGTCACGATTGGAGGCTTCTTTCTTGGTCTTTTGGCCTGTGTGGCGGTGACTTTTGGAGCATTTTACTGGGCTTTATTTTTCTTGGCGCTGAATCGATTGAGCGACGGAGTCGATGGCGAGCTTGCACGATTGACCGAACCTACCGACCAAGGCGCGTTTCTAGATATCGTACTCGACTTCTTGTTTTATAATGCGTTTGCATTCGCATTTATTCTCTTTGATCCGAGCCTAAACGGAGTGGCGGGCGCTGTGTTAATGCTGAGCTTCATGGGTACGGGCGCGAGTTTTCTTGCCTTTGCAGCGTTGGCGGCTAAACGTAATCTAAAAAACCCGAAGTACCCGAATAAGTCGCTCTACTACGCGAGTGGTCTTACCGAGGGCTTTGAAACTATTTTTATTTTTGTGTTGTTTTGTATTTTTCCGCAGTTTTTTCCGGTGTTAGCCCTCGCATTTGCAACGCTGTGCTTTATTACCACGTTCACGCGGGTGATCGGCGGCTACCACAGTCTGCGTTAACCTTGCTTGTGTTTTGCGGTATACATTGCAGCATCGGCTTTGCGTAACAGCTCGTTGATGCTGCTCGGTGCCTCAGCAATGCAATGACCAATACTCACGCCCACGCTGACCTCATCGCCACCGGGAATTTGGATGGGATGGGTGATGACACGTTTAAGGCGGCGCTTGACGGCCTCAATATCTTCTTTTGTCTGAATGTTCTCGGTCACAACGATAAACTCATCCCCGCCAAAACGTGCAACGGCGTCATTGCCTCGGGCACTTTCTTGGATTCGCTGTGCGATTCGTTGGAGAACGTAGTCACCTGCATCATGCCCGTATTGATCGTTGATTGGTTTAAATTGATCAAGATCGAGCATGAATAGGGTAAGCGCGCGCTCTTCCCGTTGGCATCGTTTAATGGCGCTTTTGAGGTGTCGGGTCAGCCCGTTTCGATTCAGTAATCCCGTAAGGGTGTCACTGTTGGCCATGATTTCAAGATCGCGCGTGCGTTGCGCAACCTTGGATTCAAGCACGGCCTCTTGTGCTTTTAATGTGGCAACCACACGACTTTGTGCTTCTTCTTTCTGGCGTTTCAATTTATTGACCCGCGCCACGAGTGCAAAGGACAGTAGCAGCATCTCAATGGCAGAACCGATCTGGATGCCGTACAAGGTGATAAAGTTTGACGGTAGAATTCCTAAATTGCGCAGTGCAAACAAGGACGCACCGGTAAGCAAAATAGACCAAGCGAGGACAAAGAGTCCCGCACCAGAAACGCCCCGGCGATAAAATTGAATCCCACAGGCAAACAAAATAAGACAGGTTGAGAAACCGACGAAGTCCATCAAAATGAGCGCATGTCGAAGCTCAAGGAACAGACTTCCTCCAATTGCAAGGAAGACACCGACTGCCAATATGGTTAGGAAAAAGTGCCATCCTCGCTGATACCGACGCGTATCGAGGAAGGTTCGAACAAATAACGTTCCGAAAAGTGCGGATAACATAAAGGCAATGGAGACTACCCGCTCTGTTGCGATTGTGGCGGAGTCAAGCAAGATGAGGGTCCCCAGACCGTTTGCGGCGAGGGTTCCAACCCCGAAGCTCATGACAAACACAGAGTATAATAAAAAGACCTTCTCTCGAACTCCTGAGAATAACAGGAGGTTGTAGAGGCTCAAGGCAATGATCATTCCAAAGTGAATGCTCAGCCAAAAGTTTTGTCGATTATTCTGCTCAGCATATGCACGTTCGGAGAGAAGGGCGCTAAATAATGTCATGCTCGCGTCAGAGCGCGCTTGCACATAAATCCGCGCACTTTCACCGGCATCAATGGTAATTGGAAATGTGTGCAATCGCCCCCGCATTGCACGTTGATTTTGTGGGACTTGAACCCCCGAATTCATCACGTCTAAGGAGCCGTTCTTCTCAACGTAAACGGTCAGATGGGCTAATAGCGGATACTCAAACTGCAGATACCAGGTGGCTTGGCGCGGTTGCATATTGAGTATGTCCGTGCGCAACCAGACATGCTCATCGGTGTAATTTAGTTGGAGTTGGCGTCGGTCATTGACCAAAACAAAGTCATCGGGACGTTCACGGACCTGTGCAAAATCGAGACGACGACTTGGATCGCGGAGCATGCTAACCCGCATGTCGAGAGGATACACTTCAAACCGATCAGACACAGCAACGCCGTCGCCACCGATTCTATTTTGTGCGGTCGCGTACGCCGAAATGAAGATCGTTGAAACAACCACCCAAAGAAGGGCGTGCCAACGTTTGTTCTCAAGCACCGATTCAAATCCTTTTAAAGAAAACCTTTCAGCATGGTGTCCTTGGCAACCTTGTATCGTTATATTCCATTTGTTGTCCACCTGAAAAAATTCGGATGACCGTTGGATTTTTTGCTTTTGCGCCCCTGTTACAAGCAGAATAGACCAATTCCGACTGAAGTGTGAAGACGAGCGAGATAAATGTCGAAAATTAATGAGATCCCTACGTGGACACAAATGGTTCCATTCCCGGGCCTTGCAGCCGATATCGTGATGATTATTCACGCCTTAATCGTCGTTTTTGTTGTTCTCTCATTGCCACTTACAATTGTTGGCGGGTATCGGCGGTGGCATTGGATCCGCAACTCATGGTTTCGCACGATACACTTTGCCATCATTGTTGTCGTCGTGATTCAGTCATTTTCCGGGCGTTACTGCCCGTTGACCTACGTTGAACAAGATTTGCGACTTGCGGCGGGTCAGCCAAGCTTCGATTCATCGTTTATCGACTACTGGGTATCGCGTTTTATCTACTTTGATTTGCCTGCTTGGATATTTATGGCAACCTATGCCTTGTTTTTTCTTGCGGTAGTCTATACCTGGTGGCGTTGGCCGCCGCGTATGTTGGCTGCACGGCGACGTTATGAATCGAGGCTTTATATGAAGTTTAGTGAAGGTTATCCAATCGGTAGCCCGGGAATCCCTTGGGGTGATAACGAGAAGGCAGCGTGGTTACGGAAGCAACGTAAACGTCGTTCGTATACTCAGGATGTGGTGAGCCGTATTGATGCCTTACGGGCTCATTATGATGTCGAAGTCTATGGCGTTTTACCTTACTCGGAGCAGGTTGGAACCGACTATGAACTCTTTGCTGTGCGCTCCAAAAATTGGCTAGACTCGCGTCCAACGATTCTCGTCACAGGCGGTGTTCATGGGTATGAAACATCCGGTGTTTTAGGAGCTCTGGCGTTCCTAGAGACGGTCGCGGCGCAATATCAAGCGCATTTTAATGTTTTGGTCCTGCCATGCATTAGTCCTTGGGGCTATGAGACGATTAACCGTTGGAACCCAGATGCGGTTGATCCTAATCGCTCGTTCACCGAGGATGCGCCGGCCCAAGAGGCACAGCTGGCGATGGCTTATGTTGCCAAACATGCCCCTGAGTTGCTAATGCACATCGATCTTCACGAGACGACAGATACGGATAACACCGAGTTCCGTCCCGCTTTGGCGGCCCGTGATGGCACAGTGAATACCAACTGGAATATTCCGGACGGGTTTTATTTAGTCGGTGATACGGAACGTCCAACACCCGATTTTCAGAAGGCCATTTTAAACTCGGTTAAGAAAGTCACGCACATCGCGGAGGCGGATGAACGCAATGAGCTGATCGGTGTACCGGTGGAGCAATTTGGCGTGATCCACTACCCTGGAAAACAAGCGGGACTGTGCATGGGGCTGTCCGATGCGCCCTATGTATCGACGACCGAAGTCTATCCCGACAGTGCAAATGCGACGCCTCAGGAGTGCATTGATGCGCAAGTAGCTGCGATTGTAGGTGGGCTCAATTACTTGCAGCGTTAACACCCAATATAGCGAAGGCACGCATGATTCATCCAAGGAAGAACTTTAAAATCCGGCAATATATAGCATCGCATTCTATTCTGCGTTTGACCTTTGACTTCGTCGTGGTAAATGCGGTGCTAGCGTTACTCCTCGCGTTTATGATTGGCTGGGTGGTCGGGGATGCGAGGAATACAGTCACATACTTTTATCATATTTATACAGAACTGTTCGGTAAGGAGCCCCGGTGGAGTTTGCCTGATCAGTTTATGTACCAAAATATTCGTGCGTTTTTGGCGACCCTGTCACTGTTATCACCCTCGATTTTTCTCGGAATTATCATCTACAAATTTTTCGTCCTGAGTCGTGACAACATTGTGTTTCGTAGTAAAACCGAGTGGAGCGCAGAAGAGGGTGAAACCTTCCTTGATATTCATTTCTATATCGCATCATCACTGCGCCTCTATAACTTGCGTTTTGACTGTTTCTTACGAACCTATGAGACCGCCTACGAAGTAGAAGCAAGTGGTCGCTATCCAATGAATACTATACCAGTCCCATTACGTGCGGATTCATTTTACCCACTACCATACAACTATGTTCCAAGCCGTTTTCGGGTACCGATGAGCTCGCCACATATTCAGGTTGATAGTGAGGGGTTGGTCCGGATCCGCACCGCTGAACGTGAGATTGTTCTGAATCCAGCACAAGGTGACTTTTGTGAGCTGTATATCATTGCGCGAGGGCATGTGCCTGAATTACAAGCGCGCTTCAATGAGGTCAAAAAATATCGGATTCCGGAGGATATCTCCGCTCAGCCACTCCCGGCAATGCACACGCGGTTTGTTCGCTCACAGAGTAAGTTTTTTGTCGAGAATTGGCAGGACTTTGAACCCCAAAGAAAGCGCCGAGGTTTCTTCAAGCAATGGCGTTCGCGTGCGCGGAATTGGCTATACACGAAGCAAGCGAAGTAACGCATGCCCTTCACTCAAGAGCAAGGAGCTAAACCGATGTTTGTCCGGTTCATAGTTCTGTGCGAGGTTGTGTCGGGCAAGCATCCCGTGCACAGATTCGGGTGAATCTAGGGTTAATTCTGATACGCCTTGTAATGTGGTGAGAATTTGCGCAATCAGATCATTGTCAGCCGGACTAAGCTGAGCCTCCGGAATCATTTGATGGGAAAAATGATGTGGGTTATACAGTTTAAATAAGCTGTAGAGATCGCGTAGCAAGGCAAGTGGATGTGACGACGCATCGGCACGTAAATCGACGAAGGTATCAGAGCTCTCTAAATATCCTGCTCCAGGGCGTTTAATGAGCAACGCGGCAGCAAGTTTACCTCGATGGTCGCCACCATGCTGTTGACCTGCAAACATGGCTCGAAGCATTGCATCGCCCAAGTCGGTACCTTTTCGACGTGCCTCAGTAAACGCTTTTGCCACTGCCTCAACCGTTCCGGGCACCAGCATGTTGCCGCACACGAAGAAGTTCTCACCTTTCAGGCTCTCAACCGATGCGGTGCAGTCAGGACCATCGTAGAGTAAAATCTCTCCTTGCGTATTCATGAGCCCAACTTGTCGCTTTGATGCGATTGGATCGTCCTCCAGAAACGAGCTCAATACGCGATCAAGGGGGGTCTGGTGACGCAAATTTGCGAGCGCTGCGCCCGCTGCATCGGGATGTGCATATGACTGAGAGACAACAATCCCGCCATGACAGTCAATCCACGGGACTAATGCGCCCACCGCTAAAAAATTCGAGGCAGTGACGACCGCAAAACTCTGGGTTTGCGGGTCGCGGGCAGCAAGTGTAAAGGTCGCAATCATGTCAAACTCCTCACAGGTGTCTTACCCACGTTAACAACCCTGCTGTAGTTTGCAAGTGTCAAATAGACTCAGGCATTCTACTAGCGAGAGATCTCTTGCACCCGTTGCCCAGGACGTAGTCCGCGGGGAGGGTGAGTAACAACCAAACTGCCCGGTTCCAAATTGTCATCGATGAGTGTCTCAATGCCACTGCGGCGGATCACATTAACCGGCTGTTGAACCGCACGTCCATCCTGAATCTTAAACACAGACCAACGATCGCCATCACGAAATAACGCGCTACTGGGAATGACCAAACCTTGTTCTGTTTCCCATAGAATGATCCGAGCTTCCACGCGGAATCCTTCGCCGAGGGCCTGACGGGTTTCTGGTGGAGATACAAAGGATGCAAAAACTCGCACTCGCTGTTCTTCAATACCTAAAGCAGAAACCCGTGTAAATCCAGCTGGATCAATCCGCCGAATGGTTCCGATCAGCGTCTCGTCGCCACCCCAGCGGGTGATTTCAACACGCATTCCCGGTCTCACGCGGACTGCATCCTGAGACAGAAGGTCAATCCGCACCTCTAATGCTTCGAGATTCCCCACCTCGACAACGCGCTCTCCAGCTTGCACAACCCCTTCACAGCAACGAAAACGGCGTAAAACAACCCCATCGATTGGGCTTGGTATTTGCAGCGCTTGGACTTCGCTTGCCGCCCGCGTGCCCTCGGTCACGGCAAGTACAATCCGTGCGTTGTCGAGCTCAGATTGAGCTGCACCCACGGCTGCCAGCATGGCTCGCTCTGCTGATCTGGAGCGTTGCAGGTTATTTTCTGCTCGTTCTAACTCAGTTGCAGAAATGACGCCTTCCTGCGAAAGCTGTCGGAACCGAGCAAGCTCATTGGTGGCAAAACGGGTTTCTGATTGACGATTTTCGTATTCAGCGCGGGCTGCCTCAAGGCGAGCTTCCGCTGCACTGACTGACTCGCGCGCTTGTTCACGGCTTCGCGCATCCAACGCAGGAGCTGGCATGGGCTCCATGAAAAATAGTGGAGCACCGACTTCGACCGGATCTCCACTATTGAGCTCAACCCGGCGCAAAAAACCTTGAATAGGTGCTGCCACATTGAACGTGTCTTCAAGATGGGTCAGTCCCTCCTCGGTAATAAATTCGGCAAAGGGCTTTTGCTCCACGAGTGCTGTAGTCACTCGTTCGGGAGACGGGCGCATGGCCCAAATAAATATAAGCACGGCACAAGCCGCAAGCCAAATTCCTTTATGTTTCCAATGTATCATCGGGCGTCTCCACACTTATTCGGTTTTAAGGGCTTGAATCATATCGAGGTTCAGTACACGTCGACTAATGAGTGCAATGGATAAAAGCGCTGCAAACAGAACACCAAAGGTTGCCATTGCGAAAAGTCGCATATCTAAAACCCATGGAATTCGGAACATATCCATACTGAGTGCGGATACCATTGCGTAACTAAATCCAGCGCCGAAAATCCATCCGAGCGGTATTGCAATCACAATAAGTACCGCAAGCTCTCCCACCAGCACCCATAGAACCTCCCAACGGGTAAATCCTAATACACGCATGGAGGCGAGCTCTCGTTCCCGTTCTGAAAACATGATTCGGGCGTTGTTGTAGACGACAGCAAAGGTCATGGTGCCGGCCAGGAAAAACATAATCATCATGACGGAGAGCACGGTGTCTTGAATGTAGTCGCGAATGTCAGACTCCGCATCGAGCAGTGAACCGATGCTCGCAATATACGGCAGACGTTGAAGCGTCTGGTACACAGTCGGATCTGTCGCATCGATCAGGAGCCACGCACCGTCCACTACATCATCTTCGAAAAGAGTTCGGTTGAGCGCAACGCGTTCCATGTAAGCACCAATGCCAATAGGCTCGTCCACAAGAGCCGCCACACGGAGTTCTAAACGTCGCTGATGACCGACGAGCGTCTCCACATAGACTGAGTCACCCGCATTTAGTTGAAGGCTCTCGGCAAGATAGCGAGTCAACAAAATGCCATCACCGGGTAGTGTTTCGCTCTTCATCTGTTGATTCAGTACATGGCGGAGGTGAGGTTGCTCTGGAAGGCCCGACAAGGAGACTCGTTCATATCGGTGCCGATTATGAAGACGCACAGGGACTTGACGATAGCCCTCTGCGAAGAAAACTCCCGGGATTGAGGTGAGCTCATGAATCACTCGATGTGGACGAGCTTCAGTGAATTGCACGTCCAAGTCCATTCGGAATACCCCCCGATACTGGTGATCGAGCATATGGTCGACGGCATTAAATTGATGACCACCCAAGATGAGCAGGGCCCCTGACATGCCAATGCCAAAAATAGCGATAACCGAGCGAAACCAATGACGTGATAAGGTTCTCACGATCATTCGTGTCCCGGGCGTGAGTTTTTGATACATAGGGCCCAGAATGCTTTGGTGGTGATGAAAACTTGGTGGTGCAGGGGGGCGCATTGCTTCGGCCGGAGACATGATGAGCGCCTTCCGAACCGAGCTGAAGGTGCCAGCGAGCGCAGCTAGAGCAGTGATTGCCATAGCAACACCTAACGCTTGTATTTGGATGCCGAACATAAACTCGGGAAACTTAAAATACATGGCATAGAGTCGCGCGAGGGGTTCGGCAACCCAATAACCAAGAAGCGTACCAACGATCAAGCCAAGACCAACAATACATAGAGAGAAACTCAAATAGTGCGTGAGGATTTGTCTATTGGAGTATCCAAATGCTTTTAACAAGGCGATAGTCTGTCGTTGCATAAGCATCATCCGACCCATGAGTACATGCAGTAAAAATGCAGCGACACTGAGGAAAATGGTCGGTAATACCCAACTGAGAATACGCAGCTGTTCAAGTTCCTCACTCAGGAAGCGATGCGAGGCTTGCTCCTCTCGAAGATAGGCACCATGACTTCCGAAACGCTCGAGCAGAGCATTCATCTGCGATACAACGTCGTGGGGATCAGCACCATATTGAATGCTCACCGAAACCTGATTAAATGCGCCTTCGAGATCAAAGACTGTCGCGAGGGCAGACCGTTGCATAAAGAAGACCCCGAAGCGCTGGTAATCTGGAAGAATGGAGTTTGGCTCGAGCTGATAGATATGTTCTGGCGAGAGCGCAATACCGCTGATTTCGAGTCGTTGTAACCGACCATTTAAGATGGCTTGAATTGAATCACCTACTTGCAGGTGATGCGCTTCTGCAAAGGGCTCAGTGACGACAACTTGCGGAATTTGACCTGCCTGAGGTGGTCCTCCATACCGATAATAAAGTCGATTCAGCATGGGCTCGGAAAAGTCAGGAACCGATTGAAATTGGCCCTGGATAGGCTCGGGAAAGTCGTCGATTTGAATACGAGCACTTGCGATAATTCTCGTCTCAACCTGATTAACGCCGGGAAGCTCTTGCAGTCTCATTGCCATGTCATTCGGTGCACGCGTCACATGCATAAAAACATCGGCAAATTGATATTGGTCGTAGAAATACTGCTGAGATTGTGCAATCGAAAGGCGTGTGCTGAGCGAAATAATTAACACCATGGTTCCAATTGCAACAACGGAGGCAATGGCAACGAGCTGCCCCATCATTCCACTGAGTTCGCGGAGCATTTTTCGTTTTAACGATCCGTTGGGGAGCGCTTTTACCATGATAGCTCCGCGGGTTTACGCTTCTCATGACGATGCTGAATGTCTGCGATCATGCCGTCAGAAAGTCGAATCACGCGGTCTGCCATATCGCCAATCACCGCATTGTGGGTAATGACCGCAGTGGTGGTACCGAGACTCTGATTGATATGCGCAAGCACTTCTAACACGCGAATCCCTGTTTTGGAATCGAGCGCGCCAGTGGGTTCATCGCAGAGTAAAACGGCGGGGCGTTTTGCTATGGCACGTGCAATAGCAACACGCTGTTGCTCTCCACCCGAAAGCTGTGCGGGGAAATGGTCCATGCGTTCAGAGAGTCCAACGAGGGCGAGCGCTGCTTCGGGCGTCATTGGATCGCGAGCGATTTCAGTCACGATAGCAACATTCTCTCGCGCCGTGAGGCTAGGTATAAGGTTGTAGAACTGGAAAACAAAGCCGACGTGTTCACGGCGAAACTGAGTGAGTTCGCGGTCGGGGATGCCCACCAATGCATGATTCTGATATTGAACCTCACCCGTACTCGCGGTATCCAGACCACCCAAAATATTCAGCAGTGTTGACTTACCAGAGCCTGAGGCGCCGAGCAAGACGACAAATTCACCGGCGAACAACTCGAGATCGATGCCTCGAAGGGCATGAATTTTCACGTCACCCATGGTGTAAGTCTTGGTCACACCTTTTGCTCTAAAAACGGGCGTTTGGGAGTTACGATTGGCTGGAGTATTTGTCACAAGAGGCTTCCTTACACAATGATATGTCGTTCATTTATAGCAAGGGTTCGAAAACTGGCCATAAAAAAAGCACACTCTCAGCTAAGAGTGTGCCCGTGCATTTGGTGCTTTGCGTTGATTTAGCTCAATATCCACGCAACATTATGCTTCCAGAGACGTTCATTTACTCCGTTCGCGAATAAGACCCTCTTGTATGGTCGACGCTACGAGCGTCCCGTCGCGACTGAAGATTTGACCTCGCACGAGTCCGCGAGCTCCTTGGGCTGTTGGACTGTCGATGGCATACAGCAGCCAGTCATCCATGCGGAACGACCGGTGAAACCACATGGCATGATCAATTGTGGCCATTTGAATCTTCGGATCGGCAAACGTCTTCCCGTGTGGTTGCATTGACGTAGGCAGAAAGTTGAAATCCGACGCATAGGCGAGCAGATACTGATGAACACGCAAGTCATCTGGCAAGGTTCCATTTGCCTTCATCCAAACATAGCGCTTTGGCTCACAGGCCTTTGGATAGAAAGGATTATATTCGGTGACAAACCGCATCATGATGGGCTTTTCACTGATAAATTTATTGCGAATGGGTTCAGGGATGAGCTCGGCATGCTCGCGATAGATATCAAGGTCAGAAACTAAGCCTTCCGGCCCGGGCACGTCAGGCATTGTATCTTGATGCTCTGCACCTGCTTCCGGAGCTTGGTAGCTCGCTGTCATGTAGAAAATAGGTTTTCCAAATTGCACCGCCTTGACGCGACGGGTCGAGAAACTACTACCGTCCCGCACGTTTTCAACGTCATAAACGATGGGCTTGCTCGCATCGCCAGGTCGTAAAAAATAGCTGTGAAATGAATGAACTGCACGATCCTCTGCAACGGTTTCCTTTGCAGCGGAGAGGGCTTGGCCCATAACTTGGCCACCAAAAACGGCACGAAAACCCAAATCTTGGCTTTGACCGCGGTAAATGCCTTGTTCAATCGTTTCGAGACGGAGCAGATTGAGAAGATCATCAAGAACTTGGCTCATGTAAACATCCTTTTTTCATACAGGCGTTTAGTATACCGAAAAATAACTGAGCGCGTCCGGGTCTTTTTTGTGACATGACCGATTTCGTATTTCTCGCGTATATGGTCAGTATTGCTTGAATTTTTCCAAATTCAGCCCAAGCTTACTTGTATTGTTTGCGCACACACGCACACGTCGCATGAGACGTTGCCAATGAGGAGAATACCCAAATGGCGAGCCATGATAGTTTGCAAACCCGCTCGAAACTTTCGGTCGGTGATAAAGAGTATGTCTATTACAGTCTTCCCAAAGCCGCAGAATCGCTCGGAGATATTTCGAAGCTACCGGTTTCTTTGAAGGTTTTACTTGAGAATTTGCTTCGACATGAAGATGGTACCACCGTCAAGAAAGATGACTTTCAGGCACTCACCGATTGGTTGAAAGAACGACGCTCAACCAGTGAGATTGAGTACCGGCCTGCGCGGGTGTTGATGCAAGACTTTACAGGGGTGCCTGCGGTGGTCGATCTCGCTGCAATGCGCGATGCGGTAGCAAAAGCAGGGCTACCCGCGAATAAAATTAATCCGCTGTCTGCCGTTGACTTGGTTATTGACCATTCGGTGATGGTTGATAAGTTTGCATCTCCGAAAGCGTTTGAAGAAAACGTGAAAATTGAAATGGAGCGCAACAAAGAGCGTTACGAGTTTTTACGGTGGGGTCAGAAGGCTTTTGATAATTTCCGCGTGGTTCCCCCGGGCACTGGGATTTGCCACCAAGTGAACTTAGAGTACTTGGCTAAAGTGGTTTGGACTTCCGAAGAGGACGGTGAACAGGTTGCCTATCCAGACACCTTGGTTGGAACGGACTCGCACACTACCATGATTAATGGCCTCGGTGTGCTCGGTTGGGGCGTCGGCGGAATTGAGGCCGAAGCGGCGATGCTCGGTCAACCGATCTCGATGCTGATCCCCGAGGTGGTCGGTTTCCGTCTTGAGGGTGCATTGCCCGAAGGTGTCACGGCAACGGACTTGGTTCTGACTGTGACGCAAATGCTGCGCAAGCAAGGTGTCGTGGGTAAGTTCGTGGAGTTTTATGGACCAGGGCTTAAACATCTTCCCTTGGCCGACCGCGCAACCATTGCGAATATGGCTCCAGAGTACGGTGCAACCTGTGGGTTCTTCCCAGTCGATGACGAAACATTGACCTACTTAAAGCTCTCAGGACGTGATGAGGAAACCATTGCGTTAGTCGAAGCCTACGCAAAAGCACAAGGGATGTGGCGTGAAGAGGACGCTGAGCCCGTATTTACTGATACTTTGACGCTTGATATGGCAACCGTAGAACCTTCTTTAGCTGGACCGAAGCGGCCACAAGATCGGGTGAGCTTGGGTGGATTGAATGATAGTTTTGAGCTGCTTTTAGATTCCATCGGGATTGCTGAAGATCCAGAAATGGGTGCGCCTGAATCGTTAACCCGGGCAGACGTGAATGATGAAACTCGAGTTCCACTCGAGGGCACCGATCACATGTTACGCCACGGTGACGTCGTGATTGCGGCGATAACGTCGTGTACCAATACGTCAAACCCAAGTGTGATGTTGGCGGCAGGCCTCGTCGCGAAGAAAGCAATCGAGAAAGGGCTCCAGCGCAAACCCTGGGTGAAGTCTTCATTGGCACCTGGCTCAAAAGTAGTGACCGATTACCTTGCTGCGGCAGAGCTTGATCACTATTTAGATCGGCTCGGGTTTGACCTGGTAGGTTACGGTTGTACCACCTGTATTGGAAACTCAGGACCACTTCCTGATGATGTATCAACCGCAATTGATAAAGGGGATTTGGTGGTCTCTTCAGTGCTCTCTGGCAACCGGAATTTCGAAGGACGTATTCATCCGCAAGTGAAAGCGAACTGGTTAGCATCGCCGCCACTGGTGGTCGCATTCGCGCTAGCAGGAACGACGCGTATCGATTTAACCCACGAACCGCTCGGCCAAACAGCGGAAGGAGACCCCGTTTACCTGAAAGATATTTGGCCAAGCACTGAAGAGATCAAAGCGGAGGTTGCGAAAGTCCAAAGCGAGATGTTTAAACACCAGTATGCGAATGTCTTTGATGGGGACGAGCACTGGCAGGCGTTGGAGATACCAGACAGTGAAACCTATGCGTGGGATGAGGATTCCACCTATGTGGCAAATCCACCATTTTTTGTTGGGATCGATAAACCTGCGCAGGAGCCCAAGGATATTAAAGGTGCGCATGTTTTAGCTGTATTTGGCGATACCATTACCACGGACCATATCTCGCCAGCCGGCGCTATCAAACCGGATTCACCCGCTGGAAAATACCTGCAAGAACAAGGCGTGGAAGTTCGTGACTTTAACTCATATGGCTCGCGGCGCGGAAACCATGAAGTCATGATGCGTGGCACCTTTGCCAATATCCGCATTAAAAACCTGATGGCGAATGGTCGTGAGGGAGGTTATACCGTTCACATTCCGTCCGGTGAATCGATGTCTATTTATGATGCCGCAATGAAATATCAGGAAGAGAAAACGCCACTGGTGGTTCTTGCAGGGAAAGAATATGGCACGGGTTCAAGCCGGGATTGGGCTGCGAAGGGTACGCGGTTATTGGGCGTGAAGGCTGTCATTGCAGAGAGTTTTGAACGCATACACCGCTCAAACCTTGTCGGTATGGGGGTGCTTCCTCTGCAATTTGAAGAGGATATGAGTGCTCAGAGTCTTGGACTTGATGGAACAGAACAGATCAGTATCCTTGGTTTATCAGGGGACATCAAACCCGGTGAAGTCTATGATGTCGTGGCGAAGCCCAAAGAGGGCGACGAAATTAAGTTTAAGGTCAAGTCGCGCATCGATACCGCGAATGAGGTTCGTTATTTCCTCAGCGGTGGTATTTTACATCATGTCCTACGCCAGTTGGTGGCGTAGAAAGCCTCGAAGTCTCCCACCTTCATCCTGAAAAAAAAACCGGCGTTTTCGCCGGTTTTTTTTATCTTCGATTCGAGAGGTCAGTCCGGCGAATTTGGACCACGACGCCATAGTTGGGATGGTCGAAATAGTGCGTCTGATGGGAAATCACGCGGCGCAACTGCTGAAACGGGTAGGCGCGTAAAAACTCCAATTCATGAGCATCGGGTTCAAGAAAATCTCGAACTTGTTCCCGCACATCCCGTGCGGCAGCGCTCACTGTGATAGGTTCGCGGAGATTGAAATCGGTATCGATATGCAGGTAATTGCCCACTAAATAGATATGCATTAGCCCGTCAAACTCCCACACTTGTTCGGGTATACCACGTGGGTTTTGCCCTGGTCGCTCGGGAAAACGCAAATCGTCTGAGTTCGGCCGACTGAGTCGAAACTCCCCGCGATCCGCAGCGTCAAGCACGGTGAGAAGACCGGCAAACGGCCCTTCGTCATCCATTGAAACGCCATTCAGATGGTAATTTAGGTAGTGCTGTAAGCGCTCTTGAACTTGCTGGTTTGCGGGTGAAACTGGAAAACCAAAATAGTCGAATTGGTCGGTATAGTTTTTACCCCCGACCAGACGATGACGACGTCCAACCGTCCGAGTAAAAACCGGCTGTCGCCAGGCGGTATGCAGAATCGGAGATGCATCGCGACGACGTTCGAGCTGCTGACGCAAAGGTGTCAGAGCGAATTGCTCACGCGGCACTAAGAACGGAGTCTCCGCTCTCAACATTTCCTCGCGGGTTCCTTGTTTGGTTCCGCTCATGACGAGGGGGAGATGAGCCGGCGCGACTGTTTTGAGTTCAGTTTGCTTTGCGTAAAAAGAACGGACGAGCGCGTCATCATGAAGGCGACGACAGCCAATGCGCTGTGCTGATGGCAGCTGATTTTCTTCAGCGAATAATGCGCCAGAGAGAAACACGGAACGCAAAGGGGCAACCCAGCGACGTTTGCCTTCACAGACTGGGAGCGCGTAATAGAGCGACTCGATTGGCGGAGTCAATCGTTCGGTGTACAGATCTCGGCTGTTGTGAATCGAAATAGGTCGAACTGCGAGCGGAAATTGTTCCGGATCTTCAATCTCGACGTCCGTATATCGAAAGACCAGAACTTCAACTTCAAACCATCGATACCCCCGGTCTTCGACCGACTCCCCAGCACTCACGGTGCCCAAAAGAAACACTGTAGTGAAGAGCATTATGCCGCTGAAAGTGCGCGCTAAGAAGCTGACGGCTGTGCCGCTAAATCTCATGTAAAACTCCATCATTATCCGGACAGTGCTCACGCAAACTCAGTTAACAACGACTGTACCAGTTTTATTCGTTCCTGGGTATGCTCGGTGGCTTTGCGAATTTTCAAGCGTTGTGCGCCTTCCATTCCGAAAGTACTTGGCTCCTGCTGGATTAATCGGATAATCGTAGCAGGTTCTACGGGTGTTTTTTCAGCAAAGTCGATATAGCCGCCCTGTGGACCTAACTCAATTTTTCGAATACCAAGTGGATCTGCGAGTAAGCGGATTTCGCTCATTCGAATGAGATTTTTCGCCGGTTCTGGGAGTAAACCAAACCGATCAATTAGTTCGATCTGAATCTGCTCCAGTGCTTCGCTACTTTCCGCTCCCGCAATTCGCTTGTACATAGACAGCCGTGTATTGATGTCATGAATATAAGTATCAGGGAGCAGCGCAGGGATCCGCAATTCAATCTCAGTCCGATGTTTGAGAAGCTGATCGAGCGAAGGTTCCCGACCATCACGTAAAGCTTGGACTGCCTGATCAAGCATATCCATGTACAAACTGAACCCGATGGTTTCAATTTGACCGCTTTGCACGTCGCCTAGCAGTTCGCCCGCGCCTCGGATCTCAAGGTCATGGGTGGCCAGTACGAAACCTGCTCCAAGATCCTCGAGTTGGGAAATCGCTTCAAGGCGTTTTACAGCATCTTTAGTCATGCGTTTTGGATGAGGCGTCAGTAAATATGCGTACGCTTGGTGGTGCGAACGTCCCACACGACCACGCAGCTGATGAAGTTGCGCCAAACCGAGGTGATCAGCCCGATCGATAATAATGGTGTTTGCACTCGGTACATCAATTCCTGTCTCAATAATGGTCGTGCAGACTAAGACATTGAATCGTTGGTGATAGAAGTCGGCCATAATCCGTTCAAGCTCGCGCTCACCCATCTGACCATGCGCGGTTTGAATCCGTGCTTCCGGGATAAGCTCACCCAGTTCGCGCGCTGTTTTTTCGATCGTCTCAACATTATTGTGGAGAAAATATACTTGGCCACCGCGCAGTATTTCGCGCAATACGGCTTCGCGTACCGTCGCTTTATCAAATTCACGGACGAATGTTTTGACCGCGAGACGTCGGGCCGGCGGTGTGGCGATGATCGAAAGATCGCGAATATTGTTCATCGCCATATTCAAGGTTCGTGGAATGGGTGTGGCGGTCAGCGTCAGAATATCGACATCGGCTCGCAGACGCTTAATTTGTTCCTTTTGCCGCACACCAAAGCGATGTTCTTCGTCGACAATCAATAATCCAAGGTCATGAAAGACAATATCGTTTTGTAATAGCTTATGGGTACCAATCACAATATCGACTTTGCCATGCTGCAGGTCAGCTAGGGTTTGGGTGGTCTGCTTGCCTGTGCGAAAACGCGAGAGTAATTCAATCCGGACTGGCCAGTCGGCAAATCGGTCGCGGAAATTATCAAAATGCTGTTGAGCTAATAGCGTCGTTGGAACGAGGACCGCTACCTGTTTTCCGTCATTCACCGCGGTGAACGCAGCGCGCATGGCAACCTCGGTTTTCCCAAAGCCGACATCGCCGCACACGAGTCGGTCCATTGCGCGGGGGGCTTGCATATCGTTCAGCACGGCAGCAATTGCGTCTTGCTGGTCGTCGGTTTCTGTAAACGGAAATCCTGCAGCAAATCGAAGCTGATCTTCTTCGCTGATGCTGAACGCGTATCCAGGTTTGGCTTCCCGCTGCGCGTAGATTTCAAGTAGTTCTGCGGCGATGTCGCGGACTTTCTCAGCGGCTTTGCGGCGCGCTTTCTCCCAACTATCGTTTCCTAGTTTACTCAATGCGACTTTTTCTTGATCGCCGCCACTGTAGCGGCTGATCAGGTGTAACGAAGCGACCGGAACGAATAACTTCGTGTTTCCATCATACTCGAGGGTCAGAAACTCGGTCTCAAGCCCTCCCGCCTCTAAGGTGGTAAGGCCTTGGTATCGCCCAATTCCATGGTCGATATGCACCACCAGCTGACCGATGGAAAGCTCGGCAAGATTCTTAACGAGTGCATCGACGTTGGCTGCGGATCGTTTATCTTGGCTACGCCGTTGCGGTGCGCGATTTCCGAGCAGTTCTGTTTCGGTAATGACCCAAAGTCCCGGTAGGTCGTCTAAGTCCGCATAAAATGAATGCTCAATGGGGCTAATCAAAATCGTTTGCGGCGCTTCGGAACTGAGTGCTTCAGTGAAGTTGGTAACTTCCACCGGGTGAATGGCTGCTTTCCCGAGTAATTGCAGCAGACTCTCCCGCCGCCCAGCGCTCTCGACACAGAATACGATGCGTTGGCCCTTTTGCTGTGCTTTATGAGCATGTTCACGCAGAGCGGCCAGCGGGTCCTTTTGGCGCGCATCAACCGTTATATCCGGTAACGGGCGAGTTTTAAAATCGACCGGCCCCGGAGAGCGTTGCCCGTCGATCGCACCGAGGCGAATGCGCGGATATTGCTTAAATGCGCTAAAGACCTCGTCTTCTTTCAAATAGAGCTCGTGTGGGGGCAAAATGGGCTTTTGCCGGTCCCAGCGTCGATCCTCGTAGCGGAATGATAGATCGAGCCAAAGCTTTTTTACCTGTTGCTGGATATCGCCATAGGTGAGGAGCAACGTATCTTTGGGAAGATAATCAAAGAGCGTTGCCACACCTTCAAAGAAGAGTGGAAGATAATACTCGATTCCTGCAGGCATCAATCCTTGCGAAACTTGCTGATAGACGGATTCCTTCGCTGTCAGTGCTTCAAACTGGCTGCGAAATTGGCGCCGGAACAGTTCAACACCGGCCGGTGTTGTCGGAAATTCACGGGCTGGCAACAGCGAGATCGCATCCATCGGTGCGCTTGAGAGTTGAGTATCGACATCAAATGCACGAATACTGTCAATCTCATCATCGAAGAAGTCGATACGAAGTGGTTCATTGGTTCCCATAGGAAAGACATCAAGAATTGAGCCGCGCAGTGAATACTCCCCATGCTCCATCACCTGATGCACGTGACGATATCCAGCCGTATCGAGCTGCGCGCGCAGGTCTTCGAGCCGATGGTGTTGACCTTTTTTCAGGACCAAGCTGTGACCGGCAACATAAGCGGGGGGAGCCACCCGGTGGAGCAGTGTATTGGCAGCAACGATCAGTATCCCGTGTGGAGTCTGTGGCAATCGTGCGAGGACTCGAATACGATCCGAAATAATATCCTGATGCGGTGAAAAATTGTCGTAGGGTAAGGTTTCCCAATCGGGTAATACTTGAATGTCCCCGCGGTATTCGGGGGCAAAAAAGCTCAACTCGTGTTCGAAGCGATAGGCACTTGGCGCATCAGCGGTGACCAGAAGTAGCATACCTCGGCGTTGTTTGAGGAGTTCTGCAATGGCCAGTGCCGTGCTACTTCCAACTAAGTGACGCCAGGTCATTTCAGAGGTCTGGGTTTGGCCTTGTGCGGGATACTTCGGATGCAATAGGGAAATCTGACTCATGAAAAACTCAATTAATCTCGGTCGGAAACAGCAAAGCAGTGATTATACAGGAAACCTTTCGGTTCGGGCAGGTTGTACCGACGCACGGTTCTGATTATCCTTGCTGTTCCACATTCGCAAACGGAAATTCGCTGCGTGCCCAAATTCTCGCCACCAATCTCGCTATACCTCGCGCTGCGCTATAGCCGCTCACGGGAACGGTCTGCTTTTACTCGCTTTATTAGTCGCTTCGTGATGGCTGGAATAATGTTGGGTGTGATGGCTCTGATTGTCGTGATGTCCGTAATGAACGGATTTGAACGGGAATTGAAGCATCGGATCCTTGGGGTGGTTCCGCAAGTCATCATCAGTGCGGACGGCGAGCGCACGATTGCGGATTGGCGAGCGATTGATGACGACTTCAGTTGGCCGGCGGCGGTCTATCATCAAAGTCCATTTGTCCAGTCAGAGGGCTTAGTGCAGGGGGACGGCCAACTCCAAGCGGTCATGTTGCAGGGAATCTATCCCCAGCACGAACCGCCACGAAGCGTGATTGAACAAAACATGCTTGTGGGAAGAATTGATGATCTTCAAGCGGGTCACTATCGCGTCGTGATAGGTCGCTCGCTGGCCATGCATCTCGATGTACAGCTTGGTGATCGAATTCGTGTGACTGCCGCAGGGGGGCAGCAACATACCCCTGTCGGGATCATGCCTGCGCAGCGTCAATTTACCGTTGCGGGAATTTTCGAAGTGGGCGCAGATATTGATCGACAACTGGCTTTCTTCCATGGTGACGACCTCGCACGATTACTTCGTTATCCTGAGGGGCACGTGACGGGTTTGCGGTTATGGCTAGATGATGCATTCTTGGCGCGAACGGTCCAAGAAAACTTATCGCGCCAGCAGAGTCGTTCGAATGGCGCGATCCGTTATCAGTTTACGGATTGGCAAGAACGTTATGGACAACTTTTTGCGGCAGTGCGCATGGAGAAGGGAATGATGATGATCATGCTGGGTCTTATCGTCATTGTTGCGGCATTTAACGCAGTCTCTGCGTTGGTTATGTTAATTCAAGACAAACGCGCTGACATTGCGGTATTGCAAACCCTTGGATTGGCTCGAAAGCATGTGTACCAGACCTTGGTGATGCAAGGCATGTATAGCGGCGTTATGGGAACGGTGCTAGGAACGATTCTGGGGGTTTTTCTGACCTGGAGTCTTAACGATATTCTACTGATATTCGGAATTGATATTTTTATGCAGGGTCAAACGATGCCCTACGCCATTGAGTGGGCTCAAATTGGAGGTATTCTATTCGCAGCGCTTGGGTTAACTCTGATTGCGACCTTGTATCCTGCGTGGCGTGCCGCTCATATTCAACCAGCCGAGATTTTACGTTATGAGTAAGTTAGTTGAAGTTCGGAATCTATGTAAGGGATACGCAGATGGCGAGCAGCGTGTCACGGTGCTTGAACAGGTCCGGTTTGATCTCGCACCGGGTGGAATGGTCGCGATTGTCGGTGCCTCAGGTTCCGGCAAAAGCACCTTTCTTCATATTCTCGGAGGCCTTGATACGCCTGATTCAGGCGACGTTCAGGTGGCCGGAGTGAATCCTGCGAAACTCTCGAGCAATCAAGTAGCTCGGTGGCGAAACCAGTCGCTTGGCTTTATCTATCAGTTTCATCATCTCCTCGGCGAGTTTACCGCACTTGAGAATGTGGCGATGCCACTTTTGATTGCCGGGAAAGGGCAGCGAGAAGCCCAAGAACAGGCACGTGTACTGCTTGATCGCGTTGGTTTGGGACATCGTTTAGACCATGCGCCAGCGAAACTGTCGGGAGGCGAAAGGCAGCGCGTCGCCATAGCGCGCGCGTTAGTGAATCGTCCAGCGCTGGTCCTGGCAGATGAGCCGACTGGGAATCTCGATGAGGATACTGCGGAAGTTATTTATGATTTGATGACGGAGTTGAATCGCGATCTAAATACGGCTTTCATTGTGGTCACTCACGATACCACCCTTGCCGATAAATTGCCCGAGCAATTGCATCTCGACCATGGACGATTTGTGGAGACAAGTGAATGAGCTTGGCATTCACACTTGCGCGCAGGTTTCGCCGGAGTCGAGAGCGCACGCGTTATCTCAGTTTCATCTCTGGGTCCTCAACAGTGGGAATTGGGCTCGGGTGCGCCATCTTAATCGTTCTCCTGTCGATCATGAATGGCTTTCAGAAGGCACTTGAAGACGATTTCCTCTCCCTCTTGCCGCACGTTGAATATCAAGCCGTCCGTGGAAGCCTAAATGACTGGCAACAAGTTGCTGCGATCGCTGAGGCACATCCGGGGGTGCGAGCTGCCGCACCGGTTATTGTGTTAAGCGCCATGGTTCAGCAGCCGGGTCGTTTTCGGGGGCTGGAAATTCGTGCAATTGATCCAGCGCGGGAAATCCGCGTTTCGGGATTACGTCGTTATGTGAGCGATGCAGATTGGTCCCGATTTGAGTCAACCGCCGACGGAATTTTGCTAGGACGTGGCATGGCGGATCTGCTCAATGTGGGGGTAGGTGACGAGCTCGTTCTGATGATTCCTCAATTGCAGAATAGCGGTAGCTTGCGTTCACCTCGCCGGCTCGTTACTCGTGTTGCCGGGATTTTTCAGATGGGTGGTGAACTGGATTATCAACAGGGCTATATTCATTTAGCCGCAGGTCGGGAAGCGGCGCGTTTGGAAGGAGAAGCGAGTGCAGTACGACTTGCACTTTATAACGTGTATGACGCACCCCGCATTGCCGCAGAAGTCGCTCGAGAAGTCACTGAGTTTGCTTACATTCATGAGTGGACTCGAACGGAAGGCCACTTGTACCGTGATATTCAGCTCGTGCGTACAATTATGTATCTGGTTTTAGTCTTAGTGCTTGCGGTAGCCTCATTCAATATTGTTTCTACGCTTGTGATGGTGGTTCAAGAGAAACAGGCAAGTATTGCTATTCTTCGAACCATGGGGGCCAGTCGATCATTGGTGATGCAGACCTTTATTTGGCAAGGGAGCTTGAACGGCATCGTGGGTGCAGTTATTGGTTGCGTAATCGGGAGCGGGCTTGCAATCTATTTACCCGCACTCCTCAAGGGAATGGACACCTACCTGCAGTTGCGAATTCTCCCCGAAGAGTTGTACTTCATTAGCCACATTCCATCGACGTTGTTGCTGCGTGATGTAGGGTTGGTGTTTGGCGTCGCGCTTCTGACCAGTGTCCTAGCAACGCTCTATCCTGCATGGCGTGCCGCACAGTTGGCACCAGTCCAAGGCTTACGGGGCCGCTAAGTGCTTAATCGTCGTGCAACGTTCGTGGCTGTTGTTGGAACTGGGCTTTGAGTTTGCGCAGTCGCTCGCGTCGTAGCCGTATGCGTTCATCCCAGGCGCTCTGAACGGCTTGTCGCCACACTTTTCGCACAGCAATATAGCTGATTGAGCCAGCAAGGGTGCCGAGCACTAAACAGCCGAGCAGTAATGCTGGCACGATGGAGGACAGGCTTGCCTGAAACCAAGCCAGTGACAGCTCGAAGAGAAAGGGCTCACTGGGTTGATTTAAGAGAAAGGCTCCGACTCGATAGGAGCCATAGAGCATGGGTGGCATGGTGATAGGGTTACTAATCCACACCAGTGCGACCGATAGTGGAAGATTGACGCGCACCAAAATTGCGACCGCTGCGGCTGCGACCATTTGGAATGGCATTGGCATAAATGCAAAGAAAATCCCCACGGCAAACGCGCCTGCAGCACTGCGTCGGTTCAAGTGCCATAGGTTGGGGTCGTGCGCAAGTTTGCCAAACGGCTTGAGAACGCCATACTCGTTGAGTTTATGTACGTCTGGCATATACCGTTTTAAAAACTTTCTTGGCATGTGCTCGCTTTTGTCCTGACGTTAGTCTGTGTTGCGACCCGTTGCAGCTCAGAGAGAATATAAGGTTCTTCTCACGGTTGTAGTCGTTTGCTTACTATCCACATGTGCCATTCGTGGCTTGACTGATTTCACTTAAAGCATGGACGCACATTGTGAAACAATCAATTTCATTCGACCTGCTGGTCTGTGGTGCGATTGCAGGGATTTTACTCAGTCCTTGGCTTCATATTGCTTGGCCTTTCTGGGCCCCGCTTCTTTTAGTTCTCGGGTTGAGCAGCGCTTTTTTCAAGCGTTTGCGCAAAAATAATCTGCACTTTGCGCGTCTCGCCGGTCTGATCTGCGCGCTATTGTGCGGTATTTCGTGGTCGCTTTTCAATGCCCAATATGCGCTCGGATGGAAACTTCCTGACGCGCTCTGGCGAGCACCGTCCACTATCACCGTGGTAATTGACCGACCCGTCGTGTTTCATGACGCGATCCCGATTTCCCGACTGCGAATTGAAGGGCGTGTCATTGATGCCAACGAGGATTGGGCGCTTCCTTCCCGCGCTCGTTTGAATACGCAGGCTGCCATGCCGCGCATTCGTTTATCTTGGTTTTCCCCTGACCCCGAAGCAAATCCAATGGAAGGAGAGACATGGCAGTTCGTGGTCCGCGCACGGCCAGCAACAAGTTTGGCAAATGAGGGGACGCGACCGACACAAATTCGTTTATTGCGAGATGGCGTTCGTGTCACGGGAAGTATTTTGTCTGTTGTTGACGATAACGGCGACTCAGTTAATCTGCGCATCACAGGCGGTGCCGGCCCGCCGTTCCGAAGTCAGGTGGGTGAAGCCGTTGGGAGTCGAGCTGCTCACATCGACCATCCAAAGGGCCTTCATTACACCGCGATCATGACGGCATTGATGAATGGCAATCGACACGGAATGACCGCGAACCAATGGCAAACCCTACAACACACAGGGGTGGCTCATGTCATGGCGATTTCAGGCTTGCATTTAACCTTGGTGTTTGGCGCTGCATGGTGGTTTTTTCGGATGGTCGCTTGGCTTCCACGGGGCTTGCTTCCTTTGCTGCTTCCTTGGCTCAGGAAGGGCCAGCGGAGTGGCCGTCAGCCCGCGCATGAAACGGTTGCCTTGCTGCTGGCTTTAAGTGTTGCCGTTTTTTACGCAAGTCTTGCTGGGTTCGCAGTCAGCACGCTCCGCGCGCTGCTACTGATATCTGGGTTTGTCGTTGCGCGCGTTGTTGCACGACGTGCCATTCCCATGCGGATTCTCTTACGTTGTGTGTTGTGTGTTTTGATTCTTGATCCACTCGCATGGTTGGATGCGGGATTTTGGTTGTCCGTTCTGGCCGTCGGAGCCATTTTTATATGGCAATGGCGTGATCCCACCCCGGCACACCATGTGCGCAGTCTGCGCGGGAAGTTAGGCACACTATGGCGACTTGAGTGGATGCTGACGCTTCTACTTATCCCGTTGTCGGTGATGTATTTCAGCGGCATTCCTTGGATTGCCCCCGTGGCTAATCTACTCGTTCTTCCAGTGTTCACCATCATTATTCTCCCGGCATGTTTATTGGCTATTCCCTTTTTATTTTCGCCTTGGACTGAGGTTGGCGATATGTTTCTGCAAGTCAGTGATATTGCACTGCACGCAGTATTTTACTGCCTTGTGCGCCTTGAGCAGATTCCCTTGGGCTGGTGGTCGACTCACGATCACCGTTGGGGGCTTATCCCGGTCCTGTGGATCATCCTCCGCTACTTGCCGATTGCATGGTTGCCGCGCAGTGCGGTTGCTGTGATGTCTTGCATTGTTCTCATGCCCTTGCTGCGCCCGCAAGGGGCGCATGAGTTCGCTGTACATATGTTGGATGTGGGACAGGGCAATGCGATGGTGATTCAACGCGGAAGGCGCGCATTGATTTATGATACAGGACCGGCTTTTGCGGACGGGTTTGATGCTGGTGAGCGCGTAGTTTTACCTTTTTTACGCTATCACCAGTTAATCCCCGACTGGATGGTGATTTCTCATCCGCATCTTGACCATGCGGGCGGGGCGGGTGCGATTCGCTCGGCCTATCCAGCAATACAAACATTGGAGACTCGGCTGCAACCTGCAGAAATAGAGCCGGGTATCGATCGGCGATGGCCGTGCGAGTGGGGGCAGGTTTGGCGCTGGCAGGGGGTTCTGATTCGCGCCTTAGCACCCATGCCCGGACCGTCTTTTGGCGTCAACAATGATAGTTGCGTGCTGTTATTAACCTATCAGGGGGAACGCGTCTTATTGACCGGTGATATTCAACGCATGACGGAGTTGCGCATGGTGGGGCGATATCCGGATGCTTTCTCTGCTGGAATTTTGCAGGTCCCTCATCATGGATCACAAACTTCAAGTCAGGGCGCGTTTCTTGATCGAGTGCGACCACAGTTTGCGCTCGTTGGGACAGGTTTCTTAAATCAATGGTCGATGCCACATGCTGATGTGAAGGCACGCTATACTAAACGAAATATTCCGATGTTGAATACGGCAGACTCTGGACAGATCTCTCTCGTGTTCAGACCAGGTCGTGAGCCGGGAGAACGATGGCGGGTTCGGCGTTTTCGAGAGGAAATAAGGCCGGTTTGGTATCTCCAACAAGTGACGAAAGATTAGTCAGGCGAGAATGAAAACTGACTCAGTCGATTCCGCAATCTCTGGTCAAGGGAATTCAGTTACGGTTACAATGGTGACGATACTACAAAAAAATGGACTCCAATGGATTCTCAGCACACTCGGAAATCGCACTTTCGTCGTCTCGTGAAGTACCTAAAACCCTACCGCCTCGCGTTTGTCATCGCGATTATCGGCATGTTGGGGTATGCGGGTGTGGATACCTTCTTCTTTTATCACATCGAAACATTGATCGATGATGGTCTCGGGGCAAATAATCCAACGATCTTGATTTATGGCGCGATCTTCGTCCCGCTCATTTTTATTTTGCGCGGCTTCTTTAATTTCATCTCGACTTATTTTTTGAGTTACGTCGGCTTCCATATCGTCACGACCATGCGACAGGAATTATTTGAGCATTTGATGCGCCTTCCTGTGTCTTATCACGACAAGGTTTCGACTGGCGACCTGATTTCAAAAATCACCTACGATACGCAGCAGCTTGCAGAAGCGAATAGCCGAGCCATTTTGACCATGATCCGTGAAGGGGCGTTTGTGGTGGGTCTGTTAGGCTTGATGATTTATCACAGCTGGCAGCTCAGCTTAGTATTCCTTTTGATTGGGCCGGCGATTGGTAAGATTGTGGCGGTGGTCTCACGTAAGTTTCGTGAAGTGAGTTCCAAAATTCAGACGGCCATGGGGAATGTCACAACATCGTCCGAGCAAATGATTAATGGACACCAAGTCGTCGTGATGTTTGAGGGCCAGAAACAAGAGTCTGAGCGGTTTGGAAAAATTAATAATCAAACCCGTCAACAGAATATGAAACTGGTCAACATCCGCACGATCAGTACCTCGGTCATTCAGTTCATCGCTTCGTTGAGTTTGGCAGCGGTGTTGTTTATTGCAAGTTTTCCAACCATGCTTGAGCAGCTGAGTCCAGGGGCATTTACGACCTTGCTGACCTGTATGATTATGCTGTTGCGCCCCTTAAAGCAGCTGACTAATGTCAATGCTGACTTCCAACGAGGTTTGGCCGCAGCAGCCAGCATTTTTGCAGTTTTAGATGAAGAGCAAGAGAAAGATACAGGAACCGTTCGGGTCGATCGTGTACGAGGTGACGTGGCTGTTGAGCACGTTACGTTCCGCTATAACAAAAAGAAATCACCGGCTTTGGATGATGTAAGTTTTACCATTCCAACCGGAAAGACCTTAGCGCTTGTCGGGCGTTCTGGGTCTGGAAAGTCAACCATATCGAGTCTCTTGACCCGCTTTTATGAGCATGAGAGTGGGACAATTAAGCTGGATGGTGTGGATATCCGCGACTACGAGTTGAAGTCATTGCGTCGCCAGTTTGCCGTCGTATCCCAGAGTGTGACGCTATTTAATGACACGATCGCGAATAATATCGCCTATGGCGCAAATAGTCAGGTGAGCCGTGAAGATATCGAGCGTGCACTCAAGCTCGCCTATGCGGATGAGTTCGTCGCGAAGATGCCGGAAGGTCTGGAAACCATTGTGGGTGAAAACGGTGTGATGCTCTCCGGTGGTCAGCGACAGCGTATTGCGATAGCCCGGGCTTTGCTGCGTGATGCGCCGATTTTGATTTTGGACGAGGCCACTTCTGCGTTGGATACGGAATCCGAGCGTCATATTCAAAAAGCGCTGGACAATTTGCAGCAGAATCGCACGTCACTGGTGATTGCGCACCGGCTCTCCACAATTGAGGCGGCGGACGAGATCCTTGTGATGGATCATGGCAAAGTTGTTGAGCGAGGCACACACAGTGATTTGCTCGAGAAAGGGGGCGCTTACGCTCAGTTGTACCATATGCAGTTCGGTAGTGAAGGCTCGTGAAGTCAAACTCTAAAAAGAAGAAAAATGGGCGGGTGATTACCCCACGAAAGCAAGCATCCCGAATCGTGCGTTGGTGGTATCAACCGCGATTGGTTCTGCCGTTGTGGCCACTGGCACCTCTGAGTGGACTCTTTACCTTTCTTGCGGCATTCAGAAGAACGCTTTATTGGCTGCGTCTCAAGCGCCAAACGCGATTAAGCATTCCCGTGATCATCGTCGGGAACGTCACCGTGGGCGGAACCGGGAAAACTCCAACGGTGCTTGGTTTGGTTGAGCTGCTCAAACAGGCCGGTTATCGTCCGGGTATTATCAGCCGAGGTTACGGTGGAAGCGGGCCTTTCCCGCAACGCGTCACAGCAACCTCAGAACCTGCTGCTGTCGGCGATGAACCCAAGATGCTCTTTGAGTTGAGCGGTGTTCCAGTGGCGGTTGCTCCGAAACGTGGTTTAGCGGCTCAACTTCTTGCAGAAAGCGGCGAAGTAGACATCATTTTGGCCGACGATGGGCTGCAGCACTACGCATTAGCGCGGGATATCGAAATTGCCGTTGTGGATGGCGAACGCGGTCTCGGAAATGGATGGCGGCTGCCGGTTGGACCATTGCGGGAAAGTCGCCGCAGGTTGCGTAAGACAAATTGGGTCATTATCAATGGTGGTCAATCGCAAACCATTGAGGGGCTCAAACTAAAACGGCCAGAACAGGCGGTTCCAATGGCATTAGCACCGATGGGATGGCGCCGTGTCAGTGATGGAGCTGAGATCGAAGTGCCAGATGGTGAGAGTGCACTTGCGATTGCCGGGATCGGTAATCCTGAGCGTTTCTTTAATCTCGTGATGCAGCATGGTATTGACTTACGCGAAACCCGCGTCTACCCAGATCACTATGCATATGCCCCGACCGATTTTTATGACGTCAGCAACGAAGTACCGATCTTGATGACCGAGAAAGACGCTGTGAAATGCCGATCTTTTGCACGTCCTCACTGGTATTTTTTAAAAGTTTCAGCACAATTCCCAGAAGGGTTTTGTGAACAGTTTTTACAGGCGGTGTCCGCCTGTGTGCAACAAAAGAATCAGTGAGGTGTGCGATGACGTTGCCCGCGAATATGTTAGCAATTCTGGCCTGTCCATCCTGCAAAGGGAAGCTGGTCTGGAATGGCGATAAGTCTGAGTTGATATGCCGTGGAGAGCAATTGGCCTACCCGGTGAAAGAGGGTATTCCGGCGCTACTTGCAAGTGCAGCGCGCGAGGTGTCGAAAGAGGAATTGGAGCAAATAAAATCATGAGTTTCACGGTGGTCATTCCCGCACGTTACCAATCGTCTCGACTTCCGGGCAAGCCGCTTGCGGATATTCATGGCAAGCCAATGATTCAGCACGTCTATGAGCGCGCAGTAAAAAGCGGTGCGGCCGAAGTGATTGTGGCGACTGATGATCAACGTATTATTGACGTTGTGACCTCGTTTGGAGGTCGCGCGATGATGACCGCCGATACCCATGAGTCAGGAACAGAGCGTCTGGCCGAAGTTATTGATCAACTTGCTTTGGCGGATGATCAAATTGTTGTCAATGTGCAGGGTGATGAGCCTTTTATTCCACCCGAGATTATCTGCCAAGTTGCGGAGAATCTCGGTGCGCAACGAACGGCGCCTATGGCGACTTTATCCGTCGCGCTTAAAAGCTCGGATGAGTTGTTTAATCCGAATGTGGTGAAGGTTGTCACGGATGCGTCTCATTATGCCTTATATTTCAGCCGAGCCGCCATTCCATGGGATCGTGAACGTTTCACTGCAAACCGAGATCACGTTAATCTTGTTGAACGGATGTATCGTCGTCATATCGGTATTTATGCGTATCGAGCTGGGTTTGTCGAGCGTTATGCTGAATGGGAACCGAGCCCATTGGAGCAAATTGAATCACTCGAGCAGCTGCGGGTTTTGTGGCACGGGGAACGGATCCATGTTGCCGAGGCTATCATCGAGCCACCGGCGGGAATCGACACGCCTGAAGATCTCGAGAGAGCCCGCGCATAACGCGGGCTTTTTTGATCGGCTATTAGGCGACTCTGAACTTATCCACAAGGTGAGAACCGTACAAAGCGGAAGGTGTTTTAAAGCCACCATTCACCGTGTGGTTCAAGAGATACTGGGCCATGGTCACGCCCCCTTGTGCGGTGAGTGTGTAGCCGTTGAGCACTTTCTCACGAAGAACAACGGTTTCACCCTGTGCATTACGCGCTTCTCCCCATACCCAAGTCACGTGCTGTTCGCGCTCATTGTCTTTGGGGCCTGCAGGTTGTTGGTCAACTTTCTTCATCAGCCAACGTTTCATGAATTCGGCACGGAATAACCAGCGAAACCAATTCATTTGACGCATCCGCTTCACGAGCTTGGGTGACGCAGGAATGTAGACTTCTATATTGTGAATTCCGGTGCTGTGATAGGCCGTCGAGACATCGCCCCACGGAATAGTCATGGCAAGCTTCTCACCACCACCAAAATCAATTTTTTCAGCTTTATAGGCCAACGGAACATGAACGATTTTTCCATCACGGCGGATGGCGCCACCGTGTCCGATGCGTCGAACACTGGTTTTTGCCGTACCACGGCTCATACGAGAGCGGGAGTCAAACCCGAGCTTTAAATGGGTTGCATCGGGCAATTGCTCTTTGAGCTTGGCAGCGACACAGTCAGTGGGAATGACGTCAAACCCGACGCCAGGGCATAGCACGATGCCGGCTTCTTCCGCTTTTGCATTAAGCGCTGCAGCGCGTTCAAAGATATCGAGCTCACCGGTGATATCAAGATAATGCGTTTTACTCTTTAAGCATGCTTGCATCATCGGTTCCGCGGTAAGTTCGAACGGTCCTGCGCAATGGACAACCAACTGCATATCATTTAATTCAGCAGCCACCGAGTCGACCTGTTCGAGGGAAAAAATGCGAAAGGGCAGTTTCAATTCTGTGGCAAGCGCTTCAACCGCTTTTCCATTCCGTCCTGCAAGCACGGGCCGCATGCCTTGTTCGACTGCATAGCGTGCCATGAGCTCGCCCGTGTAACCATTGGCGCCGTAGATCATCCATTCCATATTAAATCTCGATTCGGTGGTGGTCGGCATCTTCCCGGTTATATTCGCACGTGTCCGCTTTGCGACATTCACCGTATAGATACAAACTGTGATTGGTAAGCTTCAAACCGTGATTCTCTGCAACGGCCAGCTGACGACGTTCAATGGTATCGTCTTCAAATTCAATAACACGCCCACAGGTCAAGCACACGAGGTGGTCATGGTGGGATTTCGCACTCAGCTCGAACACCGAACGGCCCCCCTCAAAGTGATGCCGCGTCACGATACCTGCATCGTCGAATTGATTGAGGACCCGATATACCGTTGCGAGACCGACTTCGTCTCCTTGCTCAAGAAGGATTTTATATACCTCTTCCGCACTAATGTGCTGGTGCTCGGGATTTTTAATCACCTCTAAAATCTTTATCCGCGGTGAAGTGACTTTGAGTCCCGCTTTTTTCAACTGGGCATCAGGCGACGTCATCGTGTTCTCCGGTTTTTCGTTGGTATCCGATTATAGCCACATCCCTTCATGGAATGAAACAGCATTGACTACTTGCTAGTTGAACTGTTGCGAAATGGATCAAAAAAGCCCCAATACAATGTGCATGGGGCTTTCGAGGTCGTATGGGTGGTCATTTTTATGAGACTAAACGAGTGCGTCGAGCCCCATTTCTTCGCGCAATTGAGCACACCATGCTTTGACACGGTCTTTGGTTAGTTCAGGCTGGCGATCTTCGTCGATTCCGAGTCCGACAAAGTGCTCTGAATCAACCAGCCCCTTGGACGCTTCGAAGTGATAGCCGGCCGTTGGCCAGTGCCCGATGATAATCCCACCCCGTGCTTCGACGATGTCACGGATCATCCCCATGGCATCAAGAAAGTACTCTGCATAGTCTTCTTGATCGCCACAGCCAAAAATTGCGACGATCTTGCCTTCGAAATCAATTTCTTCAAGTTCAGGGAAAAAATCGTCCCAATCACACTGAGCTTCACCGTAATACCACGTGGGGATTCCAAACATTAACAAGTCAAAGTCTGCGATTTCTTCTTTGGTCGATTTCGCAATATCCTTCACGTCAATCAACTGTTTGCCAAGCTCTTTTTGAATCATCTGCGCAACAGCTTCGGTGTTGCCGGTGTCACTGCCAAAAAATAAGCCAACGGTTGCCATAGTTACGTGATTCCTAGATTTAAATAAGTCATTTCAATTCGATAAATCAATTCAGTGATGCCAAATAGGTGGTGCTTATTCGGTTTTTAACGCTGCTTTCAATAACTGTTCGATCAGAGCACCTCGACTGATCCCTTGTGCTTCGGCATGGTCGGTTAAGGTGTCATACATGTCTTGTGTGAGCTTTAACTCAACACGACGCAACCCCTTTGCTTTGTCTCGTTGCAATTGGCGGCGCTTGTTGAGACGCAGCTGCTGCTCGCGAGGAAGCGGGTTCGTCCGTGGTCTCCCAGGTCGCTTTTCCGTTTGGAATAGATCGGGAGTTACTTTGTCTGCTGATTCTTTTGCCATCGTTGTTTGCTCAGTTCAGAGGTTGATACGAAGCTCACCCGAGACTTCGTTCAATAAAGAACTGAATAATTCCTTTTGCAAGAAAGCCGACCATACCCAAAAAGAGAACGAGCCACACTGCGAAGCGTCCAATCGGTGGAACATTGCCTTTTTTCAACACGTCTTGAATGGCCAACCCAATCAGCAAAAACAGAATGGCGATGGCGAAATTCGTCATCAAGCTCTCAATGAGCTCGTAGTGTTCCGACAACATAACGGACTCCTCAACGGCATTTGCGCGCGGATTCTAGCACAAAACGGGCCTTTTGTGGAGTATCTAGCAACAGGATAGCTGCTTTATTCCGACCCGATTTCATCCAGAAAACGTGTCACAATCCCGTTAAACACACTGGGTTTTTCGGCATGGAGCCAATGTCCCGTGTCGGCAATCGTCTTGGCTTGCGCTTTTGGAAACCGTTCTGCTATTGCATCGCGATGCGCTTCCGTCACATAGTCAGATTTTCCGCCACGAATAAATAGCACAGGTCCCACAAAACGGCCGTTCCGAGTGGGCGCTCCAATTAAATCCCCATAACAATGACGGAGCCCCGCAAGATTCATGCGCCATTCCCATTCACCCGCTGCATTTTTCCGCAGATTTTTCAGCAGAAAAGCCCGTACCCCCGGTTCTGAGATATGAGCAGCAAGCTGCTTATCTGCATCTTGTCGGCTCTTTATTTTACTTAAATCGACCTGCTCGAGCGCGTCAATAATGTGCGTGTGCCGCGCGTCGTAGGCGACCGGCGCGATATCTGCTACCACAAGGCTGATGCAACGTTTTGGGTAGGCGAGGGAAAACTCCATGACCACTTTACCGCCGAGCGAATGGCCAAGGAAGTGGGCCTTTTCCAGCTCGAGTGTGTCCATCAGCGCTCCGAGGTCATCCGCCATTTCGGAAAATGTCATGGAGTCGGTCCACGGTGATTGTCCGTGGTTTCGCAAATCCAGATTCACCACAAAGTAGTCACTTTGTAGTTCTCGCGAAATACTTTTCAAATTATCTAAATCGCCGAACAATCCATGCACCAAAATAATGGCTGGATTGGTTTTTTGCCCAGCCGTTTCATAATTCAACTTCATGGGTCGGAAACACTCCTATGATTGTTTGCATGGGCTCCCGTGCACACTGCTTTTTCAGGTCTGTCGAGTCGGTGCAAATACGGGTGGCCTCGGGTATACTATGCGTACTAGTTTACAGCATCCGATCTTCGAGCAGTACGTTCATGAAAAAAATAGAAATTGATGACGAGCTATACACCTTCATTGCATCACATACTCAACATATTGGCGAGTCGGCTTCGACCATTCTGCGACGCCTCTTACACCTCCCCGCTGTCGGCGCAGCGCCGGAATCCCAGAGTGCCTCACGGGAAGTAAAGGCGCCGAGCCAGCCAATGTCATCGATCGGAACACGCACTATTTTTGATGTCGTGAGCCCAGCGGATTTGGCGTCCCAGAAAGGAGTGGTCGGTCGATTTTTGCACATCCTTTCGCAACTTCAGAGATGCCATGCGGAGGACTTTGTTCGGGTGTTGGATATTCGGGGTCGAAACCGCCTTTACTTCTCAGCGTCGGAAGCTGAATTAAGTGCGACGGGGAACAGCACGAATCCGAAGCAAATTCCGGATTCTCCTTACTGGGTTGTCACGAATAACAACACGACGAAGAAAAAATCAATTTTAACGGACGTAGCGCGTGAGCTTGGTTACTCTGCTGAGGACGCTGAACGAATAAGGGATCTATTGTCATGACAAAACACCCGCGTGCAGGACAGCCAGCACAAGTCGATGAGCTCATTCATGTGCCATCACTTATGGCGGCCTATTATGTTAATGAACCGAACCCGGGCAAAGTTCCTCAGCAAGTCAGCTTTGGAACATCAGGACATCGGGGGAGTGCACTCAAGTTATCGTTTAATGAGGCGCATATCTTAGCGATCAGTCAGGCCATTGTGGCGTACCGCGAAGAACAAGGCATCACGGGGCCCTTGATGCTCGGCAAAGATACCCATGCGCTGTCTGAAGCTGCTTACATTACGGCACTTGAGGTGTTTATTGGTAATGGAATCGAGGTGCACATTCAAAGCGACCTGGGATACACGCCAACACCAGTCATCAGCCACGCGATCTTACGTTACAATCAGGGCCGGAAAGATGGTCTTGCTGATGGTGTTGTGATTACCCCTTCGCACAATCCACCACAAGATGGTGGCTTCAAATACAATCCGCCTCATGGTGGACCGGCCGACAGCAATGTAACAAAGACGATTGAAAAATATGCCAATGCAATCCTTTCGAGCGAGTTGCTTGGCGTCAATGTTGTGTCGTTTGCACAAGCCAAGAAATCCCGCCGATTGAAAAAAATGGATTGGGTTACCGCTTATGTGACGGATTTGCCTCGGGTTATTGATATGGAGGCAATCCAACGGGCCAATTTAAAGGTTGGAATTGACGCGATGGGTGGGGCGGGGATCGCTTACTGGCATGCCATTCAGGCCGAGTACGGACTCGATCTGACGATCATGAACGATCATGTGGATCCAACGTTCGGTTTTATGCCATTAGACAAGGACGGAACAATCCGCATGGATTGTTCTTCAGCGGATGCCATGGCCGGACTCTTGCGTTTGAAAGATGATTTCGCAGTGGGTATTGGCAATGACCCTGATTTTGATCGTCACGGTATCGTTACGCCCGACGGTCTGATGAATCCAAATCATTTTCTTGCCGTGGCAATTGATTACCTTGGGCGGCACCGGGCTTGGGAGCCTGATGTTGCAATAGGAAAAACGCTCGTGTCCAGCGCCATGATTGATCGGGTCGTGGCCGGACTTGAACGGACCCTTGTGGAAGTGCCGGTTGGCTTCAAGTGGTTTTCCCAAGGGCTCCTTGAAGGGCGCCTTGGGTTTGCGGGTGAGGAGAGTGCTGGAGCGACTTTTATCGACCGAACTGGCCATGTATGGTCGACTGACAAAGACGGGATTGTCATGGGCTTGCTGGCCCTTGAAATTCTGGCGGTCACTGGGAAATCACCAAGCGCCTATTATCACGAACTTGAAGCCCGTTACGGTCAGGCGAGCTATGCCCGTTTGGACTGTCAGGCCACACCTGAACAAATGGATGCCTTCGCGGAGCTTGTCAGCAACCCACCCCATGTGAGTGAGCTCGCAGGTGAGTCGGTTACTGCGGTAATGGTGAAAGCGCCAGGCAATGGCGCAGGCTTTGGAGGGGTCAAGGTGTGTACCGAAAACGGATGGTTTGCAGTGCGTCCTTCCGGTACCGAGCCCGTGTATAAAATTTATGCGGAGAGTCTGCGTAGTGAAGCGCATTTGCGTCAGATTCAACAAGCGGCACAGATTCTTTTGCAAACTTGGCTTTGAACGACGGTTTTGATGGTTGGTTTTACCGATAAAAATGCCCGCGTTGATCGCGGGCATTTTCGTTGTAGGACTATGAATGACCTAGGTCAAACCGGAGCATTGGAACCCGGTTTTACCGGAATCGAACCTTCGGGCTCTTCAAAATCTTCATTTGCTTCTTCTACCAAGGAGGCTAATAGTTCTTCAGATACCTGAGCTGGAGCAAGATTTGTGAGTGGCGAATGGACTTGGTCTGGTGCCTTGGCTCGCTGTGTAACACGATACACGGAGTACGCCGCAATCATGAGCGCAAACACAGCCATGAGAATGAAAAACATATTGAGCGCAGCAAATTGCATCAACGCAGCCCCAAGCGGAGCACCGACGATGGCACCGACGCCACCTACTTTGATAATTGCGCCAGTCGCTCCAATCATTTGATCTTTCTCTAGATAATCGTTGGTGTGAGCCATAGCGAGCGAGTAAATGGGCAACAAACACCCGCCGAGCAGGCCCATTCCAATGTAGAGCCAGAGCGGATTATCAGTCGCGAGTTGGGAGAGTCCTATCGCAACAATGGCTCCTGTGAATGTGACGCCAGCGAGAACGAGGCGTCGGTCATATCGATCAGATAAAAATCCGACGGGCGTCTGTGCAAGAAGGCCACCAAAGATGAATGCGGCCATGAAAATCGTCACTTGTCCCACCGTGAGGCCAATCGTGGTGGCATACACAGGTCCAACACCATAAAACATGGCGTAACAGCCCTGCGCCAGGAATGCCGCAAAAAGTCCGAGCGGTGCTTGCTCAATCAGAAGCCGCAAAGGAACTTTCTTCGGAGAATGCGTGGTCGGTTCGACCGTGACGCTCGCTAAAATCGGAATGAGTGACAGATTGATCAGCAAAGCGATAATTGCAAATGGCACAAAGCCGGTTGGATCGGCAAGGCCAAGAATCAGTTGACCGACAATTAATCCCCCGTAAATGAGCACGAGATAGACCGATAACAGGGCACCGCGGTTGCGGTTATCTGCCATGGTATTGAGCCAACTTTCAGCAATAACGAACATTGCTGAAAGCGCGAATCCGCTGATGAAACGCATGACAAACCATACGACCGGATCGATCCAGATGGACTGCACTAACACAGCTACTGATGCAAGTGCAGCGAGTCCACCGAAAGCGCGGATATAACCGACTCGACGGATATCTTTGGGAGCACGCGTTGTTCCAAACAAGAATCCGATAAAGTAAGCGGACATAATTAAACCGATCGTAAAGGTCGAGAAGCCTTCGATGGTTCCACGTAAACTCAGGAGCGTGCTCGTCATACCGACACATAGCCCGATAAGCGTCATGGTGGAGAGGAGTGAACTGACAGCACGTACCTGTTGTCTGAGCATGGCGTTGGTCCTGCGCGGTTAGCGTGCCGAGATTTTTGCTTAATAATGAGCGGCACAGGCGAGTACGATGATGATTTACCGATACTTTATCATCGCACTCCAGTTTTCGCCAGAATTCCCCAGCCTTATCCACAGGTTGTCACTTGCTCGGAACGAAAGGGGTGTTTATGATTCGCTCAGTATGCGGCAATTTGCTGTAAGAGATAGGCGATCTGCATGGCAAGTAGACCGAACAAAAAGCGGTCGCAACATAGGAACTCGACTTGAAACAAACGACAGCTCAACTCATTCAGACCGGTCAGGGCGCATCGCGCTCGGTTGCGACTGTGCAAGCGTGGATCGCTGCGCTGTGCTTTATTGTCATGGTTGGGATGGCTTCCTCCGCCCATGCAAATCAAGGGTTTGCCCAAATGCTAGCTGGAGAAATTCAGGTGGAAGGGCAATCACGAAATGAACGGCAGCAAGTGTTGCCGCGAATTTTCTCTGATGTTTTGGTACGCGTTACAGGAAACCCCGCCGTTCTTGAAAATGCACAGGTGCGCAGTGAGTTACGGAATGTGAATGATTACTTGCTGCAATTTGGATACCAAAGCTCGGATGAGGGACTCACGTTGATTGCGAGTTTTGATGAAACCCGTATCCGACAACTTTTGCAAAGAGCCGGGTTCCCACTTTGGACTGGACAACGGCCTCAGCTACTTTTGTGGCTTGCAGAGGATGATCCGACGCGCGGTGTTCGTCTGGTTGGGCGGACCGAGGAACGTGATTTCATAAAGGCCTTTCAACGGGAAACACGTCGTCGGGGGATTCAGATCCTGATGCCACTCCTCGATTTGCAAGATCAAATGGCCATCACGCCGCGTGATGTATGGGGACGGTTTGAACAGGAGATTGCAGCAGCATCTGCACGGTATCCGGTTGAGGGCGTTATCAGTGCGCGTCTTTTTCAAATGGAGCCGGATGGTGATACCACAGTCCTGTTAAGTGGCGAGTCCGCTGGTTCGGCTTTCTCGAACGACGCTGACGAGCAGTCGAATCTATATGTCCTCGAGGCACGCATCAATATTGGCGACCTGCGATTTGTTGAAGTGATCGAAGCGGAGTCGGAGGCGGAGGTCGCAGAGCGTTTTGTGAATCAGGTTGTGGACCGCATTGCACAGGTATTCATTGGTGAAAGTGAAGACGGGAACGCCGACATTATCGTGCGCTTTCGGGGGGTTAATCAGCTATCGCAAGTGCTCCAAGCCGAGCAACTATTGCAACAACAAGGGCAAGTGTACCGCGTGCAGCTACGGCGTTATCAGCAAGGTACGGCTGATTTTGCGGTACAGCTCAATGGTGGTGCGCGTTGGTTATCCCAAGCCCTTGAATTTGAACGCCGTATCGAACGGACTGATCTGAACCTTGAGGCGGACGCAGCGGAGCAAGAGGTTGCATTGGAGTTTCGTTGGGTACGTTAATGGATTCAAATGTGTTGGCTGGTGCTCAACTGGCTTTGCCCGTGCAGTTACCCGATCACGCTCGCTTCGATAACTTTGTGATTGGTGCTGGTAACCTGGGGGAGCGCCAATCCCAATTGATTGCCCACCTCGAACGATTAAGCCAAGAAAACGTGCAGTCGACGCTCCAATACACCGCTATTTTCGGGGAGCGTGGGCGCGGCAAAACCCATCTGTTATGTGCGCTCTGTGAACGCTGTGCAGAGCGGGGCCGCACCAGCATCTATCTGCCTTTAAGAGATTTTGTCGGAACTTCCGCGATAGATATCCTACAAGGTCTGGAACATTATGACCTGATTGCTCTGGATGATGTGGACTCGGTATCGCTTGACCCGAAATGGGCCGAAGCCCTGTTTGCATTGTTTAATCGTGTGCAGGATCGCCGATCAGGGTTTCTCGTGCTGAGTGCACAAGGAACAGCGGCCTCACTGCCCATGGCCTTCGAAGATTTACGGTCGCGCTTGCAATGGGCGACGCCCTTTCGACTGGGGGCGCCCACTGATTCGGATAAAGTGAAAATTTTACGGCAACACGCTCAGGTGCGCGGATTGGAGTTGAGCGAGGGCGTTGCTGAGTTTATGGTTCAGCGGATGCCACGTGATTTGCATGAGCTGATGAACGCCCTCGATCGACTTGATAGCGCTTCAATTGAAAAGCAGCGCCGGTTGACGCTGCCTTTTGTGAAAGAAATCCTCGCTCTTTAAGCCCGTCAGGATTTGTCGTCCGTTTGTTTGCTTTCAGGCATCTTGCCCGCATTACTGATGTACGCCTGCATCTTTGCGTCGTATTCAGCATCTTCATCTTTTTTCCGTTTCAGCTTTAATCCGAGCTCACGGCCCCGATAGCGGGCGTAATAGGTCGCCCCAATGAAGGCTCCGGTGGTTAAGAGCAGCTCAATGACTGCGTACAAACGTTCCTCTGGATGGGTGTAAAGGGTCGTGAAGCCATGCATGAAATAGAAAATAAGAATGAAATTGGCCCAGGCATGGGTATACGGGTCGCCTTTTAGTATCCCTCGCAATGGAAACAGGAGTGGGACTCCCCAAAGGGTTAACGTGAGCCACATGGGCAGAAACTCGTTTGGCTCAAGGATACCGTGCCAGAGGACAACAAAAACGAGCAGCGTCGGGTAGCAGGCGAGGGTTAGCTTGCGATAAAACGCTGCAGTTTGATAAAACGGTGCGCTCACAGAATCTCCAAGATATTTTCAGGGGGACGACCGACGCGAGCTACCTTGGTGCTCTCATTGACCACAATAGGGCGTTCAAGCACTTTGATGTTATCGCTCAGCTTCTTCGCGAGGGCGTGACGGTCATCCTCGACCGAAGCAAAATCTGCGCGCTGATAAAGATCTTCTTTTTTGCGCAGCAAATGAACCAGATCCACTCCGACCATGTCTGCCAAATCAAGTAATTCAGTAGGTAGTAAGGGCGTTTTTAAGTATTCAACCACCCGTGGTTCCACCCCATTGGATTGGAGTAACTTGAGCGTCTCTCGGCTCTTGGAGCATCGCGGGTTATGGTAAATAGTAAATGTTTCCATGCTCGTTTCCTCTACATCGCTGGATAGATGATGGCGTGCAACTTTACGGACTTTGAATTAAAAGTCAAAAACTCGCTCACGTTCTCGTTCGAGGGCTCGGACTTGTTGAATACGGGCCTGTAAGCGTTGCCGGTTCAATAAATCACCATCCGCGGTCTTGGAGTGAGCCATGTTGAGCTCTTCAATTGCACCTTCAAAATTAGCCCGAAGGACAAAAATTTCTGCCATGGCCTCATGTTGCCCCACGGCATTCGCGGACTTTTGTTGCGCTTCATGAAGGAGTTGCCAAGCGACGACATCGTGCCGGCGATGGAGCAAATACTCTTGGGCTGCTCGTCTGGCGAGGCCATACTCACCAGCATGGTTCGCCGCGTAGACCAAGTTCAAGGTCACAACTTGGTTGTTTGGCCGTCTGCTGTATTCGATGGTCAGCATCTCGATGACTTCTTCAAAGCGTTTTTGAGCAATCCAAATGTCGGTTTGCGTATCAAGAAAGAACAGGTTTAACGGATGCTCTGCGCGCAAAGCAAGGATGATCGAATCGGCTTCGTCGTATCGCTCAAGTGAATGCAAAGCGAGTGCTCGGGCATAGAGCAATCCGGCACGTCGAATCGGGTGAATTTCATGTCGCAGCTCTTGGTCCACTTGCGTCAACACGCCTTGTGCACTTCGATTGCTAAAGCGCACCATGACCCGCGCTTTCGCCAGATGATAATCCAAGCTCGGAGGAAGATCGCGTGGACCTAGCGCCCGAGCGCGACTTTGGGTATCGGCAATTCGTGATTCAGGCAGCGGGTGGGTAATCAAAAATTGTGGGAGTGTTGATGCGTAGCGATAGCGCGCTTGCAACCGTCCAAAGAAACGAGGTGCTCCTTCTGGATCGTAGCCCGCGCGTGCAAGGGCTTGCATGCCGATACGATCAGCTTCGAGCTCAAATTGACGGGTGTAGTTGATTTGGCGTTGCTGCGCGCCAGCGACACTGGAAGTCATCACCGCCATGCCAAGAGTTGGATTTGCGATACCAATAATCACCCCGCCAATGATTTGTGCCAAGGTTAAAGGCGCAGCAGCGGTCAGGCGTTCCATATTCCGAGCAATGTGGCGCTGAGTGACGTGAGCAATTTCGTGGCTGAGTACAGATGCCAGTTCTGATTCGTCGCGGGTTTCGAGCAAGAGCCCCGAGTGCATGCCAATCTGTCCACCTAAGAAAGCAAACGCGTTGATACTGTCGTCACGGATCCAGAAAAAATTAAAAGGATAGCGGACGTTATCGGTATGCCGAACAAGATTATTGCCGATTCCTTCCAAATATTCGCGCAGAACCGGGTCCTCGATGACTGGGGCGGCACCGCGAATTTCCCGCGCAAAATGCTCACCTAACAACCGTTCACGTTCGATCGACATAAATGCGCCGCCGGCGGTGCCTATGGTTGGAACGTCGGTCCGGGATTGCGCGTTGGCGGCGCTCGTCAGGCTGATGTAAAAAACAAGCAAAGCCGTGCTTACGACGACAAGAAAAGCACGGAATGGACTGTGCATAAATTGAATACTCCAAATTCAGACTGAGCGCGCTGAGATCTCCTACACTTAGAAGGGTAGGCGCTTTTTCATATGACCTTACAAGTGCATCCCGGTTCAGTGCGTTCAGTGGATTTATCCACGAGTCTAAGAACTTCCGAATCGGTTGTCGAGCTTCGTGATCTTGGTGTAATGTTTGAGCCCCTGATAGAATAGAAAGATGACCTAAACGGCACATTTCGCTGACAGGCGCCATCTGCTGCTCGCCAAGGAGCTGTACTGAATATGCTGGGATACATTCGCGACTGGTTCCAACGCCGATTTTCTGACCCCAACGCCATTACATTGACTTTACTGTTAATTATTGGATTTGGACTTATCGTTTTCTTCGGTTCGATTCTCGCCCCGATTCTTGTGGCGATTGCATTGGCCTATTTATTGGAGTGGCCCGTGGGGCGACTCGAGCGGATGGGTTTCAAACGGATCTACTCGGTCTTGTTAGTTTTTGCCCTCTTTATTGCCCTGGCCCTTGCGTTGGTGATGTTTCTTGTGCCGGTTATCTGGCAACAAAGTGTTGCACTCCTCGCGGAATTGCCACTCATTGCCCAGGCTTGGCGCGAGCTGATGGAGCGTGTGGAAGATATTGCTCCTGCCTTCATTGATGCGAGCCAAGTTCAGATGTTTACCGACAAAGTGAATGACCGATTACTGCAATTTGGACAGGGAATTCTGGAACGTTCATTGAGCACCATCGTGCTTGTTGCGGTCTTGCTCGTATACCTAATCATCGTGCCTCTGCTGGTCTTTTTCATGTTAAAAGACAAGGTGCTTCTGCTTGACCACTTCAATCGTATCCTGCCTGAACAACGTCGTTTGATCAGTCAAGTTGGCAGTGAGATGAACCTGCAAATTATGAACTATATTCGTGGGAAAGCAGCGGAAATTGTAATTGTTGGTGTGGTCACTTATGTGGTTTTTGCACTGTTCGACCTGCGATACGCTGCGCTTCTGGCAACCTTAGTCGGGTTCTCTGTACTTGTTCCCTATATCGGCGCGGCAGTGGTGACAATTCCCGTTGCTTTGGTGGGATTGTTCCAATTCGGAATGAGTGCAACCTTGTTCTGGCTGATCATGGCCTACCTCATTATTCAAGCTCTCGATGGCAACGTGCTTGTGCCTATTTTGTTCTCCGAGGCAGTGAGCTTGCATCCTGTATATATTATCGCTGCAGTATTAATTTTCGGGGCGATTTGGGGGTTCTGGGGAGTCTTCTTTGCAATCCCTCTCGCCAGTCTGGTCAAAGCGGTCATTACCGCACTTTCATCCCATAAAGACCCCAATGAGGACCCACCACCTTTTACGTCGTAACCCCCTGTCCATTGAAAGTACAAAAAAGCTCCCGGGTCAGGGAGCTTTTTGCATCGGTGCGTAAATTAGTCGAGTGAAGCGAGGACGACTTCGTGATGGTCTTTCGTTTTAAATTTATCGAAGACCTGGCCGATTTTTCCATCTTTGTTGATCAAAAAGCTGATTCTGTGAATGCCGTCATATTCTCTACCCATGAACTTCTTAGGGCCCCATACACCAAAGCTGTCAGCCACTTTATGGTCCTCATCGGCTAGTAATGTAAAGTTCAGCGAGTCACGCTCTGTGAATTTCGCCAGACGTTTCGGGGCGTCTGGACTAATTCCCACCACAGTCACGCCTTTTTCAGCCAAAGCATCCCGATAGTCGCGCAAGTTTTGCGCTTGAACTGTGCATCCGGGGGTCATGGCCTTGGGGTAGAAATAGACAAGTACACGAGCCGATTTCAGAAGCGACTGTAGAGAGACGGGATTTCCTTCTTGGTCGGGCAAAGTAAACATCGGGGCGGAATCACCGACAGCAAGCGTTTTCATGAAGGCTCCTTACAATATCAAAAGACAATGTGTTGAAACGAACGAAGGTAAAACTAATCAACTCAAGTCGGAACGTTGCAAAAACGAACCGCTGAAATCCAGAATAACCGCTGAAAGTTACAGCGCGTGCGGTCACTGTAATTCTTACTCTCCAGAATAGCGCTTTCGTCAGAGAAACTAAAGGGGGCGGCACTTGTCAATTGGGCGCTGCGCGCGTAAGATTGAGCCCTCATTTTTAGAGGGAGAATCTATGCTGACCGGCAGTATGGTGGCGCTCGTCACCCCGTTTACCAGCAACGGCAATATCGATTACAAACTCCTCGCAGAACTCGTTGAGTTTCATATTCAGTACGGAACTGATGCCATTGTCTCCGTCGGTACGACAGGGGAGTCGCCTACGTTAAGCCATGACGAGCACGTCGATGTGGTTCGCGCGACTGTCGAAGTTGCCGCAGGGCGCATCAAAGTGGTGGCGGGAAATGGCTCGAACTCGACGCAAGAGGCAGTGCAGCTGACCGAGCGGATCGCCGTATTGGGCGTCGATGGGTTTTTGAATGTCACGCCTTACTACAATAAACCAAGTCATCGCGGAATCATTGAGCACTATCGCCACGTAAGTGAGGCGAGCGATGTCCCTCAATTTTTGTATAACGTTCCCGGCCGTACCTGTTGCGACATCACGCCTGAAATCGTTGCAGAACTTGCCCAGTTTAAGAATATCGTAGGTATCAAAGAAGCTACCGGTGATGTGACGCGTGTTGCTGAACTTCAAAAGCTTTGTGGCAATGACTTTTTGTTGCTCAGTGGTGATGACCCAACAGCAAAAGACTTTATGCTGGCGGGTGGTCATGGCGTGATCAGTGTGACCGCAAATTTAATGCCCCAAACGATGAAACGAATGGTTGATGCTGCCACCCGGGGCGAGCGATCTGAAGCGGAAGCCTTGGATGCAAGACTAAGACCACTACATGAAGCGCTGTTTATCGAAGCAAACCCCATTCCAGTGAAGTGGGCAATGGCGCGGTTGGGCTGGATTCAAGCGAATTATCGATTACCTTTGACGCTTCCGGAACTTGCGAGCCAAAAAGTTATCGAACAGGCACTCATAGAAGCAGGACAATTAAAAGATCGGAGTTCGGATGAAGTTAGCTAGGTTTGGAATTTTGGTACTTGGCGTTGCATTGGCAAGCGGTTGTACATCACGCATGGAAGTCGCAGAGGGGAGTTTTGAATATCTCGAGATCGAAGAACGCTCTGCATTGATCATTCCTGAAGGCCTTGAGGAACGTCCACAACGTTCACAGTTTGCCATTCCAGAAAAAACGCCAGGTATGGACGGAGCTCCAAAAGGTCGCTTTATCAATATCCGCTCACCTCGCCAAGTGTTGACGTTGGCGCCGGGCAGTCGTGTGGATGATGCAAGCCAAGCTTCGGCAATTTCTTTTGATAGCGTTGAAGGTGTTGCTAATCTCCCCGGTTGGGTGTGGGCTGAAGTTGAACGCAGTCTTGAAGGACTGGGTGCGACCGCGATTGAGAGTGAGACCGAGCGTCGTATCGTCACGGATCGTTTTCGAATCGAGCAATACCGAGTTCCTCGTCGCGGGTTCTTTAACCGTATTCGTGGCAGTCGGGTTATCGTGGAGTCGGAACAGTCGTACGTGATTGATATGACCGTCCCTGCCCACCGCCGTAGCGCAACCCTTGCAGTTGAGGTTGCTGACATTCGCTGGATTGTCGATGGTTCAGTCGTTCCCTCGAACGAGATGCCGGCACAAATCCGTCGCGATCTCGAAGTCGATTTGTTGAATACAATCAGCTCCAATCTGAATCAGCGGTATATGCAAGGACGTGTTGCAAGTGCGCAAGAAGCGATTGACATCGTCGTTGGAACAACAAGCGATGGACAGGCAGCTTTCCAATTCGATGCAGATTTCAACACAGCATGGGTGGTGTTTCCTGGCGTCTTGCGTGAACTTGGCTTTGAGATTGATGACTTGAACCAGTCGGAAGGAATGTACTACACCGAGTATCAACCGGGTGGTCGGCGTGGATGGATTCGCAGAATCTTTAGCCGCGGAGAGCAAGGGCCATTGGATATACCGCGTGGAACCGATGTGACATTCTCAGTCGATTCAGTAGACGGTGTGGCATCGATCGTTCCGACGATCAATAATGAGCCGATCAGCCGCGAGCGCCTTGAATCCTGGTTGCCTGCTATGCAGAACGCGTTTCGCGATTCAGATAACTAACATCGTTCACTAAGCGAGGTGTCAGTATGTTCTGCACCTCGCACTCACGCTAGGACCCCATGACGGCAATGGAAAAACGTAACGAGTTGTACCGCGGCAAAGCAAAGACTGTTTTCACAACAGACGATCCGAACTACCTAGTTTTGGAGTTTCGCGATGATACTTCGGCCTTTGATGGCGAGCGGATTGAGCAGCTCGCACGCAAAGGAATGGTAAACAACAAATTTAACCACTTCATTATGGAAAAGCTCGCTGCTGCCGGGATTCCGACACAGATGGAAAAGCTCATCTCTGATAATGCTTGTTTGGTCAAAAAACTCGATATGATTCCTGTCGAGTGTGTTGTTCGTAATTTCGCCGCTGGCTCATTGGTGCGCCGATTAGGTGTCGAAGAAGGGCAGTCGCTGGTTCCGCCAACTTTTGAGTTATTTCTGAAGAATGATGCCTTGCATGACCCAATGGTGAACGAATCTCATGCCATCACATTTGGTTGGGCAACTGCTGAGCAACTCGCGGAAATGAAGCGACTCACGTTTGCGGTGAATGATGTGTTGAAGCCGCTGTTTGATCAAGCCGGTATGTTGTTGGTGGATTACAAACTTGAGTTTGGTCTTTTCCAAGGGGAAATCATTTTGGGTGACGAGTTTAGCCCAGATGGTTGTCGCTTGTGGGACAAAGAAACGCGCACCAAGCTCGATAAAGATCGTTTTCGTCAGGGATTGGGCGGTGTGGTTGAAGCCTATGAAGAAGTGGCGAGACGCTTAGGCGTCCCTATGTAAAATACGGTTCGTTCAGTTGAAAGCCAACTTTATGTTGGCTTTTTTCGCTTAAGGTTTCGAATTCGGTGGCTCGTTCTTTGATGGCTTGGAATCTTCTTGTTTTTCTTGTTCTTCCGTTTTTTCATCTTGTTGCTGTTTCTTTAACAGATCAGGCATCTTCATATGGGCGGTTTTTTTGAGTAACACCACGTTACTCCAGATGATTCCAACCGCGAGAATGATGATAATAGCAGCACCCCAGCTCATAACTTTGTTCCTTGATGTGTCGTGATGTTCTGAACGTAGCTCAGCGCCGCATTCGATGGTGGGGAAACTTCCCCAATATAGCGTTGAATAAGTGCCCCAAGTTCCGCGGTAATCAGTGTGTGGCCGGCAAGATTCCGCCGCTGGTATTCCGTCTGCAGAAATGAAGGTAACGCGTCATCTGCTAAAAGCGCTTCTTGATATCTCACGGCCAATGGCGCAAAGGACCAATGCCATGGCTCAGGCGCCACCCCTTGTCCGTGCTCATTTTGGTATGGCCGATAAAAACCAAAAAGATGTGCATGGCGTTCAAGCCAAGTGAAAAGCTTCGCTTGATGACCGCCAGGGCGATATTCCCAGGGCTCTAATAACAGCTTGTCGTTGCCTAAGCTCACCGGATCGTACACATCCAAATCGGTCCCCCAATGATGGCGCGAGAGACCGGGTAGCGCAGACCAGCGCAAGATCGAGTCTAAGCGAGCTCGGGGCGATAGATCGCTTTCCTCGGCGAACCGAGATGTCACCTTACGATTCCATATTCCTTCTTGTCGGGAAAAATCCCGAAACCCGCTGGCAACGGCCAAGGAAAGCCCATCTTGCGCGGCCGCCTTTTCCATTTGTTGAAACGCATCAACCACCATAGGTTGCAGTTTCACATCGCGGGATTGGGCGTCTGACAATGAAATACAATGGTCTGCCTCAATACCACAGAGTTGCGTACGAGCAAGGTGTGGAATACGGGATTCAGATTTATGCGCCATTTGTTGCCGCCACAGACGGTGCAACGAGCATGCGAATTAAGATCCGCTCGTACATATCCGTTAAGTGAATCAAATCGGAATGCGACACGTGTTCATTGACCTTATGAATACTGGCGTTCACCGGACCAAGTTCTAAAACCTGTGCGCCTGTCGGTGCAATAAAGCGTCCATCGGAAGTTCCACCAGCTGTCGATAGCTCAGGTGTCTTTCCAATAACATCTCGCACTGCGTATTTAGTCGCTTCAACCAAGGGACCTTGTTCTGTTAGAAATGGCTGACCATTCACAATCCAATCAAGCCCGTACGTCAGCTCATGGCGGTCAAGAATGTCGATAATGCGCTGTTGCAAACCTTCAGCTGTAGACTCTGTGCTAAAGCGTAAGTTAAAGGTCACGCGCATGCGACCGGGCACCACATTGGTCGCCCCGGTGCCTGCTTTAATATCTACAATTTGAAAACTGGTCGGTGGAAATGCTGCATTTCCGTGGTCCCAGGTTTCGGCAGCAAGCTCAGCAAGTGCCGGCGCGGCCAAGTGTACAGGATTCCGCGCGAGATGCGGATAAGCGACGTGACCTTGAACACCTTCAACCGTTAAAAATCCGGTTAGGCTGCCTCGTCGACCGTATTTTACCACATCGCCGCAGTAGGCCGTTGATGATGGCTCTCCAACAACGCACCACGTAATCTTTTCGTTGCGGGCCTCAAGGGTTTCGATCACCCGCACGGTTCCATTGATAAACGGGCCTTCTTCATCACTGGTAATCAAAAAAGCGATGCTGCCCGCATGGTCTGGATAAGCCGTGACAAACCGCTCGGTCGCAACAATCATCGCGGCCAGGGAGCCTTTCATATCGGCGGCACCACGCCCGTATAGAACGCCGTCAATGTCTGTTGGGATGAAGGGATCCGTATCCCAATCTGTAAGGTCGCCGGGGGGCACGACATCGGTGTGGCCAGCGAAACAAAAGACCGGGCCAGATTGATTGCGCCGCGCCCACATATTGGTGGTATCTTCAAAGACTAAAGATTCAATCTCAAAGCCGAGCGCTTTCAAGCGCTCTGCCATGAGTGTTTGACAGCCTGCATCTTCAGGTGTAACTGAGGGCCGTGCAATTAAGTCGCGCGCAAGGGCGAGGGTAGGATGGTCGTGTTGGCTCATGCAAAAAAGCCCTGCCAAATCGCTTCGTTGAAGCCCACAAGGATATCACCTTCTTTCACGAGAACTGGGCGTTTGATTATTGTTGGATGGCTTTGTAACAAGTGAATGGTGCGCGGCAGCGTCAATTCGCCTTTGTCTTCATCCGGGAGCTTGCGCCATGTCGTTCCACGCTTGTTGATCAGCGTGTCGGTTCCGACCGCTTGGATCCAATGTTCAAGCGTACTCGCAGCGAGAGGCGCTGCTTTTAAATCGATAAATTCATAGTCGACACCTTGTGCGTCAAGCCATTTGCGTGCTTTCTTCACCGTGTCACAATTTTTGATACCAAACATCACCGCGCTCATAGGGTGGAGCCCTTATACAATCAAGGAAAGGATGGGCAAACAGTGCCACAAAATCAGAAAAAACGAAAGTCGGAGAAGTTATTCAAAGGTATCCACTTTTTCTGTGGATAACCTTGTTGATTAGCTGATGTGAAGTCATTAAGTTATTGATATGTAAATTTAAAGTGGAGTGTTCGAGAATTGCGCAGTTGCCTAATCTTTGATCTTTTTTGCTTGATTGTGCGACACTGAGTGAATGAATGAAGAGGTAATTTATGTGGAAAATTTTGCGGCATGGGCGCGAGTACATGAAAACTTGGCCAAATCACGCCATTGTAGGCAACCTGCCCGAGGCACAAATTATTCCTGCCACACGTTGGGCTCTAAAATTACTCCCCGCCGCGGCAGTAGTTAATTTCTTTGTGCAGTTTCAATACCTCGGCTCCGATTATTTGATTCAGATAGTCGCCGCGAGTCTCTTTCTTTTGGTGCTCCCCTTGCAGGGCTACTATTGGCTTGGTAAGCGTGCTTACACAATGTTGCCTCCGCCGCTCAAACATTGGTATTTTGAGCTAAAAGAAAAATTGAATAATTCCGGTGAGGATATCCGGTTACCGGGACATCGCAAAGGACCCTGTTATATCGATCTTGCTCGGGTTTTGCGCAAGGCGCTCGCGGTGCTTCCACCAGAAGAGCAATAATGATCGTAAATATGAAAAAAGGGAGCCAGCAGCGGCTCCCTTTTTCTCGACAATACGTTCGTACGGTTGCTTCATTCGCGTGCTTATTTTGGCGAAAAAGTACTCCAAATCGGGGCATGGTCTGAGGGTTTATCAATACCGCGAAGCTCATAGTCAATCCCAGTATCAACGCACCGCTGGGCGAGGGTTGGCGTTGCGAGAACCAAGTCAATTCGAAGTCCGCGGTTATCGTCAAAGCCCCGTGAGCGGTAGTCAAACCAACTAAATTGGTCAGTCACATCCGGGTTTTGCTCTCGGAAGGTATCGGTGAATCCCCAATCCAACAGACGCTGCATCCACTCACGTTCTTCCGGTAAGAAACTGCATTTACCGGTGCGCAACCATCGCTTACGATTGTCCTCGCCAATGCCAATATCATGATCCGTGCTGGAAATGTTCATATCGCCCATCAAGATCACTGGATCGTCTGGACTCAGCTCGGTATTCAAGTAGTGCATGAGGTCTTGATAGAACTTCTCTTTCGCTGGAAACTTGATCGGATGATCACGGGATTCGCCTTGTGGGAAGTATCCATTCATCACACGGATTCGTTCACCTTCCGGACTTGTTACCGTCGCCATAATCATCCGGCGTTGCGCATCGTGATCGTCACCCGGCCAACCATAGGTTACCTCGTCGGTTGGGAGTTTGGTCAATAAGGCAACACCATAGTGGCCCTTTTGTCCGAAGTAATAAACCTGATAGCCCATGGCCTCGACGTCCGCCAGAGGGAAGGCGTCATCATGGACTTTGGTCTCTTGCAGTCCGATAACGTCCGGTTGGTGTTTGTCAATCAAGGCTTGCAGTTGATGCAGGCGTGCGCGAATTCCATTGATGTTAAAACTGATAAATTTCATGGCGTTTTTAGGCTTTTGAAAACATGGGTAACAGCATACCATTGCACTGCAGTGGTTGCAGCCCCTTCGATGTTTGTTGGGACAACTTCCCATTCCGAGCGTGAACTTCAAATTTAAGAAGAGATATTTTTATGATTCCGATTCTGGACGATATTTTGATTTCCTTTGGTAGTTGGATACGCGGTCATCTGTTTTATGTATCTATGATGATTTCAGCGACTGTTCTGGTCATTTGGGGCGGTGACATCAACCGGATTGTGCGAAATCAGGTACAAACCTATCACTTTGTGGTGCGCACGACCGTGTTTGTTCTGTTGTGTGCATTTGGTTATGGGCTACTGCTCAACTGGTTGGCACCGTTTCTGCATTTTCAGCTCGCGCAAGTGTCTTCGCGCTACTTGGGGGTTCTAATTCTTGGTATCATGATTGGCCTTGGCATGATTGCAGAGCGAAAACGGTGTTGATACCTTGCGCTGACTGCTCTGCGTACCCAACGAAAGGATTGTCTTGAAATGACAAAATGGATCGACATCAAAGCCGGCGCAACGGCTCGAACACATATTCAAGAACACGGCTTAAAAGCTAGCGATGTGAGCCTATTGCTCGGAGCATCCGGCGGCCCTAAATGGTTTATTTTACAGGGGCTCGATCATTATCTGTTTGGTGATTTTTTTCAGGACAAAGAAGAGCCACTGCATCTTCTTGGTACCTCCGCGGGTGCTTGGCGCTTCGCAAGCCTTGGCCGAAGCGATGCAACCGAGGCGAGTGCGCTATTCTCGCGGCTCTATCGGGGCACTGTGTATTCAGAAAAACCGGATGTCCGAGAGATCACGGATAAAGCGATCGAGTTGTTGAATGAATACGTGACAGATGAAGCGATCGATGAAATTTTGTCACAAGACAAGTTTTTGCATCACATGATTGTGGTCCGCAGCCGTGGGGTAGGCGCTTCCGAGAACCGCCTGCTGCAAGGGGTTAGTTTAGCGGCTGCTGCTCTGTTGAATATTGTTTCCCGTAAGACACTCCGTCATAGCTTTGACCGCGTGGTGTTTCATCATCCGAAAGCGGCAACTCCGCTTGGAAAAGACTGGATAGATTTGCCCACGCAGCATGTCACATTGACGAAAGAAAACTTCCGACTTGCCTTGTTAGCCACCGGCTCCATTCCGATGGTTCTGTCTGGGGTTCGTGATATTCCCGGCGCGCCGCCGGGAGTCTACCGCGATGGCGGGGTAACGGACTATCATTTTGACTTGCCCTTTAGCGATCAAAAAGGTCTTGTGCTGTACCCGCATTTTCAGCGAGAAGTCATTCCCGGGTGGTTTGACAAAAATCTGAAACGGCGTGTTTCAGGAGCACAATGGCCGAATGTCGTCACCTTGATGCCTACTCAGGCGTTTATTGAAGCGTTACCGTATAAGAAAATTCCGGATCGGCATGACTTCGCCAATTTGGACGTGGCGACACGGCAAAAATTTTGGCAAGACGCTACCGATGCGGGGTATCGGATGGCGGATGAACTGGCGGAATTGATCGAATCCGGTGGCATTCGTGATGCAGTGCAATCATGGTAAACCATGTGGTAAGCCACAGAACGCTTCGCTATGTAAATGAAAAATAAAGATCTTTTCGTTACTGGAATTCTAGTTAACTTTAGCTAGGCTTAAAACTGTCATGACGACAACTACAAGGAGAGAACAACAATGAATAAGTTTGTATCCCTAGCTATCTTGGTTGCTGGCGCAATTGTGTTGTACTTCGGTTGGCAAGAAAAACAATCGGTAGCGTCCGAGGTCAGTGAAGTATTTACCGGCCAACCAACGGACAATGCGATGTGGTTTTTAATTATTGGTGCGGTCTTGGTCATTGTCGGTATCGGTGGACTATTCGTCGGGAAAAAGTAACGCACGATTTTCTCCAAAGCATTTAGGAAGGGGCCATGATTTTGCTATCATGGCCCCTTCTTATTTCCTTCTTTTCCCATTATTCCGAGGAGTTTTCATGCGCAACGGCGGGTCTGATTTTCAAAGCACCGAGTCCTATATTGTTTCCAGTGAGCTTGCGCTGGCGGTCAATGCTGCCGTCACCCTCGAGAAACCGCTCCTCATCAAGGGCGAGCCGGGAACCGGCAAAACGCGTCTTGCTGAAGAGCTCGCTCAGAGCCTAAATACCGAATTGCTCCGTTGGCACATTAAATCAACCACCAAAGCCCAGCAGGGACTCTATGAGTATGATGCAGTCTCACGGTTGCGCGACAGTCAGCTAGGTAGTGAGAAAGTCCATGATATTCGCAACTACATTAAGCCCGGAAAATTGTGGCAGGCGTTTACTGCAGAAAAGCGGCCCGTGTTGCTGATCGATGAAATCGATAAAGCGGACATTGAATTTCCGAATGATCTTTTGCATGAGCTCGACCAGATGGAATTTGCTGTATATGAGACTGGAGAGCAGATCAAAGCTGTGCATCGGCCTATTGTGATTATCACGTCGAATAATGAAAAGGAGCTTCCAGATGCTTTTTTGCGGCGCTGCTTCTTTCATTACATCCGGTTTCCAGATGAGGCGACCTTAGCGGCAATTGTGCAAGTCCACTTTCCCCAGATTCAACAGCGCTTACTCAGTGTCGCCCTCGAGATCTTTTTCGAATTGCGTGAGGCACCCAATCTGAAGAAAAAACCATCAACATCAGAGCTTCTAGATTGGTTGAAGCTTTTGCTCGCCGAGGATATTTCGCCGGAAACGCTCAAAGCAGCGCACGAGCAAGGTGGCCTGATGCCATTATTCGGGGCGTTGCTCAAAAATGAGCAGGATGTCACCCTAGTAGAAAAGCTTGCGTTTATGGCCCGCCGGCAGGGACGTTAAATGCTCATCCAGTTCTTTGCACAACTCCGACAAGAAGGGTTGAAAACCAGCATCACCGAGTTACTCGATTTGCTCGATGCACTTGAGAAGCAGGTCGTGTTTGGGGATATCGAGGCATTCTATTATCTTGCGCGTCTGACGTTGGTGAAGGACGAAAGCCAGTATGACCGCTTTGATCGCGCTTTTGCGGCTTACTTTGAAGGGGTTCACGCGGTGGATCTCGCGCAGCAGATTCCGCAAGAATGGCTGATAAATTCTCTCCAACGTCAATTAACGGAGGAAGAGAAAGCGAAGCTGCAAAGCCTTGGTGGTCTCGAAGAACTTCTCAAGGCGTTCCGTGAGCGACTGCAAGAACAGCAAAAGCGCCATGCGGGCGGCAACAAATGGATCGGTACCGGCGGCACGTCACCCTTTGGTGCCTATGGGTTTCATCCGGAAGGGATTCGTGTAGGGCAGGAGGGCAGTAACGCACGGCGTGCCGTTAAGGTATGGGATAAACGCGAGTTTCGCGATCTCGACACCGATGAGGAACTCAATAACCGGAGCCTGAAGATTGCTTTGAGAAAGCTCCGTCGCTTCGCACGAACAGGGGCAGCGACAGAGCTCGATTTGCCGGAAACCATTCGCGCCACCGGCCAACAGGGTGGTTTGTTGGATTTGCGCTATCAGCCCGAACGCCACAATGCGGTAAAAGTACTGATTTTATTTGATGTTGGTGGGTCGATGGATGACTACATCTACGAGTGCCAACAATTGTTTGATGCCGTCCGCGCAGAGTTCAAGCATTTGGAATATTACTACTTTCACAACTGCGTGTATGAAGGGGTTTGGAAGTCGAATCAGCGTCGCTATCAAGAGCAGATCCCGATCCGCGAGTTGATCAACACCTATAGCCGCGATTACAAGTTAATCTTTGTTGGCGATGCAACTATGGGGCCTTATGAAATAGCCTACCCCGGCGGTAGTGTGGAGCATTGGAATGAGGAACCTGGGCAGGTTTGGCTGCAGCGTTTGCTTCAGCACTTTTCGCACGCAGTATGGTTGAATCCACAACCCATGGTGCGTTGGCCTTATTATCACTCCATTCAGATGGTACGGGATATCATGAACGGGCGGATGGTTCCACTCACATTAAGCGGGCTGCAGGAGGCAACGCAACTCCTCCTGCACAAAGGGTCTGGCTTGCCTTCATCGGTCTAACTTATTCCCTCGTGATGGCTTGAATTGCTTGGTGCAGGCGAGCCGCGGAGAACTCCCCAACATGGGTATCGATCAACATGCCATGTTTATCGAAAAAGAGTGTCGTGGGTAACGCAAATGAGCCAATGGTGTTGCCCAAATCGTTGTTGCGATCGAGGAGATTTTGGTCAATTTCAAGCCCTTGCTCTTCCATAAACTCGCGCACTAAGGTTGCCGACTCACCTTGGTTCACGATGACAATAGCCACTCCGGGATAACGTGTTTGCGCGTCTTCGAGCAACGGCATTTCACGCACGCAGGGTGGGCACCACGTGGCCCATAAATTCATGACAACCGGTTGTCCACGGTACGCACGATGCAAAAAAACCGGGTGATCATCGAGGGTTGTTACACGGACTTCAGGAATAAATAGCTTTTGACCATATTTATGTTGGTACAGCCCATTGAGACTTCCCCAGGTAATGGCCCCGACGACACAGGAGATTAGGAGTGGCTTGGCCAATGGCCTGTTCTTGAAAATCTCGTACCCCGCCACGAGCGCGCCAGCAATCACGCCTGCCCACAAATCAAACCCGCCATCCCGAACGTTCAGAATTTGCCACGGCGCAGCGGCATACATTTCAAAATAGCGAATAACAAAACTTGCCCGAGCGATCAAAAGCCCTGCCGCGACGACGTTGAAAACTGCATCAGTGACACGGATGGCCTTGATACGACCAAGAATCCAAGCCAGTCCAAAAATCACCAGTAACGCCGCAAAGAAAATAAGGTGGACGGTCGCGAAGGCAAAAGGGCCAATTGTGTATGACATAATTTTTCCTAGTTATTATTTTTAGCGAAGTGTTTTCTACGGTTGTGAATTAACGCAAATGATCAATAGGGATTTTTAAGTAGGTTACCCCATTGCTTTCAGCGGGCGGGAAGTACCCGGCCCGCACGTTGACTTGTACCGATGGAATGATCAATTTAGGCATGGCTAAAGTCGCATCGCGCGCATCCCGTTTTTCGACAAATGCTGCTTTGGAGGCATTCCCTCCCACATGGATATTCGTATTCGCTTGGGCTTCAACAGTCGTCTGGCACTCGTGTTCACGTCCTTTCGGTGGGTAATCGTGACAAATAAACAGCTGCATATCGGCTGGAAGTGCGAGTAACTTTTGAATGGAGTCAAATAGCGTTGCGCTGGACCCGCCAGGAAAGTCACACCGTGCGGTCCCAACATCTGGCATGAAAAGGGTATCTCCTACGAAGACAGCCTCCTCGTTGATGATGTAGGCGATATCCGCAGGTGTATGTCCAGGCGTATGAATGACCCGGAACTTCAGGCTTCCCGCGGTAAATTCTTCATGATCCGAAAACAAGTCGTCGAATTGAGTACCGTTCGGCAAAAATTCTTTCTCAAAATGGAAAACGTCTTTGAAAATTGCTTGAACATCACGAATATGTTCACCAATGCCAATCCGCGCACCCGTTTTTTGTTTTAGGTACGGTGCTGCCGAGAGATGATCTGCATGGGCGTGGGTCTCAAGAATACGATGAACACGAAGATGATGGCTCGCAATAAATTCCAAGATTGTATCCGCGCCTGTGGTCTTTGTGTGACCTGAGGCGTAATCAAAATCCAGAACAGGATCGATAATGACGGCGTCTTGGGTGGTTTTGTCGTACACCACATACGAGAAGGTTTCGCTCTCAGAATCCAAGAATCCGTGAACAAAAAAAGTGGAAAATGCGTAGGAATACATAGAAAACCTGTCACGTCGCTATTTTGATCTACTGTACAGGAACGTAACACTTTGGTATATGGTAAGGGAAGCATCAGCCGTACTTAGCGCGTGCTTAACAAAAGGAGCTTACCATGGAGTTCGATCCGCTGTTATTGTCGCGAATTCAATTTGCATTTGTCGTTTCATTTCACGCCATATTTCCTGTTTTTACCATTGGTCTTGCCGCATTTATCGCACTTCTTGAAGGGCTCTCGTTTAAAACGGGTGACCCCAAGTGGGGGCGCTTGTCGCGATTCTGGGTGCAAGTGTTTGCGGTCGTATTCGGGATGGGCGTGGTTTCTGGCATTGTCATGGCATTCCAGTTTGGGACCAACTGGAGTATTTTTTCCTACAGCGCTGCGAATTTCTTGGGACCGGTGCTCAGCTATGAAGTCGTGACCGCATTCTTCCTTGAAGCCGCATTCCTCGGTGTTCTCCTGTTCGGTCGTGGAAAAGTCCCGCAGGGCGTCCATTTCTTCTCTGCCGTCATGGTTGCAGTAGGAACCATGATTTCATCATTTTGGATTCTCTCTGCAAACAGCTGGATGCATACGCCGGCGGGTGTCGAGTTTCGTGATGGTTTGGTTTTTGTGACCAGCTGGAGTGAGGCTATTTTTAATCCCAGTTTATGGCCACGCTTTTTCCACATGGGGATCGCTTCGTTCTTAACCGGCGCGTTTGTTGTCTGTGGTGTCAGCGCTTGGTTCATTTTGCGAAATAGAGATAGGGACGTTCACCGCAAAGCACTTTCGATGTCCTTGTGGCTCATTCTGTTTGCGGTACCTGCGCAAATTTATGTGGGTCACAGCCATGGATTGAACACCTTCGAGCATCAACCCATGAAGGTTGCCGCGATGGAAGGCGCGTGGGAAACCAAAACCAACGCACCCTTGGTCCTGTTTGCTATCCCGGACCAAGCCAATCAACGGAATCGGTTTGAAGTTGCGGTACCGGGCTTGGCAAGTTGGTTGTTGACGAAAGATGTTGATGGTGAAGTTCCAGGATTAAATGAAGTCCCGCGCGAGTTACAGCCGCCGGTCGCGATTGTTTTCTTTGCATTTCGAATTATGGTCGGTATTGGTTTACTCATGTTGTTTTTTGCGGTGACGGGGCTCGTTTTACGGCGAAAACAAGCGTATGCCTCGACCCCTTGGTTCCTGGTAGGCTTGAAGTGGATGGCAATCACGCCGTTTATTGCCGTTCTCGCTGGATGGTTCGTGACTGAAGTTGGCCGTGCACCCTGGCTGATTTACGGCGTGATGACCCATAGCGAAGGGCTTACTCCCTCGCTCACTGGGGGCATGGCGCTCTTCACACTTGTCGGATATATCGTGGTGTACGCTTTCGTATTCAGTGCAGGCGTGTATTACCTTCTGCGTGTGATGCAAAAAGGCGTGCCCTCGGAAGCTGAAGTCGCCAAAGAGTCATCCCATCAGCGGCCGAAACGTCCCCTGTCTGCGGCAGATGCCGATTGGGAAGAGGAACAAACGGATGGAGGAAAAGCGTAATGGAACCAGTATTTGACTTGACGATTATATGGGCAGTCATCATTGCGTTTGGGATCATCATGTATGTTCTGATGGATGGATTTGATTTGGGGCAGGGGATTCTCTTTCCGTTTGCCCCATCAGAGGATGCGCGGGACGTCATGATGAATTCTGTGGCACCTGTTTGGGATGGCAATGAGACCTGGCTGATCCTTGGTGGAGCTGGTTTGCTTGCGGCATTTCCCTTGGTGTATGCCGTATTTTTACCAGCACTATACATTGGTGTGTTCTTAATGCTCGCGGGACTTATTTTTCGGGGCGTGGCGTTCGAATTTCGGTTTAAAGCCAAAACTTCCAAATATTTGTGGAATTGGTCTTTCGCAATAGGCTCGACCGTCGCGGCCTTTGCCCAGGGCGCTGTGGTAGGTGCGTACATTCAGGGGTTCGCAGTTGAGGACTTTTCGTATGTGGGGGGCGCTCTCGATTGGCTTACCCCCTTTACCGTAATGACTGGGTTTGGACTAATCGCTGGATATGCATTACTCGGTTCAACCTGGCTGATTATGAAATCGGAGGGTGATATTCAGGCTTGGGCGTACCGCATCACGCCATGGCTCTTGATCGCTGTCCTTGTCGTATTTGCACTGGTGAGCGTATGGACTCCTTTTGTGCAGGCATCAGTCGCGGAGCGCTGGTTTGCGGGTATCAGTTATATTTGGCTATTCCCATTGCTTGCGTTGCTCTGTGCACTCTGGTTAGTTCGGTCACTCCATCAGCGACGCGATGGTTCACCGTTTGTGGCAACCATGGGGATGTTTATCTTCACGTATCTGGGGCTTATTGCGAGCAAGTTTCCCTATGTCGTCCCGCCGAATTATACCTTGTGGGATGCAGCGTCGGCACATGAATCGCAGCTGTTCCTCTTGCTTGGTCTGTTGTTCGTCATCCCCATCGTGTTGGTGTATACCGCATGGACATACTGGGTCTTTCGCGGCAAGGTAAAAGCAGGGGCGGGCTATCATTAGACGAGTAAATCTATGAGTCGACGCCCTGTACATCAAGCGAAGCGTAACGGATACGCCGCTGAGCAACACTATTTGGCGGCGATCGGTCACGCGGCACGGCATCTTCGTTGGCAAGGGAATGCTTGGCAATTACTGGGCAGTTTTGCGCTTATCGCCCAGTTGGTCAGTGCTGCCTGGCTGCTCGGTTGGTTAGCACAAAGCCCGGTTCCCGGCGAGGAGATTCTGTCGGGCTGGACCGTGTTTGTGGTCGGCGGCTGTGCGCTCCTGATCCGTTTACTTGCGCAAGAACGCTCGGATGCAGTCCACACATCGGCGAGTCTGAAAACGATTCAAAAAGCACGTGAGCGACTGTTTAATGCGTGGCAAGTGCGTTGCGAGCGCTCAGCCCGTGCCCTGTCGGCTAAGTCGGCGCAGGTCGCTCTTGAGCCCGTCGATGCTTTACTCAACTATTTCACCCGCTATCTCCCTCTGCGCACCGCAATGTTCGTCGTGCCTTTCGTGATTTTTGTCATTGTACTCCTGCATGACTGGGTTGCTGCAATTTTTCTGGCGCTTGCCGCACCGCTCATTCCCATTTTTATGGCGCTTGTTGGGATGGGTGCGGAACGATTGAACACTCGCTACATGGAGCGTTTACAGCATCTCTCAGCGCTATTTATCGACCGATTGAGAAACCTGAGTTTGATTTTTCTCCTGCGCAAGGAACAGGCAGCGACCCGTCAGATCGCCCAAGCGTCTGATGCATTTCGGCAGACGCAAATGAAGACCCTCCGAGTCGCATTTCTGTCTTCTGCTGTGCTCGAGTTCTTTGCCGCTGTCGCGATCGCTGCGCTTGCGATATACATTGGTTTTGCTTTACTCGGTTATCTTACGTGGGGACCTGCGCCGGACTTGAGTCTTTTTTCGGGGATCTTGATTTTAATGTTAGCTCCCGAGTTTTTTCAGCCCTTGCGACAATTTGCCCATGCTTATCATGATCGCGCGGCAGCGCTCGGCGGTGCGTCCCTGTTGCTCGCAGAAGAGCACGCGCCAGCACAGAGCGCCTCAAGTCAACGAGACGATGCCGCAGGCAGCAGTTCGCGCGACATAACGCCGCCAAGCGGCTCGTTTGTTCTGCTGGAGGGACCGTCGGGAAGTGGGAAAACGACGTGGCTTCATCAATTTGCGTTGAATTCTCAAGTGCCCATCGCGCTGCAACGCCAGACGCCCTGGATCGTTTCTGGCACGGTGGCGGATAATCTTCGCTTATATCAACCTTCGGCAAGCGAGCATGAGATTGACACCATGCTCCAGAACGTTGGACTTGATGGGTTCGCACACATTGAGGTGTCCGAGCAGGGAAGAAATATATCCGGCGGTGAAGCCAAGCGTATCGCGATTGCACGTTGCTTACTCGCACCAATGTCTTACACCATTGTGCTTGATGAGCCTTTTGCGGCCCTAGACACACAGTCGGCCGAGCGAGTGCTTCAACTTATTCAACAGCGCATGAGCAAGGGGCAAACATTTGTCATTGCTGCGCACAAAACTGGGATTGCAGACTTACATGGCCTCGCAACTGAGCGGATCACCTTCGCGGGAAGTGGCCCCAGCGGTCATGAAGTGGAGATGCATTTCACGGAGGATGCGCATGGGCACAACGCCGTCTAAGGAGCAATCAGCGCATGCGATATTAGGTCCTTGGCAGCGCGATCTCAAACAAGAGCAGGCGCAGTTTCTGCTGGGCTTTTTTCTGCTGTCACTCACACTTATTGCGGGCATTGGACTTCTGGCTGTTTCCGGATGGTTTATTCTCGCCTCCGGTTTGGCTGGCGTCTTGCTAAGCGCTGGAGTCATCGTGGCGTTTGACGTGTTTACGCCGGGGGCGGCTATTCGGTCTCTGGCGCTGACACGAACACTTGGGCGCTACGGTGAACGGGTTGTTCATCATAATGCAGTACTTGCCATGCAAACGCATTGGCGGGTGGCATTATTTCGAGGCATTGTAAGTCATCCTCATCGTTATCTTACGCAATTGCGTAGTGCCGACCTGATCCAGCGACTTACCGCAGATTTGAGTCAGCTGGATTCACTGTATTTGCGGCTGCGTGCGCCACGGCGTTCTGCATGGTTAAGCACCTTTGTTGTCGCATGCGTTGTTGCGGTTGTAGTGGATAGCACACTATGGCTTGTGCTCATTATCGGTATGCTTTTGTTGAGCTTATTAGCCGCCACTTGGGGAGTGCGCCGGAGTGCGATGAACGTGAGTGCCGCAGAAGCAGCGGCTCAACGGTATTTTAGAGCGCAAGCGCTCGATTATGTGGAGGGGATGCTCGAGCGTTGTGCCGCGCATAGCCAAAGCGATGCATGTCATCAAATGCTTGCAGTGCAACATAGGTTGATCGTGCTGCATCACAAAAGGTTGGCCACATTGCGTCGTTGGCAGGCCTGTACAAGCTTTTTTGCACAAGGTGGGGTATGGCTCGGATTGGCTTATATTATCCTTGCGGTCAGAGCAGAAACGCTCTCAATGCCAATCGGCGCACTGCTGTTTTTCTCAATTTATGCCTTAAGTGAAGTGCTTCAAGCTCTCCCAGAGCAACAGCAACATTTTGGTCATGTTCTGCAATCTGCAACGCGGCTGAACGAGATCCGTAAGGACTCTGAGGAGGGTTCCGAACAAACGGTGTCAACCGGTGAATCCAATCCTTCAGACCCCGTCCTTGCTTTCAAGCAGGTGACATTAAAAGAGCGTAATAAGCTTATTTTGACGGACCTTAATTTCAGTGTTTTTCCATTCCAACAGGTTGCTGTGCTTGGCACCTCAGGCGTCGGGAAAAGTCGTTTGCTCAGCATGGCAACAGCCCTTTCGGACGTTACATCAGGTCAGGTGCAACGCCGCTTTCATGCGCTCGATGACTCGAAATTCATGGTTAACGACTGGCGTCAGGGGCTCGCTTACATCGAGCAGCAGTCGACGGTTCTCCAGGGGACGCTTGCTGAAAACTTGCGAATCGCACGTCCTCAGGCGAGTGATGATGAACTCTGGGAGGCGCTTGAATTCGCTGAGCTCGCGGAATGGGCACGAAATCGAGCAGGTGGGTTGCACACGAGGATACAAAGCCAAGGTGCAAATATCTCAGGGGGGGAGGCAAGAAGACTTCAGTTTGCCCGTTTATTCTTACAAGATTCCCCAGTCGTTTTCTTGGATGAGCCCTTTACGGGTCTTGATCCCGTATTGCGCGACAAACTGAAAGGGAAGCTCTCTGATTGGCTCGCTTCCCGTACCTCATTGATGGTGGCCCATGATCTCGCCATGCTGCCGAGGGTCACCGATGCGTATCGCTTACACGGCGCCACCCTTTCAAAGCTGGATTGTTCCACATCAAACTTGTCCGATAAATAACTTGATACGCTGATGTCGAGGTGGGCGTGACATTGAGTTGCCGATTCCTCCGCGTTCAAGTGGCAGACCGAGCACTTGCACGCTAGGTTTATTGCTAATAACGCGGCAATTGAAAAGGAATTATTGAGGCTATGAAAATTGTTTTCTTAGGTGGCACGGAGACCGTCACCGGCTCCAAGTATTTAGTCGAAACGCAAACCACGCGAATTCTCGTTGATTGTGGTTTGTTTCAAGGCTACAAATGGCTGCGCAAACGAAATTGGCATCCACTCCCGCTCGGTATTCAAGATGTCGACGGTGTCGTGTTGACCCATGCCCATCTTGATCACTCAGGATTTCTTCCTGTTCTCTACAAGCATGGCTACCGAAATCCTGTCTTTGCTCATCATGCAACTGCGGACCTGTGCAGAATTCTTTGGCCCGACAGTGGCAAGATTCAAGAAGAAGATGCCAAGTATCTTGAACGCCATAAGCTGAGTAAACACGAGAAGCCCGAGCCGCTTTACACGGCTGAAATCGCGACCAAGGCGTGCAAGTTGTTTCGTGGTGTTGAGTTTGGGCAAAGGTTTCAGATTGGCGATATTCAGATCACGTTGTCACCTGTTGGGCATATTCTCGGTGCCGCCTGTGTTTTTCTTGAAGCGGAGGGGAAGCGGATCGGCTTCTCCGGTGATGTAGGGCGATATGATGACCCACTGATGAAAGCGCCAAAGCCAATCGCTCCGGTGGATGTGTTGTTGCTTGAATCAACCTATGGCGACCGACGACATGAAGCGTCGGATATCGAGGCGGAGCTGGCGGAAGTTATTCAAGAAACTGCGAAAAGCGGCGGAATGCTCATGATTCCCAGTTTTGCTGTCGGTCGGGCACAACTCATGCAGCATCTGATTGTAAAACTGATGGATGCAGGAACCGTGCCGCGGATTCCTGTATTTCTGGATAGTCCGATGGCAATTTCGGTCTCTGATATCTATCGGGCCCATCATGAATACCACAAATTGACTGAAGCTGAATGTCGTCGGATTGAACAGGTGGTGGAATATACCCACTCTGTTGATGAGTCAAAGGCAATCGCCAATATCAATGGCCCCCACATTATTATTGCAGGGAGTGGTATGGCCACCGGGGGACGGATTCTCCATCACTTTAAGCACGGATTGAGTGACCACCGATCGACGGTGTTGTTTGCTGGATATCAAGCCGGCGGAACGCGCGGCGCAAAAATGTTGCAGGGTGTCGAGCATATAAAGCTCCATGGAGAATGGATCCCGATTCGCGCGAAGATCAAGAACCTTGAGGGTCTCTCGGGTCATGCGGACTACATTGAGTTGCATCAATGGCTCGGTGAGTCGAATCTCGCGCACGGCACGCGCATTCAGCTTGTTCATGGAGAACCCGAGGCATTGGAAACGTTCCGAGATTTCCTCAGCGAACACACTTCTTTCGATGTCGACATTCCAGATTACATGAGTATTTTGCATTTATAAGAAGTTGAGGTTGCGATGAAACCGGATCTTCACGACCAGAATGTGGCCCACAGTCAGCCAGTCGAAGCGATACTTCAACAGTATTCGGTGAAACCTCACGATGGGTTGAGTGAGGAACAGATTACCCGTCAACGGATTCAGTATGGACTGAATACGCTTCCAGTGGCAGCGCCGAACCCGTGGTGGAAGCGGTTGCTTCGTCAGTTCCATAATCTCCTGATTTACGTGCTATTAGTGGCGGCGATCTTGGCGGGTATGCTGGCTGAATGGCTCGATATGGCAGTCATTCTGGCTGTTGTTCTGGTCAATGTACTCATCGGCTTTATTCAGGAAGGAAAAGCTGAGCGCGCGCTGAGTGCAATTCAATCGATGTTGAGTTCTGAAGCGCGAGTGGTTCGTGGCGGTGACCATACGGTGATTGATGCACAAGAACTCGTCCCCGGCGATATCTTAATTCTTGAAGCGGGGCAGAAAGTGCCCGCGGATGTTCGAATTATTGAATCCTCATCGTTGCAATGCCAGGAGGCGGCGCTTACCGGCGAGTCGGTCCCAATTAGCAAGCAGACGGATGCAGTTGACGTAGAGGCTCCGCTTGCGGATCGACGGACTATGGCGTTTGCCGGGACCCTGATTACCTATGGGCAGGGGGTGGGGGTTGTCACGGCGACGGGGCGGCACACCGAACTTGGTTTAATTAACCAAATGCTTGGGCGAGTGGACTCCCTGGAAACGCCATTGATAAAGCAGATGAATATTTTCGCTCGATATCTGACGTATGTAATTCTCGGATGTGCCGCACTGCTGTTTTTCTTGGGGTGGGTTCGTGGTTATGAGCTCGCCTATTTATTTATGGCTGTGGTGAGTCTGGTTGTTGCTGCGATTCCAGAGGGATTACCCACCATACTTACGGTTGCACTTGCGCTGGGTGTTACCACAATGGCTTCTCGACACGCTATCATTCGGCGCTTGCCAGCGGTCGAGACGCTCGGGGCGGTATCGACCATTTGCTCGGATAAAACCGGCACGTTAACGCGCAATGAAATGATGGTGGTCAGTGCCTTAACTGAACACCAAGCATACGAGGTGACTGGCGAGGGATATGCATCCGAGGGAACAATTGAAAATTGGCATAACGATGACGATGCACTGCTTTGGATGACCCGTATTTCGGCGCTCTGTAATGATTCAACATTCAAAGAGCGCGATGGTGTCCGCATCGTTCTCGGCGATCCGATGGAAGCGGCATTACTTGTTTTTGCGGAGCGCGCAGGACGATCAAATCGTCGGCTAACGCCTGAATGGCCACGTCTAAAGACGCTTCCATTTGATTCTTCCCACAAATACATGGCGACGCTTCATGGGTATCAAGACGAACAAGGCGTGGAGCATTTTTATGTGTTCGTGAAAGGGGCGCCTGAACAGCTTTTGAAGCGTTGTGAAACGGACACCGATTATTGGCATAACCAAATTGCAAAACAGGCACAGGAGGGACGTCGTGTACTGGGCTTTGCTATGTGTGAGGTGAACGAAGATACCGTTCTATCTCACGAAACGCTTGCAAGCGGACTTCGCTTTTTAGGGATTACGGGTCTCATTGACCCTCCACGTGCAGAGGCGATCCAGGCGGTTCGAGAGTGTCAAGAAGCGGGAATTGCGGTGCGGATGATTACCGGAGATCACGCACTCACTGCCTCTGCGATTGCTGCACAACTTGGAATCACACATGCAGATCACGTGCTGACTGGTGCTGATCTTGAACGCATGTCGGATGACGAATTGATAGAGCGCGTTCATGATACAGCTGTGTTTGCGCGGACCACACCTGAGCACAAGCTGAGACTCGTGCAAGCGCTGCAAGCCCATGGCGATATTGTTGCCATGACGGGCGATGGCGTAAATGATTCACCGGCCTTGAAGCAGGCCAATATCGGCATCGCAATGGGCAAGAGTGGGACCGACGCGGCGCGCGAAGCCAGTGAAATGGTACTCACGGATGATAACTTTGCATCAATTGTCCATGCAGTTCGCGAAGGGCGTACGGTCTACGACAACTTAAAAAAAGCCATCAGTTTCTTGCTTCCGGTCAATGGCGGCGAGTCGCTTGCGATTATGCTAGCGCTTATTTTTGCTTTGACGCTTCCGATCCTTCCGTTGCAGATCTTGTGGGTGAACATGGTGAGTTCGATTGTGCTTGCCCTCGCGCTCGCGTTTGAGCGAGGGGAGCGCGATATCATGCAACGGCCACCTCGACCCGCTCGTGAAGCACTCCTCTCGGGCGCCTTATTATGGCGGATTACTTTGGTTTCTGCGCTTTTCACGATTGGAATTTTCGGAATCTTTCAGTGGGCTAGCCAGCAAGGGTTTAGTGACGGCTATGCGAGAACCATGGCAGTGAATACCTTGGTGGCGATGGAAGTCTGGTATTTATTTAGTGTCCGCTACTTGCGTCGGAAGTCATTTTCGCGCGAAGGAATAAAAGGCACGCGTCCAATCTTTTATGCGGTTAGCTTGGTATTTGTATTGCAGCTTATCTTCACTTACGCGCCATTTATGCAGCAATGGTTTGCAACCGAGGGTCTGCGCTTTGAACACGGACTGTTGTGTATCGGAGTTGGGGTTCTGGTCTTCGTGATTCTCGAGGTTGAGAAATTCCTTCGCACATGGTTGCAAAGCCGAAAAATCAACGATGCTCAGGCTCACGGTTAATTCCGCATCAAGTTGGGCAGAAATACCGTTTATGACGTATACCTGTGAGATACCCGATAAATGGATGACGGTTTTAAACTGAGGGATTCTCGTGCAGATTATTCTAATCTTCGTTGCCTTGGTTCTTTTGGGCGTCGTTGGGTTTTATATACGGCAAGTGAAACGCTATCAACAGTTGCTTCTCGCCGAGCAAGCTGCATTGCGGCTCGTCTTAAGTAATGTGGATGTGTCCCTTAAGTTGCGCGAAATTTGTCGCTTGATCGAGGCACAAATTCCAGGCGCTATGTGTTCTGTGATGCTTGCGGATCAGGACAAGCAGACGCTAAGCCCTTTTGTTTCAATTGGCCTGCCGCAGGATTTTCTCGCGCATTTGCATGGCTTCCCGATTGCCGATAAAAACGGGGCATGCGGTGATGCCGCTTTTCATAAACAACCTGTCTTTGTGCCGGACCTCCGTCAGGACGCGCGTTTTCAGTCATACCTCGGGCTTGCAGACCAGTACGGGCTTGTGGCGTGCTGGTCGCAGCCATGTATGGATCTGCAAGGTGATATTCTTGGAACCTTTGCGTTGTATTTTAAGCGCGTCTCGAAGCCTCGTTCTGATCACCTTCGTTTGTTGGAGCAAGCGAGGGAGCTGACGGTGCTTATTCTTACGCGTGAGCGAGAACAAACCGAGCTGAGTACCCTCAAACGCGGTGTTGAAGCAAGTGTGAATGGCGTGGTCATTGCGGACGCCAAGCGCCCGGGTTGGCCGCTTGTCTATGTGAATCCAGCCTTTGAGAAAATGACGGGCTATGCGAAGGATGAGATGTTGGGAAGGAATTGTTCGATGTTGCAAGGAGCCGACACGGATCCTCGCGCAATCGAACAGATCCGAAACCGCTTGATAAAGCAAAAAGATGTTCAGACAACACTCAAAAACTATCGAAAAGATGGCACCCTATTTTGGAATGACTTGTATATTGCACCGGTACGGGACAGCGCGGGCGAGCTGACTCATTTTGTTGGAATTCAGAACGATGTAACGGAACGCAAGCAGCAAGAAGACGAGTTGGCTTGGCATGCGACCCACGATGTATTGACCCGATTGCCGAACCGGATGTTGCTTGAAGATCGGCTGGCGCAGGCATGGCGATCGGCGCAACGCCACAACGAGAGTCTTGCGGTCATGTTTCTTGATTTAGATGGCTTCAAACCGATCAACGATAGCTTAGGGCATGATGTAGGTGACAGCTTATTGCAGCAGGTGGCCGTTCGTTTGGTTAGATTGATTCGCGATGGCGATACGCTGGCCCGCTTTGGTGGTGATGAGTTTGTTGTTGTCTTAGCGAGTCCAGTTAACGAGGCCGACGCGAACCGAATTGCAGAGCGGTTGCTCGTGGCTGTGAGTGAGCCCTTTACGGTGGGTGAGCGGCGTTTAACCCTGACCGCAAGTATCGGCCTAAGTTTGAGTCAGCCTGATACAGAAAATCCCTCTGTGCTTATTCAACAAGCCGATATGGCTATGTATAAAGCAAAGCGCCGTGGGAATAACAATTACGAATGGTTTAGTGATGCAATCAATGAGAAGTTAGAGCACCACGTTATGATGCGCCATGAACTCCATACCGCCGTAACTAACGACGAGTTTTTCTTGGAATATCAGCCCATATACCGAACAAATGGTCAGGTCGTTGGGGCTGAGGTTTTGATTCGGTGGCGTCATCCAACCCGTGGCATTATTCCGCCTGGTGAATTTATTACCTTGGCAGAAACGACCGGGCAGATCATCGCGGTTGGCCGATGGGTCTTGGAGCAGGTATGCCGAGACATCCCACGACTCAAAGCGCTGGGCATGGAGCGGGTGGGCTTGAATCTTTCGCCTATCCAATTAAATCGCCAAGGCTTTTTTGAAGAATTGCTTGAGATGACACGTCAATACAAGGTGTTGCCCGAATGTATTGTGATTGAGCTGACGGAGAATGTTCTGGTCAGTGAGCTCTCCAATGCGGTTCAGACCCTTGAGGAGCTCCATGATGCAGGTTTCAAGATTGCCCTCGATGATTTTGGAACGGGTTATTCGAGTTTGCGTTATTTACAAACCCTGCCAATCGATATTATTAAGATCGATCGGACCTTTGTGCACGCGAGTGGCCCGAGTCACCCTTACGAGCCGATCGCCCGCGCGATGCTAGCACTTGCGCATGAGTTGGGGGTCGATGCGGTCGGAGAAGGGGTGGAAACGCAAGAGCATCTAACCTTTTTGAGGGAGCACCGCTGTGGGTTTGCACAAGGATTTTACCTTTGTCGACCGAAATTACTCTCGGTGCTGGAGCAAGAGTTCAGCAGCATTGCGTAATAAACTCTGATAGAATTCGCCATCGCTCGGAATAACGTACGGAAACTCTCTAGTTTTTAGGGTGAAGGGGAATCAGATAAAGATGGGAAGATTTTGGCGCCTCGCACTTGTTGCAATCCTAAGCATCCTTGTTTTAATTGGCTGCGCTTCGCTCCCTGAGCTTGACGGTCGCACGCAATCGTCGGCGTTGGGGCTAGCTGAATCGCGCCAAACGCAACTCGGTCAATCGTTTGCTCCGAAAGTGGACCTCCATCCCGGCAAATCTGGTATCTACCCATTGGATGATGCGCTCGATGCTTTCGCTGCGCGCCTTGTGCTTGCTCAGAACGCCGAGCAAACACTGGATGTTCAATATTATATTTGGCGGAACGATAAAACAGGGCGCTTACTTCTATCTGCACTCTACGAAGCTGCAGAACGTGGCGTGCGAGTCCGTCTGTTGCTCGATGATTTGAATACCCGCTCACTTGAAGGGGTGCTGTATCATCTTCACGCCCATGAGAATATTGAAGTTCGCTTGTTTAACCCATTTGTACATCGGAATTCGCGTGTCTGGGGGTTTGTGACAGACTTCAACCGCGCCAATCGGCGGATGCACAACAAATCGTTCACCGCGGATAATCAAGCAACAATCGTCGGTGGGCGCAATATTGGCGACGGCTACTTTGGTACGGATGAGAACTTACTCTTTGCTGACCTTGATGTTTTGGCAATTGGGCCGGTTGTGCAAGAGGTATCCTTAGATTTTGACCATTTTTGGGCAAGCCGGTCGGCTTTCCCGCTCGACTTTGTGGCGGATGTCACACGGAAAAGCTCTCGCTATGCGCCAGAACCCATCGCGGAAATGATGGCTGCGGAAGAAGCTGTATCAGCGTACCTTCAAACCGTATCCAATACGCCGCGCGTGCGCGCATTGATGGCGGGTGAACTCCCATTTATTTGGGCCAATGCCATTATGGTGAGTGATGACCCCTCCAAGGGGCTCGGTGATGCGGAAGGCGCACAGCTGATTTCCTACCAATTGCAGCGTGCGATTGGTAATCCAGAGCGCTATTTTGAACTTGTTTCTCCCTACTTTGTGCCGACGCGGGCGGGCACCGATGCGCTCATTGCACTGGCGGAGCAGGGGGTACAAATCACCATCCTAACCAACTCACTTGCAGCGACTGATGTTGCCATTGTGCACGCGGGCTACGCGAAATGGCGGAAGCCGCTGTTAGAGGCAGGTATCCGTATTTTTGAAATGCGTCGTATTTCGCATAATGGAGGCTCGGAGGAGGAACCACCGCCGCGCTTTGGCAGTGGTGCTGCGAGTTTGCATGCAAAAACCTTTGCGGTGGATGGCGAAAGAATCTTTGTCGGCTCATTTAACTTTGATCCGCGCTCAGTCGCCCTTAACACAGAACTTGGCTTTGTGATCGAGAGCCCAGAGCTCGCGCGTCGTATCGATCAAACCTTTGTTGAACGCATGCCGCTCCTTGCATATGAGCTTAGATTATCCCCACAAGGGCGCTTGTATTGGCTTGAGAGAAACGCAGGGGAAATTATACGCCACGACGTCGATCCGCATACCACGCGCTTTAAACGAGCAGCAGTCCGCACGCTTTCCTGGCTTCCTATTGATTGGTTGTTATGATTTTCCGATGAAATTCGGTTGTTTAGAGCAAAATTGAGGGGAAACCCTCATCTACCAAATAGTATATTACTGCTACTTTAATAGAACGATATAGTGTTCGATGTATGTCACATAAGGAAAAATAGCCTGCTATGAGTTCTGGTCTTGCCGATCATGCGTTATCAAAGCATGCAGGAGATATTTTCAGACAGCTTGCCGACAGCTTTACACATGTTGGCGAGGACGTTTTTTTTGACCTGATTACACAACGTCTTTCACATCTATTGAATGCCGATTACGTGCTGATCGCCCGTATGCATCCTCATCGCCACGTTGCCACGCCGGTTAGCTTCTACACGCCCCAAGGGCACAAGAAAATTAGCGAATACCCATTGCACGGCACGCCTTGTGAAACCGTCGGAGCGCTGGATACTTGCTACTACGCGGATGGTGTCGCTGAACTTTTTCCTGAAGATACTATGTTGGCAGATCTTGGGATTCAAGCGTATATGGGATTCCCGCTACTCAATCGAGCGGGCGAGAAGCTTGGCTTAATCGGCGTGATGCATAGTCAGCCTCTTGATTTTGAGGACGTTTCGCGCCAGGTTCTGAGGATCTCAGGAGCTCAAATTGGCGTGGAACTCGAGCGACAGGCCACCATGGCACGCATTCGAGAACTTGCCTACACGGATACGATAACCGGCCTTCCGAACCGAGCTGCCTTTACGGAGCGCCTCGAACGAGAGCTTTATGAAGCGATGCGGGAACAATGGCCTGTGAGTCTGGTGGTGTTAGATATCCGGCGCTTTAAGGAAATCAATGATACGCACGGGCATGATGTGGGTGATATTTTACTTAGCTTGGTGGCTCGCCGTATCCAAAGATACTGCGAAAAACATGAGTTCCTTGCCCGATTCGGAAGTGATGAGTTTGCCATTATTATGCCCCGCGTGAGTGGCGCTGATCTTGCACTGGCGATTGAACGGATAAAATCGGCGTTTCATGATCCTGTGAAAATTGATAGCAAGCTGGAACGATTTGTTGAGGTGAATGTTGGGGCGGCGCAATATCCTATGGATACAAAAGCGTCGGGCTCGTTATTCCAACATGCAAGCATCGCACTCGAACACGCAAAACGAGTTGAAACGAAAAGTCGAATTTATGATGCCTCCATGGGAGAGCATCTGCAGCAACAGCAATCAAAAATTGAGCGCCTCGCACAAGCGATTCGAAGCGATAAATTGAGTCTTTATTACCAACCTCAGTTTGATATTCGAACCGGTGAGTTGAAAGGGGCTGAAGCACTTTGCCGTTGGACCGACGAGCGATGGGGAGCTGTCAGTCCGGTTGAGTTTATTGCGCTTGCAGAAGAACGCGGCCTTATTCGTGAGTTAGGAGACTGGGTTGTACGCACGGCGACGCAGCAACTCAGAGAATGGTTGGATGCAGGTTTTGAATTTCCTGGTGTATTGGCGATTAATGTGTCCGCGCAGCAGCTTGATAGTCCTTATCTTGTCGATTACTTTATCAAATCAACCCAAGATATTCCGAGCCACCATTTGGGCATAGAAGTGACGGAAAGCGTCATGATGCGCTCGCCAGAGCGCGCCATGAGGTTACTTCAGAAGCTTCAAGATCGCGGGATATCCATTGCCATTGACGACTTTGGAACTGGGTACTCATCACTCAGTTACTTGAGCCGCTTTCCTGTAAATACGTTGAAGATCGACCGCTCCTTTGTTAGCAAGCTCCCGGATGATGCACATAATACCAGTCTGGTCAGCACCATCTTAGCGATGGCGAAGAACTTAAAACTCACCGCTGTAGCGGAAGGCGTTGAAACGCAAGCTCAAGCAGATATGCTCAAGGAACTCGGTTGTCAGTATGTGCAGGGCTTTATGTACGGGAAGCCATTACCTGCGGATGTATTTAGACAGACATGGCTTAAACGTAAAGCGTCCTAACGTGAACCTTCGGCAATCGTTTTCATTCCCCCTTGTTTGTGGCAAGCTAAAATAAATAATAAAGGGGGATATTATGGGATTCGGTCCTATTTTAATGCTGGTATTTATACCGGTTGCTGTGATTGCATTGATTGCCGGCTATTTAATCTGGTGGTTTCGAAAAGAAGAACAAAAGCGGCAAGATGACCTCGATTCATAAATTTTATTTGCGGGACTGAAATTAAGGTATAGAGTTAAGCCAAGTTTGAGACGCATTGTTCGGAGCTGGTTTCGCATTTATGGCCCTAATTACACCCACTACTCCGGACGATCCCGCGCGTTCGGAGCCTCAAAGCGAATCAGTCGATGAGGTGAGCCCAAAAACATCGTGTTGCGCAAATTGTCATACGCCTTTACTCGGCGCATTTTGTCATGTTTGCGGACAGGAAGATAAAAATTATATTCGCAATGTCTTTCGTTTAATCACTGAGTTATTTGGCGAAATGGGGAATTGGGATGGCCGGTTGTGGCGAACCTTGATCCCCCTGATGGTACGCCCAGCCTTTCTTTCGAACCAATATGTGGCAGGGAAACGAGCGCCTTATGTTCCGCCGTTGCGGCTCTATATTTTTGTTTCGTTGATTGCCTTCATTGTTTTCTCTAACCTGGGTTCTGGGCTGCAATTTTTAGGTACGAATGATCCCGCCGTTCAGCAAATATTTGAGGAGCAATGGGATGATTCATTGCCCCGATACAGCTCGGGGACGGGAGAGATACAAATCGGGTTCCTTGACGAAGCTCAGAATGCCGAAATCAATGCGAAGCTTCAGTTTTTACAGCAACACCCGAAAATCTTTATCGAACGATTTTTTTCACTTGCACCCCAGTTCATGCTCGTGATGCTCCCAATTTTTGCGCTATTGCTCAAAGGGCTCTACATTCTCTCTGGCCGATATTACGTTGAGCATATGGTATTAGCGCTACATACGCATGGATTCATCTTACTCTCCCTCCTGTTTATTCTCGCGATAAATCAAATATTAACCTGGTCGATTCCGCAGCTTTTCATTTGGCCTCTGGAGTGGCTTGTCATCGTGGCATGGTGGTGGATTCCGATCATGTTGCTTCTAACGCAAAAACGGTTTTATCGTCAATCATGGGGGCTGACCCTATTTAAGTTCTTTCTCACCAGCTTTATCTACAGCGTTGTTCTTGCGTGCATGTTGTTTGTCACCATTATCCTTTCGGTTCTCGGCACCTGAAATCCGTAATGGTCATCGAGGGATGACATTTCCTAAGACCTGTTTTAGGATGCCTCATGGCGTCCCGTAAGACAGGTCTTTTTACCTCGAAAGCAAGGAAACATCGTGTCATCCACTCCATCTGAATCCCAAACTGGCTTTATTGCATTTGTCGAACGCGTCGGTCGACGCATTCCTGACCCGGTTATTCTTTTTATTTGGTTTTTAGCGGGTACTCTGATTCTAACTGCCCTGATTGGTGGGCTCTCCTTTGAGACGTTTGGTGCTGCTGGAGAGCCAGTTCAGCATGAAATACGCAACATGCTCGCCAGTGAAAATGTAGTTTGGCTATTTGATAACGCGCTGCTTGCGAATTGGCTTGGCTTTGGTGGCGGTGTTCTTGGGGTTATTTTGATCGTGATGCTAGGGGTCGGTGTCGCGGAGCATTCTGGCTTGTTCGCAGCCGTCTTGAAAAAAGTCAGCCGCGGCATTCCTGAAAAATGGCTCCCTGATCCGTACCAGTACTTTTGGACACCGAGCTAAGTGAGTAAAATCACTTAACGAGGTGAATCATGAAAGCAAATAAAACACGCAAAGTCCACACACAAGAATTTAAAGCAGAAGCCCTGAAATTAG
>NZ_PIPM01000029.1 GCF_003987175.1 Aliidiomarina sanyensis | reverse complement strand
CCGATCATACTGATATCACAGTTCTGTAAATTATCAATTTCGGGAGTAATCCCCTCCGCACACCATTCATGCGTGTTTGAACACTGCATAACATCTAAGTCATAGCGGAAAATATAGGCTCGATCGGCACCTACAAATTGCGCCATCTCCTGTAGCGATGGTTGGATCGCCTCTTCCGCCCGTTCAATAGGGAGATTCAGGTATTCAGTCGCAATCTTTATTAACAAGTTTTCAGTGCTTATGTCCGCGTCAACTTGTTTTACTTCATTCGAGTTCATCTAAAGCGTGGGCCTTTGTTTGAGCATAACAACACGGGATTCTAACTTGATATCGTCAAAGGATGGCGCATGAAGGATACCACCTCGAGTGTCGATTCGAGCACGGTATTTCAAGTAAATCTCTCTAGAGAACCAGTACGCAAGCATTGTATCTATTTCTTTTGATGAAACGGGAATAGAAAAGTAATGACCGCTGACAATCGAGTATCCATTACTCAAGTTAGTCAGCATCATCTGGTCATTATCAACTCCTGATATATAGGCTTTCTTTCCAAGGTTACTCGCGGTGTCATAAAAATTGTGTAGATACTTTTGTGCTAATCGATTTTCGTGTGCAAGATGAACCAAACTTCTTCTTAACTTAATCCATTGAAAATCGTCGCTCAACAAGTAATCATGAAAGACCCCCTGTTCGATACCATGAGGCAAACACAACTCAATACCTAGTTCGCGAGCTTCATGAAAAACTAGTTGATGCTTTTCTTTTTCTTCGAGCGGGATTCTTTGTCGAACCGTCAGGATCAAACGATTTAAATCGAATTGGTGTCGCTTTGCAGTCGCACTCAAAAAAGTGAAAAAATCAGAGTTACTGAAGGAGTCACTACATACGGTAATCATGATTTTTAAATCGGGCCAGCATTTTAGATTCGCGTTCTCGTGCCAATCCGATAGGACACGTTCAATCACATGCTGATCAACAACCCCAGATAATCCATTTTTTTCAATATGATAGAAAAGAAATTCAAGTTTACTCGAGTCGTCAAAATACTCATCCCAATACACAAGACAGTCCAGAGCAATGATTTCCGCCCGATCATCGCGAACATTCAAGATTGGTTTATATCGAACCTCGAGTTTACTCGTTTCAATAGCATCAAAAAACGCAGAGAGCTGTTCAATTCGGGTCATAATTGCTCCAGTTTTTCGAAATAGAAACCGACGATCGACCTCATTTCATCGACCACAGTGGCAAGCCTCTGAATTTTATCCATCGCCATAGGATTCTCTGAGGTCGCCATTTGTATTTCCCTTTCAATCGCCGAGGCTTGGTCAGCATGCTCGTGGAGATGCAACGTCATTGCTGTTGATTTAATAATATGAGCAATCCTTCTTGCCTCTCCTGCTGTCATTTTATCTGACGCAGCTTGCTCAATAACTTGCTCAAGACGTGCATGGAATTTGTTGATTTCTTGTCTAATGGTGAAGAGTAAATCACTGACGAAATCACGGTCTCCATCAAACTCGATTAACATCTTTTCTAGCGACATTGCATCTTCCTTTACCTCAACTCATCTTGGATCAAACAAAACTGACTGTGATCCACTAACAGATTTAGCTTTGTAATTCTTTAATATATCTTGGATAGCCTGCGCTCTCCCATAATGATAGCCTTGTCCAGCATGAATGTTGATTTTGCGCAAGATTTGGTGCTCTTTCTCGCTTTCAACACCTTCAGCGAGAAGAGTAAAACCTTCTGCACGCGCTAACATAACTAGGCTTCTCAAAATATTTTGAGTTGTTCGGCAATGAGACACCCTGCTAACAAACGAGCGGTCTAACTTTAATTTTGAGATTGGTAGAGTTAATAAATAATCTAAATTTGAGTAGCCAACGCCAAAATCATCGAGCACTAGCTGAAATCCATGCTCTGCTAGCTGAACAATATTAGAGCGAGCAACCTCACTCATTTGCAACGCGGATGTCTCAGTTAACTCTATTTCGATACGGCTGCAATCAATCTTATAACGGTCGGCCAGCCTACAAAGCGACCGAGCGAAGTCATTCTGTTGCAACTGTTTGGGGCAGATATTGATAGCAATGCGAAGTGATTTAGGAAACTGTCTGATATCCGAGAACACAAGCTCAAATATTCGCATGCCTACTTCGTCCATATATCCTTTCTTCTCGGCGATCAGTAAGAACTCGCTCGGCGGTACGCCGCCCAGAACAGCCGACTTCCAGCGCACAAGCGCTTCAACTCCAATCAATGCGCCCGTTGATAAATCGACTTGTGGTTGATATTGCATAAACATCTCACGAACGAGATCGCCGGAGTGGAGCGCATTGCCTATCTCGAAGGTTCGACTCATCCTTTTGCTTGCATCTTCCGAGAAAAATGACAACTCTGCGAAAGGCCCAGAAGTGGCCAGAAACGTTGCCGCAACTGCATTGTTTATGACGTTCTCTAATGAGTCAGATTCCCCTCGAATCGCCACGCCAACTTTTATCTGTGGGAAGAAAAATCTGCTCCCGCCAGCAACCTGCTGTTTAGCACGAGACAGCTGTTTTATCTCGGAAAAAATCTCACCCAAGAGAGTACGGTCGGTCGATCTTACGGCAAGCGAAAAAAGCGTACTGCTGATCCGCGCGATAATCCCACATTCTGGTTTAAGCTCTTGCAATCGTCTTGCTATATATATCAATGTTTGATCGCCGGCCTCATACCCGCTCATCGTGTTAATTACGTTGAGATTAACAACTTCGAACACCATGACACTTAAGGCATCGGACCCGGAATCCTCACTTTCTTCAAGGCAATTCATAAAACCTTGATAGGTTGGAAGATTTGTCAAATGGTCGAGTAAACCGGATGATATTTCGTTTGTGAGTTTCTGGTCAGTATGACTCGCTCTTATCCGAGATGCGAACGTCATCCGATTAAAAGGTTTGGTAATGTATTCCGAAGCACCCGCTTGAATCACGAGATCCTCAGTGAGATGATCTCGATGTCCAGTGATCACGACTTTCGGAACAAATGCATATGAAGGAGTTTGCTGAAGTGTATTGATAAGCTCAATGGCGGTGCTATCTTCAAGTGAGAAATCAATCACAAATACAGAG
>NZ_PIPM01000028.1 GCF_003987175.1 Aliidiomarina sanyensis | reverse complement strand
GTATGATCGGTGAGTGGCTAGAGGCTCATCGAGCAGGGCGAGAAATGATTATCCCTGCAGTTGAGGAACTTGAAGTAGGCTCTCGTCTGCGGGAGATCGTCGAACCTCAAGGCATAAAAAGCTTAATTACGATTCCGATGCTGCATCATTCCCAACTTATAGGCTTTATTGGTTTCGATAGTGTAAGGCAACATCATTGTTACACAGAGAAAGAGAAAAAATTACTTTGGCTCTATTCGGAAATGCTAGTAAACATCCACGAGCGTGAAAAAGCGATTGCCAATATCGTGTATGAGCGCGAACGAGCAGAAAGTGCAAATAGGGCTAAGTCTCAGTTTTTGGCCAATATGAGCCATGAGATTAGAACCCCGCTCAACGGAATTATAGGGTTTACTGAGCTGCTGCAAGATACGCAACTTGATGAGCAACAACAAGAGTTTGTGAAGACGATTAATCAAGCGTCGAACCTGTTATACGGAATAGTCAATGATATTCTCGATTTCTCTAAAATCGAGGCCGGTAAGCTAGAACTCGTTAGTGATAGCACTTCGCTCGTTCAAATTATTCAACATCTGAGTAATCTTTTTACTCCAAAGGCGAGAAATCGTGGCGTTGACCTCCAGTTTGATTTACAACTTGATGGGCACGAATTAATAGAAACTGATGAACTTCGCTTCACTCAGGTGCTTGTTAACCTAATAAACAATGCAATTAAATTTACCTATACGGGCTTGGTGCGAGTCGCGATAAAATGTATTGGTGTTCACCGACGCTTTGTCGACTTCTCGATTGTTATTGAGGACACAGGAATAGGGATGGATGAGGAATTAATTCATCGACTGTTCCGCCCTTTTGAACAAGCAGACTCTTCCACTGCTCGGGTGTTTGGTGGTACTGGACTGGGGCTAGCTATCTCGCAGAGAATTGTAAACGCGATGGGTGGGAAAATCATGGTGGAATCTGCCCCTGGGGTTGGTTCGAAGTTCTTTTTTAACTTATCGTTTAAACGTGTCTTATCGGCGAATGTTTTAAATAGCCAAGCATCAATAAATGAAACTTCAGTACCCTCTTTGAGAGGCAAACGCATCTTGATTGCAGAGGATGTGCGCCTTAATAGAGAGCTTTTAGGGCATTGGCTAACCCGAACACAATGTGAAATCGTTTACGCAGAGAATGGACAAGAAGCAGTTGACTGTGCTCTCGAACAAGATTTTGACTTGATTCTTATGGACCTTCAAATGCCATTGCTCGATGGATTTGATGCGAGTAAACGAATCACTGCCAACCGCCCGGATATACCTATTTTTGCACTGTCTGCTGCGATATCGGAATTGGATATGGCTCGCTCCAAAGAGTGCGGTATGCGACGGCACCTACCCAAGCCTATTTCTAGATCCGATTTCTATGCGGCGATTGCAGAAGAGCTCTTCAAAAAAAGACAAAAGTAATAAAAGTGTTGAAAATGACAAAAATAATGTTAAATTAGAGTTGCAAGGTTGTTAGCAATCCAATAACAAGACTCTTCCCGGTTGAGTTGAGTTATATCTATAAGTGGATGACCAGCCACGTTATGTGCCTTGTAACCTGGGGTCTTTGGGGGACCCGAGCCACGCATGAGAATGCGTGGCTTTTTTTATGAGTGTAGTTAGGCTCTTTGCTCGGAAAATCACTTGGGTTAAACATTGGCGTGAAAGTTGGTGTAAATCTATCCCCAAATCGCGCGACCTGCCATGAAAAATGCAGAGAACAAGCTCACCAACCAAATTAGGGATCGCGCGGTGGCCCAATCTGCCCAATAACAAATCAGATAGAGCACACGGGCAGTAATAAATGTCCATCCGAGTGCAACGGCAAAGGTGTCAACAGAATCCGTTAAATAAACGATTCCAACGGCGGACATATAGATGATGAGGGCCTCAAAACTGTTGTAGTGTGCAGCCGTTGCGCGTAGTCCATACCCTTCAAGGCGACGCTGTTGAACACGCGGATAATGATTGTCGTACCCGCCCGGTTGCTTGACCATCGCAAATACGAGTGCGAGTTTGGCTACATACGGGAGTATCATCGCAATAAATAATGTGATGAGTAGGTGCGTCATAAATACCTCTGATTTTTGTGTCGGCTGACGTGAACTTCACGGCTCGACGTTGTTTTTTTGTGGGCTCACTACATTAGTCGCCGCTTATAGATAGAGGTATTTGGAATAAACGGTTCACTTCAGTTGAAAATAGAACGAAATAAAAGCCCTGCTAATGCAGGGCTCAGGGAGATATTCAGGCGTTATTCATTGACTTAGAAGCGAAAGCGAAAGCCAACCTCAAATGTGCGCTCCGGCCCAACATAAATACCTTGTCTCAAACCACCGATGTATTGCTTGTCTGTGAGGTTCTTCACGGAACCAAACAGACTGAGCTGGTCGTTTACTTGATACTGTGTAAACAGGTCCAACACAGTATACGAGGGCATCAAACCACCCCAGATTCCGCCGGCGGCATTACTTGGAATTTCTACACGATTTGCTGGGTCACCAAATTGCTCACCCCGATGATGAGCCGTCAGTGCGGCAGAAAATCCGTCGCCACGATAGCTTAATGCGACATTTGCCATCCACTCCGGCGCATAGGGGAGGCGGTTACCAGAAAATTCACCGGTGCGGAATTCAGACTTTGGAACATACGTTGCATTCCCATCAAGGTGGAAGCCACCGACAAGTGGATATTGCAATGCAAGTTCAAACCCGAGATGTTCGGTTTTTCCTGCATTGGATTGTGAAAGGTTTGGATCACTGTTCCCGGTCACGACTTGATTACTAAAGTCCATGAGGAACGCGGCTATGTCGTAGCTTAGGCGTCCAGCGCGCCCACGTAGGCCCGCCTCATAGTTCACAGACCGTTCGCCGCGAAGATTTTGATCGGTTAAACCGTCAAGTGCGACACCGTTTGAGGCCGGAGAGAATGCGCGATAAATACCACCGTATAACTCGGCATTCTGGGTTAATGCAAAAGTAGCACCTACACCCGGAAGCACCTCAGTATTTGAGGTGGCCGCAGAAGGATTACCATCCGAAAGCACCACTCGGTTTTGCGTGTAGTTTTCAACGCGGACTCCGGGGGTAATCGCTAATCGGTCGCTCAGTTCAACGCGCGTTTGAGCGTATCCTGCATAGCTATCGGCGGAATCCTGAATATGCCGGTCATTCACGCCCGTTCGATCCGTCTCGCGGGTCGCCCGGATTCGCATATCGTCCGATGACTCCTGCATAAAACGCAGACCAAACTCACTGTTAGCTCGATTTCCGAAAAGGTCATGATGGACACTCAGACGGGTCTCTATACCATAGCGATCGAACGATCGATTATTGCCTGTCAGGTTATCGGTATAGACCCATCGGCCTGCGAGGTTTGATGCTGCAGTGTCAACGTCGTAACGCCAGTAATCACGAGTGACTTCACTCCAGTAAGCAATTGTTTTCAAAGAGACGTTCGGTGAGATGTTCCACTCATAATTGACGTCAAATGCGATACGGTCCTGTAAATACCAGTCATCTGGGGCTGGATTGTAGCGCTCACCTGCACGGTAATCGTCAAGGAATAATCCGCGGTATGAAATATTCGCATCATTTTCATGATAGGAAAATTTAACACCAATGCGATGATCAGGACTCAGAGACGTTCCTGCTTTAAACATGAGATCATTCATCTCATAGCCTTTGTCCATAAAGCCATCGCTTTGTGCGTGGGTAAAGATGATACCTGCGTAAGCATCATGAGCGTCATTGTGTTGACCCACCTCAAGATTCACTTCCCGCATATTAAATGACCCCACCCGCGAGCTTAATAGGACACCGTGATCAGGCGTTTTAGTTTGAAAGTTGACCACGCCACCAATGGTTGAGGGACCATAGCGCAACGATGCGGAACCCTTGAGAATCTCGACCCGCTCAACCCGCTGGATGCGGGGGTTAAAGTAACGGTCGTTCCCAATAAACAGACCAGGTGCCACGGGCACACCATCTTCTAGTAACAGTGATTTACTCTCACTTGCGGACAAACCGCGAATCCCAAAATTGCCGACAATGGAGGTTTCCTCCTCACCCTTGATATTAATTCCCGGAACTCGGCGCAGAATATCTTCGGTGGATAAGGGTTGCATTTGCTCAATGAAATCACGATCAAGTATGACCACACTTCCTGTTTCGTCGTAGCGATGAGCGGCGCTTTGGCCGAAAACACGAATCACTTCAATGCGCGGTGGGGCAGTGCGTTCACCATTTGGCTCGTTACTGGTTTCGCCCGCTTGAGCGAGGGCCGCGGTAGAGAACAGAGCGCTAGAAATAAGGGTTGCGACTATGGTGAGGCGAAATACAGGTTGGGACGACATCATCAGAACTCCAAATCAAAACAGAAACCCAGAATGTGGGGGTCTTCCAAGATGAGGGTATTATAAATGCAAATGAGAATAATTATCAATAACATTAAAGCTTGAAATTTCCGGTTAGAAAATTTTGGTTTCATAGAAAAAACCGTTTAACGCAACCGGTTATGCCTATTGGTATAAATGGACGTGCATTGCTATACCTTATTGTGACAATTTGAGCCCGCGTTGTGCGGGCGAGTTTTTGTGTCATTTGATGCAACGACATTGAAAGGAGCAATCCATGAGTGATAATAAAGCGGGTAAGTGCCCAGTAATGCACGGTGGCAACACGCGCCTCGGTGCGAATGGGACCTACAACAAAGATTGGTGGCCGAATCAGCTCAATCTGCGGATTCTTGCCCAGAACGATAAGAAGACAAACCCTTTAGGGGAAGACTTTAACTATCGTGAAGCCTTCAAGAAGCTCGATTTGGCTCAGGTTAAAAAAGATATCGAGCATGTCCTCAAAGATTCAAAAGACTGGTGGCCGGCCGATTACGGTCATTACGGTCCATTTATGATCCGGATGGCGTGGCACGCTGCTGGTACATACCGAACTGCAGATGGTCGTGGGGGCGGTGGTACCGGCAACCAGCGTTTTGCGCCATTAAACAGCTGGCCAGACAACGGGAACCTCGATAAGGCGCGTCGTTTGCTGTGGCCTGTGAAGCAAAAGTACGGCAACAGTCTCTCGTGGGCTGACTTGTTCATCTTGACCGGTAACGTCGCGATTGAATCGATGGGTTTAAAAACCTTTGGATTCGGCGGTGGCCGAGAGGACATCTGGGAACCAGAAGAGGATATCTACTGGGGTAAGGAAAACGAGTGGCTCGAGAACAATCGCTACACCGGCGACCGCGAGCTAGAGCATCCACTTGCCGCAGTGCAAATGGGCTTGATTTACGTAAATCCAGAAGGCCCAGATGCAAATCCAGACCCGGTGGCTTCAGGTCGTGATATTCGTGAAAC
>NZ_PIPM01000027.1 GCF_003987175.1 Aliidiomarina sanyensis | reverse complement strand
TCGAATTCGTAACTCCTCCCGCCGATGAGCTCAGTACCCCGTGGCCAAATTTTCCACCTTGGACCACATTCATGACGCCCCCAAGCCCCCCTCGAGCAAGGACAGCAGAAGTTCCTCTCAAGCCTTGGAACTCAAATCCAATCCCGATTGTCAGTCCACCGACCATCGCTCCACGCAAACTTCCGGTCGCCACACCGCCGGATAAAAATCCTTTTAACATCGCACCACCAAGGCTTTGTCCAAACGGCATTGCCATAATCACAATCGCAACAAAAGGCGCAAAATCTCCCAATGCCTTGTTCAACCGATTAAACAAATACCCACTCGGATCCGTATAGCTCATCGGATTATTGAGCACATAGCTGTAGCGGTTGTAATTCTGCAGGTTCGCGCCCGCCTGAATAAACGGGTCCGCCTGCATAAAGCGCCCCAGCACTGGGTTGTAAGTGCGTCCACCCATATGAATCAGGTTCAGGTCGTTTACCATGGTGTGGCCGGTGTAGCCGCGCATCTCCCCTAACCGCAGTCCGAATACAAACTCGCTATGGCTCCACATTGTTTGATACCTGCCCCATACCCGCACTGACAAAGCCATGGTGGAAGGCGCCCCCACCGGGTATTTAATGCGCGCATACTCCTTGCTCACGCTACTGATCTTCAGGCCAATCGCATCCGACTCGTCCACCCAGTACTGGGTCTATATTATCAATGATGACCGGAGAGGTTTGAGCTATCGTGCCAAAAATCGTAACATACTTATCTTGGCAGGCCTCCAATACTTCCGCCGACAGTCCTTTAAGTTGCACGCTGTGGCTAAGCCTTTGAATCTCTGCGTCATCTTTATATAGCCACAAGCGACCGTCCTTTGTCAGATATCCATGAAGTGCTCCCGACTGCCCCACTTCTCCACTTTCTGTGAATAGAATTGCGAAATCATTTGACCACGTGGGTGCATCCTGGTCAGAGCAGCCAATCACGAACGTCATAAATATCACGATAAGCGATAATCTTTTTTTAAGTTTCATGCTGTAAAAGTCCACTTACGTACCGTCATAGAATAAAATACAAGGAATCAGGTCGACACTCCCATCACCCTCTCGGACAACCATGTTTACTTCGGTAACATCGACTAAATATACAACCACTCTGCCCGAAGTCCCTGTCTCTACGGTAACGATGAGACCTTCGAGCTCAACGTAGTTGCCATCGCAAACAGCAAGCTCGTAGCTTTGCGCTCGTTTAACGTTATAAACAACCATTGACCTAAATAAGAAACGGTTCACCATATCGTCCTCATATGGATATAGAGACGAAATAATCCCATATTCGTAAAACCCTATCGTTTTCACTCTCTTCTTGTGATAACGCTCTGGGTACAGAAGCAGTTTGTAAATCGACACTTGGTCTGCCTCCTTGTCCGATTCCGTATCACTCTTAGAACAACTCGATGCAACGAACACCAAAAAAACTGAAATTATTAGCATCTGCGTAGATCTGTTGAAAAATGACTTATCTCGCATATTGGTTTACCAAATCTTGTTGGGATGGAAAATGAATCGTAAAACTTCGCGATTCCGGAGAATAGATATGAACTGGAGCGCTTTCGAAATTGCTGTAAGATATAGCGCCATAATAAGCACTGACGATATTTCTATAAGGAGCAACGACCCAAGCTTCAACATTACGCATGTTTATCGGTCCGCCAGCCCCATACTCAGGGTTTAATCCAATTCCCCCATTTCGGTTTGGTGAGCGATGAACAACATATTCGTCCGGCAATAATCCCCAAAGCCTCTGCCTTCGGATAACAAAAGTTCCAATGTCGCCCGCCATTACTCCCGTCATGTCAACCTGTACTCCATACGTCTTTCCTGAAGGATTCGCCATCTCGTACTGTCGTTGCACAAGCTCTTCAGCTTTTCGGATAGCCGCTTCTCGGCTACTAAATCTATAGTGATTAAACAACGCCTGAAATGCCCCAGTAACCGCGCCATTGGCAAACTTGCCGCCGACAATCGAGGATGTGGTTCCTCCGATCGTCGCTGATACAATGGTTCCCGCAACAATCTGATTTCCCATTTCGTCATTAAGGTGGGTTCCGACACCCTTAGCAAAGCCTGCACTAATAAATCCGTGAGAGAACTTTGCACCATTTAAAGATGAGAGCACGCCCCCCGCAAACGCGTGAGCCCCTATCTGACCCGCTATCTGAGATGCGGTTAAGGCATTACCACCGAACATCATCACCGGTTGGCCACCAAAGCCTAGCCGCTCCGCTGCCGCATTAAAGCGACTGTTGAACTGCCCTCGCTCTTGAAAGCTTGTACCTATGGAGTGAAATATTCCTGCCGATACGGCGCCATGCATCGCTCCACGCAAACTTCCGGTCGCCACACCGCCGGATAAAAATCCTTTTAACATCGCACCACCAAGGCTTTGTCCAAACGGCATTGCCATAATCGCAATCGCAACAAAGGGCGCAAAGTCTCCCAATGCCTTGTTCAACCGATTAAACAAATACCCACTCGGATCCGTATAGCTCATCGGGTTATTGAGCACATAGCTGTAGCGGTTGTAATTCTGCAGGTTCGCGCCCGCCTGAATAAACGGGTCCGCCTGCATAAAACGCCCCAGCACCGGGTTGTAGGTCCGCCCACCCATGTGAATCAAATCAAAATCATTCACCATGGTGTGCCCGGTGTAGCCTTGTGACTGGCCTAAACCTCGCCCGTAAACAAACTGCCCGCTGGTGTATATCAGCGCCTGTTTGCCCCATGGATCATAGTTGAGTTGCTGACGCACAACGCTACCTAGAAGCGCCACGCCAGTAATCATGACCGTGGAGCCTTGCATATCCTTGTGCATGTAGAGCTGCTCGGTATTGACACTTGAGCCCAATTCTCTTTTTGTCAGAACCGTGGAGCCAATATGCAATCGATACTCAACCACGCCCGAGGGTAACTCGACAACTTCATACCCCCCAAACAAATAACGCACTGTGGTTTCATCATCGCGCACATCGGTTTGTTTTACCAGTTCACGACTCGGGCCATAATCAAAATAGCTCGCATGAGTACTCGACCGTGTCACCGACAACGGCTTATCAAAGCTCGAGTACACAAAGCTTTGCTGCCCGTCATGGGTGACGTTCCCAAACCCATCGTAGGTGAATGTATACAACTCCGTTTGGCTGGTTCCTGAGCGCACGCGCGTCAGGCGGTTGGGTAACAGCGTCCCTCCGGGCGAACTTTGATAATCAAAGCTCGCTCCTTGGCTGCCCACATCGCTTTTCCAAAGAATATTCCCATAACTGTCATATTGGTAAGTGTGGGTAATATTCATACCGCCGCCATGCAACGATAAGGTTGAAAACATGGGCTCAGAAGGATCTCCTGGGTCTCCCGGGAATCCCGGACAATCATTGCACGGATCTGGATCCGGCTCAGGGCTAGGACCTGAGTCAGCCATGCTCAGCCCATAACTAGTCATTCGATATAGATCGTCATAGACAAACGCTTCGTCCATGTTCGCTCCAGTTCCGGAGAGAAAGTCCTGACCGCGGTAGATGGTGTTTCCTACGTTGTCGTATTGGTAGGTGAGGCGACGCAGCATCAAGCCACCAGCATCACTCCATTGTTGTGAAGTCACCCAGCCGGTATTTGAATCGTAGCCGATGGTTTGAATCACTCCATTACCGAAACGCTGCCCTGTCGTTTGGCCGCGCGCATTCACATTTGTAATTTTTTGGTATGAAGAGTTCGCTACGCCCGGGCGTTTATAACCCACGAGATACCCATTTGCATATTCGTATTCAATCGAGGTTGGTGCTTGGTTGCCAACACTCGGGAAAGTCTTCGAAAGGCGCTCGAGGGTCGGCGCATAACTATAGCTGAACAAAGCAGTGCGGCCATGGTTCACAACTTCGCGAGTCAAAGTCTGCCCATGAGCGTTGTAGGTATAGCTCTCAGCATAGTCCGGTGCAATGTTTGTTGTGCACGACACAGCTTGTGTGTACTGCTTAATTGAGAGCAATCGTCCTCGCGCAAGATTCGCATTATTTGGCGCACCGTATTGATAGCAAACTGTCCCTTCGGCGTTTCGGGTTCGGACTTTGCGTCCAAAATCATCGTATTCGATGATTTCAATCAGCGTACGAGGGTTTGCAACATATAACTCGGTTTTACGTTGCTCTATCAACTCACCGAAGCCGTTGTAGCGATAACTCCAGCTCCCCTTGTCTTGATCCACCATACCCACGCGACGCCCGTAAAGGTCATAGGTGGTAGTGACCGGACTAAGTGCTCCTGGCAGCGTGACTGACGCAACCGAGCCATGCACGTTATAGAAATAACGGATCTCCTGATTACTTGCATCGCGAACTCGCGCAGTTCGGCCAAATCCATCAACCTGGCTTGACGTCACGTTTCCTTGTGGATCTTGCTGATAATCCCAAAACCCCTCACGCCACTGATATGATGTCCGGTTTCCGGGTAGATCAATACGATGTGCTTGATTATGGAGAGTGTAGTAGTAACGCGTGCGCGGTCCCGAAAGCGAGGCTAATGTCAAAGCGCTGGTCACAGCCTGTGGCTCGTACACAAACTCCGGTCGCCCACGCACATCGTAGGTGGTGCGCTGCTGACTGTAGCGACCATCAAGCAGTCGCTCCGATGTGGCGATTACCTGACCAAGTTTATTGATGAACGTGTAAGATTGCGCGCCCGAGGCATGTGTTTCTCGTGTATAGGCATAAATCGCTGCGTTTGCACACGAGCCCTCACAAAATTGCGAAGCGTGCGTAGTTAAGGTCACAAATGTGGCGTTTACAGAAGCTCTAATTTGCGTCTGAAGTATATTTCCAAAAGGATTAAAGGTTGTTCGCTTCTGCTCACCGTTCGCACCGGTCTCAACCACTGCAACGAGCGGTCCTGACTGACTTCCCGTATTTTGGTATTCGTACGTGTACGTTGTTGTGAGCTGATTCTGGCGTGTCTGCTTTAACTTCGCTCCTGTCACTGAATCATACGTCCATTTAATCGTTCGCGGCGCTCCTATCACACTATTATTGAGAATTGCTTGTGACGTCTGCTCCGTGACCTGTCCTTTGTCATCGTGCGTGTATGTCGTTCGTAGACCCGGCGTATTTCCGTGGCTCGGGTTTTCTTCAAGCACGAGAACTCCCTTAGAATTGTATTCAAAGCGCGCCGTCCGAGAAACGGTTTCTCCGCTTTGGGTTGTTTTGACTTCACTTGCAACAAGCCGAGCAAACTTCCCTAATCTCGTTGGCGAGGAGGCATATGTGTTGGTCACTTCAATACGTTGAGTGCCGTCACCTGACACGGACGACGTAATGAGGGCATCGCTGGATTTTAGGTTTCCATACGTGTCATACGTAAAGGTGGTCGCTGTGGTTGCAGCGAGCACACTGTTTCCCACCGAGCCATTGGCATTCCAGCCAAGGCGATACTCCGTTTCAACTGATGATGCCAATACTGGCGCAGGTCGGCCGGTATCATCGGTCCGCGTCCCATTCCAAGTATTCTCAGCGACTGACATCAATCGGCCAAGTTGTCTTGTCACAGTCACTCGCGGTTGGCCGGTCAAGGGAAATTGTTGATGATACTGTGTTTGGGTGACAATACCTGAATCGCGATCATGAACCGTTAAAAACTCAAATCCAAGCAAGCCTCGCCCTTGTCTATTCACCAACAAGCCACCGTACTTATAGTCCGTTATCGCATGACGTTTAGTGGATGCGGACAAATATCCAGTTAGTCGTTGCACTTGAGCAACCACCTCAATACCGGCCAGTGGCGCAAAATCCGCAGCACCACGTTGAGACGAGTACTGGCGATGATAGACTCCGGAGTTCACAAGCCCACTGTAACTCCAACGGAGCTTTTGCAGTGACGGCTCGTGGACTCCTTTTATCTTATTTTCGCCCACAAATCGACGGAAGTTATGTTGGATCCGCCAGCCACTGCTTGATGTTGCACTGACCAAATCCAGTTAGTGCATCATTCTTTCTGTAATTTCGCCTGAGCTGGAAAAGGTGCAGGTCAAAGTTTATCCTTTTGATTTACCGACCAAAGTAAATTGAAAGAGGAACCACAATGACCTGCGATATACAGGATA
>NZ_PIPM01000025.1 GCF_003987175.1 Aliidiomarina sanyensis | reverse complement strand
AATCATCAAAAGGCAGTATCCCTGCTAAACAAAAGCGAGCATGGATGAAAGCCGAATATCTGGAGGCTGTATTATCTGCGGGCTTCAGCGAGATGGTGAATTAATGTACACTCATGCGGTTGCCCTGACCGGCCTACTACATGTGGGGCAATTAGCGTTAACGTTTATCTGCCCATTATATGTAACGTTCTCGGGCATATTCATAGTGATTGTAAATTTAGCGCCGCATTCACAAACATAATCTCTCGTGACCTGCACATAGACTTCAGCGGAGAGTTTCCCATCTTTGATAGTTATTTTGGGCATATCTTGTTCCTATGGATGAGCATTGCATAACGCTCGCAATAAGCGGCGCGAGGAACGAGCGTCCGGCGACCGCAGGTAGCGAAATTGATTCACCTTGTTATGGTGCTAGCTTGTATGACATGCATTAGCACAATAGTAACAGCCGTTAATTCTGTTCCCTGGCCAGAGGCGTTTAGCCTCAGCAACCGCCCCATGGCATGACACGTGATAGCCCAAGTCTATTTGGTTCTCAAGATTCGGCATATATGAACAACCCGTGGTCGCATTGTGCACCTCGTGATCACCATTGGACTGCTTATTCTTGTTAATAATGAATTTTTGCATTTTTGTTTCCTCATCTCATCTGCTGACTACCCTAAGCGCCATAACATTTAAATACTATGCACGCCTCATATCCCCAATACACCGGCATGCACTCTTTGTCGCTTTGTCACCTTGCTTGTTATCTACCCTCGATTCACCCTAGAACCCGCACAGATGAAGGAGTAAAAGCCTAAAAACGAGCACAAATAGACCGCGACAACGCAGCGAAACGAGAATTCAAAGAGGCGAAGAAAAACTTATGAGGAAGGCTCTTCCTTGAGGAAACCGCTGAGCTGGCTCAATAATCGCTCGCCATAATTCCGTCGGCGTGCTTTTTTACTATTCTTTGAGATTACTAAAACCACTGCTGCGGAACAAGCTCAAATTGTGGGTAGAGCTGGTCATTCTGAGTAACATGAAGAATATCGACAAGGTAAGGCGTCTTGTAAACCAACGGCAATTAGGATGTTGGCGTAGTTCTTCAACGAAATGGAAGGACTCCCCTTTCTTTAATAAAACTTCGTTGCAAGAAATTGTCGGACGCGTCCGACAATTTAGTCGGACCGCTCCGGAAGTCGCTCGCGTTTTGCAAAAAACCTTATTTAGGTCGGTATTTTCGACATGAAACGATCATGTGTCGATATTTTTGCATTTTTTCGACACGTTCTTGTGGCAGCCTCGTAGGTGGCGAAGAACTTAGTAGTTTACCTATTCTAAAAAGTTAACACCTTGGGTATTAGAATATCGACATTTACAAACTAATTTGTTTACATTTAAGGCATTAGTCATACCCTAGGTATTAGAATGTCATCGAAAATAAACTGGCTGGTAAGGCACACAACTCCAGGATCGCTCGTTCTTCAGCCATGGCTGACTGAGAATGGCGTTAGCTACTCCTTGGCTCAAAAGTATACAAAGAATGGCTGGCTGAAGAAGCTCAGTGCAGGTGTCTACTATCGACCTTGCGCTAACGATGAGGTTCAGCCCAGCTGGGTTGATGCCATACAAGCAATGGAAGTTCAGTTGCATCATCCGGTTCATCTAGCAGGTCTTAGCAGCCTGACTCATCAAGGGTTAAGCCACTATCTGAAACTAGGTGAAGAAAAAATATGGGTTGGTGTGGAAAATAAACCATCGCTGCCAAAATGGTTTCGGGAGTTTCCTGATCAACATTGGTTTTACTCTACTACTAAAGGTCGCAGACTTGATCCCCTTAAAGACCTTAAAGTTATGAAGATCAATGGAAAAGAAGTGAGGGCAAGCATCCCCGAACTCGCTGCCTATGAAGTGGTTAATGCCATCAATAAGCAGATCTCTTTCGAACACGCATCGGAGCTTTTTCAAGGCTTAGTAAACCTGAGCCCAAGAAAGGTGCAATCTATGCTCGAGCGCAGTCATTCCGTCCAAACGAACCGAGTGTTTTTGTTTTTAAGCCGCCACCTTGGGCACGCATGGGCGCAACACCTTGACGAAACGAACATCGAATTAGGGTCTGGTAAGCGCCAAGTCGTGAAAGGTGGCCGTCTTGATGAACGGTACCAAATTACCGTACCTGAATCGCTGAGTGACAAAGGGAGGTTATCAGAGCAATAATCTCGTACTTTTAAGCCCACTCAGAGCCGCTAAGCGATTGTAGAAGGTTTTTTTATAATGGCTGATTGCACTGTAAAATCCTATCCTGATACATAATCCCAAACTGCTCCATTGCCGGATTCCAATTACTTAGTGGCATCGTTCATGACGACCTTGGCCACATGTGAAATCAAGGTAGGTGAGGCCTCAATACTATAGGTCTCTTCAAGGTATGCCAAGGTGGCACGAGTGTCGAGCGGAAGGCTGATTGGCCAAACTCAAAACAGTTTTAGAGTCTTTTTGAAAGATGAATTGTTGTTTTTCCTTGCTTCAAGTCTCTGGTAAAGCCGTCCGCGACCAGCATCTTTAACATTATTGTAGATGACCTATAGAGCCTCGCCTTTATTTTTGAGCCACTTGGAATTCGATCATTTACATGCCTCAAGATTGACTTACCAATGCCCATATTCCTAAAGCTTGGTTCTACTGCGACCTTGTACAACTCGAACAAGTTGGTTTTTTCTTCTGTCAGCCAATAAAAGGCCGTCCTCTCGCCTGCGTCAAACGACACATAGAACCATGACGGGACTTGGCAACCCCTATGCGTTGGGCTGTATCCTGTAGTGATGCTATCGGATATTTGTTTGTGTAAACCAAGTTGTATAATCGGGAACAATAGATCCGAGCTAAAATACCCCTCATGAGCTCCTCTCTGTATCGAGTCAAAAATGAAATCTATGTCCGCGAGCTCTGCTGGGTAGAGACCCGTTTTGGAAACGCCGAATCCACTTCCATCAACTCGCTCTTCGAACTTTTCTTTATTCCCCATGATCAATCCTCGTAAATAGTTCAGAAATGTTTAACGAACTTGCATGCTCGCGCTAACCTCGTGCTCTGAGAAAAATTCGAAGCGTAGCCCAATGTCGACTTCCCCATTAATGACACAACTCTAAACTAGAGTTTTCCAGTTTTTTTCCGGTAAGCCACTGGCGGTAAATTGCCAAGACTTTCATGAGTTCGCTCTTCGTTATAATCCAAACCCCAGAACCAAGCCATTTCGCGAACTTGGCTCAGTGAGTCGAACAAATATGCATTCAGGAACTCACGCCGGAACGAACCGTTAAACCGTTTAACAAAGCCATTTTGTTGCGGCTTTCCGGGTTGGATATAAACCAACTCAATATTGTGGTCATCGCACCAGTCCATTAAACGTGCCGAGATTAGCTCTGGCCCGTTATCGACGCGAAGTTGCATTGGTAGCCCTCGCTCTTCCTTCAGCTGTTCTAGCGTGCGAACCACTCGTTCTGCTGGCAACGATGTATCTACTTCAATGGCAAAGCATTCCCGTGAGCCTTCATCGAGCACGTTCAAAGTCCGATAACGCTTACCGCAATAAAGAGTGTCATGCATAAAATCCAGCGCCCACTGATGATTCGGTTGTTCAATCACTTCCAACGGCTGTGCCTGGCGCTTGGGAAGCACTCGCTTCTTGCGGCGCTTCAGATTTAATCCCATACGGCAATACACGCGATAAATACGCTTGTGATTAAACGGATATCCTTTAAATTTAATGCGTCCAGCACACTTCCAGAAGCCCGCTTGTGGCGATTTTTCTAAAGCTGCATTAATGGCATCAATGACAGCAGCATCTGCTTTACGCCAATCGCGCTCAACCCGATAAAAGCGAGAACGGCTCAAATCCGTTACGATGCATGCTTTTACAATGCTCAGGCCTGCCTCAACCAACGTTTTCGCGCAGTCTTCTTTGTCTGCTGTCACCAACCCTTTTTTAAAAAGAGTTCCTTCATCGCGTGGTTTTCAAGACTGACGTCTGCAAACAGTTTTTGCAGCTTCGCATTTTCTTCCTCAAGCTCTTTAATGTGCTTGATGTCCGACGCTTTCATACCACCGTACTTGGACTTCCAGTTGTAATAGGTGGCGTTGCTGATTCCGTGTTTTCGGCAGATATCTTCAACCTTCATACCGGCATCAGATTCTTTCAAGATCGCGATGATCTGCGTTTCAGTAAATCGTGATTTTTTTCATAGTCGTCTCCTGCTGTTACTATCGCAGAAAACTCTAATTAAATCTGTCTCAGTTTAGGGGAAGTGGACAATTTACTAGTGTTATATTTTGTTCGCAAAGAACTCATTCCAGCCCGCCTTAGTTCTCATAGAAATATTTCTATCCTGTACAAAATCCGCAACATTTTTGATTACTGTTGAGCACTCTTCATCATTTAGAATCGAAAAAACTGTTAAGCAAAAATTCTTGTAGTCGACAAAATCAAAACGCTTTCCTTTATATTGAAAACTACCATCAATAACATTGATATCTCTAACATCCATATCAAATCGGCAAATAAATGTAACAGGGAGATTTAAATGTCCAGTTAATTGCAGAGCATCCAAACTGTCATCAAGGCGCTTTAGCGAAACTGGCTTTACAGTGACTTCATAAAGGTTTGTTGGATTCCCATCAGTTTCCAGCCAAATATCTGCTGGTTTTTTTGATGTTGTATTTGTGCCAAACACACTTTCGTCACCGCCTATCACTTCAGTTTCTGAAGCACGAAACAGACCGGATAGAAGTTGGGCCACTAAGTATTGAGGCAAATTACCAGACTCTGGATATTTCAGAGTGAAACCTACCAATTTATTACCAATTGTCTGATGCGAGGGATCTGATGACTCTATTTCAGCGAGCTTAAAGCCTGTGATAGATTGAGAGTATTTCCATAAACGAAAAAAGAAATAATCAATCAGCCTCGCTCTTTTGTTCTGCTTGGCAGTCATTACCAAACGCAAATATTCAACAACAGCCATAGCTGCTGATTGGGGCCTTCGTCCTTGTGCCCAGTCTTCGTTTAGCTGATTAGCATTTTTTGCTACATTTAACGGATCGGATTTTCCACAGGGAATTCCATTCTCTTGTAAGGCATACCATATGCCAGATTCAAAAATCGATCTCGGGTTACAACCATAAAAATTATTTATCGGGTCATAGTCTTCATTGAGGTGTAAACCAGTCAAAGCAGTTACTACAACACCCCGGAAGCCCTTTGCATTCACCTCAATTAGGTCTGTAAGCAGCTTATAGACGTTAGAGTCTAAATCAAATTCGGGGAAGTCCTCTTCATTTTTTGTCTTTGCAACACCGAGCCGGGTATTGACATAGTACCGACCTAACATATTCCGCTCAGCAACATTAGCCATGAGGAACCCCCGTGAACTCGCTCACGATTGCTTGAAGCCTGGAGTTTTCTGTTATGCGAAGAGCTTTAAGGAGCAGGGCGAACTCTAGCACATCTAAGCGCCTTTCAAATTTTTCGATTTTAGAGATATCAGATTGGTTGAGACCTACCTGAGTCGCCAGCTCACCTTGAGAGATGTTTAGCCTGATTCTCTCATTGGCAAGTTCTTGGACGAGGGCTTGGTATTTGCTGTTATAAATCGTTTTACTCATATAAGTGATCATTCAGAAGCTTGAATTTGACTGATATCATGCTATCATTAGCGAATTATTCGAATATGGAATATTTCAATGAAGGCAATTTCTCTTTTTAGTGGTGCAGGAGGCATGGATGTAGGGTTCAAAAATGCCGGTTTTAATGTAATTGCTGCTAATGAAATGGATAAGCACGCATGCGAAACATATAGAGCCAATCACCCAGAATGCAAATTAATTGAAGGGGATATAGACAGCTGTAGTGAAGAATTTTTCGGCCTCAAAGGAATTGATGTGGTTTTTGGCGGCCCCCCTTGTCAAGGCTTTTCTGTAGCAGGGAAAATGGACCCAGATGATCCGCGAAGCAAACTGATTTTTAGCTTCTGTAATGTTGTTGAAAAAGTTAAGCCGACGGCTTTTGTAATGGAAAATGTGAAAGCTTTGGGTTCACTTTCAAAATTTGAAAATGTAAGAACAGAGCTTCTGTCACGGCTTCAAAAAGCTGGTTATGTGGTAACTGTTCATATTTTAAACTCTAAAGACTTTGGCGTGCCCCAGGCACGCGAAAGGGTTTTCTTTATTGGAGTTAAAAATGGCGTAAAGCCAGTACACAAAGCTAATTTTAGAAAATATCTAAGGTCAGCACCGACCTTACGGGATGTACTCATACCACTCGGAAAGCCGGGTACCGAACGGAACGACCGAATTTGTAACGCTAGAGTAACATTAGCTGCTAAGCCTGTACTCAGAAAGTCACCTTACGCGGGAATGCTATTTAATGGCCAAGGGAGACCCCTAAACCCTGATGGCTGGGCAAGTACGTTACCTGCGAGTATGGGAGGAAATCGTACTCCGATCATTGATGACAAACACCTTTATTACGGTAGCAAATCATGGGTTGAAGAATATCATCGAAATTTAATGGCAGGCGGCAAGCCTCAAGGAATGCACGATGCACCATCATACTTGAGAAGACTGACTATTAATGAGGCTGCATTGCTTCAAACATTCCCTGAGGACTATGTTTGGTGCGGTCCTAATAGCAAAGTTTATTCGCAAATAGGTAACGCTGTTCCCTGCGAACTTGCACAAGTCGTTGCAAGATGCGTAAAAGACTCATTGACTGGCACTATAGCGCCTGCAGAAGAATGTGTTGATAAAGGAGAAAATCTGGAGCTAGCTTTTCTGTGACAGAGAAATATAACACTTGATTTCGGGGGGGGGGGTCAGGCGGCGGCCCGCTTTGCAAAAGCAAAAAATGAGCAACGGATCAAACGTCCCTTGCGTCGGTTTGTTGGGTGGCCGACCACTCATTCTCCAGTTTTGGTAGATATTTGCTCTGATCAATTATTAAACCTTGATCAATCACCCTGCGATAGATAGCAACAGTATTAACTGCATCTTCCGCGGTTAGAACCCCATCGTAAACAGCCCGTCGTAGCGTTTGGGCAACCCTTGGCCCAAGTAGCAGCGACCTGACGTTCGATAACCTCTCTATTAGGAAGAAAGCCTCAGCGCTCCCTATAGTGGACTCTCTTGGTCCCTTCAAAAAACGTGAGCATGCTGCTGCTATCCCCATTACACCGTAATCGAAGCGAACGGACGCAAGGTACATTTCTAACACACGATCCTTTGAAATGACCTTTGAAAGCCAAAGTGCCAGAAGTATTTCAACCAGCTTGCGCCGTACTAGTTTTTTTTGATCAATGATAAAGAGTGTTCGCGCAAACTGCTGTGTGATGGTTGAACCTCCCGATCTTGGCCCAAGCCTCATGACTGAAAGAAGCAGCCTAGCAATACCCTTCAAACTTACACCACGATGTGAGAAAAATTCCTTGTCCTCAATCTGGACAGCCATTTTCTTTAGCGAAGTGAGGTCGATCCCTAGGCGATGAACTTCGTGTGTAGCAAGATTTGCTCGATAAATCAGGTACTCTGCACGATCATCGATCCTGACACTAAGAATATTCGCGATAGTGTTACCAACGGAGTAAAATTGATCCACTGACAACGGTTTAAAAGTGATCCACCTGAGGCATCATAGCCGCACTTTTCAATATGACAAGGCGGCCTAACATGCTAACTCAGGAGCAACTAGTGGA
>NZ_PIPM01000024.1 GCF_003987175.1 Aliidiomarina sanyensis | reverse complement strand
GAGATGATCTCGATGTCCAGTGATCACGACTTTCGGAACAAATGCATATGAAGGAGTTTGCTGAAGTGTATTGATAAGCTCAATGGCGGTGCTATCTTCAAGTGAGAAATCAATCACAAATACAGAGACATGCGACTCGGGAATTGCAAGAAAATCATTCAACTCTGCCAGTGAAGATAAACCTATGACACGATAACCATCACGTTTAAGTAACCAACACGATATTTGTAGCGAGGACGGGTCGTCATCAATTACAACCGCGACGTCACCCCGGTGTTTAGAAGCACGATTAACTTCTATATCGGAATGAAGAGAATCTCTCTGTATATCTGTCAAATGATAATACCAATCTTAATCAGGTGTATTTGACATTTTTATCATATTGGATTCGTTTTTGACAATTGATATTTTCGATAATCCTAAACGATTTTTTTCAGATTCGTTGTGTGGACACCCATGACATACCCACGAATGAAGGACCGATCAATCGGTTTTTTTATAACAAGTAACTCGTCTGGGAGTTGATTGTCATCGAGTTTTAACCCCGTCACCACAAGGATCTGAAGATCAACCAAGGCCGGATTCCGTGCAATCTTCTTGAGCATTTCGAAGCCGCTCACAAGAGGAACATCCATATCAAGAATCAAAATATCAACGGGGTTTTGACCAAGGTGTAGCAGCGCTTCAATACCGTCATTCGCATAAGAAAACTGAACCTGAGAAGGAAGACTTGCAGCTAAATTCTGATAAATTTTCATGCTTACTGGATCATCCTCCGCCACGAGGACATAAAGAGCGTCACGTTGACTTTGAGCGTGACGTGATGAGGCTACAGAATCTCCACTTTGATGCATCTTCCGTTCAAGGACGGAAGCTTTATCAATTCGACGGTGCCCGCCTGCCGTTTTCCATCCCTGTAGCTCTCCCTTCTCAACCATTTGTTGAACGGTCCCGACTGAGACGCCCAGCAGCTCTGCTGCTTTTGATGTGCTTACATAGGTTAGTTCACGTTTCACTGGTGACCGCATTCAGTTACCTTTCATTTTTTTGATGATTTGGGCGAAATAATCATAGTTTTTAACAATTTTACAAGCAAGCAAAAAAAAACCGCGCCATAGGGCACGGTTTCAGAATTTTTGGTGCGTCCGAGTAGACTCGAACTACCGACCCCCACCATGTCAAGGTGGTGCTCTAACCAACTGAGCTACGGACGCACACTGAAAGGAATCGTTCGCTCTAGCGAACGGGCGCTATATTAGTAATTTGCCGGTGTTGGTGCAAGTACTTTTTAGCCATCCTCCGACAGAAACGGTCTGTTTGCCGATAAATTAAACACGAACCGCGCTGCATTCTTCTGTTATCGCAAATTGCTCGCGTGAAACCGCAGATGATCCTCAATAAAGCTCGCAATAAAATAGTAGCTGTGATCATAACCTGGCTGCATTCGAATCTGCGCTCCAGCCCCAACCACTTCATTCGCTTCCGTGAAATAATGGGTGCAAAGTTGCTCTGCAAGAAAGTTGTCTGCATCCCCTTGGTCAATTAAAATTGGAGGAAGCGCAACACCCGCGCTTTTTTTCAAAAGTAGTGTGGCATCGTATGCCTCCCAAGATGAAACATCGTCGCCCAAATAGCCCTTGAACGCTTTTCTACCCCAGGGGACTGCAGTCGGGTGTACAATTGGTGAGAACGCACTGGTCGATGCATAACGTTCTGCATTGCGTAACCCAATAACAAGCGCACCATGTCCGCCCATAGAGTGCCCCGAAATAGCTCGCTGGTGATTGATGGGTAAGTTCGCCTCAACCAGTTTAGGCAACTCAGACACAATGTAATCGTACATGTGGTAATGGGACTCCCAAGGGGCTTGTGTTGCATTCACATAAAACCCGGCTCCTTTGCCAAAATCATAGGCTCCATCGGGATCATCAGGCACATCGTCCCCGCGCGGACTTGTATCCGGAATAATTAATGCAAGTCCGAGTTCAGCGGCGGTGCGTTGAGCACCTGCTTTGCTCGAAAAATTCTCATCGGTGCAGGTAAGCCCCGACAGCCAATAAACTGCTGGCACGGATTGCTGGTCAGCCTGAGGAGGTAGAAACACCGAGAACTGCATCATGCAGTTGAGCACATCCGATACGTGCTCAAAGCGCATCTGTCGTCCTCCAAAAACCTTCTTCTCTTCTTTCTGTGTGATCGACATGAGAAAACTCCGAACAGAATGAATTAATAGTGAATGACGCTGCGGATAGATTTTCCTTCATGCATCAAGTCAAACGCCTCGTTAATCTGTTCAAGGGGCATTGTATGCGTAATAAAGGTATCAAGCTCAAATTCACCATTGAGATACCGTTGGACGTAGTCCGGAAGCTGACTACGCCCCTTTACACCACCGAACGCACTACCCCGCCACACGCGTCCCGTGACAAGCTGAAATGGCCGTGTGCTGATCTCTTCACCCGCACCAGCAACCCCAATGATAACTGATTCTCCCCATCCCTTATGGGCGCATTCCAGTGCGGCGCGCATAACTTTCACGTTTCCAATACACTCAAACGAAAAGTCGACCCCCCCATCGGTCATCTCAACAATCACCTCTTGTATGGGTTTGTCGAACTGGTTTGGATTCACCACATCGGTCGCGCCGAGCCTCTTTGCGATATCAAACTTATCTTCATTAATGTCGATCGCGATAATCCGAGATGCTTGGGCCATTGCTGCACCGATAATGACCGAGAGTCCAATACCACCCAAACCAAAGACCGCAACTGTATCTCCGGGTTGGACATTCGCAGTGTTCTTCACTGCTCCCATTCCAGTCGTCACGCCACAGCCAAGCAAGCAAACTTTTTCGAGCGGTGCACTTTTAGGAATTTTCGCGAGTGCAATCTCAGGCACAACCGTATGTTCGGCGAAAGTTGATGTGCCCATGTAGTGAAAAATTGGCTTTCCGTCTTTCGAAAAGCGTGATGTTCCATCTGGCATCAAGCCCTTGCCTTGAGTGCTCCGGATTGCTTGGCACAGATTGGTTTTACCGGAAGTACAGAACTTACACGTACCACACTCTGGGGTGTACAGCGGAATCACGTGGTCACCAATCGCAACGGATGTAACCCCCTCCCCCACAGCTTCCACAATGCCTGCCCCTTCGTGCCCAAGGATTGCAGGAAAAATCCCCTCAGGGTCGGACCCCGAAAGCGTGTAAGCATCGGTATGACACACGCCGGTGGCCACGATGCGGACCAGTACCTCACCTTTTTGTGGTAACTGCAAGTCAACCTCCTCAATCGAGAGGGGCTTGCCTGCTTCCCAAGCAACCGCCGCACGTGTTTTCATGGTTTCCATCACTACACTCCTCAGGCCTTTAGTTTGAAAGATTGATCATAGTTCATTCTAATTATTTCTTTTATTTTATTAATGATTGTATTTAAAATTCACTTTTTCATATATGAAACAATCAGGATTAAGCATGAAGCAGTGGTCTGGAATTAGTGAGTTTGTGGCCGTTTCCGAGCATGGCAGCTTTACTGAGGCGGGCCGGGCTTTAAACATTTCAGTTGCGCAAGTTTCTCGCAATATTGCGGAACTCGAATCGCGTCTCGGGTTGAAGTTACTTTATCGCAGCACCCGCAAAGTGAGTCTCACGGAAGAAGGAAAGATTTATTTAGTCCATTGTCGCCATTTGGTGGAGAGCCTCGAACAGGCGAATCAAGTGCTTTCCTCCCGTAAAGAGACCCCACGGGGACTCTTAAAAATCACAGCGCCAGTGTATTACGGTGAAACACAACTCGCGCCTCTCATCAGCGAGTTTCTCTCAATGCACCCCGATGTTGAACTCGACCTCCATTTAACCAACCGCAAGCTTGACCTCATTCAAGGAGGTTTTGACCTTGCCATTCGACTCGGTCAGCTCGAAAGTTCATCGTTAATTGCCCGCAAATTGAGTTCTCGTTCGCAGCATATCGTCACGGCGCCCCATTGGATCGAACAACATGGCGAACCCGTTACCATAACGGACCTGCGCGCAAATCAATGCTTAAGAGGAAGTGTTAATTACTGGCGACTTCAGGATGCCAACGGCAACCCAATCCAGTTCAAACCGCAAGGTCGCGTTCACTGCAACAGCGGTCCCTTCCTACGGGAGGCCGCGTTGCAGGGATTAGGACTTGTACAATTGCCCGACTATTATGTTCGCAATGACCTCAAAGCCGGTCGCTTAGTATCTGTACTGTCTGCATTCCAAGCGGCAAATGAGGGGATTTGGGCAGTTTATCCACAAAATCGACACCTTTCCGCGAAAGTTCGACACTTAGTGGATTTCCTGCAACAAACATTAAATCGCTGAAGGACGATGATAGAACTGCATGTAATTCACGTCGGGCACGTCAATGACACGCCATACCTTGGTGACGGGATTATATCGAAAACCCGCATGCCTGAATTTTTTGAGCCCTGAACGATTCAACCACGTCTCGAGCTCCTCGGGTTTGACAAAGAAATGCCAATCGTGCGTGCCGCGAGGCAACATTCGAAGGATATATTCAGCGCCAACGATCGCAATAATCCATGATTTAAAGCTGCGGTCCAAGGTCGCCATAATCAATATTCCTCCAGGCTTAACCAAGCGCGCACAGGTTTCCGCCAGAGCCTCTTGGTCATATACATGCTCAATGACTTCTGTATTCAATACCACATCAAACCCATCAAGCCCGGCGATCTCTTCCGCAAGGCAATGACGATACGTAATTTTCAAACCCTCTTGCTGCGAATGGGTGGTTGCCACATGAATATTCACTTCACTCCCATCAATTCCTGTAACGTCCGCACCGAGTTTTGCAAGCGGCTCACATAAAAGTCCTGCTCCACATCCAATATCAAGCACGCGCAATCCATGGAATGGATCGTCAGAGGTCAGGTCACGAGCGAAATACTGCGCTATTCCTGCTTTGATCTCCGCGAGCCGAGCCTCATTGAACGCGAGTACGCGCTTAAATTTACCCTGAGGATTCCACCACTCCTGAGCGAGCGCATCAAACTTGGCAATTTCGTTCGGGTCGGTAATTGCATCAGGTTTTAGAAACTGCTTTTCCGTTTTCTCAAGCATCGATATCTCTCATGTGGCTGGACTTATTAAGTCTTTACGTACACTTCTGCCCCGCGGTTTTGCGCTTTCTTGCCAATTTCCAATCCCAGACTATAGTTTGTCTGCGGCATGGTTTGCCGAAAGTCGTGCAATAAAGGAGGACAATAACACCAACAATTTGGAGGTTCAGATGAACCGAGTCAATCCAGTGCCTGCATTCATATGCAAGCGCTCTCCGCCCGTGGTATTCGCTGCAACGCTCAGTCTCGTCGCATTTTTTCCACTCACGACCTTCGCGGACGCCCCTCGAACGGATATTACGGTCGTCGAAGTCATCGACATTCCAATTCAGAATATCGTGAAGTTCCGTGAAGCGGGGAAAAAGTTGAAAGCCTGCATAAACGAGGCCGAAGACAATGCCATCTGGTTCGCATGGCAGCGCATTGAAGGACCCGGTATCCAGTATACGATCGCACAGCCCTTTGGCAGTTATGCAGAGCTATTTCGCCGTTCGCCTAGCCATGAGAAATGCGCCCCTATTGCACTTGACGAACTCTATCCGCTCGCAAAAGAAGTGAGCTGGTATCATTCACGAACCATCTACGAATGGAGCGACAATAACGATGGGTATCGATTTGCTCATGCTTTTAATTTGCACGTCAACGATGACCGCGCATTTCGGCAGCTGATTAATGATATGCACGAAGCGCTCGGTGAGCATCGGGGTCAAAGCACACGCTATTGGATGCAAAATATGATCACGAACCCTGAGCATCCAAGTTACACGGTCCTTGAGCTGGTAAAAACGGCCGACGAGCTCGATACCATGACAACCGTTTGGCAACAGCTCGTTGAAGCAGCTGGAGAACAAGCGATGTGGCAATTCTATGAGCGCTTCAATCAGGTCGTTGACCGCTGGACTCGGCATCTCTATGCATATGATTCTGAGTTGAGTAACACGCCTTAGCGAACGAAATTTTGAAAACGAAGCCTGTGAGTTTACCTACAGGCTTTGTACTTTTACCCTTATTCTTCAGGCGGAATTTGAGCTAACGCGCGATCGAGCCACTGGTGTAATTGCTGAGGAGGCATAGCCCCCTGAGTTCGCGCAATTTCCTGGTCCCGGTAAAACACCGCTAAAGTCGGAATACTGCGAATCATATAACGCTGTCCCAACGTCGTTTCTGTTTGTGTGTTGATTTTCACAAAGCGTGCTCGCTCCGCAAAGGGTGCGGCAACCATTTCAAAAACAGGGGCGAATTGCCGACATGGTCCACACCAAGGCGCCCAAAAATCCACCACCACAGGAAGGTCGGCAGACATATGACGTTGATAGTTATTCACCGTTAAATCAATCGGAATGCCAGTAATCACGCGAGCGTTACATTTTCCACAATGAGGGTGGTCGGAGAGCCGTTCCCGAGGAATTCGGTTTTTCGTATGACACTCAGGGCAGGTCACGATCATTTTACTTAACTCCTCCTCTTCCTAAATTAAAACCCAAGCGGGATCCCTAAGGTAAAGAACCCGACCAAAAGCGCGATCCAAACCAACATAAAAGCGATGGAATATGGAATCATCATAGCAATCATTTCACCGAAGCTCAGTTGCGGATTGTACTTCCGCATAAAGGCTAAGATTATTCCCGCATAACTCATCATCGGCGTAATGATATTCGTTGCCGAATCGGCTACGCGGAATGCAGCAGCCACAAGATCTGGCGTCATTGCTGGATTCACCATATACAGCATGGGAATAAAGATCGGCCCGAGCAACATCCACTTTGACGTTAAGCCACCGACAAATAAATTAATTAACGCAGTCACCAGTACAAAGCCAATCAGGAGCAGGACGGGGAAACTCTGTAAACCAAGCCCTGTCAGTAAATTCGCGCCCAAGAATGTGATGTAAGCACCCAAGCCACTGTAATTGAGAACCCCAAGAAAGTTATAACAGAAGAAGGTCAAAACGAGGATATAGCCCATAGTATCCATTTGTTTCACCATGGCTTTCACAACATCCATCATGGATGCGAACTTACCACTGGCAACACCGAACGCCACCCCGACTGCAGTAAACACAAACGTGATCAATAGAATAATATTATTGAGGAACGGCGTGACCTCAATACCGGCCTCATTCTCGTGGGGTGCCAGCGGCCCCATTCTGAGCGCAAAGACCGCAAGAAGCGCAAGCACCAGTGCAATCCCAGACCAGCGCAATCCACGCTGCTCTGCAGGTGTCACATCAAAATCCGAGATCTGCAGTTCTTTTGGGACCATAAACTCTTTTTGTTCCAAGCGTGGTCCAACAAACTTTAGCGTGACCCAAGCACCGACTGCAGCCAATACAAAGGTTGAGGTCAGAATAAAGTAATAGTGCATCGTTGCGGGCGTGAGCGCCTCTCCCGCCGCATTCACAAACGGAACGCCCTGCGCCTCAGCAAAGACTTGGGCATTCACCCCAATAATCACATCGATGGGTGTCGCAGGAATTAAGTTTGCACTGAACCCCGCAGATACCCCAGCGAACGCAGCAGCCATCCCTATTAACGGATTCTTTCCCATACCAGCATAGAGCAAGCCCGCTAACGGAATAAGAATCAAATAACCCGCATCCGTCGCGATCGACGACATAATTCCCAGAAACACCAGAAGTAAAGGGTGATCCGTACCACTAAAAGTGGACACTTTGCTAAGCACTATTTTTTAATTCAAAGTTCTCTGGGCTGAGATAGCCAATAGCACTATGCCTTCTTGTCTTGTTGTAATCAACTTCGATGTACTCAAAG
>NZ_PIPM01000023.1 GCF_003987175.1 Aliidiomarina sanyensis | reverse complement strand
CAGCAAAGTCAGGCTCATTGCGGCTCTCCGTAAAAGAGAGTATAAGATCACGACTAGAGCTGATCGTCAAATCGATCGATTATTTAGCGGCTCAACTGGTCAATAAATGTTCGCGATCTCACCCTGGCTTCATATTCTGCATTCCACGCTCAGATAAATTATCAATTTTCGGAGCGGACTGAGCTGTTATGGTCATTCCACCTTGTAGAGAGTGAGCTGATGCTATTGGTAACTCATGAGCGAATACTCGAATTGCATCACACACTGGTATTCTGAGATCTGCATTACCCACAGAACCTAATGGATTTGTCGTATAGTATTTATCTGTGACAACCGAGATTATCGATTTCGCGCCTCGACTGGATGGGACATAATAGAGGTTTCTGCTATCAGAAAATCCGCCCAAAAATTTTGTCCCTCCTTGTCCATTGTGTTCCCACCAAGCATACCGATTGCTATTTCCGAACGAGTAGTCAAACAAGCAATTTGCTAAGTCCTCAATTTCTTCGACTCGACAAAAGTTTGATTTCCTACCTCTCACATGAAAAATCTCCCCCACAGCGGCATAAATTGGTCCTTCAGTATTGATTGTTCGCTTATGCTGTATGCTGTTAGGAGCAACTAAATAACCATCGTCAATCGAAAATATTTGATTGGCAACATTTGAACATTCCATTTCACGATCTATAGCCAGAGCTGAGCTAGTTAGTAGGGCGAGAGCTGAAAAAGAAACAGCCTCAATCACTCGAAGAATTGAACTTTTGGCGGACTGACGGACTGACGGACTGACGGACTATCATATTAGGCATTTCCATATTTAGTATATTTAGTTCCCTTAACATTCAAAAAAAGGGTAACTTGAAACACTTGATGTTTACAACACTTATCTTCGAATTTATATCAGCTTCGGCTGTAGCGGCATGTTGCTAGAGGTTTTCGCGCTTTATTGCTAATCTGAGAGCTCAATCCTGCCATGTAAACTGACTATGAAACACTATCTCCTTTTTTATACCGACTTAGTGGATGGTTACGTGGAGCTGCGCGCTCAATATCGAGAGCAGCACCTTGCGCTCGCACGAGCGGCTGTCGAACGGAATGAACTAATTTTGGGTGGGGCCCTAGATGAGCCCGTCGATGGAGCGGTGCTATTATTTCAAGGAGAAGGCCCAGAGGTAGCCGAAGACTTTGCGAAACATGATCCTTACGTGGCAAACGGGCTCGTTAAAACGTGGTTTGTGCGGCCTTGGGTTACAGTAGTTGGTGAAAACGCAGCTCACCCCATTACAACCACCGACGGGTCTGCTTGAGGTATGCCCGAAAGTCATCACCAAATTTTTCAGTGAGAATTCTCTCCTCGGGAATGATCTGGAACTGATTCATGTACCAGACAAACAGCGGCACCATGCACGCGCTCCAAACATTTCCCAAATAGAGCGCGGCCGCAACAAGAACCAGAAGAAAACCAAGATACATCGGATTTCTCGTGTATTGATACACTCCACCACGGACCAACGCACTAGTTTCTTCTGGGTGCTGCGGATGCACGGTCGTTTTTGCTTTTTGAAAAGCAATGAAGCCCAGCACTGGAAGCAAAATCCCCGTTCCCAACAACAGAAAGCTTAGTTCTTGCTGTCCTTCAAAGTTAAACTCTGGGCGAGGAAACAACCACCGCAAAATCAGCATGTCTACAATAAAAATTGGGACAAGCAGCAACGGTGGTATTTTGAGTTCGAGAAATCGCATTCCAATGCCTTATAAAGTCTTTTCCAAGAAACGCTGAAGTTCTTGCCAGCTTGCACGGTCTGCGGCGAGGTCATAGTCTCCACTCCACGGAACCGTGAAAGAATGACGAGCACCACCATAGACGTGCGCATTGTGAGTCACGTCTGCCGCATTAAGCTGATCAAGCAACGTGGCCAAGTCACTCATGCGTGAACCATTTACCGGATCCGCCGAGCCATGGAGAATCAAAATAGGCCCCTCAACATCATCGTAGGTTTGTCCCTCCGGTAATCCCAGTCCGCCATGAAACGAAACGAACCCTCGCAAAGAGGCTCCAGCACGCGCGAGCTCAAGAACCGCCGCACCCCCAAAACAATAGCCTATGACCACCACGTTATCAGTTCCGCGAGGAATATTGGCGACTTCCGCATAGGCGGCGAGTAACCGTCTCCGAAATTCTTCCCGATCTTGGTACATCTCTCCAGCTCGCTGCTGGTTTTCTTGCATCGACGTGGGTTGACGATCACGGCCGTACACATCTATCGCAAACGCTGTGTATCCCAACGCAGCAAGCTGTTCGGCCCGGGCCTTTTCATAATCGTTCGGACCATCCCAGTCATGAATGATCATCACAGTACCAAGCGAGCGTTCTAGGCGACTGTTATATGCGACATACCCCTCGTACTCGACGCCGTCAATTTCATACACATATCGCTCAGCGACAAGTGCGGCTTGCGCTTGGCCCATAATCGAAACCAAGACAAAAATTAAGGACACCAACACTAGCTTTTTCATGGACATGCTCCAATGGGTTAAGAAGTGTATAAGCTACGCACCGAAGTATAGTTGAGATCTATAACTCAGAAAGGTGCGGGTTCCATACCACTTCCCATAGATGTCCATCAGGGTCGGCAAACACGCCGCCATAACCACCCCATGAGAACGGAGCCGGTTCGCGTAGAATGGTAATCTGGTGCGATCTAAGGTGCTCAAATATTTCGTCTACTTGCTCGGCGGTACCCACATTGTGGGCCAACATCATGCCGGCAGGATCCGGTACTCCGAGAGGTAAACCATGTTCGATCGCAATGCTCGCACGAGGCCATAGCGCCAGCCTGAGTCCCGCTTGCATCTTAAAGAATGCAACCGCCCCATTGGGTTTATCTGCACCCACAATGCCGCGTGTTTCAAAGCCCAGAATATCGCGGTAGAAAGTGACCGCTCGTTCAAGATCATCAACACCGAGCGTAATAAAACTCACCTGGTTGCCCATAGGCGTTGTCATAGTTTCGCCTCGATAATCTTCCGAGTCACCGCCTCGGCCCAAAGTGGGTACCCTTTTTCACCCGGATGAAACCCATCTTCAGCCATCACGCCCGGCTCCACTGGAAAGCTCACATCGAGGACCTCACAACCATCGTTTACCGCGGCTATCGTATCTAGTTCCTTGGTGAGCCGACTCGCTTGCCGCCCGAGAAACCAACGGAGAGGTTGTGGCAATGCTGGAAACAGATGCATGGGGGGAACAGCCGTGAGAATGATATGACGCGCGCCAAAACGTTCACGAAGCAGGTCAATCAAAGCTTGTTGTTGTCGACGAAAACGATAAGGAGCGACGTTGCCGGTGACATCATTCACCCCCAGTGAGGTGACCACGACATCAAACTCTTGTGCTTCACGAAGATGTAGCTTAGTCAACGCCATAGCAGTTGTGTCACCATTTTTTGCCCATAAACACCAAGTAAGCTCACGGCCGGGAAACGCCCGTTGTAATTGCTGGATCAACTGCCCACTTAACGCTTGTTCTTGAGTGGGTACACCAACTCCAGCTCCTGCTGAGTCTCCGAGAATGAGAACCCGCAAGATCGGCAAGTCGGATATGCCAGTGATATGCCCTTCACGGTCCCCATCAGGCTCCGGAAGTCGCGGTGTAGTTTTACGCACAGTACGTCCTTGCTTGAGCAAAACGGGCGCCAGTAGGAGTTTCGCGATAGATGTCAGCATAGGTGGTCGTTATTCTGTTGAATTGGTGTTAAAACTATACCTGATACTCGGTTGTTTCTTCGATCTATTTTGCAGAAAATCAGATGAATACAAGCCCTCAAACGACCCAGTCCCCCCTCTCCGCCGATACCTTAGTGATTGGCGGCGGAATCGCAGGGGTGACCGGAGATGCTCTATCGTGATTGGTGTCGTACCGCAGAGTTCACCGAAGATGATCTGCTTGAGCTTGAAACCCTTCGTCAAGAAATTAGTCAGTTTGACGATAATGTGAAGCGTGGCCCACCATTGAGCAATAAAGATCAACTGCGCAAGTTGACACAACTGCATCAATGGCGTTCAGACCGTTTGCGCTGTAGGAGACCAAACATGAAAAAATCGGGTGCTGCACTTGCTCGGTACGCCCTAGAACAATTGGGTGTTACCCATACTTTTGGGATCCCCGGAGTTCACAATACGGAACTCTATGATGAACTCAACGCATCCGATCAAATTCAACCGGTTCTGGTTGCGCACGAAGGCGGTGGTGCCTTCATGGCAGACGCTGTAAGCCGCATGGGCGATAGTATTGGTACCATGGTCATTGTACCGGCTGCCGGGGTGACGCATGCAGCAAGTGGAATTGGAGAGGCTGGGCTCGATGGTATCCCCATGCTGATTCTTTCCGGTGGGATTCATAGTGAAAGTGGCCATAAGTATCAACTACATGACATTGACCAACACACGCTGCTGTCACCGATTACGAAAGCGACTTTTCGGATCGAGAATCATGCGCAAGTCATTCCAACCATTTACGAAGCTTATCGGATTGCTACCCAAGGTGAACCCGGCCCGGTGTTTATTGAGCTTCCTTACAATATTGGAAATTTCTTGGGAGATGTGGAGGGCATGCAGGCTTTTGAGCAGTACTCAGCAAAGCCACAAGTGGACCGCACGCTCATAAAGCAAGCCGCTGAGTTGTTGGCATCCGCTCAAAAGCCAGGCCTTTTTGTTGGTTGGGGCGCTATTCCCGCATTCGAAAGTGTCATCGCACTCGCAGAATATCTCGGAGCACCAGTTTCCACCACCTTGCAAGGCCTCAGCGCCTTCCCCGGTAACCACCCCCTGCACACTGGCATGGGTTTTGGGGATTACGCCGTGCCTGCTGCAAACGAGGCGTTCCGCGACTGCGATTGTTTAATTGCCATCGGTACACGGTTTGCAGAAATCCCCACAGGAAGTTACAGCATGCCAGTTCCAAACCAGCTAATTCACCTCGATATCAATCCGGACGTTTTTAGCGCCAATTTCCCAGCGACGGTGGCCATTGCAGGCGATTCCGCACAAACGGTTCCGCTCCTTTTAGAAGCCATTAAGCAGACGCGTCCCGCACATGATTTTGAGCACATTGCCACGGTGATTCAAAGTGCGAAACAGAAATACCAACAAGAATGGCTTGACTATGAACCGGAGCAACGAGTCGGCCCAGGCCAGTTTTTCACAACCTTACGGCGACTGTGCGATGACGATGCCATTCTCGTCGCTGATGACGGAAACCACACATTTTTAATGGCGGAACTGATGCCGGTCCATGGCCCACGGCAATTTATCTCACCGAGTGATTTCAACGCTATGGGATATTGTATTCCTGCCGTTATTGGCGCCAAATTAAGTCAGCCCGAGCGGCAAGTGATTGGTGTGGTAGGAGATGGGGCATTGAAAATGACTGGACTTGAACTTTCGACCGCTAGCCATCTTGGGCTCGGTTGTGTTGTCTTTGTTTTCAATGACGGTGAGCTATCGCAAATTGCACAAGCACAACAAATTCCCTATAACCGCAAAACCTGTACGGTCTTAAAACCGCTCAATATCAAAGCGCTTGCGGAGACAACTGATTGTACGTTTATGCAGCTGACCGACAACGCGGAGTGCGAAGGAATGATTAGCAAAGCGCTTCGTGCTGCAAAAGACGGTGCCACTGTCTTGGTGGATGTGAAAATTGACTATGGCAAAAGAACTCGATTCACCCAAGGGGTGGTCAAGAGCACGTTGAAGCGCTTCACGCCTCGGGACAAAATTCGCGTCATCAGCCGGGCCTTGCTTCGTAAAGTCACCGGCTGAGACTAGGACTTTTTCTGTTTTCCGGAGGGCGCTTGCACAATCCGATTGCGCCCCTCGGTTTTCGCCTGATATAACGCCTTATCAGCACGCACCAAGAGATTACTGTGGCCGCTATTTTCATGGCGATCGGCAACCCCACCGCTTAAGGTCACAATCAGCCCCTCGCGAATATGACTGAAGTCCATCGCCTCAATATTTGAGCGGATCCGTTCACAAATATCTGTTGCTTCTCTCAATCGTGTATTTGGCAACAGAATCGCGAACTCTTCCCCTCCCCAGCGAGCCACATAATCGTGACTTCGTACGGTGGCGCGCAGCACCTTAGCGATCTCGATCAACACCAGGTCCCCAACAGCATGTAAGAATCGATCGTTGATGGCTTTAAAATGATCGATATCCAGAACCGCGAGACACAAGGGTTCGTTACTTCGCTCTGCTTTTTTATACTGATGCCGCAACACTTCATCGAAAGCCCGTCGATTCGCAAGACCCGTAAGAGAATCCTCACGAGCGAGCGACTCCAATTCCCGCGTCTTCTCTGCTACTTGAGCCTGGAGGGTCTCACGCGCTTGTTCTAAATAACGCACCCGCCATTTCATCACACCCACAACCATAAAACTTAAGAGCACCGTGAGCAGCAGATAGAACCACATTTGCTGCCAATAATGTGCCTCAATTTCGAATGGTAATTCGGCGGGCTCAGACCATTCCCCACCTGGATACCGTGCGCGGACGGAAAACGTATATTGACCGGGAGGTAACGCAGTATATTCAGCGGCAAGTGCGCGCCCCCGAGATACCCAATCTGCGTCAAAACCAATCAAACGCACTTGGTACTCGATTTGACTGGACATCCGGAACCCCAAACCTGCGTACTGAAACTCAAGTCGGCTGGTCGACGGGGGTAATCGCTCCCCCTGTCCAAGCGCTTCAAAGTCAGTCCGTGCTCGCTCAATCACCACAGGCGGTGGCTCTAACCCAGAATTTAGAACATCGCCAGGAACGATATAACTAGCTCCCATAGCCGTGGCAAACCACATCCGATTTCGGGAGTCGAGAATCGATGAAGGACCTCCGCTGTTCACTTGGTGACTCAGCAAGCCATCACTTTCGGTAAACAACATAGGAGAAACCAACGCGGTCTCGTCGCTGATGAATGATTGAATCGCTTCACGAGACAACCTCAAAATTCCCCGGCTTCCCCCTATCCAAAGATGTTTGTCCTGATCTTCTGCGACCGAAAAGTATTTCTCAAACGGCAAACCATTTTCACGGTTTAGCCAAAACCATTTATCGCGGTCTCGTTGGTAAATCAGCAGGCCACGATCACTTGAAAAGTAAGTAAACTGGTCACCGACATACACGGCAAAAAGCGTCATCGCAGAACTGAACCGTGATAAATCAACCGTTTCCGCCTGCCATGCTCCATCGACTTGAAACATACGACTCAAACCATAGGTGGAAATCACCCATAAGGTTCCATGGTCGTAGGCAAGCCCCGAAATAAAGTTCGCAACGAGGCCATCCTCTTGGGTGTAGGTCCGAACATAGCGAATATCACCCTGTTCAGTCTCAAATTCGACCACGCCACCGGGTGTTCCGGCAAAAAGTCGATTCGAATCAGGGAGCGCATAAAGCCCTCGGATTTCGGAGAATGGAAGGCCCCGCCCTCGATCAAACTGCGCTGTTACTTGCCCGTCAGTCACTTGAAGCAAGCCGGAAACATATGTCCCCACATACATTCGGCCATCTGTGTGAGGAAAAAGACTTAATACCGACTGCCCTTCAAGACGGAGGTCATCTGAGACCGGCAAGATCTGACCACGGGCCAGACGATTCAGTCCCGCATTCGTTCCCACCCAAATGTACCCATCGTGATCTTCTTGGACGGTCCGAACAAAGTTCCCCACCAGTCCTTGGGTCATACTGAAGGTATTGAACAGTGCATCGCGTAATTGAACCAAACCACCATGACTGGACACCCATATATTCCCTTCACGATCTTCGAAGATATCCAAGATATGCTGGTTCGGAAGCCCTTGCGAAACGTCCAAGTAATCCACAGTTCCCGGCGAAATTCGCCCTAAACCACGATCAAAGGTCCCAAACCAAATGTGTCCATAGCGATCTTGAAGAAGACTCGTGATGACTCCCTGAATATCTGCAGGCCAGGGAACAAATGCATCGTGATGAGGTTCGCTCACGAATAGACCTGAATCTGACGCCGCAATAATGCGGCCATCGTCGAGTTCTAAAATGGCGCGCACAAACTCGGCGGGAAATGAAGCAAAATGAGTAAAACCATCGGTGTCTGCATCATATCGATAGATACCATCAGAACCACCAAGCCAAATCCCACCAGACGGCCCTAAATATATACGATGAGCGATATCCGCTGTGATTCCCTGTTCAATGCCGTACACACGGAAGGTGTTATCAGGAAAATATCGATACACAGCACCGTCGGCAACGGCCACCCATAACTCACCATTGGGTGTTGAAAGCGTTTCATAAACAAAATCAGACGCTCTTGGAAGTCCATGCCATTGGCCATCAAGATAGCGCGACACTCCCCCACGAGGTCCGCCGACATAAACAGCATCTGAAGTTTCATCTTTTGTGATGTCGTATACACCCGATTCAGCTAACGCTGTGACATGAAAATCATCATAGATGGTGAATTCACGTCCATTAAAACGCACCGGACCTTCCCACGTAGCGAGCCAAATATAGCCATCATTGGATTGAGTAATACGATTTACCGAGTTATGAGGAAGGCCGTGGCGTGTAGACCAGGTTTCAATAGCGTACTGAATCAGAGGCTTCGCTTCAGGAACGGCTTCACCCGCTCGCGAATCCAACGACACTCCAAGAAACACACAACAGACGAGGCCCAAAAGGCACATCAGTTTTTTCATTATTATTCTTTATTTCCTGGTTTTAACGAATCAACGTAGAACTCTGCCGCTTTTACTAAACGTTGCCCGAGTTCTTTACGTAAGGCAAGCGGTTCTTGCACTTCAATATGCTCACCCCATGACATGAGCCACCAACGCAACTGCCAGGAATCGGATACGGTCGCTTGCACTCGCAATTCAGAAGCGTGATCGATGATGCGCTGATCCTCACTGAGGGGGCTTTCTCGAAGCAGCTGAATCACGTCTTGATTGTAAACTCGAATGGTAAGTTCGATTCGCTCACCGGTACTGAACTGAAATGCTCCTCCCGCCAAGTACGCCTTTAAATCAAATCCAATTTCATTGTGAATCGCCTGCTCCGTTAGCTCCGCGCTCATCACGCGGTGGAGTGCGAAAATTCGTTCATCCTTGTAATCATTCACTCGGGCAATCAAGTATGTCACGGTGCCTCGCTGGACGAGCGCAAGCGGATGCAGACACATAGTATGGGGTTGCGCCTTACCCACGCTTTGATACATGACCTCGACACAACGTTCTTTTAGTAATCCGGTCTGGACCGTTTCTAAAATAACCGGGTCAATGTATGGCGGGATTTGCTGCAGGACCGCCGGCACATGCGCGACCTTCTTGCTCCAACTCAGGAGTGGCTGGTCATCCCCAAGGCTGGATAGTTTTTCTTTCGCGAGCAAAAAGCGAGATTCAACCGATTCGAGCACGGAATGAGGCAACAAGGGGCGCACGGTTTCTTCGATAAGCCGCAAAGACAAAGCTTCGGCCATGGAAATTCCTGGTATGTCTAGACTTGCATCACGCTGCCAATACCAGCCATAGGGCTTGCTGCGGTCATTACATTGGATGGGAAACAGGCAACTAAGCTCCGTGAGGTCGCGTTCAACGGTGCGTTTGCTCACCGAAAGCCCCTCATCATTTAATCGCATTGCGAGTGCCTTGCTTGTTAAGCCTGGCGCTCGAGAAGGGAGTAATTTAAGTAGCTCCCATTGGCGGGTAATGGTACTGCGAATTCCTTGTGCGCTCATAATCGACATCCATGCAACAGAACTTATTCCACTCTACGGAAAGCCATCTCATTGGGCAAGTACGATAGTATCCCCCTTTAGTCGAATCACCAGATACATTTAGGCATGCATCCATGCGCTCCGCCCCATCTGCTCCCGCAACCAGACGATACGTGGGTCACGGTGGTAGCGCTCATGCCAATACAAGTAAAAGCGCACGGGCGGCTGTTGCAGAGCGTCGGGCAACTCACACAAAACCAGTTCACGGCCACGTGCAATATACTCAGCCACCTTTTTCGGCAGCGTAAAGATTAAATCAGTTCCTTCTACAAAATCGGCTACGGAGCTAAAGCCAGCAAGACGCAACGCGACACTCCGTTTGAGACCAACGCGTTCAAGCACGTGATCCATAGAGCCCGGCCCTCGGCCTGTCAATGAAACCATTCCGTGTGGCGCTCGCGCATAATCCTCAGCTCGTAACGGGCGCTGTGCGAGTGGATTCTTATTCCACATAAGACACACCACTGGAGTTTCATCCAATAGCTTCCGATGCAGAGCATGCTCTGCATGCATCGGGTGCAACCCACTTAAACTAAAATGAACCTCATCGCGTTCAAGCATTGGAAAACTATCGAGTTCTTGCCGAACGGTTTCAAATCGCATGTGGGGAGCCTGCAAGCGCAGCTGCTTTAAAAGCTGAGGGAAATATAATCCAACCTCCAGATCAAGTCCGGTAATTCGAATCAAGCTACGATCGGTAGCTGGATCAAATTCTGGCGTTTGCACCATCCGATCGAGATCCGTAAGAATCGGTTTGAGGGCTAAACGCAGTTGTTCGGCTCGCGCTGTTAATAACATCCCCTGGGAGGTCCGTACGAGAATCGGATCATCAAACGCTTCGCGCAGCTTAGCCAATGCACGACTTACCCCAGGCTGACTCATATTTAGCTGTTCAGCAGTTTGCGAAACGTGGCGCACATCAAGCAAAACATCCAAAATGACGAGCAAGTTCAAGTCGAGTTGACGCAGTTGAAGATGTAACACAATAGCCGCCCCTATATACGCAATACGAATGACATTAAATATATCATTCTATTTTAGCATAGCAGGAGCGTTTATCGTCTTCTCCAGCATTTATTTCATGCTAGGATGATGTGTGAACACCACCTCAAAAAGGATGACTCGATGCTCTGCATCCAAAGCGCTGAATCTTCTGATATTCCGTTAATAGCAAATTTAGAACGCCGGCAATATGGCACTGAGGCCTATCCCGCGATGTTCTTTTATCAAGCGTTTTTGCAGTGGCCCCAGCTCCTTTTTGTGGCGAAAGATACCAGCACAACGTTGGGTTCTGCGCAGTTTCTTGGCTACGTGCTCTATGCGCCAGCTGTTGATTATGAAACGCTTTGGTGTATGTCCTTACTTACCTCACATGATGCGCGTGGTAAGGGGGTTGGTCGGGAGCTTATGCGTTTTTCTTTGGAGCAGCTAAGTAACACGACTCAAGCTCGAAACGTTGAGCTAACGGTCGCACCCGACAATGAAGCCGCTCTATCTTTGTATCGGAAACTCGGTTTTGAAGTGATTAACGAAGCAACAGATCTGCTTGGCCCAGGCGAGGCGCGAGTTCAACTTCGCTACATCGTCCCTCGTTGAACGCAGATCGGCTGAACACTCAACATTCATGGATTGTTAGGTCTTTATTGCATCGTATTTGAGCTTTCACGTACCATCAAACGAAGCATGTTAAATCAAGGAGAGAAAATGGACTCTAGTTGGCAAGCAAGACGTTCTGGTGCAGAGCCCGCGCGTCCCGGTGATCGGCGCAATCCCTGGCAGCGCGATCGTGCTCGAATCCTCCACTCCGCAGCGTTCCGTCGACTCCAGTCAAAAACTCAAATTATGAATGTAGGGGAGAACGATTTTTACCGAACGCGTCTCACTCACAGTCTTGAAGCGGCTCAGATTGGCAGCTCCTTAATTAACCATCTAAAGCGTGGTGCTAACGAGACCATTGCAGCACTTCTTCCGGATGAGAACTTGATGGAAGCTTTGTGCCTTGCCCACGACATAGGCCATCCTCCATTTGGACATGGTGGTGAGACCGCCCTGAACTATAAAATGCTCTCCTCCGGTGGCTTCGAAGGCAACGGACAAACATTTCGAATTGTGGGAAAACTCGAAGCCTATCACCAAGAACATGGGATGGATCTGTGTCGACGCACCTTATTGGGCTTATTGAAATATCCGGTATTAATGCCAAGCCTACCTTCGCCCGAGTCACGCTACCCTCGCTCTCTGGCCCCATGGAAGCCGGCCAAAGCGATTTTTGAGTCCGAATCTGATCTCCTCGCTTGGGTACTTGAGCCACTCAGTGAGAGCGACAAAGGCCAATTTCAGCAAGTCGACACAATGAATAAAGCACCATGGCAGCAATCTAAATTCAAATCGTTTGATGCTTCGATGATGGAGTTAGCAGACGACATCGCTTATGGCGTTCACGACTTAGAAGATGCCGTCGTTACGGGCACACTGAATGAGTTGCAGTGGCATGCAGACATGGATGCTCATCTAGCGACTCTCTCAAAACCGCTCCGAGAGCTTGTCGAATCACTGAGCCAGCAGCTTTTCTCAAATAAGCATCACCTCCGAAAAAATGCCATCGGCGCCTTGGTCAACGTCTTCGTGACAGCAGTACAGACTCACGAAGTACTGCCTGAAGCTGAAAGCCACCTGATCCGCTACAACACATGGTTGCCCGACGAAGAGCGGACATTACTTAACGCACTCAAAGCTGTTGTATTTAAGCATGTGATTCATCAACCAGCGATTCAGCAGCTCCGTTATCGGAGCCAGAACATGCTCATGCAGCTCTTTGACGCATTTCATGCAGAGCCGACGCGCTTGCTGCCGAAAAACACTCAAACTCGCTGGCAGGAAGCCTTCGACCGAGGCGGACAGGCAGCAGCAGACCGAGTACTGTGTGATTACATATCAGGGATGACCGACGACTACGCAGAACGCATGTATCATCGGCTGTTTGCCTAATGGAGACGCATTCGCGTTGACCTATCGAAAGGATTCGACTTCATCAGCCGTGAGGGAACGATATTCACCGGGAGCAAGATCAGGGTCCAGTGCCACGTCCCCAATTTGTTCCCGATGTAAGCCCTCGACTCGATTACCTACCGCCGCAAACATCCGACGAACTTGATGATAGCGCCCTTCCGTAATGGTGACACGAGCTTCTCGCTCACCGATAATTTCAAGAACTGCTGGCTTCGTCATCATCGGCTCACCATGCAACTTAATGCCACGCGCGAACGCTTCAACGTCCTCGGCACGAAGCGGGTTCGCAAGCTGTGCAAGGTACACTTTCTCACACGCATGTTTAGGAGAGGTAATGCGATGGGACCACTGCCCATCGTTTGTCACGAGCAAGAGTCCCGAGGTATCCAAATCGAGTCGACCGACGGTGTGAAACTTATCGGGATTCGGCAAATCAAGATAGGCAAACACAGTCATATGTTGCGGATCATCGTTAGCGCATATACAACCTAACGGCTTATGAAACATCAGGTAGGTCGGCCCGAGCAGCTCAAGAGCCACTCCGTTCCATTCGACAACGGCCGATTCAGGCACCTGAGTCGCGCCTTTTTTCACAACATCACCATCAACCGTGACCTCTTGACGGTGAAGTGCCCGAGTCGCCTCTTTGCGGCTCATTCCAGTTGTTTCAGATAAAAATCGATCTAATCGCATAAGCCTGCAGAACTTAATTACTCGTTGCTACGTATTCTACACCAATCTTGGCATAACTTGGTGTGCAGTGGCCCATAAAAAAACACATCTCCCACAAAAAATGTGTCCAGTCTGTTCCCGTCCTTTTTCATGGCGTAAGAAATGGGCTGCGGTCTGGGAGGAAGTGAAATACTGCTCGGAACGATGCCGTCGCCAACGTGCCTCCACAAAGTAAGTATCTGGTTTAGGACCTAAGGCTCACTATGACGTTGTATTTGCATACCAGCCAGCTCCCGCGTGCTCGAAAAGAGTTTCGGGAGGTCCGCTTGATCCTGGGTGATCAACTCAACGCGTCTCATTCGTGGTTTAAAGAAGAAGACACCGAGCATGTCCTTTTTGTGCTGTTCGAAATGCGGCAAGAAACGGATTATGTCACACACCACCGGCAAAAAGTTTTGGCTTTCTTCGCGGCCATGCGCGCCTTTGCCGATGCGATGGGGACCATTCACAATGTGCTCTATATGAGGCTCGACAGCGACGAGAACCAACATAATCTGAAAGAAAACATTCACGCTGTTTTGAACCACGTGAACGCGAAAAAGTTTAGTTACCAAGAGCCGGACGAGTATCGTCTCGATATCCAGCTTAACTCACTTGATTTGGACCCAGAAATTTCAATCGCGTGTGTTTCGTCTGAACATTTCTTTACCCAACGAGACGACCTGATCCGCTACTTCCCAAAACTTGATCGCCGCGCAAAAGCCGAGTCTCTCGCACAGACCCAAACACTTCTCATGGAAACGTTTTATCGGCAAATCCGTAAGGAAACCGGTTACCTTATGGAGGGCAACAAGCCAGAGGGCGGCAAGTGGAACTATGACCAGGAGAACCGAAATAAGCTTCCTGATAGTCAAACACTCCCTGATCCCCTGATATTCGCGAATGATGTTCGCCATATCGAAGCGGTTCTCAATAAAGCAGAGATAAAAACGCTTGGAACGGCGAACAGTGAGCGACTGTTATGGCCAATCAGTCGGCGTCAATCTCGTGAACTACTGCGCCATTTTGTGCAAAAAGCATTGCCTCATTTCGGCGTTTATCAAGATGCCATGAGCGAGCGATGCTGGACTCTTTTCCACTCGCGCCTCTCCTTTAGTTTGAACACAAAAATGTTGCACCCACGGGAAGTGATTGAAGCCGCGATTCAAGGATTTCGAGATAATCCGAATGACATTTCGATTGCACAAGTCGAAGGGTTTGTTCGCCAGATTCTTGGCTGGCGCGAATACGTTCGTATGATTTATTGGCAGTTTATGCCGGACTACAAGGCAACCAACTACTTTGAGCACAAACGTGATCTCCCAGCGTTTTTCTGGACCGGAAAGACCAAAATGCGATGTTTGCAACACAGCATTCAACAATCCCTCGATTACGCCTATGCCCACCATATCCAACGGTTGATGGTCACAGGGAATTTTGCCTTATTAGCCGGAATTGCACCTGAGCAAGTGAATACGTGGTATTTAGGTATTTATATCGATGCCGTTGAGTGGGTAGAGCTACCGAATACACATGGGATGAGTCAATTTGCAGATGGGGGATTGCTGGCTTCTAAACCCTATGTTTCATCTGGTAATTACCTTCAGAAAATGGGGCACTACTGTACATCCTGTGAGTACGATGTAAAACAAAAGACGGGCCCTAAGAGTTGTCCGCTTAACTCCTTGTATTGGCACTTTATTGATCGCAATCTTAAGCACTTTAAAAACAATCATCGCATGCACATGATCGTCAACCAATGGGAAAAGCGCAGCGATAGCGACCGAAAAGCAGTTCTCGAGCAGGCGGATACATGGCTTTTAAACTTAGAGAATATCTAAAGGACCTCCGGTGGACGACAAAGCAGTCACTTCTTCACGTGCGTTAATTTGGTTTCGTAGAAACTTGCGTATACAGGACAACCCAGCTGTCGCTGCATGCGCGCATCAGCCAACCTTAGGCGTGTTTTGCATCGGATCAGAATACACGTCAAGTTGGCTCAATATACCTCGTTGCAGCCCCGTTAGAGCGCGCTTCCTGCAACGAACCTTAGATGCTTTAACGTCAAATTTGCAAGCGCTTGGAACCGATCTCGTAACCCACAATGGCGAAGCTATCGTTTACATTCCATCCCTTTGTGACGCGATGGAAATCAGTCAGGTTCATTCGCAGCGTTTATTTTCCCACGATGAGCGAGTTGAGCAGGAACGCATGCAAAGCGCCTTGAATGCCATGGGTGTCGAACTCATTTTGCATGACGATTACACATTGCTTCACCCTCATACGGTCTGGCGTAGCCGTGTGCACCCGGTCTCTGCGAATACGAGCTTCAGTAAATTTAGAAAAGTATGCGCTCCGGAAACGCAGAGTATCGATTGCCCCGATGAAATCACGCCGTCTGCATTGAAGCGCATCGAAAATGCGGATCAGTATGTTTCTCATTCGCCATTTCCGCTACCCACCGCACAAGGTGATACAAAGCGCGGAGCTTTGGCCTTCAATGGAGGAGAAGCGGCCGCACTTGAGCGACTCTCACATTACATTGGCGGGCCGATCCACCACTATAAAGAAACGCGCAACGAAATGCTCGGCGCGGATTTTTCTAGCAAGCTGTCTCCCTGGTTGAACCTCGGCGCCCTCAGTCCAAACCAAGTCCTGCGCGCAGTCCGTGATGCGGAACAACGAAAAGGGGCAAATCCATCGACCGAATGGTTGGTCGTTGAGTTATTATGGCGTGATTTCTTTCAATTCCTCGCATGGGAGCTTGGTGGCGAGATGTTCAACAAAAGCGCCTTAAACCATGATCTCAAACTCAAGCGCAATGCGAGTTTTTCTCAATGGTGCCAAGGTACAACGGGCGAAGATTTCGTCGATGCCAATATGCGCGAGTTACTTGCGACAGGCTATATGAGTAACCGAGGACGACAAAATGTCGCTTCTGCATTAATACACGAGATTCAAGCTGATTGGCGATTGGGCGCGGCTTGGTTTGAAGCTCATCTGCTCGATTATGATCCAGCTAGCAATTATGGTAACTGGCGCTATATCGCTGGCTTAAGTGCAAATCCACGAGGCGGAAGTTGGTTCAACCTCAAAAAGCAGGCTGAGCATTATGATCCACAATCAGCGTTCCGGCGGCATTGGTTGAAGAGCCAATAGTCAGTGTGCACATCCCTGAAAATATGCCCGGTGTATCGGGCCTGGTCGGCGTTTGCGCTGATGCCCTGCAGCTCTTCACCAAATGGTGAGTACTGCTCGCTTCTGCCTAAACATCAGATTTTTTACTTGTTAAAGAGCAATTGGCGTTAAAAATCCGGGAAACTCCGCCAATTTTTAACGCCGGGGTTCAAAGTTGCTTGGTTACAATATTGCAGAGCTCTTCAAAATCCACATCAAAATCGGGCGTGTGAGTAATTATAAAACCTAGATTCAATTAATAACTGCAACACTCGCTCTGCGCGTACTGCAATTGCTCTTTAAAAATTACATCTGGTTGCTTAAACCCTAATATCTTACGCGGCCTGAGATTTATACGCTGTTGTATTTTGG
>NZ_PIPM01000022.1 GCF_003987175.1 Aliidiomarina sanyensis | reverse complement strand
AGCTGCCGATAACTCATGTTGGAACTCACTTTTTTTGGTCGAAAAGTAAGACTACCACATGTCGGTAGCTGACCTCCTTTCGACCTATCCCATTACATGAGTGTTGCGGTTATTATCTGAATTCAGGTTCATTTTTTAGCCTTTGCGATTCTATACGACCAGAAACTTCAACAACCTTAAGCTCGCCAAACTTAGTTGACGACTCTTGTTTATCGGCAAATGGGTTTCTGGATTTTGAGTCTACGGTCGTTTGTGTTGTACTAGTGTTGTCCAGCATCTGCTTTACTTGACCCCAGCCATCCCAATCTTCTGCAGCGATACAACCAATTGTTAAGCCTGGCCTATGTAAACGAAACTCTGTTCTTCCTGTCGCATCATGCTTATCATCACCAAATTTTGAATCCATTGGCTCTAATCTAAAGAAATCTTCTCTGGGTGTATAAAGTATCGCATACCTTCCAGGGGGGATAGGATCACCATAAGGCTTGCCTCCTGAGATCGCCCCAATTGAAATTCTTTCTTTTGTATCACGATCTCTCATAGTCAATATATTTGAATCTTGATAATAGATAGCCCTAACTTCCCGCCCATCCGGATCCACAAACTTATACGGATTATTATTCGCATAAGCATACCGATTAAACATCATCGGATTTGACGGAGTAAAGCCTACTGGGTCATTTGAGTAAAACCGCCCAATCACTGGGTCGTAGTATCGTGCCTGCATATAGTTCAGGCCGGTGGCCGCATCACGAATATGTCCGGTGTACCCGGCCTGCTCGGCGTTGGCGCTGATGCCCTGCAGCTCTTCACCAAATGGTGAGTACTGCTCGCGCCATTGCACCACCCCACTGCTATTGGTTCCGCTCTGCGCGCTACCTAAAATATCGTGGTGCAGGTAGGTTATTACATTGTTTTTAATACGCGCGAGAGTTCCCTGCGGGCCTGCGATATAGTCTGCCTTTTCGCCTGCGTTCACTGCGTCCAGGTGAACCAGTGCCCCGGCACGGTCATACACAGAGTAAATGGTGTTACCATTCACCTGCTGCCTCACCCGCTTAAAATGCCCGTCGTACCGGTAGCTGCCATCGGCGCTTCCAATACCATTCGCGGTTCTAATTATGGTTTTCGCGAAAAAATTAATGATGTCGGAATGGCGACGTCAAAATTGATGCCTGCATCGCCAACTGCTGATTAAGTTTATTGAGAGCATGACTGCCGGAATAAGAAACAAAATGATAATGAAATTAAAGTGCTCTCGTTTTTCGAGCCCATGTCTTCGATAAAGTAATTCACGTTGAGCTATGACAGAGTCAATGGCATAAAAGGCCGGGACTGTGAATAAGAAGGGGAAACGTGGAAGAGAGTAGTTGTACAAAGCACGCAAAAAAGGACAGCTTTCCTAGCCATAATTAGATTCCTTTTGAAGATTTCGTTAGGTTATAATCTAATCTTGATGCTGAGGAAAGCTTTTTAACAAATCCGTACCCTTATCTCTAATCAATTACGTTCTTTACTTGCGAAATTAATTGTCACGAATCACCGTTGAAAAATCCCTGTGTTCCACGATCATCCATGGCTTCGGTAATCCGCCGGATACCTTGCATGTAGGCCGCATTTCGCACCGAAATACCCTCATCTTCAGCAAGCTTAAAACATCGATCCGCTTCATGCTGAATTCGCTCCCGCATGCGCTCGCTGACCTTGTCTTCCGTCCAGTAATCGCCCGTACGATTTTGAATCCATTCGTAGTAACTCACAATCACCCCACCGGTATTCACGAGTACATCAGGTAGGACAGGAATGCCGCGATCCGCCAGAATGGTATCAGCCTTGCTCGTAACTGGGCCATTAGCAATCTCCAGCAGCAGTTTAGCTTCCACATCTTGTGCATTGTCTTGTGTAATTTGATTTTCAAGTGCTGCGAGGGCTAGAACATCTACATCGAGTTTGAGGAGTTCGTCATTATCAAGGTGATCTACATTCTTTTCTTGTTCTACCGATTCTTCAGAGTAGACGATACCCTTTAGCTCTTTTGTCTTGTGTTTATGTTTCCAAATGGCGTGAATATCGAGGCCTTTTTCCGAGTAAACCGCCCCTTTTGAGTCAGAGACAGCAACCACTTTAAAGCCCAAATTCATTGCAGCGCAGGCAAAATAATACCCAGCATTGCCAAATCCTTGCACCGCGACCGTCATTTTTTTCGGATCTAAATCATTTCGATCGGTCCAAATTTTAAGAACCTGCAGTGCACCTTCACCCGTGGACGCGACCCGCCCCTGAGAGCCTCCAAGTCCCAATGGTTTACCGGTGATCACGGCAGGATACTGGCCGCGGGCGATATTGGAGTACTCATCTGCCATCCATCCCATGATGGTTGGGTTGGTATTAACATCAGGCGCAGGAATATCGGTGTCTGGGCCGATTACATCGTACATGGCTCGGATATAGCCCCGAGACAAGCGTTCGAGCTCCATGCGCGAGAGTTTTTTCGGGTCAACCCGCACGCCGCCTTTCGCTCCACCGTATGGTAAGTTGACAACGGCACACTTGATTGCCATCCAAAAACTCAGCGCTGTTACTTCTTCTGCGTCCACATCTGGATGAAAACGAATCCCCCCCTTTCCTGGGCCTCGTGTCATGTCATATTGAACTCGCCATGCTTGGAAAACTTGCAAGGAACCATCGTCCATCCTTACCGGGATGGCAGCCTCAATGACTCGCTGAGGATGGGATAAGCGCTGCTGGGCGTCTGCCGACGCATCAAGACGTTTGTAAATAAACTCGAGGCGACTTCTTGCATCGTCCAAAACTTTTGGGGTTTGGCCGTCACTCATAAACAGACTCCTTGTTGTGCGAACTCGAATAAAAAAGGCACCTTGAGGGTTCGCTTAGGTGCCTTCACTATAGTTTATTCTACGCAGGATGCCTCGCAGGTGATCAACTCATCATAATTTAGCCGCTATCTCAGCGCCTTGGCGGATTGCCCGTTTAGCATCAAGTTCCGCTGCAACATCCGCACCGCCAATCAAATGAACCGAAATACCAGCCTCTTGCAGTGGGCTTTGGAGTGCACGCAATGGCTCTTGGCCAGCACAAATAATGATATGGTCCACCTCGAGGATTTCAGTTTTCCCCTTACGCTCAATCTCAAGGCCCGCCTCGGTAATTTGTTTATAAGTTACCCCGTTGAGCATCTTGACGCCTTTGTGACGTAATGTATTTCTGTGAACCCAACCAGAGGTTTTTCCAAGCCCCGCCCCAACTTTGCTCTCTTTGCGCTGCAGCAGATAGACTTGACGTGTGCTCGGCTCTGCGAGTGGTTGCTCCAGTAATGCACCGCGATGTTGATAGGCTTGATCGATTCCCCACACAGCATGCCACGTCTGAGGCTCAAGGGTCGGGGACTTGGCGGTCGTAAGGTACTCCGACACATCAAATCCAATTCCGCCAGCACCAATCACGGCCACTTTCTGACCAACCTCTTTGTGATCGCGCAACACATCCAAATAGCCCAGAACTTTCGGTGAATCGATTCCCGGAATTGCGACATCACGCGGCACGACACCGGTTGCAAGAACGACCTCATCGAATTGCCCTGATTTGAGTGATTCAGCCGTCTGAGGACTTCCAAGGTGAACGTGCACACCAGCATCCGCAAGGCGGTTGCGGAAATACCGGATGGTCTCGTGAAACTCCTCTTTCCCCGGGATCTGCTTGGCATAGTTAAATTGTCCACCGATGTCATTAGCGGCATCAAACAAGTGCACCTCATGACCACGCTCCGCGGCAAAACATGCGGCGGACAGACCCGCAGGACCGGCGCCCACGATTGCTACTTTTTTGACGGTCGTCGCTGGCTGCATGGTGAGTTCCGTCTCATAGGCCGCCAATGGATTCACAAGGCAAGTCGCGCGCTTATTTTCAAATACGTGATCGAGACAGGCTTGGTTACAGGCAATGCACGTATTGATACGGTCCGCCTTACCCTGCTGTGCTTTCACCACAAAGTCTGGATCAGCCAAGAACGGGCGTGCCATAGAGACCATGTCCGCCTCCCCCTTAGCTAGGATCTCTTCAGCAATGTCTGGGGTATTAATTCGATTTGTTGCTACCACTGGTACATTCAACTCTTCTCGCAAACGCGCGGTAATCCAACGGAAGGCCGCACGTGGCACAGAGGTCACAATGGTGGGCACTCGTGCTTCATGCCACCCAATACCGGTATTGATGATGGTGGCACCGGCTGCCTCAATGGCTTTGCCAAGTGCAATAACCTCTTCAAGGGTGCTCCCGTCTTCCACTAGGTCAAGCATTGAGAGTCGGTAAATCAGGATGAACTCAGGCCCCACAGCAGCTCGCACTGCTCGCATAATTTCCAAGGGAAAACGAATTCGATTTTCAAAGCTTCCGCCCCAATCATCGGTTCGTTTGTTGGTACGCTGACAAATGAACTGGTTAATCAAATACCCTTCCGAGCCCATGATTTCGACGCCATCGTAGCCTGCTCTTTGCGCCAGCTTCGCGGCACGCGCATAGTGTTTGATGGTTTTCTTGATTTGCCGATCAGACATCTGTCTCGGTTTGAAGGGTGTAATCGGTGCTTTAATTGCACTCGGCGCAAGACTCAGGGGGTGATATGAATAACGACCAGCATGAAGTATTTGCATGGCAATTTTGCCGCCTGCGGCGTGCACCGCATCGGTGACGGTACGATGTTTGGGTACTTGCCAACGGTTGGACAACTGACTTGCGAAGGGAGCAAGCCGACCTCTTACATTTGGACTGATCCCACCGGTGACAATGAGTCCGACGCCACCACGAGCGCGCTGCGCGTAAAATTCAGCCAGCTTTTCGAATCCTCCGCGCTCTTCCTCCAGATTAGTGTGCATGGAGCCCATTAACACACGGTTTTTGAGTTGGGTGAACCCAAGATCAAGTGGCTCGAGCATATGCGGGTATGGCTTACTCATGAATCTATCCTTCTGGTCGTACCTCTAAACAGAATTCACTCTAGCGCCTAATTAAATTGCGTACAAGCACAGCTGTACGCTGAAGTCCTATCCATACTTAGCAAACCGTGTTCTTAATCCGAAATAGTGGATGTTATGTAAAGAGTTCGCTAACGTAGTAAAGTTATTCTCATCGTGAAAATTTCTATAGTAAGGGGCGTTTGAGTGATTAAACAGAGTCTGGCGTATGCGCTCGCTTTTATTACTGGGGTCATCGTAGCTGGTGTGCTCGGGTCTGTGGTACAGACTCAATTTAACTTACTGGCAATGCAAACCATTGGTCCACCGATTGATTGGAGCACGCGCGTTGAAGTCACCGGGTACGACTTGGTGAACTTCTCTCCGCTTCTGATGGGCATTATGGCTGCAACGTTTTTGATAGCGCTCCCCATTTCTCACTTGTTTTCTCGCTTCCAAAAACGGCAGTTCATTGCATGGTGTGCCGTGGGTGCAGGTGTGGGATTTTGGGCTGCGTTGCAACTGATTGATAACTTAGCCCCCATGCCCACACTGATTGCCGCGACGCGAACCACTACAGGAACCCTCTTTATGGTATTGAGTGCCTGCGCAGCTGGTGCAGTCTATGCCTGGTTGAGTCGCGCGTTGCGGCGACGTTTTCGAGGATCCGTTCCGACTGAAGAGGCTAAATCATAATGCGTTCTCCGATTACTTTCTTATGGCCAATCGCCGGACTTTTTTTTGCTTCAAGCGTTTCAACCGCACTTGCGGTAAACTCAGATGTGATGGCACGTCCAGCACTTCCAACCGAAGAAATTGAGTTTGAGCACCATATTTTCGCTAATGGAATCGCATTTCCATGGTCCATGAGCTTCCTACCCGATGGCCGATCCCTCGTAACGTCGCGCAGTGGCACCCTTTGGTTATTGGATGATGATGGAACTGTTCTCGATGATGTTACCCCTGACCTTTCTGATCTTCTAGTCGATGGTCAAGCGGGTTTGTTTGAAGTAGCTATCAGCCCAGATTTTTCGAGAGACCAAACGGTTTTCTTGAGTTACGCCTGTGGCACGATGCGAGCGAACAACACCTGTCTGGGGAAAGGCTTTTGGAATGGAGATACGCTCACTGATTTTCATGTGATATTTCGCGCCTTACCCGAGAAAACAGGAAGTGCCCATTACGGGGCGCGCATTGCATTTTTACCCGACTCAACGCTCCTGCTTACCCTGGGCGATGGATTCGATTACCGAGAAGATGCCCAGCGTCTTGAGAACCACCTAGGGACGGTCGTTCGTCTCGAGAAGGATGGAACCGTACCAACGGATAACCCACTTATCTCCAATCCCAAAGCGAAGCCAGAGATCTATACGTACGGGCATCGGAATGTTCAAGGGATTGCGTGGCATCCTGAACGACAACAAGTCTTTGTGAGTGAGCATGGTCCCCGCGGTGGTGACGAGATCAATTTGCTCCGCGCAGGCGAAAACTATGGTTGGCCCTTGGTGACTGGCGGCTCAGATTACACGGGAGCACGAATTTCACCCTACCGGACGCTTCCAGGACTCACTGGCCATGAGTTTGAGTGGACACCGTCCATTGCGCCATCCGGTCTGATGGTATACCAGGGAGCAATGTTCTCTGAGTGGTACGGTGATTTCTTGGTGCCTGCATTAGCCGCGAAACGCGTTGTTCGTATGCGCTATGACGAGCATACGTTGCAAGAAGTGGACGTCTTGTTTCGCGATCTGGACACCCGGATTCGCTACATTCTCGAGCATCCAGAAACCGGTGCGCTTTATCTGTTAACGGATGAATCGGATGGGAAAATTATTAAAGTGACTCGGAAATAAATTTTTTTGATCCCATTTTCGAGCCGCTGCGTTTAATCAGGTACAGCAAGTTTGCCGGCTTGCTGTACGCTAGCAACGAGCTTGAGCCAGCATCCCCTGCTGGCTCTTTTTTTACCCTTCACCCAGTGTCGAGCTTTCTTATTCACGGGCGAACTGCTTGTAATAATCTTTGCGCCCTGCGGGCGGCTCGCCAATATCAATCGCACCTTTCTTTAATTCCGCTTTTAACTGTGCTCGAAATTGATGGTAGTCCACCTCAACTGCATGTCGAGCGCCACCTTCAAAGGCGTAATGTGGATTAGCCAGCTCTTGCTCAATGGCCTGCTGCAATGGCTCAGGCCGCTGATAAGCTCCCTTTATTTCTTGCACCGCAAGCTTGGCCTGATAATCTGCCAGAGGCCAGATACATCCGAGCGGCTGAAATAGTCCAATGAAATACAGGCCTTGGTAATCCGGGTGCATCATTTTTAAATACAACGGCACCTGCTCTTGGTCAGCGACATCAAGAATCTCTACGTCAAGAAACGGAAATACCGTGCGAAAACCAGTGCAAGCGACAATGATATCAACCTCACAGGAATCACCACCGGCAAAGCTCACCTGCCGCTGATTAACCTGCTCAATCGCACGTTTGGGTATTATCCGTCCATGACGAATAAAATCGAGTAAGTCAGAATTCACCGTTGGATGGTGACTCAACACCAAGTTTTTTGGTTGTGGTAACCCATACGTGCGCTCGTAATTGCCTTGTAGCAGGCGAAGCAGCCACGTCATCGCTCGCTGTTTCCAGCGTTTGGGAAGCCATCGTGGAAACTTAGCTCCCAACACATCGCTAGGAACACCGAAAATAAACTTCGGCAAAAACCATTGCGGACTTCGGATACTCAAGTGAACTTCATCTGCAACCCGCGCCGCTTCAACAGCGACGTCACAGGCCGAGTTGCCCGCGCCAATGACCAAAACACGTTTGTTGCGCCAGCTGTCGTCCACCCCCTTAAAATCATGGGAATGCATGTAGGTTCCAGTAAACTCACCACCGAGCTCCGGGTGACGCGGGCACCAATGATGACCATTGGCTACCATCACATGACTAAAACGTTCCTCACATTCTGCTCCATTGTCATCACCACAGGAACGCCAACGGACTAAAAAGTCTCCCTCAGGTTGCGGCTGAACGTTGAGAACTTCGGTTTCAAAGCGAATTATCGAAAGCACATCAAAGTGAGCGGCATAAGATTCAAAATAGCGCCGCAACTGGTCATGGCTCGGGTAGTCCGGATAATGATCTGGCATCGGGAAATCTTCATATTCGGACCACGTCTTGGAGCTAATAATGTGCGTATTTTCATAAACACTGGAGTGTCCGGTTTTTGCTCTGAAAACCCAGTTACCGCCCACGCCATCATTTTTCTCGAAAACCACCACTTCAAAACCAGCGCGCAACACGTTTTTTGCTGCGGCTAACCCACTCGGGCCGGCGCCGATGACCGCGACACGCACGCACGACGATATGTGTTTTGATTCCGCACTCACCCATCCAATCCTTTTGTTCAATCTTATTAATCTCACTTAACCACAAGCAACATGTCCTTGGCAATTGTCCTCCACAGAGCACCCATTGGTCGCGCCTGACCAGTGGTCGGGCGAGCCAGCCGCGCGTAAGGTTTGCCCCTTGACTGTAAAACCTGATATAACGCCTAGTCAGCATCCCGTCGATTTGCCATGTGGTTATGACGCAAATCACGATACAAAAGAAAACAACAAGAACAGGAAGCACGCATGAGTACGGCTCGCGAACACTTTAGCTCTCGCATTGGATTTATTTTAGCTGCCGCCGGGTCGGCCGTCGGAATCGGCAATATGGTTGGATTCCCAGTTGCGGCCACGAAGAACGGTGGAGGCGCATTTCTTCTGATCTATGCCCTCTTCGTCGTCTTTATTTGCCTCCCTATTATGCTTGCCGAAATGGGTCTTGGACGAAAAACCCAAAGTGATCCGCATGGCGCATATACAGCTATCGCTGGTCGCAAGAGTCCGTGGCGATTCGCTGGGTGGTTAGCGGTATTAACCCCTTTCATGATCGGTGTGTTTTACATGGTCATCACCGTTTGGATTCTTGGCTATTTGGTCCAAACCTTATTTGGCAACCTAACGGTTATCGCGGACCCAGCCTACTTCGGCGTTTTTATTAACCATGGAAGCGTATTTGCCTATCTGTTAATGGTTGCCGCTATTGTCTACATGGTTCTAGTAAGTGGCGTACGCGATGGTATTGAACGGGCAGCTCGCCTTATGATGCCTGCTCTATTCGTCATGTTGCTTGCCCTCGTAGTCTTTGTGCTAACGCTCGATAACGCGATGGCGGGTGTGCAGTTTTTCTTGATTCCCGACTTCAGCAAAATTGATGGTGGCGTGGTCAGTGGTGCCCTATCTCAAGCATTCTTCTCACTTTCTCTGGGAATGGGGATTTTAATCACCTACGGCTCGTACTTACGCCAAAAAGACAATCTGGTGGGCGCGAGTAAGATGGTTTTGGTGACCGACACGGCTGTCGCGTTCACCGCAGGACTTATGGTATTACCTGCTATCTTTGCGATTAATCCAAATACTAACCCGGCAGAACTTAGTGAGTCGTCTGTGGCCATGATTTTCACATTCTTGCCACAGATTTTCCTCGCCCTCTCCGCAACGATTGGTTACGCGGGGGCAAGCGTTGTCGCGGTCATTTTCTTCCTGTTGGTCTTTGTTGCAGCAATCACTTCGCTCGTTTCAATTATTGAAGTTCCAACCGCCACCATTGTGCGGAAGTATTCGATTTCGCGCCAAAAAGCTTTGGGCGTATTGGCGCTGACCATGGGGGTTTTGACCCTAATCGCGACTGCTTCATTTGGGATGGTTAATTTCTTCACAGACTTCGTGTCTTACGGTGGATCAAGTCATTCATTCTTTGATCTGATTTACGACGTCTTTTACGACACGGTACTTCCATTAAATGGATTGTTGATTTGTTTATTTGTGGTCTGGCATTGGAAGAAAACCAACTTCCACGCCGCATTGAACGAAGGTGCAGTGAAATATCAAGGCGGGTTCTTGCAGAAATATATCAGTTTTTCTCTAACCACCTTTATTCCAGTTATACTTGCAATAGTCTTTATCAACACGGTGCTCGGAAAGTTTTTCGGCATGGCGTTTTTCTAGACCTTTCGCGGGTCAAACGAGGCGCCGTCTGGCGCCTCTTTTTTTAAGGTCAATGTGAACAGGGATATCACTTTACCCTCTGTGGCTCGAACACGACGCTTGGTCATCCTCGATGCTACACTGCCCATGCCGGTGCTTCCAACCGATGCATCCGTGTGCGCTCTCGATAGTCATGCAATCCGAAGTTTTCGCAGATACTTAGGGACCGAACACGGACTGGTTTACCTTGATATGCGTGACGGACTGCATGCAGATGCACTTGCAGCATTAGCCGGCACTTTGCGTGCAGGAGGTGCCCTCCTGTTGCATGTAGATCTAATCGCACCCGGGAACACCTTGCGCCGATTATTCGCGTACGCTGAAATCTACCCTTGTATCACTCGGGTAAGGACAAAATCGGAACTCGCAGCATTCCTCGAATCCTATCAACCCATCACGCAGAATGACGTTTTTCAGCTTACCGAAGAACAGCAACAAGCCTTTAAAGCGCTCAGTGCTTTGCAGGCTCATGTCATATCCGATAGCGCTTCACATGCACGATGCGTTGGTTACTTAGAAGCGCCTCGCGGGCGAGGGAAATCGACTCTACTTGGATTTTGGGTGGGCGAAAACGGTATACGTGCCACCTTTTGTGCGCCATCCAAAGATCAAGCGCATCAGCTCCTCAAGCATACAAACGACCAAGATTATCGTTTCATTCCACCAGATCAACTTCAAACGTGGATACCTCGGGAGCGCGAGTGGTTAATTATCGATGAGGCCGCCAGCATTCCTGCACATATTCTTCGAGGTATTTTGCACCGCGCTCCCCGACTCATTCTGGCATCGACATCTGAGGGATATGAGAGTGCGGGTCGCCATTTTTCACTCCGTTTAAAACACCAACTTAATGAGCATTATGAGCGGGTCGAACGTCTCACACTCAGCAAACCCATTCGGTGGGATAGCCATGATCCTCTCGAATCCTTGATCAACGCCACCTTTTGTTTACATGCGAGCCAATCCACGTCGAAAGTCACAACACATCGGCTCATCGGTTCGGTGAAACAATTGTGCATCCGCTTCGCGAAGCCGACTGATTTATCCCTCAATGAATTTTCTCATGTGTTCTCATTATTGATGGCGGCCCATTATCAAAGCTCCCCAAATGATGTGCGCATGCTGTTGGAGGACAAACAGCAGCAACTCATTCTCGGATACATAAACGATGAACTGATCTGTGCATGCTGGTTGAACTTCGAACTGCCACTCAGCGCGAGCCTCAGCGAAGCAGTTTCTCAAGGACGGCGACGTATCCCTGGGCACCTGCTGGGACAGTCACTTGGGTATCATTTGCAAGAACATTTATTGATGCAAAAATCATATGCTCGAATTGTGCGCATTGTGGTGGAGCCGGAGCAGCAAAGAAAAGGTTTAGGCAGTGAGTTTCTAAGGCGCATCGTTGAGTACTTTAAAACTGCCGGATACTTCGCACTCGGCACTAGTTTTGGAGCGAGTCATGAGCTGGTGCGCTTTTGGCGTCAACATGATTTTCAATTAATCCGCTTTGGCCACAAGGCCGATGCCGCAAGCGGATTTGTGTCTGCCCTGATGCTCGCGCCACTCACTCAATCCGCGGTTGCAGAAATAAAGCGATTACATCACAGGTACATGCTGCTTCTTCCTTTTCAGGCCATCAAACAGCCTAACGATGGCTTTTTTTACGTCTTACCAGCAGAGCACCTCGCCACTGCCGACCAAGAACTACTTCTCGCACATTTAAAGAAGATCGTTGCGGCGTTTTGCTCCGGATGGATTCCATTTCCGACCGCTCAACCCGCGTTGGCTGCTGCAGCGCATTACCAACTTGTGACATTTCCAGATTCGCACGACGCACTGCTACATGATGCCCTCTTTACGGCATCGTCATTGCAGGAACTCGCTAAATCATACGGGTTTAAAGGTAAGAAAGATGTCGAACAAACCCTTCGTGAAGTTTGTACCCAAGCTCGCCTCGGTTTATAGTGGTAATATTGTGTGCAAGACAGCATATAGCCGCGAAGTAACAATTGAACGTCTCAGTTTTTCGAACGTAGAGAGACTGATTTTTACACGGCACCGCCCACGTAGATGCGCATCGAGCTCCGCGCGGATCAGTGGGCTTTTTTGCAGCAACGACTCATAGCCTTCTTGGGCAGAAAATGATCGACAAATGATTGCATTTAGACACGGGCGTAGGCACAATCGCGCCCGTTTTATATCCACAACCCACTTAAAAATCAGGGGTGAATATTATGTCTCGAGTTTTAGTGATTGGCGCGGGTGGCGTGAGCTCCGTGGTTGTCAAAAAATGTGCGATGCTCCCAGAGTATTTTGATGAAATTCATCTTGCATCGCGGACCTTAGCGAAATGTGAGCGCTTGCAAGCCGAAGCGGGCAAAGATCGCGTCGTTGGTGTCTATCAAGTAGATGCGGATAACGTCGATGAACTCGTTGCGCTGATTGAAAAAGTACAACCTGCGTTGGTCATCAACGTAGCATTGCCATACCAAGATCTGCCCATCATGGATGCATGTCTCGCAACCGGCGTGCATTATTTGGATACCGCAAACTACGAGCCAAAAGACGAAGCGAAGTTTGAGTATAGCTGGCAGTGGGCCTACCACGATCGCTTTAAAGAAGCGGGCCTCATGGCACTCCTTGGCTCTGGCTTTGATCCAGGCGTGACCAATGTGTTTACGGCGTACGCGGCAAAGCATTACTTCGATGAGATTCACTACCTCGATATCGTGGATTGCAATGGCGGTGATCACGGTCAGGCGTTCGCGACCAACTTTAACCCTGAAATCAATATTCGTGAAATCACCCAGCGTGGTAAATACTGGGAAGACGGCGAGTGGAAAGAGACCGATCCAATCAGCGTTCGTAAAGATCTCGATTACCCAGGTGTAGGTGTTCGCGCCTCCTACTTGCTATTCCATGAGGAACTAGAATCAATTGTTAAGCATTTCCCAACCATCAAGCGTGCACGCTTCTGGATGACCTTCGGAGATGCCTATCTGAATCATCTTCGCGTCCTTGAGGGCATCGGCATGACTTCAATCCAGCCGATTGATTTCAATGGCCAACAAATTGCACCGCTTGAGTTCTTAAAAGCTGTGTTGCCAAACCCAGGCTCACTGGCGGAAGGATACGAAGGGCTGACCTGTATCGGTACCTACATCACAGGAATCAAGGATGGGAAAGAGAAAACTATCTTTATCTACAACAACTGTGACCACGCAGCCTGTAATCGGGAAGTTGGCGCACAAGCGGTTTCTTACACCACCGGTGTTCCAGCCATGATTGGCGCGTCACTTATGCTCGAGAATATCTGGATGAAACCTGGCGTGTGGAATATGGAGCAGTTTGATCCGGACCCGTTTATGGATCGCTTGAACAAATACGGTTTGCCATGGCAGGTCGTTGATGTTGAAAAAAATCCATTAGCCGACGATTAAGAGGCGTGGTCATGAGTAATCCGTATCTTTCGGCTACCATCCCCTCACCCTGTTATGTGATGGATGAAGCTAAACTTAAGGCAAACCTTGAGTTGATGAAACGCGTGCAAGAAGAAAGTGGTGCCACCATCATTCTTGCACTGAAAGGCTTTTCGATGTGGAGCACTTTTCCACTCGTAAAACAGTACCTTAAAGGCTGCACGGCAAGTTCTGTCTGGGAAGCTGAGCTTGCTGCAGATACCTTTGGCGGTGAGGTCCATGCTTATTCCCCAGCGTACAAGCCGAATGATATGGAAGCACTGCTGAAGCACTGCTGTCACATTTCTTTCAACAGCTTAACCCAATGGGCGCAATACCGTGACCAAGCGAAAGCAAGCGGAACGTCGATTGGGCTGCGGATTAATCCCGAGCATCAAGAAGCCGAGACCGAACTCTATGATCCATCAGCGCCTGGCTCACGCCTTGGTGTTCCGGCGGCGCAGCTCGAAGGGGTTGATTTGACCGACGTGGAAGGATTTCACGTTCACAACCTGTGTGAATGTGATTCGTTCGCGCTCGAGCGAACTTTGGCAGCTGTAGAAGAGAAATTTGCCAAATGGCTTCCCAAAATGAAGTGGCTAAACCTTGGAGGCGGTCACTTAATGACACGCAAAGGGTACGATGTTGACCACCTCATCGCACAGCTGAAGCGTTTGCGTGAAACCTATGATCTCGACATCATTTTAGAGCCGGGTTCTGCGGTTGCTTGGCAAACCGGTCCGCTTGTCACCGAAGTGGTGGACATCGTGGAAAACCAAGGAAAGATTGCGATTCTCGATATCTCGGCGACGGCGCACATGCCCGATGTGCTAGAAATGCCCTATCGTCCCACCATCACGGGTGCGGATTTACCAGGCGTTAAGGCGCATACCTATCGTCTGGGTGGCAATAGCTGCCTAGCGGGCGATGTGATTGGTGAATTCAGCTTCGACCATGAATTGAAACCGGGCACGCGCATTATTTTCGAGGATATGATGCACTACACCATGGTGAAGACAACGTTTTTCAATGGAGTCGAGCACCCGAGTATCGGAATCCTGCAAGAAAACGGTGAATTCCGATTAGTCCGCCAGTTTAACTATCAGGACTTTAAATCTCGGTTGTCCTAAAACGAGCGTGGTGGTGATTTAAAGGACAGCCATTGAGCTAAACCTTCAAGCACTAGATTAGGCCTTTCAATGACTTGCGTTTTTGCGGCGATTTGAAGGGCCTTTTTATTGATTAACCCACTGTCACCGCCTGTAAACCAAAGACAGTCTGGTGGGCTTCCAAGAGCTTCCTCTGCGGATTGAATTGCAGTATGAGCAAAGCCTTGCAAACTGGCTTGGCAGCCAAGATGAATCGCGGCTTCTGTTCCTTCCCCTAAAATCGCATCTGGCACGTTATCACTCACACGCAAACGTGTGCTTTTCTGAATCAAGGACTCTTGCATCAAACGGAAGCCTGGTGCGATCCAACCCCCACGATGATGTCCGTTTGCGTTTAGGACATCCAATGTGACTGCTGTACCCGCATCGATAATAGCGTGCGACTGCGCCGCTTGATTGGCACCATGGTATCTTGCAGCGAGCAAAGTTAACCACCGATCAACGCCAAGGCGCGATGGATCGACATAACATAAAGTTATACCGAAGCCCTGTTCGGGGCTTGCCTCAAGCAATTCAACGCCTGAATCCGCAAGCGCATGACGGAGATCGAGTACTGTCTGGGGTGGAGCAACACTAGCGACTCCGACAAAGGTAGGGGCTACATGCAGGATGAGATCGGTTAGCTGTGCAAGGTCATGACCCGACCCTACTAAGGTGACCTGATACTCGCGGTCTACAGACCCGAGCTTCCAGCGCGTATTCCCAAATTCAAGAACGAGGTTTTCGGACACTAATTTCACCCCCAAAATAGCGCTTTAAACCATCCTCTTGTTGCACAAGAAAAGCGCCCATATCATCAATGCCCTGACCAATACCGACATGCTCATGTTGACCCAATAGCACGCGCACCGGTTGGTTATAAAAATGGTCAAAGCGACGCCATGTAGCCAGCACATTCGCGAGTCCCTCCACATCGTGCCCTCGGAGCGCATGCACGCACCGGTGCATGATCAATGCAGCCCAAAGATTCCGGTCCATCGGGGCCTCAAGATTTGCTTCAATACTAGTAAAAGGTTGGTCAATGAGTGCAGATTCCTCTGGCATCGCGAGATTAATACCCATGCCAATAATAGCGTCTCCCTCGCCCATAGCTTGCCCCTCAAGCTCTACCAGAATACCCGCTACTTTCTTCCCTTTGATGTAGACGTCATTCGGCCACTTAACAGAAACATCCTGAATGCCCGCCTGATCAAGTTCACGAGCGAGTGCTAAACCAAGTGCAACACTCAAGCCCGTGGCTGAGTTTAATCCATCCTTGAGCGGCCAGTACATCGAAAGATATAGATTCGTACCGAAAGGAGAAAACCAAGGCCGTCCGCGGCGTCCGCGTCCCTTCGTTTGCATCTCTGCAAGGACACTAAAACCAGCCTCTAAGGGTTCAGGCGAATTTGTTAACAAACGTTTTAACTCATCGTTGGTGGAATCGATAACATGTAAAAGCTCAAACGGTAAGTTTCGACTCACGTAGGGTAGGTTCCCGCGGATTTCATCTCCGTCCAAGAGTTGGATTGGCTTCGCTAGTCGATAGCCTTTGCCGGTCACGCGGAACACATCGACTCCAAGTTCACCAAGCTTTTTCATTCGCTTATTCACCGATGCACGGGAAATACCAACCGCTTGACCAAGTACTTCACCCGAGTGAAATTGACCGTCTGCTAGTGTGCGCAACAAGGTCGAATCGATATCCTTACGTTCCACGGTGTAACCACTCCTTTGAATTTAAAAGCTTGTCCTTTTCTAGTAGTCGAACCTCCGGCTCGAGCATAACACCATAACGAGAATGAACCATTTCCACAATGTGCTGGGCCAAGCCACAGAGATCATCACCTGTCGCGCCATTCCGGTTTACGAGGACTAGCGCCTGTCGATCATGCACTCCAGCTCCACCAAAACTAAACCCCTTCAGCCCGATGCGATCAATGAGCCAGCCAGCGGCAATCTTTCCATGTGTTTCACTCACCGGATAAACCGGTATCTCTGGATATTCTTTTTGCAACATATGGATATGGTCCATCGTGACCACTGGGTTCTTAAAAAAACTGCCTGCGTTAGGAATTAAGGCCGGATCCGGTAACTTTGCTTGGCGCACCGCAATTACTCGTTCCATGATCTCAGTAGGCGTGGCTTCATGAGAAAGTGAGCGTAAGTCTGGATACGTCAGAACTGGCTTCCATGCTTTAGGAAGCAAAAAGGTGACTCGTGTAATTAAAAGATGCGCAGATTCAGGTCGTTTGAAAAAACTCTCCCGATACGCGAACTGGCATTCCGCTGGGGTTAGAGTAGAGAAGGACTTCGTTTTCAAATTAAAGACTTCGACGTGCTCGATGAAATCACTGATCTCAACACCATAAGCCCCAATGTTTTGCACAGGAGCAGCTCCAACACTCCCGGGGATCAGCGCTAAATTTTCAAATCCTGGCATACCTTGAGCGAGCGTAAACACAACGAGATCATGCCAGTTTTCACCCGCAGCGACCTCAAGCCGCCATGCATCAGGTGTTTCTGTTCTTACAATCCCACGCAAACGGACCGATAGCACAGTACCCAAGTAATCTTCGGTAAAGATAGTATTTGTACCTTCACCCAAAATCCAAAAGGGCTCTGATATCTCAAGCTTGGTGAGATCCTCGCGTGTGTTCACCGCGATAACGCCTCGCGCGTGAGCGGGTAAACGAAAACTGTGGAGCGCTTGAACTGAAACCATGAGCCGCAAATTATAAGCAATAGAATGGGAAAGATTGTAACACCGAGCGATATACCAGGGAGAATTTCTTTAATAAATTACAACTTTTACGCAATTGCGTACAAAGCAAATTCTCTTGACGTAGCCAACGCACCGCGTTGGGAGCGTAATTAAATACACCACCAAGACTTATGCATTGAATTGATGTAGCCAACGCACCGCGTTGGGAGCACAATTGAATACATCACCAAGACTTATGCATTGCATTGATGTAACCAACACATGGTCCATAACGGGGTATTAAAAGGTCTGGCCCAACGCGCCGTTACGGAACGTGCGTTGGCTACGGTAGGACACACAGATGTGAAACAAATAAAAAAGCCCCTCGCTTTCGCGAAGGGCTATTTTATTTGGATGCCTGGCGGTGTCCTACTCTCACATGGGGAGGCCCCACACTACCATCGGCGCTGACATGTTTCACTTCT
>NZ_PIPM01000021.1 GCF_003987175.1 Aliidiomarina sanyensis | reverse complement strand
TGCAAAGTTGCTTCGTCACCCCAGTTAAGAGGCCGAAGCGGCTCAACCATATGAATTTCTGGTGTCTTACTTTTTAGTAAGGCTCCTGCTTTCTAAGCTGAACCAGTTGCCAAATTAATGGCTTGGTTGATGCTTGTCGTCGCAAGTGCCCACACAGATTGCTTGGCTTGATAAATTGTTAAAGAACGTTGCCTCACTCGAGGCGAGGTGCGCATTCTACACACCCCATTTTTTCTGTCAACCGCTTTCGAAAAGTTTTTTCATTTTTCTAAGCTTGTGGTTGCTCAGCGGTCAAATCTCATTAAGAAAACATGTGTTTTTGAGGCTTTGCCGTCCGTCCGAAGACGAGTTGCGCATTTTATGGATTTTTCCGGTCGCGTCAAGCCACAAAACTCAAGTTTTTGACTGTTCGCTCAGTAAATAAACAGAAGGGGTTTTGCGTGCATGTTTTATAACCGCTAAGATTACGAAACGATGCTTTTGGTATCCGCATCCGTTTCTTTTTTCTTAAGCGAAAGGATTGTTAGTTATGAATCGCGCATTTTCAGGTCTTCAAGTCGTTATTGCGGCTGTTATTGCAGTTATCGTCACCATTATCACCCAGTTGTTCCTCGAGGCACCCGATACCGCAGTTGTCAGTGCAATTGCGCTCGGTACGTTTTTAGGTGGTGTACTCACGCCCTTTGTTTCTTTTTATCTCCAACAAAAGAAATCACAGGTCACTCCTCGTCCAACCCAACGCTCCAACCAAGGCACAGACACACGGACCCTGTATGTCGGAAACCTGCCATTTAAAGTCAACGAAGACGAAGTGAGTCAACTCTTTTCACGCTACGGTGAAGTGAGCGAAGTCCGCCTCGTGAAAGATCGCCGGACTGGGCGGAAGAAAGGATATGGTTTTGTCGAAATGGAAGCGACCGGTGCAGACCTTGCACTTGCCAAGCTCAATGATAAGGAGTTTGAAGGGAGAACCTTGAAGGTTCGAGCCGCCCATGCAGAACAAGATGACGAATAATCGTATCTTTATTTAGTACAATACAAAGAGGCCAGCAGATGCTGGCCTCTTCTCTTTTACCTTCTTACTGGTTGGGAGTTAGTAAGAAACAGTAATCTCATCAGAACACGTTTGCGTTCCTGCTTCACACACTCGGTAAGTAAGTGTTCCACTTCCACGCAAATCCGTTACGTCTGTATAGCTGCCGGAGTTCGCCACCGTCGCAACCGAGCTCCCGTTACGGAAGATAGTCACCGATGAAGAATCAGCACCTGACCACGTGAGATCAGCGCGCGCACGACCTTGCACTTTATAAGTCGTTGCGCTCAGCGTGATAGAAGCACCTGGCTCATCACCACCACCGTTATCGCCGCCGTTATCGTCATCACCACCGCCGTTATTGCCGCCAGCACAGCCGTTTGCTGTTAGGTAGTCATACGCCGCTTTGGCTTTCACGATGCCGTGACCATAATAGTTATCACGACCTGCCGCACCACGATCTTCCGCTGTTGCATTCAATGCTGCGCGGATTTCATCGTTCGTACACTCAGTGAAATGGCTCCATACAAGTGCAGCAACACCTGCTACATGAGGCGATGCCATGGACGTGCCATTGAAGCTTGCCCAATCGCTTGCACCTACAGTTACAGAAGCAGAGCTACCAACACTTGAGAGTGCTGCTTGACCGTCCGCTTGGCTAATACCAACCGCTGGAATGTTGACAGAGACATTACCCAAAGTGCCATTTAATGGACCCGATTCATTGTTATAAATGACCGCGCCAACACCGCCACCGTTTTGGCAAGCTAGCACTTTATCGGCAAAGCTCACTTGACCACGCTGCATCAAACAAACATTACCTTGAGCGCCTTGGCACGTTGACGTACCGAGACCACAATCAACGAGGCTCCCTGAAACATCGCCATCTGGTGAACCATCCATTGCGATTGCGCTATAAGTTGAACCGCCCGCACTGAACAAGGAAAGTTGACCCATGCCCCGAGGCACAGTCGACATGACATCCACCCCTGGTGCGGCGATCTCGACTTGGTTATTAAACTGAGAGAATGACGCATGGTTGCCATCGCGATCGACAGCAGCAACGGACATCACCGCAGGATAAGAAGCAGGATAAGAATGGCGATTGTTACCACCGTTTCCAGCTGCAGCAATACTCAACACACCAGCATCGTTTAACCGATCAAACGCGTTTCGCTCCGTAGTACTGGAGAACGAACCACCTAAGCTCATGTTGATGATGTCCGAGCCGTAATTTGCACACTGATCCGCAGCCGCGATCAAGTTTGAGGAATAGGCCCAACCATTTGCGCCGAACACTTTAACGACATGAATATTCAACTGGCCATTGGGGATGACACCTACAACACCGAGGCCGTTCTGCAACGCAGCGATGGTCCCTGTAACGTGCGTACCGTGTCCGTTTTCGTCGGTAAACCAGTTGCCAGTGCCTGAATCAAATACACCATCAACACCTGAAGTCTGCAAATCAGGATGACCGAGGTCATAACCCGAGTCAATGACGCACACCTTGCGGTTACCCGCGAGAGCAGCACTGACCTGATCGGCTTGCACCATCACAATTCCGTACGGCGAATTCGGTTCAAACTCAGAGCTATATAGCTCACGCTTCACGTCTTCCTCTACATAAAGCACATTGGGGTTACGCTGCAATCCTTGAAGCGCTTGCGATGGCACCATAATGGCCATTGCATTGTCGTTTGAAAGATCAACCACAGTACGACCACCTGCCCGTTCAACCGCTTGTTGAACCGCAGCTTTCGCTCCTGGTTGGAAGGCGACAATGACACGCTCTTCGTCATTGGCCAGTGCAGTAGGCGCAAGCAAGACTGACGACACAGCGGCAGCCAGTGCAGCGCGAGAAAAGTGCTTTTTATTGATCATAAGAGTAGATACCTTGTTCTTTGTTGTTATCAGGAGGCTCCTCTTCACGTTTCGCGAAGCACACCTTCATCGCTTTTTTGTTATTATTTTGTGAATTTTCTGAGAAGCTTTTCTATTAATAACTGAACCGTCGGTCGGAAAAAATAGGGGTTTACCCCTGAATCCAACAAAAGTGCGAAATAGGTTTGAAAAAGGTAGAATGCCGGCCCTGCGATTTGCACCCACTTACCAACTGATTGAGAACACATGAAGTCACCAGACAACATCGCTCAGCGTTACAGCGCCCAACTCACCGAAAAGGTCGAACGATTAACGCATCTGTTGCAACCATTTGCAGCGCCGGAACTCGAAGTCTTCGCCTCGCCACCGGAGCATTACCGGATGCGCGCCGAGTTTCGGGTGTGGCATGATGGCGATGACTTGTATTACGTGATGTTTAATTCGGAAACCAAAGAGAAATATCGGGTGGATCAGTTTCCGATTGGGAACACCCTAATTAATCGGTTGATGCCAGAAGTATTAAACTACGTGCGCGACAACCCCGTTCTGCGCCAGCGTTTATTCCAAGTCGATTTCTTGACCACAACAACCAACCAAGCACTAATTTCGCTGTTGTACCATCGGCAACTTGATGACGTTTGGCTCGCAGAAGCGGAGTCAATGCGCATGCATCTGCAGGCGTTCGCTACGGTCGACTTGATTGGGCGGGCACGCAAACAAAAACATGTCCTGCATCGTGACTTTGTGGTGGAGACTCTCGAAGTTGAAGGTCAGCCCTTTCACTTTGAGCACATTGAGAACAGCTTTACGCAGCCTAATGCAGCCATTAACTGTGAAATGATCGGATGGGCCCGCTCAACCAATCAGAATCCAGAGCGTGATCTGTTAGAACTATATTGTGGCAATGGAAATTTTAGTCTTCCCTTGGCGACCAATTTTCGTCGCGTACTCGGAACGGAGATCAGCCGGAGCTCGGTGGAGTCTGCAAAGAAAAATATTCAGATGAATACTATTGAAAATGTCGCCATTGAGCGGCTTTCAGCAGAAGAGTGTTCCGCTGCAATTCAAGGGGATGGTTTGCCAACGCGGCTGAAGCATATTGATTTGAGCGATTATGATTTTTCAACCGTGCTTGTCGACCCTCCACGAGCTGGTCTTGATCAAGCAACCGTTGAAATGGTTGCGCAGTTCGATGCGATCATTTACATCTCCTGCAATCCCGAAACGTTAGCTGAGAATCTCGCGACCCTCAAGAAAACGCACGACGTGACGCGAGCGGCCCTGTTTGATCAGTTCCCGTTTACGCACCACATTGAAGCTGGAGTTTATTTAACCCGCAAAACCTCGGGTTAGATCGTGCTTTCTTTTGTTGCGGAGGATGCAGGACGCGCCTCCACTTCTTGCTGCTCCGCTTCCACCTGTTCACAGGCTTTATTGCGGTTTTTAACACGACATAAGTGAAGGTTAAGCGTGTGGGCGATAACAATAAAAGTTGCGCCCGTTAATATCAGGAGCGGCTCAACCTGATGCCCAAAAACATTCTTGTTAAAGTACATCACACCACCCAAGATCAAGAACCAAAGTGGCGTCCAACTGGCGTGATGTCGCATACCCATAATCACCGCAACACCACCCACCAGCAAACTGATCGACAGGATAATCCGCTCGAAAATCTCAAAACCTAAAAATGAGAGTCCGACGAGCGCAAGTGTGGGTAGAACCACAGGCACGAGCAGGCAGTGCAGTGCGCAGAGCACGGCAATGATAATTCCCGCTTTATCGAGTGGTTTATGGTGCATATGAAGACATGTCCTGATGAGCGATAGACTTTATGGTGTAATAATATTACATACGGGGCGAAATTGAAAGTGACTAAAAAACAATCAGGCGCGAAGCGTCGGGAATGTCAGCACCTGTTCAATTGAACGTGCGCCTATCTTGAGCATGACCAACCGGTCAAAACCTAGAGCAATCCCAGCGCAATCAGGCATGCCGCTTTCTAATGCGGAAAGGAAGCGCTCGTCTATCGGTTGAGGTGCCAGTCCCCGAGCGATCCGCTGTGCATTATCGCGTTCAAATCGAGCACGCTGTTGATGTGCATCAGTTAGCTCCCAAAAACCATTCGCCAGCTCAAGCCCTTGATAAAAAACTTCAAATCGGTGAGCCACCCGTGAGTCATCTTTGTGGATCCGCGCGAGCGCTGCTTGTGAGGCAGGAAAATTTTTTACCACACAGGGTTTGGTCTGGCCGATTGCAGGCTCCACCAGTACGCTCATCGCCAACTGCAGTACCACATCAGGCTCTTCCTCTGTAGCAAGTGCATCGCCATAACCGCGGGTCTCGAGCTCCCGACGGATCATCGCAATCCCTTCAGGTGTAAGCGGATCTGCGTCGAGAACCTGCAAAAATACAGCTTGGTAAGTCAACACGTCAGCGGGTGCTGTGCCGAGCAATACCTGAAGCAAACGATCCGTCTCCGCGATGAGGTCATCATCGGTGAATCCCGGCCGATACCATTCAAGTAGCGTAAATTCGGGATTGTGGCGACGACTAATTTCGTCATCACGTACCACTTTTCCAATCTGGAAAATTGCGCCACTGCCAGCAGCGAGGAGCCGCTTCATGGCATACTCAGGTGAAGTTTGTAGGTAAAATGTGGTTGGCTTTGGCAGTCCGGGACCTTGCAAACGCGTCGTCGCATTATGCAAATGCAAATCGGTTACACCAGCATGCGCGAGCAGCGGCGTTTCAACCTCGAGGACATTCCTGTCAGCAAAAAAAGCGCGGATACGCTTGAGCATATCCGCGCGGATTTTTAATGTCTCCCACGACGCTGTTGGACGCCAATCTGTGAAAGACATCAATGACTTACTTCACGCGTGAAACGTATTCGCCAGAGCGGGTGTCTACTTTGATGACTTCACCGATCTGCACAAACAATGGCACGCGAACAACAGCCCCTGTGCTCAACGTGGCAGGTTTACCACCGGTTCCTGCGGTATCACCTTTGAGACCTGGATCCGTCTCAACGATTTCCAGCTCCACAAAGTTCGGTGGTGTCACGTTAATTGGTTTTCCATTCCAAAGCGTCAGCGTACACACGTTTTGCTCTACCAACCATTTCACATTTTCTCCGACTGCAGCGTCGTCGGCGGCGATCTGCTCAAAGGTTTCATTGTTCATGAAATGCCAGAACTCACCATCCGAGTACAGGTAAGCGAGCTCGACATCAACAACATCGGCACCTTCTACACTGTCACCCGACTTAAACGTTTTCTCGACCACTTTGCCAGAAAGTAACTTACGGATACGAACACGGTTAAACGCCTGACCTTTCCCAGGTTTCACCATCTCGTTTTCCAAAATCACACATGGCTCGCCGTCCTGCATGATTTTCAAACCTTGCTTAAATTCGTTTGTGCTGTAATTGGCCATGCGCCCCTCGTAACTTGATTCGCTTGTTTGAAAGCTTGATTCAAAAACGGCCTAATAATAAACCAAACTCTATTTTATTTCAGGTAAAATACGCGCAACAAGGCACTGAAACTCATTTTCTCGACAATTTCGGAGTAAAGTTCTGACGCACTCGAACGCACCTCAGTCTGTAACAGACATTCAGCCTTCTTGGCAGCGGGAGCTTGCACAAGCTTTCACCGCACCCGAAGTCTTGGCAGACTATCTCGAACTCCCGAAGTCCTGGGCCGAAGCACATCAGGCTGCACGAACGTTGTTTCCATTGCGTGTTCCGCGCGCCTTTGCCGCACTCATGGAAAAAGGAAATCCTGATGATCCGTTGTTGCGGCAGGTCTTTACCGATCAAAAAGAGTTTGTTTCACATGAGGGCTTCTCAACCGACCCGCTCGACGAAGCAGCTTACACGCCAATGCCCGGCTTACTTCATAAATACGCGAGTCGTGTGCTCGTAATTTTTCGCGGTGGATGCGCTGTCAACTGCCGTTACTGCTTTCGCCGTCACTTTCCCTATGATGAGCACCATCTTACGAAAGCAGCGCTGGCTGATATGGTCGCTTATGTTCGCGCAAATCCAGCTATCCATGAAGTCATTTTAAGCGGTGGCGATCCACTGATGGCGAGCGATCGACATCTCACTGAGGCGCTGCAAGCATTTGCTGCCATTCCGCACATTCGCCGACTGAGGATTCATTCCCGCTTACCTGTCGTCATTCCTCAGCGGATCACACCAGAGTTCATCGAGCTATGCTCTGAGCTCCCTGTCCCTGTCATTTTGGTGCTGCATATGAATCATGCGAACGAAGCATCTGCCGCTCTCAACACGCGTTTATCTGCCCTGCGCCGCGCTGGGGTGCAGCTATTAAACCAAAGCGTTTTACTCAAAGGGATCAACGATTCACTCGCTGAACAGGTCGCATTGCAGGAGGCAACTTTCCGCATTGGCGTGTTGCCGTACTATTTACACCAACTTGATCCGGTTCAGGGTGCGGCTCACTTTGCTGTTGATGATCAAAGCGCGGTAGCGCTTCATCAGCAGATGCTCAAGGAGTTGCCGGGCTTTCTGGTGCCAAAACTGGTACGCGAGCTTCCCGGCGAAGCGAGTAAAACCCCATTGCGGTAGCGGAAGCTATAAAAAACGCCGGCTTCATGCCGGCGTTTTAGGGTGCGATCAAAGATTTAATTCTGGCGTGCGCTGTAGCGCTCCTGAATTTCATCCTCATCAAAGGTGGTGCTGAACCAGCGTTCCAGCATGGCTCCCTCGTATTCAATCATTTCCACGCCACGCCGGCGCGCTTGCGCATCGAGACGACCTTCACCAGGCATATCACGACCGCGAAGATTTTCGTCACCCGTCTGTACAATAGTGCCCTCGGCATCGCTTAACGTGTAGCTAAAGCGCATGCGGGGATAAAACCCGGGGCGAATAATACGAACTTCTTGTGGCTGCCCTCTAAGACTATGAGTTTCAACATTTCCCGCAAGATCCACATCGGTCACGGTGATATCAAGCGTGAAATCCTCAGGCAGGCCTGAGGCTAAATCAGTAAACTTGCGCTCAAAGGCCGCAAAAAGATTCTCTTGGAACCGACCTTGATGCTGATCAGCAGAACGAATATCCCGATACTTCTCCGGATTTTCCCACGTCACATTGACGGTCGCCGCACTCACGCTCATTGAAAATAGCAATCCCGTGATCACACTTACAATGGCAGTTTTCATGGTAATGCCTCCTCTGAGACCATTTGTTTCATCTATTTATATAGCGTTTACGCAAATAACCAACAAGTGGATGCACCCTACAAAATGGTAAAGAATTGTCAAAGGCAGGCTAAAGAAAAAGGGCAGAACCCGAAGGCCTGCCCTTTATAAAGATTCCTTGTGGAGTCTTAAATTACATCATGCCGCCCATGCCCATGTCACCGCCAGGCATGGCTGGTGCGTCGTCTTTTGGAAGTTCCGCAACCATGGCTTCGGTGGTGATCATCAGGCCAGCGATTGAGCCAGCGAACTGCAGTGCAGAGCGGGTGACTTTCGTTGGGTCCAAAATACCCATTTCCAGCATGTCACCGTAGGTATCGTTGCCCGCGTTGTAACCATAGTTACCTTCGCCTGCTTTCACGTTATTCGCTACAACTGAACCTTCAGCGCCAGCGTTCGCGGCGATTTGACGCAATGGCGATTCCATTGCACGGAGTGCCAAACGAATACCCACGTTCTGGTCTTCGTTATCGCCGCGCAAATCAGCTAACTTGCTCGCTGCGCGTACTAGCGCAACACCACCACCAGGAACCACACCTTCTTCTACTGCGGCGCGAGTCGCGTGCAGAGCGTCAGTGACCCGGTCTTTCTTCTCTTTCATTTCAACTTCAGTTGCCGCGCCTACTTTAATAACCGCAACACCGCCAGCCAACTTCGCTAAACGCTCTTGCAGCTTCTCGCGGTCATAGTCTGAAGAAGTATCTTCCATCTGCTGACGGATCTGGTTTACGCGACCTTCAATCGCTTTGCTGTCGCCCGCACCGTCAACAACCGTGGTATTGTCTTTGCTGATGACAACCCGCTTTGCACTACCCAGATGATCCAAAGTCGCCTTCTCCAGCTCCATACCGATTTCTTCTGAAATCACAGTACCACCGGTTAAGACAGCGATATCTTGCAGCATGGCTTTGCGACGATCACCGAAGCCAGGTGCTTTCACCGCAGCAACTTTCACGATGCCACGCATGTTATTCACCACCAAGGTGGCCAGCGCTTCACCTTCGACGTCTTCTGCAATGAGAAGCAAAGGCTTGCCTGACTTCGCAGAACCTTCCAGTACTGGCAAAAGTTCACGGATGTTGCTGATTTTCTTGTCGACCAAAAGAATCAGCGGGTTGTCCAGCTCTACTTGGCCAGTTTCTTGGTTGTTGATGAAGTAAGGTGACAAGTAGCCACGGTCAAACTGCATGCCTTCAACCACTTCAAGCTCATCTTCAAGGCCTTGGCCTTCTTCCACGGTGATCACGCCTTCTTTGCCAACCTTGTCCATGGCTTTGGCAATGATTTCACCGATGGTGCTATCGGAGTTCGCAGAGATAGTACCTACTTGCGCAATTGCTTTACTGTCTGCGCACGGCTGAGAGATGTTCTTCAGTTCAGCAACCGCTGCAACGACCGCTTTGTCGATGCCGCGCTTCAGATCCATCGGGTTCATACCTGCTGCGACCGCTTTGAGGCCTTCGGTCACGATAGATTGCGCTAGAACCGTTGCAGTGGTTGTGCCGTCGCCCGCTTCGTCGTTCGCCTTTGACGCCACTTCCTTAACCATCTGTGCGCCCATATTTTCGAACTTATCTTCCAGCTCGATCTCCTTCGCGACGCTCACACCATCTTTGGTGATGGTTGGTGCACCAAATGATTTTTCCAAAACTACGTTGCGTCCTTTAGGACCCAAAGTGACTTTCACCGCGTCTGCTAGAACGTTTACACCTTTCAGCATTTTTTGACGGGCGCTGTTACCAAACTTTACTTCTTTCGCTGCCATGTTCGTTATTCCTTATTTCAAATCTCTATTCGGGTCAGAAGAATCAAAAAGGGTTCTTTTTGGCTTACTCAACAATCGCCAAAATGTCTGATTCACTCATAATCAGGTACTCTTCACCGTCGATCTTCTCTGACTTCACACCATAACCATCATTGAACAACACGACATCGCCGACTTTGACATCCAATGGCTTCACATCGCCATTGTCCAAAATACGACCGTTGCCCACGGCGACGACCTCTCCCCGCGTTGATTTTTCTGCCGCAGAGCCTGTCAGTACGATACCGCCCGGTGATTTGCTCTCCGCTTCAGCGCGCTTAACAATCACACGATCATGTAATGGACGAAGTTTCATTCGAGTTACTCCTACTCAATGACTAATTGTTTGGGTTTTAAAGTGGGGCGTTGCCGCCCCGGATAAAATCGAATTTGTTGTTTCCCTGCCTTGCGGCAAGTCAATCGTTGCTGTGTAAAGCAAATGGGGGCTGCTCCTGTATTTCCAAGGGGGTCCCCAAAAATTTTTTTTACGAATTTGGCTCGTCTTTATCGAGTCGCTTGCGGGAATCGTCCCGCTCGGTATATTCACCCTCGATAATGTCACCATCGTCATCCTGAGTTTTGCCTGGCTGACGTCGCCCAGCAAACGGATCTTGGCCGGGACGCTGACCAAACGAACCATGCATATGGAAACCACCGTGCATCGTCTGGACCTGCATCCGCTGCATAAGCTTGCGGGCGAAGGCCTGACGGAAGCCAGGCGTTACCAAGACCAACGCCAGGATATCGGTTAGAAAGCCAGGGGTGACGAACATCAAGCCGGCCATAAAGATAATCATCCCCTCAGCTAGCTGCTGCCCGGGCATTTCACCCATCGCCATCCGCTGCTGAGCTGTAGCCCACGCGCGAATCCCTTGACTCTTCACCAGCGAAGCACCAATTACAGCGGTGACGATCAACAACAACACCGTGTTGAGACCACCGATTACGGACCCCACTTGAATCAAGACCATAATTTCCAGCAGTGGGACCACAATAAAAAGAAGCAATAAAACTGGGAACATAAATCATCCTATCTTGGTTATCTTCTGGACATGGGGCATCATAGAGGAGATTTCAAGGTGCGATGCGCAATGAATACAGACATGTTGGAGGTTTCCTGTGCTGATGGTCTTTTGTACCACGCCGGATATCAATACGGCACGACAACTCGCAGCCGATCTGGTTGAGAAAAAATACGCTGCCTGTGTGAACATCCAGGCTGGAATTGAGTCCGTATACGAATGGCAAGGTAAAATCGAGCAGGAACCTGAAGTTCTGATGATCATCAAGACATCCTCCGCGCGTTACCCCGCGCTGGAAAAATGGCTTGCCCAGGCGCATCCGTACGACACGCCTGAAATTATTGCAGTCCCTGTGGAACAAGGACTGCCGGATTACATTCAGTGGGTCAATTCGGTCACTGCACAGAAGTAAGGTTGTTAAACGTGCGCGTTGTTTCTCTTTGCAAAAAACAGCTCAGTCTCATGCTCCTCTCATTCATCATGGCGCTTGGGGCCTGGGTCAGTGTGGGCAATGTTCAAGCACAGCCCTCATTTTTTTCGAATGTGGAAGGGCAATTTCTTCCGGTTCAGCAAGCGTTCCCATTTTCATATCATCAAGACGGCGATCGTCTGTACCTCAATTTTGAGATTACTGAGGGTTACTATTTATACCAACACCGCTTTGGTCTAACACCCGAGCATCTGGTCGCCAAATTACACCCTCTGCCGGAAGGTATCGAACACAATGATGAGTTCTTTGGGGACTCCATCATTTATCGTGACTACGTAACCCTCACGGTCGATTTAGCAACCGTAGCAACCGGAGATGTTCTCAATGTGCGCTATCAAGGCTGTGCCGATGCAGGCCTGTGCTATGCGCCTGAAATTGTCCAAGTGTTTCTCTCCGCCGCCGAAGGCGGGGAAGCAGGTGGGTATCAACTGCAAGACTTCTCAGCTACCACGGAAGCCCCTCAAACTGGCGTGTTTAGCTTATTGCAGCCAGATCGTCTGTGGCTCACCGCCGGCATTTTCTTGCTCCTCGGTCTCGGTCTTGCCTTTACCCCGTGCGTGTTTCCGATGTACCCGATTATCTCCGGGATTATTATCAACCAACAGCGGGGTGGTCAGAAGCTGAGTGTGGGTCGTGGGTTCATGCTGTCTTTTGTCTATGTGCAAGGGATGGCAATTACTTACACGTTGCTCGGTATTCTCGTTGCGCTTGCGGGCATGCAGTATCAAGCGTACCTGCAACACCCTGCGTTGCTTGGAACCCTAGCAGCACTCTTCATTCTCTTTGCGCTTGCCATGTTTGGGGTCATTCAGGTTGACCTACCGTCGGGCTTGAAACAAAAACTAACTGAAATTAGCTCGCGGCAGAAAGGTGGCGCTTATCCGGGCGTATTTGCGATGGGCGCTTTGTCGGGAATGATTGCCTCACCTTGCACCACCGCACCACTCAGTGGTGCCCTGCTCTTTATTGCTCAATCCGGTGATGTAATGGTGGGTGGCTTTGTCCTCTATGCCCTGAGCATTGGCATGGGCTTGCCACTCATCCTGATCGGGATGTCCGGTGGCAAATTGCTGCCTAAGAGCGGGCAATGGATGAATACCGTGAAGATCCTGTTTGGTATCCTGATGCTGGCCGTTGCGCTTTTCTTAGTGGAGCGTCTGTTACATTACACGGTTGCTGGCTGGTTATGGATTCTATTCTTTATTGGTAGCGCCTTGCTGCTCCTGCGCGAGCTTTGGAAGCAATTGGGCACAGCAGGACGTGCGGTCAGTGCTGTTATTCTCATCTCATTGGCCGCAACCGGCGTGAAATGGCAGCTTCCTTATGTCGATGGAAGTTTCGCCGAACGTAAACTCGAGTTCATCCACGTCGAGTCGTTGAACGATGTGCTGGCGGAAGTCGCCCAAGCGAGCGAAGACAATCAATGGGTGATGTTGGATTTGTATGCCGATTGGTGTGTCGCCTGCCTGGAGCTGGAGCGCTACACCTTCGCGGATCCAGACGTTCAAGCCCGTTTGGAAAACTTCCGCGTACTGCAAGCGGATGTCACGGCAATCAATGCGACCAATACCGAGTTACTGTCCACCTATCAAGTGCTTGGCTTGCCCACGGTATTATTCTTTGACCGCCATGGCACCGAACTAACCGAGTGGCGTGTGACAGGCTTTCTCAACGCGGAGCGATTCGAAGCGCATCTCGAAGCCATCATGAATCGAGAATAACTGCGCCGATTTTCGCTGATAAGACCAGTATTTTGCTGCGAAACTGAAATTAATACTTATAATGACCCGAACCTTGTTGAAAGTTTCGGGTCCTTTTAATATAAGCATCCGATAACTTCAACTTCGCAGCAGATACCGGCACGATGGCAGATATAAAACAGATTTTAGTAATTAACGGGCCGAACCTAAACTTACTGGGCACACGTGAACCAGAAGTGTATGGAACGATGACCCTTCAGGATATCGAATCAATGCTGCGCACGGAGGCGAGCCAACTTGGCGCCACTTTGGATTTTATCCAAAGCAACGCCGAGCATGCCTTGATCGAGGCCATTCATGCTGCCCGCAATGCCGCCGATTTCATCATTATCAACCCCGCAGCTTTTACGCACACCAGTGTGGCACTTCGTGACGCCATTTTGGCCGTCAATATTCCGTTTATTGAAGTCCACCTGTCGAACGTGCATGCGCGGGAGCCGTTCAGGCGACACTCCTATTTTTCAGACTGCGCTCAGGCAGTAATTTGCGGTCTCGGTGCACAAGGATACGTGTACGCTCTTCAAGCAGCGATGGCACATTTAAAGAAAGCATCGTAAGAAATTCAAACATAAACATTAGAAAAGGTTATTCAGCTCATGGATATTCGGAAAATCAAAAAGCTTATCGAATTACTCGAAGAGTCTGGAATTGCAGAACTCGAAATCACCGAAGGTGAAGAGTCAGTTCGGATTAGCCGTCACTCGCCGGCACCCGCCTATCCGCAAATGGCGCATGTACAAATGCCTGCGCCACAAGCAGTACCAGCAGCCCCTGCACCATCAGCGGCTGCACCAGCGGCTCCTGCAGCTCCCGCAGCAGAAGAGGTTTCTGGCCATGTTGTGAAGTCACCAATGGTTGGGACTTTCTACGAATCACCAGCGCCGGGTTCAAAAGCATTTGTCACGGTTGGCCAACGGGTGAACGTAGGTGACACGCTGTGTATCGTCGAAGCAATGAAAATGATGAACCACATCGAAGCAGACGTCGCCGGTGTCGTGAAGCAAATTTTGGTCGACAACGAAGCACCTGTTGAGTTTGACCAACCTTTGTTCATCATCGAGTAAACCACGCGCACGCAACAAAAGGCACTTGTTATGCTAGATAAAGTAGTCATTGCGAACCGTGGTGAAATTGCCCTGCGAATTTTGCGAGCCTGTAAAGAGCTCGGCATCAAAACGGTCGCAGTGCACTCGACGGTCGACAAAAACCTCAAACATGTCTTGCTTGCAGACGAATCGATTTGTATCGGTCCACCGTCTGCAACTGAGAGTTATTTGAATATTCCACGCATCATCAGCGCCGCAGAAGTCACCGACTCTGCTGCAATCCATCCAGGCTACGGCTTTTTAGCGGAAAACGCTGACTTTGCCGAGCAGGTTGAGAATTCTGGCTTTATCTTTGTCGGCCCGACGCCGGAAGTGATCCGCATCATGGGTGACAAAGTCTCAGCAATCAACGCCATGAAGAAAGCCGGCGTTCCCTGTGTACCGGGTTCTGGCGGTCCACTCGATGATGATGACGATAAAAACAAAAAAATTGCCAAACGCATTGGTTATCCGGTCATCATTAAAGCTGCCGGCGGTGGTGGTGGTCGCGGTATGCGGGTGGTTCGCGAAGAAAAAGACTTACTGAAGTCGATTCAAGCGACCCAAAGCGAAGCCCGTTCAGCGTTCGGTAATCCCGTGGTGTACATGGAGAAATTCCTCGAGAACCCGCGCCACATTGAGATTCAGGTCTTAGCCGACGGTCAAGGCAACGCCATTCACTTAGGTGAGCGCGACTGCTCCATGCAACGTCGTCACCAGAAAGTCGTGGAAGAAGCGCCTGCGCCGGGTATCACGCAAGAAATGCGTAAGAGCATCGGTGAGCGCTGTGCACGGGCCTGTGTGGAAATTGGTTACCGTGGTGCAGGAACCTTCGAGTTCCTCTACGAAAATGGCGAGTTCTATTTCATTGAAATGAACACCCGGATTCAAGTAGAGCACCCAGTGACGGAAATGGTCACCGGCATCGATTTGGTCAAAGAGCAGTTGCGCATCGCCGCAGGCCGTCCTTTGTCTATCAGCCAAGAAGACATCGTGATCCGTGGACACGCCATTGAGTGTCGGATTAATGCCGAAGATCCGAAGACGTTTATCCCGTCTCCGGGCCCAATCAACCGCTTCCACCCACCCGGTGGCATGGGCGTACGTTGGGATTCGCATATCTACACCGAGTATCGTGTACCACCCAACTATGACTCCATGATTGGCAAGCTCATCACCTACGGTGAAAACCGTGATGTCGCAATTGCACGTATGCGCAACGCGCTGAACGAGCTCATTATCGAAGGCATCAAGACCAATGTGCCCTTGCAAAAGGACATTATGGCAGATGAAAACTTCCAGCACGGTGGAACCAACATCCACTACTTGGAGAAAAAGCTCGGGATGAGTTAAGTGAGGCTGTGGTATGATCATGCCACTGACGCACGGGATTCCTTTGCTTTGCGCCACTGCACATAATGTGCAACGGCAGCAAATCTGCAAACAAAAGCTCAGGCCTCGCCTGAGCTTTTTTATTTCAGTGCTTATTTTTCTTACGCAGGTACGGTAGACAAAACATCATGGCTTGGATTCAACTGACCCTCATCACAAAAGAAGATTATGCACGTCCGCTGGGGGACATCCTTATGGCAAACGGTGCGCAAGCAGTAACCTACCGCGACGCGAAAGATGCACCCATTTTTGAGCCACCGCCCGGTGAAATTCAGTTGTGGGCACTCACCCAAGTCACCGGTCTCTACCCAGCCGAAACCAACATGACGCCTATCTTGAACAACCTCAAGAAAGTCAGCTTCTTGCCTAAGCCCCTGCAATATAAAACCGACCAATTAGAAGACAAAGATTGGGAACGGGAATGGATGGACAACTTCAAGCCCATCGATTTTGGTCATGACTTATGGATTGTTCCCTCATGGCATGAAGCACCGAACCCAAGTGCGACCAACATCTTGTTAGATCCAGGGATGGCCTTTGGAACAGGTACCCACCCCACGACATCCATGTGTTTGCAGTGGATCGCAGAGCACGATCTGAGTGGTAAGCACGTCGTCGATTTTGGTTGTGGATCGGGCATTTTAGGAATCGCGGCACTTAAACGTGGTGCCGTGCATTGTTTGGGCACCGATATTGACCAGCAAGCGCTGATTGCAACGCGTGACAACGCGGTCTTAAATGGTGTTTCTGAGCAGTTTGATGTGTATCTCCCCGAGCAGGCTCCCGTCACTCAGGTGGATGTCGTGGTGGCCAATATTTTGGCCGGTCCGCTGCAAGAACTTGCCCCTGCTATCCTAAGCTACCTCAAACCGGGCGGCTATTTAGCGATGTCCGGGATTTTGGCACGACAAGCGGGAGCCGTAATGGCTGCATATGCCGATGCGATCGAGTTCAAGCCTGTGCGCCAACAAGACGAGTGGTGTTTCTTGCATGGGCAGCGGCGCTGAGCTGCTAACAGCGATAGAAAGCCTAATTGCCATTTCCGGACTAATACCAGATTTGCCGTTCAGCACGGGGCTTCAAGTTTTCCGGCTGACGCCGGAAGTTGCATTAAGCTTACCGTGAATAAGCCGAAGCCTCTTTGCATGAGCGGCCTAAATCCCTGCAGTGCTGCCGGACTTGAAGAATTTGGTCAAACTTGTATTCGTGCGATGCGAAACCCGCGAGCTCACTAATAGTTCTATTCTCACTTATTATTTATCCAACAAACTAGACCATAAATGGCTTTCAGCCTTTAGGTAACTTGATACCGATACTCTTGCAGTTATTTCCATTTTTGACAGATCATGAAAAATGCTCTATACATAGAACATAAATGATTAATATGGTTTATATATAAAACACAATGCCTAAATCTGTGGTGAGAAGTTACTCCCGTTACACTGAAGAAGCGTTAACTTTGTTAGCGAGGCTCATTCGTGCTGCAAGACTAGAGAAAAAAATGAGTGCTCAGGAGGTGGCCGATCGTGCTGGTATCTCCAGAGGCATGTTGTCTCGTATTGAAAAGGCCGATGCTAAATGCGAAATCGGTGCAACATTTGAAGTTGCTAGAATCGTTGGTGTCACTTTATTTGAAGCCGAACCCAGCCGACTAACCAAGCATGTAAAGCAAATTGAAGAAAAACTCGCGCTGCTACCCAAAAGTGCGCGTAAGATGAAAAAGGACGTTATAGATGACTTCTAAGAAGCTCTATAAAGAAGCTTACGTATGGGTTTGGTTACCAAAGGCTACAGAGCCTGTTGTGGCTGGTCGGCTTGAAGCTGATGGAGACAAGTTACGCTTTAACTACGGTAGAAGTTATTTAGAAAAAGTGCCGAATGCGATCTCACTCTATGAACCAGAATTGCCACTGCGCTCTGGAGGGATAAAGCAACAATTCGTCTGTAATTTCAAGTTTACCCTCTGACTCCACCTATTCAGCTCCATCCATGGTCAGGTACTTTTTACCAGAGCTCCATTCGTCCGATATCTCCATAATCACCGCTGTTACTAATCTGAGGCAAGAGGCCTCATTTGGAAATAAAGTTGCAACGCGAGTGCGGCGTTTAATTTCTTTATTCACGCGCTCAAGTGCGTTGGTCGTTCTTAAGCGACGACGATGCCCTGTGGGCAAAGCTAGTACAGCTAACCCCTCAGGAAGCGCTGTTTCGGCCCATGTTGCGAGCT